>JAHHHU010000005.1 GCA_019359175.1 Phormidium tanganyikae FI6-MK23
GGCTTTCCTTTCTCTGGCTTCTAAACTATTCTGTTGTATAAGGTTCAGGCACTGGTGAAGTGCTTCGCTCTCGCTTGGCTTCCCTCACCGCTTAACCAATATAGCGTGAGGGACAGGAGGGTGTCAACACCATTTTCAAAGTTTCTTTTAATGTGCTCCCAAACGTCCTCGGTGACTGCCTTTAAGCGACAATAGGCAGGTGGATTTCGTTGACGGGGATTAGGGAACGTGAATTTTCAGTCTGTGATTTCGACGCTGAATGGGTTTTGGGCGGAGCGGGGTTGCTTGGTGGTGCAGCCTTACGATACGGAGAAGGGGGCGGGGACGAAGAGTCCGCATACGTTTTTGAGGGCGATCGGTCCTGAGCCTTGGGCGGTTGCTTATGTGGAGCCTTGCCGCCGTCCGGGGGATGGGCGGTATGGGGAGAATCCGAATCGGGTGCAGCATTATTATCAGTATCAGGTTTTGATTAAGCCGTCGCCTGACAATATTCAGGAGGTTTATTTGGAGTCGCTGAAGGCGTTGGGGATTCAGCCGGAGGATCATGATATTCGGTTTGTGGAGGATAACTGGGAGGATGCGGCGGTTGGGGCGTGGGGCGTGGGTTGGGAGGTTTGGTTGGATGGGATGGAGGTGACGCAGTTTACTTATTTTCAGCAGTGTGGGGGGATTGATTGTCGTCCGGTTTCTATTGAGATTACTTACGGGCTGGAACGGTTGACGATGTACCTGCAAGGGGTGAACTCGATTTTTGATATTCGGTGGAATGATGCGATCACTTATGGTGATGTGCATCTGCAAGGGGAGATCGAGAGTTCGACGTATAATTTTGAGGCATCGAATCCGGAGCTGCTGTTTACGCTGTTTAAGTTGTTTGAGCAGGAGGCGGAACAACTGATGCAGAGGGGGTTGGTGTTGCCTGCTTATGATCAGGTGCTGAAGTGTTCGCACACGTTTAATTTGTTGGATGCGCGTGGGGTGATTTCGGTGACGGAACGGGCGCGGTATATTGGGCGGGTGCGGAATTTGGCGCGGCAGGTGGCGCAGCTTTATTTGAAACAGCGTGAGGAGTTGGGGTTTCCGTTGTTGAAGGGGGAAGAGGTTAAGGCAGGTTAGACATATTAAAAAGAGCGGTCGCACATCGAAAGGAATGGCGATCGCTCTTTTAACTACTCAGGATGCTTGGTTGAAGAAGATTGCGGATGAATAAGATTGGTGCATAAATCAGCTATTTCAACGATTATTTCTCCCACCTCAAACAGAAAAGAGTAATACTCGAATCCATACAAACCATTCAGTGCATTCGTCTTTGACAGTTTCAGATGAGTTGCTTGTTTACCTGGATCAAGATGTGATAAATCACCAAACGTTCTTGCTCTGAGTAGGTCTAGCAGAGACAAGGCTGGCAGATCTGGAATTTGTTCAATAATCTGACCAGTCAAAGCTTTCGAGTTTAAGAGTTCTTCAAAAACTGTGTAGAGTTGATCCCACTGAATAAAAATACATCGGATTGTTTTCCGCAGACTTGCCGAATATAGTTGTCAATCTTGTATATGCTGACGAGATCGTTCTTCTGAATAAATCTGCGAAAGTGAAGAAGATAGGCTTCAAGCTGCTCTACCGCCAATACCAGCGAGTCATTGGAGTCTCATGTTTGCTCATCGTTTTTCTTGTGTGAACTTGAGGTGATTAATTCAGTGTTACAGCTAGTTTGCCCAGAGCAGTGAAGCATACAGAGATCGGATTAAGTTGTTGATCGCGTTCCCGTTTCAACTAAAATCACGATCGACATAACAAATATCGCGCTTGTCGTTAGAAACGTCGTGCTTGTCGTTAGAAACGTCGCGATTTTTAGCTAAAAATCGAAATTCTACTTAGAGAAATCGCGCTTGTCGTTAGAAACGTCGCGATTTTTTCAACTTAGCAAATCATTTTTGTGCAAATGGCTCGTAATTACGCTGAATCAACAGCAATTACATAAGCGTGATTACTCAGCTTCGCTAGAAATTTTCATCGAAAAAATATCATTCTTTGCGCCTTTTGCTGAACTGAAACGAGACAGCGGTAAGCCAAGCTAACAGGAGTAGTTTATACAGAGGTGCATATATGCCCCGTCAAAAAAGAACGTCAAGAATTTTGGAAAAAGCTGAACTCCGGATCTCTGGACTCAAAGCAGTCGATCCGATGATGGATTTCGGCGATTCTCGAAGCTTAGTGCAGATGAGTGTGCAAATGGGTCGATTGCGCGATCGCATTGAAGACTACAATCGCGCTTTGGCAGAGATCGATTCTTCTAAAAGGGAGATCGACGAACTAGAAAAGAGCTTGGCGGACTTGACCGATCGCATGTTGATCGGGGTGGCGTTCAAGTATGGAAAAGATAGCCGCCAGTATGAGATGGCGGGCGGAATGCGGAAAAGCGATCGCATTCGTAAAAGCAGCACAGCGCGAATTAAAGCGACTAAAGCAGCAAAGTCTTCTGATGAGATTGAGCAAAGCGCTTGACGGAAATGAAGGCTGAAAATAGCGATCGCTCAATATCAAAAAGCGATCGCCATTTTTGTCAAAGAACGATTTGAATTCTGAGCGGTAGACCTCTGCTTCCCGTAAGATATTCTTAATATTTCTTGACAGTGAAGCTAGAGGGAGAACACAGGCATGAACTTAAGTGAAACGCTGGAGCCGATCGCGCAATCTTTCCGCTCTCTGAATGTGCCGGAACCGATCGTACATTGGGGACATCCCGCAATGATGGGGATTGTGGTCTTTGTAATGGGCGGATATGCGGCTTGGGCAGGTTGGAAAGGGCGATTGGCGGACGATAAAGAAGCTGCGGCAAAAAATCGAGCGGATCATCGAAAGTTGATGCCTTTGGTGGTGCTATTCATGACGCTGGGGGCAACTGGAGGCGTTTTGTCATTGGTGATGCAGAAGAAGCCGATTTTAGAGAGTCCGCATTTTCTCACCGGCATGGTCGTGTTGGGATTGCTTTACTTGAATGGAGCCATTTCGTTTTCGGGTTTTGGGGGCAACAAGCCTGGTTTGAGATTGTTTCACGCTTACTTGGGAACTGCGATCGCTGGAATTCTAATACTTCATGCTGTATTTGGAATCAAGCTCGGCTTGTCGATCTAAAAACATTTGCAAAAGTTGAAAAGGAGTTAGCGATCGCTGACTCCTTTTTTTGTGGTTTAGAGAAATCTCTGGGCACTCTAAGTCAGTTTTGAATCGCTGAGAGTAAAGCATGAGTTCTGCCAGTGTGGTCGTTTGGTGTTTGGCTTACATTGTGGGATTGCTTATGACAGCGGCTCCGTTTGGAAGTGCGATCGTATTCCTCTGCGGTGTGATTTGTGCGATCGTGCTTCCAAGATTGAAGCCGAGACGAACGATTTCACGGATTTGGATCATTGCAGGCGTGATCGGACTTGCGGCGGGACTTTATTTACAGATTCGGACACCGCAGCCGAGCGCGATCGACATTAGCCGATTTGTGCCGAAAGAGAAGCAAGAAGTGACCGTATCAGGAACAGTCGAAGAACTGCCGAAGCTGACTCGCAGCGGAAAGCTACAGATTTGGTTGAATGTGACGGGATTTGGAGAGCAGAAGGCAGACGGAAAGCTTTATGTAACTTTGGCGAAAGTGGATGGAGAGGACTTGTATCCGAGGCAAGCGATCTCAATTCAAGGCAATCTCTACAAACCCAAGCCGAAGATGAATCCGGGCGGGTTTGATTTTCAGAAATATTTGGCGCAAGAAGGCAGTTTTGCGGGGTTAAGCGGAACAGCGATTCGGTTACTCGATACGAATCAGAAACCGAATTGGGGATGGTGGATGATTCAGAAACAGATTGTGCGATCGCAAGCCAAACAATTTGGAGATGCAGAAGGAGCGCTGATCAGTGCAATGGTGATCGGCGGTCGAGTGGTTGATATTCCTTTTGACATTAAGAATGCGTTCAGTAAGATCGGGCTATCTCATGCGCTGGCTGCATCGGGATTCCAAGTAACGCTAATTTTAGGAGTATTACTAGCATTAACGCGACGGCTTCCCAAGTCAGTACAGTTTGGAACCGGAGCGGCAGGACTAATCATTTTTATGGGGCTGACTGGAATGCAGCCTGCGGTATTTCGAGCGGTGCTGATGGGATTTGCAGTTCTGTTTGGAGTTCTGTTTGAGAGACGAGTTAAACCATTACAGTCGTTATTGATCGTTGCAGTCATTTTGCTAATCGTAAATCCGTTGTGGATTTGGAATCTAGGATTTCAATTTAGCTTTTTAGCAACGTTGGGATTGCTAATCACAGTTCCGGCAATTTCAAAGCGGTTAGATTGGCTGCCGACCATTTTCGTTCCCGCGATCGCAGTTCCAATCGCTGCATTAATCTGGACATTACCCCTACAACTTTTTGCATTCGGAATGGTTTCCCCATATTGCATTCCAGCAAATGTAGCAGCAACGATATTTATTTCTTGGATTAGCATTGGTGGAATTATTAACGCGGGATTGAATTTGATTTCACCAGCGATCGCAAATCTCACCACACCGTTTCTGTACTATCCAACCGATTACTTAATTAAAGGAGTCAAGTTCTTCTGTCAACTGCCGGGAAACTCGATCGCAGTTGGAACAATTTCACTGATATTGATGCTTACTTTGTATGGATTAATCTGCGCGCCTTGGATTCTGCCTCGCTACCAGCGGCAATGGTGGGCATTTCTCTTAGTTGGAATCAGTTTGGTATTTATTCCGGCGTGGTATATGCGATCGAACTTACTGCAAATCACCGCATTCTCTGTCGGTCAAGATCCGGTGATGGTAATTCAGGATCACGGACGAGTCGGATTAATTAATAGCGGAGATGCGAATGCGGTTCGGTTCACGATCTTGCCGTTTTTGCAGAAAGAAGGCGTAAATCGGATTGATTGGGCTGTTGCAGTTTCTCCATCAGATGGCTGGAGTACATTACTAGAAGAATTGCCGATTCGATCGCTGTATGACTTGTCTGGCAAAAAGCAGTCAGCCGTCTCACTTGAAGCGATCGAGCAACTCACGGCACAAAAAGGAAAGCATTTACCAATCACAGCGAGACAAGCGATTAAAACAGGCGCGATCGAAATTCAGCCGCTCAACATCGAACCAACTATCCTACAGCTTGGAATCGGCCAGCAACGATGGTTGTGGCTGAAAGATTTACCGAATGTCAGCCAGAGACAAGCGTTAGGTAGTGGTTTGAGTGGAAATGAGATTCTCTGGTGGTCGGGGCGGAGATTGCAGCCGAAACTCATGACGCAAATGCAGCCGAAAATTGCGATCGCATACTCGAAAACCATTCACCCGGAAACGCTGCGTCAGTTGCAACTAGGACTCGTTCAGATTTATCAAACCGAAGTGAATGGAGCGCTGCAATGGTCGAAAAATCAGGGGTTTAAAACAACTTTGGAAGATGATGAGTCAGAGGCTTCGTTCCTGTAGTATATTGGTTGAGCGTATCACCTGGAGAGGTGGCAGAGCGGTTGAATGCGGCGCACTCGAAATGCGTTTTGGGGAAACTCAACGGGAGTTCGAATCTCCCCCTCTCCGTTTTTAAGTTTGAGTAGTTTTCACCATCTGTTGCCAGCGGCGTAGGATGACACGATCGTATGGTTTCCAGAAGTTGGGGATTGGAGGATTAGAAGGCTGTTTCTCGGTGATGGTTTCGAGAGTGTGAGATCGCTCTAGTTTCTGCTGTTTTGGAAGTGCAAGGAGCGGTTGAGCGAGGGTTTTGACGATCGCAACTAGGGTTACTTTATAAACTCCGGGACGAAGTAAAAGAGCAAAATCGCCTTTCAAACTGCGAAAAATCCAGCGAAACATCAACGCATAATCGCCTGCAAGATAGCTTTTGCTGAGTAGATTATTGTAAAAAGCAGTATTCGCCCATCGACGAACAGAACTCGGTAACTCTGGGTGACGCTGATAGATGCGCGACATAATTAGCTCGTAGAAATGCGCCATCGTTGTACATTTCGTGGACATGCTGCCGCTGTACTGTCGATAACCGATGAGATATTCAGGCACGATCGCAAAACGATAATGTTCAGAAATTCGTAGATACAAATCCCAATCTTCACAGGTTTTAAGCTCAGTATTGTAGTTGCCGACAGTATCAATACAACTGCGGCGAAACATTGTCGTACTTGCATTATCTAAGAAGTTGTAAAACACAAGAACTGCTAAAACGTTTCCTTCAACTGCACCCAATTTGCCAAACGGAGAGTAACCTTTGATGTCACCTACGTCATTCAAATACATCGACCAAGAGTAGACTAAACCGATCGATGAATCCGCAGCTTCTAAACAACGAACGTGCTTTTCTAACCGTTCAGAATACCAAATGTCATCCGCATCGATCGGCGCAATGTATTCACCTGACGAATGTTGAATTGCTAAGTTTCGAGAAGCAGAAACACCAGAATTTTCTTGTTGAATCAGTCGAATTCGATCGTCATTCTCGGCATACGATCGCACAATTTCCGCAGTACGATCGACAGAACCATCATCAATGACTATCACCTCAAAGTCACGATAGGTTTGCGCCAAAATTGATTTGAGCGTATCCGAAATGAATGCTTCAGCATTGTAAGCAGCAATCACCACTGAAACTAGCGGACTAGATCCCATTCACTTCCTCCTTAAGCGCTCTGAAATATTCTTAGCCGAAATCTGCGACTTGGCAAGCTTCCCTCGCAGGAACAAAAGCCGAAGGTTGCATTTCTAACAAGAGAGAGAGGGTTTCTCTACTGTAAGGGGCAGGATACGAGGCGATGAAACCGTTACGCTGAAGCTGACAATTCAAGGAGAATGTCATGGACTTTGAATCACGATCGCGACGCAATTTTACATACATGATGTGGATGCTTGGAACGGCATTTATTCCGGTCGGTTTGAGTTTTGCGCCTGGAAGTTCCTTGCAATTTCTATTTTTAGGATTAGGAATTACCTTATTTTTGATGGGCCATTTCATGTATCGAGATGCTTGGACTCGCTAAGGCTTTTTAGGTAGTATCTTCTCTAAAGATTGAAACCAGCGATTCGCCATTTTTTGTTCTCCAGATTCGTTTGGATGCAACCCATCATAGGTATCTTGTTGCACATCAAACCCGCTGAATTGATCGACTAAAATGACTGGACTTGTTTGAGAACTTGTCGATCGAGCTAATGCCGCAATTTGCTGATTAAACTGTTGCGTTAATGCCTCGCCGCCCGAAGAAGGAATCAATTGTGCAATTAATATCTTCAACTTCGGATTTCGTTGCCGCATGACCTCGATTAGCTTTTGCAATTCTGCGATCGTGCTTTCAAAACTCTGTCCTCCCAACACATCATTCGTTCCAAGATGAATCAATACAATGTCCGGCTTTGCATCTTGTGACCATTGATCAATCCGCGCGAGAACTTCATCCGCTTGCCAACCCCAATGTCCCTCGTGGTCTTGATCAAAGTCAGATTTAGGTGCATTACCAAGATAGTTCGATTTCGTTGAACCGACGAAATTTACGTCATATCCTGCGGCTCGAAGTTGGAGCCAGAGTGGGCGACGGTAGCTGTTGTAGTTGCGATCAGCTTGTGTGATCGAATCGCCTAGCGGCATGATCCGCACACCCGTTGGAGTACCATCTACTGAAGAAGTCGGAGTGCAGCCAATTAGCAGAAATAGAACTGCGCTCCAAAACTGTTTCGTCATGCGGTTTTTAGTCTTGACTTGAGGAAATTGTTTAACCGTCGCCAATTGGCGCGAACCACTTTCCATTGTGCGCTCGTATGCAACACGACAAACGCCAAAAACGTATAAGACAGCCAAAAATGGGCGCTGCGTCCAACTTCAACCATTGCGGAGTTTTGCGGAAACAGATCCGGTAGAACGATTCCAAAGAATTTTACATTATTTGGTCGGGATGAATTCGAGAGTAAGAATCCCGTGATCGGAACTGTCCACATAAACACATACAAACCCATATGCAGCGCGAACGTTTTGAACCAAGCGGGAGTGAATTTTGGCGATCGCTTCGTGTATTTCTTCCACCAGACTTGTAGAAGTAGAAAAATCCGCCAAGTCAGCAGCGCCATCGATAAAACAGCGATCGATTTGTGAAAATCGTACATCGAGCCTCGATACGAGACAGAGCGATCGAGTTGTGACATGAATGTTCCGGTCACGAATAGAACCAGGTATGCCCAACTCATCCACCAATGCACCGACATTAATTGCTTGAACGCACTATTCAATCTAGGTTTGAGTGCTTGAACGATGGACACGGCATTCCTCTCAAAGCTAAAGTTTCATTAAGTTTAGACGCTCAAGATTAAGTTTGTGTTGCAAATTCATAGAGCGCGTGATACACCTCAGCGAGATCTTTTAGCTGATAATGCGCGTTCAGTCCGCTCGGATTCGGTAACACCCAAATTTCGGTGTTAAACAGCGGCTCTTTTTGTAGTCCCATTTGCGCTTTCGGTTGCTTGAATGCAGTTCGATAAGCGCTGATTCCCAATACTGCTAAGTATTTCGGTTGGTACTGTTCGATTTTTGCCGCGAGGGTTTGATGACCGATCGATAAATCTTCAGCGTTTAATTCGTCGGCTCTGGCGGTCGCACGCGCGGCTAAGTTGGTTAAACCGAAACCTTGATCGAGTAAGGTCTGATCTTCAAACGGGGATAACAGTCGATCGGTAAATTCAGCGAGATGAATTGCTTTCCAAAATCGATTTCCAGGACGCGCGAAGTGATGCCCGACAGCAGCACTGTAGAGACTGGGATTGATTCCACTAAACAGAATTTTGAGATTCGGCGCGATGATATCTGGCAGAGTTGTATTGTAAGCAGCTTGAACTTCTGCTTTTGTCGGTTTGTAGATCGAAGGCATTGGAGACTGTTTCAGACAAAATTGCGAACCTATCTATCCTAGTTCTCTGGCTCTAATCGTCTCACCCGACGTTCTAGCGCTGCCATTCGCTCTTCTAAGGAAATATGTTCCGACTCGTTTGTGATGGAATATCCAATAGATCGACTAATCGAATCATTCATCGATGTCTTCCCTTTGCCCCAATTGACTATTCTGCAACTCTCGCTGCACTTCTAACATTCGCTCGATCGCTGGAAGTATGCTATCGATCTCCTCTCGCTGCCGCAATTGACTATTCTGCAACTCCCGCTGCACGGCTAACATTTGTTCGATCGTTCTTTGAATCTCCTCCGGAGTCATAACGCCTACCCATTCATCAATCCATTTTATCTCTAAAGAAATGCTGTCCGGCGCTCACAAATCACCCAAACCTCAGCGCTCTTCCCCGGATCTCATTATTAAATTTGCCGCGATCGTACACAACCTGACCATTTACGATGGTCACCTGCGCCCATCCGGTCAATTCCCAACCTTCAAATGGATTCCATCCACATTTTGAAGCAACTTCCTCGCGCAGTACCGGATGAGATCGGTTCAAATCCACCAGCACCAAATCCGCATCGTATCCCGGTTCAATCAATCCCTTATTTGGAATTCGGTAAGCCTTCGCCACAGCAGTAGACATCCAGTTTGAAACTTGTGCGACTGTACAACGCCCTTGAGCCGCTTGCGTCAACATTACAGCTAAGGAAGTCTCGACTCCCGGCATTCCAGAAGGGGATTTCGGATAGCTTTGGGCTTTCTCCTCTAAGGTATGCGGTGCGTGATCGGTGGCAATAAAGTCGATCGCGCCATTTCGTAATGCTTGCCAAAGGACTTCGTTATCGTGCGGCGATCGTAATGGCGGATTCATTTGCGCCATCGTTCCAATCGTTTCGTAAGCGCTCGTATTTAGTACCAAATGTTGTGGAGTTACTTCTGCCGTTACCCATTCGGGCTTATCTCGCTGCATCAATTCCGCTTCTTCTGCGGTAGACATATGCAGAATGTGCAGACGACGATGATATTTTTTCGAGAGTTTTAGCGCGAGTTCGGTCGCATTGAGCGCGGCTTGGTTGTCTTGAATAACGGAATGGATTTTCGGCTCGGTGCTATCACCATATTCGGCACGTCGATCGCGAATTCGGGCTTGGTCTTCTGCATGAACGGCAATAAGGCGCTCTCCTTTCGAGAAAATCGCATCCAACGCCGCTTCTTCATCGACTAACAAATCACCGTGCATCGAACCCATAAAAATCTTGATGCCACACACGGGATTCGCAGTGAGCAGATCCGATTGATTCGCAGGAGTCGCACCGATAAAAAAGCCGTAATTGACCAAACACTTTTCCGAAGCTCGCTTTAACTTGTCATCGAGCGTTTCTTGAGTCGTCGTCAAGGGTCGCGTATTTGGCATTTCTAGGAATGAAGTCACGCCACCCCGCGCACAGGCACGACTCGCCGTAAACAAGTCCTCTTTGTATTCCAGTCCTGGTTCGCGAAAATGAACTTGTGGATCAATCACGCCCGGTAACAGCGTTAAACCTGTGGCATCGATAATTTCAGCATCTCCAGAGGTAAGCTTGCTACCAATCTCGGAAATGCGATCGCCTTCAATCCGCACATCGCCTAAAAAAAACTCGCCAGACGGCAACAGAACATTTGCATTTTGAATCAGAAGTGCCATAACTCTAAGCCTGCGTCACTAGTTTAGATGATCGATTAAATTGGCATCGATCGCGCTCAAATGCCAAAAGTTTTAATCATGCGACGAAGCTAAATTCGATATTGCGGAAATTCAATACTGAAAGTTCAAATCCACTTGTGTAGATTAGACTGAGAACGAAGGTTTTCAACCTCACAATCTGTAAACGTTAAGGTGATATGAATCGAGTGGATAACCCGGCTCCTAACAAGAAAGCAGGTCAGAAAGACGAAAATCCCTGGCTAGAGGGACTCAAGACGATCGGTTTAAGCGCCCTTCTAGCAATCGGGATTCGGCAGTTTGTCGCAGAAGCCCGCTATATTCCGTCCGGATCGATGTTGCCGACGTTACAGATTAACGATCGCTTAATCATTGACAAGATCAGCTATCGGGTTAATAAGCCGCAGCGGGGCGATATCGTCGTCTTTGCTCCGACGGCTGCCTTAGAAAAACAAAATTTTCACGATGCGTTTATCAAGCGCGTGATTGGCTTACCAGGCGATAAAGTCCAGGTCAAAGGCAATCGGGTGTATGTCAACGATCAGCCACTGCGAGAGAACTACATCGGCAAAGAAGAAGCGCCTCAGTATGAATGGGGTCCGCAAGTCGTTCCACCCGATTCCTATCTCGTGCTAGGGGACAATCGCAATAATAGCTATGACAGCCACTATTGGGGATTCGTGCCGCGTGACAAGATTATTGGACGGGCAGTAGTCCGATTTTGGCCCCCCAATCGAGCAGGCGAAATTGAACCAGACCTACAGTACTAGGAACACCAGTACTAGGAACACCAGGTTTGTAGGACTCGTCCAGTGATGGATTGATTGAGCCAAGCGGTATTTGTGGACAGCGATCGTAGATTTACACGATCGACTGTCCATTTTTCGTTTGGATCGAACAGGATTAAATCTTTAGGCTGATCCAAACTCAAACACTGAGCCGGACGAACCGTAAGACTGCGCCAGAGTTCCAATGCCGACCAGCGACCGGATTCGACTAGATTCGACCACAGGAGCGGTAATGCGAGTTCTAACCCGATCGCACCTGGAGGCGCTTCCCCAAACGCAACGGTTTTTTCTTCATATGTGTAAGGGGTGTGATCAACCGCGATCGCATCAATCACACCGTCTTGAACGGCTTGGATTAGCGCTTCTCGATCGCTCTTGTTTCCCAATGGCGGATCAAGTCTCAAACTCGGATTGTAAGAACGAATAGAATCCGTATCTAGAAGTAAATGCAGCCAAGTTGTACTCGCAGTAATCGGAACGCCGCGCGATTTTGCCGATCGAATCAGTTCCGCCCCACGCGCCGTCGAAATTCGCATCAAATGCACCGGAGTTCCAATCTCTTCGATACATTCGAGCAGCGCAGACAATGGAGCAGATTCAGCCATGATCGGCACTCCTGGCAATCCAAATCGCATCGAGTTCGCACCTTCTCGAATCACGCCTTTTCCCGCCAGTCCCGGATCACACGCCCAAAGCGAGATCGGTTTCCCAATCGGCTGCAAATATTCCAACAATCGCCGCGCTAGAGAAAGATTCGAGATCGCTTTCCCGTCACTAAATCCGACCACATCCGCGGCGAGTTCCGCGAATTCGGTCATTTGCTGCCCTTCTGTGCCGATCGTTAGCGCTCCCCAGCAGTTAATCCTGGAAAATTTCGCGCGAATTTGAGACACGATCGCAGAATGATCGATCGTAGGATTCGTATCCGGCAGAATATTCAAGCGCGTGAATCCACCTGCGATCGCGGCTTGTTGCAATGATTCCAACGTTTCGCGTTCTTCAAATCCGGGTTCACCGCTGTGACTGTAGAGATCGATTAAACCGGGTGCGAGAATGCAGCCTGAACAAAATCGGCGTTCCGCTACCTCCGGAACTTCTGACGGCGAAACCGCTCGCACGATGCCATTTTTGAGCAGTACATCAGTTACGCGATCGACATTCGCAACCGGATCAAGCAATCGGACTTGCTGAAGCAAAACAAACATGATTTTCAGTCAGTGAGGAATAGGCGATCGAGCAAATCCCGATCTCTGTTTAATATTCAAATACGTTTTGGCGCTTCAAAGTGCAAATGGATCAAGCCATCCCAAAATTGTTTTCTCTAATTGGTGTAATTCCCGATAGATTTCCTGTCGCATCCATTGCCCGATCGCATCGATCGGCGTAAACGATGTCCCAGCCTGCCATTTTATATCAGGGCCCAACGGCGTAACGTGCGTTCCTTTCAGTCGCCGCGTCGTAATCATACCGGGATAAAACTCCTCCAAAAGCTGCGCCAACGGCAAAGACTGATCGATCGAGTCATCCGCGAACTTAATCAACAAATTCCGCCGCACCGAATAGCGATCGCGAATCAGCGCATTCGTCTCGATCGGAGACGGCGTAAATTCAACTGAAATCCCTTGCGGCTTCAAAAACTGCGTAAACTGTTCCACAAACGGAACGGCTTCTTTTGCCGCGTAGTTATTAAACGAAATCAAAATATTTCCAGTCCGCTCGACTGCAAACAAACTGCCGATCAGCAAATGTAGCTTACAGCCCATGCTGTGCCCCATTCCATAAATCGGCAAATAGCGAACCGAATGCTGAGATCGCACCCCTCGCATCGCTTTTTCAAAACTGATCAGCACCGATTCTGCAATCTCTGCGTGATCAAACGTATTGATAAACGGAGTCGCCACGATTAAGTATCCTTGATCACCGAGAAACTCTAGTAAACGGCGATAAGTTAACTGTGGAGCGGTTGCGACAAACGCACCACCGAGAAAATGAATGATTGCGATCGGTCGATCAGGAACGAGAACCCAATTACCAGAAATTTCTTGCCAATCCATGAGCGAAATAGAAGATCAGGGCGTTCTCTCTAGCCTAAACCGAATCCCTAGAATTCAGCGTCTTCGGAGATTGCCTCTTATACGGTACGGTTCTACGATCTTCCTTAAATCTCGAAACCAGATACGCTCTAGATAAGTCGCAGTGAAAGTCGTGTTATGTCTGAGTGGATTTTTCCAACTTTAAGTGAAATTCTGGTCGCCAGTGGTGACGTAGAGTTATCGGATACTCAAATCTCTGTGGCATCGCGACAACTGCGGGCTGAACGAGAATGGTTTGGCGCGATCGCAGCCCTCGAAGCGCTCTTGCAATCGGCCCCAGACGGAGGAGCTGTATTCTCTGCGCCGCTCCCAGTTCTCAGCCAACCCGAAACGCTTCCTCAAGTTTCCTCCTGGCTGTTTACCCCCAATTCTATGTTTGCGGGCTTTCCGTTCCAATTGCCCTCCGCCGATGGACACACCGCAACCTGTGAAACAAGTGATACTTTAGCTTTACTTCCGGGCGATCCGCTTGCCTCTGAGCCTTTCTGTCTGGCGCTGACTCGTGAATTCAGCGTATTGATGGTGCAGGGCGAAAACGCTTCGGGCGATCCGACATTTCTATTTTCGTTTGATCCTGAAGCTGTCGATCGAGCTTGGCAAACTTTGAGATTGCGCGTGGTGTTAATGAATCCGTCTCACCTTCCCAAACTCGATCGACTTTACAAAATCTTCGCGCCCGTCGAACCGAATTACAAACTGGTCACGCAATTCACTCACGCGCTGTTAAGTTATCTACCTGATCCGATCGCAGAACACGAAAAGCGCACAATTCGCGATCCGCGACCACTACAAGCCCCGACTGCCGATGTATTAGCGAGCGCAGATGTCGAATTGCTGCAAGCGATTTCGCACGAAGTTCGTACCCCATTAACGACGATTCGGACATTGACGCGATTGCTGTTGCGTCGAAAAGATATACCAGCGGATGCGGTGAAACGATTGGAAGTGATCGATCGAGAATGTAGCGAACAAATCGATCGCTTTAACTTAATCTTCCACGCCGTTGAGATCGAGACTTCAGCCATGAAGGTTTCTGCTCTTGCGACAACTTCGCTAGAAGAAGTGCTAGAGCAAAGTATCCCACGCTGGCAAAAACAAGCCAATCAGCGCAATCTCACACTCGATGTGATCTTGCCGCAGCAAATTCCATCGGTGATGAGCGATCCGACGATGTTGGATCAGGCGTTAACAAGTTTGATTGAGAGATCGGCGCGGAGTTTGCCCGCAGGCGGTTCGATCCAAGTTGAGGTGTCGCTAGCCGGACATCAACTGAAATTACAGCTTCAGCCCCAAGCGCAAAAGGATGAGTATCTTAATCGATCGCATCGGATGCCGTTACTGAAATCTTTGGGACAGGTCTTGATGTTCCAACCCGAAACGGGCAGTTTGAGCTTAAATCTGAATGTGACTAAGAATATCTTTCAGGCATTGGGTGGAAAGCTGATCGTGCGGGAGCGCCCAGAGCAAGGTGAAGTATTTACGCTGTTTCTGCCATTGGAACCGAGCAAAGCAGCTTCGGAAATTCGAGTTTAGACCATGCTAAGTTCTGTAAATCTCCGGCGCGATCGAGTCGGAGATTTTTTGTGCGAATCTATGGTCGATCGTGTCTTTTCTAATTGAGAAGTATTTGCAAAAAACAATTAGATCGGGTATGTTAATTGTCATAGGTTGTTGAACATCTTTAGCAATAACCGAGTCGTCATTTTCACTTTAACCATGACTCAAGACCACCAATCTGCCGCATTTCGCTTCTCCGGTAAGTTTCTCGGTTACGTCTTCAAAGATGGCTACAAAATCAAGCGCCTGACGATCGCAACTCCAGAAGGCGAATTTTCCATCAAAATGACAAAAACCGCGAAAGCAAGCCTACAGCAAACTTTACTCCCCGGAGAGCAGATTCAGGTTGGAGGGTTGCAGCGACTCGATCGCAAAACCAACACGCTGAAATTCAAGGCGTACTGGATTCAGCCGATCCCTGCACCGATCGCATCCGTCGCACCCAAACTCAGCGAGCCGAAGGCACAAAAGCCCGGAAAAGAAGCAATTCTGATGTGTCAGAAATCAAGCTGTATGAAGCGCGGAAAAGCGGTTTGTCACGCGATCGAAGCGGCAATCCGCGATCGAGGACTCGAAGATCAAGTTGCAATCAAAGGAACAGGCTGCATGAAAGCTTGCGGTAAGGCTCCTGTCGTCTTTATGCCCGGAAAAACGCGCTACACCAAACTCGATCCGAAAGATGTCGCAAGCTTGGTTGATGAACATTTCGCACCTGCAATCAAACCAACAGTCGAACCCACGATCGTAGAGCAACCGATCAAAGTCGAAGCCCTGCCTAGCTTTGCTGCGGTCTAGAACATTTGCCAATCTGGGGATCTGAGCTTCCTGAGTTGTTCGACTCGCTTACGGAAGAAGGAATCATCCAAACGGCTGTAATTGTGGCGTAGGGCATAGGTCAAGCTAATCGACCAACCCCAAATATGGGCGGTTTGTGTAAAAGCAGAAATCGCCCCAACCTCAAACTCTTTGAGCGGACTCACCGACTGATATCCTTGCAAAAAGGCTTCTCTCACCCGTCGACTGATCCCTGTGCTGAGAGCAACTTGGCGAAACTTTCCAAGCTCAAACGCTCGCCATCCAAATCCACACTGATCAAAATCGAACAAAGTCGGCTGATCGACTTCAGTGAAGTGAGTATTGCCACTGTGCGGATCACCCCAACAAATTCCCCAATAAGGCGACGATCGCGGAAATTCTTCTAATGCCGCTTTGACCTGCTCGATCGACTCCTCCACATAATCGCGATCGCTCTGTCGCAAAAATGGCTTGATCACTGCCCAAGGTTCATCCAGCAAATAGTCTAACGTCAACGGTTTGCGATCGAACTCACACTTGAACTCTAATCCCGCTTCGTGCATTTTAGCGAGAGTTTCACCCAGTCTGGTTGCCTGCCGAATGCTGAGATCTCCAATCGGCACACCTCCAGGTGCATAGATTAACAAAGCAGCATAGCGATCGCCTTCTGGAGCAGGGATCACGATCGACAATTTTCCAGATTCGGTTCTCAGCGGATACGCCACAGGCAAGCCGCGCTGATGTAGAAAATCGAGCAGCGCTAATTCAAACTCAATGTCTGTTTGAGAACGCCAACCCCAATGTGAAATTCTTAAAATATAAGCAGCGCAATCAGTTTCAATCAGGTAAACATCGCTCAATCCGCGACACCAGAACTCACACACATTAACGGTTCCAATGTCATAGCAAGACAAAATTTTCGATACGATCGCGCTTGGATCGATCGTGGAATAGAGAACGGGAAACGAATGATCGGTGATGAAAGATCGCATCAATGCAAGGATTTCAGCGCTTTTGTTATGCTCTATACTGCGCTAGAACTACATGCACAATGGTCAATTGTGATACGAAACCGCATTAATTCCGAGAAATAAGGGCTGCAACTAAAGCAATTAGACGATCAGGTTCGACAGGTTTTGACAAGTGCTGCACAAATCCGGCTGCGATCGCGCGTTTTTGATCAATTTCTCCCGCATAAGCAGTCAGCGCGATCGCGGGAATCTTTTGTTCTGGCTTCAGACTTCTGAGCAACTCATAGCCATCTATTTCCGGCATTCCGATATCACTGACTAAGAGATCGAGCTTGTCTTGAGCAAGAATCTTTAAAGCCTCGATCGCGGATGATGCGCCATGAATTTCTGCGCCTGCGGATTCGAGAACATACGTCACAAAATCACGAGAATCCGCATCATCATCCACCACCAAGATCCGAACTCCTGCAAGATCGAATGAATCTTCTAGCATTTTAGAAGAAGGTTGAGACGCTCCGATCGCATCCTTCAGCGGAAACGCCACCGTAAAGATTGCGCCTTGATCTTCTCCTTGGCTCTCTGCTCGAACACTTCCCCCATGCAATTCAACAATTTGACGCACGATCGCAAGCCCCAGACCTAACCCGCCAAACTTGCGCGTCGTGGCGCTATCCGCTTGACGAAATCGATCGAACACATACGGCAAAAACTCGGATTCGATTCCCTTTCCAGTATCGATCACTTGAATTTGCACGAATCGATCGACCTGAGCTAATCGAACTTCAACCCGTCCCGCTCCAGGGGTAAACTTCACCGCATTCGAGACCAAGTTCCAAACGACTTGCTGCAAACGGGCAACATCTCCTAAAACACTTAGAGAAGGTTCCAGAAACGTTTGGATCTGAACATTTTTCGCGTCTGCGGCAAGTCGAACGGTCTCGATCGCGGCAGTGATCACCCACGCTAAATTTACAGGCTTGATATCAAGCGCAAATTTCCCGCGCAAGATACGAGACACATCGAGCAAATCCTCGATTAACTGAGTTTGCAGTTGAGCATTGCGCTCGATCGTTTCTAGGGCTTTACCTTGATTTTCGGGGCGGACTTTACCCGATCGTAAAAGTTTTGTCCAACCGAGAATCGGACTGAGCGGCGTTCTCAATTCGTGAGAGAGAACCGCCAGAAACTCATCCTTCATTCGATTTGCGACTTCGGCTTGTTCTCTCGCGGCTCGTTCTGCTTCTGACACTTGAATGCGATCGAGTTCTGTCACAATTCGCAACGCGAAGATCGTTAACAGCGATTCTGCAAGCTGTACATTCTCTAAAGGCTTGCTGTGCATAATGCCCAACAGTCCTAAAGGTTTCTCACTTGAATCGAAGAAAGGAATAGCAACATAGCTTTCAATGTCCAACGGTTCAAGCAGTGGCGCATCTGGAAAAAGAGACTGAACCCGACGCGGATAGCAGCAAAGTTTGCGGTTTTGGATCACCTTTTTGCAAGGTGTTTCATGCAGTAAATAGTTGAAGTTGTCTGCGATCTGACCGTGGGCGCAAACTGCGATCGTTTGAATTGCCTCTTGAGTTGACTCAATCAATTGCCCAATGTAGACATAATCGACCGACAACACCTTCGCGAAATGCTGCACCAGCGCACCAAAAAATGCTTGTCCCGTGACTGCCGAAACGCCCTGCGTGATCTGCAACAATGCCGCATCGGTCTGAGCAATCCGCTGTGCTGCAAATCTTAGCTCTAGCTCATCCACCACCATCGCTGCTAAATCGACCAAAGTTGCACGTTGTTCAGCGCCGAAGTCTTCATGCGGCTGACTATCAAGGACACAGAGCGTTCCTAAGTTATAGCCATCGTGTGTGATCAGCGGTGCGCCTGCGTAAAATCGCAAACCTGGTTCGGAAAGCGCAAACGGGTTACAAGCGAAGCGATCGTCTTTGCGCGTATCGGGAACGACTAAGAGATCATTATAGAGAATGGCAAAGTTACAGATCGAATCATTGCGCGAGACTTCTGAGAGATTGAATCCGTGGCAAGATTTGAACCAAGCGCGATGCTCATCGACTAAGGAAACCAGTGTCGTCGGTACATTAAACAGGCGAGCTGCAAGCTTTGTAATGCGATCGAAGGCATCTTCCGGTGGAGTATCAAGAATGTTGTACCGCTGGAGGGCTTCCACCCGTTCAGCGTCGTTTTCAGGGCGTAAGGGTTTCGGGAAGATTTCTTGCGTTGAAGCTTCGATCATGAGGGGATTGGATTAGACGATCGCTAAGGTTCCTTTCTCCAGCGTAGGGCGTAAATTTGATTTGCGTTTTTTTGCCGGAAAATACCCCCTAAACTACTACGTTTTGTAAAGCTTGAACTCTAGCTGAGGATAGGAACGATCCCGGTAAACTGAAGAAAGCACATTCAAAGGATAGCTTTGTGATTCGAGTTGGACTGGTAGGAACAGGGTATGCCGCGAAACTGAGAGCAGAAGCGGTGAATCAAGACGATCGCGCAACATTAGTCGGTGTGGCAGGACATCAACCGGATAAAACCACAGAATTCGCACAGATTCATCAGACTCAAACGTTTCACTCGTGGACAGAATTGATCAGTGCCGTTGATCTTGTGATCATCTGTGGCGTGAACTCAGAACATAGCTCGATCGCTGAATCCGCCCTCGAATCGAATAAGCACGTTGTCGTGGAATATCCTTTAGCGATCGACCTTCAATCTGCAACCAGAGTGATCGAACTTGCCCGCGCTCGAAATCGCTTACTTCACGTCGAACACATTGAATTACTCGGTGGAGTACATCAAGCTTTTTTGCGATCTCTTTCCCAAATCGGAACGCCATTCTATGCCCGTTACATGACGATTACCCCCCAAAGTCCTGCCCCCGCAAAATGGACATACAAGCCTTCGTTATTCGGCTTTCCATTAGTCGGAGCCTTGTCGCGCTTGCATCGATTAGTTCATGTCTTCGGGCAAGTTGAATCCGTGAGTTGTCAGAATCACTATTGGAACTTGGAAAGCGATCGCTACACAGGCTGTCTGTGCAAGGCGCAACTGCAATTTAAGAACGGTGTGATCGCTGACGTGGTTTACGGCAAAGGTGAAACGCTTTGGACATCCGAGCGTAAATTAGAAGTCCAAGGCGATCGAGGTGCATTGATCTTTGATGGCGATCAAGGTGCGTTTGTGAATTTAGAGGGAGCAAGCGCGATCGAGGTCGGTGCAAGACGTGGACTGTTTACCAAAGATACCAGTGCAGTTTTAGATTACTTACTAAACGGAATGCCGCTTTATGTGCAACCCGAAGAGAGTTTGTATACGTTGAAGACTGCGATCGCGGCTCAACGATCGGCAGAACAGAAACAAACGGTGATAATTGAATAAATGCCTATCTCCAGGAGGCACACATGACTCAGCAAATTCGGTGGACAACCTCGGATCTCGAACTCTTGCCAGAGAGCAGTAATCGCTATGAAATCATTGATGGAGAATTGTACGTGACGAGAGCGCCAAACTGGAGACATCAAACCGCGATCTCGAACGCAACCGCAGAACTTAGAGAATGGTCGATCGCATCTCGTCTGGGAATCGCGATCCCAATGCCTGGAATTATTTTCAGCGATGCCGACAATGTAATCCCGGATTTAATCTGGATTAGTCACGATCGTTTAGCTCTAACCGAAGATGAAGCGGGTCATTTCACCGCTGCACCTGAATTAATTATTGAAGTCCTGTCATTTGGGAAAGAGAATGAAAAGCGCGATCGTGAAACTAAATTAAAGCTCTACTCAACCAGAGGAACTCAAGAATATTGGATTCTAAACTGGAAGCTTCAACAAGTAGAGGTTTACCGCCGTGAGCAAGCTGTTTTACAACTATTTGCGACTCTGAACGCATCAGACACGCTAGTATCGCCGCTTCTACCAGGATTTAGTTGTCTTGTTTCGCGTTTCTTTCTTTAATGTTCTTCACAATTCTCAATTCTTCATTCGCATCGTCTCTCGCGCTGAATCCTTTAAGATAAATATCTGACTTAAGATTATCAGCCTGTCGTGATTCTCAGACTCAACTCTCAGCATCTTGTGAGCATTCGTGTTCATGCCGAACGCACCTATCCAGATGAGTGCTGCGGCTTGCTGTTGGGCAAGAGTGACCCCACTGGGAAAACCGTCATGGAAGTGAAAGCAACGAAAAATGGATGGAGTGGCGAAGCGAGCGACCTGACCAAAAAACGGCGGTATGAAATTGCACCCCAAGAAATGTTGGCAGCAATGAAACAAGCTCGATTGCAAAATCTCGATATCATCGGGATCTATCACTCGCATCCGGATCAGCCCGCTATCCCTTCAGAATGCGATCGCGCCGCTGCATGGTCACACTACAGTTATGCGATCGTGTCGGTGTCTGAAGGTAAATCGGTTGACCTTCGCTGCTGGAGCCTCGACGATCAGCAGGTTTTCCAAGCGGAAGATCTCGTGATCACCTGAAGGAACCCCCCAAATTCGAGCGAACACGTACCCGTGTAGCAAAGCTATCGAATTGATTTTGTCAACTTGTTCAGCGACGCACCATGCTAAACCCAAATCTGGATGAAATCCAGTTAACGAATGACGATTACGCTCGATATTCTAGGCACATTATTTTGCCGGAAGTCGGACTCGATGGACAGAAAAAACTCAAGGCGGCGAGTGTCCTCTGCGTGGGAACAGGCGGACTGGGATCACCGCTATTACTGTATTTAGCGGCAGCCGGGATCGGTCGGATTGGTATCGTCGATTTTGATATCGTCGATAGTTCTAACCTGCATCGCCAAATTATTCACGGTACTTCCTGGGTCGGTAAACCCAAGATCGAATCGGCAAAACAGCGAATCTTGGAGATCAATCCGACTTGCCAAGTAGATTTGTATGAGACGCGATTGAGTTCTGAAAATGCACTACAAATCGCTGAACCGTATGATCTCGTAATCGATGGAACGGATAATTTTCCAACGCGCTATCTGGTGAATGATGTTTGCGTGTTGTTGAATAAGCCGAATGTGTACGGCTCGATTTTCCGATTTGAGGGACAAGCGACAGTCTTCAACTATGAGGGCGGGCCAAACTATCGCGATTTGTATCCAGAACCCCCCCCACCTGGACTCGTCCCTTCGTGTGCTGAAGGCGGCGTTTTAGGGGTGCTGTGCGGAATTATCGGAACGATTCAGGCGACTGAAGCGGTGAAGATTATTCTTGGGCAAGGCAACACACTCAGCGGACGGCTGTTGTTGTATAACGCGCTTGAAATGAAGTTCCGAGAGCTTAAACTGCGACCGAATCCGGTGCGTCCCGTAATTGAGAAGCTAGTTGATTACGAGGAATTCTGTGGAATTCCGCAAGCAAAAGCGGCTGAAGAACAGGAAAAAGCCAATATGCAAGAAATCACTGTGCAGGAATTGAAGCAACTGATCGACAGTGGCGCGATCGGAAAAGACTATGTTCTGCTCGATGTCCGCAATCCAAACGAATACGATATTGCTCAGATTCCCGGTGCTGTCTTGATTCCGTTACCGGATATCGAGAACGGTAGCGGTGTTGAGCAAGTGAAAGACTTGCTGAATGGGCATAAGCTAATTGCTCACTGCAAGATGGGAGGTCGATCGGCAAAAGCGATCGGCATTCTCAAATCTGCTGGCATTGATGGGATCAATCTGAAGGGCGGAATTACGGCTTGGAGTCGTGAAGTCGATCCCTCTGTGCCAGAGTATTAGACCGTTTGAGAATTGATCGGGGCAAGTTGTCCCGATCAATTAAGCTATCCGAATGCCAATCTTGCCGCCCAAAAACCACCCAAAATCACCAACGCGATCCAATCAAATCGTTTCAAAATCAACTGATGCCACTGGACTCGATGCTGATTTGGGCTGGTAAATCCGCGAACCTTCATCGCACTCGCAATCTGTTCTGCTCTCAGCAATAGATTTTGCAACAGCCGTTCCGCGATCGATAAAGCGACCTGAATCGTGCGGCGAAACCCTAATTTCTTCCAGTTAATTGCACGAGTGCGAATCGATCGAATTAAATTCTGAAATTCCTCCAATACCAGCGGGATAAATCGCAACGACAACGTTAACGTCAATGCAATTTCAGTCACGGGAAGATTAAATCGACGCAGCGGAAGCATCAGATCTTCCAATCCTGCGGTGACTTCTTCGGGTGCAGTGGTTAGTAGAAATAAATTCGTGCTGTAGATTAGCGTAAATAGCAAAGTGCTGACTCGGATTGCTAAATCTAGCGATCGACGAGTCACCTGAATTGGGCCGCGCTGAAAAACAACATACCGATAGCCCGTCGGTTGCTTTAACTCTGGTCGCTTCAGCTTGTCAGCAAATTCCGTCTGCACCTTGGGTGTTTCTTGAAATGGATTGTACCAAGGCTTCGAGGGCGCGGGTTCCAGGATCGTATTTGGTTGTTGTACGAATGCCAATTCATTTGCAGGCAATCGAGGACGCGGTTCAACGCTCAAACCATCGGGCGCGATCGCAACTAATGAAAACACATAAATCGCCAGCAACAACAGCCATCCCATCTGTTGCCGCCACACTCTTAGAGGAATTCGAGCCGCTAAGGTTAATGCAATCAACACTCCCACTAGAACCAATCGCCATTCTGCATTCGCCAGTAATGGAGTCGCCAGGAAACTCATTAACCAAGCAAGCTTCACCCGTGGATCAAGTCGGTGCATCCAGGTGATCGGCTGTTCGAGATAAAGACCCAACGGGAGCGATCGCAGTAAGTCCATAGCCTAAACCTTCGTCGCTCGATTCGGGCTATTACCGCGTTCGATTTCACGCACTTTCTTACCGCGCCACAACAAGCGGAGCGGAGTGCCTTGGAAGCCCAACGATTCACGGAATTTACGATCGATATAACGGCGGTAGTTGTCGTTAAATAGATGCGGGTCGTTGACGAATAATGCGATCGTCGGCGGTGCAGTACTCACTTGAGTTCCGTAGTAGATCTTCCCTTGCTTTCCTTGTCTTGTGGTTGGGGGACTGTGCCAAGAAAGCGCATCTTCTAGCACTTCATTGATTACAGCCGTTGTTACTCGGCGTTTATGTTGTTCAGCCGCACGATCGACAAGTTCAAAAATCTTTTCGACGCGCTGACCTGTTTTGGCACTGATAAAGATGGTTTCTGCCCACTCGGTAAAGTGCAGGCGATCGCTGATTTGCTGCTCGTATTCATAGATGGTGTGAGAATCTTTCTCGATGGCATCCCATTTATTGACAATCACCACACAGCCACGACCTTCATCATCGATTCGTCCAGCTAGCTTTTGATCCTGCTCGGTCACACCATCTAAGGCATCAATCACGAGTAGAACAACATCAGATCTATCGATCGCTTTAAACGCCCGATTGATTCCGAAGAATTCAGGGCCATATTCCACATTCTTCTTTTTGCGAATTCCAGCAGTATCGATCAGCCGATACGTTTTATCACCGCGTTCGACCACCATATCGATCGCATCTCTCGTCGTTCCCGAAATCGGACTGACGATCGAGCGATTTTCACCCACGAACGCATTCAGTAAGCTTGATTTTCCGACGTTTGGACGACCTGCGATCGCAACTTTAGTCTCAGGATTATCCTCGATTTCATCAGTCGAGGGCAAATAATCCACCACTTGATCGAGCAAATCCCCAGTTCCGCTGCCGTGAATGCTCGAAACCGCATACGGCTCACCCAATCCCAACTCCCAAAACTCCGCCGCTTGCACGAGTCCTTGATCAACTGATTCGCACTTATTCACCGCGAGTACGACCGGGACAGGTTGCTGACGTAACCAATGAGCAATCTCTTCATCCGCCTGTGTCAAACCCGCCTGTCCATCCACCACGAAAATTGCAGCTTTCGATTCCGACAAAGCCGCCATTGCTTGTTCTCGAATCAACGGTAGAAATTCAGTATCGTCATCAAACACAAGTCCGCCCGTATCCACAACCTGAAATTCTCGATCGCGCCAAAATGCCCTTTTATAAGTGCGATCGCGGGTCACTCCCGGTTCATCAAACACGATCGCATCCTGCACCTGTGCAAGACGATTGACAAGAGTAGACTTGCCCACATTCGGGCGACCAATAATGGCAACGATCGGCAATGACATAATTTTGGAGAGGAGATTAATTCAAGGCAGCATATCATTGTAACGCGATCGTTCTCAGATTGATTCGCAATTTCAACTCTTGCACTCGGCGGGTTTAATACACTGTAATTTTGGATTGCGGCGTGCAAATTTTCGGAACGCTCGACTGAATTTTGGCGTTAAGGTCAGTTCTCTCATTCGTCGGGTCGGAATTACAGCTTAGGCTTGCGTCAGAATTTCGTATCCAGTACTGGTAACTACGATCGTATGTTCACACTGCGCCGACAGTTTCCGATCCTTCGTCAAAGCTGTCCACTTATCGGGCATGACTTCGACTTCCCAAGTGCCTTCGTTGATCATTGGCTCGATCGTAAATACCATTCCAGTCCGCAGTTTTTTACCTGTGCCGCGTTTGCCGTAGTGCGGAATTTGAGGAGCCGTGTGGAAAATGTGACTAATCCCATGTCCTACGAAGTCTTGCACCACTGAGAAACCTTGTGATTCGGCGTATTCTTGAATCGCTGCACCAATGTCCCCGATTCTTGCCCCTGGTTTTACTGCATCCATGCCTAACTGTCGGCATTTATCAGTCACTTCGACCAAGCGTTTTGCTAAGGGCGATGGTTCTCCGACGAAGTACATTTTCGAGGTGTCGCCGTGATAGCCATCGACAATCAGCGTGACATCGATATTGATGATGTCACCGTCTCTTAGGACTTGTTTCGCGCTGGGAATGCCGTGACACACCACATCGTTAACACTGGTACAAATCGACTTCGGAAAGCCGTTGTAGCCAAGGGGGGCGCTTTTAGCTCCGTGTGCTTGTGTCCAGCGTTCGGCTTCGTCGTTCAGTTGTAGGGTGGTGACACCGGGTTTAACGAATGGCTCTAGGTGCTGTAATAGCTGCGCTGCAAGCTTTCCGGCTCGACGCATTTTTTCGATTTCGCGGCTCGAAAGGAGGGTAATAACTTCTTGTTCCATGTTTACTATGTTAGCGAGAATTGTTCTCAGTGTTGAGCCAGAGCGATTTGATTGTAGACGGTTTTTTGCTCCGGATTGACTCGATCGCATTAACTTTTCGTGCCGTTTAACCAATGCAACAGAACAGGAAACAATTCTTGGCGCGATCGCGTTTCGGGACTGATGCAAACGTGGCGGGTCAACGCTTTCGCGATCGCGTAATGCGGCAGTTGGTTGAATAGATGGTAGGAAATTTCAAATTCACTCGGTTTTAGTAAGTTCGGGACGAGTGAGATCGTGATTTGATCGCCGCAAAACATCGGTTTGAAGAAATCGACTTCGGCATGAACGATCGGAACGGCAATCTCCTGACCGGAGAAGAACGATCGCGCATTGATGCCGCTTGCAACTAGAGAGGCTTCATAAGCTTCGTGGCAGAAGGTGAGAACGTTGGCAAAGTAAACCACTCCTGCCGCATCGGTTTCAGAAAAGTGAATCGATCGAGAATAAGTAAATGCCATCAGGAAAGTTCGGATTTGAGAAAGTCAATAAATTGACGCGCAGTTCTGCCCGATCGACCATTGTGTCGAGTCGCCCACTGCAACGCCCTAAATTCTAGGTCTTCGGAATTTAATTCAATTTGAGCTTGCTGGGCTAAATGGTGAACGATTTTCAGATAAGTGGTCTGATCGGCAGGTTCAAAGGTCAGGGTTAGCCCGAAGCGATCGCTAAACGATAGTTTTTCTTGCACTGTGTCCCAGTGATGTACTTCGTTGGCATCTTTTGGACGTGGACGATCGTCAAAAAATTCTCGAACTAAGTGTCGTCGATTTGAAGTCGCATAGACGACAACGTTTTGCGGTCGCGCGGTGAGATTGCCTTCTAACACGACTTTTAGCGCTTTGTAGGCATCGTCATCTTCTTCAAACGACAAGTCATCTACGAAAATCACAAACTTCTGAGGCAAATCGCGCAGATGTTCAACGATCGTAGGTAATGCACTCAGTTCTGATTTTGTGACCTCGATTAAACGAAGATTTTCGTATTTTCCGAGCAGCGATTTGACGAGTGACGATTTTCCTGACCCGCGACTACCGTACAGCAGAATGTGAAGGGCGGGCAATCCAGCCAGCAGGAATTCAGTGTTTTGTAGCAAGGTGTCGCGCTGAGTTTCGTAGCCGACTAAGGCATCGACTTGGATCGGGTCAGGATTCGCGATCGCTCTCAATTCTCCTTGCTCCCAACGGAACGCCGCATATTCTGCAAAAATTCCCGTACCGAATTGGCGGTAAAACGCGATTAGATCTGGAAGTGCGATCGACCAATCTTCGATCGATTCAAGTTGCTTCTGAATTTGTCTAATTCGGGTTCTTCTTATATTAATTTCCTCATCATCAATATGATCACGCCAGCGTACAGTATTTTGATTAATTAGTTCGAAAAACTGCCGACTTCCGCATTGATAGATCTGTTGTAGAACTCTTAAATCATGCTCTGCGGCTTCTAATAATTCATTGAGAATTTCAGTTTGATGAACTTGCTGAGTGAACGCATTATCTGAAGTCAGAATTCGAGTGAGCAAATAATCACGCCAACCTTGACGACGTTTTGCAAGTTCCGAAAACCATTCACCGTAAGCCACGATAGCAATTTCAGGACGATCGAGATTTTGCAAAACGGTGAGAAATGATTGTGCGATCGCATCGTCGAATACATTGCGATAGATCAGCAGCGATAAAGAGTTTTGATAGAGCGCTTTTCCGTCCATTTCACATTCCCAACGCAGTCGTTAAAAACTTCGGTGCAGGTAACACAAGTAGAATTAGAATCACCAATGCCATCAACCCCACGATATCGCGAAATGAATCAATCTCAAGCACATCATTTAGCGTCGGTTCATTCAACGCAGGCAACAATAATAATAAAACCGCCCATAGTAATAGATGTGGATATACGATCGCAAATCCTAGCAGCAAAAATCTAGAAATCCGTCCGATTCTCGCTCCAATCCGCCGCCCAAATACCGCATGAATCATCCGCCCCCCGTCTAACTGTCCAATGGGCATCAAATTAAACGCGGTAAACATCAATCCGATCCAACCCGCGATCGCCATCGGATTCAGCCGAATCGCCGCATCTGGGGTCAGTTCTCGCCCGATCGCTAATTTGCCAAAAATCGCCAGCACGATCGAGAACCTCGGATCAAGTGCCTGAAACTGAAACAGTCCTCCTTGACTGGGAAGCGCCACAACTGTCGATTGCACCAATCCCCACGCCAACAGCGGAATACTCACACTCAGCCCCAAAAACGCCCCCACTAATCCAATATCAAACAGCGCCTTACGATGCGGAATCGGCGATCGCAACTGAGTAAACGCGCCGATCGTTCCAATTGGAAAAAATGGCAGCGGAATAATTGGAATAAAATATGGCAGCGTAATCGCAATCTGATATTTTCGCGCAGTCACAAATTGACCAAAACTTCGCGCCGCAAAAAACATCAAAATCGGAAGCGAATACGGCAATCCATTTTGCAGCAATGCCCCGATCGTCGGAACGCGCCCTACAATTTGCAACCCTGCCCAAGTCGTCGTAAATAACGTCAATAGCGCCAGCACGATCGCAAATCCAGGACGAATCAGAACGCGCGAATTTTTTCCTTCGATCGTTGCCGCAGAATTGATCAGTAGTTCAAAAAATGGATCTCCTGGATAGTACTCCTGAAAAATCACATGAAAGCGATCGCCAAATTGAGCTTCGACATTTTCCCGCACCGTTTGATAAGCAACTTCCGGCGAGGTGCGTAACTGCCCCCGACAGACAACCCCTTGCGGGTGATACTCCAAATGCTTCAGATAAAACACCGACCAAGGAAAACAAGTTTGCAGGCTTGTTTCTTCGGCTTGATTGAGCGGGCGCAGACTCGCTAGATTTGGCGGCTGAATTTCGGGAATCGGTTCGGGTGCAGGCGGAGAAGTATCCATCGTGGATCGCACAATTCGCCCCCGCTGAATCAGATACAAATACAGCACCAAACAGCCCGCAAACAAAACGAGCGTGTACTGCGTCGGCATCGGTTGCCCTCGTTGAGCGATCGCCCACACGACCATCACAAACACAGGCAGCATCGCCACCAGCCACAACAGCCAAACGGGTGTGCGGGTGAGACTCGCGACCCACTGCGTAATAAACAAATAAGTGATCAATCCGAGAAGCAAAAGCCAAATCATGACCAAAACGGTAGGCAGAGGGCATAGAAGGAAATCGCGCGATCTGGCACAATCAACGATGGCAGACTTGCCACATTCCTTAGTTTGACTGATCGAGAAGCTTGTGCCACCAGAATCCCCAATAACGTCACAGTCCCGCACTCCGAAACCACCGCGTCTCGTGTTTTCGGAAGAAACTTGTCCGCAGCCGATTTTCGCGTTTCCGCCAAATCGAGAGACGCTCGGTGGCACATCGTATCTCATTGTAGAAAAAGATAGAAATTTGATGATCGATTGTCCGGCATGGGACGAAAATACTCGATCGTTTCTCGCGGCTCAGGGCGGTGTGAGTCGGCTTGTAATCACGCATCGAGGCGGAATGGGAAAAGTCCGAGAAATTCAAGAGGCGTTTGGGTGTGAAGTGATTGTGCAGGAGCAAGAGGCGTATTTATTGCCGAATTTGACAGTGACCGCATTTCAAGAAAGTTTGTTGATCGGGTCAGAAGTTCAAGTGATTTGGACTTCAGGACATTCTCCAGGATCAGCTTGCGTGTACTACTCGGCTTGCGGTGGGATCTTGTTCTCTGGACGGCATTTGATCCCGAATACTCAAGGCGATCCCGTTCCGCTGAGAACTGCGAAAACGTTTCACTGGAAGCGCCAAATTCGCCATGTTCAGACACTTTTGGAGAAGTTCAATCCGGAGACGCTGCGGTTTATTTGTCCAGGTTCGAGTCTGGGATTGCTGCGGGGGAAATTCTCGATCGACGATGCTTATTCCAAATTGGCACAACTCGATCTTGAAGCTTGTCTGAAAGCAGAGATTCTGCTGTAAGAAAAAATTTGGGGTAAAATTCCTGCACTGAATGGAAGCAAGTGCCGTGAACTGGAAGCGAATTCTCCCTTATCTCTCCTTGTTGCTGTGGGTTTTGCCGATCGTCTTGATCCGCAGTTCTCAGCAAAGCCTGATGGCGCATGATGAAGGCATTTATGCCACACAAGCGCGATCAATTCTGAGAACCGGGGATTGGATCACGCCACAATGGGGCGCGGGATATAGCTTCGATCGCACGATCGGGATTCAATGGCTGATTGCGGGATCGTATTTGCTGTTTGGCACGAGTGAGGAGTCAGCGCGACTACCTAGCGCGATCGCATTTGTTCTAAGTGTGTTGCTCACTTATGCGATCGGGGTTCGGCTCACGACACCCCGGATTGCTTGGCTTGGAGCCGCTATTTTTAGTGTGATTCCGCTTGTGGTGCAGTATGGACGGCTTGCGACTCAAGATATGGCGCTCGTGTGCGTTGAGCTAATCGCAATTTGGGCGTTGCTGATGGCTGAGTCTTCGGCTCGTCCTTGGCGATTTGTGGCGGGTGCGATGTTTGGTTGGGGATTCATGATCAAGGGATTCATGGTGGTTCCTGCTGCGATCGCGTTATTGCCTTATTTAATTTTTCAACATCGTCGCCATCGTCATTTGCTCGATCCTTGGTTGTATTTCGGATTTGCAATCGGGCTTGCATTACCGATTGGATGGCTTTGGGCAGCAGTTGAAAAATATGGAACTTCCCCGATTCAAGAACTATTTGGTAAATTGTTTCACCTCAGTGGGCAAACCTATCAAGGCGCAAATCATTTTTATTACTTCTGGAATATTCCCGCAAATGGTTTTCCATGGGTATTTTTTGCATTAGGCGGGTTGTGGCTCTCGTTTTTTCATCCTGATATCCGAGGATTATTAAAATCGAATCAAAGACGTTTTTTATTAATTGGTTATCCGGTTACGTTATTTATTGTATTAACGCTCTTTGGAACGCGAACGCATTATTACCCGCTTCAATTAATGCCGTTTGTTGGATTGCTTGCTGCGATCGCGCTTTCTCATCTCGCTCACCTTTACACACAGCAGAAACGCACTAGATTATTGATCGGACTGAATCTATTCATCGGTGCGATCGCGATTATTTTTCTTGTGATTGTAAATAAGCGAATGACGGTCGCTCAGTTTGTTTCTGGCAATTTGCGAGGAGAGACGATCGAAATGATCTCGCTGGTTGTGCTGACGGTTGGATTGGGTTGGTTTAGCTTGCCTGTCATTTGGATGCTGCGCGATCGTATCTCTCTTCGACAGTCTTCAAAATACTGGATTGCAGCTTGGCTTCTAACTTCTTGGTTTGCGGTGGCGACTCTACACTTCACTGGATTGTGGGGCGACTATGATCCGCAGTTAAAACGATTTTTGCAAATACCGAGCGTTCAGGCGATTTTACGATCGCAGCCCGTGAGCTTTGTCGTCAACGAAGCCTTCATTAGCCGCGACGATCGTAAAAGACATTTGCTGTTGAATTTTTACACGCCACAGGTCGGACAGTATATCGAGAATCCCAAGATTTTGCCCAGTACTGATTACGCTTGGATTGATCCCAATTTTGCCAAAACTCCTGACCTGAAATATGAGCTAGAGGAAATGTTCGACGGTTGGATTTTGGCAAAACGCTGGCAGCGATCGCGCTAAGGGATGAGAACTAAATAAATGGTTAGATTCACATCAATGCTGCAATCTGCGCTCGTGCTTTTTGCAGCGATTCTAACCACTCTCGCTCAGGATCACTATCTGCCACAATTCCCGCGCCAACCTGCCCCCAAACGATCGCTGAATCTTCTTGTTTTGCATAAAGCAATGTTCGGATTAGGATGTTTAGATCTAAGTTTCCGCGTCGATCGAGATAACCGCAAGAGCCATAAAACAAACTGCGTCGCACAGGTTCCAATGTTTCGATAATCTCCATACAGCGGACTTTTGGGCATCCCGTGATTGTTCCACCAGGAAACAAGGCACGAACTACATCGATCGAATTAAACTGCGATCGTACTTTTCCCACGACGTTACTCACCAGGTGCATCACATGACTATACCGCTCAATCGCGAGCAGTTCATCAACCTGTACACTCCCCCATTCACATACTCGTCCTAAATCATTGCGTTCAAGATCAACTAACATAATGTGTTCTGCTTGCTCTTTGATGTTGCCGAGTAATTCTTTTGCAAGTTGTCGATCGTGTTCAGGGGTTGTTCCACGGGGGCGAGTTCCAGCGATCGGGCGAGATTCTGCAATGCCATTTTCGAGTTTTACTAATCGTTCTGGAGAGCAGCTAATCACATCGCCCCAAGGTGTCTTCCAATAGCTAGAAAATGGAGATGGATTGATAGATTGTAGCGATCGATAAATTGCCCAACTTTTAGCTTCAGTTCTCGCTTCAAACCTCAAAGATAGATTTGCCTGAAAGATATCGCCTGCTCGAATGTGCTGTTTTGCTCTGAGTACGATCGCTTCGTATTCTGCTTGCTTCATACAAAACTCAGTCTGAACCGCTGAACTTCTAACAGTCTCTTGAACTAAGTTTGTAAGCTGTTTTTCAAGCTGATCTAATTGACGATCGCTGCTTGCTGCAAGCCATAGCGTTTGTTGTTCGTGATCTAATACTGCAAAGCGTTCTGGCTCATACCAAAACGCCACCGGAAACGGTAAAGTTTCTTCCTTTAAATAGGGAAGTCGCTCAATTTCCCAAGCGAGATCGTAGCCCAACCAGCCCAGCCAGCCACCCGTAAAAGGTAAATGCTCAGGAGCTTGTAGGGTTGATTGTTGCTGAACTAGCTGATTGAGAAATGGCAGAATCTCCCCGATCACAGGTGTCCAGACTTTATTCGATCGAGAATTGCCAGCACAGATTGAGAAGCGCCCTAACTGCGGATAGTCCGGCGATGCAGGATAAGGACTTTCTAGCAAAGTTGCAGTGTCATCCTGCAAAAACAGAGCCGCGAACACTTCGGAACCTGTGCGCTGATGCAACGGAATCGATCGCCAAATCCAGGGAAGCAATGACATAGAGGAAAACAGCACAAACGTAAGCTATATCCTACGATGTGCTGTTCCAAATTAGTGTGTGAGCAGTGCCACTGGGAAATGTTTTAGAACGTCTTGAAGTACGATCGTCGTTCCAGAATGTTCGGTGTTTGCGATCGCATTTTTCCAGTTTGAAGCCGGAAGCTCGATCGCCGTATCTTCCCAAATTTCACCGATCGGAAGCTGCTCCGGTTGAATCAAGCGAGTGAACAATCGAGGTGCGATCGTCACTACCATTTTCTCAGCATCTTTCCGCGCAAATGCAATAATGTGATCTTTGAATTTGCCCGTTGCTTCGAGCGAAATGTACTCCCCATTTAGAAAGACCGACTTATACTGGTTCCGAACTTTCAGCGCTTGAGCAGTCAGGAATAGCTTAATTTTTCCGTCTTGCGGTTTCTCCAAAAGTTTCGGCATCAACTCTGAAACTTCTGCTGCTTGGATCGCATCTAGAAATGCTTCGCGCTGGGCAAAATCAACCGGACGACGATTATCAGGATCAACCAAACTTAAATCCCAAAGTTCTGTCCCTTGATAAAAATCAGGAATGCCAGGAGAAGTAATTTTGATCAAAGTTTGGGATAAAGAATTGAATACGCCGTACTGGGTAATCTTCTTCTGAAATGGCAGAAATTCTGTGAGGAATTGATTGTCCTCTAAAATGGCTTTCACAAATTTCGTGCAAGCATCTTCATAAGGTGCATTCGGACGCAGCCAAGCCGTAGAAACTTTCGCTTCTCGGATCGATTTGATTGCGTATTGCTCGACTCGATCGACAAATCCTTCCAATTCACTTTCTTGAAACGGATATGCACCGATCAGCGTTTGATAAAACGCATACTCATCATTCGCACTCGGCATTAACGCTTTTTTATTCTGAACTTTGTGCTTCTGATTGATCTCGCGCCATTTTTGTAACTGTGCTTGCCATTCATCAGGGATTTCCGAAAGTACATTAATTCGTGCGCGTGTATCTTCACCTCGTTTTGTATCGTGTGTAGAACTTGCGTTCATCGCAGCATTCCAGTTCTGTTGTCGATACTGATTAAACTGGTGAAACTCAGTTGTACTAATTCCGAAACGACCCGGATCACCGCCCACTTCATTAAGGGAGATCAAACGGTTGTAAACAAAGAATGCCGTATCTTCAACGCCTTTCGCCATCAAAGGCCCGGTATATTGCTGAATTCGCATCGCGAAATAAAGCCACTGTTCTTTATCCGCTGGCGTAAGCGAATTATCATATTCAAGCAGCAACAGTTTTTCGATGAAGTCTAATTCTTTTTGTGAGAAAGGCGCATTCTCGCGGGCAGTTTCGATCGCAGTTTGAATATAATTACGATCGCATTCCGAAACTCCCGCTTCTGTAGTATAAGTGCGGTAAATCGAGAACTGCGTCAAAACTTCAGCGATCGCGCGTTTCAGCCCGTTAATCGTAAAGTCATTTCCGTATCGATCCTTCAGTGAAATGTCTTTCAAAAGTCTCGCCAAATTATCTAGATCGCCTGCTAGATTCTTATCGAGAATTAGATGTTTTTTGTCTAGAACAACTTCTTCAAAAGGTATCGATCGACCTTGAATCTGTTGATAGATTTGATCGAATCTCGACTCGTTTTCAACGTCACAGAACACGCTATTGAGATAATTCAAATAGTCATATCCCGATGTGCCTTGAATGCTCCAATCTTTCGGTACATCTTCGCCAGGTTGTAAAATCTTCTCTGCAACAATATAAGCATCTCCTACCTTTTCTTGCAGCCGTTCCAAATATTGTTTCGGATTTGAAAGTCCATCAATGTGGTCAATTCTTAATCCTGTAACCTTGCCTTCCTTAACCAATCGAGCAATCAATTCATGCGTATTGTTAAATACTTTCAGCTCTTCAACTTTCACAGAAATCAACTCGTTTACCGTAAAGAATCTACGGTAGTTAATCTCTTCGGCTCCTACTTTCCAATACGACAATCGGAAGAACTGTTCTGATAAAATCTTATCTAACCAATCCACACTTTGCGGATTTCCTGCTTCACCATTAAAGAACTGAATGTTAGTACCAATAAAAGACTTAACTTCAGGATTGCCCTCGTGCAACTCCCAGAGAAGACCTTTAACAAATTCGGCTTCATCCTGTCTCTGTTTACCTCCTGACACGGTAGGCAAGCTTTTTAACATATAAAGAACGGCAAGAAGCTTAACAAAATCAGGATGCCGTCTTCCTAATGCTCTGGCTAATTTTCCTAAATCATGTGTGAGAAAGATTGAATAAGATTCGAGCCTCAAAGGAGCGCGAAAATTGTAATAATTGACCGTCAAACCGTCTTGATTATACTGAAGCTGAATATCTCCATTCTCCAAGCAAGAACCATAAAAATCGCCGAGCAATGGCGCTAAAATCGGATCGCGACTACTTCTAAATGGAGAATTCCAAGCTAGGTCAAAGTATTGCGAATAATCTGAGTCAAATCCATTTTCTAATACATCCATCAGATAGCGATTATCGCGGTCGTAGGACATATGATTTGGCACAATGTCTTGCACCCATCCCATATTGTGATGCTGTAGCTTATCTACTAATTGCTCAAAAATTTCAGGTGTGCCCAATTCAGGATTGAGTTGAGTCGGATCAACGACATCATATCCGTGAGTACTGCCCGCTTTCGCTTTAAAGATCGGTGACGCATAAAAATCAGAGATCCCTAGCTTTGCCAAATATCCAACGATTTTGGTAGCATCTTCAAACTGAAAACCTTGATGGAGTTGAATTCGATAAGTTACGAGTGGAATTCTCATAAATCCTCAATTAATAATGTTCATAAATGATGAAACTTTGGGCGCTGACTTGAGCGCTATCGCCCTGTTCTCCCTTGTCTGGAGCGATCGCACTTTTGCCCATCCAGCGCTCATCTGCTGAATCAAGCAACTTCCGCCAATTCCCGTCTGGAAACTCAAACGACTGATCCGATCGATTAAAATTCATCAAAATTATCAGCGTTTGTTCAGCACTCGATCGCTCTACCCAAATCAATTTCTTTTCTTCTTCAGCACACGCCGAAACCGAACTGCGATCACGATTCACCAACGCAGGCAGCGATCGTCGCATTTCTAACAATTTCTGATAAAACTGCCATAGCGCTTTGTATTTCCCTTCCTGATGTCGTTCCCATTCCAAAACGCACGCTTGGAACGTTTCCTTAGACTCTGGATCAGGCGGCTCACCATCATAATGAAAATGTTTAAACTCTTGCTTTCTACCTTGCTGCACCATGCGAATTAGCTCTGGATCGGAATGGCTCACAAAGTAAGTAAACGGGACTTCTTCGCCATATTCCTCGCCCATAAATAGCAGCGGAATATAAGGTGAAAGAATGGTTGCGCCTGCTGCTAACTTCAACCCTTCAAATGAAATCAATTGCGAAAGCCGTTCACCTTTCATTTGATTGCCAATTTGATCATGGTTCTGAATGCACACCACAAATTGACTCATCGGACAATCAATCGCAGGCGCACCATGAAACCGCGATCGATGTGGCGCATACTTCCAGTCGTACACAAATGTTTCACGGTAAGCTTTTGCTAAATCTTCGCAAGTTCCAAAATCCTGGTAGTAGCCAACGTCGGTTCCAGTTAGCAATGCGTGTAAAGCGTGGTGAAAATCATCACTCCACTGTGCATCTAAGCCATAGCCGTTTGCTTGCTTCGATCGAACCAACTTGACATCATTCAAATCGCTTTCAGCAATCAGGTAAAGCTTACGATTTTGCTGTTGTGATAGTTCATCAACCCGATCAACTAGCTCTGCTAAAAAGTGCCGCGCACCCAAGTCATATATCGCGTGGACTGCATCTAATCTCAGTGCATCAATATGAAACTCTCTCAGCCAGTACAGCGCATTCTCTAGAAAATAGTTGCGAACACAATGACTATAAGCATCATCAAAGTTAATTGCCTTGCCCCAAGGTGTTTTGTATGTCTCAGTAAAGTAGTCGCCAAACTGCTGAATGTAGGTTCCTTCAGGGCCAAAATGGTTGTACACCACATCTAAAACGATCGACATTCCATGCTGATGACAAGCATCGACTAGCTTCTTCAGCCCAACCACACCCCCATAAGAATTCTGTACGGCATACGGATAAGTGCCGTCGTAGCCCCAATTTCGATAAGCCTTTGGATCATCAGTTTTGCTATCTCCAGGGAACTGAGCGATCGGCATCAGTTCGATCGCAGTAATGCCCAGTTCCTTCAGCGTCTGCAATCTCGGAATGATTGCCTCAAATGATCCCTCTGGCGTGAACGTTCCAATATGCAATTCGTAGATCACTAGGTCTTCTAGAGCGATCCCCGACCATTGCGCGTCGTGCCATTCAAACTGATGATCTACCAATTCCGAAGCTTCATGTACACCCAACGGCTGTGATAGTGATGCAGGATCAGGATAAGCCTGTTGATCGTCTAATCGGTAGCGATACTGCGCTCCAGGTTTGACATCCGAAACGATCGCGCTCCAATATCCTTGATCTTTCTGTGCTAATTTGATCGAACGATCCGCCAACTCCAGCGTCACATTCTGCGATCGCGGTGCCCAGACTGTAAACTCAGCGTGATCGTCGCCTAGATACCAAGCCCCTATTTTCATAGCAATACTGATGGGTGTAAGGTTCAAACCGCATTTCTCAGTCCTTTGAGAAATGTTGCAAGCGGCTTGCTGTCACAGTACTCGAATCCTATCGATCGCCTAATCTATCTCAAGTCGGAGTAGCAGGAAGAAATTCGAGCGCAGCAACAGCTTCCGGTGCGTGTATCATTTCAATTCACTCAATTCTTGGGCAAACTGAGAACACTAGAGAGGTTAATGTAATGAAGCTTAAAGTTCTGCAATCTACAACGTTTAAACAATCGCCAGTCGATTCCTCTGAGCTATCGATTCAAGATAAAGTCACTATTCCAGCAGGCGAAGAGTTTGAAGTTCACTCCTACAAACCCGTTGGAAGCAATCATGTTCGGATTGCATTAGTTGATCGATTTTTAGGCAATCCACCCCGGAATACTTGGTATGTCTATCAACCCCACATTCAGATTTACAATCAACGCGGTCAAGTGAAGAACTTTGTGCGTAGACCTAGCATTGGAGTTCCAAACTTACTGCTCCCTCAATCGAAGCTGTTGAATGTTCCTTATCATACGCAGCTTAATAATGCTGAAAACCCGAAAGGAGCTTGCAATGTCACGAGCTTTGCAATGGTGATGCGCTACTTTCGGATCTCAAAGCGCACAAACGCCATGCAGTTTGAGGATGAACTGTATCGCTACATGGAAAATAAAGGACTAAGCCGCCATGACCCTGAAGATCTAGCAGTGATGGCAGAGAACTATGGGCTGAAAGATGATCTGACCCTACAAGGGCGAATGTCAGACATCCGAAAAGCGATCGCTGAGGGAAAGCCCTGTATTTTGCATGGATATTTCACCAGCTTTGGGCACATCATTGTAGTGCGGGGATATGATCAAACCGGGCTGTGCGTAAATGATCCATTTGGCGAATGGTTTGACTCTGGTTATCGCAATGACTTATCCGGTGAAAATCTCTCGTATTCTTACAATTTGATTCAGCGAACTGCTTCGCCCGAAGGCTCAAACTTCATGTGGCTGCATCGGCTCTCCAAAGCCTAAAACGCGACATTGAAAAGCGCTGTAGAAACGATCCGAATCCGCCTCCATTTCTCAAACATTGCAGAACCTTAATCGTTTCAGTGCTGAGACAGGGCGAACGGATTAAGATAAAGTCTACTGCTTTCTGAGCAGCATTTCCCCATCGCGTTCATGGCTTGGTTATGACTGGTCTCAACCCTTCTACTCATCGTCGATTGCTAGAATTACCTCAGATTTCCTCGGTCTGGGAAGGCGATCGACGAGTGCTGACTTCCGCTGCGCCGATTGACCCAGCCTGGTCTGAATCTCCAACGGCAGAGGGCGAATGTATTCTCTGGGTGGATGGTTCTCAGGGCGTGGTACGTGCGATGGATGTTGTGCCTGTAGAAACGGGACATGAAGCGATCGTTAGAACGCTATTACGCGCGATGGAGCATCCCCACAATCCGGCAAAACCTGCTCGACCGCAAAAGATTGTAGTCCGCGATCGAGAAACGCTCTTTTATTTAAGAGGGGTGCTTCAAGATCTCGATATTGCGCTGGATTACGTGCCAGAATTACCGCTGATTGATGAGATCTTCCGAGGCTTCCAAGACGCGACGAATGCCCGCCCGCCTGCATTGCCACCACAGTTCGCAGAAGAATTGTTAGCGAAAGCGGATTTGCTGTGGGAGGATGCGCCTTGGTCGCTGTTGCCAGATCACAAGATTTTAGAGATTGAATTAAATCGATGGGATTTGGGCTGTGTCTACGCCTCGGTGATGGGGATGTTGGGCATGGAGTATGGGGTTTTGCTTTATCGATCGCTCGATTCGCTCAAACAATTTCGTCAGCGCGTTCTCTCCAACGATTCGATGGATCGGATGGAAGAGGCGTTCTTGGCTCAAGATTGTTTGTTTCTCACTTACGAAACCGATGACGAGGATGAAGACTTCGACGACGACTCAGAAGTATTGCCGATCGAACCTGTTCTCAAACCTGTCTTTGGCAATCTGCATCCGTTGGAAGGGATTCGATCGTTTCTCTATGAAGAAGAAGCGATGGCGTTTCTCGTAGCTCTGGAAGCGTTTCATCGATTTCTCAAAAGTCATCGCCGCAAGTTGATGAACGATGATTTCCCCGCGATTAGTAGCCGATTCAAGATTCCCTCTCCCGAAGGCGACACGATTGCGGTCAAAGTATCAACCCTGCCGGAAGTCGCGGAAGAACTGTACGCGATGGTTGACGACGATGAAGCAGATCTGAGTGAAATGCCGACGATTCGGGATGATTTGGTTCCCGAAAATTCTTTTCTCAGTTTGGGCGTTGTGCCGTGGGAAATAGTGGAACAATTGCGATCGAGCGCCGATCATTCTCAACTCGATGCCCCCACTCAAGCGGGTGACGGTTTGCCGATTATTTTGATTCAGACCTCGCGCCCGAAAGCAAAGCAAATGATCGAAGAAATTGAAACATCGGGTGGACTGGGTGGAATCTGTTTTAATCCGGGATCTGATCCGTTCGCGGGCGATCGATACGACATTGGCTTGCTTCTAACGCAGAACGGCGACTTACATTTATTTGGCGAGTTTGATGAGGACGATCCGACTCATGCTCAAGCGCGGAAAAAATGGGATCAGCGATGCAAAAAGACAAAAGGGATTTGTGGCTTGTTGATTGCGAAAGGTTTGACGGGTGCGAGTCGGGGCAATCCGAGTTTGAAAGATATGATGGCATTGTATGAAGTACGATCGCTGTCTTCAGATGATTTGGGTTTGGGCTTGTTAGAACGAAAATTTGCAGTCGATTGGATGTAGATTATGGTTTCTGAAATCAAATCGGAACTGATTTACCCGGAAAGCGACGGCAAACCGATGTCGGATAATACCAAGCAGTTTGAATGGATCGTTTTAATCAAGAAGAATTTAGATCTGATGTTTAAAGACGATCCGAATGTCTTTGTTGCAGGCGATTTGCTCTGGTATCCAGTTGAAGGAAAAATAAAAATTCGGGTTGCACCGGATGCGATGGTTGTGTTTGGCAGACCAAAAGGCGATCCGCTTGGTGTGAATGGTGCAGCGCGAGGTTCTTATATTCAACATCGAGAAGGAAACATTCCGCCTCAAGTTGTGTTTGAGATTTTGTCTCCGAACAATACGCAACAGGAGATGGATCAGAAATTATTGTTTTACGATCGCTACAACGTCGAGGAATATTATCTCTACGATCCGGATACGAATCGGTTACGCGGCTGGCTCCGAAGAGAAGTCTTTCTAGAAGAAATTGGAGATTTCTCAGTCTATGCCAGTCCTCGACTTGGGATTCAATTCGATGCGACGCTGAATCCGATGGAAATTTATCGACCGGATGGTGAGAAGTTTTTGAGTTATGTCGAACTCGATCAACAACTGCAACAAGAACGATCGAGGGCAGATCAAGCGCAACAGCGAGCGGATGAATTAGCAGAACGATTGCGGCAGATGGGACTTGATCCAGATCAGATTTGAGATTGGGAAATTGTCGATCGCTAATTTGCCGTGAGTGCTGTGACAACTTTTGAAATTGCAGGACTAAGGTTAGACAAAATTAGAACCGATGCGGCAGCAATAATAATTGTGGTTGCCATCCGTACCATCGCATCTCTACCTTTCTGATAGATATCAAACTTGTAATCAAGTCTCTCGACTTTTTCATCCAGTTTGTCGAATTTCTCGTCAAACTTTTCGTCAAGCTGTTCAACTTTGTCGCCAAGTTGTAAGAGAGCATCACGGATATCAGAATTCGTTGGATTTTCTGGAATGTTCATTCCGGGTTTTAAGATTTAGGCTAAATATATTTTATCGTCTCTTCAGATTCATTCGTTCTTCAACCTGTCTCAGGTGAGACTGAATCAGTCGTCGATCGCGCTTTTCTCAATGACTCTCGATCGCTGATGAATATTGCCAAATCGTTAACCTTCAGCAATCTTTGATCAGGAAAACTGATTTTTCGAGTATAAATACTTACTTAAAAGCCGAAAAACCGAAAAATGTTTCTGAAATCCATATAACTTAAAGCTTTCAGACGTTCACATTTTGGAAACAACCTATAGAATGAGCAATTGAAATTTCGAAAGAATCGGAGTTTCAGGCGATCTGAACTCTCTAAACTCGAACTTCAAAAACCCGTCTCAGATGAGACGGCAGACCCTTCTTTAACTCTCGTGGGAGACTCTTATGAACAAAGGTGAACTCGTTGATGCAGTGGCAGAAAAAGCAAGTGTCACGAAAAAACAAGCTGATGCAGTCCTGTCAGCCGCGATCGAAACGATCGTCGATGCAGTGTCGTCAGGCGATAAAGTAACATTGGTAGGTTTCGGCTCGTTTGAATCACGCGAACGCAAAGCGCGGGAAGGACGCAACCCGAAAACCGGAGACAAAATGGAAATCCCGGCAACTCGCGTTCCGGCATTCTCAGCGGGCAAGCTGTTCAAAGAGAAAGTTGCACCCGAAGACTAAGTTTGATTCGCTCACTGTTGTAAATTGGCAGGAAACAATTTTGGTTCGTCCAGCGCACGGGGGAAATTTATCTTGGGCAGCAGGTCTGGTTGGCTGTTCCCCCGATGCAATTCTTGATTTTTCTGCCAGTATCAACCCTTTAGGGACTCCTCGATCGGCAATGGATGCAATCCAAGCCCATTTGCCTCTATTACGGGATTATCCTGATCCAAACTATCAGCGGGTGCGATCGATGCTAGCTCAGATCCACCAGCTTTCCCCGGACTGGATTTTGCCCGGTAATGGGTCGGCGGAGTTGCTGACGTGGGCGTGTTGGGATTTGGCGGAACTGGCTCAAACGGTGCTGCTCACGCCTGCATTTGGCGATTATTTCCGCGCACTGAAAGCTTTTGGTGCGGAGATTGAGTGCTGTCCCGTTGAGCAATCCGAGTTTCAACATTCTGCTGGGCTGCTGTTAAACAATCCGCACAACCCGACTGGAAAATTGTTCGATCGTGCTTGGATTCTCGAACAGTTAAATCGGTTTGAATTGGTCGTGGTGGATGAAGCATTTATGGACTTCTTGCCGCCTGATCGAGAACAGAGTTTGATTTCGGAAGTGCAGAACTATCCGAATTTGGTGATTTTACGATCGCTAACCAAGTTCTATGCGTTGCCGGGATTACGGTTTGGATATGCGATCGCACATCCCGATCGGATCAAAACTTGGCAACAACGGCGCGATCCATGGTCGGTGAATACTTTGGCTGCGGCTGCGGCTGAAGCGGTTTTACAGGATGATGAATTTCAGAAACAAACCTTTGACTGGCTGAATGCGGCTCGTCCACAGCTTTTTGAGGGATTGAACGCAATTCCGGGATTGTCACCGCTTCCAGGTGTTGCGAATTATTATCTGGTTAAATCTGAACGTTCCGGCTCACAGTTACAGAAACAGTTACTAGAACACGATAAGATTCTTATTCGGGATTGCCTTAGTTTCCCGGAATTAGGCGATCGCTATTTTCGAGTGGCAGTTCGCCTACCTTCAGAAAATCAACGTTTGATCGATGGGCTGACTTCATGCCTGCTGAATATGATTTCGTAATTATTGGATCGTCCGAGACTGGAATTTATGCTGCAATCGAAGCGGCTCGAAAACGAGCAAGAGTCGCCCTTGTAGAGCAAAATTGTCAGCCGAAATTTGCGCGTAATCGCGTTCTTTCTCATTTCGCAAAAACGATTCATCAGGTTTCCCGATCTCGTTCCTTTTTCGATTCCGATTTGCGATCGCTTCAACTTGATTCGGTGAATCGCTACATTGATACGGTCGCCCAATCTCATCAGGAATTCTACGATCGCGCGAAACTAGAAGGATTGGGAATTGAGTTCATTTCGGGTTCCGGTGAGTTTTGCCGCAAGCCACAGATCGGATTTGCGGTGAGTCAGCGAATCCTGAAAGCGCGTTCTTATTTGATTGCCACTGATTACACGCCGATCGTTTCTGAAATGGTGGAGTCATCAGCAGTTCAATTTCTCACGCCAGACTCGACCGTTACAACAATTCCTGAATCGATCGCGATTATTGGCGATGATCCGATCGGGGTTGAGCTTGCCCATTTGTATTCACGATTGGGCGCACAGGTGACGATGCTGATTCGGCAACCGCATTTATTAGCGATCGCCGATCTCGAAACTGCTTTCCTTGTTCAAGCCGCACTCGAAGCCGAAGGAATCCGAATTATTAACGCGCTGCACATTCGAGCAATTCGCCAGAACGGAGATCGAAAAGTTATTGAAATTGAGAACTATACGATCGAAGCCGACGAACTTCTAATTGCAGCAGGATGGCATCAGAATGTTTCAAGCCTCAATATCCAAGCACTAGATATTCAATCCCCTGTTCAACTCAACGATCGCTTACAAACAACTCACCCGCGTGTGTACTGGATCGCTCATCCGGTGCAATCGGTCGCGCGTTATCAAGCAGATACCGTTCTGAAAAATCTCTCATCGCTTCCGATTTTCAAAGTCGATTACGATCGCGTTGTTCAGTCCGTTGCTACTGATCCCGAATTCGCTTGGATCGGACTGACTGAAACCCAAGCCGTTCGCCGTTATCGTCGTGATGTCATTGTATTGCGTCAGCCATTTAATTCACTAATACAAGCAGAAATCACCGGAGCAACCACCGGGCTGTGTAAATTGATTGTGCGTCGTGATGGTTCAATCTTAGGCGCACATATTGTTGGGGAGAATGCGATCGAGTTAATTCACACAATTTCGTTTGCGATGTCTGAGAATCTGAAGATTCAATTCTTCGATCGTCTTTCTTATGCGTCTCCAGCATTGTCAGAAGTGTTTAGAAATGCGGCACACGAATGGCGCAGTTTACGACGAAATTATTTTCTTCAAGACTTACAGGAGAGCTATTGTGCTTGGCAAAGAAGACGCATCAAATAGCTCAACCCACTGCGAACTCCGTTAACTTCCGAACAGATGGCGGATGAAATCCCAAAACGATATCTTCTTTCGGAACACCAAGATCAACAAGCTCTTGAGCGATTCCGCTTTCAGTTCCATCATATTGAATCCAGATTTTGCCATCTTTGAGATCAAGATGAATCAGACATCCATAATCACGATCGCCATTTCTTCTCCAGCCCACATAAACAAGCTGATAATGATCACGTTCGGTATCAAAAATCGTTTGGGCTTCAACTTGAGAATTGGAACGTTGAGAGCGTTCAGCCCGGTCGCTCAATAGTTTCTGAACTGCTTTCCGGTATTGCTCTACAGGTTCCATTGCACGATTACCTCCTGATCTGGATCATAGATCAAGATATCGATTTGACTGCGCCGAATCACAGTTTGAATGAACCGCAACGAGAAAAAAGTTCGATATGTTTTTACAGGAACCGCCAAATAAAGCTTACGATCGGGTTCCTCTTCTTCTAGAGCATAGCAATAGTCAAGAAATTGCCCATGTGCAGCATGAAACTCTGAAATTGCAGAAGCTCCAATAAAGCTTTTGATTTCGATCGCAATCTTTGTTTGATCTCGCTCGGCTGCTAATCAGTTGCTCGGCTGCCAAATCGATGTACATCTCAACCCCACCCACCCGCAGTTCGTAAGGATCATGAGGTAATTGCCCATCCATTTTTCTGCAAGGCAGCTTTAACAGATTGATGAAATACATCTCTAGCCATCGCTGTGCTGAATATTAAAGCGATCGCACTCCGAAGCACGATCGCTCCTTATCTAAACCCGTGCCAATGTAACCTGCTCGACTTGATCTTGATACTTACCGCGTCGATCGTCGTAACTCACCGCACAAGGCGCACCTTCAAGGAACAACAACTGCACAATCCCTTCGCTTGCATAAATCCGACAATCTGCGCTCGACGAATTCGAGAATTCAAGCGTTAAATGCCCTCTCCAACCCGCTTCCGCCGGAGTCAGATTTGCAATCAATCCAATCCGCGCATAGGTTGACTTTCCAATACAAATCACCGTTACATTGTCCGGCACTTCCAACCGCTCTAATGCAACTCCTAAGCCATAGGAATGAGCAGGCAGAATGAAAAAGCTGCCATTGTCATCTTGATGCAACGGTGCAGGCTCCAGATTCGCATCGCTAAAATTCTTCGGATCAACGACTGTTCCAGGAATGTGTTTGAAGATCCGAAACTCAGATGGAGACAATCGCAAATCATAGCCGTAACTGCTCAACCCATACGAAATCACAGGCAATTCATGAACCCGTCGTACAAGCTGAGGTTCAAATGGCGCAATCATGCCTTCGCGCGCCATCTGCGTAATCCAGGTATCGTTCTTGATCATGATGCTAGTGTTTTAGGGTTGGTGAGTGCGACGCAGTTCTGTAATTTGATCGGCTACATCTAAAAGGGCTTCGGGCATATCAGGGCCCGTCAAAATCACATCCACATGACGCGGACGCGATCGCAAAAAGTCCAGCACTTCCGCCTCTGGAATAAACCCAAAGCGAATCGCCAAACTCAATTCATCGAGTACCACGAGATCGTATCGACTTTGCTCAACCACACGGCGCGTATGCTGCCACAATTCGAGCAACGATCGAGCTTCATCCTCATCGATCTGCGGCGTATCAATGCAGCGCGCCACATTGCACCGAATCCAATCGAGATTTTGGCTCAACTGCATCGGTCGATCGTATCCCTGCCCAATTCCGCCCTTTAAGAACTGCACCACCAAAACTGGGGTTCCCTGTCCTGCAATCCGCATTGATTGCGCCATCACGCTCGTAAAGAAACTGCGATGAAACGACGTAAACACCTGCACCAATCCTTCCACCTTCAAATTGCGCGTCTGGTTGCGTGGTAGTGGAGCGTCAAATACAGGCGTTTCAACTTGCGAAACCATAGGACTGTCTCAAAATAGGGCAATTCACTTCTTAGATGTAGCGTCTCTTTCCGAGCCGCTTCACTATGAAACACTAGATGTAGAAAAGCGTCAAGATCTATTCTGGCGGATCACTCTGCATCTCGCTTCAGACCCGCAAATGATTTTTCCCTGATGCGAATACCATACAAAAAAATCGCTCAGAAGTACAGGCGTTCTGAGAAGGAAATTATAAACCTTTACCGATCGCGCTTCCTGGACCTTGAAACATCAGCCACGACAGAAAGAAATTCACAATAAAAATTGCTAGCAGCGAAGTCACAACTGCCGTCGTTGTCGATTGTCCAACTCCTTTCGCCCCGCCCGTCGTCGTTAGTCCCCAACTCGACCCAATCACGGCAATCATCGACCCAAACACAAATCCCTTAATTGGAGAACTACACAAATCCCAAACGCTTAAAAAATCCTTAGCTGAGTTGAGAAAAATCGTGTGCGAAATGCCAAATAGCCAGTCTGCAATAAACATCCCGCCCGCCATTCCAGTCACAAGAGAAAGCAGCGTCAAAATCGGCAACATCAAACAGCAAGCAAGCACACGCGGGATCACAAGATAATCGATCGGGTCAGTCCGCAGCATATACAACGCATCAATCTGCTCTGTCACCTTCATCGTCCCAATTTCCGCTGCAAACGCAGACCCCACTCGTCCCGCCAAAACTACCGCCGTCAGCACCGGGGCCAGCTCCCGCGACAACGAAATCGCCAACACTCCCCCAACCGCCGTTCCCGCTCCCAAATTGATGAACTCACGCGCCACCTGAATCGTGAACACCGCCCCGACAAACATCGCAGTAATCAGCGCAATTAGCAGCGATTCAGGGCCAACCGTTGCCATCTGCTCTACGGTATTGCGGCGATGAATTTTACCAGACAGCAAATGAACAATTACTTGCCCTCCTAGTAAAATGGCAGCAATTAAGCGGCGACTCCAAAGTCCTAAAGCAGAGGGAGAATGCTGGGGCGTTTCAGTCAAAGGGACACTACCTGTTTCAAACTCGATAGAAGCATATCAAATTCGTTTATAACTGAGTTTGACTGGCTTACCACAAATCTTCCGTTAATTGTAAGAGGACTCGGCATGGTCGGAAAGCACCTTCAGCATACAAGTTTCATCGCCCAGCCCGACGATGACCGTTCGATCGATTATCACTACGATGCGCCAGGAACGCTCCCCGGCACGTTGAGCATCCCCAAAGATGCGGAGCCTCCAGTGATTGTGCTGATCGATTACAACAGCGATAGCGCGGTTCGATTTGAAGTCGAACAGCCAGAGGACTGCGCCCGTTATCTCGATACTGATTCCGTTTCTTGGGTGGATGTGAAGGGATTAGGAAGCGAGGATATTTTAATCAGGATAGGGCGCGTTTTTGGCTTACATCCATTGGTTTTAGAAGATGTGGTGAATGTGCCTCAACGCCCGAAAGTTGAGGAATACGGGGATCAGATTCTAATCATCGCGCGGATGGTAGTGCTGAAAGAATCGGGTTCAGGGTTTTACTCAGAGCAAGTGAGCTTCATTCTGGGCAAACACTATTTGCTGACGGTGCAGGAAGAGCCAGAGCACGATTGTTTTCATATGGTGCGCGATCGTATTCGCAGCGCTAAAGGCACAATCTGCAAACGCGGAGCCGATTATCTAGCGTATGCATTATTGGATGCAATTATCGATGGCTTTTTCCCGATTCTCGAAGTCTACGGCGAAGAAATTGAAGAACTCGAAGATGAAGTGGTTGCGAGTCCGACTCGGCAGACGTTAGAGAAGATTCACGCGCTCAAACGAGAATTGCTGACATTACGTCGATCGATTTGGCCCCTTCGCGATGCGATCAATTCTCTCGTGCGTGACAGTAGCCCTGAGCTCGTTAACGATGATGTCCGAATCTATCTGCGCGATTGTTACGATCATACCGTTCAAGTCTTGGACATGGTGGAAACTTACCGGGAACTGGCAGCCAGTTTGATGGATGTATATCTCTCTTCTGTCAGCAATCGAATGAATGAAATCATGAAGGTGCTAACCGTGATTTCAACGATCTTTATTCCGCTCACGTTCGTCGCTGGCGTTTATGGAATGAACTTTAATCCAGAGAAGTCGCCGCTAAATATGCCGGAATTGAATTGGTATTGGGGTTATCCGGTTTGTTTGGCAGTAATGATTGCGATCGCGGTCAGTTTAGTTCTGTTCTTCAAACGTAAAGGCTGGTTTGAGGACTTTTCCACGACCATCAAGAAATAATCAAGTCAAATTCAAACCACCGTCAGAAATCACAATCTCACCAGTCAAATAGTTATTTGCAATCAGCATTGAGGCTAACTGAGCGATTTCTGCGGGTTGCGCTCCTCGTCCCATTGGCGATCTCTCTTTCCAGAGTTCTCGCGCCGCTGTCCAGTTCTCAGTCATCGGTGTTTCGACTAATCCAGGCGCAATAGCATTGATACGAATCTGGGGTGCAAGACTCAGTGCAAGCAGCCGCGTCATGTGGTTCAGAGCCGCTTTGCTTGCGGCATAAGGGATCGAAGCGCCTTTAGGACGAATGCCTGCATGAGAGCTAATATTCAAAATGCAGCTCGGACGATCGTGGCTTGATGACTCGCGGAGTGTGCCCTCAGCTTCTGCAATTAGTGTCCAAGGCGCAATCACGTTAACCTCGTAAAGTTTGCGCCAAATTTCTGCTGAAGCTTCCTTGAGAGAGCCATGCGGAATGATTGTATTAATTCCTGCATTATTCACCAGGACATCTAGACGACCATGATGCAATAGGACATCAGAGATCAGATGACGCACCTGGTTTTGGTCAGCTAAATCAGCTTGAGTGTACGAAGCAGCAGGATGATCTTGTGCTAACGCTTGACCCACTTCGACGGAAGATTTGGAATGAAAGGCGATCGTAAAGCCATCTTCGGAAAGCTGTTTTGCGATCGCCATCCCAATGCCGGAGGTCGAACCCGTAACTAGCGCAACTCTTTTTTCGTTCATAGGATGTCCGATCGTTTCGTCTAGATTAGTTTTGCACGATCAAACATCTCGAAATTAATCCTTCTTCAACCGCCGCAGCTCTTCCTGCAAATCCGTTACCTGTTGCCGCATCTCATCTACTGTCGTCTGCGGCGGTGTCGGCTCTTCTTCATCTAAAATTTCAATCTTGCGCGGCTCTGCGGGTCGGTCTTCAGACTTGGAAACGCTTGGAGTCGATTGCTGCGCTCGTTGCACCATTTCATCCACAAATCGACGCGCTTCTTCTGCGTTCATTTCACCCCGATCGACCATTTCATCCGCAACCTTTTGAACCTGCGCCCGTAGTTCGGTGAGTTTCTCCCCCGCTTTTTCTCCAGCGTAGGAAGCAACTCCAATTCCCAAATACATCGCTTTTTGAACCAAATCTCCCAAACCCATAACGATCGCGCTCCTGGTAGTCGTTTCTTCCAGAATATGCAGAATTCTATAAGTTGCCTAGTGGAAAACTTCCCGTGTTCGGTGTAGAAAACCGACCCTTTAAAACGAAGGTGACCCGGAGACTACGCCTATCATAAGCATCCCGTATTGCTGCTACCTTCCGGTCCTGACAAAGTTTGGGCGTTACGATCGCATAGATCCGAGTCGCTTTCTAGCATAGCACTCTCTACGATCGTCTGCTGACAATTTCTCAACTCATTCCACCACAACTTTCCATTCGTACAGCTTGTAATGCACACACTGATTGCGAATTAGCGGATCTTCCATTACGATTTTTTCGGCTTCAGCCATTGATTGCGCCTTAAAAACCAACATCCCGCCGCCAAAGCAACCCCAATACCCTGTTTTTGCTTCGTAACCCTTGTCGATTAAATCTTTAACAAAGGCTTTGTGGGCGGGAACGTACTGATCAAATATCGCTTTATCCACGATTCCTTCTTCAATTTTGACGAACCAAGGCATTGACCCACTTCCTCTATCATTTTTATCAACGGGGTTCTATGCTGTAGCTTAATCGGATCACCGCAGCATCAGAGTAAAGTTTTACAGGACTTATGGGGCATAAGTCTAAATTTTTCGTGCAAAAATCGTTTCATGAACACAGAGCCACTTTTCTTTATCGCACTGCTTCCCCCACCAGCGATTCAACAATATGCTACTGAAGTTAAATCCTATTTTGATCAGTATTATGCCAGTCGCCACGCATTCAAATCACCTCCGCATATCACGCTACAACCGCCGTTTCGGTGGCAACATGAGCATTTTGCAGCACTGAGAGAATCGATTGAGAGCTTTGCACAATCTCAAGTTCCAATCCCGATTGAACTTAATGGATTCGGTGCTTTTCCGCCGCGTGTGATTTACATTAATGTCGATCGAACTAATGCGCTTCTGACACTTCACCGGAATTTGATTCAGCATTTAGAGAACTCAATCGAGCTTATTGATCCGAAAGAAAAATCTCGCCCGTATGCGCCCCACATGACGGTGGCGTTCCGAGATTTGACTAAACAAAATTTCAAACTTGCGTGGCAGGAGTTTAAAGATCGATCGCTTCATTTCGAGTTCATCGCGTCTCACCTCACGCTGCTCAAACACGACGGACAACGATGGCAAATTCACACCGAATTTCCCTTTAGGATGGAAGCGGAGGAACAGAAATGCAGCAATTAAACAAAACACAGTTTTATCAATGGAATCAATATCGGTGCGCGTATGACTTTCAAGAAGGTCAAGGCGTTCCGTTGCTGTTGATTCATCCGATCGGGGTTGGACTCTCGCGGCAGTTTTGGCAACGATTCACCCAATCTTGGCAACCGAATCCGATTTATAACCCAGATCTCTTGGGATGCGGTGACAGTGATATGCCTCGAATCGCTTATGCTCCGATCGATTGGGCGAGACAACTGAAATTCTTTTTGCAAACGGTGATCAAAACGCCCGCGATCGTCGTTGCTCAAGGTGCGTTATCTCCAGTTGCGATCGAGCTTGCCACAATTGAACCGGATCTCGTTAAAGCGATCGTTTTCAGCGGCTCACCTGCAATATCGCTCTTAAGTCGAGACACTTCAGAACGATCGCATCGGATCGCCTGGAATCTGTTCGACTCCCCGTTTGGGAATGGATTTTACCGTTATGCTCGTCGGACTGAATTTCTGAAAAAATTTTCGATTCGACAATTGTTTGCAAACGAATCTCAGGTTGATTCTGAATGGTTATCGACGTTGAAACAGGGATCAGACGATTTAGAAAGTCGTCATGCGGTTTTTGCGTTTTTATCGGGATTTTGGCGACAAGATTACACAGAAAGAATGGCGCAAATTCAACAGCCTGTTTTGGCGGTGTTTGGCGATAAGGCTTCGAGTATCAGCCGAGAAGGGAAAGGGGAAAAGGTGAGAGATCGCTTAAACGATTACCTCCAGAAATTTCCAAACGCTGAAGGTGTGACCATTCCGGGTCGAAACGTATTGCCTTACGAATCGACCCAGGAATTCGTAGAAAGTATTGCAGGGTTTGTGCGATCGAACTCCTGATCTTTGAGTAAAAATAAAGGCAATATGCAGCAAGCAGAGCTATGTCAACCGAATTAAAAGCCAGCCAAAAGAGTCTTTACGAGGTCGATTTTGTGCGTTGGATTGAGACCACAGCAGAACAATTGCGAACTCAAAATTATGCTTCTGTCGATTGGCAAAACCTGATCGAAGAAATCGAAGATATGTCTAGACGGGAGCGAAAAAGCCTAAAAAGTAATCTCATCGTGATTTTGCTTCACCTGGTGAAATGGCAATATCAACCAGAGTTTAGGAGCGGAAGTTGGCGCGGCAGCATTCGAGAACATCGGCGACGTGTGAACGATGACTTGAAAGATTCACCGAGTTTAGTTCCCTATCTTCAAGAGATTTTTGCTGAATGCTACATGAATACTCGTGAACAGGCAGCGGACGAAACGGGTTTGCTGTTAGAAACTTTCCCCGTGGCTTGTCCTTATCTCCCTGAACAGGTACTAAATTCTGAGTATCTGCCAAAATGAGCCAACAGCAAGAGTGGGCGGCGAAAAGACTTGAACAGTGGGCAAATACTACCGCCATACTCGTGTCTGAAGCAGGATAACTATCGGTTAGGACGATGAATAATCGTTTCTGTGAGTCGTTGACGATCGCGAATTTCCACGATCCGCACGTAATCTTTTTGATGCTCGTTCAAACAAGATTCCAACGCCGAAATCGCTGCGGCTCCATCTCCTTCAAACATTCCATAACAGTTCCAAGAATTGACTTTAAAACGTCGATCGTCTACGACTTCAATTCCTAATCGCTGTCCCTGTCCCAGAATCCGATTCACTTCGCTGACAATTTCAGGAGTCAAGCGATTGCTCGAAGCCTGCCCATTGTAACTAGAACCATTCGATCGAACTGCTTCGCTTGAGCCATTTTGAACAGGCTGCGGTGTCATTTTAATTTCACCGAGTCCACGATTACGAACCGTCTGATTGTATTCCTCAACCAGTCGCAACTCTTGAAGTCGCTTCTGTTCGCCTACGATTGCCGTTCCCACCTCCATCAAGTGCGGCAGACTGAAATCGGGTCTACGGAATTCTGGCGGACGCTCGGTACTATTTACCACTCGTTGAGAAATGCGATCGAGTCCCACAGCCTTGATCAACTGGCGAATCTGCTCATCGTAAAGCCGCGATCGCAGTGCGCCAAAGAAATCGATCGATTGATTCGGAAACTGATCGACTAGTTTCTCAATATCTCCCTTTGCCACCTGATCAATTTCAAAAATTCCGCCCACGATGCCAATTCGATCGGCTCGATCGGGTTCCCAGAAAAACTTATCCATCCGACCATCGCGCGTCAGCGGAGCATAAAGCGTCGAGAAATCATTCCCCGTCAAAATAATCGGAATCCGCTGCGTCGGTTCAGAATCATAACTGCCCGGAAGCTGAACATTTGTCGGATTATCCGCAATATTCATCAGCGTTCCATGTACCAGTTGCGTATTCACTGTGTACTGAGTGAACTGATCCACTCGCCCCGCACCCGCATCAAAATCATTAATCAGCAAAACCGCCATTTTGCCGCGCACTTTGACAAATTCCGCTGCCTCCCGATACCGCAGCCGAATCAAACGCCCTGGATCTCCCGCATCCGGACTTTCCAACTCTCCCGCCGACATATAGACGGCTTCAATTCCCATCCGCTCAAACACCAAATCGCACTGAAACGACTTGCCTTCACCCTTCCGTCCGTGAACTCCTAAAATCAAAGGCGCTTTCACATTCGGCAAAGACAAAAAATTCTTGGTGATATGAACTGCAAGTTTATCCAGGAAACGTGGAGAAATGTAGTAACTCATGGTGCTCACTAAAAATGGGGCAGTCTAACTCGCCCCATTTGTTAAAACTTGATATCAAAGATCGTATCGAACTTAGGGCGAAATGTTTCGCACAACTTGAGAAATTGATCGAGATGCCGAAGCAGTCATATAAAGCTGATCTTGTTCTTCGAGGTATCGCGCCACTGATTCGTAAGCCTCTTGATTCATTGCTGTTTCTTGAGGCGAAAGGTGACTGATGTACCCCATATAGCTGCCCATCACGAAATAAACGCCAACAAGTGCTGTCGCTGCCATTGAGACCAATGTGCCAGCCAGCATCAGGGAGAACTCCTTTTGCTCGACCGCTTCCTGCATGAGATGAAGCGCCCAAGCCACAAGAGCAATGACAATAAATAAGATTGTTATCACCATAGTTTACGTATTGTAACAGACGCTCAGAAAAGTTGACCTCGGTAAGAGCGCGATCGTAAGGAGAAAAATTTCTAATCTTGGTGGTAGCAAGTTCTTATCAGTCGGCTGGAAATGACCGTTTTATCCGAGTTCCGCCATTCTATGCGTGTCTTACCGGAATATGACGATCGCTTAAGTATGTCTTTATTTGTCCGACGCTTAACTGACCGTAATGTAACAAAGACGCAAGTAACGCCGCTTCAGCTTTACCGTCCGTTAAGGCTTGATAAATATGTTCACAGTTTCCCGCACCTCCGGAGGCGATCACCGGAATTTCGACTTGCTTTGCGATCGTACTTGTGAGATCCAAGTCATAACCCGTCTGCGTTCCATCCGCATCCATGCTGGTAATCAGTAATTCTCCGGCTCCCCGTTTCGCCACTTCTTTCGCCCAAGCGATTGCATCAAGTCCCGTATTTTCCCGACCGCCGCGTACATACACATCCCAACCTGGATTCGTTGGATCTTCTCGCCGCCGCGCATCGATCGCCACCACAATACATTGGACTCCAAAGCGATCGCTCGATCGATTAATCAAATCCGGATCACGCACCGCTGCCGAATTAATACTGACCTTATCGGCTCCCGCCCTCAGTAATTTCTTGATCGTGTCTAGATTCTGAATCCCGCCGCCCACTGTCAACGGAATAAATACTTGCTCTGCCGTGCGATACACTACATCGTAAATAATGTCGCGATCTTCATGCGTTGCGGTAATGTCCAGAAACACAAGCTCATCCGCGCCCGCCTCGTTGTAAACCTGCGCCAGTTCAACCGGATCGCCGGCATCCCTCAAATCTACAAAGTTAACGCCTTTCACCACGCGCCCCGCTTTCACATCCAAGCAAGGCAGAATTCGTTTTGCCAACATATCTAGTTACTCTCTGGTGAGAAAAGGATCGTAGCGCTAACTTGGATCGGGAGTCCATAGGATTCGTTGAAATTTAGGCGTTTGAAGTTGGGCGATCGTAGATTTCTAACAGTAGAGTTAGAAAAACACCTCCTAGATGGAGCTAAACCGATGACTAGCCTGCTGGTCAAATCCGAACAGATGCCATTATCGATCGATCTCTCTTCGCTTACCACACTGCCGAAGATGAGCGATCAGCAGTTCTATAATTTTTGTCGCACGAATCCCGATTTGCGAATCGAGCGGAATACGAATGGAGAAATTATCGTAATGCCTCCAGCTTTCTCCGGCACTGGAAACCGCAACGGCAGAATCTTCGGGCAGCTTTTCGTTTGGTCTGAAGCAGATGCAACCGGAGAAGTCTTTGATTCGAGTTCAGGCTTTACCTTACCCAATGGTGCAACTCGATCACCAGATACAGCGTGGATTTTGTCTGACCGCTGGAATGCTTTGCAACCGGAACAACAGGCATCTTTTGCCCCGATCGCTCCTGATTTTGTGGTGGAACTCCGGTCTAGTAGCGATACATTGGCGAGCCTGAAGGAAAAGATGGAGGAATATATTGCGAATGGGGTGCGGTTGGGATTGTTAATCGATCGAAAGAATTACCAAGTCCATGTTTATCGACCGAATCAACCTTCAGAGATTTTAGATAATTCTAAGTCTGTTAGTTGCGAACCTGAAATGTCAGAATTTGCGTTGAAGATGGCGAGAATTTGGTGATATTGAAGTGCGATCGCGCTTTGGCGAGGTGTTGGAATTGTGCGATCGTCATTCCCTACTCCGGAACTCGATACCGACTCGCGATGAATGAGAAGAATCGGTAATAGTTGCCAAACTGATTACTTGGAGCAACTCCACGCCACTGATATTCCACATCCTTGTGGGCGATCGTCAGCATCATCACACTAGATTGTGCCTCAACCTTGACATCAATTCGTCCAGGTATACCCTGCTCGGTTGTAAAGTTCGGCGTTGGTTTCGGCTGTGCGGAGTTCTCCGATCGCTTTAACTTTGCCCAACTCCGAATCTCAAGCCCCGAATTTCTCGGATCATTAAACGCAATGCCATCCTGATTCTCCGGCGGAATCGAATCGATCCATCCCTCCGGGTACAGAAACTCAAACCCAAACCGAGGATTTCGATACGTTCGCCACCGATCTGGAAGCCTGCTCTGCTGCGGTTCCACAGGCTCCCAAGGCAGCACTCCACAGCCGCTTAACCCGATCGCTCCGACTAAAATCCAACTCAAACCCTGCTTCATAATGTAAACGATTGTAACAATAATGCTGCTATGCTGGCTTACCGTCTTGACAGCCCCGAATCTGGCAGATATTGTATTTGCATACCCGGGTAAAACGACTGAAAGTTCTATGCAAGACAAGCAGAAAGTTACGTTGTATCTCCCGCCTGAATTACACCGCAAGCTAAAAATCCAAGCGGCGATGAGTTCTGAGGCGATGTCTATCCTCGCAGAGAGGGCACTCAACTTTTACCTCATGTACCCGGAGGTAGTTGAGCAGCAAGACGAAGCTCATGGACAAACGCATCGGATCTACGACTGTCCCAGTTGTACCACTCCGGTTGTGTTACGGAACGGCGAGTTAACTGCTTTAGGGCAGCATGGCTCTGTTCTCCAAGATGAGTTATCAACAGTTACGATCGGGTCACCGAGTGAGGAAAAGGTGGTCGTTCCCTGCTAGGGTCATTTCCCAAACAGTGATCGTTACCTGAGAGGTTCGCTTTACACATCTGCACCGTTTTTAGTGGGTCGCGGCTATGCAAGAAGAGTTAAATATCCTGTTACAGGCTCAATATCCTTTAATTTATCTTGTAACTTCGGAAGAAGAGCGGGCAGAGCAAGCACTCTCAATCCTTGCTCAAACGAAGCCTCCCAAGCGATTGTATTTGTGGACAGTTACTCACGGAATTGTGGAATATGGGCAGCCCCGGAGTGTTACCCAGCACAACACAGTTTCCCCAGAGGCTGCGATCGAGTGGGTGATGCGCCAGCGTGAACCGGGAATCTTCGTTTTCAAAGATTTGCACCCGTTTATTGATTCTCCTGCGGTAACTCGGTGGTTGCGTGATGCGATCTCTAGTTTCAAAGGAACTCAGAAAGCGATCGTGCTAATGTCCCCGGTGCAGAACATCCCGATCGAGTTGGAGAAAGAAGTTGTTTTAGTAGACTTCCCGATGCCAACGATGACCGAGTTGAATCAAGTTCTTACCACTCAGTTAGATCAAGTTCGGACTCGTCGGATTACGACCGAGACGCGAGAGAAGCTCTTGAAAGCTGCGTTGGGTCTAACTCGCGATGAGGCGGAAAAAGTCTATCGGAAAGCTCAAGTGACCGCTGGACGCTTGACTGAGGAAGAAGTTGATATCGTTCTTTCCGAGAAGAAGCAACTGATTCGTCGCAACGGAATTCTGGAGTACATCGAAGAAGATGAAACGATCGATTCGGTCGGTGGACTCGAAGAACTGAAGCACTGGTTAAAACAGCGATCGAATGCTTTTACGGAGCGTGCTAGAGAGTATGGATTGCCCCAGCCGAAAGGAATGCTGATTCTAGGCGTTCCGGGTTGTGGGAAGTCCTTGATTGCGAAAACGACCTCGCGACTCTGGGGATTGCCCCTGCTGCGGTTAGACATGGGCCGGGTTTACGATGGCTCGATGGTAGGTCGATCTGAAGCCAACCTTCGCAACGCTCTCAAAACGGCGGAATCGATTTCACCCGCAATCCTGTTCATTGATGAAATGGACAAGGCATTCGCTGGAACGACTGGATCAGCCGACTCCGATGGTGGAACCTCAAGCCGGATCTTCGGGTCATTCCTCACCTGGATGCAAGAGAAAACCTCTCCAGTGTTTGTGATGGCAACCGCGAACCGAGTTGAGCGGCTACCGGGAGAGTTTCTAAGAAAAGGTCGGTTTGACGAACTCTTCTTCGTTGACTTGCCGAACGCCGAGGAGCGGAAAGAGATTTTCAGAATTCACCTCACGAAACGCCGCAGAGATATCGAACGATTCGATCTCGACCAACTCGCAAACGTCTGCGATGGCTTTTCGGGGGCGGAAGTTGAGCAAGCCTTAGTTGCAGCCATGTATGAGGCATTTGCTCAAGATCGAGAGTTTACCCAATTGGACATCATTGCGGCATCCAGAGCCACCATGCCGTTGTCCAAGACGATGACCGAGCAGGTAACAGCCCTTCGGGATTGGGCTAGGCAGCGCGCGCGACCTGCGGCATCCTCAGTTGCTGAATATCAGCGACTTGAGTTCTAACAGGCTTTCTCCTGTCTTCCCAACAGGATGGAAGGCTGGCATCATCAGCCAGCGCTACGAACACCCGTTTTGAATGCTTGAGTACATTGAGTTTTCAGAACACCTAAAACCTAAACGTTGTCGTTGTTTCTAACTTTTCCACGGAGGAAACCCTAAAATGTCTCACTTTAGCACTCTTCGCACCAAGATCACCGATGCAGAAATCCTCAAGTCCTCCCTGCGTGACTTGGGAATCTCGGTCAAGACCGAAGCCGACGTTCGTGGCTACAACGGTCAGCGTGTCCGCTCTGACATCGTTGCAATTCTCGATGGCGAATATGATTTGGGCTGGTCGCGCAACGCTGATGGTTCTTTCGACTTGATTGCTGACCTTTGGGGTGTGGCGAAGAAGCACAACCAAACCGAACTGATCAACTCGATCAACCAAAAGTACGCTGTGAACAAGACCTTGGCTGAAGTCAAGCGTCCTGGATTGAACAACGCAAATGTGAAATTGGTTGTCCAAAAATAGTTTCTCTGCGCGTTCCCAAGCTGGCGGGTTAACTTTCCATAGTTAACCCGTTTTTTTATGCATTTATTCTGGAAGTTCTAGAAGTTCCGCAGGTTTCATATTCTCGTATTTCTCAAACGGCTGATGAATCCAAGGATTATGCTCTAAATAGTCCACATAGTAATCAGGTTTGATCACAGAGCAGGCTTTGTACCAAAGAACGGCAGTGCGAACTTCTTCGATGTAGAAGCCGTAATGTCGATCGAGCCAAGGAATCGTTTTTTGCAACGTCACTCCCGAATCCACCAAGTCATCGACTAACAACACATGACTGCCCAAACTCAGCGAGGTCATTGTGAGATCTTTCGAGAACACTAAGGAACTTCTCGATTGGCTCGTGCCTCGATAGGAAGAAGTCGATAAAATTGCGAGGGGCGCATCGAAGATTCGGGCAAGCACATCACCGACGCGCAATCCGCCCTTTGCCAAGCAAACGATTTGATTAAACTGCCAGTCCGATCGATAAATTTGGGCGGCAAGCTTTTCGATCGAGCGATGGTAATCTGACCAACTGACATGAAGATCGGACTGAGTGGAATCCGGCATAGTGAAGTCAAAATAGATAAGTTTTTCTTCAACGTGCGAATCGCGCAGTCGAAGACGATGAAAATAATACAACTGTTACCCCGGATTCTGCGACTTCGTTATGAACAATTCCGCTGATCAGCCAGAGGCAGTCTCTGAAAAACTCGATCTGAAAACAAAACTTGCTTATGGAGCCGGGGATCTTGGGCCTGCAATCACGGCAAATATCCTGATTTTTTACCTCTCGCCGTTTCTCACCGATGTTGCGGGGCTAAATCCTGGACTGGCGGGACAAACTCAACTAGTCGGGAAAGTGTGGGACGCAGTAAACGATCCAATGGTTGGGGTGATGAGCGATAAAACGCGATCGCGTCTCGGTCGGCGGTATCCCTGGATTTTGGCGGGCGCGATTCCGTTTGGGGTTTTCTTCTTTTTGCAGTGGATTGTTCCAAAGTTCAGCGATACGGCAGCAGGGCAGCAGTCAGGATTGTTTTGGTACTACACCTTTATCTCGATCGCATTTGGTTGGCTCTATACTGTCGTCAATTTGCCTTACACGGCATTAACCCCAGAACTAACGCAGGATTACGATGAGCGAACGAGCTTGAACAGCTTTCGGTTTGCGTTCTCGATCGGGGGCAGTATTATCTCGGTCGTGTTGGTTGGCATTATCGGGTCGATGTTTCCTCAAGATTTGCAGCAGCGGTATCTCGTGATCGGGATCGTGTGCGGAATTTTGGGAGCGTTACCGTTGTTTTGGTGTGTTTGGGGGACGTTCGATCGGATGAAAGCGATCGGGCTTCAGCGTCCTGAATCAGAGCTATCGGTTTCGATTCCGATCGTGCAGCAGCTCAAAATTGCTTTTAGTAATCGTCCATTTTTATTCGTGGTTGGAATCTACTTGTGTTCGTGGCTCAGTTTTCAACTCACAGCGGCAATCATTCCTTATTTTGTTGGAAGTTACATGAGGCTGGGTAGCCCGTGGGCAGTGCCGAGCGTGGTACTAGCGGTTCAACTGACGGCAATGCTCGTACTGCCGATTTGGAATGCGGCGAGTCAGCGAATCGGGAAGCGCGGCGTTTATGCAGCCGGAATGGTGTTGTGGATTATTGCACAGGGCGGATTGTTCTTTCTGCAACCGGGGCAATTACCACTGATGTATGTATTGGCAGTGATGTCAGGATTTGGCGTATCAGTCGCTTATTTGATCCCTTGGTCGATGCTGCCGGATGTGATCGAATTGGATGAGCTGCAAACCGGACAGCGAAGAGAAGGAATTTTTTACAGCTTTGTGACGTTTTTGCAGAAGGTTTGTTTGGGGATTGCAGTGGCGATCGTACTTCAAAGCTTAGATTGGGCGGGATACGTTAAGCCGACTGGTGGAGATCCTTTGCCTGTGCAGCCGAATGATGTCTTGCTGGCGATTCGATTGTCGATCGGGCCTGTTCCCACGATCGCGCTTTTAATCGGTATGGTGCTGGTTTATTTTTATCCAATTACGCGGGAAGTTCACGCAGAGATTCGATTAAAACTTCACGAACGGAAGCAGAACCAATCTTGAGTTGCGAAAAGCGTAACCGATCGCACTGTTTATTCGATTCGATGGCAAAGTAGGTACATTCTTAAGTACAGCAGTCACGATGATGAGTCTAGTTCAAAATTCACCTTGGAAACGATTAAGCGCAGTCCCTATCGCGCTTGGGATTATTGGCTTCGCGATGATCAGTCCCGTTCATGCACAGGAGAAATTAGTGCGAACATTAACCGTCACAGGTCGCGGATTTGAAGATATTCAAACGACACTGGCACAGGTACGCTTGGGTGTCGAAGTCGAAGGAAAGACCGCAAACGATGTTCAGCAAGAAGTGGCGCGTCGATCGAATTCGGTTATCAACTTTTTGCGATCGCAAAAAGTTGATAAGCTCGAAACCACGGGGATCAATTTAAATCCTCGCTACGATTACACCAACAACCGCCAAACGCTGGTGGGATATGTCGGATCGAATAATGTCTCGTTTCGAGTTCCGACTGAGAAATCAGGCAGCATTATCGATGAAGCAGTCAAAGCAGGCGCAAGTCGCATTGATGGCGTGAGTTTTGTGGCATCGGATGACGCGATCGCATCGGCTCAGAAACAAGCGCTTCGTAAAGCCACACAAGAAGCACAAGCGCAAGCGGATGCGGTGTTTAGTGCGTTGAACTTAACTCGCAAAGAGATTGTGAATGTTCAGGTGAATGGCGCGTCTGCACCTCCACCTATTTTCAGAGAAGCAGCGGCAATGGATGCAAGAGCGGGTCGAACAGCGGCGGCTCCAAGTCCTGTCGTGGGTGGTGAACAGCGGGTCGAAGGCTCGGTGACGTTACAGATTAGCTACTAGACCCATTGGAGAGATGAAATACTTCTATCTGCATGGATTTGCATCGAGTCCGCAATCGACCAAAGCCCGCCAATTACGCGATCGCTTCCGATCCGTTCATCTCTCCCTAGAAATTCCTGATCTCAATCAAGACGATTTTCAACATCTCACTCTGACTCGCCAAATTCAGCAGGTCAAAAATCTATTAACAGAAGAGCCTACAACATTGATTGGTTCTAGTTTTGGAGGATTAACGGCAGCTTGGATTGCTCAAGAGTGTAGCCAGGTCGATCGCATCGTTCTACTTGCACCTGCGTTCAATTATCTAAATCATTGGCTTCCCACGTTTGCACCATCTGAACTGGAGAAATGGCGATCCGGGGAGCCAATATTGATCTATCACTATGCGACGGGTGGATCATTACCGTTGAATTATGAGATCGTGTCAGATTTGGCACAATATGACGAAGATCAGCTTCAAAAACCGATTCCTACTTTGGTTCTGCATGGAACTCAGGACGAAGTGATCCCGATCAAGCAAAGCCGCTCCAATGCAGAAGTGCGATCGTGGGTTGAACTGATCGAATTAGAAAGCGACCACAGCTTAGTGAATCAAGAAGCGCAAATTTGGCGGGCAATTCGTCGGTTTTGTTCGATTTCACCAGGATTGTAAAAAATAAGTGAGAGAGCAGGATTAATTCTCGATCGTCCCCTAGAATAGTATGCTATTAACACCTAGATAGAACAAATAAACTATTTAAGAATGAATCTAAGCGTAAATCTACTCACGGGTAGGGTTTACAGAATTCAGATTTTTGAGTGATTATCTATCTTGCAAGTGACAAGTTCATCCCTGAACTTTCGCTATGTTTGAGAGATAGCGAAAATCAATTTTGAATTCTGCTACGGTTCAAGTGCTGGAAAATTTTCTTCAGCAAAACACAACTAGGTTATTGTTTCCAAGGTATTTAGCATGGAACCTGAAGTGAAAGAAATGGAAACCCCCACTGTCGTCGAAACTCCTACGACAATCAAAATGGACGAAGCCGGAACATTAGCGCCCGTCTCCTCTAGTGATTCAAGCAGCGAACAATGGCGCGAAATTGCCGACAAGACCTACTCCGTTTTAGCAACGCTGCCCGAATATCTCGGCAAATTTTTCTCAGAGTACCGCAAGCCCTTAATCACACTCGGACTCATTTTTGGCTCGATCGTGTCGGTCAAGCTCACCCTCGCACTCTTGGGTGCAATCAATGACGTACCCTTATTGCAGCCGACTTTTGAACTTGTCGGACTTGGCTACAGCATTTGGTTTGTGTACCGCTATTTGCTCAAAGCCTCGAACCGTCAAGAGTTAGGACAGGAAATCAACAAGCTGAAAGATCAAGTCGTTGGGCGCGTGAGTCAGTAAACCGCCGTTCAACAAAATGCGACGAATCAAGGGGAGTCATAAGCTAGCTCCCCTATTTTTGTCTGAATTTAAACCACGAGTTTTTCACTTTCTCTATTGACCTTTGCGCCCTCTTCCTTCATAGTTTTTTGAGATTGGGATTGCTCTATTCCTTGTCCCGAACAAGATGCGTCTTGTCATAGGGAAACGTTTTTAGATAAAAACTGAGTCTACGATCGTCGTTTTCATTGATGCGAAATTTAGCCGCTATGCACGTTTTTCAACAGCTTATTGGGCGATCACTTGCGATTGGCGTTCTCGGTTTGATCGCTTTGCCAGCCTCAGCACAGCTAACGGATACGCAAGTCGATCGCGTGGTCGAAGCGCTGCGCCAAGCCTCGAAGCCAGAAAAGCCGAATACCGGACTTTACAGCGATTGGCAAGTCAAGCCCGAAAATATTACCCGATGGTCGAAAGAGTGCGGCGGTCGAGAAATTTCCCCGACTGAGTTTCAAGCAAATGCGGGAACGGCTCGATCGATTGTCACTTGCGTCGTGCGTGATGTGCTGAAGCAAGAAGCAAAAGCGATCGGCAATAACGAAACGATCGCGGTTCAACGAGTTGCAGCCTGGTGGATGACCGGAGATTCCGCTAAATACAACGCGCGTGAAATCGCTCCCTATGTTCAGAAAGCGCTGAAAGCTTATCAAACTGCATCGGGTGAGAAACCAACCGCAAAACAAACGTTTTACGAACGCTATATGAATGCTGGCTATGATGCCGTTCAGCGCAAAGATCAAAAAGCAGCGCGACTTTATTTTCAACGGGCACTTGATGAACGTCCCCAAGATCAGTTTGCACTCCAGGCAATTCGCAATCTTGACACTCCAAAGCGCGATTCAAGCCGCTCCACACCGATTACCGAAAAACCGACTCAACCTAACCGTTAGTGAATCTATGAAAGCTTTGAACATTGCAAATCGCTCTGCTGCGGTGTTGGGTAGCGTTGCTCTGCTGGTAGGCAACGTGTCGATGTTTGCACCGCGCTCCGCGTTGGCTCAATCTGCCGAATGGACAAAAATCACTGAGAATTCGGTTAAAGATCGATTTTTTGTCGATACGAGTTCGATTCAGCGAAACGGTTCGATCGTATGGTACTGGGAATATCGCGAGTTTCCAGAGGCGAATAATGCGCTGATCGAAGCGAAAGTCGATCAGCCTGTACACGGTGCAGTGATGCGCTGGTCGGCGGATTGCTCGGTTCAATCGCAGCGCTTGAGAAAAGTGAATGCGTATACGACGAGCCGCAAGCTGATCGAGAAATTTGACTACGGCGATACGGGAATGCTACTGCGACCGAAACAGGGAAGCAGTACGTATAAAGTGATGGATTACGTTTGTCGATCGCCGCAGAAAAAGTAGTGGTGCTGAGGTTCAAATCAGTTTCAGCCAAATTTTGCAAAGTGAGAAAAGTCTATGGCTTCAGATTTGAACTTCGTTGAATACGTCCGGGATCAAATCAACGAAGTAGGGCGAGTCTCTTTCAAGAAAATGTTTGGCGAATATGCAGTTTATTACGATGAGAAAGTCGTTGCCCTTGTTTGCGAGAATCAACTGTTCATAAAGCCGACTCCTGGTGGTCGATCAATGATCGGTCGCGTTGTAGAAGCGCCCCCATATCCAGGTGCTAAACCACACTTCCTGATTGGAGAACAACTTGACGATCGACAGTGGCTGTCAGATCTCATTCAATTAACTGCAAATGAGGTTCCTGCCCCGAAACCAAAGAAATTGAAACCCAAAAAGGCAAGCCTATGAAATTTGGCTACACCATTTCGATTACGTAACTCGTCGTAGCAAGATGTAGTAGTTTTAACTGCGCCAGCGTAGAACTTGCTCTTTGACCGGATTCACGAACGATTGCATTTCGGTTTGCGATCGCAGAAATTCTGCTTTCAACTGGTAATACCAACGCGCCTGAGTATCTGCATCTTTGATTAACATCAGCCCAGGATTGTGTTTCAGTCCAATTTGCTGCTTCACAACCATCTCACGATCCTGATTCAGAAACGTGCGGGTCGCAGGAATCAGAAACGGCTTCAATAAGTTGAACCAGGGAATTGTTGAATAAAACAGCGTTGTCACTTCGGTTTCAGTATCCGTTAGCGGGGTCATCGTGGTTAAGTTACAAACGCGATGCTGCTTTGTGATCACTTGTTCAAACCGCACACCAGGAAGCTGAAACGAAATTTCAACCTCTGGATCGCCGCCGACTAAATCGTAAAGGAAAGTCGATCGCTCTAATTTGTGTCGCCGCATCGTGAAGCCCAACGGTGATGGGTCAAAAGTTTTTACTTCTTCTGCCAAAGTTGGGTCAGCACGCCACCACCACGATCGATGCACAAAAGGAACGTGCGCCGGATCCATTAATCCGGTCACTGCATGATCGAGATAGGCAGGAAAATTCATCACAACCACACCTTGATAAGTGTGATCGTCAAAACCTGGAACGCGCGGCGGTTCGTCTGCGGGAAGGGTGCGATCGTCAGTTGCCATGTAGATCCAGACGTTGCCTTGAATTTCTCGGATAGGATACGATCGCACTCGAAATCTAGAAAAATCGAGCGTTTGATCTTCAGTCAGGGCTGGAATCGCGGTGCATTGCCCACTTTGATCAAATCGCCAGCCGTGATAGGCACATTCGACTTCAGAGCCGTCGAATCGTCCGCAGCTTAAAGGAACTGCGCGATGTGGGCAGATATCACGGAGCGCGAAGACTTCCCCCGATCGAGTCCGCCCGAATAGGATCGGTTCGTTTAGAAGCGTTTTCGCGATCGTTTGTCCTGGTTTAAGTCGATCGCTCGGAAGCGCGTAGTACCAAAGATTACGTAAAAATTGCGGTTTTTCCATTCCTATCTTGCTGCCCGTACTAATAGCCAACTGACTGCGCTCAATCCGACCACTGTAGGCAACCAAGCCGCCAGGATCGGTGTGAAAATTTCTAGTCGTCCAAACGCATCGCAAACAAAGGACAGAAGGTAATACGTAAAGATGATCAAAATGCTAATCGCAAAACTAGCTCCTTTTCCGCCTCGTCGCGGACGAGTTCCTAACGTTGCGCCCGCTAAACCAAACACCAAACAAACAAATGGAAACGCGATCTTTTGCTGAATTCTCATTCGTAGCTGATTCGCGCTCTTTTCGTTGCCGCTCTGCTTCACAAGCTGAAGATACTGCTGCACTTCGCCGATATTCATCTCAGCCGAATCCGTTTTGTTGGTCGCCAAATCGAGCGGGGTGCGTGGCAGTTGGATTTGTTGCCGCTCGAATTTGAGAATGTTGCGGTAGGAACCATTCGGAGCGACGAGATAGATTGTGCCATCAAAAAAGTCCCACGTTTGCTGATCGTAGTTCCACTGGGCTGAGTTGGCGGTGATGATTTGATTGAGTCCTGCTTGAGAAAAATCCAGTACGGTTAGGACTTTCATCTGCGTTCCGTCGAAGCGCTGGGCGTAAAAAATTCGATCGAGCGTCTGCTGCGAAGATCCGTCCGGCTGCTTGACATCGCGATACTGCTGAAAGACGATATTTTTCTGATCGAATTTCGGTTTGTCTTGTTTTAACGCCCGTTCCAGCGTCATTGTTGCTTGATATTTTGCGGCGGGAACGATCGCTTCATTAAATCCAAACGTCAAGGCTGAAACGAGCAAACTGAGAACGATCGCAGGAGCAATTAAGCGATAAACACTAATCCCGGCACTCCGCAGCGCAATCAATTCACTATCCGTAGACAAACGGCTGTAGACCATTAATGCTGAAAGCAGCGTCGCCATCGGAAATGACAACGCAATAAATTCTGGCATTCGCAGCAAAAGGACGCGACCCGCGATCGATAACGGCAACCCCAGTTCTGTCATTCGCCGAATCAAGTCAAACACTGCGCCGACCGACACCAAAATCGATGAGAACGCCGCTACGCCGAAGATAAACGGACTCATCAATTGACGTGCAATGTAGCGATCGAGGACTGAAATCGGCGATCGCGGTGGAGAGGAGACTAAAGACATATTTAACGCTGGAAATTATCTCCGAGATAATACTGGCGGACTAAAGGATTATTGTAAAGTTCCTCGGCGGTGCCAGATGCGAGAATCTGACCGTCGCGCATAATGTAGGCACGATCGATAATTGCCAAAGTTTCACGAACGTTGTGATCGGTAATCAGAATTCCCATGTGTCGATCGCGCAGTTGGGCAATGATTTCTTGAATTTCGGCAACTGCGATCGGGTCAACGCCTGCAAAAGGTTCATCTAGAAAGAGAAATTTCGGGCCATCGACCCCCGTTGCAAGAGCGCGGGCGAGTTCGGTGCGACGACGTTCCCCGCCTGACACCTGAATTCCCAGCGTTGAGGCAACTTTTTCGAGCCGGAATTCTTTCAGTAAGCTGTTTAAGCGATCGTTCCATTGCCAGCGCGGAACTTTCGTCTGTTCCAACACAAGCAAAATATTCTCGCGAACGGTTAAATACCGAAAAATGCTTGCCTCTTGTGCCAGATAGCCGATTCCGAGGTGAGCGCGTTTGTTGATGGGGAGATTCGTCACTTCTTTATCATTCAGCCAGACCTTACCGCTGTCGGGCTTTTCTAACCCCGTTGCAATATAGAACGTCGTAGTTTTTCCGGCTCCATTCGGGCCCAAAAGCCCAACGACTTCGCCCTGCGACACCGACAAGCTGACCCGATTGACGATCGAGCGATCGCCAAAAGATTTATGAATGTTTTCTAGAACGATTCTCAAAACCCGCTCCTGGAACCTGCGTTAGATGAAGAGGGGACGTAACTAGCGATTGGTCGATTGAAACTGGGATTTCGGGCTGAAAGGGGCTGGAGAAGCGGGTGTGGGTGTGGCTGGAGCCGTTGGCGCTTGGATTAGATAAATGGCTTCGACCTGCTTGTTTGGCTGCGGTAAAGCCACAAATCGCCCTTCATCGACTAAATACGTGACGGTTTCTCCTCGCAGACTGTTGCCCTGTTGCAGAACGTAAACATCGCCTGTGAGAACGATTCGCCGTTCGTTGCTGTAGTAAATTGCTTGGGCAGAAGTGGCTTGAATTTGACGCGCCGGATAGTTGATTTGCACGTTGCCTTTTGCCACAACGACACCTGTTTGCGCATTCGCCTCGGTGCTGTTGGCTCTGAGGGTCAGGGGGGAGGAAGCTGCAGGCGCTTGAGCAATCGAATGACTGCCAGTTGCGAGGACTGAAGCAGCGATGACCGGGAGAAGAAGAAGCGATCGAAGACGAAGCATGGGCAAGGACTGCATGGTTGGGGATAAACGAGAACCGCAATGACTCCGAATATATCACTGTGAGAAAGTTAATCAATCTTGATCAACTATATCTTTGAATATTCCCATCACTACTTTTAGTGTGCTGAATCTAGAGACGAACGACCAGTACCGCAAGTTTCATATAAAGCCTTATACATAGTTTGACTTAGGTTTTCTGGATGATTGGTGGGCGGAGAAAAATTTGCTCTTTCGGATCAGGCGAGGGGGCATCGGTGAGAACGATTTGAGAAACGCGATCGACTCCTGCGGTTTGCACTTGACCGAGACATTCAGCGGCATCCTCGATCAGTTGCTCTACATTAATGCCCCCATATTCAGGCTGATATTCAGTTAACCGATTTAATCCCTCGCCCATCAAAATCACGGCTCCACGCCAGTTGTGATTTCCTAAGTGATACAGTCCGACTGCGATTTGCAAGATTCCTTGATAAAACTTTTTTTCAAACACTGGAGCTTCGATCCAAATCGCTTCCAATGTGTCGTGGCAAGCATAGAATTCGCCACGATTAAACTGATCGATCCCTTGCCAAAATTCTTCTGAAAGCTCTGTATCCATTCGCTTTACCCATCCTTTTAAAGCGTTAGTCTGATAAGTTTTCGCTTCGTTTCATTCAGCTTCTGCCCCCTAAATCCCCCATTCTGGGGGACTTTGAATTAGAAGTCTTGAAGTCCCCCAGAATGGGGGATTTAGGGGGCTTTCCGAGTTTACAATCGAAGCGAGTTTCATCGAATTCACGTTCCCTTTAAAGATTGTCTTGCAATTGAGCTTGCAACGATCGAGTTTTTCCTACAACGATCCCCGGATGGGTTGAATTTGGCGCTTTATCGCCCCACAGCACCCATCGGCTGTCGCTTGGTAACGTGCTCAAGCTATTTGGATTCTGCGTTAACCAAACGATCGAGGCTTTTGGCAGCGGTTTCGATTCCTCGTTCGCCTGAATTTCCGCCAACGTTTCCAAAACTGTCTGCTGTCCTTGAATTAGTCCGGTTCCTGCCGTCCAAAGTCGAATTGTTAGGGTTTGTCGATCGCCATAAAAATATAACGATGCCGCTACGGTGACTGCTTCTTCAAACTCCTCCGCTCCCCAATTCGCGGCACTATCGATCGCAACGACAATCTCTTGCCCGCTCGTAAACGTTTCCAACTCCCGCACCCGCAATTCTCCATATCGGGCACTGCTGCGCCAATGAATCATCCGCATCGGATCGCCCCATCGATAGGGTCTGAGCGATCGCGTCATGCCTTCGGTTGCCGAGATCGATCGCCGAGATTGAAGTTGCAAACTGGTTTGTTGTCCGAGTTGATCGATTAAGGGGCAGCGTTGCAGCGGTAAAACAGTTGGGTAAATTAGCGCGATCGCATTCACTTGAAACGATCTTCGACACCAGAACAACCCCAAAGGGGCAGCCGTTCGCAGATGAACTTCGTGCCAGCGATAAATGCCGCGTCGCGTTGCCAAATGCTGGTAAACCCAGTAGTAGGAGTTATTGGGATTGATTAACTCGATGATGCGCTCAACAGGTTTTCCTAGCACCGCAGGGATCAGATCGTCTGCTTGGATTAGGGATTTGCGTTGACGTGATGGATTTTGGATCAAAAGCTCGATCGTGAGTTGCTCCCCGACGCTAATCGGCTGAATCGGGCGGCGTGTGAGGGTCAATCCTTGCAGCGTTTGACGAGAAAGAATTGCCGCGATCGCCATCAGTGCAAACACTACGCCGCTCATGACATAAAGCCAACCCGTCATCGAATTTGTGGCGGCGAGGAAGAAAAAGACACCCATCGCGCCCAGAAGCCAGCCACTATAAGCAGGATTCATCCAGTGAGATTCGAGCCAGTCGGTGATCTGGGTGACGGTACGCATAATCTGTAAAGGCTTTACAAAGAAGTGTGATTCCAGGATGCACTAGACTGAGCCGAGAAAGAACCTTTTGTATCAAGTGATTCAGTAATTTTCAGGAGGAACGATCGCAATCTCCGTATCTTACGCATCTACAAACTTTCTGCAAACTTGGGATGTCCGCGTTTATACGATCCAGATTTTCCGTTACAGTCGTAAAAATTAGAGTATTTCTCCCATCGCCCCTCGTCAATTTGCCCATTCTTCAAAATACGGCGCTAAACGGAAGCCTGAGTTTATGACACAAGTAGATTCTTTTGACGAGTCGGTTCGATCGCGTCTGCGAGATGCAGCGATCGGGAAACCGAGTGTTCCGCCGCCTCCCCCGGTTGCGATCGGTGTGAAGCGGACTGCGGCGCGATCAGTTCCACCGTCTATCACGATTCGACAACTGGTGCAGGATGCTTACGCGAAGCGGTCATCAGACATTCATTTGCGCGTGGGAGAACCTGCACGCTACCGAATTCGTGGGCAAATGGTGCGACAGTCTCAAGCTCCGATTTCGGCGGAAGCGTTTGAGCATTTTTTGGCGGAAATTCTGACTTCTGAACAGCGCGATCGCTTTCAGCAAGAAAAGGAACTGGATACGGCGATTTATTATCCTGGCTTCCTGCGCTGTCGGGTAAATTGCTTCGAGAGCTTGACCGGAGGCGCGATCGTGCTGCGGTTAATTTCTCTGGAAGTACCAACTATCGATCGATTGGGCTTGCCTTCGGTGCTGAAACATTTGGTCAGTCATCAGCAAGGATTGATTCTTGTAACCGGCCCAACGGGATCAGGAAAATCGACCTCAATCGCGGCAATGATTCGCTACTTGAATGAAACGGATCAGCGGCATATTGTGACGATCGAAGATCCGATCGAGTATGTTCATACGTCTAAAAATTGTCTGATTAGCCAGCGGGAAGTCGGTTTACATACGCATGAGTTTCAACATGCTCTGAGGGCAGTACTGCGGGAAGATCCGGACGTGATTTTGATTGGGGAGATGCGCGATCGCAGTACGATCGATACAGCATTGAAAGCAGCGCAAACGGGGCATTTAGTGTTAGGAACTCTGCACACGAAAGGCGCAATTTCGACGCTTAATCGGCTGCTGAATATCTATAGTCCTGATGAACAATCTGCCATGAGAATTCAGATTCTAGAGTCTCTGGTTTCCGTGGTTTCCCAACAACTACTACCGACGACAGATGGGCGAAGAATTGCGGTGCATGAGATTTTGATCAATACGCCTGCAATGCAAGACTACTTGTTAAAAGGCAGTGAAACCGATGCCTTTCAACTGATGGAAACGGATACAATTGAAGGAATGCAGGTGATGAATCAAGCGCTGTGTGAATTGATTCTACTAGGTCGAATTACGCCGGAGGATGCGGTGAAATCTTCGCCGGATGTGGGCGATCTGCGTCGTCGCGTTCGGAATGAAGGCTACGATCCGGGGCGTTCTTCAAATCGCGAATTTGACCCGTCAGCGCGGGAATATCGTCCGGTTTAGATCGGCAAATCATAAAAAATTATTGAGCATTAACAAACGCTCGATCGAATCTAGTGTGAAATAGCTTAGTCACGATCGAGCATTGCTATGCCTCTCTACCAATCCGCCCAATTTACACAAATTCAGAACTTTTTAGCGCACCAAGATCGGTTAGACCTATTGAATTACGTTCTCGATCGAGAAACTCAATTCGTTCCAACTACGACCTCAACAGGCGCGATCGATTATCGTCAATCCAAAATTCTGTATTACTTTGAAGAATACGAAAACTGGATGATTCAGAAAATAAAATCAGTCGTTCCTAATCTTTTAGAAAATTGGAATCTTCAACCTTTTTCAATTTCTCAAGTTGAAATTCAACTCACAGCCCACAACGACGGAAACTACTATAAAATTCACAACGATAACGGCAGCGAAGATGCTGCGAATCGAATCATTTCTTATGTGTATTACTTCAATCGAGAACCTAAAAACTTCTCAGGAGGAGCATTACGAGTTTACGATTTGAACTTAGAAGATAAGTTCTACATTCAAGCGGAATCTTATCAAGATATTGAGCCGATCGATAATAGTATCGTTTTCTTTCCGAGTCACTTTCTTCACGAAGTTTTGCCTGTGACTTGTCGATCGCGCAACTTTGCCGACAGTCGATTTACCCTCAACGGCTGGATTCGTTGCGAAGGGTCACACTATGACTAGAATTAAGAAACGTTGCTAATGCTTGAGAAACCTATGACCCCGAACGTTGAAATCTATACCTGGAGTACCTGCCCATTCTGTATCCGTGCCAAAGCGCTGCTCGATCGTAAAGGTGTTCAATACACCGAATACTGTCTCGACGGAGACGAACCCGGACGCGCAAAAATGGCAGAACGCTCCAGCGGTCGTCGCTCTGTCCCCCAAATTTTCATCAACGATCAGCACATTGGTGGCTGTGATGACATTCACGCTCTAGATCGATCGGGCAAACTCGATCCCCTTCTTGCTGCCTAGCAAAATTGTTGGGGAGATAGCGGGACTCGCGATTCTTTCGCCCATCTCCCCTTACTGTGTACACACAAGTCTTTTCTCGCTTTGTTTCAGTCGGCTTCTGCCCCTTAAATAAATCCCCCAAAACTGGGGGACTTTGAAACTGAGAAATTCCTTGGCGCTCTGGAAATTCCTTCTGCTCAAAGTCCCCCAGTTTGGGGGATTTAGGGGGCGAGAAAGCTAGGCAATCACAGATCGATCGACTTGTCTTGTGTGTATTAGGGTAACCCATCTCCCCAGTGCTCCTATCCCTATCCCTCTCTACTCCTATCTACCGTGAAAATTGCATTCATCATCGATCCCATTCATCGCTTAGATCCGACGCATGATACCAGCGTGGCGTTTATGGAAGCTGCACAGCAGTTAGGGCATGAAGTCTGGATTACGCAGGCAAATCGGCTCAGTGTCGTTCAGGGAAAAGCTTGTGCAACCCTAGAACGAGTCACACTTGTCCCCGTCACGCTTGGCGAAAATCGCTGGATTGCAGTCGATCAATGGTTTCAAACCGAGCCTCTCACCTTTCAGCCGCTTGAAATGATGGATGCCATTTTCATGCGGACAGATCCCCCAGTCAATACCGCTTATCTCTACGCAACTTATATTCTGGACTACGTTGATCCCGCAAAAACGAAAGTGATCAACTCGCCATCCGGCATTCGGGCAGCCAATGAAAAAATGTACGCGCTGCAATTTACCGAAGCGATCCCCGAAACGATCGTGACGCAAGAAAAACAAGTGATTCTGCAATTTCTGGAGCAGCAAGGAACCGCAGTGCTGAAACCGCTAGGCGGCAAAGCAGGCGAAGGAATTTTGTTTTTGCAAACGGGCGATCGCAATCTCAATTCCATGATCGAAATCAGCACCCTCCAAGGCAATTTGCCGATTATGGTACAAACTTATCTGCCACAAGCGAAAGACGGCGATAAGCGGATTATCTTACTCAATGGTGAACCGATCGGAGCCGTAAACCGCATTCCCACAGGCAACGAATTTCGCGGCAATATGGCGGTTGGTGGTCGGAGTGCCCAATGCGACATCACCGATCGAGAACGCGAAATCTGCACCCAACTTGCCCCAACCTTACAGAAAGACGGTCTCTTTTTCGTTGGGATCGACGTGATCGGCGGCTACCTAACCGAAGTGAATGTCACCAGTCCTACGGGTATCCGTGAAGTCGATCGCCTCAACAACACCCAGTTAGCCGTGCAAGTTATTCAATCGATCGAGAACGTGAAATCGGAGTGATACAATCCTTCCAGTAATTTCAACGAGCAACGCCAGCAACCGAAAAAGAAGGTAGCCAGCGGCAAGCCCCCTTGCGCTAACTACCCACACAAGGGCGACTTACCCGACCCTTGCTCGACCAAGCTAACTTAATCTCTGAGCGGTATAGGCGAAGGCACAATAAAGAAATTGCAGTTAGACGATGAAGTTATGACAGAATCGGAATAAACCTGATCGTGGGGCAGCGATCAGGTTTATTCCGATTCCCTGTGGTTTTGTGCTTCTTATCAAAGCGTTCCGTCTCGTGTAGGGCTGGTCTCTGGACTGCAATGATTAAACAATCTCAGCAACGACAAGGATTTTGGAATAGGGTTTCTACTGCACTGCGACAAAGTGCCAAAAAAAGCGCCAAAGTTTGGGTTCCGGCATCGGCGATCGCAGGTTGTGTCATTGGACTGCGAGCAACCGGAGTTCTTCAACCTTGGGAATTAGGCACGCTTGACAGCTTTTTTCGGCTGCGTCCGCTCGAATCAGTGGACGATCGCATTTTGATTGTGGGAGTTCGAGAAGAAGAACTGCGCCAGCACGGTTGGCCGTTTAGCGATCGTACTTTGGCGCAACTTTTACAAAAGGTTCAATCGGCACAACCCCGCGCGATCGGCTTAGATATTTACCGTGATGTTCGTGTTCAGGACGGACATCAAGAACTGATTAAGGCATTTAGAACCATGCCGAATCTGATTGGGATTCAGCAAATGCCTGATCCAGAAGGGCAAGGAGTCGCACCGCCTCCAGAATTAGCGCGATTGAAACAAGTTGGATTTAATAATGTTGTGTATGACAGCGATCGCAAAATTCGGCGGGCGCTGCTCTACTGGTTTGATCCGGATAAGCGCAAGTATCGCAGTTTTTCGATGGAGTTGGCGCTGCTGTATCTCAAAGAAAAAGGGATTCAAGAAGAAGGAGCGAAACACGATCGCGGACAGTTGCAGCTTGGTCAGGCTGTCTTTCGGAGATTTAAAGGCAGTGATGGCGTTTACATGAACGCGGATGCGGGCGGCTATCAAATCTTGTCAAATTTTCGAGGCGGGGCGGGGCACTTTAACACGGTGACGATGCAGGATGTTCTGGATGGAAAAGTCCCAGTCTCAAGGCTGCGCGATCGCATTGTGTTGATTGGTTCTCTCGCGCCTAGCCTGAAAGATTTTTCAGCCACGCCGTTTAGTGGGAGTATCAATCGTGCGCCGGAAAATGTGGCGGGAGTTGAGATTCAGGCAAACTTTATCAGCGAGATTTTGAGCGCAACGCTTGAAAACCGTACTCAGCTTAAATTTTGGGTCGATCCGATCGAATATGCCTGGATTTGGGCGTGGGCGTTGATCGGAACTAGCGTGAGTTGGAAATTAAGGTTGCCACAGCGCAATTCGATCTCAGTTGTGGTGATCGGCGGCGGATTGGTCTGCATTTGCTATGGATTATTTCTAGCTGGTTGGATTGTTCCGTTTATTCCGGCAGGAATCGCGCTTTTAGCTTCAACGACTGCTGTGATTGCTGCGATCGCACATTCTGAAGAAGAATTAAAGCGATCGAAAGAATTTTTACATCGTGTGATCAATTCAATTCCTGATCCGGTGTTTGTCAAAGATAAGCAGCATCGTTGGGTGGTGCTAAATGAGGCGTACTCGAAACTTCTTGGAAAGCCGATCGATGAAATTATCGAAAAGTCGGATCACGAAGTTTTTCCAGAACATGAAGCCGATATTTTTTGGCAACAGGATGATCTCGTCTTTAAATATGAGAATGAGTTAGAACACGAAGAAGAGTTCACAAATACCGGCGGGACGACGTATAAAATCGCGACGAAGAGATCGCTGCACAGAGATGCAGCGGGCAATCTCTTTTTAGTCGGTGTCATTCGAGATATTACACAGCGAAAAACGATAGAAGAAAAGCTTAGACAAACCGCAGAAGAATTATCTCAATCGAACGCAGAATTACGTTTATCTCAAGATCGATTGAACTATATTGCAAATCATGATTCTTTAACCGGATTACCGAATCGGGTGTTACTTTATGAACGTTTAAGTCAGTCGATTGAAACCGCAAGATCAAACAATCAAATTCTTGCCGTGATGTTTCTAGATTTAGACGGGTTTAAGCAGATTAATGATAGATTGGGACACGCGATCGGAGATTTGTTATTACAAGCGGTTGCAAAACGTTTAACAGGATGTTTGAGAACTAGTGATACGGTTGCGCGATTAGGCGGAGACGAATTTGTAGTACTATTGCCAACGCTGCCAGACGTGGCTAATGTCACACAAGTTGCACGCAAGATTTTAAGTACGTTATCACAAGCGTTTGCAATTTCGGGAGAAACTTTATCTATCACAACGAGCGTCGGAATCGCCTTGTTTCCAAATCATGCCGACTATCTAGAAGCCTTGATCGAACGGGCTGATCAAGCAATGTATTACGCCAAAAAAACCGGAAAAAATCGGTTTTCATTTGCCGATCGTATTCCGGTTGAACATTTAGATAAAGTGCGTAAATCTCCGTAGAGACGTTTCGCGATCGCGTGAATTACCCGATCGTCCGCGTCAATAACACCGGGCAATTCGCATACACCCGCACATAGTCCGACAGCGACTTGCCCAATAATCGATCGAGATCCGGCAGTCCTTTCGCGATCGAAGGTCGTCGATCGGGCGATCCCAACATCAATAAATCCGTTTTCGTCTCGTCTGCAACGCGACAAATTGCCTCGCCCGCTTTTCCAGTCGTCACGATCGCACGATAGCTAATCCCGTATTGTTTCGCCGCCGCGATCGCCTCTGCAAACACCGGAACTTTCTCCGCTTCTGCGCCCGTTTTCTCACTCGCTTTCGGATCGGAATCCACATTTACCAGCGTCAACCGTCCGTCTTTGACATCCCGCAGCAAAAAGAGAGCTAATTTCAAACATTGTTTCGAGGCTTCAGATTTGTCGATCGCAACCGTAACGCGATTGATCGCCCGCACATAGATATCATCTTTTACCAACAACATCGGACGTGATGAAAGCTGAAACACATATTGACTGACCGAATTTTCTAGAATCGACACCAGCCGCTTCAACCCGCGCGACCCCATGATGATCAAATCTGCATTGATTTCATCTGCTGCCTTTAGCACTTCACTTTTTGGATCACCTTGACGCAGCATTGCCGAAACGCGACTCGGTTCTGCTTTAAGTGACTGTGCCGCCTTTGCGAGCACTTTTCCGCCTTCTTCCCACTTTTCGGTCATCGCATCCGCGCTGGTCTGCGGCGGAACGACGTGCAGCACTGTCACCATCGATCGCTGAACCGACGGGATCGCCAATAGCGCGTTCAGCATCTCTTCTGAACGCCCCGTACCCGAATCGGCTAATAAAATTTTTTCTATCATCGCTTCGCCTCGTTTCTGCGTAGACTTTAAAACAGGAGTGTCAAGATCGAGAATTCATTTTCCCGGTCTGTTTCAAGTCTAGGCTTTGGCGATACCCTGTGTTCATTATGGTTTGTGAAGAAAGATCGTGTCTCAGCCTCCTCAATTACCGACTTCAAACCTTGTGCCATCAGCGATCGCGCTCGATTGGTTCGATTACCCGATTACGGTTTATGCTCACCATACGGATTATGCAGGTGTGGTGTGGCATGGAAGTTATATTGCTTGGCTTGAAGAAGCTCGAATTGAGTTTCTCCAGTCACGCGGAATTGATTTTTCACAGCTCGTTGAAATGGGTTGCAATTTGCCTGTGATCGATTTGTCGATTCGCTATCATCAGTCTTTGCGAATGGGCATGAAAGCGATCGTCAAAACGCGATTAATGTCGATCGAAGGAGTCAAACTTCCGGTCGAATACGAGATTCGATCGATTGATAATGCAGTGCTATACGTGAGCGGTCGAGTTGTGTTAGTCGCAGTTGATAGGGTGAAAGGCAAGATTTTGCGACGGTTGCCTTCCACGGTTGAGAGTGCTTTAGCGATCGTGCGCTAGGGGAATTGCTACCTACGACCGCCAAACTCTTGGGCATTCCTTTGTGATTGAGATCAAGCAGGCAAAGTCGAACTTTGCGCGATTGCGGGGAAATCTAGGGCAATACATCTACCCTCGGATTGCGTCCTGATTTGAGGAAATCCTCATGAAGCAAGAATTTCATAGCCCCGACGAGCGTGCCTCAATACTTTCAGTTGCCATTAATCAATCTCCAGATGCCCTCGCTGGATTTTGGGAAGAACTCGAAGTCGAACTCGAACTCGATGAAGAAAACCCCGAAGAACAGCAGATCGCCAAAAGTTCAACGTTGACGATCGAGCGCGATGAACAAGTAACGCTCGAGCCGCCTCCCGGGCTGCCGGATGCAAAACCCCGCTACGTTCAAGGTGTTGTAATCGGTAAGCAAGCGTGTCTCGTTACAAATTTGCTGAAACAAGAGTCGATGACCTTGAGACAACCGCAGATGGTTTGGACGATCGGACGGAATCGATCAGCGGCACTCCCGCTGCAAGACCGCAAGCTGTCTCGTCGTCATGCGGTGATTCTTTATCGTCAAGATGGCTTTCATTTCATCGATCTCAACAGCATGAACGGGTCCTATATCAACGGCACGAGAGTTCAACAACGCCAACGCCTTCAGGATGGAGATTGCATCTGTGTGGGAAGCACTCGCTTTTTCTTCTTCGTCAGTGGTCAAGAACGAGTGACCGAGGCGCTACACCCGGAAGTATTAGCGCGGTTGAACAATGAGGAAACCCGAAACGGCGAATTTATCAACTTTTCTGAACTGAATGAAGAGATTTCGTTCAATTTGAATAAAGCCGATTAAAACTGCCGCGTCCAGTCGTGCCAGCGTTCGACAACCACTTTTGTTTGAGTGAAAAACTCGATCGCTTGCCAGCCTTGCCCGTGTAAATCTCCGAAGAAGCTTTCTTTCCACCCGCTAAACGGAAAGAACGCCATCGGAGCCGCAACGCCGATATTGATTCCGATGTTTCCTGCTTCGGCTTCGTAGCGAAATTTTCGCGCGGCAGCTCCACTAGAGGTAAAGAGCGATGCCATGTTGCCGTATTGACTGCGGTTGACAAGCGCGATCGCATCGTCGATCGAGTCCAAGTGAATCAAACTCAACACTGGGCCAAAAATCTCAGTTTTGGCGATTTCTCCTGCCGGATCAATGTCTTGTAGAATAGTCGGACGCACAAAGTGGCCGTTTTCGTAGCCAGAGACTTTCGGCGATCGACCATCGACTAAAACGGTTGCGCCTTCTGTTTCGGCTTGCTGAATAATGTCTTCGATGCGGGTTTTGCTTTGATTGGTAATCACAGGGCCCATCTGCACGCCAGAATCGAGTCCGAATCCGACTTGTCGAGTGCTAGCAACTTCCGCGATCGCATCGGTAAACGTCGTTTTCGCACTGCCAACCGTGATCGCGACCGATGCTGCTAAACATCGCTGTCCGGCACACCCAAACGCACTATCCGCCATGATCTTCGTTGTCATTGCAATGTCCGCATCCGGCAGAACAATCACCGGATTCTTTGCGCCCCCTTGACACTGCGATCGCTTACCGTTTGCAGCGGCGCGACTGTAGACATATTTCGCGATCGGACTTGAGCCAACAAAGCTAATAGCTCGAATAGCAGCATGGTCTAATAGTGCATCGACGACTTCTTTCGCACCGTTTACTAAGTTAATCACTCCTTTTGGTAAGCCTGTTTGCTCGATCAGATGAAAGATCTTCTGCATGGTCAACGGCACGCGCTCCGAAGGTTTGATAATGCAGGTGTTTCCGCACGCGATCGCATACGGCATAAACCAAAACGGAATCATGCCCGGAAAGTTAAACGGCGTAATGATCGCGGTTACTCCCAACGGTTGCCGAATCATGTGTTCATCGATTCCACGCGCAATGTCTTCGGAGTTGTAACCTTGCATTAGGATCGGGATTCCACAAGCCACTTCGACATTCTCGATCGCGCGTCTCATTTCGCCTTTTGACTCTGCAATCGTTTTTCCACATTCGAGCGTGATTGTTTGGGCGATGTCTTCATTGTGTTCTTCGAGGAGCGCTTTGAGTTTGAAGAGATACTGAATGCGCTCGGTTGCAGGGGTTCGTCTCCAAGCAGGGAAAGCAGTTTGAGCGGCAACGGCAGCGCGATCTACTTCACTGGCTGGAGAAAGCGGTACTTTGCTGAGAACTTCGATCGTTGCAGGATTAATGACTTCTAGATAAGTTTCTGCATTCGGTGCAGACCATTCACCATTGATGTAGTTTTGAACGATCGAAGAAGATGGCAGCATAGGGGTTCCTCACTCTTGCTATTGATCATAATGATGAATCGTCGTTCTCGGTAAGCTTTGTACAAGACCCGTTTTAAGCCAGCATCAAGAGTATTCAACGATGGAGGAAATAGAACACTATCGAAATTTAGTGCGGCAGATTCTAACCGATCATGCAGATGCCACGATTGAGACTATTCAGCCTCAGCAAATTTTTGATACTACTCACGATCACTATCAGCTTAACTATGTGGGCTGGCAGGGAAAGCGACGAGTGTTTGGCCCGATTTTGCATTTGAATATTCAGAATGGGAAGGTTTGGATTCAGTACAACAGAACCGAAGATTCGATCGCAGAACGATTGGTCGAATTAGGCGTTCCGCGATCGGACATTGTGATCGGATTTCACTCGCCGTTTAAGCGTCAGTTCAGTGGATACGCGGTAGAGTAGTACACAATTCCCTATAAAGTTGAGGTGATCTTATGCCGTCTCCTTTTCCAGGAATGAATCCTTATCTTGAAAATTCTGAATTTTGGTCGGCAGTGCATAACCGGTTGATTGTTGCAATCGCGGATGATCTCGTCGAGCATCTTAGTGATCGATATCGAGTCGAGATTGAAAAGCGAACCTACTTTAGCAACGATGACGAAAACGTTTTAGTAGGAATTGCTGATGTGGCAGTAGTGACGCGCAAAGGAGTAGAGCCGTCTGGAGCGACGACCGCGATATCAGTTCAACCGGAAAAAGTTGTTGTTCCAATCGCGCAAGAAGTGAATGAACGCTATTTAGAAATTCGAGAGGTCGCGACAGGTACGGTTGTCACAGTGATTGAGATTTTGTCTCCCAAAAATAAGCGAGCTGGAGAGGGACGCATTGCATACGAACGCAAACGAAATCAAGTTTTAGCAAGCATGACGCATCTTGTTGAAATTGATTTACTGCGGGGTGGAAGACCGTTCCCGATCGCAAGTCGGAATCACGGAGACTATCGCATTTTGATTTGTCGAGGCGATCATAGACCGACGGGTGATTTATTTGCATTCGATTTGCGCCAGCCGATTCCTGTGATTCCTGTGCCTCTGATGCCTAGTGAGGCGGAACCATTATTGGATTTGCAAAAGCTCTTGCATCAAATCTACGATCGAGGACGATATCGATTAGCGATCAATTACACACAACCGCTTCAGCCTGTATTATCTGAGGAAGAAAAGCAATGGGTAGAAGACCAGCTTGAACGCCGTTAATGGTTGCTTTCTGTCCAGGATGCAGTGCGATCGATCCGAGGTTTCAAGGTTTGATTGGCAACGAGTTGAACGAGTTTTGCAAGTCCGATCGCAGCAGGTTTGTGCTCCAATTCATGAAACAGAATAAAGCCGTACAAACTTGTGCCGCCTGTTCCGTAGAAGGATTTTGCATCAAACGTGACGGTTCCATCTGCAGTCGTTCCGTAGGTGACACAAACGCCATCTTTTGCGATCGTGCTTAATGCGTTTGATAACCCAGTAGAATCGTAGCGCTCTGTAGTGAGACTTTCACTTCATTACAACTGGTGAAAGTGGCTCAAACCCCGTTTTACTGTTCTCACCTATTTCAGCGATCGTTGTCGTTCAGTTCACCTGGTCAATCTCCAGAAGTGGTGCGTCTAACCAAATCAGAGGTTCCGCGTCCGAAAATGACGGTCTTTGATTAGTTTTCGATCTCTACGCTCGTCGAAGCGTGGCAACACTGGTTCAAAATTTCGGTTCAAAATTTCCTGAAATCGTGCTTTCTCAACGAGGCGCGATTTTTTTTGCAGAAGTTTGATGATTCTTAATAGAGTTCCATAACTTCTGCAAAACTCCACGCTGAACCTCAATACATCGATTTTTAGACCGTTTGCTTATTGTTCTCTTTTTTATAAATATTGGATTGTAAGATTTAGAAAAATGCTTGATTTTGGCATAAACAGCATTCTCAGTAGATCTGAATCAATTTTCGCTTTCTGAGAACGCTCTACTTTTTGTAGCAATGTAAACTCTTTTTTCAACCACTAGGCAGAACCGCCAACATCAACAACAATGCAATACAGAGACGTATCCGCGCTCACCCCTTCAGAGACGACAGGAGAACCCAGAGTGAAACTCGCAGTTTACGGAAAAGGCGGCATCGGCAAATCAACGACAAGCTGCAACATTTCAGTCGCATTAGCAAGACGCGGCAAAAAGGTATTACAAATCGGTTGCGATCCCAAACATGACAGCACTTTTACCCTCACCGGATTTTTAATTCCCACCATTATCGACACCCTTCAAGAAAAAGATTATCACTACGAAGATGTCTGGGCAGAAGATGTCATCTATAAAGGATACGGCGGTGTGGATTGTGTCGAAGCGGGCGGGCCTCCGGCGGGTGCGGGCTGCGGTGGCTACGTGGTCGGCGAAACAGTAAAACTGCTCAAAGAACTGAATGCGTTCGATGAGTATGATGTGATTTTGTTTGATGTGCTGGGTGACGTGGTGTGCGGCGGATTTGCTGCACCCCTGAACTATGCAGACTACTGCCTGATCGTGACGGACAACGGGTTTGATGCTTTGTTCGCAGCAAATCGGATCGCGGCTTCAGTCCGTGAGAAAGCCCGGACACACCAACTCCGACTGGCAGGACTGATCGGCAATCGAACTTCAAAACGCGATCTGATTGATAAGTACGTGGAGGCGGTTCCGATGCCTGTTCTGGAAGTTTTACCGCTGATCGAAGACATTCGAGTCTCGCGGGTAAAAGGAAAAACACTGTTCGAGATGGCAGAATCTGATCCTTCACTCAACTATGTGTGTGATTACTATCTGAACATTGCGGATCAGATTTTGGCGAATCCTGAAGGTGTTGTGCCAAAAGATTCTCCCGATCGAGAATTGTTCTCCTTGCTTTCGGATTTCTATCTCAATCCGCCTCCTGCTAAAACAGCCGAAGAAGAACTCGATCTGATGATGGTCTAAAGAAACCATGAAGGGTAACGGATAAAGAAGGCAAATCGCGTTATGTGATTAGATCAAGGCTGACTTTATCCTTATCTTGATTTGACTTGTGAACATTGATCAACTGCGTCGATCGCTCAAAGATCGCTGGCTGGACTACTACCAAGAAAACCGCTCTTGGATTACTCGATTATCGATTTGGGTCAGTTGCGAAGGCAAACGGAGACCGTCATCAAGCTTTATTTTGGGTGCGCTTTCCACCGTAGAACCGCGATTAGTTGACCTACTGCCGCTGATTGTGGATCTGAGCAATCATCCCGATCGCATTGTGGTCGCACTCGGACTGAACTTTGATCCCGAACAAGAACTGATTCATCTCAAACAGCTTAAAGCCGAGTCCGAAAGTCCAAAATATCTCCCTGCGAGTTCTGTCCCTGAAGTAAAGCCTAGTCGCCCCGCTGAAGTCGATGAAGCCTGTGAAGGACGCGATCGCACCAGCAAAATTGATCGATCGCCTCGATAAAACCCTCAATTAAGAGAAACACTGTTATGACCCTCGCTGATTCTCAACCTCAAGCCCTACAATTTGAGTGCGAAACGGGCAACTATCACACCTTTTGTCCGATTAGCTGTGTCGCCTGGCTGTACCAAAAAATCGAAGATAGCTTTTTCTTAGTCATCGGCACAAAAACCTGTGGCTATTTTCTGCAAAATGCAATGGGCGTAATGATTTTTGCAGAACCCCGCTATGCAATGGCAGAACTTGAAGAAGGCGATATCTCTGCTCAGTTAAATGATTATGAAGAACTGAAACGACTGTGCGATCAGGTAAAGCGCGATCGTAATCCGAGTGTGATTGTGTTCATCGGAACCTGCACCACTGAAATTATCAAAATGGACTTAGAAGGGCTTGCTCCGAAGCTCGAAGCAGAGATTGGAATCCCGATCGTCGTCGCCCGCGCGAATGGTCTGGATTATGCTTTTACCCAAGGAGAAGATACCGTCCTTGCAGCAATGGCGCAACGCTGTCCGACTAAAGCTCCCGCAGGTGAAGCCGAGAAAGAGGAACGCAATGCGATCCAAAAGTTAATGAACTTTGGACGCAAGCAGGAAGAGATCAAACAACAAGAATCCGAGTACGTTGATCATCCGCCGCTCGTGATGTTTGGATCAGTGCCTGATCCGATCGTGACTCAGCTAACCTTGGAACTGAAGAAGCAAGGGATTAAGGTATCCGGTTGGTTGCCCGCGAAACGCTACACAGACCTTCCCGTCATTGAGGAAGGATACTATGTTTCTGGTGTGAATCCATTCCTGTCGAGAACTGCGACAACTTTGATGCGACGACGGAAAACCAAGCTCATCGGCTCACCCTTCCCGATCGGCCCTGATGGAACCCGTGCTTGGGTCGAAAAAATCTGCTCTGTGTTCAATATTGAGCCGAAAGGTTTGGACGAGCGGGAAGCAAAAATCTGGGAGAGTGTCGAAGACTATCTACAGTTAATTCGCGGTAAGTCTGTGTTCTTTATGGGCGACAACTTACTAGAAATTTCGCTGGCACGCTTTCTAATCCGCTGCGGCATGACTTGCCCAGAGATTGGCATTCCTTACATGGATAAGCGCTATCAAGCCGCAGAACTCGATTTCTTAGTGAAAACCTGCAATGAAATGGGTGTTCCAGTGCCCAAGATTGTTGAAAAGCCCGATAACTACAATCAGCTTCAGCGAATTCACGAAACCAAGCCGGATCTCGTGATTACCGGAATGGCTCACGCGAATCCGTTAGAGGCACGCGGAATTAGTACAAAATGGTCGGTTGAGTTTACGTTTGCTCAGATTCATGGGTTTACCAATACTCGCGATATTTTGGAGCTTGTGACTCGTCCGATGCGCCGAAACAGTGCGCTGCAAGAGATGGGCTGGGAGAAATTGGTGAAAGAAGAAGCGAAGATCTAACGCTGCTTCTGACAAGCTCGATCGGATAATTAAAGCCCCCAGAAGCAATCGTTTCTGGGGGCTTCTAGTCAGTTCCACAAGCAAATTTATTTCCCTTCTAACATCGCAAAAAAGGCATCATCTAGCTCATATCCCAAAGTTTTGGTCATCGATTTGAGTCGCGATCGCGACTCGATCTGCTGCTGTTCTAACCAATGGATCAACACAAATGTTTTGCTCATGACGAAGATTTCGAGCGCTTCTGGGTTGTATTCGATGCCATCGCGCTGGATTTCGTGAGGAACGAGCATTGCGGCATATCGCCCTAGTTCTTTTTGTGACCAGTCGAGCAAAAATGGCAGCCAAGGATACATCGCATCTAGCCCGATAAACCACAAGCGCACTTCTGGCACTTCTGAGAATTCGCGCGGATCGTCGGGTTCGAGCGGGTAATCGATTTTGAATTGCAGCTTTTGTTCAAATTGCCGAATGTTAGATTTTAGCGGCTCGATCGCTGCGATCGCAGGAGCTAAATCGACTCGATCGATTTGATCCGCATTGAGATGAATCACGATTGACATAAAAATTTCTGTCGCTAGATGACCTCTATCTTCTAACGATTTGCGTTCTTTTGCGCGGATTGATCAATGCGATAGAGCCTAACTCTCTTCCTGTCCTCGGTAAATCGGCAACAATACATTGAACGTTGATCCTTCTCCAAGGCGGCTTTTGACGGTAATAGAACCGCCGCAGTGCAGCAACAATTTCTGCACGATCGTTAATCCCAATCCTGCGCCCGTCATGTCCTCATCCACCGATTGTCTGATTCGGTAAAAGCGATCGAAGATCTTGGGAACTTCATTCGGTGCGATGCCGATCCCCGTATCGCGGAACTCAAGCTGGACATAATCGCCCTGCTGTTTTGCCCGCACCCAGACTTGTCCGCCGCGCGGCGTGAATTTCACCCCGTTGTGCAGCAAATTGATCACAATCTGCTTTAGCCAAGTCGGCAAACACGCGATCGTCGGTAAATTCTCCGGCACAGTATACGCCAGCCGTACCCCTTTTTCTTCTGCTAAAGGCTGATAGGTACTGACAACTCCCGGAACCACATCCGCTAAGTTGATTGCTTGAATGGTAGTTTGTTCTGCCATTTGATCCAAGCTGACCAAATCGAGCAGACTTGTGATGAGCGAACTTTGACGATCGCATTCTCGCACTAACAGTTCCATGTAGCGCTGTTTCTGAGTGGGTTTCAAACTCGGTGAATTCAATAGCGTCAACGCAGTTTTCATATTCGTTAGCGGCGTGCGTAACTCTTGCCCAACGTTGTGCAAAAACTCGTCTTTTAGCCGATTCGTGCTGAGTAATTCCTCGTTTTGAAGCTGAAGCAAGTTTGCCAGTTCAGCTTGGCGACGATGGGTACTTGCTCGCTGCCATAGGTCTTCTTGACGTTGAATATGCTTTGCTAGCAGTTGATTAACGAGAGCCGGATTCAGCGTATTAGATTCTAGTAGTGGTTCGCTTCTCGATGGGAGCGGCTGTAAAACGTCGATCGCTTCTCGCACAACCACCGGATCGACTACCAAAAACGCCATCAAAGCTTGCTTCTTTTCGGTTGTTTCTTCGTCGATCGGAGTGAAAGTATCTCCCTCGCGGGGCGCAGTTCTAGCGCGATGCCCGACAAGCAAGCCACAAAACTGTTTTGACCAAATCAGCAGAAAATATTCTCGTCTTAAAAGGCTATCCGGCGGCAACACGATCGATGTAGAAGCAATCGAATACGAAGGCGCGATCATTTCGAGTCCTTCCTTGAGCCTAACCGCTTCTTCTGCAATTTCGTCACGCTGGTTTTTGAAGCAGAAAACCTGATGCAAAGCGCTCGCTTGGTCAGCATATCGATCAAACTCAGTTTGCCAAGCATCTCCTTTCGGCAGTTTTACCCATACCGATGCCGACTCGTTTTGATCGATGAGAATATCTATCAAACTGCTCATCAATGTCTTAAACGTAACCGGACTGACGTGCATAGCCAGCGGTGCCGAGGTTGAACCCGCTACAAGCTCATATAAAGAGGTTTCAGAAATTACAACTGATGTCATACCAGGGTGCTACGGAGAATGGGAAACAGGGTGAATGAAATGCTGCAAACGATTCCGAATGGCGTGTGCCCTTTTATATCTAGCCGCAATTTGTCGGAACAAACAAAAAATTTTGGCAAATTTTCAGACGATGGCGATAGATGAGCCGGGAATTACGTAAAAATTGCTCAAACGTGACGAAATTTGGCACTTGCTTCTAAGCAGTGTACTCCCAGTCCGCCATTTCGACCGATCTCGGTTGAATTTATTCGTTTCTCGATCGGAAGAAGGAATTTGCCCACGCACAATTCTGTCTTTTTATCAATGCTTTTTCAAAAATTCGGTCATAATGTGGTCGTAATTCGTTCAGTTGCAACTGAAGCGCTGAACATCGGAGTTGTTTCACTGGAGATTACGCAATGGCTGGACAAATGTGTTGGTTAGCGGGACTGGGCGGCGGGACGAAGATTCTGCACCTGCGCGAACAGGCTCACCAACCCTGGACACCCTATACTTCTTTTCCACAGTATCGCGTTCCCGATCTGCAAATTCGCGGCGCGTCCAAAGGCTGGACAACTTATCAAAAGCTGCGCGAGGTGGGTTGGGCGCTGATTGCAAGCGATGCGGCGTATGTGAAAACGGCGGCGTTGCCCGTCGAAACTCAGCGCTAGTTGCATTCCCGTAGTGTCCACACCTGGAAGTCGGCAGAATACGCTATCTTTCAGCCATTTCTGGACACATAATGAGAGTGGAGTGATTGAGAGTTCTATGTCTTCTCCAACTTCAGCTTGTACTGGTTTTGTCAGTGTTCTAGAAGATCAGCAGCAAACTGCAATTCAGCAGTGCGGTTCGACGCGATCGACACTTGCGAAGCCTCATGCAAAGCCTCACAAGCTTTGTACCGTGGTCGAAAACGGTCGGGTCGTCGTCCGTCCCGTTGAACCACCGAAGATTGAACCACCCTCTAAACCAGGGTCGGACTGATTGGCTCGGTATCGTGAAAGTTTTTGTAGTCGATAAAGCGGTGTCCTTCTGGCGTTTTGTACACCAAATCGATAAAGCGATGGTTCCACAAAATTTCTTGCGGCACATAGGTATGTCGATCGTGCAGCACTTGTGCAACCGTTTCATCGATCCCGCTGAGCATCACTTGAATCAAACAATTGGTTTCGACGAGCAATTCTGGAGTCATGCCATAGAGCGGGCTAGTTTCGTCGATCGGGTGCATCACTAACCAACTGAGCGCAAATCCGGGTGTCTGACTGCGAACCAGCGATAAATCATGAATGCGGCGAATGTAGTGCCCTTCTGAAGTGATTTCGTCCCGCAGTAAATAAACTCGCATCTGTGCTTCTAGGATCTGGTTGCGGCGTTGATTTGCGGCGCGAAAACTTAGCGTCGGTAAGCCCTCGTGCGCGGCGATCGTGGCAACTTGACTAAAGGCGACGCGGGCAGTCGGGCGGGAAAACCGGGCAAAGGTTAATCCGGTGAGAATCGCGATCGCTAATAATCCCGCCATCGCTTCGAGGGTGACGATCGAATTTGCGTAAAACGTTTTCGGATACATGGCTCCATATCCGATCGACGCAAACGTTTGAACACTGAAAAAGAAATACTCCCAAAACGATCCCGGTGTCGCATTGGCAACACAATCCCCACCAAATAGATACAGCAATGCAAACAGAACATTGATGCTTAAGTAAATCGCAAAGATTAGTCCGACGAATCCTTGCCAGGGAACAGTCAGCACGAGATGGTAGGGATCGCGCCAGTAGGAATACCAAGCATTCATGCCGATAATCTGAAAGCGTCCATCTTCAACCTGAATTTTGATGCGTCGATTTCTGAATCTCAAGGGACTGCCCTCACGGAACGATCGGAGTTTCATGCGAAGTCGATTTTAGCGGAATCATCGGATTATAAGCTGATCAAGATTTAACCAGTTTCGACTTCCTTTAGATTGATTGAAAATAATAGAAATCGTGTTGTTTCCGGCTTTCAGCGCAACATTTGGAATCGTGGTGGTGTTCCAAACCGTCCAGTTTCCTGTTCCCGCAAAGATCTGAGCATTGACGATCGCGCGACCGTTCACAAAGATAAATCGAGTGGCGTTTCCGGCAGCGGCAGCATAGCGCAGAATCAGATCAAATCGTCCCGCATTTGGCAGCGTGAAATTGAAGTCAACCCACTGCTCGTCTCGGTTCCAGCCTGCAATATAGCCTGCTCCTTCATACCCAGCGTAAACAGCTTCAAGGACTAAATTGTGCAATGTTGCAGTTTCAGCTTGCAGAATAATCGGGGTTCGACTTGCAACGATCGAAGCATTCAAGGCATCCATCGCGGCACTTTGACGAGCGGCATCGGGTTGATCAAACTTCTGCGCCCAACATAACCCAAACTGATTTTTAGGATTGCGGCACTGTGCCCAAATCGAATCCGCATTACGAAGAATAAAATCTCGATACGAAAGCTTGTTCACGGTGCGGTAAAGGTCGGATAGGTTCCGCATAAAAATCCCTTTGAATTGCGGCCCATCCAGTCCGCAGTTGGGTTCACACAGTTCGCGTAGAATCCCATTCGGGGCGAGTATTTTTGTCGCTGCATCTGCGATCGATTGCGCTACCGTCAACAGAGATCGATCATTCGTACATTGCGATAGATCAATCAGCGCACCCAAAATCACGCCTTGATTGTATGTCCAAGTCGGCTGACCGTTATTTTTACACTGATTGTCTAAACCATCGTTGATCAAATTGGTTTGATTGATCATTCCGGTTTTGCGGAACCAAGTCCAGGTTCGATTTGCCCAATCGAGGTATCGCTGATCCCGCGTTCTGAGAAACAGCCGAGCCGCGATCGCTAAAAACAACTCATTCGCGATCGCGTTTTTATACTTGTGTTCTTTGTTCCACCAAATTCCACCGCCACAAGTGTTGTCCCACCCTTTCGTCATATCGTTGAAAATAACTCTCGACATATCCAAATAGCGTGTTTCCCCAGTGAGATCAAATGCTTTGATCCAAGTTAGCGCCCACCATCCTTCATCGTCGTAAAACTCATTTAAGAAATTGTTGCGCTTATTCTTCTCAAACGTATTAAAAATATTAGTTCGATACGTGAGCGAATCGGTGAAAGTGCAGTAATCGATCGTAGTTTCTAATACGTTGGCACTATTCCACCAGCCTGTGGTGTTCCATAATCCGGTTGCGGTGTTGTAGAACGTCTGTAGCGTTGCCATTCCCGCATCTGCTCGTTCACGATAAGTTGCAGCACACATTTGCATTTTCCAGTCACATTACTGTGTGTTATAGCGCAATCAATTAGATTTGCTCTTCCCCCACCGAGAAAACTGTTACGATTGTCCTCTTCATTCACACCGGAAACATCCTGAAAAAAGCGATCTTGGAATACGCTCCCAGATTGAAACTTTAGAGTACAGTATTCAAGGCAAGTGCTTGTTCACTTTTACACATGCCACTCACATTTAAGCCCAAGCGGAAGCATCTCCGAAAGCCAGTTTTAATCTTGAGTGCGATCGTTCTAAGCGCGATCGCGGCAGGTACGTACTGGTATGTCTTTGTACTAGGTGCACCTCAACTTGATGCGCCCCCCATCGAAGAAGTTGCAGGACTGAATTTTCAGGTCAAAAGCTTCTACAGTGAGGCAATGGCGCAGCAGCGACAATACGGAGTGATTTTGCCGCCTGGATACGAAAAACATCCGAAACGCCGCTATCCGGTGATCTTCTTGCTACACGGTGGGCATGGAGATGAGCGCGACTACTACGAAAAAGCAGCGATCACCACAACACTGAAAAATTTATATCGAGATAAAAAGCTTCCTGCCGCGCTGATTGTCATGGCAGATGGGAACGACGATCGTGGAACTAGCCCCTTCTGGGATTCGGATTACTTCGATGGTGAGCACGGCAAAGTTGCGACTTACATCGGCTTAGATTTGGTCAAAGAAGTCAAGCAGCAGTATCGCACGATCGAGGATTCTCACTATTGGGCGATGGGTGGCTTATCCTCTGGCGCATGGGGCGCATTCAATATCGGGCTACGGCATTTAGAGCGGTTTACCATCTTTTTCAGCCATACCGGGTATTTCATTGATAACAGCGGCGCACAAAACAGCCCGCAGAGTTTCGTTCAACAAATCCCGATCGACGATCGCCAGCGCATTCGAGCCTATTTAGATGCTGGAGAAGCTGATGAGAAATATCTGGATGCGACGCGCGATTTTCACAATGTGTTAAACCGTTTAGGAATCTATAACGAATTCTATGTATTTCCGGGTGGACACGGAATCGTTGGACAAAATGTGGGTTGGAATTATTGGAGAACTCATCTAGCGGATTCGCTGAGTTTTGTAGGTCGCCAATTCCGCCACGTTCAAGAGCAGAAAAAACATCGACACTTTTGAGCCTCATGCAGCAGTCACCTCCTCCCAAACTCGGCTGGAATCGCAAACGTCTAGAAAGCCTCGATCGTCAAACGCGCATCGGGGTTTGGTCAGCCGCCATCTTGACAGGCGTGATGGGGATCGTCAATTTATGGTCTGCCGTAGCTCCCAGTTTTCCAGACCGAACGGCTTGGTTAAAGCACTTCTTTCCGTTCTCGGTACGGGTTGGCGGTCATTTATTCGCAGCACTCGCAGGATTCATCTTACTGACTCTTGCAGCGAATCTACTTCGACGCAAGCGGATTGCTTGGTATATTACTGTTGCGTTACTAATCGTATCGATTCTCAGTCATTTGATCAAAGGCTTCGACATTGAAGAAAGTGTTCTTGCGACTGTTCTATTAATTCAGCTATTCGTATTGCGAAAAGCCTATACCGCGCAATCCGATCGACCTTCGATCGCACAAGGAATTCGTGTTTCAATCGCAGCGATTTTATTCACTTTGGCGTATGGCACGATCGGGTTTTATGTTCTCGATGGCTACTTCAACGTCAACGGACAGCCCGTAAACTTTAGCTTCACTGAATCAGTTTGGCAGACGTTAGCAATGTTTTTCACGGCAGATAATGCAGGATTAGAGCCGAGAAGACGCTATGCAGAATTCTTTGCAAATTCGATTTACGCAGTCGGTACGACCACGATGACGTATGCGTTATTTATGCTGTTGCGTCCAGTGTTGCTGCGCGGCGATCCAGCGACATTGCACGATCGCAAAAAAGCGCGTCAGATCATTGATGAGTTTGGCAAAACTTCACTCGCTCGATTGTCGCTGCTTCCCGATAAGTCCTATTTCTTCAGTCCGTCCGGGAAAAGCGTGATCGCGTATGTTGCCAAAGGTCGAGCCGCGCTCGCGCTCGGCGATCCGATCGGGCATCTAGACGATCAGAAAGAAGCGATCGTGAGCTTTCAGCAATTTTGCAATCAAAACGATTGGTTTCCGACGTTTTACGAAGTTCTACCCGACACGCTGCCGCTTTATCGATCGTTGGGCTATCGTTGGGCGCAGATCGGCGAAGAAGCGATCATTGACTTACACACCTTCAACCTCAAAGGCAAAGCAAATCAAGACTTTAGAACTGCGATCAACAAGCTCACGAAAGCAGGGTATCGGCTGCAAGTTTATGAACCGCCGATCGACGATGGATTGATTACGCGATTGAAGCCTATCAGTGATGAATGGCTGCAATCGAAACAAGGATCAGAAAAGCAGTTTTCGATCGGATGGTTCGATCGAGAATATTTGAGCGGCTGTCACATCGCGGTCATCTACAATGCGAACGGAAAAATCATTGCATTCTCAAATCTGCTATCAGGCTACAACCGCAAGGAGGTCACAGTCGATTTGATGCGCCATCTCGACGATGCGGAGAAAGGCACAATGGACTATCTATTCGCTTCGATGATGCAGCACTTTCAGCAAGCAGGATACGACAGTTTCAACTTCAGCCTATCGCCGCTCGCGGGTGTGGGTGAGGCTTCTGATTCTCTGCGGGTTGAGAAAGGATTGCATTACTTTTTCGAGCATCTCAATCAGTTCTACAACTTCAAAGGACTGCACCAGTTTAAAGAGAAGTTTCGTCCGCGCTGGGAGCCTCGCTATTTGGTTTATCCGAGTTTAACGGTATTGCCTGATATTGCGGTAGGGTTGGTTCGAGCGGATTCGGGCGATCGCTTACTCGACTATTTGAAACCTGATAGTTAAATTTGCTTCAGCATTGCCAGATTCATGAGTCAAATTCCCTTTGATCAGCTTTCAAAACAGTATTTAGAAGAGTTTCTATCGCCGTTGGGAGAAGTCAAGCGGAGCCTAGAAATTCCTGGTGAGTCGAAGTTTGTCGATATCTATTTCGCGCCAACTGTGAAAACAACGATCGATGATCTTGGCATATTAGGGCGAATGGTTCAAACCTCGTGCTTACTAGAACCGTATCGTAATGCTCCCCGACGTGCAGAACTCCGCTCTTGTCTGCTCAAACTGTTCTGGCTGCAAGAAGACGATCGCCGCAAAGCCAAATCAGAAAATCGCACACTTCCTGATTTAGAGCTGCCGCAACTGTGGATTCTAGCAGCGACAACGCATCAGCCTGTGATTCAAGAAGTGGGGGGATACCTTGATCGAGCATGGCTTCCGGGCATCTACTTTTTACCGAAGCTCTTTAGAAGTGCGATCGTTGCAATTGATCAGCTACCAGAAACAGAAGAAACACTTTGGTTGCGAATCTTAGGAAGAGATGAAACGCAAGCACGAGCCGTTCAAGAAGTGTTAGCGCTTCCTCAAAATCATCCTCGTCGAAATAACATCTTACAACTGCTGGCAAATTGGAAAGTTAAAATTGAGCTAGGCGAGATTGAAGGTTTTTCTCAACAGGAGGTACTAATGACCTTTTCACAGGCGTTTTTAGAATGGGAACAAGTGACCCGACAAGAGGGACGACAAGAGGGACGACAAGAGGGACAAAGCGCGTTAATTCTCCGTCTCTTAACTCGGCAAGTTGGAAACCTATCGGATGAAGCGCGATCGCAAATTAACGCCCTCTCGATCGAACAACTCGAATCCTTAGCAGATGCTTTACTGGACTTTTCCACTCCGCGCGATTTAGAAATTTGGCTCTCGAATCATGGTTAGTTGTAATTTCAGATTGAGTTATCGCACAGAGTAGACCTCCTGCACGAATCAGATTGGATGAGTCAGTTCATCGTTGAGTAAGCCTGCAATCAAGTTAAAGCGTAGCCCGAAACGCCTGCTTCGGTTGCGATAGCGCTCCGACAAGATGCGAAACACCTTGAGTTTGCGAATCGTATGTTCGACCGTGATTCGGACCTGTGCCAACTGTTGGTTATATTGCCGTTCCTGCTTGGACAATTTGCGGCGTTTGGACTTCTTATACGGGGTGCAACCGTGAACCTGAAGTTTGGCGAGACCTTGATAGCCTCGGTCTGCCACCCACAATTGCTCAACCTGCATCGGCAGAACGGAGTCCTTGAAGATGCGAAAATCATGTCGTCGTCCTTTGGGCAGTACAGACAATCAGCCCACTGAGATAGTCCACGACCAGTTGCCCTTTCAGCGTGTGGCAGTGTTGCTTCCCGCTGTAGTAGGCACGTTGTTTTTTTGGGGGCGTTCTATCGGACTTTCGGTCACATCAATCAGAAGGATGCTCGATTGCGAACTCGGTGACTTCAGTTCTTTCTTGCCGGGTAACCGGAACTCACCCGACTGAATTAGGATGTTCTCGACCTTTCGCACCATTCGCCCGGCGGTCGTTTCATGGATGCCCCAACTCTGTCCAATATGAAACTGGCGCTCAATCCTGAAGGAGGGTTTCCCTCCGTAGGGAATTGAGTAAGACAGTCCGATATTCTCGCCAATACTCCATTGCAATCAGCAGTTGGTCTTCCACACTGAACTTGCCTTGTCCGCTCGCGATTATTTTCGGCTTGCTGCTGCAACGTCCGAGAGAATTCCCGTTGCTTTTACTAGCAATTCTGTCGTTAGCGCTCTGGAACACGATGCTGGGGTATGTGCTGGCAAACTGTTCGAGTCGTCAGATCATGCGGAGGAACAGTGATGGATAGTTACCTTTATGTGATGACTGCGCTGTTACCGATCGCGGCATCAATGGTTGTGTTTCAGGTGAATCCTTATCATGCGTTAGTGATTGGCGGGATTTTGGGTGCGATCGCGGCTTTAGTCTACACGGTTCTGGGGGCGGCAGATGTCGCCTTAACGGAAGCATTAGTTGGAACGTTGTTAGCCATTACGCTCTATGCAGTGGCGGTACGATCGTCGCTTGTTTTTCGATTAGGCGTTGTCGATGAAACGGATACGACCGAGCAGTTTCAAGAAGTCAGGGAGAAGCTACGCCAAATTTTTAGTCAGTGGCATCTGCGGGTCGAATTGGTGCTGTATCCAAGTCATGAGGATTTACAGCAAGCCCTGATTCACAAAGAAATTCATGCAACTTGTGTGTGATCGACGGATTCTTCAGCGATCTCTTATCACACTACGACTCGACTTCAACGCCTGTATGAAATCCTGCGGCCGGAACTCGGATTAACCGATGTGAGCTATGTCAATCCGACTCAGTTAGAGGTGCAGCTATGAAATGGGTTTACATTGCAGCAGGGATTGTGTTCTATCTCAAAATGGTGTTGCTGTCAGACCCAGCGCCGGAGTTGTCGTTCTCGATCGTAGATGCCGTTTTGAAAGATAGCGGTGTGCCGAATGTGGTTTCGGGGATTATCCTTCGCAATCGGCTGTATGACACGATTCTTGAGGTGATTGTATTTACGATCGCCATCATGGGTGCAAGCTATCTTCTCGCAAATGAACGTCCTTTAAGCAAAGTGCATCAATTTACTGATGAAACATCGATTTTGCTGGCTCGGTTAGGGGCAACGATTTCAGCATTAGTTGGGATTGAGCTTGCGATCCGGGGTCATCTGAGTCCGGGAGGTGGATTTGCAGCAGGAGTGGCAGGCGGAACTGCGATCGGGCTTGTTGCAATGACTTCCTCACCAGAATGGATGCAGCAGGTTTATCAACGCTGGAAGGCTGCAATCTGGGAAAAGATATCGGTGTTAGTGTTTATCGTACTGTCGATGGTCACACTAGCGGGATTCGAGCTGCCACATGGACAATTAGGAGAGCTTTTTAGTGGCGGAATTTTGCCGATTCTAAATATCTTAGTTGCAATCAAGGTCGCATTGGGATCATGGGCGGTGATCTTAGTGTTTATTCGCTATCGAGGCTTGTTGTAGAGAGTGCAAAACTCAATGACTGGTGTAATAGTTGCGTGTACCTTTAGCATCGATCGCTTCTCCCAATCGTTGCATCGCATGAACATAGGCGGCAGTTCGCACCGAAGTGGATAGCTCCTGCGCGATCGACCAAATCCGCTCCGTTTCCTCAAGCATCTTGCGCTGAAGCGTTTGATTCACCTCGTCTAATGTCCAGTACAATCCATTGCGATTCTGTACCCATTCAAAATAGCTCACCGTCACACCGCCCGCATTCACTAAGATATCTGGGAACACATAGATCCCTTTTTTCTCCAAAATCGCATCTGCGCTGGATGTAATCGGCCCGTTTGCAAGTTCAAAAATTAGCTTTGCTTTGATGTTGTTTGCATTCACTTCTGTGATCTGATTTTCTAACGCAGCAGGTAACAGAATATCTACTTCAAGCTCAAGCAGTTCCTCGTTACTCAGGCGATCGTGATCTGCAATATTACAAACACTCCCTTCACAATAAACTGCTTGAATCTCACGAGTCGAATTCTTATGTTGGCGAATACTCGGAATATCTAGCCCAGATTTAGAATAAATTGCACCTTTGGAATCGCTCACCGCAACGACTTTATATCCAGCGCGATACAGCAATTCCGCGATCGTTGCGCCCGCATTCCCAAATCCTTGAACCGCTACCGTTGTTTCCTGCGGCTTCATTTCAAACTTTGGCAGCATTGTCTTAATCACAAATAAGGCTCCTGTCGCTGTCGCAGCATCGCGCCCCAAACTTCCACCCATCGCGATCGGCTTTCCAGTAACAACGCCCAGTGTATTCTGCCGCCGAATGATACTGTACTGATCCATCATCCAGCCCATTACCATCGCGTTAGTGTAAACATCAGGAGCCAGAATGTCTACATCAGGCCCGATAAAATCCGCGATCGCATCAATATACCCTCGGCTCAATCGCTCTAACTCAAGGCGCGATAGCGCTTTGGGGTTCACCGCAATTCCGCCCTTCGCTCCCCCAAACGGCAAGTTTAACGCCGCACACTTAAACGTCATCCAAAACGCCAGCGATTGCACCTCATCCAGCGTCACATTTGGATGATACCGAACGCCCCCTTTTCCCGCCCCGCGCGAATCGTCGTACCGCACCCGATACCCTTGAAACACCTTCAGCGACCCATCATCCATCCGCACCGGGATCGAAACCGAAAGCGAGGATTTAGCATACTTCAAAGACTCGATCGCATCTTCAGAAAGCGTCGTGTATTTCAAGGCTTGCTGCAATCGCTGTGAGGCATCCGCAAATAACGAAGACATACCGAACTCCGAAAAAGTTACTGTCAACTTATCAAGATTCAGTATCACTCCACACCATTTCGATGCAGAAATTAACTGTGCAGATAAAAGCACAATTAAGAATTAACTTCGATCGTAAAATTCTGCAATGCTTTATGTCATTGCTGCCAAGCTGTCTCTTTACAAATTTTGCAATTGATAGACTATGCAGTAGATTCCTAGGAGTAAAGAATATGCAGATTCAAGGCGCGATCGCGCTTGTGACTGGAGCAAATGGTGGAATTGGTCGGCAGTTCGTCGATGGGCTCAGAGCCGCGAATGCTGCAAAAATCTACGTCTGTGCCCGTAGTTTAGCGAAGTTAGATCCGCTAGTTGCACTCGATCCGGAGCGCATTGTCCCAATCGAACTCGAAGTGACAAATCTCGAATCGGTTCAAGCGGCTGCCGCAAAATGCTCTGATGTGACGCTGTTGATCAACAATGCTGGAATTTCACTGAATCAAGCGATCATTGCGGCGGACAGTCTCGATAGTGCGCGTGCAGAACTCGAAGTAAATTATTTCGGTCTGATCAATATGTGTCGAGCATTTGCGCCGAGCTTGAAAGCAAATGGCGGAGGTACGATCGTTAACACTCTCTCTCTGCTGGCGAAAGTAAACCTCCCCTTCAGCGGCTCATACAGTGCCTCAAAAGCGGCTGCACTTTCTGCAACGCACTGTGTTCGCGCCGAGTTGAGTGCTCAAGAAACGCTTGTGGTTGCGGTGATGCCTGGAACGGTTGATACAGATTTGGCGAAAGATTGGCCCGATCCGAAAGTATCGCCCGCAGAAGTCGCACAAACGGCGCTCCGCGCTGTGGAAGAACAGATCGAAGATGTCTACCCCGGTGAACAAGCGACTCAAGTGTCAGCCCAACTGCTTCAAGATCCAAAAGGCGTTGAAAAATACCTTGCAACTTTCCTTCCAGGCATGGAGTTAGCAGGAACCCGCGCTTAAGTGATTTTATAGCGCCCAGAAATGCTTTCGGGTGCTAAAGTCGCTGTAGCAAGCTCATTCCATGCGTATCCGTTCCACAAGAACTCAGTAGGTCGTACTTCGTTCTCAACTGCGTGACCCGTTCTGTTTCTTTTGGGCTAGGTTTCCAAGGCTTCGGGTTGTTGTAAGCGTAAAACGTTTCCACGCCATTAATTCCCACCCGTGCTGCTGCTGGAATCAATTCATCCGCCGATCGACGATATCGCGCTGGATGTGCCAAAACTGCAATTCCGCCCGCTTGCTGAATCGCGCTGATCACGCGTGCAGCTTGAGCGCGATCTCCTTGGGGTGCAGATCCTTGAAGATAAGACGCGATCGCTAAATGTTCTGGATCAAACGCAAATCCGAGAATATGCACCTCAGTTTCTAGCAATCTTGAAGTGATCTCAGTTCCCGTCCATAAGTGTGGCATCGACGGGCAGCCTTGATATGCCTCCATATACTGCTGGGCCGCTTGGCATCCGGTAATCTGGTGGTGATCCGTAATTGCGAATCCTTTAAGCGAAAGATCGATCGCTTGTTGTGCCAGCGCTTCGGGTTGTAGCTGTCCATCCGAATGCGTCGTGTGCATATGAAAATTGTAGGTGAGGGGGCAACTCTCAGCCGTCAGAGCCGCAAAAACCTGTCGTAGCGCCACCGCATCATGCGCGGTTTGTGTCGTTACCGTCGAACTCGAAGCAAGGTTAGCAGCCATAAATCGCCTCAAACGTTACTGCCATGTCACGGGACTATATCTAATGTAATGTATAGCTTAAAAAAACGTTTCAGTATTCCACACGGGGAGTATTGAGTATACCTGATGTCATTCATCAGCCGCATTGAGAAAAGTGGCAAATCGCGATTTGTGCTGTCTTGCATTCGATGGTAAATTATATGATTAACCCCCTAGATGCATTGATTAGGTGAGTTCCCCGCCCGTAGAGGTATTTCGGTGAGCAAGTTGCAAGCATATGCAGCCCAACCCTCCGAACACTCTGCACTGGCGCATTGATGTTGCCCTCCCTCAATCGTCCTCGCAGCGGCAGTCGGCTGATTCTGGTTGAGTTCCTGAAGACGTGAATGATTTCTAGTACGAATAATGGCGGGTTCGCCCAACAGGTAGAAGCGATTCGGCAGCGTATCGCCTCGATTCGCGATCGCTTGTTGGCACAGTCTACCTTGAGTTCCACGATCCAAACTGAGATTCAGCAGGAGCTACAGGCGGCGATCGATATTTTGCAATCGGCGCGATCGGTGATTCTGCAAGCGGAAGAAAATCCCGCGATCGAACAGCTCCACGCATCGGTGCGAGAGAAAGAAGTGCTACTGCGCGAAATTCATCACCGGATCAAAAATAACCTGCAAGTGGTGACGAGTTTGCTCGATCTTCAGGTGATGCGATCTCAAGATGCGACGGTTCAAGCGTTACTGAGAAGTAATCAGAATCGGATTAGCTCGATCGCGCTTGTGCATGAAAGATTGTCGCAATCGAGCAGTGCAAGTACGATTCGGCTGGGTGAATATGTGCAGAGCCTCGTGACCACGCTGGTTCAAACTTATGCGATCGAGCCAAATTACGTCACCCTGCGGACAATGATCAGCGGCGAAATCGAACTGTCTTCTAATCGCGTCGTCCCGGTTGGATTGATTCTGAACGAGTTGATTTCAAATGCGTTGAGACACGGACTCGCGAATCAGACTGGAGAAATTGCCGTTTTGCTGCGGGTCGAAAGCTCTCAAGTCACACTGACTGTAAGCGATACCGGAAATCGATTTCCCGCAAGTTTCGATCTGAACGCCCCGCAAACGTTGGGATTTCAGATCATCAACTCGCTAGTGCAGCAACTCAGTGCCAGTTTGGGTGTCGATCGAACTCCTCAGACTGCTATTACGATCCGGTTTGACGCTGCTGGTTTGGGGTCGTAAGCCCGTGTTCGAGCGCAAATCTAACTAACTCGGTGCGGCTATTGGTTCCGGTTTTGCTAAAGAGACGACTGACATATTTCTCGACGTTGCGAACACTGGTTTCTAAGCGTCGAGCGATTTCTTTGTTCATCAAGCCATCGACAACCAAATCGAGCACGCTTTGTTCTCTAGGCGTGAAATCGAGCTTCATCGGTGCGGGAGTTTGCACGATCGCGCCTCGTCCTTTGAGTTCGGCTTGAATTTCTGCAATCTGGCGAGAGAGATCGGCAAGATTGACATCGCCATCACTGCCCGTCGATTTGATGTCTGCCCGCTGTTTTAGCAAGCGAGTGACGATCGCAACGAGTTCATCTGGATCAAAAGGTTTCGGTAAGTAGGCATCGCACCCTGCGTCGTAGCCTTGAATACGATCGCTTTTCATTCCCCGCGCGGTCAAGAAAATCACGGGTAGCGTTTTGAAGCGGGGATCGTCGCGCAGTTGCTTGAGGAATTCGTAGCCGCTAACCTGTGGCATCATCACATCGGTGATCACCAAGTCGGGCAGAACGCGCTGTAATGTTTCCCAGCCTTCGCTTCCGTTGGTTGCAGTATGCACCGTGTAGCCACTGTCTTCGAGATAGGCTTGCACCGCTTCCCGGAGTCCAGGCTCATCATCGACTAATAGAAGTTGCTCCGGCATAATCGTTTCCTCTGACGCATTTGTTTAAATTTAGCGAATTTTGTACCCATTAAGTTTGAGATGCAGGAATCGCAAGTCGTTCGATCGTTTGTGCTTCAGTTGAGAGTTGCGCCTGTTGTTGACCTTCGGCGCGAGCTTGCAGACAGAAAAGCCCGATCGGAGTATTGATCGAATCTACTAAGTTCGCTTTGCCCCGAATCAGATTTAGCGATGCGATCGGCAATTCTTTCAGCATCCACCGCGTTAATCGATAACGATATTCTGCGAAATTCGGTTCGCGCATCAAATCAATTCCATGTAATTCGTGCAAATAACGGTTTGAGCGTCCATATCTGCGCCATTGGCTTCGGAGTTCGGTGAGCGTGGTGCGGTGACGGTGACGCACGATCGCAGTTTCGACAAATCGCAGTTGCCAAGACGTTTCGCGCAAAATTCGCCAGCAAATATCAGCATCGCCGCCTGTGGTGAGATAAGGGCGAAACAGTCCAACTTGCTTGAATGCCTCAAATCGAATGGCGAGATTGGCAGTCTGACCGTAAGCGCAGAAAGGATGACTCAGCGTGTGTTTTTGAGAAAGCGTTTCTTGTCGATCGGCGTATTGTTCCAGTAAAGTGTGTCCCGGAAGTGGTTTGATTTCTCCCGCGACTAAGCCCACGGATGAATCAGAAAAGGGCTGAATCAACTCTGCTAACCAGTTCGGCTCTGGGCGACAGTCGGCATCGGTGAATGCAAGAATTTCGCTACTCGCGTTCTGAATGCCCAAATTTCGAGCAGCGTAAGAGCTTTGAATTTGGGATTGATTTAGCGATCGGATGCGATCGGATTCTGCTGCTTTGAGTAATTCAGAAGTGCGATCGTTGCTGTTGTTATCGACTAGCAAACATTCAAAGTTCGGATAAGTTTGTGCCTGAAGACAAGTGAGCAAGGCGGGTAAATCTGTTTCACCGTTGTAGATTGGCACAATGATCGAAACGGATGGTAGAAAACTCATAACTAATAAGTTGCAGAATTCGATTCTGTTGTCAAAATGCCCAAAACGATCGTCGGGGCAGCGACTGTTGCGCTCGCACTGAATCAACTCAAGGTAATTCTTACGACATTAGAATAATTGCCGCTCGCTTTTCAGTACAAAATAGTCAACATACAATAGAAGTACCAGCCGAAAAGTAGGGTAGAACCGTGGAAAAAATGCCAGAGCAACAAAAAGAAGAATTCTTTTACCCGAACGCTCATTATCGGGGCAATTTTACGCCCGAAAACTTAGCTTTCAACGCAAATCTACAAGAGTTCGCTCAACGCGTTTCCTTGCTCTGCGGACTGGAAACAGCGGGAAAAATTCCGCCGGGTGATGCCTACAAACAAATTAAAACCCTGTGGCATGACCTGAAAGAGTCTAAAAAGAATTTGATCGATCGAACTAGTGAATCGGAAGAAGGATAGACCTTCTTTAGATTATGAGTGACACTAAATCCAAGATCGCAACCCAGATCAAAGCATTAGATGGTGAACAGGTAAAATTGCTTGTTCTCAGTTGGCTAGGTGAAACAGATGGTGATCTTCACGACTTTCAACGGTTAATCGAAACGCAAACAGGAAATTTAGATGATGCTTTGACTCTCGCACCAGAAACGGAAGTGGAAAGAATTGCACAAAGCCTAGAAGTTTTGGAAGAATATCGCCGTAACGGTCGGGGGGGTTCGCACGATCGGGTGCGGGATTGGCTAGATAGTTTGGGGACAGATGACCCATTACCATGCCCTAAGTAATTTGGACGGAGACTGCGATCGCAGATATTCAAAGACACTACGAAACATTGGAAGCTATAAACCCAGAAGCGGCGCTAAGGGCATCTTGTGCAATTCGTGAAGCAGGCGATAGTTTGGAGATGAATGCTAAACGAGGAAAGGCGATTGAAGCGGCTCCGGGATTACGAAAGTTACAAGTCGCCTTTGGGCGTTACGGCTTTGTAATTCACTACGCAGTTTTGGAAGAAGAAGTTGCCATTTTGAAGATTTATCATGGGCGAGAGAATCGCTCAACTTGATGCACTATCTCAGAGAGCAAAGCGTTTACTATCCTCGAAACTTGCGATTGCTGATTCAATCTGAGTAAGTTCTCTCTTTCGTTCGATGTAAATCCGATCGTAATGTTCTTTCTTAAAGAGAGGAATTGAACAGGACACTATTGATTATGGCGAATCTTCTCCAAACTGCATCCGAAGCAGGATCATTCAAAACGCTGTTGAGCGCGATCGACAAATCCGGTATCACAGCAGAACTCGAAAACCCAGACGGCTCATTTACGCTGCTTGCACCGACCGATGAAGCCTTCGCCAAACTGCCAGAAGGAACTTTAGATGCACTCCTCGAAGACCTACCGAAACTACGTCGCATTTTGAGCTATCACGTTTTATCAGGCGATGTGCGATTTGAGGATTTGACTGAAATCGAAGAAGCACCCACTTTAGAAGGCTCTGTGATTGCAGTCGATCACAAAGGAGGCATCAAAGTAAATGATATTCCCGTCACCCAATCGGACATCTTGGCGGATAACGGTGTGATTCATGCGATCGATGGGGTTTTAATGCCTGCAATTCTCGCGGGAAGCTAAACGTTTGCTATTCTAAGATTCTTCTATCAATCGGGAATAAGGCATTGAGTACTTTTGCCAAGTTAAGCCCTCAGACGCAGCGCAATCTGGGGGTACTGTTTACGGCGGGGTTGCTATTTTGGGCAAGTTTGGCAAGTCTTCTACCGACCTTGCCGCTGTATGTAAAGGCGATCGGCGCACCAGATGATCAGCTTGGCATCGTCATGGGATCATTTGCGATCGGCTTATTAGTGTTTCGTCCTCAAGCTGGCAGAATGGCAGATCAGCGAGGACGCAAGATTGTTTTGCTGATCGGAATGTCGGCGGCGACGCTGGCTCCGATTTGTCATTTGCTGACGCAATCGATTCCGATCTTGATGATTGTTCGAGCCTTTCACGGTATTAGTATTGCTGCATTTACAACGGCGTATAGTTCGCTGGTTGTGGACATCGCGCCACCAGAAAATCGGGGGGAACTAATCGGCTACATGAGCTTGGTGAATCCGATCGGGATGGCACTCGGACCAGCGATCGGGGGATATCTGCAAGAACTGACGACCTATGCACCTGTGTTTGTGTTGAGTTCGGTGCTTGGCATGGTTAGTATGACTTGTGCAATGTTCGTGAAAGCGCCTCCTGTGCAACATCAACCCCAGGATCGCAAAACCGAAGGAGTGTTCTGGCGAATGTTGCTTAGCGATCGAATTCGAGTTCCTACGATCACAATGTTGTTAGTTGGCATTGCGTTTGGTGCGATCGCAACATTTGTGCCGCTCTACATCAAAGAATCGAATGTTGGGCTGAATTCAGGATTGTTCTACACAGCGGCGGCAGTAACGAGCTTTATGACGCGATTTGTATCGGGAAAGGCGAGCGATCGCTATGGTCGCGGTCGATTTATTACGATCGGGCTTCTCTGTTATGGACTTGCAATGATTGTACTGTGGCAAGCAAATACAGCGAATTTGTTCCTACTGGCTGGAGCGCTAGAAGGCGTTGGTGGTGGCACGTTTTTGCCGATCATGATTGCGCTGGTTGCCGATCGCTGTCAGCCTTACGAACGAGGACGGATTTTTGGTTTATTTGTCGGTGGCTTTGATTTGGGAATTGCTTTAGCAGGGCCGATTTTAGGCAGTGTCTCTAATGCGATCGGTTATCGCAGTCTCTATGCGGTTGCTGCGATTGTTGCTTTCTCTGCATTGATCGTGTTCATGACGTTCTCAAGTAAAAGTGTGGCGCATTCATTCCGATTCGCTTTAGGATATGGCAAAGATCCCTATGCCATTCCCAGAAACGAGTTAGTAACCGCTTACAGGGCTTGAGAAAGCGCGATCGGGTTTCCACAATCATTCAGCTTTGCTTGATCGGGTTGAACAATTTGCACATTCAAACGGTGAAGCACTTGCTCGATCGGTAAAGCAAATCCGAGTCCTTCGATTCCTTTGCTTGCAATTTTCTCGGTTACAATTCCAATCACTGCACCTTGTCGATTCATCAACGGCCCGCCGCTATTGCCCGGATTGATCGCGGTATCGGTTTGAATCAAACTGCGATCGCCATCTAATCGAAATCCGCTCACAATGCCTTGAGTCACGCTATTAGAAAGGGATAGAGGATTGCCGATCGCAATCACCGATTCTCCGACTCGCACCGCATTCGATTGACAAAGCGGTAAGCCTAAGATTCCAGTTGTTTCACCATCGAGCCGAATCAAAGCTGCATCCAGTCCCGGATCGCGCCGCAACACTCGCCCAACGCGCGTACTGCCATCGTACAAATCCACATTTACCGTAAACGCAGAACCGACAACGTGATGATTGGTGATGACAAGCCCAGATGGATCAATCAAAAAGCCGCTCCCTCGACCGCTGGATGTGCGAATTCTAACGATCGCGGAAACGCTGCGCCCGGTCAATTGTGCGATCGATAACGGTTGGTCTGTCACTGCTAACGCTGCGACTTCGTATCGAGATGGAGTGAGCGCGATCGTTTCAACTTCTGAGGAATTGAGCGCAGTTAAAAAAGTTGGTTCAGCTAAAAGCTGTTTAATGCTGCCACGAATCGCCTCGTAGGTTGCGGCTGGATTATCAATGCCTTCCGCCTTGGCGCTTCCGGTCATTTCCTGGCGGTACACCACTTTTGCGCGTTGTCGATCAAACAGTTCCCATCGAATGGTGCGTTCATCTTGGGTTATGTCGCCTTTAAACCAAGACTGATACGAATTGAGTCGCGCCTGCGTCATGGTTCCACCGATCAAAAACCGTCCGGGTTCCGTATCGGCAGAAGCTTCTTCAAACACTGAACTGGGCTGCGATCGCGCGATATTAAATCCCGACTGCACCAGTTCATCTTCGATCAAGTAGCGAGCGGATTCTTCAAAGCGATCGTCTCGATCGCCCGATGCAGTGTAGCGTTGTTGCACAATATTCAGCCAGCCTTCGTGATGTCCGCCGATGATCACACCGGGAAGCACACCCGATCGAATTCGGGCGATTTCGATTTTTGCGGCAGTGGGTTCTTGAGAAGCTTGAAATGCGATCGTCGGTTCACTCAGAGTTGGGGTTTGCAGCGTCAGCCACCAAAACAAACTTGCCAGCACAACGCTCCAAATCGGGGTTTGAATCATGGTGATGTAGAAGATGAAGGACGAGAAGCTAGAACGTCTAAATCGTTGCGCTATTGGACGTTCTAGCTTCAACCGGGTAGGGTTCGATGATTATACATTGATTTGCTATTTTAGGTTTTTATCTCTTCCTATAGGAGGGTGACAATTGACTGAAACCTCATGGTCTAGGAGACTTTACTGCTTTCGGTGAAGCCTTGGGCGAAGAAGGAACAGACGGAACTGCGAGAACGCTCGGCTTGGGACTTGGAGCCACGATGCTTTTCGCCGGAGCCGATCTCTCTCCCAAAATTCCAGGATTTCCCATATCGAACACGCCCGCCACACAAGCGATCATCAATGTCGCTAACGTGCCAACAAACAACGCTTTCCATCCCAACTCAGAGATATCTTTGCGGCGTGAGGGAATCAGCGCGATCGTACCTCCAACAAAGATTCCCACTGATGCTAAATGTGCAAATCCTGAGAGCGCGTAACTAATGATCAAAACAGCTCGATCGCTAATTGGATTTTCGGGTCTTGCTGCTGCTGCCGCTAATGCTTGATAAGGAGGAATCGCGGTTTCTAACAAGCGTCGCCCAATGATCACAGAAGATTCCCAAAGTTCATTCCACTCCAGCGAAACGCCCGTAAGAAAGGTGAACGGCAAAAATAGAACGCCTGCAATATTCGCCAAAGTGACAACTTTGAAAATAGCTCCGATCGGGCCTGAAATTGTTGCGAGTCCGCCAAAGATTTGATTGATCAGCGAAACCAAACCGAGAATCAGAATGAGAACAGCCGCGATCGACACTGCCATTTTCACGCCGTCCAACGCACCCATGATCGCAGCATCGAGCGGGCTGATTCGTTCCCCTTCGATTTGAATCACTTCTTCGAGCATTTCGCCATCTTCAGTCAGCCATTTGTGTTCTTCCCTGGGAATACCACCCATTGTCAAAGGCTTCTCGGTTTCAGGCACAAGAATTTTAGACAACACAAAACAAGCCGGAATTGCAATAATCGAAGCCGAAACTAAGTGACCGAGAATGTTTGGAAACACCGGACGTAGAAAGCTCACATAGATCGCCAATGTTGAAGAAGCAGCGGTTCCGAAGCAGCACGATAGAATCGCACAAAGTTCGCTGCGGGTCATTTTGGGCAAGTAGGGCTTTACAACGATCGCGGCTTCAATTCCGACAAAAATATTTGCCGCACCGCTTAACGCTTCTGCTCCACTCAATTGCATCACCGAGTAGAACGCTTTTGCAAATACATTAGTAATAGCCTGAATCACACCCAGATTTTGCAGCAGCGCCATCAGACCGGAGAAAAAGATCACAGTGGGCAGAGCGCGAAACGCGAAAATGTATCCTAAATTCACACCAGCAGGCTGTCCAGGCACAGGTACGATAGTTTGCCCAAATACAAATCGCGCTCCCGCGTCCGCCGCTAGGAAAACCCCATCGAGTAGATTACTAAAGATCTGAAGCGCTTCACGAGTTCCCGGCACGACAAAGACCATCGCGCCTAAAGCAAGTTGCAGCAAAATGCCAGTCACTACAATGCGCCAGGGAAACACTTTGAGACTGCGCTCTTCGGAGAACAGCCACGCGATCGCGCACAAACCGAAAATACCAGCGAACGAGACAAGATTGAGTAAGCTCATGGGTAGAGACAGACGAGAAAGTTAGACGATAAGCCGTGCCCCTAGAAAGATACATAAGATTTTTCATTTCGGCACAACAATCTCTTAAGCTCCACTCCGAATGATCCTGAAACACCAATTCCAAGCCATAATGAGTTCAGCGCTAACCCAACCCCGCACACAATGGACGCTTTTGAACCTGTTCCGCCCACTTGGACACAAACGGCGGTACATTCTTTCTCGTTTTCCTGTCCAACCTGCCATAAGTCTTCTAAGGAAGCCGATCGCGTTTGGATTAATCGTCGATCGCCTGTTTTTACCGAGGACTATCGCAAAAAATGGCAGGAGTTTTATCACTGTCAATGTGGGCAGGTTTGGTGGGCTTGGAGCAATGAGCGACCCCCAAGCGAACTCGGAACCCGCGAAGATGAACCGCGCCGCAGTCGATTTGATTCGTTTAACCCTTTTGACGATTTTTAGGCACTAAGTCCCGCAGTTCGCGCAGGAAAGGAAATGAAGGCAAAGTGTTCGATCGAGGTTGTGTAAAAACACCGTGTCGCGGGCTGAATAGGAACGCAAGAAAAAATAGGCTTGATGTTACTAATACGATCGCGGCTCCTGATGGCAAGTTGTAAAAGTAGCTCAGATACATTCCGCTAATACTCGAAATAATGCCGATCGCGGCTCCTAAAATCATTACGTGATGCAGCCGTTTTACTAATAAGTAAGCAGTTGCTCCAGGTGTAATCAGCAGTGATAAAACCAGAATTACGCCGACTGCTTTCATACTGGCGACGATCGTTAACGCAATCAACACCATTAAGCCGAAGTTCAATAAGTTCGTGGGCAGTCCTGCGGCTTGTGCGCCCAGTGAGTCAAACGTATAAAAAAGAAGTTCTTTGTAGAAAAGAAAGACGATCGCTAAAATCACCGCAGCAATGATCGCAGTATCTCGAACATCGCTAATCGTAACGCCTAAAATATTACCAAATAGAAAATGGTTTAAATCAATTTTATTATCTTTCTGAATCACCGTGATTAACGTAATTCCCAACGCAAAAAATGCACTAAAGACAATGCCCATTGCAGCATCTTCTTTAATCGGCGATCTCGTTCGTATCCACGCAATAATCAACGTACTCAGAACGCCTGCAATAAACGCGCCGACGAAAATATTAAATCCAAATAGAAATGCGATCGCGAGTCCTGGCAGTACAGAGTGGCTAATCGCATCGCCCAAAAGTGCTAACCGCTGCACGATTAAGTAACTTCCTACGATCGCACAAATCAATCCGACTAGGATTGCAATGACTAGCGATCGCTGCATGAATCCGTATTGCAAAGGCTCGATCAGGGCATCCATAGTTATGCAGCATCCGAAAAGAAGACCACTTTACCGCCGTAAGCTTGTTGCAGATTTTCTTGCGTCAAAACTTGCTGACGAGAACCACTGGCAACTAGCGATTTGTTTAACAAAATCAAATCATCAAAGTGCGTGATCGACTCGCCCAGATCGTGATTTACAACCAAGATGAGTTTATTTTCGCGAGTCAATTCTTTGAACACATCGAACATAATCGTCTGGGTTTTTTGGTCGATTCCAACAAACGGTTCATCAAAGCAAAAGACTTCTGCTTGTTGTGCCAATGCACGCGCGAGAAAAACTCGTTGTTGTTGACCACCAGAGAGATCCGAAATCGCCCGATCGCGAAATTCGATCATTCCCACTCGATCGAGTGCCTGAGTTGTCAAGCGCCGACTAATCGACGAATAGCGCTGAAACCAGCCCGTTTTCTTGGTGCGTCCCATCATCACGACATCCCACACCGTTACGGGATAGCTCCAATCGATCTGCGATCGCTGGGGGACATACGCGACTTGATCCAACTGATCGACCAGCGGCTTTCCTTGATAAAGCACCTTCCCATTGATCGCGGGAATCAGACCGAGCATCGCTTTGATCAGCGTACTTTTTCCCGCCCCGTTCGGCCCAAAAATCCCGACCAAGCGCCCCGGCTGCACCGAAAAACTTACCTGGCTCAGTGCTTCGATCGCGCGGTATTTGACGCTGAGATTTTCGACCACCAGATTCGATGTCGCTTGATGCTGGTGTGCTGAGGTATGCACGGTGAAGCGCGGATTCGGACTTGCGTTGTCGAAAAATGGAGTCGATTGCATGAGGATAGCCCTAGTCAATAATGAAAGAAAAATGAAAGCTGTAGTTACTAAATTATCGCAAAAAATGAAAGGATTATGAAAATTAAGAAAAATTGCGGAATCCTCACTCTGAGTTTAGGCAAAGCGCGATCGCGTGCAATCAGCTTTCGGGCAGACGATCGCATTCTCCTCTCGACACACTTATGATGGAATCTGCCTTCATTTCGGAAACGAGTGCCTTGAATCAGTTTTCTTTCCAATGCCAAGCCCGCTGCAAACACACCCACGCCCGCGCTGGAGTTTTCCACACGCCTCATGGCATCGTTGAAACGCCCCGCTTTATGCCCGTGGGAACATTAGCAAACGTCAAAACCATCACGCCGGATCAGCTCGAAGCGACTGGCGCACAGATGGTTTTGTCGAATACGTATCATTTGCACTTGCAGCCAGGGGAAGACATTGTAGAAAAAGCGGGCGGTGTGCATCGCTTTATGAATTGGTCGAAACCGATGCTAACGGATTCCGGCGGGTTTCAGGTCTTTAGTTTGAGTGAAATGAGATCGATTACCGATGAAGGTGTGACGTTCCGCTCACCTCGCGATGGTCAAATGATCAAAATTACGCCGGAGAAATCGATCGAGATTCAAAACGCACTCGGCGCAGATGTGATCATGGCGTTTGATGAATGTCCACCTCCGGGAGTCGGACGCGATGCCACCGAGAAAGCAACGAGCCGAACTTACGAATGGCTAAAACGCTGCATTGGGGCGCATCAGCGATCGGATCAAGCTTTATTCGGAATTGTTCAAGGCGGAGAATTCTTAGATCTCAGAGCCGAAGCCGCTCGACAGTTAGCCGAATTAGATTTGCCGGGATATGCGATCGGGGGTGTCAGTGTCGGCGAAGCTCCCGAAATTATCGATCGAGTCGTTCAAGCCACAACACCATTGCTACCCGATCACAAACCCCGTTACTTAATGGGAGTGGGAACCTATCGGGAAATGGCAAGAGCGATCTCGGCTGGCATGGATCTATTCGATTGTGTGATTCCAACGCGACTGGCACGACACGGAGCCGCTTTGGTGCAAGGAGAACGCTGGAATCTGAAGAATGCGAGATTTAGAGAAGATTTCACCCCGATCGATGAATCCTGCCCTTGCTACACCTGTCAAAATTTTAGTCGGGCTTATGTGAGTCATCTACTGCGATCGCAAGAACTCCTTGCGTATACGTTAATCTCAATTCATAACATCACCGAACTGATCCGATTTACCCAGCGAATTCGTGCCGCGATTTTCAACGGCACTTTCCATACCGAATTTGCAGTATGGCTTGCTCCAGCGAACTGACATGGAACTTTACGATCGTGACTTTCTCGAATGGACGCAGCAGCAAGCCGAGTATCTACAGAAAGGACGCTGGGCAGCTCTTGATGTCAAGAATTTGATCGAGGAATTAGAAACGTTGGGACGGAGCGAACAAAGAGAACTCGGGCTACCTGCAAGGATTGATGCTGCATTTGCTGAAGTGGCAGTATCAACCCGATCTCAGAACAAAAAGCTGGGAAACAACGGTCTCCAACTGTCGGGATCAGATTCAAGATTGTTTAAAAGACACAACAAGTTTGCAGCGTTTTCTTCAAGACCCGGACTGGGTCGAAAAATACTATCGACGTGGGCGCAGAGATGCCGCAAAAGAAACGCAGAAGCCGTTAGAAACCTTTCCGGTTGACTATCCTTATACGATCGAGCAACTCCTTGAGCCAGAGTTCCGACCTTAATCCGTGAACATTTCCGCGAGGACTGCTAAAACTGCACTTTGCTCGTCTGGCTGAATTTTACCCAAATGCTTTACGAGCCTTTTCTTATCCACGGTGCGAATTTGATCCAGAACAATCTGTCCCTGCTTACCCTCAAAACTGCAAGCGACTCTCGTTGGGTAATCACGTCCTTTAGTCGTCATGGGTGCAATGAGCACTGTAGCGATCGCGCCATTCATTTCATCCGGCGAAATCACAACGCAGGGACGAACCTTTCGCATCTCAGCCCCAACTGTTGGATCTAGCTCGATCAGAAACACGTTAAAGCGCCCAACTACCATTCCCATTCGGTGTCATCCCAGTCGTTTGTAGTTTCGGCATCGATTAAGAGATCGTCTCCCTGTTCTGCCATTTTCTCAAAGGCTTCTACCCAACCGGAGCGAGATCGCATTGCTGCACGAATGACCAACTGATTTCTCTGCACTTCAATTTCGACTTCACCATCAATTCCACTTTGCTCCAAGAGCCGTTTCGGAATTCTAATTCCTTGAGAATTCCCGACCTTCACGATCTGAGTCTTAATCGTAGTATTCATGATGTTTTAACAAATGTAGTCACATTGTAATTACCGCTAAAAGATTTAGCAACTAGAGGCGACCCCCAAATCATGTTAAAATCCGTATCAATTATGAGTCCTGTGTTGGAGAGGTCATCGAGTCATGGAAGCAGCAATGCTACTTGCAAAATTGCCCGAAGCTTATGCGATTTTTGATCCGCTAGTTGATATTCTGCCTGTAATTCCGGTTTTCTTTCTGTTGCTGGCGTTCGTGTGGCAAGCTGCCGTCGGTTTCAAATAAGATACTGAATCACAACGATAAAAAGAGAGGGGGCAATCTTTACCCCCTTTTTTGTTGAAGTTAGTTACGTCCGCCGATCGCTTTTTGAAAAGCAGGACGCTCTGCCATTCGCTTCATGTAACTTACGACATTTGAATACTCGCTGAGATCAAGCTTCAACATCAGCGGAATATAGGCCAAGAGCGAACCCACTGCGACATCGGAAACCGTAAAACGATCGCTTGCAATAAACTCGCGCTTCGCAAAAATCTCATCAAGCGGCTGCATCAATCGCGGCATTTCTCGTTCTCGATTCGCTTCTACAAAAATCCCAGGACCTAATGTGGCATTGGCAAAGAGAACCCACTGAGCCGCGATCGCTCGATCATTCACATCCACATTTCCGTATCGATCGCACAGATAAAGCAAAATTGCGCCCGATTCCCAAACCTTTAGATCGCCATCGACGATCGCAGGCACTTTGCCAAACGGATTAATCTCGCAAAATTCGGGTTGTCGATGCTCTGCGGCTTGCATATCGAGCATCACAAACTCGTAAGGTATCTCCAACTCTTCGAGATACCATTGCACGATCGATGCCCGACTCCGCGCCCCACCATAAAGCTTTAGCATATTGTCTACAGAACTTCGTGAGTGTACTTGTGTTGTTTTATATTATCTTCAGTTTTGACAATGCGCTGTGAGTTGAGAACGCGCTTGCGATCGATTGAGAAATTAAAATCGGTGCGGGTTGTGCCTGCGGGAATGTGAGATTGGGCGCTGGATTTTGCTTTGTACGTGCGGGCGGATGCCGTCGCACGGTAGGCGAAATCATCGCAGAACTGCACATCATCGGGAAAATTTTCGGGGAACTGCAAAGAGTCGTCAGAAATTACAGAACCGATCGTTGTTGCGGTTGCCAACTGATACGAGGTGGGGATGCCTTTGACGATCGCTTCGAGTGCGGCAGAAGGGATCGGTTCGACGACGCGGACTTCATGAACGCCATCATCGTCTTTGATAAAACAAGTCGCTAAACCGACGACGAGATAATCATCGCTTGCGAGGTCAGCGGTGTTGGGATAAGTAACGGTTGTGGTCATATCGTTTTGTGAGAGCCAGTATTAAAGGCGTATGAAGGGATTTGCCCAACAATGATCCTATCAAGTGCCTCGAAATCAACTCGCAGAACGATGTAATTCTTAATCTGGGAAGCCTAAAAGATCGATCGCAGAAAGCTTTTTAGTTTTTGACCATCCACACCAACATTCCAAGAATTCGATCGATGGGCGGGATCGCATATTCCATCAAGTCGAATGTCGCGGTTTGACCTTGCAGTTGCATAAATTTCCACGCGCTCCCACTGGTCACACAGCCGTAAATGGTCGGGATCGATCGCCGATTTGCTTCATTGAATTTTTGAGCCGCAACCATTTCTGCTAAACACTGCCCTATGCCCGTTTTCAAATCTGCTTTTTTCGCCTCAACGATGATCACAGTCGGGGCTTCAATTAGCATTTGTTCGGGCGATCGACTTAACAAAAAATCGGTAATGCTCTAGACCTGTGTATGCCTTCGCTGCAAGTATTTCTGCTACTGAGTTCTGTAAATCTGATACACAGGTCTAGAGCATTACCCAAAAAATCACAGGTTCCGCTGAGTCCAAGTTCAGGTGCAATGGTAAAATCTTCGCCTGAGAATAAACTGATTTGACGATCGAGTTGTCTCCGAACTTCCATCAGAACCGGACTGATGATGAGTTCCGATCGCGCTTTTTCTGATCCTGTTGCCAAAGCCAGCGGAACGCCATCGGCTAATTGATCGATCAATAGCTGACTCGGCGCAAGCGATTGAATTGAGGGCAAAAAGCTTCCACCCTCAATCAGTGTCAAATTGAAATCTTGCTTGACTTTCCGCAGACTGAAATCGCTGTATGCCATGAAGCGATTATAGGGCGATCGCAACTGAGATCAAATCTGAAACAGAAATGAAACTTTGTCGCCTTTACCGAATGAAATACGATCGCCTGCTCTGAGCCGATGCCGATTTCCCATTGGTAGCGGTGAATTGTTGACGTAAGTGCCGTTTGAGCTACCCACATCTTCAAGGTAGTAAGCATCGCCTTCGACTCGAATATCGGCATGAATCCGCGAGACGACTTCGGAATTGGGAAAGCCAGACACATCGATATCCGGTGGAATACGATCGTTGGGTTTGCCGATATGAAGCACCAACAATCCTGGTGGAATCTCGATCACAGTACTGGTTTGCAGATTCAACAATCGTGCGAAAGACTGTTGCAGTTGAGTTGCTGAGTTTCGCTGAGGAATTGGAGCGGCTTGAGCGGGAAGAACGATCGGATCAGGTTCGATCAACGGATCAAGCGCAACCGGATCAGGAATTTCTTGCGGACTGGGAAGCGAGGATTCAGGAGTGGATAGCATAGGAGCGCTCACAGCATTGAGGTTAAAGCCGCATTGTCCACAAAAGCTGGCATCCGCTTGAATTGCAGCCTGACAGTTGGGACAAGCGATCGTAGCGGGCAACGGCGTGTAACAAGATTCACACTGGACTGCGCCGTCTGGATTGGCATGATTGCAATTTGGGCAGACAATCATTCGGGAGTTCCATTCACAAATTTGAATTGATCATATCTGCTGAACGCTTGGCAGGTGATGTCACTGATTATAAATACAACGAAAACGTTCAGATTACGGGGTTACACAAATATCCCAAACAAAAATAAAACTCCGGTTTCTTGCAAAACGCGGAGTTCTTCAAATCGCTTGTCGATCGATTAATCTTGCACTTCGTTCAGCGCATATCGAGCGATCGCTAGAGTCAATCGAGCTTGCTCTGTTTCCGACAGTTTCGCCCAGTCGGTAGACTTCACGGGTTGTTCCTCGCCTCGCATCGAGTAAGCGAGCGGACGCGCCAGCACTTGTAAATCTTCTTCTGCCCACTGTGGCAACGCTTCTTGCACACACTGAACGAGTTGATCCGCTAAAGTGGCTGAGGAATTCGCCAATTTCTGAGCGTGACGAGCGATCGCATTGAGAACCGTTTGCGGAACCGATGCGAACTTTTGCGCCAAAGACGTTTCGAGCGTGGGAGCCGCGAACAGCGAATCGAGGTGAGAGAAAAACGCATCAGCACGATCGCCAATTTCGGACTCAGAAAGAGCATCGATCGAGAATTTTTGCTCGATCCTATTGAAAAATGATTCTGATTCAGGATCAGCGGGATTCCAGGGATAGGCAATTGCACTATCAGGAATTTCCGCAACCTCGACGGTTACAGGGTCAGCATTGTCCGGCTGATTCCACTGCACTGTCACCGCTTCTGAGTCGAGCAACGCATCGGCAAAAGCTTGCTGAATCTGAAGTTCAAGAGAGTTAGAAGGACTTGCTTCGTGTGCCATGACAAAAATCCGCATCTGTAATTGAACTAAGGTTGGTGTGTTTGATGGGTATGGCTTCAACCCGATCGTTACCAGTTCCGTAACTGGACTATCAATTTACGTCAATTCGCCTAAAATTTCCAAATCTTGACGATCAAGATCCGTAGATCTAAGGGTAGATTTTCAGTTTCTCCCATCGGCTGGCGAAACCAAAAACTCCAAAATCGAGTTCTGAGAGCCACCAAACTTAATCTGCGCCCCGGAATGCAGCGGCACTTCATAATTATGAACTTTTTGCCAGCCATTCACGGTCGAAACCCAAGTTCCATACCGCGAAAAATCTCGTAAAAAGTAGGTCGGCTGCATCGTCTCGGCACTGCGATAGACAATCTCTGCGTGTTTACGTGAGACACCGGGTTCGTTCGCTAATACCAAATCATTTTCGGCGCTCATTCCCACGCGCATCAACCCGCCGCGAATCGTCCAAACCTTGGCATTTTCGAGCGATCGCAAAGATGCCACCGGATTTTGCACCCCCAACTGGCTCGGCGTATGCGGAATTTGCGTCAGTCCTTCTTCGATCGGCTTAATCAACTCCCCGTTAAATTCGGGGTGCATATATAAGACGGGCAATGTCCAAGCTTGGTGATTGAATCGAAACAAAGTCAGTAAGTGCTGACGTGCAACCGCAACGGCTTGATCGATCGGCATTCGATCGCTTAATGCCTGAGCAAATGCCGCGATGAAACTCAGTGCCTCTTGATCGGTGATCGAATCGCGCATTGCTAACACTGCCGGAACTCCGTGATGCAGCAACACTTCCGCTAAACTACTGCGTGGAATTGCCTGCCGATTTTGCTCTTCCGGATATGCGCCCCAACAGGCATTAAAAACTGCCAATTTCACCCGGCAGCGGGTTAGAACCTGTGCTAACTCTGTCCCATTCATCGGCTGATTGGGACGCAAAAACAGTAAGCCACCATCCGCCGCTGGAACCCCGTGACCTGCGTAAAACAAGACATTATAGTGACCGCTCTCTAATCGATCGATGAGTTCCGCCGAAGTGGGCTGCAATAGCGTATCGACAAAACAAGGAGCCGCAAATCGATTGATCCCAGGACGCTCTCGCAAAATTCTCGATAACGCTGTCGCTTCTTGCTCTAGTTTTAGTCGCTTTAATTCGTCGCGTTTCCCGTTCTCAGACCCGCCTGTGGGCAGGTCGGGCGCGGCATCTTGTCCCAAAACGAGCAGCACATTTAAGCTGGTTTCTGACCGGAGTGCGGGCAAGGTATCGACATCGCTGGTAGTACGACTAAATAAAAGCTGTTGGCTCAGAGAAATTGCCTGTTTTCCGGCATCGCTCTGCATAATTTCCCACGGCAGCGAGATTAGATCGGGATCGCGTACATCTAACCGCAATCGGAGCGCTTTGCCTTGTCCCTGTGCAATGCCCTGACTGCGATTTAAGCTGCTTTGAATCACGCCATCAAACAGCCATTGCCATAGGTCAATTCCCAAATTTTGCATCAATCGGGCACTGCGGGAAATCGGCTGACCGACCGGAGGTTCGACCACTTCGATCGGGGGTGTACTAACTTGCGAGACGTGCGGCACATCGGGCAGACCCCGCGATGAAAACATTTCTTGCCACGATCTCCAATGGTGCATTAATTCGGCTGTCCATAAACAATCTCGCAACAGATAGCCCCCCCGGTAAGGAGCATCAATCACATGAATCGCAAAATGTTGAGTTTGAGAGGCGCGTAATTGCTCGATCGCGAGACTTAAACAGGGAAGTTCAGACGGTGACATGAATCGGCAAGTGATTAACTCCGGATCTTCAATCTTAAGGGCTATCCGTCAATTAATCTACGGCGTAGATGGCGCGTTCTGTTTGGGGGGTGTGCAAGCTCCAAGCTGATCGGGCTTGAGGTTGGCTTTAGTGAAAGGTACGATCGAGCTTTCTTGTTGCCAGCCGATGTTACCTGCTTTGACTGAATTTTGGAGCTTGGTATCCGCCGCGATCGTACAAACTTTCAATCGTATCCAAGCAGGCTGACCAGCAGTGGTTTGCTGTCGTTTCTCGACCTTTAAAACGGTTCCAGGTGGAACTTGCCCCACCAATTCACGCACCTGATCGCTCGGTTGATCCGGCTTTCTAAATAAGGGGAGTTCAGGTCGATCAAGCTGAATTAGACTTCCAGTCGTCAGCGGTTCGGGTGAAGCGGGGACGGGAGGAACGACGCTCGGTTCTGCAACGGTGGGGAGGCGATTGATAAGTCTAGGAATCAGTTCTGGGACGAAAAGAGCAGCGATCGCGCCCGCAGCTCCAAAAAGTCCCAAGAGAATCAGCGCAATCTTAAACCAGGATGTTCGACGGGGTTGAATCTCGGTTCTCAGTTGTGACGGTGGAGCAGGCGCGATCAGTTGAGTCGGTTTCGCTAACATCGATCGCACCGGATTCGATTGCCCAGTTTCGCGAGTTTGGCAATGAATTAAACCGATCGTGACATTATCGTGACCGTTCTGCGTATTTGCGATTTCGACTAGTTTCCGCGCCACGGTTGCAACGTTCGTTTTGCCGTTGAGGATCGGAACAATCTCGGATTGCCAGTGTTCTTCAACTCGATCGTTGTCGCTCAATCCATCCGAACACAAAAGAAAGACGCACTCTTCGTCGAAGATAAATCGCTGCACCGTTGGACGTAGGTAGCTTGAACTCCCCATTCCCAAAGCTTGCACTAGCGATCCAGCAGAAGGATGCTGTAAAGCCTCGCGGTACAAGGTATAACCCAATCGTGCTTCTCGTGAGGCAACATCATCATCGAGCGTTACCTGATAACAGCCTTGACGAGTGATGCGATATGCGCGACTATCGCCGACATGAGTGAGATAGAACTCATGCGATCTCACTATTCCCATTACAACGGTTGTTCCCATGCGCTGGCGTTCTTGTCGCCGTTCTGCATCGTTCTTTTGTGCGATCGCATCGTTCGCCGCACAGACTGCCACTTCTAATTCTGGTTCAAGCTGATCGGGATCTAAAGATCGAATCTGATTTACGATCGTTTCGATCGCAAGATTTGAAGCAACTTCTCCCCCTTCGTGTCCCCCAATCCCATCACAGACGATTAGTAAGGAGTGATCGCCACTGGTTCCGCTTGGTGGATAACAGGCATCCTCGTTACTTTGACGGCTCGGCCCTTGATCCGTTAGCGTGGCGATTTGAATTTGTCGGGTTTGCTGAGAACTTTGTGCCGTGATCGCAGAATCCAAAACATCAAGCAATTCATCTGCATTTGTGATTTGCCCGTCGATGAGATTCTGGCAAACTTGATTAAAGAAATCTGCGAGCGCAGGCTGGGCTTGCCAACTTGACCAAAATTTTCCCAATCCTGCCAGGGAAATCGGATCTCGAACAGTTTGTGCCGCAAGGCTATCGAAATTCAGTTCTAAAATCCGTACCGTGTCACTATCCGCAAAAATCAACTCAGAATCTAGCAGCGTCGAAGCAACTTTTTCAACACTCAAAACGCGCCAAAGGTGTGCTAGTTGCCGCAGAAAATGAAGCTGACGAAATCCACTACTCGCAGCCCACACTTGCACCAAACGCGGCATCAACCGCCCAGATAAATCTTCACCCCGCTCAGAACGCGCATCACTCGGATAAATCGGAGCCGACTCCAAAAACAGCACATCCTTAACCACTGCAAAAGGTTGAGAAATCGTCGGACGTTCTGCCATCAAGTGCAAATAAGGTTCAAGCGACGGTGGAACCTCGATCGCCATCGGCGGAATTCCAGGCTTAGTGTCCAATGCGATTTGCGCCGACTTGATCAAAAAGCGATCGTCAATCAATTCTCCAGGCGAATGTGTCGATCCCACTGCCCACAAATAGCGCTTTGGGATGCGGGTTTGACAGTTGTGACAAAACCGCTGGCTTTCAGGATTGAGCGCCTGACAGAAATAGTTGGGGCATTGCACGATCGAATCAGTTTGCATTGAGAAATGGAGTTTCTACAGGTTGCTCGGTTCCAATTTGGTTCGGCTGACGTTGAGCATTTCCCACTCTAGCAATTTTTGTCGATCGCGACGCGGATTGCACGGTTGCAATTCGGTATATTTCCGAGTTTCCTCGCGTTGCGATCGAGGCGTTCTGAGGCACAATAAACCAGATTTTACCGAGATTGGCTATGTCTTCCGTGTGTCGCCGCTTAGGGTTTGCTTCCGTGTTGCTGAGTCTGCTGATTACAGTGCCAAAATCGATTGCTGAACCGACGTTTACGCCTACCGCTCCGCCTCCAGTTGCGCCCGCTTTGCCGCAGGAGATTCAGCCCGATTTTCGAGTGGCTGCCCTTCAGCGCGACTTTCAAGGCAATCTGTGGGTTGCAGCGCCGCAAGGACTGATGCGGGTCAATCCCAACACTGGGCGAGTGATTTCCCGCGCCAAAATGCCAAATTTATCGATCGGTGCACTGGCTCAAGATCGCGTGGGTCGAATTTGGGTCGGCACAACCGAAGGACTCTGGCGCATCGATCCAAAAACGAATGAAGTCACTGCCCAAAATCTCTTTTTGCCATCGAATCGAGTCTTGTCGCTGCTCGTCGATCGACGCGGCTATCTCTGGGCCGGAACCGATTCGGGTTTAGCGCTCATCAGTCCGCATGAAGGGCTAGTCATGACCACGCTGAAGAATTTACCCGGTGTGAGTGCCAATGCTCTGAGCTTAGATCCAGAGGGACAGCTTTGGGTGGGAACGCTTGAAGGCTTAGTGCAAGTCGATACAGCGAGTGCGCGAATTCTTCACACGACCGATTTAGAAGAAGGAACGGTTCAGGCTTTGGCGCTCGATCGACATGGTTCACTCTGGGCAGGCACAACCAGCGGACTGGTGAAAATCGATCCGTTAAAGCGTCGCCGAGATCGCACAGTGACCGCGCTCAAAGGTCGTGAAATTCTCTCGGCTGGCTTTGATGCGGCTGGAAGCATTTGGATCGGCACAAACAATGGGTTGCTGCGAGTGAATCCCTACAATGGCGCGATCGTCGGTCAAGTTCCCAATCTTCCCTCAAATCGAGTTTTATCCCTCGCTCCTGACACCGGAAATAAATTATGGGTCGGAACGAGTGAAGGATTAGCGTGGGTAAGTATGACCAGTTACGAGACAAAACCACATTTGATGTTTAGCCGCAGCGTTGAATAGGAACTCATAGAATTAAGATAGATCCACTCCCTTAAATTCTTCTGGTGTCCGATGCCCGTCACGCCGCAACAACTGATTCAGTGGAAACAACAACAGCGATCGATTGCCGTTCTCACCGCTTGGGATTATGCGATCGCGTCGATTCTTGATCGGGCTGGAGTCGATGCGATTCTGGTCGGGGATTCGATGGCGATGGTGGCATTGGGACACGATACGACGCTGCCGCTTACGCTCGATGAAGTCATTCATCATGCAAAAGCAGTCCGGCGCGGCGTGAAAGAAGCGCTCTTGGTCGTGGATTTGCCGTTTTTGACGTATCAAGAAAGCATCCAGCAGGCGATGCACTCGGCAGGTCGAATTCTGAAAGAAACGGGTGCGGGCGCAGTGAAATTAGAAGGCGGCTATCCTGCGATCGCTGAAACCGTTTCGCGCTTGGTTCAGGCTGGAATTCCAGTGATGGGTCATGTGGGACTGACTCCGCAATCCGTGAGACAAACGGGATTTCGGCAACAGGGACGATCGAGTGAAGCGGGAGATAAGATTTTGTCCGAAGCGATCGCGCTCGAACAGGCAGGAGCATTTGCGATCGTCCTTGAACACATTCCAGCGGAATTGGCGCAAACGATTACGCAGAAACTAACCATTCCAACGATCGGGATTGGAGCAGGCGGGCATTGTGATGGTCAGGTTCTCGTCACTTCTGATGTGTTGGGTTTGGGAACGTGGAAGCCAAAATTTGCCAAAGCGTATTTGGATTTGAATGCGTTGATTACGCGATCGGTGCAGGAATATTGCGAAGAAGTGCGATCGGGTAAATTTCCCTCGGAACCTGAATGAACTAGAAATTTCTATAGCACGCCTGATTCTAGCTGCTCTAAATAGATAAACTTAGGTGCTTTAACTCCTGCATCCTTTCTAATTTTTACCAACTGCGGCGACTGAAAAAATGCCTTTGCATCTTCTGTCGATGTCCATGTGGAGAAATGAACAATTTTGTTGGGTTGATTCTCATATTTCAGAACTTGGTAAGAACGTTCACCTGCTTCTCTTCTTAGGATTGCAGCGTTGTCAAACACTTTCTTCCAGGCTTCATAGTCTTCTACCTCATGAATGATGAGTACATGATTCATAGCAATATTTATCGAGATGAATGCGATCGAACATCTAACAGCGTAAAGCCCACAAAGGATCGATAGATCACCTCTTTTCATCCGTGGGCTTGTTGCTGTTATCGTCCGCTTAAAAACGGAAGTTGCACTCTAAACCTTCATTGCTTTCGCCAATTCTGCCGCAACTTCAGGGCGGGAAAACTCAGGCGGCGGTAGCTCTCCACGACGCAACATTTCTCTCACCTTCGTTCCTGATAGATGCACTCGTTCTTCTGGCAAACTCGGACTCGTTTTCGTCGTTGCCATTCCCAGTGTCCGCTTGCAATAGAAAGCGTGTTCAAATTTCAATGGCTGAATTCCCAATTCACCTGGCTCAAACTCATCAAAAATGTATTGGGCATCGTATGTACCGTAGTAATCACCGACCCCTGCATGATCTCGTCCCACAATGAAATGAGTACAGCCGTAGTTTTTCCGAATCAGCGCGTGGAAGATGGCTTCACGAGGCCCGGCATATCGCATCGCAGCCGGATTGATCGCGAGAATTACTCGATTGTTCGGGAAATAATGCTCCAACATAATCTCGTAGCAGCGCATCCGAATATCCGCCGAGATATCATCCTCTTTCGTCGCGCCCACTAAAGGATGCAGAAACAAGCCGTCAACGGTTTCTAACGCACATTTAATAATGTACTCATGCGCTCGGTGAATCGGATTGCGAGTTTGGAAACCGACGATCGTTTTCCATCCTTTTTCTCGGAAGGCAGCACGAGACTGAGCCGGATCAATCTGATAAGTCGGGAACAACGGATGTGGATCGCGCTCCAAAAGCCAAACATCGCCCGCCAAATTCACATTTCCCTGACGGTAAACCACTGCCACCCCAGGATGCTTTTCTTCATCGGTGCGGTAAACTTTCACAGCTTCCCGCGCTTTGTCGTAAGTAAATTTCTCACTAAGCTGCAACACGCCGATATACCGCCCCGTCGAGTCATCCAACCGAATCAGACTTCCTTCTTCTAGCGGGGCGGCGACTTCTTCAGTCACCGATAACGTAATCGGAATCGACCACGGCAATCCATTTGCGAGGTGCATTTCTTCGACCACGCGATCGTAGTCTGCCTTTCTCATAAATCCGGTCAGGGGACTAAATCCACCGATCGCGATCAGTTGCAGATCAGAGACTGCTCGTTCATCCAATTGAACACGGGGCAGAAAATCGGCTTTCGAGAGAAATTCTTCGCGCTGAGTGCCAGTAACAATGCGGTTAATTAGCTGTCCGCCGTGGGGTGCGATGCCGTCAGGGTGACTCATAAGGTAGGGAAATTGAAAAGGATAAACAACCGAATCCCGATCTAGAAGGCGGTCTTTATTGAGCGTAGCAGGATGTGAGCCTTATGCGTTGCTAGACAAAAATGGAATTGGATCAGCGATCGGGTCTTGAATCGTTTCGCCTTGCTGCTGTGCCCAATACTGACTGAGAAAATGAATTTGCCGCAGTCCAACGATCAGATTTAGTCCGGGAATGAACATCCACCAAACGATCAGGGGCTTTTTCAAATTTGCTCGATCGTACAATTCATTCACATCACAGTACAGCCGAAATTGCACGATATAAATCCAAACCACTCCCAAGATCGAGAACCACCGAAACCCATCGGGAACATCCGGATCAAACACCGCCAACGCTTGCGGCAATGCTACACCCAACACGAATGGCAATAAACAAAGTGTGCCTGACCATCCTTTGCCGTTATAGTTTCGCAACTCTTCTTGGATGATCCATTTGTAGTAGCCGTAGTAGAGCAATCCGGTGAGTCCTGAGAATAAAATAACTTTCCAGAGTGGGCGAGGTTTACCGACGGGGGACATAGTGCGATCATAGAAATGCTTTACATTCCTTAATCTATTCGGTTTCCAGATCAAATACAATCTGATGCACAGTCTCAGGCATCAACCGCCGCCCGATTTTGAGATATTCCTCAGCTTGGGTACGAGTGCTAGATTCAAGCAAAGCGATCGTCAAAATGAAAGCGTTGACGATCGCTTCCAAGCTCTCATCAACGAAACGCAATTCTAGCGCGAGCTATTGAGGAGGATGAACTCCAATCTGTATCCAAAACTGTCGCGATGTTTGAATAAAACCACTTGCATGATTATCGTCATTCATATCCAAGCGATCCCGAGTCGCTCTACCCATTGGCGTTGTGCAACGAGTTCGCGGAGGAATTCGGAGACCATTGAGATTCTGTCATCAAAACAGAATTAGCATACGTGAAAAGCTGCGCGAGTTCAGAAATCCCATCTAATTCTGCTTGTTCATCTGGTGTGATTAGTCCTAGTTTTTTGTGATCGAGCAGTTCATCAGAACGGCTTTGTAATTCGCTTGTAAACTTGAAAATCTTCGCGCCATTGACGATCTCTAGCTTAATTCCACGCCCTAACCAGTGAGACGGCTCAATCATCAGTTTTGGTATGAGCATGGCTTTAGAGAGGGACGGACAACAAAATTATGTTAACGTCTTTCGTCTATCCAGATACAGGCAATCAACACCTAAAGAATGACGATCACTTTAAGCCCTCCTGAACAACCCGGAACTGCGATCGCCCACCGAGAATCAAGCCCGCGCTTTTCCCAAATACTTTTCTAAATAGGGTGAAAACACCTCATAAATTAACGTGAACGGCTTGCCGTGATGCCAGAACAAATAGTGTCGTCCCCACAGCGGAGTCGAATAGCCAAACGCCGCCTCTAACGCTGCCGATCGACCATAATGTAAGCCTTTGATCTCGCGATACAATTCCATCCGCGATCGCGATAAATTCGCCCAAACTCCCTCTGAGCGGTTCTGCAAATACTCGTCAATATGGCTCGATTCCCACCAGGAAGTGGCATAGCCTAGCCGCTGACCGGAGGCAGTTTTGAGCCAAATTTGTCGCCGCAGACGACCGCCGGGAATTTGTTCGATCGCGCTTGGTGCGTTATCGGTTGCAAATCCGATCGGCGACATATCCAACACATCGACTTCGGTTGGTTCTCCGGTAAGAAGCTGTAAATGCCGAGTGGGAGAACCGTCTCCCAGCAGCATCATTTGCCAAGCGGGAGAGAGTTTGCTGTGGGGTAAACCTTGCTGGATTTCGAGTTCGCTGGCTTCCCAGATCGGATCGAGGCAATGCCAGGTGGTCGGTAGAATTGCAGTGTCAGTGGGTTGAAAGGTCGCGGTCACGCTACTTTACATAAGTTAACTTTTCCTTATGATAACGCGGTCGGCGCGATCAATTAAGAGAATCGAACCTCACGTTCAAAATTTGCAATCCTGGTTGTTAGCCAAGTTGAGAATGAGGGAGAGATGGGAATTAGGAAGCGCCCAGCATTCTCCCCCTTCACCTCGATCGCATAATTTTACGGACTGAGCAAAATCAATTGCTGTGTTTGTAACGATCGCACTCGATCGATTGAAATTGAAACCTGAGAGAGAATTTCTTTGACCGATCGGGTTTGATTGCCGTCGCAAGCTTTGAGAAATTCAAACTCATCTTCTGCCAAGTTAATGATCTGGTAGTCGTAGTTAAACAAACAGCGGCTTTCCCAACCATCCATACAAGGACTACGCTCAGGAATTGCATTCAACAGGGCTTCGTCAGAACTCCAATCTGATCGCGGTAATTCACCTCGCCCCAGGAAGAACTCGTAATGTGTTACCGACTCTGGATCGAGCAGTTCGATCAAGCGATATCTTTCTCGATCGCTTAAACTTTCTGCCCGCTCAATCAAATCGGGATGATTGAACAACCGCTCTGCTTCCCACTGACGCGGATTAGAAAAGCCCAAAAACTTTAATCCCGACGCATCAATCAACTCAAACAAAGTTTGAATGTTGTAATCGACTTCGCGCGGATGCACATACATATCCGCGAAACATTCATCTCTCGTATTTTCCATTGACCAGCGTTCTTGTTCTCGTCGCACTAATCGATTGTTTGGAGGCAATGAGGCGAAGATTTGTCGTCCGATCGCAACTCCTTCTCGATAGTTTGAGCGATCAGATTGTAAAAGCGCGATCGCTTCTTGCATCAGTTGAATCTCATGCCGTCCCAACTCCGAATACACAAAGATGTGCATCAATCCACCGGGCGCGAGTTTGGTCGAGAGAGACTGAATGCCGCGAATCGGATCGGGCAAATGATGCAGCACACCGACGCAGTTGATCAAGTCAAACTGTCCTGACAATTGATCCGCATCGTACAGGCTGAGATGATGAAAATCGACGCGATCGGCTCCCGATCGTTGACAGCGTTCTCGCGCCACGGCAAGCGCTCCCGAACTCAAATCGATTCCCGTCACCTGCGCTTTAGAATTCAAATGCACTAGATATTCAGTTCCGACACCCGTTCCACACCCTGCATCGAGAATCCGGACATCTTGGCGTTTTGGTTTTTGTCCAGTGCAAAAGCTATAAGCTGCAAGCCAGTTCCAGCGCCAGTTATAACCGGGGGGCGGCTCATCTAACAGAGGCTCAGGCGGAAAAGGGTAAGTATTATAAAGCGCAGCCACCGCCGCACTGATCGTTTGAGGGTCTGACATGGTTCACGAGAAATTACAGCAAGCCGATATAGATCTAGTGTCTCATCCGATGGGCAACTGTAGACGGGAAACCGTCCTGTCGCGGATCGATCGAGATTTGCCACAATGGATTTAAGCTGAACCGATCAGGCTACACAAAAAATCATGGATAACAATAATTGGATCTCGCAATTGCTCATGCTCGGTGTGGGGACGACTTCTCTAGTGGCTGAAAAGCTCAAGGAAGTTGGCGATCAGTGGGTGAAAGACGGCAAGCTGAATCCCGACCAGGCAAAGGGCTTTGTTGATGATTTGATGGATCAACTAAAAACTGAACAAGGCGGGTTTGAAGCGCAGATGCAGCGGCAGCTTCGCAATATGCTGATGGATCTCGGTGTGCCGCGCCAAGCCGAAATGGACGAACTGCGGGGACGGCTCGATCGACTAGAACGCCAGCTTCGTGATTTAGAAAATAAGCTCTGGAAGTAAAGATTCAATGTCAAAATTGAAAAGCACATTCGAGAGGACTGATCGATGAGAGAGATTTTGATCAGCTTTGGGGTAATGGCGGCGTGCGTCGTGCTGCTGATTGTGGCACAGGTTACGGGAGGTTCTCGTGATAGTGCGATCGCTGCTAATTTGCCGCAAACCGAAGCTGCTCCTGTTGTTCAAGTGGCGCAAGCTGCGGATCTTAAACCTATGACGACTCCAAATCCTGAGAAAAAAGATGCAGTTACGACTCCTTCGGGCTTGAAATATACCGAAGTAGTTGAGGGAACGGGCGCTTCGCCTAAGTCCGGTCAAGTCGTGACGGTGCATTATACGGGCACGTTAACTGATGGCACGAAGTTTGATAGTTCGCGCGATCGAGGTCAGCCGTTTAAGTTCAAGATTGGCGTGGGTCAAGTGATTAAGGGCTGGGATGAAGGGGTCGGCACAATGAAGGTCGGCGGTCGGCGGATGCTGGAGATTCCGGCAGAGTTGGGATATGGCAGTCGTGGGATTGGCCCGATTCCGCCAAATTCGACGCTGTTGTTTGATGTGGAATTGATCAAAGTTGGCTAGTTGAAATTTGGCATCAGTGCAATGAGTTCTTTCGCTTCGTCTGTGAATTTGGGAAGCCCCCTAAATCCCCCATTCTGGGGGACTTCAAGCCAAGATTTCGCTCCTCAAAGTCCCCTAGAATGGGGGATTTAGGGGGCAGAAGCCGACCCCAACGAAGCAAAAGAACTCATCAACGAATACAAAATCGATCAACTTTTCAAGCTCTCCAGCTTTAGGATTGGAGAGCTTATTTTTTCGACTCCAATTCTAAAGCGCAATCTGAGGCTTTTCGTTCAACGTGAGCCAATGAACATTTAACGTATCCAAAATGCTCACCAAATCATCAAAGCTGACGGGCTTAACAATGTAAGCATTTGCCCCCAAATCGTAACTTTGGTTGACATCTACGTATTCTCTAGAAGTCGTCAACATCACCACTGGAATCCGTTTTAATCCAGGTTGTTGGCGCAACCATGCGAGGACTTCAGCTCCCGATCGACGAGGCAATTTCAAATCGAGCAAAATTAACGCCGGAAGCGGGTATTGTACTCGATCGTTGTACGGTGCTTCTCCTGAGAGGTAGGCGATCGCTTTTTCTCCGTCACTCACTGCGTATAAGGGGGCAGAGATCTGAGCTTTGCGGAAAGCGCGTTGGGTCAGTACAACGTCTTTTGGGTTGTCTTCGACGAGCAGGATCGGAGTCAGTTCCATTGATCTTTAAGAAATAGAGTCGGTGGGCGCTGCGTTTAGGGCTTGAATGATCTGAGTGGCTTGTTGAGCGCGATCGTGGATCTGCTGCAAGTCGGTTTGTTCGGACTGAGGGCGAGATTGATCCGTGAGTAGGCGTGAGCTAACTTCTTGAATGGTGTGTAAGGCTTGGTGCAAATCCTCAAAACGAATGCTTCTATAGTGTTGTAGTTCAGCGCGAGTTTTGGCGTTGTTGAGCGCTCGACTCACTGCGCCCGGAAGACGAGTATAGCGATCTGATCTTTTCAAGATGTAGTCATCGAGTCCAAGTTTCATCGCTTCGACCGCGATTTCTTCTGTCCCCGTATCGGTAAACATAACAACTGGAATATTAGAATCGCGCTCTTTTACGGCAAGCAGAACATCCAGTCCGGTTGTCCAACGGATTTGGAAATCGGTAATCACGACATCAAAGTTTTGCTCGCGGATGGTTCGATTTAAGCTGCCTTGATCTAAGATTTCTAGAACTTGCAGTGACGAGAATGCGGGCTGGAGAGCGCGAATGGCTAAAGCGCGATCACCAGGATTGTCATCGATCAAGAGAATGCGAATCGGTGTCATTGCTTAAATCGTTGCTCAAATTATTGGGTTCAACGATCGGCAACGCAATCCAAAAATGGCTGCCGTGACCGAGTTGAGACTCTAGCCCAACTTGCCCACCCATGCGATCGAGTCCTTTACGAACAATGGCTAACCCAATGCCCGTTCCTGGAAATGCCTCAACGCCATGCAGCCGTTCAAATACCCGAAATATGCGATCGTGATATTTGGAAGCGATGCCGATTCCATTGTCTACAAATGATAAGCTTACCGAATTCTTCTCAATGTGAGCAGAGATTTCTACGATCGGTTGTTTGTCAGGTTCAACAAATTTAATTGCATTGCTGATTAAGTTGACAATGACCTGAATGAGAGTTGATCGATGAGCCATTACCGATGGCAGATTCGATGGAACATTGACGATCGCTTGTCGATCTTGAAGGGTCGCGCTTAATTGCTGTAAAGCTGTCCCAATCACATCATTGAGATCCACAGGTTGTAGCTGAATCTGAGTTCTACTTAAGCGACTGTAGGCGAGTAGATCATTGATCAAACCATCCATCTGTACCGCGCTTTCAGAGATGCTTTCGATGTATGAGGCTGCAACTTCATCGAGTCGATCGCCGTAGTCTTCTTCGAGCGCTTGAGAAAATCCCTGCATGATTCGCAGCGGAGCGCGTAAATCGTGTGAAACGGTGTAGCTAAAAGCTTCTAGCTCTTGATTCGTTTCTGTCAGTTCTGCGGTTCGCTGTTCGATGCGTTGCTCCAAGGTGTCATTCAATTGCTGTAAAGCGAATTCGGTGGATTTACGATCGCTAATGTCCTGAATCACAGAAACAAAATACTTTGGAGTTCCATCCGATTCGCGCACCAGTGCTACGGTGAGATTGATCCATACGATCGAGCGATCTTTGCGAATGTAGCGTTTTTCCATTGAATAGGTTTGGATCTCATCCGCCAACATTTGCTGCACGTACTTCATATCGATGTTTAGGTCATCTGGATGCGTAATGTCTTGAAAGGTCAGTCCGCGCAATTCTTCACAAGGGTAGCCAACAATCTCACAAAGCTTCTGATTCGTTTGCAACCAAGCCCCCGTCGGAGAAACCTGAGCAATCCCGACCGCAGCTTGATTAAAGGTAGATTTGAATTGTTGCTCACTCTCGCGCAGGTCTGCTTCAGTCTGGTGTTGAGCAGTGATATCTTCAACAAAAATCAGAGTCCCGCTTACCTCTGCCGATCCATCTCGCCACGGTTGTATTTCCCAGCGCAAAAATTGTTCAGTTCCATCCGGCAACACATAACGATCGCTGTGAGATTTTGCGCTCTCTCCTGCAAGTCCTCGTTGATGTACCGCTTTCCACTGTTCTGAAAGGTTAGGAAAAATTTCGTAGTGCGATCGTCCTAACACCGACTCGATCGAGCCAAGTCGGTAATCATCAATCCAGCGCTGACTGACTGCAACATAGCGCATTGCTTTATCAAACATTGCAACTCTAGCGGGTGCATATTTGACAAATAGCTGAAGTCTCTCTTCGCGTTCTCTCAGGCTCAGTTCTGATAGATTTTGCTCATTTTCATAGCGTCTGAACCCGGTTGCAATCAGTCCCAATAAAAGAAAGTTGATGCCTGTCGCGAATGTAAATGTGATTAATGCTGCGCTTGAGCTTTGTTGCAAATCTCTTGTCCGCTGCTGCAATTGTTCATTTTCTTGTGCTTCGATCGCGCTAATTTGCCGCCGAATGTCATCCATGACCTGCTTTCCGCGATCGGACTGCACAATCTGTAAAGCTGCATTCAAGCCCTGAGTCCGCCGCACTTGAATCGTTTGATCTAATTCTGTCAGCTTGACTGCAATAGAGCGATCGAGCGTTTCAAATTGTTGTGAGTTTGTAAAACTTTGCAGCCTTTGAATCCGCTGATTGATTTCAATAATCGCGCGACTGTAAGGCTCTAAATACTGCTCTTGTCCAGTTAATAAATAGCCGCGCTGTCCGGTTTCTGCGTCTTTCAGCGTCGAAAGAGTCGCTTCAAGCTCTGCCATCACCTGATGACTCTGGCTAATCGATCGCTCGTTTTCGCTCAACTTGAGAATATTCCGATAAGAAACCACCGCATTTAGCAACAACAGCAGCAGCGTTAGCCCAAAGCCTAAATTCAGTTGCCGAGAAAGCGATCGTTTCATGAGTCCAGAACACAGCACCACAGAAAAGGTAGTGCAAAACGCTGGATCAATTCAACCTAACGCGATCGCCAAACCTCTCGAACGACTTGACGCACGACTTCAAACGGTTGACTACCCGGCAGCGGAATCGCCTCATTTGAGAATACATAGTAGATTTCACCCGCATCGCTCACCTCAAAATTGGCATCATATTCCCGCGCCCACAAATCAAGATGGCGACGAGCAATTTCAGGTTCGAGCCGAGTCGCTCTCGAAAAATCGAGTAAAGAAATTCGTCCTTGCTGAACGTGCAGCAGTTGGAAAAATCGATCGCGAACCGCGTGACGACTAGCCTTAGAGCTTGTATACAGCAGCAATCCCCCGATCGCGCTCGGTGTCAATCCGAAAAACACCAGCAAAATCAGTAAAAGCGTCACTGCCCACACCGGAGGTTGCAGCGCCAAAATCGACAAAGAAAGCGCGATCGACACGACTCCACCGCCGCAGAGAAAGACACTCCCTAAAACTTTACTTGCCGCGCTCCAGAACCGATTCATGCGTGCCTCCGGGAAGAAATTCGATCGCGTTACTCATAGACTAACTTGTTTTTTCTTGATCGTTTCGGACGGTTTTCCGAAACTTGAACTGTGACACAACTTCATGCCTCTATCTCCGAAAGTAGATAGCTGAAACCCTCCTCTTTAAGTTAGTTTAGGAGACGGAACCTCGTCTCAATTTCTTAAAATTACTTCTATGTTTTCTAGACTTGTCCAAACCAGTTCGCGCCAAGGCGAAATCGTAGAAGTCGTCCTACGCAACGGGTGGGACTATATGCGGCGATTGCTTACGGGAGGCAAAGTCGATGAACCGAAACTTCCGCCACCTGCCGTTCTGCGAAATATTTTGGTCGATTTGGGCCCGGTCTACGTCAAATTAGGGCAACTCTTGAGTACTCGCCCCGATCTCCTCCCCGCTGAATATATCGATGCCCTTTCGACTCTTCAAGAAGAAGTGCCCGCTGTCGATTGGGTAGAAATTGAAGTCACGCTGCGAAAGCAATTTAATCAGCCGATCGAAGAAATTTTCTCTTCAATTAACTATAAGCCTATTGCCGCAGGTTCGATCGCCCAAACGCATCGCGCCATTCTAAAAGACGGTCGCCCCGTTGCCTTAAAAGTTCAGCGCCCCGGATTGAGCATTGTCGTTGAACAAGACATTGCCTTGATTCGCCTGATCGCGCGATTGGTTGCCCAGACCGAATTCGGACAGTACTACGATATTGTGTCGATCGCGGAAGAGTTTGCGGAAGCACTCAAAAACGAACTCGACTTCACCGAAGAAGCCCGATACACCGATCAACTCCGGCAAAATTTGGGTAACACTCGCTGGTTTGACTCGGCTCAATTGGTCGTGCCTCAGATCTACTGGGAGTACACCACCGATAAATTGATTGCAATGGAATGGTTAGATGGTGTTGCAGTGCTAACCGCCTTTCCGCCGATTGGTTTCGATGGCACAACCGATCTACAACAGCGCGAAGACATTTCAACTTTGCTGTTGCGGGCGTTCTTTCAGCAAATCTGTCTCGATGGCTTCTTCCACGCTGATCCACATCCCGGCAATGTGTTCTACCTCAATGATGGGCGCGTCGCACTGCTCGATTGCGGCATGGTTGGACGGCTCGATCCACGTACACAGCAGCTAATCTTGGAATTAGTCTTAGCGATCGTCAATCTTGATGCTCAAAGATGCACCCAGCTAGTTCTACAGCTTGCGCCACCTGTGCAACCGATCAATCGCGTTAAGCTCGAAACAGAGTTCGATCGCTTATTACGGCGCTACTATAGCTTGAACATTTCGCAAGTGAACTTTAGTAAGCTCGTTTACGAAGTGCTGCAAGTTGTTCGAGATAATAAAGTTCGGGTTCCAGGAAACTTAGGATTGTGTGCAAAAGCGATCGCGAATCTAGAAGGAATTGCTCGATCGCTCGATCCAAACTTCAACATTCCGAATAAAATTCGCCCGATGATGACCGAAGTGTTCCAGCGGCAGATTGTGGGTGAAGCTCCCCTGATTGCACTGTTGCGGACTGCATTAGATGTGAAAAGTCTTTCGCTTCAGTCACCCAGACAAATCGAATTATTGCTCGATCGTGTTACTTCAGAAACCTTACAGTGGAATCTCTCAATCCGAGAAGCAGAACCGCTACGGCGCACCGTTGATTCTTCTGCAAATCGGCTGTCGTTTAGTATTGTGGTTGGCTCATTGATCATGGGTGCAGCAATCATCTCTGCTAACACACAATCGAGTCAAGTGTATTGGGTGAGCGATGTTTTATTTGCAGCCGCAAGCTTCTTAGGGCTTTGGTTGATTATTAGTATTCTTCGTTCAGGCCCGCTTCGATAGTAGATTTACACGATATTTGCATTGTACTCAGTATCAATCCTTATCTGACGATGTGCGGAACTTCGAGTCGTTCAAATTTCTGCACGTTGGCATTTTCAGCCCGATGCCTTGCAAATCGCTGCCAGAGATCGCGAGGATAGTCGGACTTAAAGACGGACAAAGTTTGCACCACTTTTTGCGTGATGGAAGCTGGGAGATTGAGCGTGTGCTCTCCCCATAGTAACAAAAGAGGGTTATTTGACAGTTTGCACAGCTTCACCGGGACTCTAAGCAAATTATTCAAGATATCAACTTGTACCGAGTGCCAGCAGATTTAGAATTGTTGTTGCGGATTTTAGTGAAAATTCTTAAGCCAAATGATGAGTAGTTACCAAGATTTTCTCATTCGCGATTGGCGATCGTCAGATCGTGCGATTGCATTCAATCTAATCGGCTTTGTCTTGGTAGAATACGGACTCACACAAGAGCCAGAAGGAGCCGATCGCGATGTGCTAGAAGTTGAAGATTTCTATCAGCAAAAGAATGGCGAATTTTGGGTCATTGAACGACAAAACAAATTAGTTGGAACCGGAGCTTACTATCCAATTTCACGCGGGCAGAACGCAGTTGAAATTCGCAAAATGTATCTACTGCCCGAAGCGCGAGGATTTGGATTAGGCAAGTTTCTATTAATCGAATTGGAAAAAGCGATCGCGAAAAAAGGCTTTGACCAAATTTGGATCGAAACAGCTAGCATTTTGAAAGGAGCGGTTCAACTGTATGAACGCAATGGATATCAGCCGAGTACTGGAGTCGAAACCTTAAGATGCGATCGAGTTTATGTGAAATACTTAGGCTGACAAGCCGCTTAAGATCAAATACGAATGCCAAAAAAGGTTAGAGAGCTAAAAAACTGACTCCATCAAGAGAAGAAAGATGTACTGGAAGCTCTCGCTGAACTGGAACGCTTGGCGGAAACAGAAGAATGAAATATACTGTCGTGATTCAATGGTCAGATGAAGATGAGTGCTATGTTGTGAGCTTGCCAGAACTTGGGCGATTTGCTCACACACATGGAGACACCTACGAAAAAGCACTCCGCAACGCTCAAGAGGTGCTAGAAAGTTTAGTCGAGCAGTATCAAACCTTAAATAAACCCTTACCAGATCCAAAGAAATTCGAGTCTTCTCTGGTCGCTTAGAGCCTGCTTGAGTATTGTTTACTGATTATCACACCCTATGCAAACGTCCCGTGAATCGTCCCGTAAGTTTCCGCAACCGCTCGATCGAGTCGCGATCGGCTTAATGGTCGTTCTGATTGTCTTGATCGGAATCTTGCTGTTGAGCGGCGATCGCAGTGCGCCTAGAGTCAGAGATTTCAACTGGCAAGAAAAACAGATTGGTTCTGATGATCGCGCTTTTCTGCTGACCTTCAGCCGCCCAATGGATCAGTCAAGCGTCGAACAAAATCTCAAAATCCAGCCGGAACTAAAAGGAAAAATTAGTTGGGCAGGGCGACGCATGGCGTACACGCTCGATCAGCCCGCCCCTTACGGGACAGAATTTACCGTCTCGCTCTCCGATGCCCGCGATCGCTTTAGCAAAGAAGGCTCAGGTCACGGCGTTCTAAAAGCCTTTAGCGAAACGTTCAAAAGTCGCGATCGAGTTTTTGCATTCGTTGGTGCTGAGGGTAGTGAAGCAGGGCGATTGATTCTCTACAACTTGACTCAGCAGGATAAAAAAGTTCTCACACCGGAAAATCTCGCGGTGATGGATTTCAAAGCGTATCCGGGCAGCGAGAAGATTTTATTTAGCGCGATCGAGCGCACCAATCCGCCCCAATCTTTAGCCGAGCAAAAACTCTACACCGTTTCCACCGGAATTCAAATCAACGATCCGGCGGAGCTTGGCGATTCAGCAACTCCGATCGCATCCGCCTCCCCAACACAGCCCGGACAAATCACACAGATTCTAGACAATCGAGACTATCAGAACCTCAAGTTTGACCTGTCTAAAGATGGTCGTGTGATCGTCGTTCAGCGGCTGAGCCGGCGGGATCCAAATGATGCGGGTGCGTGGCTGATGCGAGACGGTCAAGCTGCAAAGCCGATCGACAATCAGCAAACAGGCGGTGATTTTCTGATCACGCCCGACGGAAATTCAATTGCGGTTTCTCAGGGGCAAGGACTCGCGATATTGCCGCTACAGTCTCAAGCCGAGCAAGCACAGGCAAACCCGCTCGATTTCTTGCCAAAATTTGGGACAGTGCTGAATTTCTCGCAAGACGGAACAGCCGCTGCAATGGTGAAATTTAACACCGATTACACGCGATCGATGTTTCTCGTTTCGCAAGGCGTTCAGAAAGAAATTCTCAGAATTCCAGGATCGATTATCAGCGCGGATTTTGATCCGAATAATCAGGTGTTGTATTGTTTATTGACCAATCTGCTGCAAGGCAACACTTTTCAAGAACAGCCCTTTTTAGCCGCGATCGATCTTAAAGGCGCACGAGAAGGCAAGCCGATGGAACAAACGCTGCGACCGCTGGTATTACTGCCAAATCAGCGAGAAATCCAGGTTGATTTGGCTCCTGATGGCAAGGCATTGATCTTTGACCAAACGCAGGCGGACGATCGAGCAAAAGCAGAAGTGAGTCAGAGTTTGGCGAACAGTAAACTTTGGTTGCTGCCGCTCAAAGGCGATCTCAGCGCCAAGACTCAGCCCGAAGAACTGCCCTTCCGGGGATTACACCCGCGATGGTTGCCGTAGTTTGAGTTAATTTAGTAAAGGACTTCACTTAAAGCGATCGCCTTTCATGAATATTCTGAGCAATCTTCTTCCTTCTGCCAAAAAACGTCGCGGAGTCGAAATTAAAACAGATCGAGAAATCGAAACGATGCGACAGGCTTCGCGTATTGTCGCCACTGTACTGAAAGAGATTTCAGAATTAGTGAAACCAGGCATGACGACTTGGGATCTCGATGTTCATGCTGAGAAGCGAATCCGCGAAATGGGTGCGGCACCGAGCTTTAAGGGCTATCACGGGTTTCCGGCTTCGATTTGTTCGAGCATCAATCATGAGGTTGTCCACGGCATTCCAAATAAGAAAAAGGCGATTCGGACAGGCGACGTGCTGAAAGTCGATACGGGCGCATTTTTTGAGGGTTTTCACGGCGATTCTTGCATTACGATCGCGGTCGGTGAAGTGACTCCTGATGCCGCAAAACTGATTCACGTCGCAGAACAAGCGCTCTACAAAGGAATTGAGCAAGTGCGTGCAGGGGCATTCTTACTCGAATTGGCAGGCGCGATCCAAGATTATGTCGAAGCAAACGGCTTCAAAATCGTTGAGGATTTCACGGGGCATGGAGTCGGGCGAAATCTGCACGAAGAACCTTCTGTGTTCAATTTCAGAACCTATCAAATGCCGAATGTGAAACTGAAGGCGGGAATGACATTAGCGATCGAGCCAATCGTCAATGCTGGATCAAAAAATACGCGAATTTTGCCCGATCGCTGGACTGCCGTAACCGTCGATCGATCTCTGTCAGCGCAGTTCGAGCATACGGTTTTGGTGACGGAAACGGGATACGAAATTTTGACCGATCGGACTAAGATTTAACTCTAATCGCTGAATCGATAGGATTTATTTATGATTCAAGCTTTGGATGCCATTTTTGATGGAACAGCACTTCATCCTCAAGCGCCCCTGAATTTAGCAGCAGGGGCGCGGGTGAGAATTACGGTTGAAACTCTCATCCCGGATGCGGAAAGTGAGCATAAAACCTTCTTGCAGACCGCTAAATCCTTACAGCTAGAGGGTGATCCTGACTGGTCAGAAACCTTTGAACAGCGCTTTCACGGTGACAATTTATCAGAGAATGCCTAAGATTTTTCTGGATACATCTTTCGCGATCGCTCTGTCCGCAATAACAGATCAAAATCATATCCGAGCAGTGCAGCTTGCTGATCAACTTGAAGTAGACAAAACTCAATTGGTTACGACGCAGGCAATTCTGCTGGAAATTGGCAATGCTTTATCGAAGCGGAAATATAGAATCGCAGCGATTCAACTGCTTGAGTCCCTCAAAGCAGACTCCAATGTCGAGATTGTCCGACTCAGCTCTCAGTTGTATTCTGCTGCTTTTCAGTTGTTTAGAAGCCGAGAAGATAAAGAATGGGGATTAGTTGATTGTATTTCCTTTACGGTGATGACTGAGCAAGGCATTAGCGATGCCCTCACTACGGATGAGCATTTTAATCAAGCAGGATTTCGCGCACTCCTAAAGATCTGACTATCAAATATGAACTGCAATCTAATCTGCGTTTATCGGAATCGCGAGAATAAACTCGGTTCCTTTTCCTGGAGTAGAGTTTGCTTCGATCGAGCCTCTATGTTTGTCTACGATGATTTGATGCGCGATCGTCATTCCCAATCCGGTTCCTTTTCCGACTTCTTTTGTCGTAAACAAATGCTCAAATACTTTCCCTTTTACTGTTTCTGACATTCCAACCCCGCTATCGCAGGTCTGAATCTCGATCGATTGTCCATTTAAACTCATCTGAAGGGGCAATTGATTCGAGCGATTTATAGGGTGACGATGAAGGACACGATCGCTAATCTCGCTGGATGCGATACATTCATCCGTCCATAGTTTTACTAGAATCAGGAGTATTGATTTATGGCGATCTACACTCTGAATGCTTGACTCTGGCACTGCAACACAGCAATCTAATCCCACCCCGGAGAACTTTCCAGGGTTAAAACCGCGATCGCTTCGACCGATTGGAGCATATGCACTGTACGGTTTAGCCCTGTGGCACGATCAATTCGTGGCACTCGATACCGTGCGCGGCTACCTCCTGCAAATGAATCCGCCAAACGACAACGCGATCGTTCTCAACCCCTGCAATACCGATCAGTTTATCGATGCGGTCGGCTTTTCAATCTGGGAAGACACAATTTGGTTTACAAAAGATAACAGCGTTTATTTTTGCACCTTTGATCAGTTTGAACCGCAGTTGTTTATCACTCTGCCCTACGATGTCGATGGCGTAGGCGTTTGGGAGTCTACAATCTATGTGACCTCTCAAAAATTGGGCTACATCGTGATTTACGAGCGCAACACGAAGCGCAAAATCACACAGTTTCCATTGCCTGGAGTCGGTGTAACAAACTTGACGATACGTGGCGAGGAACTTTGGTTATGCGATCGCACTGAAGAGACGGTGTATTGTCTCGATCGAGCAACCGGAGAGCTTCAGTTCAATCTGCTCACACCGTTTGAAAATCCAACTGCGATCGCTTTCCTAAATGCTTCAGACACAGATCATCCAACGCTGTATGTCTCGTATGCGGGAGAAGAAGCTTACATCCGAGACAATCCGAACGCTGATCCCAATTTAGAGTTAACGTATCGCGATCGTACTTTTATTCATCCGTTACATTTCCGCTATTATCCCGACGAGCGCTATACGCTATCGAATGGATACCTGATTGAGATGTCGTATGTTGAGGAATTGCTTCCACTTGATGAGGTGGAACTTCAGGATCTAGAATGGCGAATCGCATTACCAACAGAAACGCATCGTCAGAAAATTCGCAGCGTTGAACCGGTCGGGCTTCCCTTTACTGAAGACATTCAAGACGGGCAGCGGGTCGCTGTGTTTAAATTCGCTTCGTTAAAGCCGCAAGAACGCTGTATTTTCGGCTGGAAAGCGATATTAGAAGTGCGAGGAATTAAGTACCACTTCAACTTTGAAGATGTGGAACAATCTCCCGTCCTCACTCCAGAGTTTCGCGATCGCTATCTGGTCGATGATGACGAGTTAGCAATGGATACACCCGCAATTCAGCAAGCCGCACGAGAAGCGATCGGGACAGAAACGAATCTACTTCGTAAGATGCTGAAGATTCGCAATTATGTTTACGATCGCTTGTCTTATGGCATTAAGCCTCATATTGATTCGCCTGATGTTGTTCTTGAACGCGGAACCGGTTCTTGCGGTGAATATGTAGGTGTGTTGTTGGCATTGGCGCGATTGAATGGAATTGCGTGTCGTACGGTCGGACGGTATAAATGTCCGACCTTTGCCGATCGACAAAATGTGCCGCTCGAACCCGACTACAATCACGTTTGGATCGAGTTCTACATTCCCGGCTATGGGTGGCTTCCGATGGAATCGAATCCCGATGACATCGTTGAGCGCGGGCCTTATCCGACTCGATTTTTTATGGGATTGCCTTGGTATCACGCGGAAATCGGTAAGGGAATCACGTTTGAGTCGTTGAGAAGTCAGGGCGTTCCGGTTGGGGATGTAGTGGATGTGTCGATCGGGGATCTTGCTTTGAATCACATTCGATTCATGATTCTCGAAGAGTTGCCGCCGTTATAGCTGATTTTTTGGAGCGAAGAAACCAATCTGAACTGCGACGGGGCGTTCTCGCATGGGGATTCGCGTTTGAATCGGAGCATTTAACACCTTTGCTCCGGTCGGCGTTTGAACTGCCAATGTGACAGAACCGCCTCCATCTAAATTCAGTGCGGTTTCTGCGCCCAACTTCGCTATATATTCCGCCGTTTCCACAAGCGTCAGACCCTCACTGTACTGAAACTGCTTGCCATCGATGAGAACGAGCCAGAGTTTTTTCCCGGTTTTGTCGATCGCAATAATCGATCGAGGATAGGGCTTATCTTTTGACGCTTCATACGGTGGCGGTGGCAGCGGTTTCCCGTTTTTCACAAGCAAATCGTTTCCCGCTACAGCTTGCTCTGTTCCCGCAGGACAGAACCCTCGCTCGTCGATTTGAACGCGATTTTGAGCCAGAAAACAAACTGTAGACCAGCCTTCTTGTGCTGGAGAATAGGTATTTCTGTTTGAAGTCACTTGTCCTAAGCTATTCACAGATTCACCGATTCGCGGATAAAAATCCCAAGGTGTTTCTTCGCGAAAGGGATTGAAAAAATTCGCGTTGATTGCCAGTTGAAGATCAAATTCATCAACAAATTCAGTCACAGTTCGAGCAACAGTTTCTAAACTATTTGGTGAAATCGAAACGACACCCGGAGTTACAAAAGGACGAATGCCTGGAGTTGTAAGATCGATCGAGATTTTATGGAGCATTACCGGACGAGGTTTAGACAAAGCCTGTCGTTCATACGTGATCCCCGGAAACAACGATCGCGTTTCATCCATCCGTGGCGGTCGAGAATATTGAGCCTTGCCATAAAGTACGATCGGGATCAGCAACAGAATCAGAATAAAAAAGCTGGTCATTTTTCTGAAAATTTCTCGATCGCGCTGTTGCATACGTATAAATAGAATGTGCGTAACTTTTTCTCACTATGACTCATTTTATTAATCGTGATTTACGGAATCGATCATTTAGAAAAAAGAATTTTGCGTTAACGAATTTTCGTGGTGCAGATATTCGAGGCTGTGATTTTACGGGCGCAATTCTCAGCGGATCTGATTTTTCCGACGTGAAAGCGGGACTCTCGTTGCGGCAAAAGATTTATTTAGGAGTATTAATAATCGCTATTTCTGTATTCGCAGGCGATGTGATGTCGCGCTTATTATTTAATACGATCGGGCAACCTCCTTTAGATCTCAAAACGATTCACGTACCCCTGTTTTACGCGATCGTAAATTTGGCGGGAATCAGTTCCGCGATCGCAGCGTTAAATATAAAAACTAAGCTTGGAAGAATTTCTACGATCGTCACAGGCGCATCAGTTAGTGCAATTTTGGGATTTGGTGTTGCTTTCTTTTATCCAGGACTGCTTTCATATTCGATCTTTCCGCCGAACAAATGGTATCCAGAGTCGTTAGAGTGGCTCAATCAAAGTCTGTCTTTTCTAGATGAGCGGAATACAACGATCGCAATCGCAAGCGCACCACTCGGAGTTGGGATCATGCTGTTGTTATCGAGATTTCGGCAACGAACGAGCTTTAAGGTTGGCGTAAGTGTTCTAGGTGCGATCGCGAACTATATTGCAACATTTTTCTGGAGTACGATCGTCAGTGCTTTCTTTGGCAATCAAAATTCTACACTCGGCATTGGATTCAGCATTGTTGCGGTGATTTACCTAGGATTGACATTTATATCGCTGAATCGAATCATCTATGAATTGCAGCACGCGGTCGGAACTTCGTTTCGAGGTGCAGAACTCACCCATGCGAAATTCGAGTATGCAAACTTACGCAACACGGACTTTTCTAAAGCGATCGGATTTTCACCGTTTGAGATAAAGTAAATAAATTCAATCGACGCTTTGAACAATGGATCTTCTACTACTCGCTGGCTCGATCGTTATTACTGGTGCGGTTTTTCTCTTGCTCGTGCGCGTCATTAAGGCAACGCTGAAAACTGCGCTACTCGTTGCCGCGATCGTCTTTGGCTTGCAGTTTTTTGGGATTAGAAGCGATCGGATCATGTCGGAAATGCAGCAGATTTTTCGTTATCTTTGGCGCTTAATTCCCGGACAGCAATCCTCCAATCTAGATGGCATAATCCACCAATTTACGCAGGTGGCACACTCTGCTTTAGAACGATTTTCGAGCTAGATCGTCTAACTTAAAGGTAACGTTCTCCTAACATCGTCAAATGATTCAAGCAATTTCAAAACAAATCACTAGCCTGAATCAGGTGCATGAAAAATTCGGTTCATGGCGGACAGATAGCGACCACTTTTTTACAGAACCGTGGGAGAACCTGCCTCAACTGTCAAACGCTGAGAAAGAACGTCTAGATCAAATCAAGCGTCGCTATGAATACCAGCGTGCAGATCTTCCGCTACTTGAAGAAACAGTCAAAATGCTTGTGGTGTCTCCACTGCTGGATTTGGCGGGCTTTTACGAACCTCCATTTCGATTTCAGACAGAAACTCCAGTGAGTTTCGAGCTAGATGACGAGGAAGAGAAATTACAAGGACGAATCGATGCACTTGTGCTTCAGCAAAGATTTTGGATTCTAGTTGTGGAAGCGAAACACACCAAAGTTGAGATTGAAGTCGGAATTCCACAACTACTAGCTTATATGATGGGCAATCCGTTCCCTAGCCAAGCTGCTTTTGGCATGGTCACGAACGGCGTTAGCTTTGCATTTGCAAAAGCCTTTCAACAAGAGTACGACGTATCGCGAGTTTACTCACTGCTGCCTCGTCAGAACGAGCTTTATGAAGTTCTACAGATTCTTAGAAGCCTTGGTTCAGCGATTACGCAGAATTGATTTAAGTCGTTCGGCGGAATTAATCCAAAAACGGGCTTCGGCTGCGTGTTCACGCCAAAGTCTCAGCTCTCAAACCCCTCCTGCGGGCTGAGCGCAGCCGAAGCCTAATCCTCATGATCAAATGGATTCTGCCATTGACTTAACTTAGTATCCGCCTAATTTACCGCGTCGCTTTGTTTCACGCTCCGACCAGCGAAAGAGGGTTAAGCCGATCGCGAAATAAACCACTCCATTCAAAAACGCCGCTCCTAGCGAAACCCAATTCAGCGTCGCCTGACGCGCCATCAAATCCCGCATCACGCCCGCACCTGTCGTCATCGGAATCAAATATCCTAAATAGCGCTGCAATCCCGTCCACGTCTCAGTGGGAATCGTCAACACAAAGAGCAGTGAGAAGTTCAGAATTCCAGCGATTTGTTGAACTGTTTTGAAGATCAAGGCAAGACTTCCGATCGCAAATGCAAGCCCATACGCACCCAAAACCACAGAAATCAATGGCAAAATCAACGCTGGAGAAAATGCCAGCCATCGTCCAGTCAATGCCATGATGATGAATAATACGAGCGTAATCAAACCAGATTGAAGAATCAGATCAGAAACAGCTCTCAACAATAGAATTTTTGTAACGTTAAACGGCGAGATGAATAGCTGCTCTAACGTCCCGACCTGTGCTTCACGCTGTAATGTGGCATTGATGCCATTCATGATGAAAATCACTAGCGACCACAGAACATATCCAACAATTACAGCATCTAAGCGATCGCCAAATCGAACGCTACCTCCTGCAATATATCCGACGCTGAGAAATAACCCATAAAACGTCACCGTCAACGCTACAACGCCACCAATAATCTCATGTGAGTAGCGCTTGTATTGAATCCAACTCCACTTAAGCTGTGCAACAAATAACTCAAACATTTATTTCTTTACCAATTTCAAGAACACATCGACTAGATTGGCTTGATCCTTTTCCATACGCACGATCGACAATGGATTAAGAATATCCAGCGCGTGATACAGCCATTCAGTTTGTCGAATAAAAACCGTTTTTCCTTCAACCACCGCATCGATCGCGCTGAGTTTACTAATGCGATCGCGATCTAATTCCTGCTCTAAGTCAATCCGATACGCATCGCCAGAAAACTGCTGAATCAAAGTCTCGGTTCTTTCCTGCGCGACAATTTCGCCTTGATTGATAATCGCAACGCGATCGGACAATTCCTCAGCAATGTCTAACTGATGTGTGGTTAATAGAATCGCCCGTCCTTCTGCCGCAATTTCTCGCACCAACCGTTTTACGTTCTGGGTCGCTTCAACATCCAACCCTAGAGTCGGCTCATCGAGTAGAAGTAACTGCGGTTCGTGAATTAAGGCAACCGCGATCGCGAGTTTTTGCTGCATTCCGCGAGAGAGATTTTGCACGATCGTATTGCGTTTGGGAATCAGTTCAAATCGCTCTAGTAAGGTCTTCGCTCTCTGACGTGCCACATATCCGCTCAATCCTCGCAGCACTCCGAAATACTCTAAATTCTCTTCGGGAGTCAGTCGCCAATACACATTGCGATTCCCTTCAAGAACGGCTCCGACGGATTTAAGTGCGATCGCTTGCCGATGTGGATCGCGTCCGGCGATTCTTACTTGTCCTTGATCGGGCAAAATCAACCCCGCAATCATTTTGATCGTGGTCGTCTTTCCCGCTCCGTTTGCGCCCAAAAACGCCAGCACTTCACAGCTTTCGATATTAAACGAGACATTTCTGACTGCCTCAACGGTCTTTCCGGCACTCCGGTAAGTTTTCTGTAACTGCGCGACTTCTAGAACTTGCATCAACCTGCACACGAAACGGTTTTGTCTTTATGATGACAGATGCACTCTTCTATCTGTGGTCTGTTGCTCATCTGCTCATTTCTGAGTATATTAAATTTTGTAAACTCTATCTTGATTAATTCCTACGGAAGGGGTGCGACTTCCGAATCAAAGCGTATAAATTCTGTAGCTACTACTTACTCTCTCGAAGGAGCGATGTCTGTGACTGTATCTGTAATTTCCTCTAAAGCTGATGACCAGTTGATCGAAGCGTTTTTCCAGCAGTCCGAAGGGCAATGGCGATCGGAGCGTCGTTATTACACTTTGCCCGACGGTGAAGCAAAGGAAATGGTCAGCATGATCACGATTCGCTTCTTAGAGCAAGGCTCTCTTGAATTGATCGAACTTGCTCGTCTGCACGAACTCGAAGACGAGACCTCTATGACTTGCGGTGCAGTTGTCACTTGGGACAGCGAAAACAGCGTTTCCGGGCGGACAGAATCAAAAGGCTCGACCCTATTTGGTGTCATTGGCTCGGTTTTATATCGCGATCGGGGTTTTGCAACTTCCAAACCCATCACCGCAGGCTTCTACTTCAACAATCCCGATACGCTTTGCCTCAGAACTGAATACAAAGGCTCTGTGTTTGAAGAAGAACTCAAACTCATTGGCGGCAAGTACCGCACTCGTCAAACGATCATCTCTCGCGCTGGCGAACAGCAAATGATCGGACAATACCTCGAAAAGCGAATTGCCTAAGCCAATTGAAAAGCCGGAAAAAATAAGACCGTAGCTGTAATAAACTTACGGCTACGGTCTTATTTCAGGAAACTAAAACAAAATGCGGATGAAAGGACTTGAACCTTCACTTCTTGCGAAACCAGAACCTAAATCTGGCGCGTCTACCAATTCCGCCACATCCGCTTGCGATAATCATCATAACAGGAGAAAGGAGAAATAATTCATCCTTTCTCCTACAATCGAGTTAGGGCAGACTGCCAAGACTGAGGGGGATAAGATTGCCCTCGATCGTAAATCCGAGCAGCATCGGTTCTCCAGAGTGTATCGGTTTGCCAGTAAGGGCGCAGCGATCGTCGTTTTGAGCAGTAGCGGACATCGTGGCGCGGACATCAGCGGGAGCAAATTCGGGGGAATAGCTGCCCGATCGCTGTTGGACATAGTTCCACAAAATCTCGCGAATGAGCGCTTGATAGCCTTGGTTGCCTGAAAGTGCTTTAAGCTGCTCCTTCAACTCACGTTCTAAACGGATGCTCGTCACTTCCATTTCCGTTGTGCTGGTGCGAGTTAAGGTGTGCATGGACAGTCTCCCAAATAATAAGTATGGACAGGTTTATAATACAAGTGTAGTATGTGGTTCCGTCAACTGCGAGATCTGTTCCGATAATTTGAGAATTTCTTCGATGAGATCGCGCTTAATTTTCCCCTGAGCAGTTCGCGGAATCTGGTCTACTTTGATCCAGCGCTTCGGGTGTTTGAATGCGGCAAGGCTCGATCGTAGAGCGGTTTTCAGTTGCTCGATCGTAACGGTTTCATCACAAGGCACAAAAATTGCCGTTACGCTTTGCCCCCAAATCGAATCGGGTGTTCCTAATACATAGATGTCTTGAACAAGTTTTGTCGATCGAACTGCGGCTTCGACTTCAGAAGGGAAAATATTTTCGCCACCGCTGATGATTTTGTTGCTGTCTCGTCCGATTAGATGAAGGAATTGTCGATCGTCAAAGTAACCCAAATCATCGGGATCAAATTTCGGCTCATTCAGCAAATTCGGATAGTAGCCGAGCATCAGTGATTTAGATTGGATGCTGAGTTTTTGATCGACGATCGTAATTTCTGCATGAGGCAAAACGCGCCCACAGCCTTCGATTTCGTTGAGAAAATAGGCAGGTTTGAGCGTTGCAATTTGAGAAGCGGTTTCTGTCATGCCGTAGGTTGGAGCGATCGGTAAATTTCTCGATCGGGCTTCTTCAAGCAAATCCAACCACGCAGGCGCGCCCCCCAGCAAAATCGTTTTGAATTGCGCTAACCAATCTGCATGAATCATCAATTGTTGCAGTTGGGTTGGAACGAGGGAGATGAAAAAGTCTTGCGGGTCGAGTTGGGTATCTAGGGTTTTCCAGGATTGAAGGATGAATGTGCCGTTTGTGAGGAACGATCGGAGAAATTGCATCAATCCGCTGACGTGGTAGAGCGGGAGAACACAGAGGGAATTAATGCGAGCGATTTCAAAGTACTGGCAGAATCCTTGAACCGATGCACTGAGCGTTTCCCAGGTGTGCATGGCGAAGCGAAGTTTTCCTGAAGTGCCACCTGTCGGAATCATGATGAGCGTTTTCGCTCCCTTGGCTACTGCATCCAGGCCAGTCCTTCGTCGCTTCGTTTCAGTCAGCTTCCGCCCCCTAAGTCCCCCAATTTTGGGGGACTTTGAAAGTTGGAGATTGCTTTGAAACCGAGAATTCTCTCTTTTCAAAGTCCCCCAGAATGGGGGATTTAGGGAGCTTCCCAGGACTGTTGCAATTTCAGGCGTTCCCCAAACCAGATCCGGTTCAACCAATTCCGAAACCTGCTGCCATTCCGTTTCGCCCCAATCTGGATTGCACAAAAAAACATGACAAGGAACCGAGCAAGCCGCAACAAACCCTGCAAGAAACTGAACCGGATCACGATCGCACAACAAAACAACTGGCTTTTCAAGCCTCAACAGTTCCCAATACCGAAGTTCAGCCAATTTCACTAATTTCTCAGTGTCGGCAAAGCAGAACTTTCCCAATTGACTTAAAGGCTGTTCCATAATTCCTCGAAGTCCTCGCTGTTCAATTCGTCAAACCAATGTGATGTGCCATATCCAACAGCTCGAACACGAAGTGCGCTGCAAGCCTCGCTAAGTTCTGCCGCAAGTTGCAATCCCATTCGTCGCCCGATCGCAGTTTCAAACACCGTTGAAAAAACTGTATCAAGTTGATGTTCTTGGCAAAATTGGCGAAGCTGAGACGGAAATCCCGCGATCGCAGGTTTAATCACAAAAATCCCGCGCCATCCGCGATCGTAGCAATCTCGAAGTTGAGCCAGATTTGAAACTGATTCATCTAATGCGATCGGTGTTCGATACTGCTGGCTTAATTTCAGCATTGTTTCAAACTGATCGGCTCGCATTGGTTGTTCAATAAATTCGATATTGTAGCGATCGCAGAATTCTAACCATTGATGCGTTTCAAATTCGCTCAATCCCATATTGGCATCGAGTCTCAGAACTGCATCTTTTGGCAATTGATTTAGTAATGATTCAACCATTGCAATTTCGATTTCAATCGATGCAATGGCAATTTTCAATTTAAACGTTCGATATCCTTGTTCCCAAAGTTCTCTCCAGTCCTGCGTCCTCGCAAGCAATCCACTGTGATCAAGTAATTTCCTCGATTCAAAGTCCCCCAAGCTTGGGGGATTTAGGGGGCTTCCCGAATCTAACAACGCAGCGGACTCAAATCCAAATTGACAGGCAGGAAAGGGAATATCTCGAATCCAATCGGAATCGATCGAGCTTGGAGCATTTCGACAAAATGCGATCGCATCGTCGATCGGCTCCGAACCAAACCACTCTAGCGGCGCAATTTCCCCAAACCCAACTCGCCCCGATTCATCTTCCAATCGAACTAAAATTCCTTCCCGTACCGACCAAATTCCGTGATGCGTTTTCAACGGTTGCCGAAACAGCCGCTTGTAAGTACGAAACTCAAATCTCATCACGACAAGAGAAACCCTAATCCAAACAGCATTCCAAACCAGAAATGTAATTTAACCGCAGTTAATCGACAACGCAAAAGTTTATGCGGCTGATCATACTGCGATCCAATCATCTGACATAGCTGTTTTGCAATCGGAAAGCTTAGTAACGATAACAATGTCCAAAACGGGAATATCTTCAGAATTACAAACAGAATCGTCAATGCGTAAAAGCTGCCACAAATCCAAGGAAGCAATTCAGCCGATCGCTTTGCACCCAAGCGAACAACCGGAGATTTTTTCCCGATCGCTGCATCATCTTTCACCTGATTAAAATGCGAACAGAACAACACCAAACTCGTCGCAATTCCCACCCCGATCGAGGCTGCAAAATTCACACTCGACCAGTCTTTCGTCTGACTGTAATAAGCCGCTGCAAACGCCAAAGGGCCAAACGCCAAAAAACATAAAGGTTCACCCAAACCCTTGTAGCTCAATCGGAATGGCGGCCCTTGATAGACATACCCGATCGCACAACACGCCAAAACCAATCCGATTACCGTGAAATCTCGCTGCAAAAGCGCGATCGACAAAATTCCCGATAATCCAGATGCCAAGAAAAAATTCGCAATCCAAAACACCAGCGACTTATTTCCGGTAATATTCACCACCGAATTCGCCTTATTCACATCGACTCCAGTTTCCGAGTCGAACACATCGTTACTCAAATTTTCCCACGCCAAAATCAGGATCGCCGACACCGAAAACGTGAAAAAAACCACTAGATTCAGCGATCGAGTTTCGGCAAATGCCACCGCAGAACCCACCCAAATCGGCATCACTGCCACGCTATACATGGGAGGTTTGATCGCGGCGTACCACAATTTCTTTTTAGAAGACTCAACCGAGCGCGGGGTCATCCAACTCGCTCCTAACTATTGAAATGCTAGTGACTGCTTACTTTTCAGTGTCTCACTTGAGTTTGAACAAGACCGCGATCGGTTATAGAAACGTTACAGAATATTCAGCTAGCGATTGCGCTTCTCACCTGTGCCGCATCGAGTGCCTGAAGTGCCATCATCGCGGATTGCAAACGGTGCTCGATCGTGGTTTCCGTCATCCACTGCAACCAATCGATAAACGCTGGACTCAAATCAACGACCGACTCTAAATCAAAGCGATTTCCCTTGCGCGGAAGCTGAGACGGCTGAATCCCGGTCACGCTCGTCATGATGGTTAGTCCCAGACTATATAAATCAGATGCCGTCACTGCTCGTCCGCTGTATTGTTCCGGTGGCGTGAAGTCGTGCGTGTTCACGATTGTAAAGTCAGAAATCCCATCCTGCCGATTCAAAATTATTTTTACCGAACCAAAATCGACCAGATGAATCTTACGATCGCCTAACAGAATATTGCTCGGCTTGATGTCGCGATGTACGATCGACGGATTGCGCTCTTGCAAATAGATCAAAATGTACAGCACCGATTTGGCAATCTGTTTCGCTTCGGCTTCGTTAAATCTGCGTCCTCGGCTGAGACAATCAGAGAGCGATCGACCCGCCACATAAGTTTGCACCAGAGCGAGCGCGCGACCGCCCGGAAGCCAATGCTGAAAATAGCCCAAATACTTTGGAATACAGGGATGAGACAGCGACTTCAAAGTTTCCACTTCACGATCAAACAGTTTCAAAGCGTCTGATTGCAAATCCTCATCCGAACACAGTAGTTTCACCACGACCCGTTCTTTGGCGTGAAGGTCATGCACCAAAAGCGTCCAGCGTCCCGCGTGTTTGCCCAATTCTCGTTCGACTTGATATCGATCGCCCAGGATTTGCCCTGCCATAGTTTCACCGAATTCTACAGCCGTTATAGCCTTGATAAATTGCTAGTCGCAAGCTGATATCCTTGTAGAGAGGGGAATTTGAGCAAAAGTTCATCGTCTTGCCTCGTTCTTTATCTCTGATTAATATGTCCTCCCTTTCGACCTCACTTCGTCAACAGCAACATCCTCTAATTCGCAACTTAGCCAACATGATCGAACGGGTTTGGCAGCAGCATCTAGATCTGTCGCCCTATCTCTTGCCGGAAGATTTGGGATATGTAGAAGGACGAATGGAAGGCGAGAAACTAGTAATTGAAAACAAATGCTATCAGTCACCACAGTTTCGCAAACTCCACTTAGAGCTTGCGAAACTGGGAAACTCGCTGGATATCTTGCACTGTGTTATGTTTCCCCGCTCGGAATATGCCCTACCGATGTTTGGGGCAGATCTAGTCGGGGGACGCGGCGGACAGATTAGTTTAGCGATCGCTGATCTTTCTCCAACCAATCACGATCGCCAACTTCCCGACGATTACCAAACCGCACTCAAAGCCGTCCCCGAAACCGAATTCGTTCAGCGACGAGCTGTTCCAGAATGGGGCGATATCTTTTCTGATTTCTGTTTGCTCGTGCGTCCGGGCAGCCCAGAGGAAGAAGCGGCGTTTTTAGAACAAGTGCGATCGTACTTGGAAATTCACTGTCAGATTGCGATCGCGACCGATCCAACCCCAGAACGCAGCGCCGAAATCTTAGCTGGACAGCAGTACTATTGCGCGAAGCAGCAGCAGAATGACAAAACGCGACGAGTATTAGAAAAAGCATTTGGGGAGGCTTGGGCAGAGCGCTACATTACCACGGTTTTATTTGATGTGCCTGAGTGATGGTCTGAGCCTACGGGAATCTTAAGCAAAGATTTTTGTTCTGTGCGGTGGTGTCATTATGCCAAAGGTTAAATCCGTTCTGCCTTGGGAATGTTCGGCTCAATCAGCTTACGTGCCGCTTTGTCATGAAGGCGCGATCGTCGGATTTTGCGATCCAAATCATGCAGGTGAGATCGCAAAATCGCTCAACGAAGCCGAAATGCTTCAAAAAGCGCTGTATCAAGCGTGCTATGACTTGGTAGCGCGGACAGGGGGATCTTCAGATAACGTCGCTGAATTGGTGCAGCGATATCGCGCGAAAGTAGAGCGACCTTTGCATGGAAGCGCATTAGTTGCGATGCTGCTGCGGGAACGGCAGATCGATTTAGATCTGACCGAAGACGAATTCGCGAAATTCTGTGATTCGTATCGGCTGTCGCGGGCAGATCTGCGAGAAATCTATCAAGGCGAAGAAGTGGAAAGCCATCAGTTGATTCCACTATCTCGGATTTTAGGAAAAACCGTTGATGAAGTAATTGAGGCTTGGAAAGGCGACGAATAACGGGATTTAATCACACCCATTAACAGCGTTACGGGAAAGTGGTAGTGTGAAGCTAGATATCTGTCGAGACTAACTTGTAAGGTGAGCCATGGCACAGCGGACTCGGTTGGGAGACATCCTCAAACCTTTAAATTCAGAATACGGTAAAGTCGTTCCCGGATGGGGCACAACGCCTTTGATGGGCATTTTTATGGCGTTGTTTTTGGTATTCCTGCTGATCATTCTGCAAATCTATAACCAAGAACTGCTTCTCAACGGCTTCGATGTGGATTGGGGCGGCTAAAGCTCAGAGCTTTTTAGCGTATCCTCTCCCGGATTCGTCCGGGATTTTTTTTAATCAGGTTTTCAAAAAGGGCGAGAGACGATCGTGAAACTCTGCGAAACAACCCTTTAAAATAGAAGCTACCCCTTACTCGGAGATTGATATGAACTTTTTCGGTATTGGCTTACCCGAAATGGTCTTGATCCTGGTTGTCGCATTGTTGGTCTTTGGCCCGAAAAAGCTCCCCGAAGTTGGACGCAGTATGGGTAAAGCGATTCGTAGCTTCCAAGATGCTTCAAAAGAATTTGAGAACGAGTTTAAGCGCGAGGCTGACCAAGTGACGGCTTCGACTCCGCAACCGATGGAAGCGACTTTAGAAGAAAAGCCGACCCTTGCCCCTGCGGAAATCGATCGCGAAACCGATGAACCAATCACCGCGACCGTCGAGAAAGACTAGATTTCTATGCCCGAAGCGCCTCTTGTTCCTCAACTACCTCAACTCATTGTGGGTCTGGGAAATCCCGGCAGCAAGTACGAAAACACCCGCCACAATGTCGGCTTTCTCGCCGTCAATCGTTTAGCCAAAATCTGGAAAATCAGCTTATCTGAGACAAAAAAGTTTCAGGGTTTTTTTGGAGAGGGCATGAGTCCTGCGGGCAAAATTCGCTTGCTCAAACCCACGACGTATATGAATAATTCTGGGCAGTCGATCCGCGCTGTCTTGGATTGGTACAAGATTTCACCAGAAGCTGTAATGGTGATCTACGACGACATGGATTTACCCGTTGGTCGATTGAGAATTCGTTTGTCCGGTTCAGCAGGCGGGCAAAATGGCATGAAATCCGCGATCGCACATCTCGGAACGCAGCAGTTTCCTCGATTACGAATTGGTATCGGTAGCGCCAAATCGAATGAAAAAGACGCGGTATCTCATGTATTAGGCAGCTTTGCGCCGAGTGAGAAAAGCACGATCGACGAAGTTTTAGACCTGACCGTCAGCGCGATCGAACTCAGTCTGAAGCAAGGGGTTGAAAAAGCGATGAGTCTTTATAACAATCGGAACGTAGAGCCGAAGTCATAAATCGTGAGCAAACGTTTACCAGAAACCACTGCCCATGTCCGCATTCTCCGCCAGTCCTGGCAACAGGGCAGCATCGAAGGAGAGGTGCGGGCGAATGAGTATGAGTGGCAGTTTCACTGGCATTTTCGACGCGGGTTGTTGAGTATTCAGCCCTCGTTGGGACGCGCGTTGATCAAAGAGCCGCTCGGGCGATTTCTCGAAGCGAAAGATTATCAGCTTGAACCGGGTGGAGATTATTCTTTTACGATTCGAGCAGAATTATAGGCTTAATTAAGGGCGCGGTTTATTGCGCCCTTAATTACAATCTGCGTTAGCCCAAGAACGCTGCTAATTCCTCAGAACCGCCGATTAATATGCCATCGACAAACACTTGCGGAACCGTCGATGCACCTGTCACAGCGCGCAGGGTTCGAGCGCTAGCATCCCGACCGAGAACAATCTCTTCATAATCGAAATCATGCTCGCTCAACATTTGCTTTGCTCTTGCACAGAAGGGACATCCCACTTTTGTAAACAATGAGATTGCTTTGGGCTTTTCTGCGGCGTGGTTAACATACTTCAGCATCGTATCGGCATCCGACACTTTGAATGGATCGCCTGGTTCGTCTGGTTCGATGAACATTTTCTCGATCGTGCCATCTTTCACCAGCATCGAATAGCGCCACGATCGTTTGCCGAATCCCAAATCGGTTTTGTCAACCAACATTCCCATCCCATCGGTGAATTCGCCATTTCCGTCGGGAATCATTCGGATGTTTTCTGCGTTTTGATCTTTGCACCACTCGTTCATCACGAAAGCATCATTGACCGAGATACAAACAATGTCATCGACTCCATTTGCTTTGAAAACTTTTGCGAGTTCGTTATAGCCTGGTACGTGCGTTGATGAACAGGTCGGTGTGAATGCTCCCGGCAGTGAGAACACAATCACTGTTTTTCCTGAAAATACTTCATGTGTGGTGAGGCTGACCCATTCGTTATTTTCGCGGGTGCGGAACGTAACATCTGGAACTTTTTGCCCTTGTCGATCGGCTAACATAAGCGCGTTTCCTTACCAGCGGATTGATTACCCTTAAAGCGTACTCGGAATGAGTTCGAGTTGTCAAGCTTGTTCTTACCCGCGATCGCATTCTCGGCATAGAGACACTCTATGCCGCTTAAGAGTTTTGTGAATGACTTAATCAAAAAGGTCGATCGAGGAATTTCCTCGATCGACCTTTATTTGCAAACGTTCCCAAGCTAGTGGCTTAAGTGTAACTGACTAACGATTAGTCTGCACTTCTTTTATCTCAACATCTTCCGCACTCGGACGGGGCTGATCTGCGGTGAGCTTCTGCGGAGTCGAGAAACTTGATGCTGATTCTTGCGCCAAGGTCGTCCATTCCGTGTGGAATACGCCTTCTTTGTCGGTGCGAAGATAAGTGTGTGCGCCGAAATAATCGCGCTGCGCCTGTGTTAAGTTTTGTGGCAAGCGATCGCGGCGGTAGCTGTCGAAGTAATCAAGCGAAGCACTGAACGCAGGAACCGCGATCCCGTGACGAGCCGCTGCCATGATCACTTCACGCCAAGCTGATTGTCGATCGAGAATCGTCTGCTTGAATTCGGGAGCCAGCAGTAAGTTCGGCAGCGTTGGGTTTTCGGTGAAAGCGTGCTGAATCTTGCCCAGGAAGGCGGCACGAATGATGCAGCCGCCTTTCCAGATTCGCGCACATTCTGCGAGATCCAACGCATAACCGTAGGTCTGAGATGCCACATTGAGCAGCGCCATTCCTTGAGCATAAGAACAGATTTTCGAGCAATACAGCGCGTCTCGAACTGCATTGATAAAGGTCTTTTTGTCTCCGTCAAACTTGGGACTTTCGTAGCTCAACTGCTGTGAAGCTTCGATCCGCTGAGTTTTGTAAGAAGACATGATGCGAGCGTTGACAGCCGCGATGATCGTGGGGATCGCAACGCCTTGTTCAAGCGCATCGGTCACTGTCCAGCGTCCAGTTCCTTTCTGTCCTGCGGCATCGAGGATGAGTTCGACTAGCGGCGCTTGTGTATCGGGATCGAGAATCTTAAAGATGTCTGCGGTGATTTCGATCAGATAGGAATTCAGCTCTGGAGTCGTGTTCCATTCGGTGAAGACTTCGTGCAGTTCGTTGTGATCGAGTCCGCCAACGTTCTTGAGAAGATCATAGGCTTCTGCAATCAACTGCATATCACCGTATTCAATGCCGTTGTGAACCATTTTGACGTAGTGACCTGCGCCACCGGGGCCAATGTAGGTGACGCACGCACCATCATCAACTTGAGCGGCAATTTTGGTCAAAATCGGCTCTAGGAATTCGTAAGCGGTCTTTGTACCACCGGGCATCAAACTGGGGCCATTTAACGCACCTTCTTCGCCACCGCTGACACCCATGCCGATAAAGGTGAATTTTGCGGCTTCGAGTTCGCCGGCGCGACGGGCAGTATCGCTGAATAGAGAGTTACCGCCATCGATCATGATGTCGCCTTCATCAAGCAGGGGCTTGAGTTGCTCGATCACTGCATCCACAGGCGCACCCGCTTTCACCATGATCAGAATTTTGCGGGGACGTTCCAGCGAGGCGACGAATTCTTCAATCGTATACGCTGCCTTGACATTTTTTCCGCCTGCGCGATGTTCCATGAAGGCATCCGTCTTTTCGCGGCTGCGGTTGTAGACAGCGACGGGGAAACCGTTGCGCTCGACATTAAGCGCGAGGTTTTCGCCCATAACAGCTAGACCAATTACACCAAAACTTTGTGACATATAATTTCTCTGCTAACTCTGTAACGGCAAGGAAGCGATCGTTTCCTTCAAGGTAGCTCGATCGCTTCAAGGTAGCGTGGAAGATTACATTAAGACTCTGGCTACGGAGAGGGATCGTCGGCAGGATTTGGCTCGCGTGTTTTACTCAACTCGTTGGAGCAATCCCCGTAATAGTGCGGCTTCCAGGCTGATCGTTTTGTAACCTACCTCGTCGAATAGAATCACAATTTTGTCACCTTCGTATCGCATGACTGTTCCTTCGCCCCAAGACTTGTGAAGAATGCGGCTATTGAGTTTGTATGGTTTACGACGAGCGTTCTGTTGCGTTGCGATCCCAGAATTGCAGTTGTCGCAGTATCCACACAATTCTTCGCGGGGATCACCAAAATAGTTGAGTAGGTATTTGCGGCGACAGTCTTGCACTTCAGCATAACCGCGCATCATCTCTAAGCGCGAGCGCTCAACTTTCGTTTTGCGCTCTTGTGCGTGTAAAACTTCTTGTGCCGCTTGTTCAAGGTCGGGAGGATTATCATTTGCAAACACTTCTCCAGTCGGAAGCGTTTTGACTACATTCACAAGCTCTAACTGATTTAAGATACATTTCAGCTTTGATTGCGATAAATCAGTCAGCGGTTTTAAGGCTTTGGGGTGAATCGGCTCGGATTGTTGTCGAACAATTTTCGCAAGTTCGATGACTTTCTCGGCATCTAGCTTTCCGCCACCCGAAAAGAACTTTCGTAAGTTCAAGTCATCAGGTGTGTAAAACAGAATAATGTTAGCTGAATCACCATCGCGTCCGGCTCGTCCGATTTCTTGGTAGTAACTATCGATCGAGTCGCTGATGTGATAGTGCAGCACAAATCGAACATTCGGCTTATCCACACCCATCCCAAAAGCGGTCGTTGCCACGATTACTTCTGCTTCATCGGACATAAAAGCATTTTGAGCCTGTTCGCGCTCTTTGGTTTTGAGTCCTGCGTGATATGCGATCGCTTGAACTCCAACTTCATTTAATGCAGCAGCTAATGATTCAGTAATTTTTCGAGTCGCAACGTAAACAATTCCTGGTTTCGTTAATTGCTGAATCCGTTTAAGAAAAATCTCGCGCTTTTCATCTTCGTCATCATAGTTCTCAACAGCTAGACGCAAATTGGGTCGATCGAATTCTTTCACAATGATTCGCGGGTTTTTCATGCCTAGACGCTGCATGATTTCTTCTCGCACAGGCGGCGATGCGGTTGCAGTTAAAGCTAATGTCGTCGGGTGTCCCAAAGCTTCAATCACCGTTCCCAATCGAAGATAGTCTGGGCGGAAACTATGCCCCCATTCACTAATGCAATGTGCCTCATCAATTACGAATAGCGAAGGTGGAGCGGCTTGTAAATGTTCGATCGTATCTGCATTGTTGAATTGTTCAGGTGCGAGAAACAGGAATTCGATTTCACCATTTCGCCAGCGATCAAAGATTTTAGCTCGTTCGCATCCTGTGATCGTTGAATTAACCACCGCTGCATAACCGACATCGATATCATCTTGAGCGATCGAATCAACCTGATCTTTTTGTAGTGCTAAGAGGGGAGAAACAACGATCGTTGATCCGGGAATGTTCGCGGCTGCGAGTTGATAGATTGCAGATTTACCTGATCCGGTGGGCATTACGGCTAGAGTGTCGCAGTGTTCTAAGACGGATGCGATCGCGGCTTCTTGCCCAGGTCGAAGATCATCGTAGCCTAAATGAGTTTGAGCGAGTTGCTGAATCGAAACGGGTCGTTTTCTTGCCATCTGAATTAATGTTTGAAAGAAAAATGCAGGACAAGTTAGACTTGCCCCACATTAGAGAGATTGAACAGCTTAGAAACTTAGAACGCTTGAGGATCGCCCCCTAAATCCCCCATTCTGGGGGACTTTAAATTTGGGAAATCCTTCTCGAAGTCCCCCAGAATGGGGGATTTAGGGGGCAAAAGCCGAAAGCAACGGAGTGAAAAAGATGACTAACTACGATCTCTAAGTCCACCTAGCAACGTCAAGCCGCCCAGAACTACCGCAGCAAGCGCCCCGACCGAAAACAGCGGATTTTTATCAATGTGATCGAGCAAGCTTGGAACTTCGAGATGTTTGTAATCTCCATCTACTCGATCGTATCCGGGTTCCTGGATCGCTTCATACAGATTGTTCGGATCGTCTTCGCCTTTCTCTTTCTCGGTGCGCTGTGTCGCAAATCCAATCGCTAACAACGCCGTATCGACTAATCCAGGTGAGATCCGCTGAACCACATCTAGCACTTTGCCCACATCACTTACAATGTAGTCACGAACGGGATTTTCAGCCGCATACAAAATCGCATCAGTTACTAAACTAGCATTATAAAAAGGTGGTGTTGCCATTGGTTGAACACCGAGCTTTGTTTTACTTTTGCTATAGAAAGGAGTGTTAATTACCCCCGGCATGATGTTAGCAACATTGATCGGATAGCCTTGATGCTTTAATTCAAGTCGAAGTGCATCCAGCACTCCCATTACTCCGTGCTTTGAGGCAGCGTAGGGACTCTGGTAAGGCAGCGATCGACGTGCTTCAACCGAAGTGATATGAATTAATGATCCGCGCCCTTCTTGCTTGAGCAATGGTAATGCCACCATCGCGCCATAGACTTGCCCCATAAAATCTACATCAACCACGCGCTTAAACTCTTCGGGGGTAATACGATCGAAGGTTGAGAACAATCCGGTTGCGGCTGAGTGAACCCAAGTATCGAGTCTACCAAAACGATCGATCGTTTTATCTGCGATTGCTTTCACTTGCTCATAATCTGCCACATCTGCAACAACCGCGATCGCTTCTCCGCCGCTCTGATGAATTTCTTCAACTAAGCTCGCTAAACCCGCTTGACTACGAGCCGCAACAACAACTTTCGCACCCTTTTCCGCGAATTTTAACGCAGTATCGCGACCAATACCACTCGATGCTCCTACGACTGCTACGACTTGCTGATTAATCGGTTTTAAGTTCATTGTTCTATGTAGGTATCAAAGGTCTTCATTATTTCTACGGTCTGCATAATCTTCAGAAGAGGAAGGTTCAAGCTCCCATCTACGATCGTCACGCCCTTCTAAAATTTCATTGGTATGCAGATAGTTGTAGTCACTCATCTCCAAACCCACTGCACGTCCTAGCTCATCCACAATGTCCATATCAGGAGTCATTGAAGTTCCACCAACCGATTCATCTCCAACTGCGTTAGCTTGCTCATAGTTGGCATCAATATCGCCGCCTGTTAGCTCTGGAGATGCTTCGTGAAATTCGCTTTGTCGATCGCGCATCGTTCGACCGCCGATCGTATACCCCGGCAGTTCTGCAACGCCCGTTCCGTATGACTCGGTATACTCTTGTGGGATATCGCCGTAGTCTTCTTCCGGCTCAAGATCGTCGTCTTCAACATCGCCGCCCAATTCATGCAGCGATGCCTCTAGATCTGCCTCATCAGAGATGTCTTGGTATCCTGAATTGCTTTTGCTGTAAGTCATCGTATTCTCCCGCTCTAAGGCATCGCATCTTTGTAAGTTAACGAATTGCAATCAAAGCAGGCTCTTCACATAGAAAGTTCCTTGATCCGCCTGAAGAGAGAGATTTGCTTCTGTCATGCGAGTGAGGAGCGATCGAAAATTCTCTTCTACTGTGTAAAAAGCCTGTGAATCCGAGAACTGCAAATTTTGGGGCACGGAAGTCTAGACACAAGGGAGAAGCAGCAATGGTGATGGACGCGCAGCCGAAGCGGGTTGCAATCTTAATTGAGCAAGGGGTTGAAGATGCCGAATTTCAGCTTCCCTACAATGCGCTGAAGAAAGCGGGAGCCGAAGTCGTGGTTCTCGGTTCGCGTGTGAATGAAGAATATAAAGGCAAGCAAGGCAAGCTGAATATCAAAGCAGACGCGACAACGACGGAATCGATCGCGACTGATTTTGATGCGGTGATTGTTCCAGGCGGTCAAGCACCAGACAAGATGCGGACGAACATGAAAACGGTTCAGTTCGTTGAAGATGCGCTTGAGAACGGTGTGTTAGTTGCATCGGTTTGCCACGGGCCTCAAGTGCTAATCGAAGGCGATATGTTAAATGGCGTTCGGGCGACTGGATTCCGCGCGATTCGCAAGGATATGCAGAATGCGGGTGCAGAGTTCGTTGATGAACCATTAGTGATTGATGATAATTTGCTCACCTCTCGTCGTCCGGGGGATTTGCCGATTTTCGTGACAGCAATTCTTCAGCAATTAGATCTCAGCATTCCAGATACGACGCTGCCGCTGATTAGTGACCTCGATGCAGGTTGGTGGAAGTTAGGAGAAGAATGGGGCGGCTCTAGTAGAAGCGAAATTGTTCAAGCGTTAAATACTGCAATTCAAGGGGAGCGCTTTAGCTTAGAAACATTCCAGCACTATTCGGACAATGCCCCGGATGATGCAATGAAAGAACTATTTCAAGAGATTTTGCAGCACAAGCACCAGCACGTTCAGCAGCTAGAATCAAGATTAGCAGTCTTCAACGAAAAGCCCTCGCTTCCAGCCGCAATCAGCAATCTTTATGCTGGAATTAAAACATTTTTCCAGAATGAGCAAACTGACGTCGAAATCTTGCGACGTGCGTTAGGCGATTTGCAAACAGGTGTGGTTGATACATACAACCTCCGCAACAAGCTCACTGATCCGGCAACTGTTGAAATTTTGGATCAGATAGAAGTGACTTTGGCACGAGACGAGCAGCGCATTGCAAATCTCTACAAAGACCGATTGGGCGATCGCGTTCCTCAATCTCCAAAACCCTCTAGCCGTCCTGCAACGACAGGCGCATAAGTTCTCCATCAGAAGTCGAAGGTTCCGTGACTTTCGACTTCTGAGTTTCAACCCTAACGTGAGTCCCTATGGAAACTGAATCAGACAAAACTATCAACTCTTCTGAAGCGCAACCGCAATCGATCACCGATACCGAAAAATGGGCCTCGATCGTCAGTGGTAGCGCAATGGTGCTATTTGGATTGCAGAAGCGATCGCTTCGAGGTGTCCTAACCGCGCTTGCAGGTGGAAGTCTTGCTTATCATGGCGCAACGGCTGAAAAAAGCTTAACCGACAAGGTTAGCGAGGCGGTTGGATTGGATAAAGCGCTGAAGGTTGAAAAGACCGTTACGATCGACCGACCCGCTGAAGAGCTTTATAACTATTGGCATAACTTCGAGAACCTACCGACCTTCATGAAGCACGTTAAATCTGTGACGGTGAGCGAAGGCGGAAAGCGATCTCATTGGGTCGCAAACGCGCCTTTAGGTCAAGAAGTCGAATGGGATGCAGAAGTGATCAAAGACGAGCCGAATCGATTGATTGCTTGGGCATCGATTGAAGGTGCGGATGTTGATAATTCGGGATTTGTGCGGTTTAGTCCTGCACCGGGCGATCGCGGAACTGAAGTGAAAGTAGTGATGGAATACGAAATCGCAGGCGGCAGACTTACGGCAGCTTTAGCAAAACTGTTTGGTGAAGAACCAGAACAGCAGGTTGGAGACGAACTTCGCCGCTTTAAGCAACTGATGGAAGCAGGCGAAATTGCGACTACTGAAGGACAACCTCGCTGTCACGGATAGTTCTCTAAATCAACATAGTCTGCTTCGTTATTCAATGCGGGAAGCCCCCCTAAATCCCCCACTCGTGGGGGACTTCAAGCCAAGAAGATTCCAATTTTCTAAGTCCCCCACGAGTGGGGGACTTAGGGGGCAGAAGCTGATGGCAACGCAGTGAAAATCCATGTCTCTCTGTTCACTTATACAAGTAATCAACAATGAAAGCTGTCTGCTGGCATGGCGCGAATGATGTCCGCGTCGATAATGTTCCTGATCCAACCATTCTGAATCCGAGAGATGCCATTCTCAAAGTGACAGCAACCACGATCTGCGGATCAGATTTGCACATCTATGATGGTTACATTCCCTCAATGCAACCCGGCGACATCATCGGGCACGAATTCATGGGGGAAATCGTGGATATCGGGCGCGAAGTCAGAAAGCTGAAAAAAGGCGATCGCGTTGTTGTCTCCTCGATCATTGGTTGTGGTCAGTGTCATTACTGTTCTCACCACCAATGGTCGCTCTGTGACAACTCGAATCCGGGGGGCGCACTCCAAGAACCTTTGTTTGGATATAGCACTGCTGCGATTTTTGGATACTCACATCTGTTCGGTGGATATGCAGGCGCACAAGCTGAATATGTCCGCATTCCATTCGCAGATCATGGCTGTGTCAAAGTCCCTGATGGTATGACCGATGAGCAAGCATTACCCATTTCTGATGCTTTCCCAACTGGATATATGGGTGCGGATCTGTGTGATATCAAGCCTGGAGATGTGATCGCGGTTTGGGGATGCGGCCCAGTTGGATTGTTTGCGATCCGAAGCGCATATCTATTAGGTGCAGAGAAAGTGATTGCAATCGATCGCTTTCCCGAACGTTTAGCAATGGCAAAAACTCAGTGCGGCGCGGAAGTCATTAACTATGAAGAAGTGGATGCGGGTGATGCCTTGAAAGAAATGACGGGCGGACGTGGCCCGGATGCCTGTATCGATGCAGTCGGACTTGAAGCGCACGGAACCGGACTGATGGGACTGTACGACGAAGTGAAGCAGAGCGTTCGACTCGAAACCGATCGACCTCATATTCTGCGACAGATGATTGTTGCCTGTCGCAAAGGTGGCGTGATTTCGGTGATGGGTGTGTACAGCGGATTCATCGATAAGCTGCCGATGGGAGCTGCCTTTAACAAAGGGCTGACTTTCAAAATGGGACAAATGCACGGACAGCGCTATATGCCCAAATTGATTGATCACGTTCTCAAAGGTGACATTGATCCCGCGTTTGCTTTCTCTCATCATATGCCGCTGACTGAAGCAAAGCAGGCTTACGAAATGTTCAAACACAAAACCGATAAATGTATCAAAGTTCTACTGAGACCTTAACTATGAAAAACCTACGCAAGATTTTCTCATCGCTTATTCTGAGCGTTGTTCTATCCTTCACTCTATTCTTTACCAATACTGCGATTGCTGCAATCACGCCCGATGAAGCGAAAGGCATCATGAGTGACTCTAGTAGTATGCAGGAAGCTGGACAAAAGCTGAGAGAAGCTGATTCTTCGGAAAAGCTGCGGAATCATGAAACACTGAACACGAAAAAAGAAGTCCGCGATCGCAAAAATCAACCTGCGATCGATACCAAAGGTAACACTGATCCAGTCCAAGAAGTCAAAGAAGACCTCAAAGGCATCGCTGAGAATGTCAAAGAAAAACTCAACCTAGATGAGCCACTTGCTCCTTCGACCAAGGAGTTTCTCGGTAAGCGCCAAGAAACCGCTGAACCTAACGGAAAGATTCTAGTAAAGGAAGAACCTGGATTCTATCAGCGCAACCGTCAAACCAGAGTTTTTGAAGAGGAGAAATAAATGAGAGCTTTGTGCTGGCACAATGCGTTAGATGTCCGAGTCGATACGGTTCCTGATCCAAAGATTTTGAATCCGCGTGATGCGATCGTCAAAATCACATCGACCGCGATCTGTGGTTCTGACCTCCACCTTTACGATGGCTTCATTCCCACGGTGCAATCCGGTGATATTCTCGGTCACGAATTCATGGGCGAGGTTGTGGAACTCGGGCCCTCGGTGAAAAACCTCAAAATCGGCGATCGTGTTGTTGTTCCTTTCACGATTTCTTGCGGCAATTGCTATTTCTGCAAAACCGATCTTTGGTCGCTGTGCGATAACTCGAATCCGAATGCTTCGCTGATTGAACCGCTATACGGACATTCTCCGGCGGGATTGTTTGGCTATTCGCACTTCTTTGGCGGGTATGCAGGCGGACAAGCAGAGTATGCTCGTGTGCCGTTTGCAGATACCGGATTGTTCAAGATTCCGCCTGAGCTGACGGATGAACAGGTCTTGTTCTTGACTGACATTTTCCCGACTGGATACATGGCAGCAGAACATTGTGATATCAAGCCGGGGCATACGATAGCGGTTTGGGGCTGCGGACCAGTTGGACAGTTTGCGATCAAGAGTGCTTTCTTACTGGGTGCAGAGCGGGTGATTGCTATCGATCGCGTTCCCGAACGGTTAGAAATGGCAAAAACTCAGTGCGGTGCAGAAGTGCTGAACTATGAGGAAGTGGATGTCGGGGATGCGCTCAAAGAAATGACAGGTGGACGCGGGCCGGATTCTGTGATCGATGCTGTCGGTTTGGAATCGCACGGAGCAAACATCGAGTATTGGGCGGATAAAGTGAAGCAAGCGGCTCGATTGGAAACCGATCGACCGATCGCACTTCGCCAAACGATCGTCGCTTGTAGTAAGGGCGGAACGGTTTCGGTTCCGGGTGTGTATGGTGGTTTTCTCGACAAGATTCCGATGGGAGCCGCGTTCAACAAAGGCTTAACGTTCAAAATGGGTCAAACCCATGTGCATCGTTATCTTAAGCCTTTGATCGAACACATTCAGCGCGGTGACATTGATCCATCTTTTGTAATCACCCACACAATGCCTCTAGAACAGGCTCCGCACGGTTATGAGATCTTCAAGCAGAAGAAAGATAACTGTATCAAAGTGGTGCTGAAACCGTGAATTTAATTCGTTGCGCTTCGCATTAACAGATAATCCACCACACTTAATATCTCAGATGGGGGGCAGGGCTTAGTCATATAAGCATCTGCCCCTTGTTTCATACCCCAATATCGATCGAAGTCTTCGCCTTTGATTGAACAAATCATCACAGGAATATCTTGACTACGCGGATCGCTTTTGATCCAGCGACAAAGCTCATAGCCATTCATACGCGGCATCACCACATCCGTAATCACCAAATCGGGCGGATGTTTCTGAATGAGAGAGATTGCATCTACACCGTCATTTGCCACAGCAACATCAAACCCGCGATGTCGTAGCTCGGTTGAAATGAGTTCTCGGACAACAGCACTATCATCGACCACTAAAACCCAGCTCATAGTGATTCCTACATTTAATTGGTATCTACCCTTACCTTTCAATTATTCATCGGTAAGGTAGAATTTCCAAGAGAAATGTGTGAAGAGACGATGAATTCTAAAAGCTATACCCAACGCTAAAGTAAAAGGCTTTGTCTTGAGCATTGTTTCCTTGATCACTCAATCTCGAAAACGGAATTGCATAATCTGCGCGAAGCTGTAATCCTGGAGTTGGCTCCAAAATCACACCCAGTCCACCCCCCGCTAAAAACCGCTGATTCGGTAGCACATTCGGATTGTTCGATCGATTCCAAATCGTTCCCGCATCGATGAAGGGTGCGAATTGCAGAACAGGTGCGCCCGTTGGATTGCGTTGAACTGTGATTCGATCTTCGATCGACAATCGAAATCCGTTATCGCCCGATCGCGCATTTTGCCGATAGCCGCGAACCGATTGCCCACCGCCGATCACAAACTGCTGAGACGGTAACAAACTATCCGGTGTCAGTTGAAAATCAGCTTGAAGAATCAATAGATGATCATTTCCCAATCGCTGAACCCGTTGAAGTTGTCCAAGCCAGCTAAAAAAGCGACCATCAGGAACGGGTGAATCGTTGGTCGTGGCATTGAAAAGATTCAAACCGAGACTAAACTGCGATCGAGCAACCCAAGCCCCTTGCGTATCGCGCCGAACATAGTCTTGACCAAACTTTAGAATGCGAGTGCGAGTATTGCCATCAATATCTGCCCCAATGCCAAACGGAAACGGCGTATCTTGAAATAGGAATGTTTGACCATTCTGCATTGCAAACGAGATCGACAATGCAAACTCTTCACGAGTGGTACGAATCAAAGGCTGACGATAGCTCAGTTCATACAAATCCGTTTCACTACGAATGCCAAAGTCCGCAAACTGCGGCTCGATAATTTTGCTGCGGCTCGGTGACACGCGCAGTTGTACCGCCCCATTCATTGCATTCACTGGAATGCGATAGTTAAAGTCAAACGAATTTGATCCGCCTTGAGTCGATCGATAGTACAACGCGCTAATTTCATCACCCAGTCCCGTGAGATTGCGATAGTTCAACACTGTGCCGATTCGCTCTGATCCGACACTCGGCGGCGATAAGTTATCTGCTCCCACAAATCCGCTGAATTGTTTTGCTTCCCGGACTCTGAGCGTAAGAATACTTTGTCCGATCCCGTTTCCCGCTTTAAGACTTGCTTCTACTGAATCAAACAATGGATCAGCTTTTAACAGTCTGAGTTGATCCTCTAAGTTGTCTTTGTTGAGCGGGGTAGAAGTTCCAAGTTTAATGCGATCGCGGACATACGATTCTCGTAATCGTTGCAATCCTTGAATTTCGATCTTCTCGACCGACCCTTCAATCACTCGAATTTGTACCACGCCATCCGCGATCGCTTGGTCAACAAGAACTGCTCTAGAAGTAATGTAGCCACGATTGAGATAAAGCTGAGTCATCGAATCCGCAACATTCTGAAGCTGCTTCAATGTCACGGATTGACCTTCGATCGACTGCGTAATTTTCTGAATTTCAGCAGGTTTGAAAACTGTATTGCCAATGATCTCAATTTTACGAACCGGAATTGTGATTGTCGAAGGATTTGGCTTTGGTGTTTCTGATGGCGTTGGAGTTAATGCTGGTGGATCGGTTGGAAGAGGTTGCGGAGTTGGAATCGGTTGGGGAAAGCGATCGACATTCGGATTCGGGCGAAGTAGCTGAGATTTTGAATTGCTCAAGGCAGGAGAAACCAGACTCAAAGCAAGAATGCTTAGAAGAACGCTAGACAGAAAAGACTCACACCGCAACATAAAAACCTTTAGATTGAGAGGGGCTATCAACGAATCGGGTACTACAGAATACTCGAATGAGAATAAAATCAAATTATCGACGGGTGCTGACTCGATCGAGGCAAGCGGGAACGCCTTGATAAGAATCGAGAGATTCAACGCGATCGCGCACTGCACACAGAAGGGGCGTTTGATCGATCGGCGAAACTTGAGGCTCTGAAGGAACCGTGCCGAAAAGGTCTTGATTGAATCGAACTTCATCCGCTAAGGCAAAGCTTGAAACATTAGATAAATTGAATTGTGCTGGCATCACATTCAAGATGCTTCCCGTTCCGGTAAAACTACCTTGAACATCGTTTGCTGTCACGCGAACTTGTGCAACTCCATTTGCGTTTGTGTTCACCGTAATATTGGAGGTTCCATTTTCAAATCTCCCGCTCGCTCCCTGGGCGGGTAAGCTAAACGTCACGCTGCTATTTGAAATCGGATTCCCAAACTGATCGAGAATCGTCACTTGCAGAGGACGAAGAAAGGTTCGATTGACTGGAATCCGTTGAGCGGTGTTTTCTGCGATCGCTTGTGCCGGAACATCCGCTAAGTTCGATAGATTAAAGGCTGTGCTGGCTCCTTCAACGGATGCTGTCGTGTTGAATAGTCCTGCGATCGTATTCGCATTGATATCAATCTGCGCGATACCAGAAGCATCTGTAATTGCATTCAGATTCGATAAGCGACCACTTGCACCGTTTATCGGCGCGCCAAACTGTACCGTTGCATTCGGAATCACGTTACCGAATTGATCACGCACCAAAGCCTGAAGTGACTGATTAAAGATAGTATTGACGATCGTGCTTTGTCCATTTCCGCCGACTGGAACAATCGAGGCAGGACGATCCGGAGTGTTCGTCAAATTGAAGTTTGCTGGAGTATTCACACCGCTTACACTTCCGCTGCTGATGTATTGTCCTGCGATCGTATTCGCTGCAACATTCAGACTTGCAATTCCATCTTCGTTTGCATTGACTGAGACTGTGCCAGGAATCTGAGTCGTTGCGCCAGAGGTCGGTGCTGTGAAGTTTACCACTGCATTCGGAATCGCATTGCCGAACTGATCGCGCACCTGAACTTGGATTGAATTCGCAAAAGCCGTATTGACAGTTGTGGATTGATTCGCACCCTCGATCGCATTCACGCTAAACGGCACGTCTGGATTGTTCGTTAAAAAGAAGCTTGCAGGTATTTCAGATAAGCTATTTGCTGCACTCACTTGAGCTTGAGCGATGAACTGTCCCGCGATCGTATTTGCCCGAATCGGGATCGAAACGCTTCCCATTGCATCTGTCGTTAACGTCGAACTTCCCGTAAAGATTCCACTAGCCTCGCTTCCCGGCACTTGAAACACAACATTCACACCGGGAATCACATTGTTATAGATGTCGTAAACCGTTGCTTGAAGATTGGAACCAAACGCAGTATTGACGATCGTATTTTGACCGCTTCCGCCTCTTGCACCAATGAAGTAAGGGGCTGCGGGGTTAACGGTAATTCCAGTCTGACTGCCGCTCACAGATAAGTTGGAATCCGTTGCGGTGAGTGACTGAGTTCCGGCAGTCCGGAAGATGCCATTGAACGATCGCGTTCCATTCGTGAGGGTGGCTGCACTGGGAAGCGTTGAGTTTGCATCGCTGCTGCTAAAACCGACGGTTCCAGTGTAGTTCGTTGCAAGATTGTTGAATTGATCAAAGGCTGTGATGTTAAAGCTGCCTGCGTTGCCTGCGGTTGTGGTTGAAGGGAAGCCCGCGACATCAAATCGAGTCACGACATCTGGTGTGTTCGTTAGGCTGAAGGTTGCAGGAGTCACAACTCCAGTAACAGAACCTGTTGTGCTATACGTTCCAGCGATCGTATTTGCTGTGATGTTGACTGTTGCATTGCCGCTGGTGTCTGTGGTTGTGGTTACAGCCGTGAGTGTTCCGCTTGCTCCTGTACCCGGAACGCTGAAGCTAACCGTTGCGTTTGGTACGGGATTACCGTATTGGTCACGCACTATGGTTTGCAGTGAATTGGCGAAGTTAGTGTTAACCGTGGCGCTTTGTCCAGAACCACTTGTGGCTGCGATCGAGAATGGTAAATCTGCAAGGTTCGTCAATGTGAATGTTGCAGGAGTCGCGACACCGCCAACACTCCCAACCGAGTTGTAGCCACCCGAAACAGTGTTCGCTGTGATGCTCACTGAAGCGTTGCCACTAGTATCGGTCGTGGCGGTCGTGCTACTAAAAACACTGCTTGCACCTATACCTGGAGCATTAAAGCTAACTGTTGCGTTTGGCACGCGATTGTTATATTGATCGCGCACAGTAACTTGAAGCGGATTGGCAAAATTCGTGTTCACTGTCGTACTTTGTCCAGAGCCACTAGTTGCTGTAATCGAGAACGGCAGATCAGCGAGGTTCGTCAACGAGAAGCTTGCAGGAGTCGCAACGCCGCCAACTTGGCTGGAAGTGGTGAAGCCACCTGCTACTGTATTGGCTGTAATGTTAACCGTTGCATTACCGCTGGTATCTGTGGTTGTGGTTGCAGTTGTGAGCGTTCCGCTTGCTCCTGTCCCTGGAACGCTGAAGTTCACCGTGGCATTCGGGACTGGGTTGCTGTATTGGTCGCGCACAGTTGCAATGAGCGGATTGCTGTACGCATTGGCAACGATCGCGCTTTGTCCAGAACCATTCGTCGCGGTAATCGAGAACGGCAGATCGGCAAGATTGGTCAGAGAGAAAGTCGCGGGAGTCGCAACACCGCCAACACTCCCTGTGGAGTTGAAGCTACCTGCAACGGTATTCGCTGTAATGTTAATCGTCGCGTTCCCGCTTGCATTTGTGGTCACAGTTGCAGCAGACGAAGTTCCACTCGCACCTGTACCTGGAACACCAAAGCTCACCGTTGCGTTCGGTACAGGGTTGCCGTACTGGTCGCGCACCGTGGTTTGTAGCGGGTTGGCAAAGTTGGTGTTGACTGTAATACTTTGTCCAGAGCCACTAGTTGCGGCAATGGAGAAGGGAACATCAGCGAGGTTTGTTAGGGAGAAGTTTGCAGGAGTTGCTACGCCACCAACGCTGCCCGTGGTATTGAAATTGCCTGAAACCGTATTCGCTGTAATGTTAACTGCTGCATTCCCATTTGTATCCGTGGTCACAGTTGCAGCAGACGGAGTTCCACTCGCACCTGTACCTGGAACACCAAAGCTCACCGTTGCGTTCGGTACAGGGTTGCCGTACTGGTCGCGCACCGTGGTTTGCAGTGGATTGGCAAAATTCGTGTTGACTGTGGTGCTTTGTCCAGAGCCATTTGTTGCCGTGATTGTGAAAGGCAGATCGGCGAGGTTCGTTAACGAGAAATTTGCAGGAGTTGCTACGCTACCCACCTGACCGGAAGCAGCAAAGTTACCTGCGATCGTATTTGCCGTAATGTTCACTGAAGTACTACCGCTGGCATCGGTTGTGGCGGTAGCAGCCGTGATCGTTCCGCTTGCACCTGTACCTGGAACACTAAAGCTGACAGTGGCATTTGGGACAGGGTTGCCATACTGGTCACGCACGATCGCTTGCAGCGAGTTCGCAAAATTGGTGTTAACTGTCGTACTTTGTCCAGAACCGCTGGTCGCTGTAATCGAGAACGGCACATCCGCAAGGTTCGTCAATGTGAATGTTGCAGGAGTGGCAACACCGCTGACGCTACTCGTTGTATTGAAGTCGCCTGCGATCGTATTTGCTGTAATGTTTACTGAAGCATTGCCGTTGGTATCAGTCGTGGCAGTTGCACCAGACACAGCTCCGCTTGCTCCAGTGCCCGGAACGCTGAAGCTGACAGTGGCGTTCGAGACGGGGTTGCCATACTGGTCACGCACGGTTGCAACGAGCGGATTGTTATAGGGATTGGCAACGATCGCGCTTTGTCCAGAACCACTGGTCGCTGCAATTGAGAAGGGCCCATCAGCTAAGTTAGTTAGTGCAAAAGTTGCAGGAGTCGCAACACCGCTAACGTTGCCTGTCGTGCTGAAATTGCCTGCGATCGTATTTGCGGCAAGGTTTACTGCCGCAATACCGCTGGCATTCGTTGTCGTGGTTGTCGCCGTGAGTATTCCACTCGCACCACTGCCCGGAACGCTAAAGCTGACTGTTGCTCCTGGAATCACGTTATCGAACTGATCTCGAACCAAAACTTGCAACGCTTGACTATAGTTCGTATTCACCACTGCGCTTTGTGGCGTTCCGCCTGTAGCAACGATCGAAAAAGGATTATCAGGATTATTCGTTAAGCTAAAATTCGCTGTTCCTGTGGCTCCCAATGAAGTTGCGCTAACAGTGTAGCTTCCGGCTGTAGTTGTCGCAGTTGGTGTAATGCTGGCATTTCCTAAAGCATTAATGGTTGCCGTTTGCGTTCCTGGTGTAATCGATGCGCCTGTGCTGGGAGACGTATAAGTAACAATTCCACCTGCAACAGGTTCGATCGCATTGTTCGCTGTGACCGTCGCGGTTAGCGGAGTCGCGAAGGCTGTATTCACCGTGGTGCTTTGTGGCGTTCCGCCTGTTGCCGAGATCGTAAAGCCTTGAGATTCAAATGCACCAATATCAGTCGCGCCGACTCTTGCCTGACCGCGTTGATCTTGGGCAGGTGAGCCGGTTGATGTACCCGCATTGATCGCAGAGCTTCCGGGCAGTAGAGCATAAGTCTGAGTCGTACCGCCGGAGTTGCCGAGAGGAGCGAGTCGCGGATTGAGTGGAGACGCTGCTGTTCCCCGGAGTGTTGCAGCATTAAATGGACTATTGAAGGTATCGCCAATGCCGATTAAATTATTGCCTTGATCGGTGAAGGAACCTGTAACAAAGGCGAAGACATCAGGCGCGTTATTAGAAGCATCGGCGTTACCCGCAATGATTGTGTTTCGCAGCGTCGTTCTGCCAAACTGCGTGGGATTCAATGGATTTACAGTGTTGACTATACCGCCGCCGTTAGCTCCTGTGTTTGCACTAACAGTACTATTAGTCAAGGTCAAACTCCCATCATTGCGGATTGCGCCGCCGACTTTAGCTGAGTTACCGCTAATGGTGCTGTTGCTGATTGTTGTTGTGGCAGGAATGGTATTGAGAATTGCGCCGCCGCCACTGGTGGAACTGCTGGCGCTTTGAGCGGTGTTGCTACTGATAGTACTGTTGACGATCGCTAAAGTCTTATCGTTACGAATTCCACCACCATCGTCACCGCTTGTGTTGTTCCGAACGGTCGAATTACTAATCGTCAATTGATTACTGTTGTAGATTCCACCGCCATCGCTGCCGCTACTACTCGCAACATTGTTTTGAACAATGCTGTTTTGAATCGTTGTGATGCCGTTGTTGAAAATGCCTGCTCCGTTGGTTGTCGTTGCACCATTGGCGATCGTCACTCCATCCAGCGTGACATTTCCAGCCGTACCAATATTGAGAACTTGCCTTGCATTGCCACCATCTAAGATTGTTGTTGCGCCAGTCCCACGAATCGCCAATCTGTTATTGAGCGTGAGCGTTCCACCTGTGTAAGTTCCCGCTCCTAAGTTGATGATGCGATTTCCTGGAACAGTACCAATTGTGCCGATCGCAGTCTGAATCGCACTCGTCGGAACCGTTGCTTCTGGGTTGACTTGATTTAGATTAAACGTCAAATCTCCAGTTGTGCTGAGATTGAATACCGCGCTACCAAGGCGCAGCAATCGTCTTCCCGTCAGCGTTAACGAGGCTGTCCCGCCGCCCGTTTGATTCACCGAATTCGTCAGCGTGATATCGCCAACACCGACTCCGGCTCCCGCAGTCGTGAGGGAAACATTCGTTCCGCCATCTAGTGAAGCTGCGATCGCACTTGGTGTAATCGTTCCGCCTGTGTTTGCGATGTTGATATCCGTAGGATCAAGCAGCCAAGTACCGGGGTCGCCTTTGGTCGTACTTGCATTTACGATCGCATCATTTACATCTAATTTTTGTTTACCAGAGGTTTCAATAAAGCCACCTCGATCGACTCCACGAGCGCTAATGTTGCTCTGAACTTTCGTGGTGTCATCTGACCATAAAACGACGGTTCCACCTGCTCCTTGTCGGATCGCATCGGCAGAAATCCTAGTCTGAGCATCGGAAGTCGTAGAAATTGCTCTCGGCGTTGTGCCTTTTCCTTCTGCTTCTCCACCGACTAGAACCGTTCCGCCTCCCGTTGTGCTTGATGCGTCGATGTTGGCATTGATTAAATTAATGCGATCGCCCAAAACCTGAACCTTTCCAGGCGTTTCTCCTGCGACTGAGACTTGACCAGATACGATCGCGCTTCCTGCCTGTGTTGCAATTGGTGTTGCAGCGATCTTAACGATGCCATTCTCAACGGTGACTCCTGTTGCATTAGACAGATTGCCGCCCGTCAGTAATTCGGGTAACGGTTGCGCTTTGATGCTTTCTTGCATCGGTAAATCCAGACTCAAAAGCGTTCCTGCCTGAGTGATTCGGATTAGCTTCTGATCGGGAATTGCCGCGATCGTAATGTTGCCGCCTGGAGCTTCGATCGTTCCCGTATTCACCACGGTTCCGCCGAGCAATGTCACCGATTGAGCGCTGAGGGTTCCCGCATTGAAGAGGCTGCCGCCGCTCGTAAACGCGAATTCCGAGGGCTTACCGACCAGTTGAGTATAGTTCGGATTGCCGATCGCATTAAACCAATTGTTCCCAAACCCAATCCCGCTGGCTGTCGTCGCTGTGAACGCCCCTGAAACATTCAACCGCGCTCCGGCTCCAAAGATTATTCCAGACGGATTCATCAAGTAAAGATTTGCATTGCCACCTGTGACTTGAATCAAGCCATTAATCACGGATGGATTGCCACCTGTAACGCGACTGAGAATATTTTGGATGCTGGGATTTGAAAGGAAATTAGCAGTTTGTCCTGGATTGAGTCCGAACTGATCGAAGCTATGGAATAAATTAATTCCCGATCGCGTCCCGCCTGTGATGTCGAACTGTGTTGGAGTGCGATTGATTTTTGTTCCAGTTCCATCGATCGCGGGTGTAATTTGAGCTTGAACAACTTTTGTTCCTAAGCAGCTAAACAAGATCAAGAAAGCCAGCACAGATTGAACGGTTTTTCTAGCGCGTCTCATAGTTGGGGCATCACAGGCGAGAATAGTAGACTCTGTTGTTCCCCAACTATGAGACGTGGTTCAGATTGTAGTATTCGACTTAAGTAGAGACTCTAGAGCTTATTTTTTGACGATCGCGTCAACAAATCAAGCTGCTCCACTTCTTCCGGCTCCAGCGCCCAACCGATAGCGCCTGCATTCTGTTGTACCTGACTCGCCGTTTTCGCTCCCGGAATCGGAATCACATTCCCTTGAGCAATGAGCCAATTCAGTGCAACTTGAGCGGGAGTGCGATCGTACTTCGCCCCAATTTGAGTTAAGCGATCGATCACAGGCATCAATTTCTCTAATCCCTGCCGACCAAATCGTGGATCAAGCTTACGCGCCCCGGTTACAGAATCCGCATTTTCGGGCTTATACTTTCCGGTTAGCAATCCTTGAGCCAATGGACTATAAGCAAGGATCGTAACGCCCAAATCTTTCGCGGTATCTAGAATTCCATTCGCTTCAATTTCGCGCGTAATCAATGAATACCGCACCTGATTCACGGCTAGCGGAACGCCTTTTGTCGCAAGATATCCTTGTGCTTCTCGCATTTGATCCGCAGAATAATTGCTCACTCCGATCGAGCCAATTCTGCCTTGTTTGACTTCTTCAGCCAGCGCTTCCATCAGCGTTTTCTTGCTCATGAAAAAGTCAAACGGCATATGAACCTGATAGAGTGCAACAGAGTTAACACCTAAACGCTTGAGGCTTTCTGTCACAGCATCATGTACCGCTTGAGCGTTGAATCTCCACGGTAACGGCATATATTTTGTCGCAATCTGGATCGGCTGATCGGTCTGCCGCATGAACTGACCCAAGAATTGCTCTGACTTGCCTAGACCATAAATTTCAGCGGTATCAAAGAAAGTTACGCCCGACGAGATCGCATTCTCAAACGCCTGTTTCAAATCCGCTTCGTTATACTCTTTGCCAAAACTCCAGAATAACGAGTCGCCCCAAGCCCATGTTCCAATACACAACGGCGGAACAGTCAAATTTGTTCTGCCTAAAGAAATCGTTTCACTAGCCACGCGAATTCACCTTGCAACATTTCTTTAAGTTTAACGAACACTTTATGAGGCGAAGCGATCGCGCTTGATTCTGCCTTCTTCTGTTCGACTGATCAAGCGCGATCGTCTGGGGTGACTTCGTTCTGCTTTGCTATCTTCTCGCTCAACTCAACGCCCTGCTGTCTCTTTCGATTTACGAGTGGGAAGTTTGCGATCGGATTTGCGCTTGAGTCCAATGGCAACAGCTTCTTTGCCATCGGAGCCAAATTGTCCTTTGACGGCTTCTTTCATTGCGAGAACTGCGTTATGAAAGTCTTGCTCTGCTTTACGGGCGGCTTCTGCGGCTTCGCGGGCGATCACTTGCTGTTCGGTTTCGAGTTGTTGTTTTGCCAGCATTGTCCGATAGGCAAGCTGTAAGCCTTCGGGGGTGGCTTCTGTTCGATTGGTGTGGTAGCCAACAATGGCGTTTAGTCCATTCATGGAGTCTACATCTTGCTGAATGATTTCGCGGGAGAGGCGTTTTGTCGGCATGGAAGGGTGTCCGTTTCGTAAAGATCGTTTTTAGTGTTCCCAGGGATTGGTATTGGTTGAGGTTTTTGCTGCGTTTTGGTTCTTTTTGCCCCCTAAATCCCCCATTCTGGGGAACTTTGAATGGGAGCGACTGTATTGAGTGGGAATGAATATTTTGGGTGACGAAGAGATCGAAGTTTTTCAGTAGATTCCGCAGGCGAATCGAATGTGACAGGAAGCGAATTCGATGAGCGTAAAGGAATTATGTATATTCCGCAGGGGAAATCGAATGCGACTGAGGGAAAATCAAATGCGACGGAGAGCGAATTCGATGGACGCAAAGGAATTATGTATATTCCGCAGGGGAAATCGAATATGACTGAAGAGATATTCGATTCGCACATCTTTCTTTTGGTTTCGAGCAAAAGAAATGCTCAAGAATTCCGATGTTTCAAGGTTTGGATGTGTAGGATAAGGGACAAGTCCTTTCTCCCGTTGCTCGATCGATGTCTTCTCAATTTCAACCCTACCTTGAGTCGATTCGCGCCGCTTATGCAAAGTGGTGGGAGCGTTATACCTTTACGGATGCCACAGGAAAGCAACGGCAGGCGAAGGAAGAATCGCCGTTTTTTGACTTTGGCTTGATGGTGCAGACGGTCAAACGGGAGGAGCGAGAGCGAGAAGAGAAAATCGAGCGATTCTCGGTGCTGGAAGGGCTTCGTAAGTATGCAGATCAGCAGGTTTTGTTAGTGGGGCGACCGGGTTCGGGAAAGTCTACGGCGTTGGCGCGATTGATGCTAGAAGAGGCGACGAATCCGCAGGCAAGAATTCCGGTGCTGGTGGAATTGCGCTATTGGCAAGGGTCGATCGATAAATTAATCCACGATTCGTTCACTCGGCATGATCTACCTGTTGAACAAGTTGCAGAGGCGTTGAAGCGATCTCTGATTCTCTTCGATGGAGTGAATGAGTTGCCATCGGAGGAAGCTCGATCGCAGCTTTCAGCTTTTCGCCGCAATCATCCGAAACTGCCGATGATCTTCACGACGCGAGATTTGAGTCTTGGTGGAGATTTGGGAATTGAGAAGAGATTGGAAATGCAGCCGCTGACGGAAGCGCAGATGCGGGAGTTTGTTCGATCGTATTTGTCGGCAGAGCAAGCAGAGAAAATGCTGCGGCAGTTGAACGATCGATTGCGGGAGTTTGGGCAAACGCCGTTGCTGCTATGGATGCTGTGTGGATTATTTGAGCAGACGGAGACGATTCCTGAGAATTTGGGGTTGGTGTTTCGGGAGTTTACGCAGGGGTATGAGCGGTATCTGAAAGAAGATGTGCGGATTGAGAGCGATCGAGCTTGGTGGAAGCCTGTGCTTCAGCAGTTGGCTTGGGTGATGATGCAGGGGGAAAAGCCGACGGAGTTTCGGGTGGCAATTCGGGAAGAAGAGGCGGTTAGAGCGATCGCGCAATTTCTAGATGGCAAAGTACCGTATGCAGAAGATTTTGCGCGGAAGTGTTTGCGGGATTTGCAGAAGCATCATTTGATTCAGGTGAGGACGAACAGCGAGGAGCTAGAGTTTCGACATCAACTGATCCAGGAATATTATGTGGCAGAGTGTCTGCTAGGGCAGTTGCCAACGTTGAGCGATGACGAGATTAAGCAAAACTATCTCAACTATCTGAACAAGACGGAGCCTTTGGCGTTGATGTTGGCGCTGGTGGAAGACAAGGCGTTGGCGATTCGGGTAGTGAGATTGGCGTTAGAGGTCGATTGGGTTTTGGGTGCGAGACTGGCAGGAGAGGTAAAGCTAGCGTTTCAGAAGGAGACAGTTGGGTTTATAGATGCTTTGGAAGTACCGAATTGGCTAAGGGTTCAGCTTTTGGGGGAAACGCGATCGGAGAATGCGATTGCTAGATTGCTCAAACTGCTGGAAGATTCTGACTCTGATGTGCGTTGGAGAGCAGCAGAGGCGTTAGGCAAGATAGGGAGTGAAGCAGCGATTCCTGGATTGCTCAAACTGCTGGAAGATTCTGACTCTGATGTGCGTGGGAGCGCAGCAGAGGCGTTAGGCGAGATAGGGAGTGAAGCAGCGATTCCTGGATTGCTCAAACTGCCGGAGGATTCTGACTCTTTTCTGCGTAGGAGATTTGTGCGTAGGATAGCACCAGAGGCGTTAGGCAACATTGCGAAGAAACACACAGAGACGATCGCTCAATACCTTCCCCACCTCCAAACCTTAATCTCACCCTATTCGGGTGAAAAAGCCTTCGATGTCATCCTCGCCATCCAAGAGAACTGCAAATACTACAACTACGAAATCTTTCAAGCCCATCTAGAAGCACAGAAACTCGATCGACAAACCCACCCAAACAGCGATCGCTCCCCCACAATCAACAACTTCCCCAACGCCACCGAAGTCAAAATCTTCGAGAACATCGATCGATATTACGAAACCCCAACTAAAGATCCGCCATCATAAAAGCACATCCTCTAACTCAGAAACCTCAAAGAGACTGAACCATGAAAGCGATCGAAACAACCGCAACGCTCACAGAAGATGGACAACTGACTCTAGACGAACCTTTGACCCTTGCTCATAACAGTCGAGTTCGCGTCATCGTCCTCATCTCCGAACCCGAAGAAGACCTCGAAGACACACCGCTTGAAGAAATTCGAGCAGGACTTTATCAAGGCTGGCAAGATGTCCTAGCCGGACGAACTAAACCTGTCTCTCAGCTTTGGGAGAACATGGATGTCGATTGATCCACCCATTCAGGTTAGGACTAGCGATCGCTTTGAAAGAGAAATTCGGCAACTCGCAAAACGCTATCGCCGCATCCGAATCGATATTCAACCCATCATCGATCAATTAGAATCCGGTGAACTGCTAGGAGATCAAATTCCCGGCATGAACTACACCCTCTTTAAAGTCAGAGTCAAAAATAGCGATGTCCAAAAAGGCAAAAGCGGCGGTTATCGCATCATCTACTACCTCAAAACAGAAGCACAAATTCTGCTCGTGACTCTCTATTCCAAATCAGACAAACCCGACATTACTGCCGACGAAGTCCGAGAAATTATCACCCGCGCTGAGACTCAATTCAACATCTCACAAGAAATTTCAGAATGAGCAATCTATCTAAATACAACTTCCCCAACGCTCAAAAAGTTCAAATCTTCGAGCAAGTGGATACCTACATCGAAAACAACCACTCTACAGACCCCGAAATCAAAACCGCGATCGCTGATCTTCAACTTCTGCTCACGCAACTTCAAACGCAGCATCCTCAAGTCACCACAGAATCCCAAGCCCTCACCGTCCTCAACGCCGAATTTACCGAAATCCAACGCTCCACCACTCATCCCCTTGTCACCCTCCGCAAACAGCTACTAAATCCAGAGCGTCATTTTCAAGCCATCAAAGCCACGTTCGCAGAAATTGTCAAACATTACCTCGAAGAAAGTGTCTGGTCAAAAGCAGCCATCACCTATCTCGATAAAATGAGTGAAGCCCCCGACGAAGGAGCCTAAATCATGCAAATCACGATCGACCTTCCCGATAATCTATCCCTGACAGAAGCAGATCTACGCCAAGAAGTCGCGATCGCGCTTTTCCAACAAAAAATCTTACTCATTGAGCAAGCTGCCTAAGTCATCGCGATGGATGTCGATGATTTTTATCAACTGCTTGTCGATCGAGGAATCCTAACGCTTCTAAACGATCCAGACGATGACCCAAACGAACTGATCCTTGCCCATTTGCGAATCTCTTTGCAGGACATCAAAGAAGGCAGAGTAAAGCCCACTTCTGAACTGTGGGATGGAATTGATGCCTGAGTCACTCGAACAGTAATCGCTCTCCCAATCTCATCTACTTCCCCGAAATCAAAATCTTTGGACAAGAGACACCTACTTCAATCTTCCGGTCTCGCGGTAAACTGATAAGACTGATTTTCGCGATCGCCTTTCGTTATGCCATCATTTTTACTCGAAGTTGGAACCGAAGAACTGCCCGCAAGCTTTGTCGATGAGGCATTGTCGCAATGGCGATCGCGAATTCCCAAACAGCTTATTGAGCTAAATTTGGCATCAGATTCAATTCAGTTTTATGGCACACCGAGACGATTAGCGATCGTCATTCAAGGCTTGCCCGCACAGCAACCAGATCAAAATGAAGAGGTGAAAGGCCCGCCCGCGCAAGCCGCTTTCAAAGATGGCAAACCCACCAAAGCAGCAGAGGGATTTGCTCAGAAACAAGGAGTCTCGATCGACTCGTTTGAAATTCGTCCAACTGAGAAAGGCGAATTTGTTTTCGTGAAAAAAACGATCAAAGGTCGAGCCATTTCAGAAATTCTCACCGAACTGATTCCACAATGGATCACGCAATTGGAAGGAAAACGCTTTATGCGTTGGGGCGATGGTGATCTGCGGTTTTCTCGTCCGATTCGCTGGTTTGTAACACTGCTCGATGATGTGATTTTACCGATCGAGATGACCAGCAATTCGATCAATTACAAGAGCGATCGGATTTCCTGGGGTCATCGCGTTCTACATCCCGATTCGATTTCGATTTCCAATCCAGAATCTTATGTATCAGCGTTAAAGTCTGCATTTGTCGAAGTGAATCCAGACGATCGCCAAACGATGATCAAGCAGCAGGCTGAAGATGCTGCAAAACAGATTAATGGTGTTGCAATCATTGATCCAAGTCTATTGCGTGAAGTCACCAATTTAGTTGAGTATCCTTCTGCGGTTGTTGGTAAATTCGATGCAGACTTCTTAGAGCTTCCCGCAGAAGTCATCACAACTGAAATGGAAAGCCATCAGCGCTATTTCCCAGTTCGTAACTCAAACAGTTCTGAACTTTTGCCCTACTTCATCACTACATCAAACGGCGATCCAAAAAAAGCAGAAATTATTGCTTCAGGAAACGAGCGAGTGATCCGAGCGCGATTGTCAGATGGAAAGTTCTTCTTCGATGCCGATCGTAAAATTCCCTTAGAAGCCTACTTACCCAAACTCGAAACAGTTACATTCCAAGCAGACCTTGGATCAGTACGATCGAAAGTCGATCGAATCATTGAGATCGCGGCTCAACTCTGCACCCAGTTGAATATCAACGATCGTGCCTCAGTTGAACAAGCTGCACTCTTGTGCAAGGCTGATCTCGTGACTCAAATGGTCGGTGAATTTCCAGAGCTTCAGGGCGTGATGGGACAGAAATATGCGATCGCTTGTGGTGAATCTGAAACCGTTGCCACTGCAATTTATGAACATTACTTGCCGCGTGGTGCAGGCGATGATTTGCCGCAAACTGTAGCAGGTCAAATTGTTGGAATTAGCGATCGCTTAGATACGCTAGTGAGTATTTTCGGATTGGGACTGATTCCAACTGGATCATCTGATCCGTTTGCATTGCGACGAGCGGCAACCGCGATCGTAAACATTACTTGGGCAGCAAGTCTAAATATTGATCTCAATCAGCTTCTAGAACAGGTTGTTTCTAGCTTTAGTACAAACTATGCTCAAGTTCAAAAGCTCTCAGCACCCGATCTGCTCAAACAACTAAAAGACTTCTTCTTACAGCGCGTTGAAACATTGTTGAAAGATGAGAAATCGATCGATTACGATCTCGTGAATGCAGTCTTAGGCGAGAACGACCCAGACTATACAGCGCGCGCTTTGCAAAATTTATTAGATGTTCGCGATCGAGCCGAATTTCTACAAACAATTCGCACTGATCAACGCCTCGCTGCTGTCTATGAAACTGTCAATCGTGCATCTCGTCTAGCCGTTCAAGGAACATTAGACAAACAGCAGCTTGATCCCGTTCCAGTGATTCGCCCCGAATTGTTTGAAAAGAACTCAGAGAAAGCTTTCTTCGCGGCACTTCAGCAGTTAAATCAAACGATGCAAGGTCAAGCGAACTATACAAAACTCGTCGAAGCTTTAAGCCAGATTGTGCCGACAGTGAGTGCGTTCTTTGACGGTGAGGACAGTGTGTTAGTGATGGATTCCAATCTCGACATTAAGCAAAATCGACTCAACCTGTTAGGTGTGCTGCGAAATCATGCAAGAGTCTTAGCGGACTTTGGAGCGATCGTCAAGAGTTAGAGGCTCAGACTGATTGCTTTGTTGTTGAGCCAATTTAGGATGTCGCTTCTGAAGTTCAATGTAGTAGTTCACTAACGCTTGAGGATCATGTCCATGCTCTTCAGAAATAGTGTGTCGAATCCTGCGGATTTCGCTGATGGCTTCATCGTTCTTCATTCTGCGCTCCAATCAACTCTAAAGGTGTCGCCAGTACGCACGTACAGCCCAAGCATAACGTTCACTCGCCGAACTCTTGCCGAGAGAAGAGTCCTTTGCTGTACCAAAAATTAAAAGCGGCTCAATCCCAGAAGCAGAACGCAGAATGACAGAAATTCGATTTCAAGCCGATGCTGGTCTCAGACAAGCGATCGTAACTGCTATCTTCGCATCGCTGGATCAATGGTTCGTTCTGGTTGTTCCTCGTCTTCGGCTTGACGCTCGACTGCTCGACGAAAGACAGTTCGAGAAAGCCGATCCTGGAAGCTATCAATATAGGTAAAAATCACAGGTACAACAACGAGAGTAAGCAAGGTTGAAGTTGCGAGTCCGCCGATAACCGCGATCGCCATTGGGCTACGAAGCTCAGATCCCGCACCCACTCCTAAAGCGATCGGGGTCATTCCGGCAATCATTGCGATCGTGGTCATCAAGATCGGACGCAAACGAGCCACACCCGAATCTAGTACTGCTCGGTAGGTCGATTTGCCCTCTTTCTGATTCAACAGCGCATAGTCAACTAATAGGATTGAGTTTTTCGACACTAGACCTATGAGCAACACGATCCCAATCAAAGCATACAAGCCCAGTTCTTTGTGAGTGACGAGCAATGCGAAAAATGCGCCACCCAATGAGAAAGGCAATGCCACCATGATCGTTAACGGATGTAGAAAATCACCGAATAGCAGAACGAGAACCACATAGATAAACACGACTGCGGCTCCCAATGCGGCTCCCACATTTCCAAAAAGTTGGCCCATGATTTTGGCGCTTCCGATTCGTTCTTGAGTTACGCCTGCGGGTAAATTTTTCAAAGCAGGTAAAGCATGCACTTGCTGCAATGCCTCACCAAGTGCAATTCCGCGTAGGTTGGCATCGACGGAAATTTGCCGAGAGCGATTGTACCGTCGAATTTGAGAAGGGCCATTGCCCAACTGAATATCGGCAACGGTTTGCAGTGCAACTAAGCTTCCATTCTGATTAGCAACCTGTAAGTTCCGAATCGTATCAATATCAGTGCGGAACTGTGGTGCGAGTTGAACGCGGATGGGAATTTGTCGATCGGGTAAATCAAATTTAGCCAAATTCGCATCGCTATCGCCCAATGTCGCAACATAAGCCGTTCGAGCAATGTTCTGAACTGAAACATTCTGATCGCCTGCCCGCGCGGGATCAGGACGAATCAGCACTTCTGGCTTTAGTAGACTTGCATTCGACGAAACCTCTACTAAACCTGGAACCTGGTGCATTTGTTGTTCTAAAGCGTTGGCGACTTGAGTTAAAGCTTGTGCATCTTCGCTTTTTAGAGCAACTGACAATTCTTTTGCCCCCCCAAAGCCTCGACCCGAAAAGCTAAGTCGCACTCCTGGAACTTGAGCGAACAAAGGACGCACTTGATTCTCAAACTCAAGCTGTGAGATCTTTCGTTCTCCTTTTGGTTTGAGCAGAACATAGAGCGTTGCAGTATTCACCGCTTGATCTGTCTGAACTGCGCTGACATTTGGGTTCTGTAGAAGTTGTGTCGTCAGTTGTTGGGCTGCTCGATCGGTATCATCCAAAGTCGCTCCCGGTGGCAATTCCAGCGCAACGACTGAAAGCCCTTGATCGGCTGTGCCAAACAATCCAATCGGCAAACTCGGAACCAGGGCAAAGCTTCCCACTAAGAACAACAGCGAAGCTCCTAACGTTAACATCCGGTTGCGTAATGCCCACTTCAGTAAAGGCTCATAAGCTTCCGCTAAACGATCGCGTCTTTGTCTTTCAGGTTGAGTCGTTGTTCCACCTCTTGCTTCATGGGTTGGCGTAAATGGAGCTGCAATGGACGGAAGCGAGTCGGATTGCCTCTTCCCATTGCGTTTAGCTTTTCTCTCTCCATGTCCTTTTAATAGATAAGCTGCCATCAATGGCGTGACCATTCGTGCAACTAATAGTGAGAACAAAACTGATGCAGCAACGGAAAGACCAAACGGGCGAAAATACTGTCCGGTTACACCTGTCATGAACGCCACAGGGCCGAAGACAGCCACGATCGACATTGTAGTTGCAACAACTGCTAATCCAATCTCTGCCGAAGCATCCAGCGAAGCTCGAAACGGAGATTTCCCCATTTGCATATGTCGCTCAATGTTCTCAATTTCTACGATCGCATCATCCACCAGAATCCCAACCACCAACGCTAATGCTAACAACGTCATATTGTTGAGCGTGTAGCCCAATGCTTTGAGAATGGCGAAAGTTGGAATTAAAGAGAGCGGCAGGGCAACAGCGGTAATGAAGGTTGCGCGTCTGTCTCGTAAGAATAGCCAAATTGTTGCAACTGCAAGGACTGCGCCTAAAACAACAGACTCGATCGAAGCTGAATAAGATTCCCGAATATAGTTCGCGCGAACATTGTTGATCAACTGTAAGCGAATGTCAGGCGGTAGTGTTTTTTGTAAATCATCTACTGCTTTGCGAACTCCTTCTTCAACCGCAACTAAAACGCTTCCATTACTGCGTAAAACTGAGAATGCAACCACAGGCTAATTGTTCAATCGTGCCAGTCGTCTAGGTTCTGCGGTTCCATCAGTCACAGATCCCAAGCTCGACAAAGGCACAAATCCGCCTTTTGGTAAAGTGATTTCATAGTTCTGCAAGGCTTGAACACTCGGCGCACTTCCGACCGTCCGAATCGTTTGCTCACTGCCGCCTAGATTGCTCCGCCCACCAGGAAGATTAATGTTAAAAGCGCGAATCTGATCATTGACTTGGTTAACGGTTAATCCATCTGCTTGTAGTCGAGTTGGATCGAGATCAACGCGAATTTCTTGATCAACTCCGCCAATCCGATTGACTTGTGAAACGCCTTGAACCACTAACAATGCCCGACTAATTGTTTGATCGACTAAGTTGCTCAGTTCAGCCGTCGATCGATTTTGCGATGCCACCGCATAAGTGACAACCGGGCCGCCCGTCGCCACATCTAAGCGCTGAACAATCGGTTCATTGATATCTTGCGGTAAATCCTGACGAATCTGAGAAATGGCGTTTCGCACATCGTTGGTTGCTCGATCGCTATTCGTTCCTAACACAAAGTTAATCTGAGTCAGCGAGGAACCATCGGTAATAGTCGAAGTAATCTCATCAATGTTACCCAGTCCCGCAACCGCATCCTCAACTCGCTTTGTCACCTGCGATTCGAGTTCACTTGGATCGGCTCCAGGTTGTATGACCGTAACATTGACTGAAGGAATATCAATATTCGGATTTTCATCAATGCCCAGAAAGGGAAACGCGACCAGTCCTGCTAAGGTCAGAACCAGAAATAGAACAATTGTCGGAATCGGGGAACGAATTGACCAAGCAGAAATATTAAATGACATACCACTAACAATTATTGTTGAGCAATGGTGACGCGATCTCCATCTTTGACATAACCCGATCCCGCAACTACCACACGATCGCCCGCATTCAATCCCTGAGCGATCTCAACCGTTGTGTTGTTCGGATCATTGCCCTGAGTCACGCCTGTTTGAACCGTTTGCGATCGCACTGTGCCATCCGGTTGCAAAACAAACACCGTCGAGCTTCCATTCGACTGAGGCAACACCGCTTTCGATGGAATCGTTAGCGCTTGCGTGGTCTGAGTTGTGATTGCGGCTCTGAGAAACAATCCCGATCGAATCGCTGGATTTTGCGGCAGATTGATTTTTATAGTAGCTTGGCGAGTCTGTGGATCAACTAAGGGCGCAATCTCTCTGACTGTTCCTTGTACGTTAATTTGCCGATCGACATCTGAAGTAATCCGAACAGGGGAACCAACCTTAACTTGCGGTAACTGTGTGGCAGGAAGCTTAATCTGTAGTTCTAAATCACCGTTGCGAATCAATCGGAACAATGGATTAGAGGTCGAAGCAACATCCCCTACTTTAGCAAGACTCTCAGCAACCACACCATTGGCAGGAGAACGCACGATCGTTTGACCAAGCTGGGCTTGTAGCCGCTGGATATCCGCTTGACTCGCTTGAATGTCCGCTTGGGCTTGTCCAATTCCTGCCTGTGCGGTCGCAACTGCGGCTCGCGCGGTCGCAACTGCGGTCGCTCGCTGTTCTAAGTCTGCCTGACTAATCGCCCCCGATTGCGCTAATTGTCGATAACGTCTTAAATTGCTCTGAGCTTCAGCTAAAGTGGCTTGTTGCTGCTGGAGAGTGGCTTGTCTTTGTCCTAAAACGGCTTGCGCTGAAGTGGATTGTGCTTGAGATTGATTTAATTGTGATCGCAGTACATCACTGCTCAAAATCGCTAGTTCTTGCCCTGACCGTACTGTCTGTCCTTCGTTTGCTAATACTTGTTGAACTTGCAAGCCTGATGCTTCTGGTGCGATCGGTAACAAATCTCGTGCCGCGACTGTTCCTGTGGCATCAATCGTGCGCGAAATCGATGCAGTTTGTACTGGGGCAACTGTGACACTTTGGGTTGATGTTGCAACGGTTTGAGGCGTAGAAACTGGACGACGGGTAATGAAAAATGCGCCTGCCCCGCCGATGAGCAGCGTCGCTAATCCGAGTCCAATCAGTCTATTTCTTTTGCCTGAGTTCGGATAGCGCAGTCTAGGAGCATCCATGAAAAACCTCCAGTCAAGCCAAATCATCGAATCGCGCCGTATCCTCAAGCTAAGACACAGAGCAATTCGCCATCTGTGCCATCAGGTAGAAGTTAGAACTGTAGAAAGACTGAGATTCTTTACACTCGTACAAAGTTAAAAATTAGCGATGTTCTGTTCTCACTATTGATAGACGATGCGATCGTAAAAAAAGCTCAGGATCGAAAGGCTCAAAGCACCTCTTATTCAAGCTGAGTCTAAAGCGATCATGTTCAGCATGCTGTCGTTGCCGTTTCTGTTGTTGATCTTTATTGTTGCTGCGATCGCGATTTGGATTGCTGGGGTTCAGCTATCGAACACGGCTGATGTTTTATCGTCACGGCTGGGATTGGGTGAAGCATTGGGCGGACTGATTTTATTAGCGATCGCGACAAATCTTCCTGAGATGGCAATTACGGTCAGTGCTGCACTTCAACACAATCTTGGCATTGCGACCGGGAATATTCTCGGCGGAATTGCAATTCAAACGGTTGTGTTAGTACTGCTCGATGTGTTCGGGATTCGCGGTCGAAAGCCTTTGATGTATCGGGCTGCTTCTCTGACCTTAGTTCTCGAAGGCTTACTGGTTATTGCGGTTCTCATTGTGGCAATTATGGCAACGCAGTTACCGAAGACTCTGATCTTTGCTCGGATTTCGCCGGGAGCATTGTTGATTGCGATTTTATGGATGATGGGATTGTGGCTGATTGGTCAGGCGCGAAAAGGATTACCGTGGCATGAGCAAGGCGATGCCCCGGACGCTCAACCCTCCAATCGAGGATTTTCTCAACAATCGAACGCGGATCAGTCAAAAGGTAAGAGCTTAACACGCACTTGGATTGTGTTTTTAGCCGCGTCGATTGTGACATTGATCGCGGGGGTAGGCTTAGAGGAATCGGGAGACGCGATCGCAAATCATTTGGGGATGAGCGGCGTTTTATTCGGTGCAACAGTGTTGGCGGCTGCGACTGCGCTCCCCGAAGTTTCGACAGGTCTTGCCTCAGTGAAGCTCGAAGACTATCAATTAGCAGTAAGCGATATTTTTGGCGGTAATGCTTTTTTACCCGTATTGTTTTTGTTAGCAACGTTAATTTCTGGTGAAACTGTTCTACCGGGAGCGGAAAAAACAGATATTTATATTGCTGGATTAGGAATTCTGCTTACTGTTGTTTATCTGTATGGCTTAATTTTTCGACCGCAAAAGCGAATATTTCGGATGGGAATTGATTCATTGATCGTTCTCTTGCTCTATGTGCTTGGAATGGTTGGTTTAGTTGCTGTTACTCGCAGTTAGCCATGAACATAAAACAGCAATCTACAGACCCATCTACGCATCAAACATTAGGCACTCAGAGAATCGAAACATTAGTCGATGGCGTATTTGCGATCGTTCTCACCTTATTAGTTCTCGACATTCAAGCGCCCGAAGCCACTTCAGAAATGGACTGGTTGAGAAAGCTTTGGGAACTGAGAGAGAATATCTTCTCTTATCTCGTTAGTTTTATTGTTCTGGGAACGTTTTGGTATGGTCATACGATCGAGTTTCACTATGTCCAACGCTCCGATCGCATTCACATCTGGCTGAATCTAGTTTTTCTCCTGTGTATTGCATTTATTCCTTTTTCAGCTTCTCTCATCGGGCAGGATGGACAACTTCACACTGCCAGCGTTGTTTACGGATTGAATCTACTTTTAACTGGAATTGTGCGCTATTGGCACTGGTACTACATCACATCCGGGCATCGCTTAGTAGATGTCGAGATGGAACTTCGCTTGATTCGGACGATTCGACGACGCTTTTTAATGGTTCCATTCGCTTATCTACTGGCAATCTTTGTTTCATTGCTCAACACCAGAATCGGCTTGCTCCTTTATGCTCTAATCCCCGTTCTCTACATTCATCGTGTGCGAGGATCAAGCATTGCGACATCCGTTAAGCGTCAAACGCCTGACATAGAGTAATTTTTCATAGAGTAATCTTTCAAAGCTCGTTAGCTCCGCATTGTTTTCTTAACCAATTCCAAGAAAGCAAAAGCAGCAGGCGGTAATAGTGCATCTGAGACAACCGCAACATTGATCACTCGGAACAATGGAACGGGTAAGCTGTACACTTTGACTCCTGTTGGAATCGGCTCCGCTGCTAATCGAGGGCTGACTGCCGCTCCCAAACCTTTTGCAACCATACTGACGATCGTGGCATCCGATCGAACCTGATAAGTCGCATGAAGCGTAATTCCATAGCTTGCACAATGGGCGTACACCATCGCATCACAGCCATCATTCTCAGGAGCCATAATCAGCGGATGCAAGGTTAATTCTTTCCAGTCTAACGTTGGCTTCGATCGCTGAAATCCTGGCGGAAATAGTACCACAAACTCATCGCGCATAATCTCCCAAGCCTTGAGATCCGAGCCAACGGGTGCGTAGGTAATTCCGATCTCTGCCCGTCCTTTGTACAAATCTTCTTCCACATTCGGTCGATCATCATGTTCAGTCAGGGTAATCGCGATCGCAGGATACCGACGGCAAAACTCAGCGAGTACATCCGGCAAAATATGAGTTGCAGCACTCCGAAACGAAGAAATTCGCAGATGTCCCCCCTCCAAACCTTTCGCAAGATTGGCTTGTTTTGCCATATCATCCACGATGTTCAGAATTTGATGAGCGCGATCGACAATCTGTTCACCGACAGGAGTAGGATGCGCCCCATATCGACCTCGCGACAGCAATACAACGCCTAACTCAGCCTCTAAAACTCCGATCGCATAGCTCACCGCAGATTGCGACAATTGAAGTCGAAGAGCAGCTCCGCTAAAACTGCCACACTCAACCACCGCAGCGAAAATTCGTAGGTGTGAAAGTTTAAGTTGACTTAAGCGATCGAGACTCATACCAATCACCGAGTTTCACATCTCTGCATTGTCGCAAAAAAGGAAAATAAATCACCTGAGTATCCATCGAATGCACTGATACATGAGATTCACCCTATCGTTTGCGGTTTCCAACGCGGATTCGTCACGATGAATAAGAGCAATTCTAATCAAGTTTTGCGAACTGCTATCAAGTGAGTCTATGACTGCGATTTCTAAACCGCAACACGGTCAGGGTGTGTTCTTGTTGATTTTGACTACCGCAATTTGGGGAACTTCTTTCCCATTGCTCAAAGGGGTGCTGAACGATTTGCCGACACCCGTTATTCTGGCAAGCCGATTTACAATCGCCGCAATCGCATTCTCTCCTTACCTCCGTCATCTCAATGCTAAGTTGCTGCAAGATGGCGCAATTCTTGGCGGACTTTACTTTGCTGAATGTTTGTTAGCGCTGATTGGCTTAGAGTCTATTTCTGCAAACCGCTCTGCTTTTCTGATTAGTTTGAATGTGATCCTAGTCCCGTTATTCGGCGCGATTTTGGGACGAAACTTACCCAAGCGGATCTTAGGCGCAGTCGGAATTGCGATCGCAGGAATTAGCATTCTGTCCTGGGAAGGGGGCGGGTTTGGATCTGGGGATGTTCTAACTTTAGCGTGTGCGATCGGGGTCGCCTTGTACATTCTGGCAATGGAAGCCATCACACCAAAACATCCTACAATGCCGCTCGTTGCAGTTCAGCTTGCAGTTGCAGCAGTGTTAGGTATCAGTTGGTCACTCCTACAGGGAAATGCACCTTTTGCTGGAGTTGCAGCGCATTTTAATATCTTGCTGTATGTTGGCGTGATCATTACAGCAGTTCCGATCTGGACTCAAACCCAAGCACAGCGATGGGTGAGCGCGTCTGAAGCTGCATTGCTTTACACTTTAGAGCCTGTGTTTGCAAGCATCTTTTCGTTCTTCTGGCTGGGCGAATCTTTAGGCATTCGAGGCTTTTTAGGTGCAGCATTGATCCTGTCTGCGACATTGATTAGTCAGGTTCCTCTCAAAGTCCGATCTGTGAAACACTCTTAATCGTCTCGCTCCTCAATCTGGGCACTCTAACAGCGTCCATGATGATCCTTGAAGCACTTCGAGGATCATTGTTTTGAGGAGAATTGAATGATCCGAGTGAGAAAATCCAAACTAAGATCGCTAAAATTCACGATCTTAGTTCTATTGAGTAGTGCAATCCTGGTTTTTAGTCATCGCGCGATCGCTCAACCCGCCCCCACTTTTGAAGCCTCCGTTCTTAGCGAAATCAACCAAGTCCGCGCCAACCCAAAAGCCTACGCGGAATGGTTAAACACCCAAAAACGCAACTATCAAAATAACATTCTGCGCCTTCCCGGAAATGAGCGCGTTTTAACCCACGAAGGACTCTCCGCGATGAATGATGCGATCGCATTTCTTCGCACTGCCCCAACCCTTCCACCGCTTTCCTCATCGCCAGAACTCTCAAACAGCGCCCGCAACTTCGGCAAAATTGATAAAAAATACGATCGCATTTCGGGTTCAGTTGCAGAACTCAGAAGCCGCACCCAAAAAACATCAAAGGCAACTGTTTTATTGATGGTTCTCAATGATGGCGATCGCAATCGCAGCGTTCGGACATCTTTGTTTCAACCGAACTATCAAAGCGCTGGAATTGCTTGTAGAATCCCCTTGAATCTCAGCCAGTTTTGCATTCTGGCTCTGTCTAGTCCTCCTCAGCAAGAAAGTCGCCCTACACAGTCCGCGCGACAGCCAGAAAGACCCGTACAAAGAGCCGCCGAAAAACCAGAAAGCATCGCTGAGATTGAGCAAGCGATCGTGGATGAAACCAATCGACTCCGCGCCAATCCTCAAGCCTACGCTGCCGAACTTGCTGAACTAAAGCAGTACTTCCAAGGCAATCTCTTAAAGCTTCCAGGACATCCAGCGCTAGAAACACAAGAAGGCGTAGCGGTCGTCAATGAAGCCATCCGAGATCTCAAGGCAACGGCTCCAATTTCCGCACTTACCGTATCGCAAGGCTTATCGCTTGGCGCACGCGATCACGTACTCGACATCGGGCCCAAAGGAAAAGCGGGGCACTATGGAACTGATGGCAGCGATCCGTTTGTTCGAATCAATCGATATGGAACTTGGCAAGGCAGTGCAGGCGAAAATATCAGCTTTAGTCCGATCGCGACTGCGAAATGGCACGTTAGACAGTGGATGATTGATGATGGTGTGAAAAGCCGAGAACACCGCAAAGCACTGTTGAATCCTGGCTATCGGCTAACCGGGACAGCGTGCGGTGCTCATGCAGTTTATGGTCAAATGTGCGTCATGACCTACAGCAAGCAATACATCGAAGGCAACATTCAAGGCAGACGATAGCGACAAAAAAAAGAGGGACATCGATCGATGTCCCCCTATAGCTGATGTGAGAAACGAAACTAGCTAGCAATATACTCGCGCACACTCGCTTTGCGACGACGCAAGTGATCCAATGCTTGACGCTCAAGCTGACGAACGCGCTCACGGCTGAGATTTAAGCGATCGCCAACCTTCGCAAGCGACAACTCATACCCATCCCGCAAGCCATACCGCAAGCTTAGAACTTCTCGCTGCTGCGGAGTCAGATCCGTCATCAACGTCTCAAGATCCTGGCGCAGAAGCTCTTGAGTCAGATACATATCCGGTGAAGGGCCATCATCTTCGAGCAATTCCTGAAGCTCTGTATCTTGGTTATCTCCGACGCGCAGATCGAGCGAAACAGGCTGGCGAGACAGCATCAGAAACTCGCGAATCTGCTCCGGCTCAAGCTCTAATTCTGCTGCAATCTCAGCGGCGGTCGCACTCCGTCCAAGCGTCTGTGCTAACTCACGCTGAACGCGCTTGATCTTATTGAGCTTCTCGGTGATGTGAATCGGTAGGCGAATCGTGCGGGCTTGTTGAGCGATCGCTCTTGTGATCGCCTGACGAATCCACCAGTACGCATAGGTCGAGAATTTATAGCCGCGAGTCGGGTCGAACTTCTCAACCCCGCGCTCTAAGCCAAGCGAACCTTCTTGAATCAAATCTAAGAATTCGAGATTGCGCTTCTGGTACTTCTTGGCGATCGAGACGACTAATCGCAAGTTCGCTTCGATCATCTTCTGCTTCGCCCGACGACCGCGCTGAAGGATGCCGCTTAACTCAGAATCGCTGAGATGAACGTGCTCAGAAAACTCTTGCAGCGTCGGCTCGTGACCTAGCTTTTTCGCAAGCTTCTCTTTCTTCTCTTGCAGCGTCATCATCTGCTGAACTTGCTTTCCGTAGAGAATCTCCTGCTCATGTGTCAGCATTGGCACACGACCAATTTCATGCAGGTAGGTACGCACCATATCGGCGCTGTAGGTGGACTTGGGAGCGGATTTAGATTTGGTGTTGGCAGTAGCCATGTGCAGTCAACTCCGTGAAATGAAAACGATGGGGGGCGGCGAAAATCTAATAGTTTAGAGGAAAAACTGATGCGCTCAGGGTGGGGCATTCCTGCCCACTCTGAAAAGGTCAACCTGAACTGAAGGGGATAAGGTGAAGGTCTACGCTGTAAACCTGACGGTCAGCGGGAAAGTGAAGTTCCTATGTCGAAGTCACATCGACTTTAATCTAATAATAGGACGAACTCTAACAAAAGTAAAGAGCCTCGCAGGAATTTCTGGCTAAATTTCAGGAAATATTCAGCTTGGGAGAACAGAACGCGAGGCATGATGGAAATGTCCAAAATTAGGCTAGAAATCTCTTTGATCACTTCTCTATCATGCCGGCTCTGTAAGGTGATGAATAGATGCTCCGGTGGGGGATAACCGTACCGTTTTTAACACGGAGAGTAGTGATCTCTGACTCGGCAGTTTTACGAAAGTTCCGAAGCTCCAAAACTAGCTTTACCCAAGGCTTTCATGAGTTTGAGGAAAAAGAAATTGCGATAGTTCTGAGCAAAATTTGTGCGAGTCAGATTGATAGAAATCTACTTTAATTTTTAGATGTGAAAATACAATGACATTCGGATGACGATCGAGTAGAAAAACGCGATCGCGAATCATTGCAGGTATATCTACATCGACTGATGAATCGTCACCAATTTGATAGAAATAGCACTTATACTCAACGAATTTTTTTGCCCGTTGGTTAGGCTGGCAGGTAAATCGATTCCTACAAGGAAGAAAGTTTATGCTGACCGTCGCCGAATCTCGACCCACAGAACGCGCTCAATTTATCCGAAAGACCTATTTGCACTTAGCGGGAGCCGTTGGCGCATTCATTGTTCTCGAAGTTCTCCTCTTTCAAACTGGAATCGCAGCCGCAATCACTCAATTTTTTGCTTCAAGTCGGTTTACCTGGCTAGCAATTTTGGGAGCGTTTGCACTGTTAGGTTGGTTGTCTCGATCGCTTGCTGCAAAAGCTGATTCGATCCAGACTCAATACGTGGGTCTAGGACTATACATAGTTGCAGAAGCGCTGATTTTTGCTCCGATTCTCTACATCGCAGCAACCTTCTCTGATCCAAGTGTGATTCCAACTGCTGGAATTTTGACACTGCTACTGTTTGCTGGACTTACAACGATCGCATTTACCACGAAGAAAGATTTCTCGTTTTTGGGTGGCATCTTAACGATCTGCGGATTTGTCGCACTCGGCTTGATTATCTGTAGCGCGATCTTCGGCTTTACGCTTGGCTTGATCTTCTCGGTGGCAATGGTAATTTTTGCTTCAGTTGCCATCTTGTATGACACCTCGAAAGTCATGCACCACTACGCCACACATCAATATGTCGCAGCTTCCCTGGAGCTATTTGCTTCGGTTGCGTTGCTCTTTTGGTATGTGCTGCGGATTGTAATGTCGATGTCTTCACGCCGCTAGTTTTCAACCGTCGCTGAATTCCCAAGCGTAGATCGACACTTGGGAATTTTTTTATTCCAACTCTGAAATTGCGCGATTGCTTGCTGCTTGAAGCATTGCCTTCAGGCTTTGCGGTTCTGGATAAGCAGGAGTCGGACGCTCGAACTTCAGCGTTTGGCTCGTGAACTTGGGCAAAATCTCGCGACAGAACGCATCAGCCGCCTTCGATCGATAGCGAGTCGGATTGATAATCACCGATAAATTGCGCTTCACCACCACATCATCGATTCGGGCGCGATGCAGCATTCCCATTTGTAGCTCTTTCTCGATCGCTGAAACCGACACAAACGAAGCTCCTAAACCCGATTGAACTGCGTTCTTAATCGCTTCGATCGAGTTGAGTTCCATCTCAATTTTTAAGCGGCGCGTCTCAATGCCACAACGTCCTAGAACTTGGTCAATCACCTTGCGAATCGTGGATTGAGAATCGAGCGCAATGAACTGTAAACGATACAAATCATCTTTCTGAATCGTTTCTAATCGAGCTAGCGCGTGAGTGGGAGGCAAAATCAGCGCGAGTTCATCCTCGGCATAGGGAATAATTTCGAGAGAATCCTGAAGCTCTGGAGAGATCTCCCCGCCAATAATTGCCAAATCGATCTGACCATTCGCCACACTCCAAGATGTTCTGCGTGTGGAATGCACATGCAACTGAACCGCCACATCTGGATATTGCTGCCGAAACAATCCAATCATACGCGGCAACAAATATGTTCCCGTTGTTTGACTTGCACCGATAATCAGAGTGCCACCCTGGAGATTTTGCAAATCTTCGACCGCGCGGCAAGTTTCCTGACAAAGCGTTAAAATTTTCTCACCATAGCTTAAAAGCAGATGTCCCGCCTCAGTTAATTGCGCCCGTCGCCCACCTCGATCAAACAACGGCACATCGAGTTGTCGTTCTAGATTTTGGACTTGCAGACTGACCGCTGGCTGAGACACATATAAACTATCAGCAGCCCGTTTGAAGCTACCCTCAGACGCGATCGCTTTCAAAATACGTAACTGATCTAGAGTGAAAGGAAGGTCAGACATACGGCTAAACCTGAAGTGTGAGGAGCTTAAAGTACACCGGGAGAGCGAATGCGTTCACTCTAAACTGTCAAGTCAGCTAGATACTGTGAACAATTGTGAAGAAAATCGAGAAAACCGTTGTGCGATCGCACTCAGTCGAATCTCCTTGAATAATAGACGTGGCAAGTATTGTACAGAACGATGAGCAAATCAGCCTATGAACCAGGAAGTTATTCGGGACTTTCTGAATGTACCAGGAATCGTGGGGATCGCCCTACTCAGTGGACACTCTCAGCCAGTTTTTTATAGCCGCGATCCTGCATTTACTCAAGGACAGGCAGAATTGCTGTCTCAAGGCATTCTACAAGTTGTGGAAACGATTCCGCCTGAATACGAGGTGCTAGAGTTTCGATTTGCTCAAAATCAAATCGTGCTGCATCGATTTGCCCAGAATTTCGTTGCGCTTGTGATCAAAGATGATTCTCGTGTCAATGAACAGTTTGCGGGTGCATTTCAGAAATTACGAGCGTGGATCGAAGCGAATCCTACGATCGCCCTTGAGCAATTTCAAGCTTTGCCTTCTGCTCCTTCACCAAAACTCAAAGATTTAATTGATGCTTTTAATCAGTTAAACCAGTTCACTACGAAATATCTGGGCGTTGCGGTGATTACTAATTATCTCAAACGTAGTCGTCCCGCTATGGCATGGATGGAGCAATTTCAAATTACTCGATCGGGACAAATTAGCTTTGTGGGGGAACTCTCAGGGTTAGAACAAGCGGTGAGCGCTCAAGAACACGAATGGTTTCGCAGTTGGGTCGCGCAATTTATCCACCGCTGTTCCCAAGCGGTGCGTGATTATGCCGTTCTCGTCGAGCAAAACGCCCTCACCGACCCCCAAAAAGCCCTCCTATTGCCCTAACGATCATGGTGAAAACGGTACGACTTGAACCGATTGCACAAGACAGCGCGATCGAAACAATGGGGAATCTCCTCTCGGTTCTGATTAACAAGGATTTGGATGTCCTCAAGGAATGTGGCGGTCGTGGAATGTGTGCGACCTGTCACGTTTACGTGAGAGACGGGATGGAATCCCTGACCCCGATTAATCGTCGAGAGCAACGCGCTTTAGAAGTGATTACGTCCTGCAAAACAAACTCGCGATTGGCATGTCAGGCAAGAGTGATGGGCAGCGGGGTGATTGTGGAACTGCCGCCGGGGATGTACATCAATTCGATCAAGGATATCGAAGCGCTGATCGGGCGGAGAGCCGAACAAGATTTATTGCACCCGCTAACTGGGCAAATCCTAGTTGAATCAGAGAAACTAATTACTCGATCAATGCTGAAGAAAATCGAGGACACCACCAGTTTTAATATGTCAAATTATTTCTCCAATTCTTCTGGCGTTTAGATTGACCAGAAACAGGGAACGATTCAAACAAATCCAATTCAGAACCATTATGTTGAGCCAGATCCAGCGGTTAACTCAAGAAACCGAGGGACGCTACGCCACCGATGAAGAACTCCGTTTTTTAGCGGAATATGCTCGATCGTTTGAGTTGCGCGTCCAAACTTACCAGAAATTGCAAGCCTGTGAAGCCGCGATCGTGCAGCAGGTACAAGCCAAAATGAGAGCGATCAATCCGATGTTGTTTCGTCAAGGCAACGAGGATTTAACCAATAAATGGAAGCGTGATACCTTGCGAGTTTTGCGCTACTCTTCGGCGGCGATGCTGATCGACGATCCAGAGTCAATGCGAGAGCGCTTTCTGTTTTGGTTTCAAACAATCATGCGGGCATTTAACGCTCAGAAAAGTTGTGGTGTGACTTACACCGTAATGCAAGACGTGATCAAACAAGTTTTAACGCCGAATGAAGCGAGTTTGATTTTACCAATTTTGGAAGTGAATCGCCGGATGCTCGGAACCGTCTAAATCCAAATTTCTGATTTGGGCATACTGAAACCAATCAGCGCAACCGTTGTCGCTTCACTTTACATTTTTTCGGTTTTTGTGTTATTCGATTGAACCCCTGTAAAACTTATGACAGTCGCACTTTCCCATCAAACCTCTGCGAAGCTCAAGAATCCTAAGAAACACAATCACTACGGATTCAAAGACTTCTACCAATTCGATCCCGACAAAGGCACGATCGTAGATTGGAACAATAGCCAAAACATCCTGACCTCTGAGGATTTCATTGTTGGATTAGTGGAGGGACTCGAAGAAGAAGTTGGAGATGCTTCCGCTGCCACAATGTACACGATCGGGTGTGAGTGGGGGCAAAAAGATGCTTTCTTTTTCGAGAAGTGGTTTGAGAAAGAATACGATCGCCCGATGCGCCAAACGAACCTAATGTTTCTGTTGGAAACCTGGTGGTGGTCGCTTACGGCGCAAGGTTGGGGGCGTTGGGAAGTGGATTTAGGCGATCGTAAACAGGGATTCATGTTTATCAACGTCTTTGATTCCGCAGTTGCTCGGACTCTAGGCGATGTGGGTAAACCTGTTTGCTTCTTGTATGCCGGACTGTATGCGGGATTCTTTACCGAACTGGTGAAAAAACAGCTTAGCTGCATTGAGATTCAGTGCTATTCGATGGGCGAAACGTACTGTAAGTTTCTTCTGGGCGGACAAGAGCGAATCGATGCGGCATCGTTTTGGCTGAATGAAGGCGCAACTGCAAGAGACATCGAAAAACGACTGAGAGCGGGAGAACTCATCAAATGATTTCAACGCTCGGCTCCCAAGATACTCAGAAATGGCTTCATTCCTCGGTTCAATCCTTTTTCACCACTTGCAACTGGGAAAACGAAACCGTTGCAGCACGATCGACTCCACAAGATGTTCAACGGCTCGAAGAAGCGGCAGCGATCGAGTCCTTCACAGAGCTCTCTTTTGATTTGCGAGTCCGTCAATTTTTCGCCGCTGTGAACTGGGAAGGAACCACGATCTCTCAATCTCCTGCGTTTGAAGAACCTGCACCAGAACCGACCAACGGTTTTACCTTGACTGATTTTTCTGATTTGTTCTGATTCCCTCATAACGCTTATGCACTCTCCTATCGATGGCATCTTTGACGAAGCCGAAAACCGCTACCTCAAACCCGAAGAACTGCAAACCGTCGGGCACTATGTCGCCTCGATCGCAGAACGCATAAGCGCATATCGGGCACTACGCGATCAAGAACTTGAACTGATTCAGCAAGCCGCTGACCAACTCCAGCTAGAGATGCCCAGTATCGAAACCGCTGCACTAGAGCGAGCGATCAAAAACGGAATGCTCACTTTGCGGCACTGTGGAATGGCGATGCTGCTAGATGATCAGAACTTCGTGCAGCAGCGGCTCTTAAATTGGCTGAAAGACTCGATCGAGCTTCATCAAACTCAGAGCGGGGAAGCTGCTTTTTTTCAATTGATGAAGCAGCAACTCCGACTTTCGCTCAACGCGCAACAAGTCGCGCTTTTAGAACCCTTTTTCAGCTTGGTTGAAACTGTAATTCCAGCCCAAGAATCAGAAGAAATGCTCACCATCGCAGGAATTTTTTAAGACTATGATTTCTGTTAGCGATTTACTAATCAACGATCGTCTTCCCGCAAACTATTACGCCAGTGATGTGTATGTGCGGGGCGACTTGGAAATGGGCTTGCTCGAAAGTCGTCGCGGCGATCGATTGCTCTCACTGCCTGAAACCTTGATTCAAGCGATCTACGCTGGACTCGATAAAGAAACAGGTCAGGCTTCTCGGTTGGTTTTGTTTAACTGCGGACGCTGGTGGGGCAAAAATTTTATCAATCGCTTCCGAGATGAAGTGAGTGATTATTATGGAACGCCGATGGTTGAGATGCAGATGGCGGAATTTTTGCAAGCCTTGAAGCAGTGCTGGATTACTTACGGTTTGGGTAAGTTGAGTCTCGATCAGACCTATCACGATCGAGGCTTTTTGATCGTTGAAACGCAGTATTCGCCGTTTGCTCGATTGGCGACAGATGCTCAATTGCCGTCTTGTTTTCTTGAATCGGGAATGTTGTCCTCGATCTTTAGTCAGCTTGCAGGTCGGGACTTACATTGTGTGCAAACGCGCTGTGAATCGATGGGAGCAGATCGCAATCTATTTGTGATTGGTTTGCAGAAACGGCTTGAACCTGCTGAAGTTCTGGTCGAAAAACAGCTTGATCATGAATCGATTTTGCCTCGTTTGTTTAGCACGAGGTAAGTGGCGGATGTGTCTACTCTGTTGAGTTCTGAAGTTAAACAATCGGAATATCGCATCTTAGGGTTGGTGGGTCGAGGACAATTTGGGCGCGTGTACTGTGCTCTACATCGTCAAACGGGCGAATTTGTTGCCCTCAAAGCACTCGATCTTGCGACGTTGCCAACGCATCAATTTTTGCGAGAATTGCGGTTTCTCGTGACGCTTCAGCATCCGAATATTGTAATGTGTCAAGCGATCGAGCATTTGCGCAGGAAACGATTTCTCGTGATGGATTATTGCGAGGGTGGCACACTGCGGCAGTTGATGGAAAATCATGAGCGGCTGCATCCTGCGCTGAGTGTGAAGCTGGTGTGTGATGTGCTGGCGGGATTGGAACACGCACACAGCCAGAAGGTCGTTCACTGTGATATCAAGCCGGAAAACATTCTGCTGAGTTTGAGTGCAGAAGGATGGGTGGCGCGGATTTCGGATTTTGGAATTTCGCGGTTGGGTCAAGAGATTGCGCCTGAAGCCACAAATTTGACTGGATCGCCTGCGTATATGGCTCCAGAGCGGTTTTATGGTCAGTATTCGCACTCAACAGATTTGTACGCGGTTGGCATTTTGCTATTTGAATTGCTGGTGGGGTATCGTCCATTCTCAGGACTGCCAGCGGAACTGATGGCGGCTCACCTCAATCAGCCTGTGAAGATTCCTGCAAATATTCCAACGCGGGTACAAGGTGTAATTTTTACAGCGCTTGAGAAGTTGAAGGCGCGAAGATTTCGGTCTGCGGCTCAGATGCGCGAGGCGTTGGAGTTGGCGGTGCAAGATCGAGCTGAGTTTCAGTTAGAAGGTCAAAATTTCGCGATCGTTCCCAAAGTTTACTCACCTGTGATTTTGCGGGAAGAACGATCGCTCTATCCGATTGAGCAAATCGGAATTACAGAAGTGACCCCTTTACCGGAGTACGATCGCTATCTTCGTCGATCGATATCGATTTTTCTCAGTCAGTCTCAGACGTTGCAATCGCGATCGTATCTGATGGGATTTTTCGATCAACGAGGCGGAAAAGCATCACCGATCGCGACCGTTGCAGAACCGATTCGAGAATTGATTGTTCGCGCTCAAGAGTGTTTTGCGGTAACGGAACGATCGATTTACAAACTTTCCGAGCAGGTTCCGCAGTTGTTGACTCGACTCTATCAACCTTCTCGAATTGCGATCGCGCCGCATGGAAACTGGATGGCAGTAGCAACTCTAGGCAGCGACGAGACAGCAAAACTCTTAAGCTTTTGGACACTTCCACACCCAAAATTGATGCAGCGTCCTACGATTTGTGAGTCAACTTTGGGCGAGTTGATCACACTGATTGCAGTGCATTCTCGTCATGTGGCGCTGATTTCGAGAGACGATCGCGCAACTCGATTTGATTTTTTTAATCGACGGGGGCAGGCATTTGGGACGCTCAATTTACCTGTGCAACTCAAGCAAGTTTTTGAAACGCCTAAATTCTACTGTCTAGTTGCAACTGAAATTGGACATGAGCGATCTCTGTTATTGATTCACCTCAAACCTTATCGCTTGATTCGGATCGCGATCTCAATCCGTCCTAAATTTGTCGCTGCTTTTTCTTGGGGTGTGGTGGTTTGTGATGAGAACCAATTGAGCGCGATCGATTACGAGGGGCAGCAGATTGGGCGATCGAAAATTCCGCCGCATCCTTGCGCGATCTCGGCATATGGAGAAGATGGATTGGCGATCGCGACGTGGCATCAGGGACAGAGCAAGCTTTACACACTAAATCTTGAAGCGATTCGTTCTGCTAACTTGTAAGCTAGATCTATTCTTCAGAGTTAGTTGGGTATGTCTTTTGACTGGTTGACCTCTAGCCATTTCACTATGTTTGGGTGGCTTGCTGGGTTTGCGATCGCGCATAGTGGGCTGGCATCATTGCGGATGGCGGCAGAAAAACGCATCGGCGCGAGACTGTATCGAGTGATCTTTGCGCTGGTGAGTCTGGGAATTGCAGTTCCGATGCTGATTTATTTTTTCAATCATCGCTATGACGGATTACAGCTTTGGACGGTTCAAGGTGTTCCTGGTGTCGAGTCTGCGGTGTGGATACTGTCGGCCATTTCATTCGTCTTTCTCTATCCCGCGACGTTTAATTTACTAGAGATCGCAGCGGTGCAAAAACCGCAAGTGCATTTGTACGAAACTGGGATCATTCGGATTACGAGACATCCGCAAATGGTCGGACAAATCATTTGGTGTGTGGCGCATACAGTATGGATCGGAACCAGTTTTATGGTTGTGACCTCGATCGGGCTAATTCTGCATCACTTATTTGGGGTGTGGAACGGCGATCGACGGTTGGCGCTGCGGTTTGGTGAGGCGTTTGAAGCCGTAAAAGCAAGGACTTCAATCATTCCGTTTGGGGCGATCGTTCAGGGCAAACAGTCGCTCGAACTCAAAGAGTTTTTACGTCCTGCGTACCTCGGTGTGGCAGCGTTTACGCTGTTGTTTTGGTGGCTTCATCCGATCGTAATTCGTGCATCTGGGAACGTACCCTGGTAGCATGATCCCAAGCCTTAGCAAAAAACAAATAATATTTTTTGGAGAACTATGCAAGCAGGAATTAGTGAAGGGGCGTTTAGACAAGAAGTTCTTAAATCTGACACCCTTGTTCTTGTGCATTTTTGGGCCCCTTGGTGTGGTATCTGTCGGCTGATCGAACCCTCGCTGAATCTACTCTTAAATGAGTATGGCGATCGATTAAAGCTGGTTGGTGTTAACGCAGATGAGAATCTGAAGCTGGCAAATCAGTATCGAATTACAACGCTGCCGACGGTGTTGCTGTTTGAAGGGGGTCAAGTGCTGCATCGGTTAGATACGTATCAACGGCGCGAGGAGCTACGATCGATTCTTCAAGAGATTTTGGTTGCGCCTGTGAGTGCAGCGATGGTGAAGCGTCTATAGTTACGATTAAAAAAATAAGTTTGAGGCGATCGAATTTCGTTCGATCGTCTTTTTTATTAAACAACTCCAGCATTTTTTAATTCTGCCCATCACCGATTTGAAGTGGCCGGATTAGCAACCAAACCAGGCGTAGAAACATTCTGGGTAAACAATGTGACGGTTGACACATTAGTCCGAAATTCATAGTGTGTTCTAATGCGTATATTTCTTCTACTCGCTTGGCTGAATGGGCTTCTATCTTTGCTTGTGCCTCAAGTTACTGTTGTTCAAGTTGTGCCCGATAGCACTTCAGATCTAAAGTTACAGCCTGATCGGATAGTACAAAAAAATTAATTGCAGGTGGAACCGCAGAAAGTCGTAATCTTTTTCATAGTTTCGATCGCTTTTCGCTCAACTCAGGACAAACCGCCGTTTTTGCGCCAGATTCGTCGATCGCGAATATCATTACGCGCGTCACAGGAAATGAGATCGCGAAAATCGACGGCACGATCGCGGTTAATGGGAACGCCAATTTATTTCTAGTGAATCCGAACGGAATCACCTTTGGACAAAGTGCTTCACTTGCAATTAACGGGTCATTGAATTTGCTAAGTTGCTGAGACAAACTCAGCTTCAGAAATCGGCTCAACTGTTAGCTAGATCGTTTGAAGAAGCTCAACAACTTCACCACGATCGATCAGCATCTTTCGCGATCGGAGAACTCGGACATCTCTACGAGCAAACTCAACAATGGCAAAACGCGCAACAACTCACTCAGAAAGCACTGAACATTGCGAAAAGCATTCAAGTTCCAGAACTCACTTATCAATGGGAATGGCAGTTAGGGCGAATTCCCATTGATAAAAAGGAACTGCAAGCCGCATCAGTTCCCTACACACAAGCAGTTGCGACTCTGCAATCACTCCGACAGGATTTGATCGCGATTGATCAAGAGGTGCAGTTTTCATTTCGGGAGCAAGTTGAACCTGTTTATCGAGAACTTGTCAATCTGTTGCTGCAAGGGAATGTTTCTCAGAACAATCTCACACAGGCGCGACAAACGCTCTCAGTCACTCCGAAAAGCTCAACTTTCATTACTCAAACAGCAAAAATATGAGCATTCGTTCTATTGCTCGTCTTTCGTCTTAGTTGGCAACTGGCAATAGGCTGAAGTTTCATCAAAGCTTTATCGTATTTCCATTAGGAACAATTTACACTAAGTACGCTCAAGCCTATCTCTCTACAAATCTCATGAAAGCTCTGAAAGCACTCGATCGCACGGCATGGTTTATTGTTTCACTTTGTGTTCCATTTGCTACCGTAAATTCTACTAAAGCTGCATGGGCACAAATGATCGAACCGCCCCCAGGACAACCTGCACCACAATCAACCACAAGCGGCGGAACTTGTCCGATCGCATCTACTTGTCTACAACAGCCTAAACAATCCACTCCCTTTACTGAGATCGCTTCATCTGAATCAGTTGAACTAACGATGCACAATCGTCTTACCGTTTGTGTGTATGTTCCACCAACTTATGCCAAAACACTTGAATTTAGTTTGTTTGATCAAAATCGCAAAGGAATCTATCAGACTTCGATCGAGATCGACGAGCGCACCGGATTTATTCCGATTTCTTTACCGTCTTCGGCTCCTGCATCGAGTCAGAATCAGCCCTACTACTGGATAGTTGCCTTAGTTTGCGATGCTGGAGAACGCACAAACGATTGGATTACAGGGGGATGGATTCAGCAAAAATCGATTAATCCGGTTCTTCAGCAACGATTGAGTCAGGCAAAGCTAATTGAGCAAATTCAATTGGCGGCAAAATCAGGGTATTGGTATGAAGCAGTAGATGCTTATCTGCGATCGCAACAAGCAAAGCCAAGTAATCCTCAAATCAGTAAAGTATGGGAAGATTTACTGGAGTCCGAGAACCTAAAAGGACGTGCATTTGATAAATCTTTCCGTCTCATTGCAATTCTGCCTCAGAAGTAATCATCGGTCTTTTTTTACGCGTAAAAGAACGGCTTCTCTACTCGCACAGTAAGCAGAGTAAAGTGCTTGAGCTACGATCTCTTTACTCAGACCTTATTGCATTCGATCGATAGTACGATATTGAACTGCCTCCGCCACATGATGCGCCTGCAAATCGTCGTCACCTGCTAAATCTGCGATCGTTCTTGCGACTTTGAGAATGCGATCGCTTGCTCGAACCGATAAACCCAAGCGGCGAATCGCATTTTCTAACAGCGATCGCGTCGCGTCATCGAGCTTGCACCATTGCCGTAAATGAGCGCTCTGCATTTCAGCATTGCAGCGTAAAGCGGTATCTTTGAACCGGATTGCAGCTCGATCGCGGGCTTGTTGAACTCTTGCTCTCACCGTTTCCGAATCTTCTCCAGTCGGTTGCTGCGTAATCTCTTCAGGCTTGAGCCGATTCACTCCAACTTGCAGATCGATTCGATCCATCAACGGGCCCGACAATCTCGCCCAATATTGCTCTCGCGCTCTCGGTGAACAAGTGCAAGGCTGCACCGTATCCGCATAAAACCCACAGGGACAAGGATTTGTACTTGCAACTAAAGTAAACTGTGCTGGAAACGAAACTGATTGTCGAGTGCGAGAAATGGTCACCGTTCCATCTTCCAACGGCTGTCGAAGAAACTCCAAAACATCCCGCCGAAATTCTGTTAATTCATCCAGAAACAGCACACCCCGATGAGCCAGCGAGATTTCGCCAGGACGGGGAAAGCTACCCCCTCCGACTAATGCCGCACCCGAAGCCGAATGATGCGGACTGCGAAACGGACGAACACCGATCAGCGATCCCTTATTCTTGAGCAATCCAGCGATCGAATGAACTTGAGTCACTTCCAGCGCTTCCTCAAACTCCAGCGGCGGCATAATTCCCGGCAGCCGACGTGCTAGCATCGTTTTTCCACTGCCCGGAGGCCCGACAAAAATTAGATTATGCCCTCCAGCAGCAGCGATTTCTAAAGCGCGACGGGCGTGAGCTTGCCCTTTGACATCCCGCAAGTCGGGCGCGGAACACTGCGTTTCACTGAGTTCAAGTTCTCCATCGATTCGAGCCGGAGTCGTGCCACTCGGATCATTGAGAAAAGCGCCCACTTCAGATAAATGCTTGAAGCCGTAAACGTTCAAACCTTTCACCACGGCGGCTTCCCGAACATTATCAGCAGGCACAACTAAGTTAGAAATGCCGAGCGTTTTTGCAGCAGCAGCGATCGCTAAAACTCCCGCTACAGGTCGTAGACTGCCATCCAGCGATAGACAAACGTTACAAGGAACAAGCAGAAGCGATTGTCTGTGGTGATAACAATCGCGGTTGTACTGTCCAAAAGCAATCGAAAAAGGGTAAGGGAGAATCGGGATCTGAAGTTGTCACGTCACCCCCTGTCTTATATAGATATAGAGAAAAGTGTCACGTCACCCCCCCTAACCTTGATTCGGTAAGCAAGAATACTCAATCCCACTTTATTAAACAGATTGAGAAAGAATTTATCGAAGGTTCTGCGATTCATCCTGACTTATTCGCTGAGAACTGCGTTTTTCACTCCGATCTCGAATATGACGTTTCAGGAAACGTTACAAGCCCGATCCATGATGCGCTGAACTGGCATCTTGTCCGCTTCGGTCATCAGGCTAACCAAAATTTTGAAGCGGTTCTGATTCAGAATGAGGACGGTTCGACATTTCAGGCGAAACTTAGCAAACCTCGCACATCGAAAAATGGCAAAGTCTGCAAATACGAATCACCTAAAGGTAACGGAGCGAGAGCATTTTTACCGACCGTTCCCGCAAGCATTCGCCAACTGATCAGCGAACACTATTTGATCGAAGTTCCTTTAGAGGGTTCTTTCTGGGATTGGGTCAAACAGCGTCCAGAGATTCCAGTAATCATCACTGAAGGAGCCAAGAAGGCACTATCTCTGCTCAGTTTGGGATATGTCGCAATCAGTTCTTATGGCGTTGCTAGTGGCATTGTACGTAAGGATGAAAAAGGATTAAAGCTTCAATACGCAGACTGGCATTTAATCGCGGATTTACAGCAGTTCAACTTATGTGATCGCGCTGTAGTTTTTGCATTTGATCAGGATGTTAAAAGCTCTACAAACCGCTCTGTAAATCGTGAGTTAGGTTACTTTGCAGATATCCTTAAGCGTTCTGGCGCATCCGTCAAAGTCGCGACATGGCATCATTCCCAAGCTAAGGGCGTAGACGATTTAATCGCTGAATTTGGCGAACATGGCTGGTGGGTTACTTACGAAAATGCTCAAGATTTGGAGCAATGGCGGATCGATTACTACGTAAAGAATGCGCTGCGTAGAAAGCCTGATATCACCGTGAATACTCCGAATCTGACTCAAGCAGGACTAGAGCTTTACGGTAAAGATTTTGCTTTAGTGAGTCCAAAAGCGACATTTAAGACGGTGTTCATGTCGCAACAATTACGCGATATCCGCCGCATGGACGGGATTTTAGGTGAAGATACTCCGATTCTACTTTTGGTGCATCGGATTAGCTTAGGCTCTGACTTATGCCCCCGATTAGGTTTGCAGTGGCGTAACGACTGCGAGGATCGCAACTACGGTAATAAGCTTGGAACTTGCATCGAAGGATTGTCACAGATTGACATCAAAGATTTCCGTGATTGTATTTTGACGATCGACGAAGCAAAGCAAGTCGCACAGCATCTACTTTGCAGCAAGACTACTGAAGCTTATCGCCCCTATTACATCAGCAAAGTGAAGCAATTGATCCGCAATTGTAAACAGTTGATGATTGCCGATGCCGATCTAGATGATGCAACGATTCGACTTTTTGAAGAGATTCGAGGTAAGCGGATCACCGTTGTTAAGAATGAATATGTGGGTGAAGGATACAATGCGACGATCAGCAAATGCAAAAACAGCACCGCTCAAACTCGTAGATTGATCAAGCGGATTGAATCGAAACCTTTAGGTAAGACTATCTATATTGCAACTGACAATCGCGCTTTCTCAAAAACGCTTGCGAAGCTGTTACAGAAAAAGTTTCCAGAATTGCGAATTCTCCTAATCAATCAAGAGACGGTAGGAGATGAGGATCAACGCGAGTTTATGAAGCGTTCGACAGCAATAATCGACGCTGAACATTACGACGTTGTAATCGCTACTCCTACGCTTGGTACAGGCACATCGATCGAGTCTCACAAGATTGACAGCGTTTGGGGATTCTTCACAGGGCAATCGATTGATGCCGAAGCAATGATGCAAGCTTTGATCCGTGTGCGTCACTTGTGCGATCGCTTTATTTGGGTTGCTGAGAAGGGTAGAACGTGGAAATATGGCGCTACCACATCAAAAAAGCGTGTGAAAGAAATCTTAAGCGATCGCGCAATGACAGATTTATCGCTTGCGTCTGTTGGACAGCAATTGATGGAAGATTTCACCCAAGCTGAATTTACTTGGAAAAATTCACCATTCGTAGATTTGTATTGCCACTTCACAGCAAATAAAAACCGCTCTGCTTTGAATCTTGCCAGTGAACTCGAAGCGAGGTTGATGAATGAAGGACACAACTTTTTGTATGTACATCCCAACTCAGATAAGACGGATAAAGAAATCAAAAAAGAACAAGCTGAAATTAAGCAAGAAATCAAAATCGAATCGCGTGATCTGATCGAGAATGCGGCAGATATTGAGAAATCCCAAGTAGACGAATTTCGACGCAATCCGAAAGGCATGACTCAAGAAAATCATGCGGCAGTCGCAAAGTATTACGTTAAAGAATTCTATGCGGTCGATGAAGTAGACGAAACGCTTCTAGAGTTCGATAACGAGGGGCGCAACCGCTCAATCATTCGTGAACGGGAGAATCTTTTTAATGAGGAATTAGCCACAGAACGCGCTAACAAATCGATTTTTAAGGCGACTCACATCCGAGATGCAAAGGTAGCTGATACAGAGTATTCCGATAGCGGTTCCAATGATGGCGAACTTGCTGAGGATTTCACCGTTTGGGACTTTGACAGCACGATCGCACGTCGTAAGCTTCGACTAATGCTGAACTTAGGTGATTTTCTCAAAGTTGAGAATCGCGAGAAAGTGTACAAATCTGAAGATTACGCTCCATACGCTGAACTTGCGAGAAAGTACGCTGAACCGATTAAGAAACTTCTGGGAGTCACGATCACCGCAAAAGTTAAAGACGTGCGGATCGTGAATGACTTACTTGCTCAGATTGGCGTAAAGATGACATCGAAGCAGGTTAAAAAGCAAGGTAAAAGCGAATGGGTCTATCTGCTTGATCAGAGTTCAGAAGAATACACCGAAGCGGTTCTAAAACGCAGATCCGAGAAGTGGGTATCGAAGGAAGAATCGGGATCTGAAGCGGTAACGTCACCCCCCTATTTATATAAGAAAAACGGTAACGTGACCCCCCCTAACGCTCAATTGGTAAGCAATTCTACTCACCCTGAACCCGTCCAATTCACCGAAGCGGATATCGAGGACTACCGAAGCGCGATCGAGGATTGTGGCAACGATGATTTACTCCTTCAAATCTTGGAAGATACCACACCCGATTTATACCAAGTTGCGTTCTCTCGATTGCTTAGAACCTTACCCGAATCGATTGATCTCGCACTACTGCCTGTCTAACACTTGATCACGGGGGAGCCAGTCAAACTTCCCCTAGACGGACTATCGAAAAACATCTCTCAACTCACAAAAACAACATGATTAAACAAATCTTCCAATCTCTCGAAATCGTCCGTTTACAAGCCGATGTGAAGCGTCTGCGAACCGAACGCGATGAACTGAAGCAGGAACTCTCGAACATTCAATCGGAGTACGAACGCTACCGAGCAGGCGAACTCATCAGGAAAGACGACTTTCTCCAGGATGCGCTCAAATACCTAATCAACAGCGGCGCGATCACAGATAACAGATCCGCGATCCGATAACCACAACTGCCTACCATCGCCAATCTAAGGAGGACTCACCCATGAACGAACAAATGCCTTACTACCAAGCCGTAGGAGTCCTACAAGGCATCCTCAGCCAAACAGAAGACGGGCTATCGATGACCATCGGAGAAACTAAAGTTCGTGCCACTGCCAGAGCTTCGCTTAAGTTTTGGCTTGGGACTGACGGTAAGCAATATCTCGATTCTGTGCAGAATTGGAGGTGCTACCCTCGCACAACGAAAGACGGGCAAATTTCAAAAGTGCAACTCGTAGGACTCGCATCCGATGAACCCTCCATCGTTCAAATCTCAGGCAGAGCGATCGAATCCGATGGAATCATCAAGGTATGGATTCATCGCAATGATCCGAAAAACCTAGAGCGCTCAAAGTCCTTTTATTTGACGTTAAACGGAGCGTTAGGCATCCAAACAGGTGCATTCGTGCGAATCACCGCAATCGTTAACAACGGCTTCCTACTGGTAATCTCAGGGGAGACATTAGCGAATGCTCCTAAACCAGTACGCAAGGGCAAAAAACCGATTATCAAGAGTAATACAAAAGTGACATCTGAGCGTGAGCAGAAGCGTAAACTGTCGTATGCTGTTGGTTGATTTCTCTCATGAAAGATTTGCATTACGACTGCGCTACAATGAAGATGTACTAAAAGTTTGCTTGTAGCGATGAAAGAAACGATTCAGATACGCTTATCATCTGATACAAAAAAGCAGTTTAAAGCAATTGTGAATTTTGAAGGTTCGACTGTTACCGAATCGATTCGAGATTTCATCAATAGCAAGATTGTCGCTCATTCTCAAGTGTCCTCAAAAGTGAAAACCCCAGTCTGATTATTTGAATCAAGCTGAGGTTATTTTCTGTTGTTAAATCTGTTGTACTCACATTATGTCAAAGTTTATCAATTTCATTCCGACAACGATGGAGCAATTGGCTGCAAACCTCCAAGGCTACGCACATCAAGCAAACATCTCGATCCCGAATCTCGAATATTTAGGCTTAACGATTCAGGGTGATCGCCTTATTGCGTTTACAGATTTTGAAGGATCAGGTACAACGGTAGCGACTGGAGATTTTCAGAAGTTAGCACAATTGCATGATCAACTGATGACTCCTAACGCTTTCCCTCACTCTGCTTCTATTGAGAATTCTCTAGATCGTCTTAAGCCTTCTAACGCCGCTCCTAAGCGATCCTTAAGTCCTCAGCAGCAGGCGAAACGAGAGAGAAGCTTAAGACGCGCCCAACGTCATCACGCTAAGAAACAATCGAGAAACGCTGCTCTGTAGATTATCCACAAGTTCAAACAGACGTAAAACCTCTAGAAGCAATCCTAGAGGTTTTCTTATGATTTTGCTATCTGTTCAAGTTCATCAGCCTATCGATTATCTAGTCATGTTCCTGAACATCGTGTAAGAGAAGCTTTTCTGGTACGCTGTAAACACGATTGATTCATTGAGGAAATAAAATTCATATGAAAACAGCTTCCGTCAGAACATGGAGTACGGTCTTCTCCACGCTTGCTATTTGCTGCTTCAGTATTCCTGCAATGGCTTTACCCCTTCAGGAAGGCAGGTATCGAATTGGGTCTAAATACATTCAAATTGCGGCTAGAGGTAATCGTCTCTGCTATCAAGGACTATCGGCAAGAGGTAACACTACTTCTTCGATCACGCCCCATACATCACCTGACTTTTACGTGGTGAATTTCAAAACTGCTGACAGCAAGGAAACGCTTGTTTTGCACCAACCTACTATCGGAAATTTACTCTATGGTACGTTACATAATCTTGCTTCCTGGGCGGCTGACTATGAAAGCTCTCGGTCGCAGAATGATGCAATGGAGCGGTGTCTTGGAAGCCAATCTCCCTTTCTAGAGGAGAGTACTTCATCACGATAAACTTAAATCGAGCAGCAACTTCTTTCATTGAGTTGAAGATCTGATGCTACAGAATGTCTTAAAACACTATTCATAAAGCTTCCTCGCAAATGCAGACAATTATATTGACTCAAGAGAATTTCTACAGTCGCTTTCGTGCGGTCTAGAGATTGCTTTTGAAGCTTTTTTTTGATTGCTTGGGCTACTGAATTTATTTTGCTCATTCTTCTATCATCCACTTACCATCTTTATTCTGTCGCAGCTTACAGCCGTAACTTTCCATGATCCGAAGTCCTAAGTTAATATCCGAGAGATAACCGCTTACTCTCAAAAGGGTCTCGATCGCTTGAATCTTCGGGTGCATCTTAAGCTTGCGCTTGCGTCTGATCCCTTGATCTGTCTCCACTTCATCAATAGACAAATCACTAATGGCAGCAAGAGCGGACGGATTTTTCAATAGCTCCTCTTTTGGCAGCATTTGACCTGTCGAAAGATCAATCAATTGATCCACTCGCGATAGACCTATTGCCTGTAGCTCAAGGATCAATTTCACTTCATCAATGACTACACTTTTCTCTTTTTCGGATTTCAAATAATTTAAGTAAGCTGAAACGCTAGGGTTTTTAAGGAGTTTGCTTGCTTCGACTGATGCGACCGTGCGAGTTTTGACGCTGTAACCAGCAAGAGTGTAGCTCTGAGTTGCAGATGTCCCCTTGAAGACCTCCTCAGCAAATGCCCTTTGTTTTTGCGTTAGTTTACCCTCGAACACGCTTAGACCTATATTTGAACTTATCTTTAGTCTAGCTTTTGGGTTCCTTGCTGCAATCCTCGCATAAAATCGGCAAATTCTCTCAAAGGGCGGATTTCTAGAGGTTCTACGTCTGGATGAGTCACTAGAAACAATTCAACAGCTTCGCTTAAGACTTTCGAGGGTAGCTTATCCCAAGTAGGACGTTCGCCACCCCAAACAGCATCAGGAGACATAATAACTTGATCTTTATCTTTAATGTCACGTTCCCCGTTCAGAACCACATTGATATCCCAATTAACTGATCTCTTGCGTTTTTTCAATTGGTTCTCTGTTAGTGCCATCGGTTGATCATCACTCGGCTTTACCTCAACTCTAGCAACGAGATCCCGATAGATGAAGAACTTTTGATCCTCGCTTAACTCTTGCCAGAAGCGATCATCATTCAAAGCTGACAAAATTTTACCTTTCTGTTCTGGAGATATCCTCTCTAGTTTCTTTTCACCTCTCAACATTTCGATTTCAGATTGCAATCGTTCGATGACTTCTGGTATGCCTGAAATGTTTTTTGATTTCTGTAAATCTTGAATTTGGTGCTGTTTTTCAAGAATCTCTGGATTCTCTTTTTCTTCGGTAGGCTTATGTGCTTTCTCTTGAAATCTCATTGCTTCATTTTTGACAGCATTAAGGATTTTCTCTTCTACGACTTCGACTCTTAAATAATTTGTGACACCCATAATTTGGAAACTCTCGCACGTCCTTAAATTAGATTTTGGGCAATAATAGTAATAATAATCGCGCTCGGTTCTTGTCTTTTCCTTGCCAGCTTTATTGTAGGAATAATTAGAACCACACACAGCACATTTAATCAAACCAGAGAGCGGGTGCAACTGTTTACTGGATTGGAATCCGTGACTTTCTCGATTCTGTTTAATGATTGTTTCAATCTGCCTAAATTCCTCCTCAGTGATCAAACGTTGCTCCAGATGAGTGCCGTAGATAATCTTATGTTTGCGCTCGTCTCTTTCTTCTAGTTTTTTACCCTTGTTTCTCTTCCTATACTCTTCCTCGCTTTCAAGAAAGTACCTTAGATGACCTCTCAAAACAGGGTTAGTAATCCAGATTGCAAAGCCTGAAGGTGAACGCTGAAAGATGCCTTCATTCTCAAATCCAGCGTGTGTTACTCTTGCATTTGAGTATTTCAAAAGACCATATTTTAGATTGAACGTTCTAATCGTCTTTCTAATGCTTTTGGTAATCAAATAAATATCGACTAAATCCCTAGCAGCATCAGCGCGGCTTAAGGTATTTTCCTTAGTCCATTTCTCTAGTGTTTCTTTTGTCCAGTCTGAAGTACTTAGTACTTTAGTTTTAGTTTCTCCCTCCTCTATCACTTCGCTTGTTGGCAGCATACAGAGTAAGCCTTTATCATGATCTAACTCATGGTCTAACTCATGCCGTCTAGTCGAAACAGTCTTACCGTCTGCTAATTCAATTTGATCTAGGATGTCGCTTTTCTTGTAGCCAAAAGGCGGATTCATCGCCTCTTGTCTTTTTCTCAAATATTCCCAACCATGTTTAGAGCGTTCACTGATTAGCTCACCTTCAAAAATAGCGACATCGGCTAACACACCTGCTAACAAACGACCTGCTGTAGAATTCAAATCAATCTTTTGATCTAGTACTAAAAGATCAACTTTTGCGTTAATAAATGTTTGGTAAACAGTTGAAAGTTCTCTAGTTCTACCTAAGCGATCTATTCGTGTGACCACAACGCGATCTACTTCTTTTGCTTGAACAAGTCTTAAAACGTCTGCAAAGATAGGACGTGCGCCTTTTGTTGCAGACGCTTCCTCTCTAAAAACTTCAGTACATCCGTGAGTTTTCAAGCGGTCTACCTGTTGAGCTAATGCGTTAGGGTTTTTCTCTTCATCCTGTTTTGATACCCGCGCATAACCGACGATTCGCATAAGACCATCTCAAGAACTGCGATCGCTATTCTGGCATCGTTCGATTATCTTGTGTCTAAAGTTTTGGAACTCTAAAGCCTTTCTCTCAAGGTTTCCTAATGGAAGAAGCGCCAGTCGATCTGATGCTTAACTTTGAACCCGTGATCGCACCATGACGATTGAAGCTTGGGTGATCCTGTTGCTGATAAGTTGACAGTACCCTTTGAGTTGTATTTGAAGCTCAAGGCTACCCTTTTAAAACATCCTCTAACACTGAAATTTCATGACATTTTACGGTCACTTCACGATCGCGCACAAGTAAGGGCGGCAAGATAGAGTGTCGCATCCTGTAAACAAGATGTGTTTCTCTGCCCATACTTATCTCAGTATGAAGTGATCTCCCTCAGCTTTTAGCTTCCGCTAAAAAGCCTTTAACCCTGCGTTACAGAAGGTCAGACAGTGACTAATGCAATTGAGTCTAGAATCCAAGAGCTTGTAAATAAGTACAGTTACGATGCTGAAGTATTAAGTGATTTTGCGGGATTCGTTCAATCTCAACCGAAACCGCGTAAGAAGAAAACTGACACATCAACTCGTAAACCAAAAGCCACATCATCTCCTAAGCCAAAAGCACTCAACCTAAAAGAGCTACAGGATGCTGTCGCTGCCGCCTTCGAGTGCAGTGATGTCAAAGCGCTGAAGAAACATGATGCCTTCAAATTGGCGATCGCGGGTCGAGATCTTAATCTTCGTACAAAAGATTCTTGGCTTGCTCTATACCGCGAGTGGGTCGGAGTCCCTGAGAACGAACAGCATGAAGAAGGTCCAAGCTGCATTAACGGGATTGATGTGCTCAAAAACTTTCGCCCGTGGCAGGTGTTTAACCTTGACCCTCAAAGTGCAACCTCAGAGGACATCAACGCAGCATTTCGTCGTCTAGCCAAGCAACATCACCCGGATGCTGGGGGGCAACGGGAAGTGTTTGAACGGCTACAAAAAATGCGCGATTCGCTCCTGGCGTTTCGTTAACGGCAATTAACCTGATACAGGAACAAACCGACATGAATTCCCGTAAATACGATTTACTGTCTGATGATGAGACTGCTCAAATTCTTGGCATTAAAAAAGCAAGACTGTATAACGTCTGCGCCGCTTTTGATCACCGTAAGGATGACGAATGGGAATTAACTGAGGGCGAGCATTTTGAGTGGCTCAGCAAGAACATTGGCACTCGCCGCTTCTATGAAGAAGGGGCAATGGCAATTGCCAAATACTTAGAAGAAACAGATACGTCAGGCTTCTTCGCCAGCTTCATTGATGCAGTAGTAGAACGATTTACTCAGCGTCGTAAACGGACTCGTCAAATGTTGGTTCGTCGGCGGGTGATTCAGGAGTTTCAGGATCTCAGTGGAGTGATTGTTAAGGGCGATCTAGTCTTTATCGATCGTCCTCGTGGCATCCGCATTCTAGACACGAACGGAAAGGGATTAAACGCAGCAGCAAAGCGAGAACAGAATAATTACAGCTTGAAAGGACGAGAGCCGATGGAGCTAGGAGTCCACTTTGATCGAGTGAAGGATGTTGAGTATTGGAGCCAGCGAGGGTTAGCACGTATTGCACAGAATATGTCTGAGAACTTGGGGCAAAAATCTCGTAGAGCTTGGACCGAGGCTGTTAATGAAATTGTTGAGGATGCCGTTAACCAACAGAGAAAATACCTGGATTCGTTTGATGCTCGCGTGAGAAGAGCAATGGATCAAGTGAAAGCCGCCGCCAATCGTAAATGCCAGGTAAGCTTGATAAAGCAAACTCCAGCAAATCCTTTTGATTTGCACGCGCATCACCTATTTGACAAGGCGACACGACCGGATTTAGCTGCATTTCACGACAATTTATTAGTGATGCACAAAGACTTGCACTGTGGTTTTCATAATTGGCATAGAAGTGACAGCTGTGAGCCAAAACATTTTATTGAATACTTAACGAGTGTAGAATCTTGGCGTTTTGAAAATAAGAGAACGTCTGCTCACCTGCACACTTTAATCAATCGTCTTGAAAAGTTGCAGCGAGATTTTGAAAGCCGACCTCACTTAACACAGAACTAAGTCGAGCTAGATCTGCAAACTATTTGAGGGCATTGCTTAATTAAAACAATGACCGACGAGCTATCCTCCTACATTGGAGAACTAATCTCCCAACCTCCAGACCGCTTCACCAAAGCCGAAAAACTCGAACTCCTGATGTGGCATCCTCTCTTTACCGGGAAATGTCCTCGCTGTGGTCAGAAGCTCTCTAAGACGATTGCTGAATGTGACTGCGGATGGAAGGGTGAAGAATCGAATTTTGCTCTGAAAATCAGAGATCCCAGTTGTGACTAAAACTGTTGTACCTCCTTACGATCATGACCATTTTCAAATCGCTCATCTTCTTGAGCATTCTGACTCTTTCCCTTCCTGCGATCGCTCAGACAAAACAGGTTCTTACTGATGGGTGTCGTCAAGGTAGTTGCTGGGAAATGTCCTTACTCAGCAAGAAATTAGTTCATCAAAATCAGCTTGGTGGAGAAGCAAATAAATTCTACCGGATTGAGACTGAAACTAAGATGACAGGCAGGACATCCAAAACTGAAAGAGCCTCTCGATGGGTATATTGCTCAACAAGCCAACCTTTTGTAGCATTCACATCCACCAGTGAAAATCTGATCTATATTCACTATCTAAATCCTGGTGGCAATGTGGGTGGATATAATTCAGGTTCCAATAGAATTTATTGGGCAATCTGCCACAATGTCTGGAACGCCAAGGTTTTGACTCCAGAAGAAGGACTTGCCCGAAAAGCGCAGCAGTTAGGATACTCGCTCTCGCTTCAAAGTGTTCAGAGAGAAATTCCCAAGCAATTATTTCAGCCCTAAACCTTCAAGACGGTCTGTTCAACCTCTTCATTACCGCCAGAATCAGCCATGCCTCGATCGTCATGGGTGGAATGGGTGGATCGGAACTCATAAGGAAATCAATCGCCTGTTCTTCCATTGCAGTTTGCACGGATGGGACAGGTCGATCGTGCCCAAACTTCACGATCAAATTGCAAGGGGTGGCGACACCCGCGATCGTGCCCTGTTTTCTGGCACGGTTAGGCGCTTGGGGATAAGCATTATCAATCGAGACACCTAGAACCTTTTCGAGACAAGATTTATGAGATTCTTTACTGTACACTCTGCGCCTGCTGTTATAGACGTTTCAGACACGCTTGATGACAAGCCTCGCCAGTTGAAACTATATTCAACCCCCAACTGTTCCCCAACGGTGTTATCTGGGATCTCAATTCCAAACTCCTCTTCTAGCGCGCCTATCAATTCAACCAAATCAAGGTCGTCCATTCCTAAGTCATCAACCAAATGACTATCTAATTTGACTTTATTCAGTTCTACCCCCAACTGTTCCCCAACGATTGTTAGAACTCTAACCGAGAAATCAGCGTTCCGTAACTTCTGCCGTTTTTTCTCCTCAGCAAATTGACGAGTCTCCATTTCAAGATAGTGCTTTATAGCTCCAGTTTTTGCCTCAATAATCTCTCGGATGGTACTGAATTCAACCTTGTACCCACTCTGGGTATAAATCCTTATGGCTAATTTCCACACAACCTGATCACGATTGGACTCAAGAAATTTCAGCCCTTCCTTGGTAACGGATACGATTTCCTCAAGGTATGTATTGATCACCATCGTGAGTACTTTTACCTCATAGTCTTTATCGGCTTCGCTCATGATTTTTACTCTGAATATTTCCAGATATGCTTATTAAAGTCGCAAATCTAGCACTGCTAAAACTAGAGAATGTACTCTTATCAAAAGATTCAACACAGCTTTATTTTGTAGATCACTCCGCGAAACAAACGACACCTCCAACGTTCTCATCTAAGACTCTACTTAAGAGCTTTCATAAGTGAGACTGATGATGCTGCGATTGCGGCTCGATCATATAATAATTATTCTCTGTTCTCACGATAAATGGTGAGTTAGTCCAAACAGTCCTTTTTTAGTCCGACTGTTTTAATGCTGAACTTATCAATCGCTGCAATGCTTACGTGCAAACCGTTTCAGATTTGAGAATATTACTGAACTTCTGCGGATGGAGCAGAAGTTCGAGGCATTCTTTCTTGTATTAACGCCCGAAAGTATTGTTTTCATTGAGTTGTAGCGTTTTGAGGTCTGAACTAGATCCGAGCAGTCTTAGTCCAGTCTTGGGATGATCTCTCAATTGGTGCAACTTATCAAAAAGACTTCGGCAAGGTCATGGTTTGATCGCCTGTGATTGTAGCGCTACCATCAGGTCAAGGGCATACTGCCAGTTCTGCAATGCCGCTGTCACTTTTTAAGCCATGGGCGGAGACTTGTCAAAATGCAGGAGAACGTGTACATTAGCGTTCTTCACACTCAAGCTTCGTGGTCAGCACGCATGGGAATTGATCTAGGCAGATTTCAAATTGAGAGATTGATCGTCCACGGAATTCCAGAGAAGAAGCTAGGAAGTTTGCCCTACTTATCCTTAAGTGAGGTCGAAAGCACTCTTACGCAATCACACAAGAACTTCTTCAACGAAAGAATTGCAGGAAGCCTATCCCACTCAGCGTTTGACGTGGTATTGGATGCAACATCAGATTCGCCTATTCCAAACCAGATCTTTAAGAGTTTAGAAGATTCTCTTAATAACTTTGTAGATATGTCAATCAAGATGGCTCAACGCCTATATGATAGCCAAACGGGTGTTAATCCGTCAGGACTACTAACAGTAATTCAAGGAAAAATTGGCAGGGATCAAGTTGTTGCTGTTCTTAAGCTAGAGAAGGACGAAGGTGTTCGTGCCACACCGCTCAAGCTTAAGGGGAAGAATACTTTTGATTTGGAACAAATCCACGATTTGATGATGACTGGCAAGACAAAAGTGTTCAAGGCTGGTCTATTCTGGCAAGAAGGCAACACTTTTGATTCTGTTCGAGGAATGATTTCGGACAAGCAGCGCGGCTCTGGAGGAAATGATGGTGTCGCTAACTTCTTCTTAAAATCTTTTCTCGGATGCTGTTTACAGGAAGCGCCAAAGCTCACAACCAGAAACTTTTTTGTTGCAAGTGAGGAGTTTATCAACAATGAAGTAGGCGATTCAGCAAAAAAAGCGAAATATGAAATTGCTCTCTTAGCGATGCTGAATAGTCAGGAGAATACGATAAAACCGAGGCAATTCGTTGACCAGCACTTTGAAGTGTGCGATCGCCAGCACTTAATTAAATATCTTGGCAAGTCTGGAGTTCCTATAGTCAGTTTCCCCAAAGATATAGAGCTAATTCAGAATAAGCTGAAACAAGTTTGCATTCAGTTTAACAGTGGGATGCGAGTGCTGGGTCCACCGGAGGTGATCGAAGAAAGAATCAGGCTTACAAAAGCAGAAGATGGCTCAACTCATGTTCAATTTAATGATCAGCTTAATGAATTGAGAGGCGGGGGGGGGAAATCGAGTAACCGAATTCGCATAGCGCCTGCCTCAGAATCCCAAACGCTTCCTGAAATATAGTACAATAGTATTGCTAGTCTCCGACCACAGTGAGGCGCACTGATGTCAGTAGCAAATGTTGATTCACTGAGACAGAGGTATGAAAGTGAACGACCAACTTATGAGAAGTTGGCAGATTTCGTGCAGAAGAAGTTAAAGCAGCAGCTTCTACAAGACTCTATAAGCTGCATGTTTGAGGCGCGTGCGAAAGAAGTTGAGAGTTTTCTACGAAAAGCATTGCTCAAATCCTACCCCTCGCCGTTTGATCAAATCAAAGACAAAGCAGGTGTGCGAATTATCGTTACATACCCAGATGACATAGATCGAGTCAAAGAAGTCATTGCACAAAGTTTTCTTGTCCAGCATATTGAGGACAAAAGTATAAAGCTTGGCAACAATCAACTAGGCTATCTTGGCATTCATTATGAGGTTTGTCTTCCTAAATCTTTGAATGAAAATGTACAAGAAAGTTTTGAAGGTAAAGTGTGTGAGATCCAGCTTCATACCCGCGCTCAAAACCTTTGGGCAAGGATATCACATGAACTGCTCTATAAATCTTCTCATGATATTCCTGTCGAAATTCAACGTAATATTTACCGTTTATTAGCTCTAGTAGAATTATTTGATAGAGAAATTAAAGATGCTCGATGTGCAATTCAGGAGGAGGCTAATCAGCCTGATGTGAAAATGTTGGAGCGATTAGAAAAGCACTTTTACAGTTTTACGACTGCAAGCTTTAACAGAGAACTATCGCTCGAAGTTCTTGAAACGCTATTATTACTGTTTGAGAATGATGGTGAGAAGATTGATGAAATTATAGATGTATTTGTTGAAAAAAATAGAGAAAAACTCCAGGAGAAATTTAGCAATTACTGTAATGATGGTCATCGCAACCCGCTTCTTTTTCAGCCAGAAGTTTTCGTGATTTTTGAAAGGCTGGAAGAAGACCCATTTCGACTGAAAGAGCTATGGATAGAGAGCTTTCCTCTTTCAGTCTTGGAATCTCTAGCTAATATTTGGGGCACAACAGTTGAATTGGAGTAGGAGAGCTTACTGCTTGCTTGCGAGAAAAACATATGTTTCTTTAAGACGCTTGTAGTCATTAATTGCAAGCTTTCTCCATGCAGAAAAAGTAGTGGCTGCACCGAAGCCAAACATAACAATGCAGAAGATGCTAATCACCCAACGGGTACTCTGAGGCAAGTTAGTCAATCTCGTCCATACAAGAACTAAGCTATTGAGAACCAGCATCACAAAATTAATGCTCCATGCTCGGCTAATTCGGAGACGGCTTCTACCATATTCAGACAACGCAATAATCTTATCTACTGCATGTGTGTAAACGTGGTTTCTAGCAATATGATATTCATCATTGCTAGAAAATCCATGTGTGTAGCGAAGTTTCTTGTCCCGTTTGCTGAACAAACTATCTGCAAGTCGATCAACTACAATTCCTAGTACATAAGTCACAGTTAGTAAGGGCAGCAGTATTGCAGGTGATGCAGTAACTTTCTCCCACGGAAGCCAATTATATCCAAATAGACTCAATGTGAATAGAAGTATCCAGAAGAATGCTCCTGCCCCAATGACGATCAATTCAACAAATAAATTAGTTGTGTTCACCCATTAACCCTTGGCTCGACGATACTTGATACTTTCTGGAGAAAGTAGTCATTCATTTTACACGAGATCGCAAAACTCAAAGGTATCGCACCAATGATGATCGAAGCGTGGTCAATCCTAGCGCTGATTCTTGCGTTAGTCGCTTGGGGACTTTGGCGCAATAGTCAGGATTCAACCTGAGTATTTTTGCTTACCGAAATTGTCTTAAGGGGGTCACGTTACCCGTTTTCTTATATAAAACAGGGGGTGACGTTACCGCTTCAGATCCCGATTCAGCCTTTCGTAGATCACTTACTGTCCACTTATCGCAACATCTCCGATTACCCGTCTCGCAACCACGCAACAGGGAACCACACGATAAGCTCAATAGCTCCTCTAAGGATGCCCTCTAAGGTCGGTCTAAAGCTTTGTGCTTTAGGATTTAGTCGTTTGTTGAATATCTCCTGATTTGGGTTTAGGAGGTGATTCATCAATTATCAACCAATGAGGGACAGTAAGAACGAATCCCACGGTTAACAAGTTGCATAGCAACATAACGGGCTGTTAGCGGATGTGTTTGAGGAAAACTATCTCTAATCTTTCGTGTAGTCTGAACAATCAGCGTATAACTCGGTGTATAGTTTGCTCGTGCATCACATACAAGCGCAGCCGCATTTAACATTTTCTCACGATCATTTTCAATCGCTCCCCCAATAATCTCTCTAGCCTCAAGCGATCTATCTCTTTCTGGTGATGATGACAACCCTGTCCGCATCTCTGCAATAGTTTCGATCGAAAATTCTTTTGCAAAACTTTCATCCGCTTTTGGGTTTCGCCAATCGGCAGGAGCAGCATGAACGGGTAACGCGAACACAGACACGCAGACTGAAGGTATAAAAAATAATTTCTTCACGGTCTTCCAAGTAGAGACAAACATTTAGAAGTATGTATCAGATATAAAAAACTATTAATCAGCAATACTTAGACTTTATTTATATGCAAAATCTATTAAATTTCCATCTACGAGGAAATTCTAAAACTACATCTTCAGATCCCTTTGAAAACGCTCTGTCAAGTGTTTTTAGGTCAAAAATAAGCCGATAAGTTACGAGTTGCCTGAAACGCTGAAAGTCAGTACTGGTAAAGCTTTAGGTGAGCCAGTAACTTCAAATGACTCTATACAACAAACTGCGGTTACTGGCTCCTCCCAATCGCTTTCAAATTGGCACAAAAGCAAAACCCCTAAACTCTGCCCAATGGAGAAATCTAGAGGTCTTTCCTATGACTCAACTAAGCTGAAACTTCCCAAGCAGCGTAATAGGCTTCCTCAAGTGCCCCTGCTGCTCGATCCAATCTTTTCGCTACATCACTTGTTTTATCGAACTTCTGCGACTGCTGAAAGGTGAATGTTGCCAGTACATCGATCACCTCATACAAAGGTAAACCTGAGAACTGATTGTAATAATGCAGAGAGAGCAGAAGCGCGTCTTTAGCTGAAGCGATCGCAGGGTCTAAAGGCGCGTCAGGATCGCCCAATGTTCCCATTTCACACCCAACGAAATAGACGTTTTCCTCTAGAGCGGTAGTAGCGCTGTCTAGTTGTTCCGCCACTGCGCTTGCAGGGTCAAACTTTCGCCACTGATGGAAAGTGAAGATTGCTAGAGTATCGATCACCTCATGCAAGGGTAGCGAGAATTGAGCGTGAAACCGAAGCGACAACAAAAGAGCATTCTTAGCGGTAACGATCTCAGGATCGAGCGGATTCACTTCACCGATTAAATACTGTTGATCTTCTTCAGATTGGTCAAATTGAAACATCATGATCCGGCTCTTTTTGGTGTGTTGGGGTGATAAGTCGTTCGATTCGAGAGAGGCTATCGGTAAAACTTTCGTCTCTGCCGATAGCCAAAAGCTTTAGAAGGGCAGTAGATCGGCAAAGTGGCAAGCCTTTCTTGTCGGTTGAACGTGGGAAGCATCACCCCAATCCGCCCGCGCTCTCAGTTGGCAGATTCCATCGGCATACTCACGACATTGGCAACAGGTCTTTAATTCGGTTCTTTCGATCGTCGTTTGGTTTACCATTGGTTCAAGTCCTTTTGATTGGGCTGAAGGCATCCGCGTTTCGTTTACTAGGCGTTGCGGGTGCTTTCGTTTTGTATATACCCACTCTACTAACTAACTGGTACTAAGTCAAGTAATTGGTACTAGTTGAATGTGCTATCTTGTTAGTGTAAAGTACAGGAATGAATATGAAGGATTTAAGACTTAGATCTAATAAACGTGCTGAAGAGATCGCGGTAGAGTTGGGCGTAGCGGTTTCTACGGTTCGCAATTGGGATCAGCTTGTGACCTCTCCCCGAATGACCGCTAAGGGTTTTCAGAAGTTGATGGAGGTTTACGGATGTACTTTTGATGAGCTAGTGCAAGCTGAATCAGAGGTGAAAAATAATGTCTAAAGGTGGAATCGGTAGACCTACCGACCGTCAACGATGGATTCAACTTCAGCTAAAACACGCTGCTAACGCTGATCTTGAAAAACTTTCAGCCATGATCGGACATGAACAAGCAATCAAAATTATCGATGATTATCAATCAAAGCTTGCTGATTCCGAGACTAAGCGTAAATGGTTTGAATGGAGAGCTACCAATTGAACCGCTCTTAAGCTTAAATCTGAAGCGCAGACAAAAGAAAACCTCCTCAGTACAACGCTAGGGAGGTTCTTTCGTTTTGGGCTATGGGTGAGGCTTTAGGATTCGCTCTTAATTCGATCTTCAAAATCAAAGCGATCTATCAATACAGTCGTACCTCGAATAGTTGCTTTTATCTGCTCTAAGCGAGATTTTAATTCTTCGTTTTTAGCTCTTAAATGCTCAATAAAATCAGCTTGAATTTCCCGCATAATCTCTTTATCATCATTCAAAAAATATCGCAGTGTTTTTATTCGTTGACTGATCTCAGGTGAATCGATATCAAGATACTCGCTTACTGCCGTTTTTAGACGCTCAATCGACTTCACTCGCTTCCTACGGATCTGCGCTTCTGAATAACTCCCGTCTACATCTGGCAATCTATCGATCTGCTCTTGAGTTGGCACTGAGATAAACGATTTACTTTCAGGATCGATCCTCCATCCTCCGCTACCGCTTTCCATTTGTTCCTTTCCACCAGTTCTAGAGAATCTGTGATGATCAACTACTAATGAACTATGAAGAACAAGCGTGATTTTCGCTAATTTTTCTACAGCAGGTCTATTAAAAGGTTTCAGTGTTGGGTGATTACCATGAATACCAGGATCTTCAGTCAAAACAACGATATCGCCTTCTTTCAGATCCGAAAGCTTTTTAGGTTCAGCGCTAGAATCACTCATTAGCTACACCGCTCGATCAACAGCATTCACACCATAGCGCGATCAATTGTTCTAAGCGACAGTAGAGCTATGGTGTAGCTTTTGACCTCGTTAGCGAGTCTATAGAGAGCTTCAGGCTTTACCTTGGCTTTCTGTCACTATTCATACTTATCACCATTTACATAGGAGTTCGAGTCAATATTCTCTATTGACTCAGGTAAAAATTGAGTATCATTTCGTCTTCTAGGAAATGAAATAAATTCCCGATCACCAATAATACTAATGTCTAGTTTTGGCAGTATCGAGATTGACTCACATTTCCAATCATCATAAAATTCAGGCTTGATTTTTTCATCCTTGGAAGATTGATCTCGGTAAACCACAGAGCAGTTTTTACCGATTAGATATCTTTCTGCTTTGTAGATGTGTATGTTATCAGTGTACCTGTGGTCTTCACTCCAATTAATCTGTTCTTTCCAGGGGAGATCACAACGATAGTTATTGAGTGCAACTTGTCTAGCGTTGCAGTGTGCCACTGATATTAGCACCCATTTCGCTGCTTCTGAACTCTGCAAGCAAGCTAAGGTCAGACGCTTAGACGACCCGTGAACATTGCCTGATGAATGGTACTGCTCTACAAGGTTTCCACCCTTGCACTGATACAAACTGTTGGCGGTTGATTGACGAACGTACACTTCCCCACTTGCATTTGCTTGGTGCTGAGTGGAAAAAAACGTTAACACGATTGTTGCTACTGAGAAACAGAAATTGTGATCAAGACTGATTTTTAGAATCTGATCAAGAATATTCTTTGTGATGGACATGATTACTGGCGAAAATACACGATTCATCTTACTGGTACGATTTGTGACAGCCCTGAGCTTTACTAAATCTTCTTGGCTTGTTCACCTTTCGTTTTCTCAATCAGTAAGTACCACAGTAGCGCCAAAGTAAAAACCCTAGCGATCACCGTTAGGGTTTGCTCTTGATTGTTCTAAAGCTGCTCAGTCTGACCATTCTGAATCTTCATCTTGAATCTCAGGCGGATCAATCTCGTTTTCAGGAGCATCATTCACGGGTAAGGTGTGTATCGATTTCTGCCCAGTCAAAATTTCAGAAGCTTTCATCGTCAGAATAAAAACGATAGTTTCGATCGCATTCCCCTTGAGATTCGGGTAAGCAGTCCAGATGATGTCTAAGTTGCGCTCGATCTGTCCTGTGAGTGTCATTGTGATCCGTCGTTTACTCGTAGGCATTCTCTAACGACCTCCAACGATAGCAGGGGTCTTTACTGCCCACAGTTCACCCAAAGTTTGCACACTGGCAAAATCTGATGTTTCAGCGAAGATACACCCGCGCTCATTTGACCAATCATTAGCGCGATCACCTAACGCTAACTTGAGAAGTTCGGAGCCGCCTCCAATTAACAGAGCATCACTCGATAAACCTTCCTCTCTGGCGATCCGTCTCAACTTGGGTAAAAGCGCGATCACATTCTGATCGAACCATTCAGGAACTAATTCACCCAAGAAAGGCAACAGATCAACGCTACGAATAGAAGTGTCACCTTTCGCCAAAGTGAGCGCTAGTAATTCAACTTGAGGGCTTGATTTACCTTCTTGAGCGTTGATGCTGGAGACAAACTTAGGATGATTCAGAAGTTTCGTTAGCAATTCTTCCGAACCGTTCTCAAGGATCGCGCTGTACCCTTCCACACCTCGCACAGAACCCAACACCGTGCCATATCCAATATCTAGAACGATATCAGCATCCGATTTCTTGAGAACGATAGAAGCTTCAGGGAATACATCAACGCTCTTAACCTTAAGCTTCAACGTTTGACCACTAACGCAAAACTTACGACCTTTCAGCGATGCTTCGTAAGTCGCTTTGAGTGTGGGATTACAAACAGGTGAAACCACACTAAGATTCTCAATCTCGATATTGTGACCGATGTTTGAACGGTTCATCAGTTCTTGCAGCACACCCGCGAGAACTACAGCGAAATGATCTACTTTCCCTTGTGCACCTGTCTCACTCGGTCGGATTGTCGCACCCAACGCAACCTTACCAGCGGATGCACCATAGAGCCATTCAATACCATCCACCGAAACAGGATCAGACTTCCCGCGATTTTGCAGAAGCATCGAAGCAAACTTACCGAGATAGTTACGACCATCTTCTAGGTGAGCCATCCATTTAACCGATCCGTTGCCTCTGTCGATCGCTAAACTCAATTTCATTTTTCAATCCTCTAAATTTCTTGATTTTGACGGGCGACACAAGTGCTGTTAGGTGTCGCACTTGTCTGCACCCATTGTAACATGCCGTCTTTCTGTCACACCTGTAGATTTACCCTAAAATCCCTCGAAATAGCCTCAGCTAACCCAAGAGATGCTATAGGTTAGTATTACTAATCGAGAAAATATCGGGTTTTTTCTAACATTAATTAGGCGAGTTTGTAGAATGTCTAAAACTATTAGATGCGTTAGATAAAATCATTAGATACAGCGTTAGATGGCGCGTTAGATGCGTTGGATAGGACATCTAACGCACTTTTAGGACATTTATCTAACGCATCTAACATCTAACGGAAGATTACTAAATGTTAGTAGAAAGCTCTAACATACGCTTAAACATTTGCGTTTCATTAGAATAGCTCTCTACATATTCGCAGACGACAAAAGGACTTTCTTTACGTGACTTAGTGCGATAGCGAGTCGGAAACTGGATAATTTCACCTTTCACACGCCAGATGTAACCCTCGTAAGGGAAGCACTCACCTTTAATCGGTCTGAAGTTAAAACCTAAGAGAAACTGCCCACGAACTTTAGAAACTTCGATCGCGCTCCGAGTCTCTGCCACTTCATCAGGTAGATAGAAATTGCACAGAACCCATGATCGAGGTTGACGGATTTTGATGTGATTCGTAATCTGTGTGGCATTGACTGCTTCTGAGAATTCCATAATTATTTGTGATTGGCTGAGGTTCGATTGAGAGAGAGGGAATTAGAAATCGTAATCGTCTTCTGCGGCAGAGTATCGCCCGTTGTCTTCAGTTAGAAAACCTTTCGATACCAGTTGAGGCAATAGCCCTTCCTTAAGGCGATCAGTCGTCAGTGAGCTATCGCCTTTAATCTTCAGAATGTCAGCTTTGAACCGAGAGGGTGCTAACGCTTCACCCGATTTCTTACGCAAGTAATTAACAATGAGTGATGCAACCTCTAATGATTTCGGTTTCCATTGCGGGAATGCTGATCGAATCTCAGGCAGTGACGACGATGTTTCGATCACGTCTTCTTCTACCTCATGCTCTGCCGATGGTAGCTCTAGCATTCGATTGAGTTGCTCACGAGTCGAAATGATCTCGGGTTGGGGTGAATCGCTGAAAGGGTTTGCTTTGGGTTTAGCAAACGGTTCAGCCTTAGCACCCTTGCGAGTGTCGAACTCAGGGAAGAACTCAAGAAGCGATCTCACTGGACAGGGGGCGTTATTCCATTCGGGGTTAGTATCTGTTAATAGCCAATCTGGGATCGTGAACGTTTCACCAGAGGACTTGTAGAAACCTTCGACTTCCTGAAGCAACTCGTACTGTCCCGATGGTTGGTAGGAGCCTGATTCAGTTTCATACCGCTCTGTCCAAAACATTTTCACTTCTGCCTTGAAAGTCTCAGCAGTTCCGCCTTTTAGTCCGTTAGCTGATGCGGTCTTGTGATGAACGATGAATCGAACTCTGCCGCCTTGCTTTGCGAACCCCGTCAACGCCATATCCCAAAATGCGAAACGAGTTTTTTCAGAAAGTTCTCCAGCGGTTGATGAGAACTCATCTAGAATCCAAGTCTCACCCGATAGCGAGTTCATTGAACCGTTGTTAATGCGATCACTCAATACTGTTAGAGCGTCTACAGCGTTTGCGGTTGAACCGTTAGCGTATCCATCGAAGGCGACAGGATAAAGGTCATTGTCGCGCGTTACATAATAGATTCGCTGTCCCATTGCTTTCTCAAGGATTGCCAACAGGATGATCAGCGTAGTCTTTCCTGAACGCTGCAACCCTCCAGCCGCTAAAGTCGATCGTCCTGCCAACTTACGCAAATCGCATCCACTCTCAGCTAATAGCTTCATCAGATATTGAGCGCGATCGCTCAATGGTAATGCGATCACCTGTTGTTTGGTTAAACGCTGAACCGAAGCAACCTCTACTGATTGCGAAGGAACCTCTACAGCATTCAATCGAGTTTCACTACCGATTGCTTTGGGTTGGTCGGTAGGCTGAGGCATTGGAACCCAACCACTGTCAATCGGCTTCTGCTGCTGATTCAAGAATGATTCTTTGATTGCTCTAACGAATGTTGCAACCTCTTCAGCCTTGCGACCTTGGCGACTCGCGAGCGCTTTATTTGCAGCGATGAATGGCTCTTTAGTCGAATCACTGCGGATCAAACGATCACCGCTAATCGAACCTCTAGAAGCTTTGAATAATAAATGTCTGAAAGTCTCATCACCATTTTGATCCGACTTGTGGCAATAATCCCAAAGCGCAGCCCAATTAATTGATTCAGTAGACCTCAGCGCGAGATAGTGACGTTCTAATTCTTCTTGTACAGGCGACAGCTTTATTTTACGGTTTACAGTATTTCCGATTCCAACAGCCGCGCTAGTTGCGCCCATGAATCCTAGAACTGCTACAGGCAGAATCGGCAGTGAAACAAAAGCGCCAATCGACATCGCAGCGGCAAAACCTGAAACAATCCCTAACCAACCACCTTGCTCAGTCGAATTTTTAATATCATTTTCGACTTGATGAGTACCATCCGCAAGTCGATCTAGAAATTCAATTCGATCCGCTAGGGTATGAATATCGAAGGATTCCAACGCTTTATAGTAAATGACACGAAAAGGATCGTCTAACAATTTTTGATTGATGATTAATGCGCTCATGGCAGAATTAAAGGGTTAGTGGACAAAAAAACAGCGCTAAGTTTACGAGGCTTTAGCGCTGTTTTTTTCGGGAATTAGAAGCCGAACTTTTTCATTTCATCTTCATCGTCTTGCAACTGTGAAACGCGATCGCTTACAGCGCGAGTCACACCTGTAGTTGCCGCAACGCCTTTCAGCGTCCATTCGGGAGCAAGCAGAGAAGCAGCGGCTACGCAGATTGCCCAGAATTGGAACTGACCAACGATGGCGGTATAGGTCAGAACTAAACCTGTCTCAATGCAGTAGCTCATCAACCGCATACCCTTAAGAGTGCCGTGGTCATACGTGAGCCATTGCGTTAACTTCTCTTTCAAAGTTGGTTTCTCTAATTCCGCTTCTGGATCGATATGCAAATCAGAGTAAGCTTTAGCGATCAACGGTTGCAGCTTCCACAGTTCAGGAGCCAACTGATACACATTGATACCAAATCCAAGCAGTAACCCAAACAATCCGCCGCCGATACCCCAACCTTCGCTTAAGCCGAACATCTGAAACAACCAAATGCCGATCCCATACCACTGATAACCCGCTATCACAACGAAGATTGTAAAGAAGGTAATTGCCACTACTGAAGGCATCGTAGGGTGTGCGAGTAGTTCCACAAGGTAACGGAACAAGTATACGAGCAGCGTCATAGCGTTTTTGATGATGCTAAAGACAATCTCAATACACGCTCTCAAGAATCCGAAAACCTTGTTAATAATGTTCAAGAAACCTCGCTTACGATTCTTCGGAGGTTTACTCCCTGGAGGCTTCGTAGTTGTGGTCTGTGATTGCGTAGGGAAATCGTCAAAATCAAACAGGCTACGGCTCATGATTAAATCCTCGATAATTGATTAGTAACCTCGGTCTGAGTAAAAACAAAACGCATTCTCATCGCACCGTTGTAGGCTGCAAGGTAAGCGAACTGCGAGCCTTCTACACTCACAACGCAGGACGAAGGGATAAGCGCACCGTCCTTTGTGGTGGGAGCTACCCGATCAACCGTTAGAACTCCGTTTGCTTTCCAACAGTTATGAATTCGGGCTTCTTGTGCGACGACTAGTAAAGCTCTAGCGCGATCACTGTGGCGTTGTGCGCTCTCCTCCTGAAACGTTTTGTCTCTAGTGGTTCGCTGTAGGTTCTGTGAAACAATAGCGACACCTGATATGCAAGCCGCAAGGACACAAACTCCTGCGCAGAATTGAGAGGTTAGGTTTGAGGAAATCGTAAAATTCACTTGTTTACCCTCCGTTCCACCCTCGGAACATCAACCGAAAATCTAACGCCCTGCTCTCGCACCCAATAGCCAGCGCTGAAGGCACTTGCGATGCAAACGATAGTGATGATTCCTCCGATTTGGCTACCGTCGTCTTTGTGATAATTGCTCATTTTTCAGTCCTAATAATTGAATCAATGACAAACCTCGAAATGATTCACGCGCCACAGTAGAGCGGCTAAGTTTTCGCCTTCAGAGTCGCGCAGTAAATACAGCGAACCGTCCCAACCCGATAAAAGCGGAGACGGTACAAACTGCTCGAAACCCTTACGCCTGCAATAGTCGGAATACGCTGTAGAAGCGCGTGAGAACGCCTCTTGTGAACTCATGCGAGGATTCATCGGTGAGCGTCCTATATGTAGAGGTGACTGAAGAATTCAGCATTCGATCACCTTCAGAACTGGCTTAGGTGATCGCGTGTGAAATCTTTTGATTTGTGCTGCTCCCCCTATTCGTTAAAACTCAGGTTCCTAGCCAGCACTCAATTGTTAAAGGTTCTGTCGGTCGGAAAGTCTTGAGATTCAACGATTGCAACCCTCCAGGTGTCTTAGGCTTTCGCTTTTTCTCTCCATGTCTCTATTATAGCATCATATTTATGGAGTTATCATTTATATGGACGCATCATATTTGTAGGGATGTTTACGCTATAATGAGAGATATAAGACGTGAAAGAATAAAGGTATGACGTATGCAAACCTGTAGGATGCCTGTAGTAAATCGGTTAAAAGAATTTCTGACAGAGAAAGGGATCTCTGTTTATCGTTTTCGGTTAGATCTGGACATGAGCCAGACAACCGCTTACAAGCTTGTCAATAATCCGAAACAGATTCCATCAGGTGAAGTGTTAGGAAAAATCTGCGATTACTACAGCGTACCTGTACAAAAAATTATTGAATGGATACCGCCGCTAGATAACGAAAAAGCCTCAGAACTCACTGAGGAGAACTGAGGCTTTTCATAATGCTTTCACAATTCAGGACGCGCTAGGCTAAAAGAAGTCGGATAGAGAATATTTCAAGAGTTGGTCTAAACTCTGCATTAAGCAAAAAAAATAGACCCCCTTGCGACAGGGAGCCAAACAAAAATCTTACTTTCACGATGAACGATTCATACAATTCTGTCAAGTCCGAAAACGAAATCTCCTTAGAACCGACGACTGCTTATGACACTATTCTAACAAATATTAAGACTCAAGACAATCCGAATGCGAACATTCAAGAGTCTAACAATTTGTTCCCTGTATCGATCGAGAATCCAGCAGAACTTCACCTAGAAATAAAGTCTCTTCGACGAGTTCTAGCTTGACTTGCTCAGTTGCCGCTAAAATTCCAACACTAATCGGCAGATCAAAGCTGGGACCCTCTTTTCTTAAATCTGCGGGTGAGAGGTTAATCACAATTCGACGCAGTGGAAATGCAAACCCGGAATTTTTAATCGCCGTTTTGACCCGTTCTTTCGATTCTTGCACTTCTGTACCCTAACTGCGGACTCTTACTTCCTTCTTGTTTTTTATCCTTATTCTTGTCAATATACAAAACTGGCTAACTGGCTAACCTTAGAAAGCCAAAACGCCCAATATATAAGAACTTTAGGCAGGTTAGCCAGTTTTTGAAGTGCCTAAACTGGCTAACCTAACAAAGGTTTTTAAGGGGCTGAAACGTCCGCCCTGTATGGCGGTTAACCAGTTTTTGAAGTGCCTAACCTTGCAGTAAAAAAAGCTAGGCACGATCGCATCTAGCCCCGCTTCTGGGCACGATCAATCTGTCCGCTCTCCACAATCTGCAATGGAAGAAACCGCGCTTGATTTCCTGATGAATTCCGAGCCAGCGATCGCCCCAATGACGATCGAGGCATGGGCTGTCCTGATATTCATGGCGGCGCTAGTTGCTTGGGGGCTGTGGTCAGAGCGGCAAAAACAGTGATAAGCTCAACGCCTCAAACAGTTTTAAGGCATACAGTTACAGCCCTAATTCTTCCCACGGGATACGGCTCTCGATCGCTCGGCGCTCCTTGATCATTTCGTTCATGCGCTTTCGAATAATCATTTCTGCCGTGTGCCACCCGTGCTTAAGGGAGTTCTGAGCGGCGATCGCTTTACCCTCCGGCGTGATTGCCCCCGTACTCGACTCCCACGGCTTCCAATTCCTGATCACCTCCGATTGCTTCAATCGTGCTTCTTTCGTCCAACGTGGCATTTTGACCTCCGGTGATTAGATTGTTTTGCTGGCGCTCGATATTTTTCTTGATAAACGTGGTTTTTCTCGGATTGCGTAACTCATTCAGCGTCGCGATCGAGCGTCTTGTTTCGTTCTGCGCCCGCAATGCTAGGTGCATCGCTCCTTCAGCCATTCGGGGGTTTAAGTCCATGACTGCGATCGCAATTTGGCTATATCGATTGAAGATTGCGTTCAATACTTGAATCTGACTTGCCAGAATTCGCGCCCCGTCTATGTCCGGACGGCTGGATAGATCCTTGTTGTTTTCAATGACGGGCGCGATCGCCTTTCTCCGGTTGGCGGCGGACTCTGGGCTTGTGCCATAAGTGATCAAGCCGCTCGTGTGCCCTGCCGGGATTTCAGGTAGTTCGATCCCTAATTGGTGAATCGTGTCCGGTTTTCGCACTTCTGGATTTTTCAAAAATTTTCAACTTCTTTCTTTCAAAACAAACTATTCAAACAGTTTGATCTTAAATTAACTTAAATCAAACTATCAAAATCTGAATAAAAAGCTTGGGAACAAAGTCCTATAGCCTCAGTCGGAACTACTGAGTAGTCAATGAATGCGCGATCGCAGCCGAACAATGAAGTACGGACGAATCCACGATTGCATCCTTTGTTGAACTTATAAACGGTGAGCTAACAAGCATCACTGAAAAACCCTTTTGAGATCGCACTCTCTCAAGCTTTACGGAGTTTTCTCAATGTCTAACGTTCGTCATCTGTCATCAAGTGCCCTACTGCTAGTCCTGGGTATGACCGCAAGTGCTGTCGTCCCGATCGTCACTTCGGCTCCCGCCACCGCCGCTAATTTCACCGACACCCGCACCCATTGGGCAAGACCCTTCATCGAAGCACTAGCTGACAAACAGATCATCGCTGGCTTCCCCGACGGCACCTTCAAACCTGATGCCCCGGTCACCCGCGCGCAATTCGCCGCGATCGTCAAAAACGCCTTTACCAGCAACCAAGTCCGCGTCGCCCGTGGGTTTAATGATGTTGCCGCCAAATACTGGGCAGCCGCCGCCATCAACAAAGCCTACGAAACAGGCTTCATGAGCGGTTATCCCGACAATACCTTCAAACCCGAACAGCAAATTCCCAAAGTACAAGCTCTCGTATCGCTGTCTAGCGGCTTAAACTACACCCCCACTGGCGCAACCGCAACCACGCTGGCAAATTTCAGAGACAGTGGAGAAATTCCTGACTATGCGAAGACGGGCGTTGCAGCTGCGGCAGAACGCAGTGTGGTGGTCAACTATCCTAACGTCAACTTCCTTAGTCCTAATGCAACCGCAACTCGTGCCGATGTTGCCGCGTATATCTATCAGGCATTAGTCAACCAAGGAAAGCTCGCCCCGATCGCCACAAGCGAAGGTGCTAACTCCTACATTGCCCGCATCACCGCCTCACCCACGACGGGCACCACCCCAACGCCTTCTCCGGTCAGCACCGATCCCCGCTACAAAGTGTCCCAAGGAACGACGGTTAATATTCGGTATCTCGGTTCTAACAAAATTGTGGTAACTCCTGGCGAAACTATCAACAACCTCACCCTGCGCGTTGTCGATGACATCAAAAGCGCTCAAGGAACGGTCGTCATTCCGAGAGACAGCGAAATTGTCGGTCAACTGGTTCCGGTGAGCAGCAACTCTCAAGTTCTGGGAACCCAGTATATTGCTCAACAGGTGACGATTGGCACTCGCTCCTATCCCCTCATTGCCCGATCGCAGGTGGTTAATGGACAAAAGATCGACCAAAACACCAATCCTGGAACGCTGCAAGATGCTGTTACCTCTGCGGCAGCTAGGGCAGCGCTATCCGTCCTGTTGGGGCAAAAAGTAGATTTGGGCAGCATCCTGACAGGTGCAACAGGTGGGCAGACCAATCCAACACAGACTCCTGATAACTTGATTGTGATTGATCCGTCCAACGACCTGCGGCTGACTCTAAGTTCCGATTTTTACACCGCTCCTTAACTGGAGTAGACGGAATCTGCTATCCATGCCTGCTTCGTAAAGACGTGATGGCGTTACTGAATTACTGTATGATTTGCCTGATTGAAACGTGAGCGAGACGCTCACACTACCTAATTCATTCCAAATTTTTGTAGTGTGAGCATCTTGCTCACGTTCCTGATTCATTTCTTCATTCAGCAACGCCCGCCTGATACGTATAGCCAACGGGAACAGAACGCGGTGGGTAGCCAATGCCATCCTCCGTGATGCAGAGATGGGAGATAACTGGGTTGGACGCCGGCGGAACGAGAAGCGCGCCGACCGTAGGGGGCGGCGCGGAAAGCAGGCAACGTAGCTAGAAACCGTTCACGCTCACGCCGCGCATAATTGGCAACGAGTTTGTTTCTGAGCGATTGCTTGGAGTCTTCATTCATGGGCTGCGCGAGCGAATGCAACTCTTATTTGGACTGAAAGTTTCCGCCTAAGATTCCAATTTGAGGGACTTAGGCAGAAAGATTCGGACTTAGCCCGAATCGAGCGACTTAGCCCGACACGCTTTCCGCATAATACCCCTCCACAGGGATCTTAGGCGGAAATCTTCTGTACTTCTTCCAACAGAGAATTTGTGCCTGTCCGCCTAAGATCTCAAACAACGGAATTATCGAGTTGGGATTCGCCCTGATGGAACCACGACCCAGAAAACTGCTTGAACAAGTCTCCGATCTGTTGCGGGTGAAGCACTATTCCTATCGCACTCAGCAAACCTACATACGACGCAACCCGTTTGCCCGGTTCTTCGACTTCTGTACCTTATCTGCGGACTACTGCTTTCTTCTTATTCTTCCACTCTATTCTCATGAATATAGAAAACTGGCTAACTGGCTAACTCAAGAAAGCTAAAATTTCCACTGTATAAAAACCTCTGCTAGGTTAGCCAGTCTTTAAAGTGCCTAAACTGGCTAACCTAGCAGGGGTTTTTAGGAGGCTGAAACGCCTGCCCCGTATGGCGGTTAGCCAGTTTTTGAAGCGTCTAACCGAGCGGCTAAACTGTGCCAGAAACCGGGGCACGATCTCGGGTGTCTCCACCGCTTGCAATCCGATCGTGAAATTTGGGCACGATCAACGGTACTGATGCTCCTCGAAAATGAATGAATAGTCGTGCCAGTCGCAGACGGGGTGGTATCCAATTTGTTTGTAAATATGGTTGGATGTTGGGTTCGCTAAATCTGTAAACAGAAAGCAGCGATCGCATCCCTGATCTAATAATTTCTGACTCAATGCGGCGACACAAGCGGTTGCATATCCTTTACGGCGATATTCCAGTGGTGTATAAACAGGACCAATACGAGCCGCCGTCGGTAAAGATTGACTGCCACTTGCCCAGGAAACGGGAGTACCGTCGTCCCAAAGATGCACACTTTGGCGTTTCAACCCACTCTCTACCATCCTTTCAGGCGTTTCACTCACCACTTCACCGATCTCAGCAATAAAGGCTTTAAACCAGCCCAGTAGTAACGGGCGATCGTCCTCAGTGGCGAGCCTGAGATGCCCCTTTGCCGTTGCTACTGGTTGAACCTGAGTTAGTTGATGAATTCGCATTTCCATCACCCTTCGGTAGGGTTGCCCGGTGATAGCCTGCCATGATTGCAAAAACGTTGCCACCTCTGTCACTAACCCACCGACACCCGGAACGGACTTGCCATGCTCCTGGACATCCTGGGCAATTAACTGGAGCGCATCTAAGTCCATTGCTTTGGACAGTACCAGCTTGTAGGGAGGAGTGCGAATTGCGACAGCCAAAATTCCATTATCGGCTTCCACGAGCGCCAGGTAAGCTGGTTCAGGATATCGCTCTGGGTAATGCCGTAGCGTATATAGAATACCGAGTAGTAGATTGTGCTCTGCCTCGTACTGAAGTAAATAATCCTGAGCGCGATCGCAGAACGCTTGAAGGCTATCAAATCGACGTAATTGCATTGTTCATCTCCTTATCACTCAGGACTCAGGATCTTTAAGTACTGGGGTGGAACCTGATCGACCAGCCAAACACCGTTGTCTGAACAGTAGAAAGTAAACCCGGCTTGCTGCACTGCAGTTGCAGCGATTGCCAGGATAACAGGACGACCATGCCGCATTCCGACTTTTCGAGCCGTTTCTACATCTTTAGACAAATGCACATGATGTCGTGACATCTTGAGCAGCCCTGATTGTAGAATGGCTGGCACCGATTGTTCACTTGTTCCGTGATACAACACATCCGGCGGAATTTGCGGTTGTAGTTCTAAATCAACGTCAACACTATGTCCTTGATTGGCGCGAATCCGAGTTTTAGTTTCATCGAATGAGAATCGCTGTTTATCGCTGGTGGCAACGACTTCCTCTAACTCGGCACGAGTGATGGGAAACTGATGGGCAGCACAGGCAGATAACAGATCATCGACGTTCACCCAACCCCCGATCGCCAGAGTCAGTCCAATCCGCTCTGGTGCATGGCGCAGATGTTTACTCAGGTATTTACTAATTCTGACTAATCTGAACTGCTCCACTTCCCATCACCTCACTTATCTTTTACCTTCAAACTACTCAGCACTCAGCACTGTTAATCTCTTGCGTGCAAGTTTTGGGAGCATTGCGCTTTCTCAGTTACTTGGGGTGCTCCGCTGGTGGGGTTATTACGGTACTGTCAACTTAACCGCTCAAAGGCTTGCTTATTGAAAAATTGCCTAATTTTCAAAGGCTGAACAGCTCATTTCTTCGTGGCTCATTCTCAATAATTAGAGCGAAATCTAGTTAAGTTGACTGCGAAGATAAGAGAGTCTTTCTTCTGCTCATCTGACCCCTAAGTTGACCGGCTTTGTGCCTTGGTATTGATTTGTCGATGAGTAGAAGAAAGACTCTGTGGCTTGTTGGGCTTGGGAATCGTGACCTGATAGGAGCCTGTCTTGAAAAAGTCTCATCGCAGTCTTGTCCGCCCACCCAGTCCTGCGAGCAGTCATGCTCTTCAATCAGGCGGTGAATTATGACGCAAATCACGGTTGATTCCACTCAGATGATCATTGGCGTGGATACGCATAAAGACACTCACGCTGCGGTTGCCATTAATGGCTTAGGCGCACGATTAGGGGATCGCATTGAGCCTGCTGGAGTGGCAGGCTATGAACAATTGCTGGATTGGGCAAAGACGTTCGGAGAGATCGTTGCTTTTGGCGTGGAAGGCACTGGGTCGTATGGTAAGGGTCTGACTCAATTCCTACGTCGTCAAGGACTGAAAGTGATTGAAGTCAGCCGTCCTTGCCGTCGGGTTCAGCAACGGTTGCAAGGCAAGGATGATCTGCTGGATGCAGAAGATGCCGCTCGACAAGTATTGGCAGGACTTGCCACGGCAACCCCGAAATCGGATGAAGGGGCAGTGGAAATGATCCGAATTCTCAAAGCGGCACGAGACACCGCCGTCAAAGCGCAGACTCAAGTGATGGTTGCACTCAAAGCCATGATTGTCACAGCCGATGCAGAGTTACGAGCAGAGTTGGAACCTTTGTCTACGCCTCGGTTGATCAAAGCTTGTCAACAACTTGAAGTCGGGACACTCGATACGCCGATGGCGACGATGCGTTATGCCCTGTCTGCAATGGCAAACCGGTGGTCACAGCTACATGCGGAAATTGAAGCGCATACCCAGCACCTGACAAAGCTCACTCAAGCAGCAGCTCCGGAATTGGTCGAAGCGTTTGGCATTGGAACGGATACGGCGGCCGAGATGCTGATCACCTTTGGCGAGAATGCCGAGCGCATTCATTCCGAAGCTGCATTCGCCAAGATGTGCGGGGTCTGTCCGATTCCAGCATCCTCCGGCAAGACCCAGCGGCATCGCCTCAACCGAGGCGGCAACCGTCAAGCGAATGCCGCCCTGTTTCGCGTTGTCATTGTGCGACTGCGATGGCATCAGCCGACCCAGGACTATGTCGCACGACGGACGGCACAGGGGCTGTCGAAACGGGAGATCATTCGGTGTCTCAAACGCTATGTAGCGCGGGAGATTTATCACCTGATTCGTAAACCGCATCCGACTCCTGAAGTGCCTGATTTGATTCGTTCTTAGAACACAAAAAAGACTTGACATCTATAGGAGCATCAGTACCGATCGAACGCCCAAGAAAAACCAAAGAGCTTACTACAGTGGCAAAAAGCGAAAACACACGCTGAAAGCGCAAATGGTTGTCAACCAAGCGATCAGACAAATTATCCGCACCGCCTTTGGC
>JAHHHU010000006.1 GCA_019359175.1 Phormidium tanganyikae FI6-MK23
CCCGCTCGACTTGGCATCGGGCGATGCTGCACCGGTTGCACTGTCTGCTCCTGCTATCAACGGTTAGGTCTTGAATCAACTGAATTGAGCGAAGAGAAAGCCCCTCGGATTCCGAGGGGCTTTTTCGCGTTTAAAGCGTTCTCAATGTTGACAACGTTACTTTGATTGATCTATAGCGATCGCTTTACCAACCGTGCAGTCTGCTCAGCACTATCCATTACTGCGATCGATTTCGCTTGGTTCGCCATCTTCTTTAATCGATCGCGATCTTCTAACAATGCCAGCACCGAGCGCTGAAGTTGTTCGACACTCAGTTCCGACTGTCGAAACATCTCCGCTGCACCTGCATTTACCATCACTTTCGCGTTAAAGGCTTGGTGGTCTTCTGCCGCAAATGGAAACGGAATCAGAATTGCAGGTGTTCCAGTGACGGTCAGCTCTGTAACAGTTCCGGCTCCTGCTCGACTGATGGCTAAGTTCGATCGCATAAATAGCGCCGCCATATTCTGATAAAACGGCAGCGCTAAATATTGTGGATGCTGCAAGCTATTTGCATCCGGGTCATTTTCCCCAGTGAGATGAACAACCCAAGCCCCCTTTTCAAACCAAGCAGGTGAAGCTTGCCGCACAAGTTGATTCATTGCGACTGCGCCTTGGCTTCCACCCACGACAACAATTAACGGAACACCTTCAGGAATGGATAAGCCTAATGGTTCTGAAAGAGCGGTTCTAAACTGCGATCGTACTGGCGTTCCGACCACAAAAGTTTTCGCTTTCGGTAATGATTTTGCGGCGACATCAAAGCCGATCGCGACTGCCGTACACCAAGGGGCAAAAAATCGCGTCACTTTCCCCGGTAAAGCATTCGATTCATGCAAAATCACGGGCAATCCAAGTGATCGAGCCGCAATGATCGCTGGTGCAGAAATATAACCGCCTGTGGTGAAAACACCCTCGAATTGTCCTTTTTGCAAGATTTGTCGAACGTTCCAGATTGACCGAATCAAGCGAGATAAAACTTTAAGAGTTCCAAATCCGAGTTTCTGTTGAAATCCTGCAACTGAGATGTAGTGGATGGGATAGCGATCGCCAACAAGCTGAGACTCTAAGCGATCGGGGACTCCGAGCCATTCGATTTCAAATTCTGGGAGTTGTTCTGCAACTGCGATCGCGGGAAAGACATGACCGCCTGTACCACTTGCAGCAATCAGGAGGCGGCGCGACTTCTTTTCTGGCTGGCTTAAGGACGATTGCACAACAAATTCTCAGCAATTCACGAAGGGCATTCTACCGCACTCAGAGAAGCAAGTAACTTTTTTGTTGTTTGGTTATGCGATCGCGAAATCTGTATATTGCCGCACATCAGGCAGTTGAAATCCCAAAACGATATCTGTTGCAGGAATTCCTGCTGCGAGTAAGTCGTTCACAACTTCTAAATCGGTCAAATCCTCTTCAACCCAGACCTTGCCGTTTTTAATCCGAATATAGATCGTGATATGTCGCACTCTTGTTTTATTTTGCCAACCAGAACGGAACCAGAGATATTGATCTCGTTCCTCGTCGAATGCAAGTAACTGTTCAGCTTCGTCATCGGAAGCAGGAGGAACTAAATTTTGATAATTCTTCAAGACTTCCTTAATAATCTTGCGATATTGATCTAGCTTGTCCATTGCACAATGACCTCGTTTGTAGTGTCAATCACAATCAAAAGAATCTGATTTTGCTTAATTATGGTTTGAATCGCTTTGAGTTGAAAGAAGGCGTTAAAAACTTCTTCACGAATCGCCATATAAACTTGTCGATCGGGATCAGTGAGCGAGAGAAAGCCTCGGTAGATGATGTATTGTCCCAGTGCAGTTTCTAGATCTCGAACTGGAGAGAGGCTAATAAAGCTTTTAACTTCTACTGCAATCCTCCTTGCATCTTGCTCAGCCGCAAATAATTTTGTTGCCGCCATGTCCGCAGAAACTTGAATTTCCTCATATCGAATTCTTAAGGGATCGCTTGTAATTATCCAGCCATCTTTGCTTAAAGCATTTCTCATAGCATCGTGATACAAGTCTTAGCGGGCATGGCAGTCAGTTTTTCTCAGTTGTATGAAGAATTTGAGAATAAAAAAGCGCGATCGCTCCTTCACAAGAACGATCGCGCTTTCATTTTACAGACTCAGATTAGTAATCGAAGTCGCCCATACCACCGCCAGCACCAGCGCCAGCCGCAGCACCATCTTTCGGTTCGGGCTTGTCCACAACGATACATTCGGTCGTCAGAACCATTGCCGCGATCGATGCCGCATTCTGCAGTGCAGAACGAGTCACCTTCGCCGGGTCAACGATACCTGCTTCGAGCATGTCCACGAATTCGCCTGTCGCTGCGTTGTAGCCCACGTTGAATTCTTTCTCTTTGACGCGCTCAGCAATCACCGCACCGTTTTGACCTGCGTTTTCAGCAATCCGCTTCAGAGGAGCCGTTAATGCACGAGCTACGATTTGCGCTCCAATCAACTCTTCGCCGCTGAGGTTGCCCGATGCCCAAGATTCGAGTTCGGGAGCCAAGTGAGCCAAGGTTGTACCGCCACCAGGAACGATACCTTCTTCGACGGCTGCTTTGGTTGCGTTGATCGCGTCTTCTAGACGAAGCTTACGATCCTTCATTTCGGTTTCGGTTGCAGCACCGACTTTAATAACGGCAACGCCACCTGCTAATTTAGCCAAGCGCTCTTGCAGCTTTTCCTTATCGTAGGAAGAATCGGTTTCGTCCATTTGACGGCGGATTTGCTCCACGCGAGCTTTCACTTGCGCTTCATTGCCTTCTGCGACGATCGTTGTACTGTCCTTGGTAATCGTGACGCGACGCGCTTTACCTAACGAATCAAGCTTTGCGGTGTCGAGTTTTAGACCTGCATCTTCGGTGATCAACTGTCCACCGGTTAGAACTGCGATATCTTCGAGCATTGCTTTCCGACGATCGCCAAATCCAGGAGCTTTCACCGCAGCGACGTTCAATACGCCGCGCAGACGGTTTACAACTAAGGTTGCAAGTGCTTCTTTCTCGATGTCTTCTGCAATGATGATCAGTGGACGACCTGCACGCGCGACTTGTTCGAGAACGGGAACGAGGTCTTGAACTAAGGTGATCTTCTTGTCGGTGATTAACAAGAACGGCTCATCAAATACAGCTTCCATCCGCTCGGTGTCGGTTGCGAAGTAAGGCGAGATGTAACCTTTGTCGAAGCGCATTCCTTCGGTGACTTCGAGTTCAGTCGTCATCGACTTGCCTTCTTCGAGCGAGATAACGCCTTCTTTGCCGACTTTATCCATTGCGGAAGCGATCATTTGACCGACTTCTTCATCGTTTCCAGCCGAGATCGTTCCGACTTGTGCGATCGCTTTGGAGTCCTCAACCGGACGAGCATGAGCCGCGATTTTTTCGACTAAGAAAGTCGTCGCTTTGTCCATACCGCGCTTGAGCAAGATTGCGTTTGCGCCTGCGGCAACGTTTCGCATTCCTTCTTTAACGATCGCGTGTGCCAAAACAGTTGCGGTCGTGGTTCCGTCTCCAGCCGCATCGTTGGTTCTGGAAGCCGCTTGACGAATCAAGGCAACACCCGTGTTTTCGACGTGATCTTCGAGTTCGATTTCTTTTGCGATCGTCACACCGTCATTCACGATTTGAGGTGCGCCGAACTTCTTCTCAAGCACGACGTTACGACCTTTCGGGCCTAAAGTAACTGCAACGGCTTCTGCCAGGATATCCATGCCGCGCTCTAAAGCACGACGAGCGTTTTCGTTGTAAATGATGCGCTTAGCCATAGGAGTTGAAAACTTGTGTAAGGTTGACAGAGAGAGTTTAGAAAACTATGAAACGACTGCAAGAATGTCTTTTTCAGACAGAAGAACGTAGTCGTCGCCACCGAGTTTGATATCGGTTCCTGCGTACTTGGAGTACAGCACTTTGTTGCCGACTTCGACTTCCATCGGTTGACGATCGCCTTTTTCGTTGAGCTTGCCAGAACCGACGGCAACGATTTCACCGATTTGGGGCTTTTCTTTGGCGTTGTCGGGCAGAATGATGCCGCCTGCGGTTTTTTCTTCAGCTTCGCTTACTTTTACGAAGACGCGATCGCCCAACGGTTTGACGGTGGACACGGTTAGAGATACGGCTGCCATACAAATTCTCCAAACAATCTAAAGGGACAAGAAACGATCAAATACTGTTGGCTGGATCAATGGCTGCAAACGCAGGATGCCAACCGAATCGCCTCAGTACCTGGTAATTTTTTCAACGTTTACCAGTCTACAGGCATTTGGATCTTTGAGTTAGCACTCTCGTCTCCTGAGTGCTAATTTAGCCGAAACGAGTGTAAGAATGCAACTTTGGAAGGAGTACGGCTTACCGAACGGGGGCAGAAAGAATGCGCGATCGTGTCGAATCGATTTGCATCTAACGTATGATGTGGCTCAAACATTTGGACTTATTCATGCCTTCTGTATCTCGGCTCATCACCTTTCGGATTAGTCACTACTGCGAGAAAGCACGATGGGCATTAGATCGATTGGGGTCTTCTTACGTTGAGGAGTGCCATTTGCCGCCACTTCACCGTTTCACAACAACTCCGTTAGGCGGAAGTAGTGTTCCTGTTTTAGTAACAGAGGCAGGAGTATTCAAAGATTCGGCTGAGATTTTGAACTATGCTGACGAGCTTACCTCTGTAGACTCAAAGTTGTACCCGCCTGCGTCAGAGCTACGGCAGGAAGTTGAACAATTAGAAGCAAAATTCAATCATCGGTTGGGCATTGTAACTCGACAATGGGGCTATTTTTACGGGTTGCAGGATCGCGAACTCATGCAGCGGCTCTGGTGTGAGAGCGTTCCGAAATGGGATCGAGTGTTATTTCCCGTAGTTTTTCCAGTGACGAAGTATTTAGCCCATCGAAGCTATCACATTAGTGCTGAAAGCGCGAATACTGCATACCGTCAAACCCAACAGATTTTTAAGACTGTTAGCGATCGTCTTGCTGATGGGCGCAAATATCTAGTGGGAGAACGCTTCTCAGCAGCGGATTTGACCTTTGCTTGTTTAGCGGCTCCGATGCTGCTTCCGGCTGAGTATGGTGGAGTGTTTCCGACGTTGAATCAACTACCAAATGAAATGACAGAGCAGATTCAATTTCTGCGTGAAACCGTTGCGGGAAGCTATGTTCTACGTCTTTACAGGGAAGAACGCCATGCGCCAAAATGCAGATGAGGCGTTCATGGTGCTGGAGTTGTAAAGCGGTGCGTTAAATGGCGTGCCGGAACGGTGAAATATAGATCGGAGTTCAACGATCTGGAATAGAAGTCATCTCTTGATAAATATCAATCAGGTTCTCTTGTAGTTCTTTTTCGGTTTCTCCTTGAGTCCAATAATCAGGAAACTCTTCAAGGTAACCCAACCACATATCTTTCTCTTGCCATTAGATATATCTTTTCTTCATTGCAAGTTCCTCCTAAAAAACTGACCAAACTCAAAGCTCGATCGAAGCTTTAAATCTGGTCAGTTCCAATTTGAAAGTTAAGCGCAAACCTGATTTAATGCCGCTGCGACTTCTTCCATCGATTGATCGCCATTAACCGTGACTAACTTCTCACGCGATTCGTAATAGCTGATCAACGGCGCGGTCTGCTCTCGGTAGACTTCGAGACGGCGACGAATCGTTTCTTCGTTGTCGTCTTTGCGTCCTCGGCTCAGCATTCGGGTGACGAGAACTTCGTCTGGCACATCGAAATTAATTACGCGATCGCAGCCTTGACTCAATTCATCGAGCAGCACATCGAGGAATTCTGCCTGTGCGACGTTGCGCGGAAAACCGTCGAGAATCCAACCGGATTGAGCATCGGATTTCCCTAAGCGTTCGCGAATCAAATCAATCACCAGTTGATCTGGCACGAGTTCGCCGCGATCCATGTAGCCTTGAGCCTTCACACCGAGCGACGTTTGTGCAGCCACAGACTCCCGGAGAATGTCCCCGGTCGAGATATGCGGAATCTGGTGGGAATCAGCCAAAAATTTCGATTGAGTCCCTTTCCCGGCTCCGGGAGGTCCGACAAAAATCAGTCGCGCCACTATTCTTTCACCATTCCTTCGTATCGTTGAGAGATCACATATGTTTGGATCTGTTTCGCCGTGTCGATCGCCACACCCACGAGAATCAACAATGAAGTCGCTCCGAAGCCTTGGAAGACTTTTACCGGAGTTGCATTCTCGATGATCGAGGGCACGATCGCAACGATAGCTAAGAAGATAGCACCTAAGAAGGTCAAACGATTCAAAACGCGCTCAACATACTCAGTGGTCGCCTTTCCAGGTCGAATGCCCGGAATGCTCGATCCCATTTTTTTCAGGTTCTTCGACATATCATCAGGCTGCATAATCAGCGAAGCGTAGAAGAAGCTGAAGAACAGAATCAGCACGAAATAGAGTAGATTGTGCCAAATGGAAGCTGGACCGAGATAGGTACTGACAAAGTTGGCTACGGCTGCATTGTTGAACGATTGTGCAACGATCACTGGAATCGTCAACACGGTCGAAGCGAAAATGATTGGCATCACGCCGCCTTGGTTGAGACGCAAAGGTAGATAGCTGCTTCTTTCGAGCATCATGCGTTTTCCAACTTGCCGACGAGCGGAAATAATTGGAATTCGTCGCGTTCCTTCTTGTACGAATACAATTCCGACAACCATTGCTAGGAAGACGAGCAACAGAATTACGACGCTGCTAACGACTGCTCGATCGCCTGTTTGCGCCAAATCAAACGCTTTTCCTAATGTCTGCGGCAGGGTTGCCACAATGTTGAGGAAAATCAACAGTGACGCACCATTACCAACACCGCGTTCTGTGATCAGTTCTCCTGCCCACATGACAAACATCGATCCAGCGGTCAGTGCGAGAACCGTTTCAGCAACAAACAGTGGACTCCAAGATTCTGCAAACGGACGCAGTAATCCAACAGTTAGCAATGTACTTTGAACCACTGCCCAACCTGCTGAGACATAGCGCGTAATCTGTGAAATCTTGCGTCGTCCCGCTTCCCCTTCATTTTTCTGCAAATCTTCGAGCGAGGGAATCGCCGCTGTGAGCAGTTGAATAATAATCGAGGCGTTAATAAACGGCAGAATTCCGAGGGCGAATAGACCCAGCGTTTTCAAACCGCCACCTGCAAATAAATCCACGAAACTCAAAGCGCTGTTGCCCTCAATCGCTTGTGAAAAAGCGGCTCGATCGATGCCCGGAATCGGGATAAAAATCCCTAATCGGACGAAGATTAAAAGCCCGATCGTTAAAAGTAAGCGTCCCCGCAGTCCAGCCGCCTGTGCCATTTGGACAAAGGTTTCCTGAGCGGTGGGCGTTCTATCTCGACTTTCGACCATATAAGGAATTCCTCGTGACAGCAATCTGGACTTGCAAGCGGCTGACTCACAAACCCGATTGAATTAAAGTGGGTTTTAAGCGTTCTCACAGCACAATTTTGAACTGAAGAACGACGAACATCCTATATTTTAGCGGTTCGCGCGTGAAGGCTGACAGAATTCCGTCAAGATAGAGGGGCGGAGGTGAGTATGACCCAAACGGCAATTTCAAAAGCAATGACAACGATCGCGCAAGCTGAACAGCGATTGGGATTGAGTCGGACTGAGGATGAGCAGTTTTTTCTGGAGTGGCAAGTGGGATTGCCGGAGTTGAGCCAAGTCGATCTCTCAGAATTACAAACGATGCGGCGACGGTATCTTTATCACCGGACTGAGGATTATTTACTTGAAGGAGCAGTGACGCTACTGTTGGTTTCGCCGTTGTTAACGATCGCTGGATTTTACGATCCACCGTTCCGAATGAAAGCGGAAACTTCGGTTCAACTTTCCCCGATGAAATTTTGATGATGAAAGTGCGATCGACTCAGTATGCGCTATCTCGAATTTTTACCCCGTTTGTTTCATTCAGCGAACTAGAGCAAGTCACACAAGTTCTAAGAAGTATTGGACAAGTTGTGATCGCAGCTTAAGGTTTCTTTTCGGAGTATGTTCAGTCCTGTGTGCCATTTATTTCGATTCACTGCGGCTTAGTCCAGTTAAGATTGCAATCCTCAAAATGCGAGAGGGCACTCTCAGTGAATCATTGTTTAGACATAAAAGCCCCCTATGGACAGCACTGTGCAGTTTTCAGTTTTCGTCGCCCTGATGCAATCCTGTTGGAATCTTTTGTTAGGTTATATTCCTGCCTTGATCGTTGGATTAATCCTTGGGGGTGCAGTGGCATGGAATCGAGTTTTGTATGAAATTGGTATCCGAGCCTTTCAGTTACCTGCATCGATTCCCTTTTTGGTCTATATTCCGGTCGGGCTGCACCTGTTTCAACGTAATGATTCTCCCTTAGGACCGGTAATCGTCAGTTTTATCAGTGTTTGGTTCATCGCGATTTACACTGCGATCGGTGTCCGAAAAGCAATTCAAAATGACCGACAGTGGCATTTCGCAATCCCAAAGATTTTTCTTGGAATCCGATTTGGTCTAACAATCGCTTGGTCAGTTCTGATTTTGGCTGAACGCTTAGTAGGATTAAGGGGCATTGGCTTCTACATCTGGAACGCTTACAATGCCGGTAATGAAGATTCGTTCAAACAGATCCTCAATGCTGCGATCGCAGTCACCATCACAGCATTTCTATTGGATCAACTTCTAGACGGATTCGGTATTCTGCTCAAACGTGCCCTTCGTTTTCACTCACTTCAGAGCGATCGTGAATCATAATCCAGATCCCCTGCGGAGAAAGCTTTATGCTTCTCCTTCTTTCCAACGATCGACACCGACACAATCAATTTCAAACTGATCCAATGCTCGCGCCACGACGAAATCGACTAGATCTTCGATCGATTGGGGATTGTGATACCAAGCCGGAATCGCCGGAACAATCCGCGCTCCTGCTTCTGCAAGAGTTGTCAGATTGCGTAAATGAATCAAGCTAAACGGCGTTTCGCGTGGCACGATCACCAATTTTCGTCCTTCTTTAAGCTGCACATCTGCTGCCCGTTCGAGTAAATCTGAGCTTAGACCTGCCGCGAGTTTCCCGACTGTACTCATACTGCACGGAATGACCAGCATTCCCATCGTTCGGAATGAGCCACTTGCGATGTTTGCGCCGACATCGCCCCAAGGATGACAGGTGAGCTTACCATCGAATTCGACCCCGGCTTGGGTACGCCAGAATTGTTCTTGCTGGATGGGTTCCGGAGGCATCCGAATTCCTAATTCTGCCTGCCAAACCATGTAGGTTGCTTTGGAAGCGACAAGCTCGATCGCATAATCGGCTGATAAAAGATGCTTTAACGCCCGAACTGCATAAATTAAGCCCGAAGCTCCGGACACACCGATAATCAGAGGACGTTTAATCACAGCGAAATCCTAAGTAAAAAGTGCGGGTGTGTTGTCCCGCACCTTCTATTATTCCTCACCAAATTCCTCATCTGGTAGAGCAGGCTCAGATTGAAACTCTTCTGGTCGCTCTTCTGATTCAAAGTCTTCGTCTGTTGCTTCGCTGCCACCACCCACCGCGATTAGATCAATCTGTTGGCGGTAGTAATCGACACTCTTGACTTGAACTTCGATACGATCGCCTAATCGATATTGTTTGCGATTTTTGCGACCGACGAGGGTTTGCTGACGCGATCGGAATTCATACCAGTCGTCTTTGAGCGAACTGACGTGGACTAAGCCTTCGACTAAGAGTTCTTCGAGTTCGACGAACAATCCGTAGGATTGAACTCCGGTAATCAAACCGTGGAAGACTTCGCCTGTCCGCTCTTTCATCAGTTCGGCTTTTTTCAAGCCTTCAAGATCGTTTTCGGCATCTTGAGCGATTTTCTCGCGTTCGGTTAGGTGAACGACGATCGCACCGAAATGGCTTTCGAGTTCTTGATGTAAGTCGGTTGGGAGAACGTTCCAGTTGATTTGACCGTGACAGGAACTATGGCGCAAATCGACGCTATCTTTCACGCGCGAAGAACGTCGATCGCGTCCTTCTTCAAATACGGCATGAAGCGCTCGGTGAACAAGCAAATCAGGATAACGACGAACCGGAGAGGTGAAATGCGTGTAGCCTTGCTCTAACGCTAAACCGAAATGGGGTTTCGGTAGGGTGCTGTAGAAAGCAGGCTTCATTGTTGAAAGCAGCAGGTAAGTTAGAACGCGCTCGGCATTCGATTCTGCAAACGCATGAGTGAAGTTCTGATAGTCCTGCGGGCGGACTTCTTCTTCCTGTTCGAGTTTCAATTCGATGCCCATGCTGACGGCAAGTTTCACCAGTTCTTGCACTTCTTCGAGATCAGGTGTGGGATGCACTCGATATACGCTGGGAATTCCTAATGCTTGTAAGTGCGAGGCAACAGTTTGATTCGCTAGTAGCATCAACTCAACGATCATTGAGTGAATGGGTAGCGTGGAAGAAACGACAACTGCACCGAGAACGCCTTCGTCATCGTAGTGGAACTTGCTGAAGGTGAACTTACCCGCTTCTTCTGGCGATTCTGTTCCGTCTGGACGCGCATAGATTTTTTCAGGCAGGTTCAGTTCAAACGCGCCCCGTGTGCGTCGTTGATCTTTGATCGCGTGACTTAATCGATCGAGTTGCGCCAACAGTTCAAAAATTGGCTCGAACTCTTTCAATTCTTCGGTGTGTTGATCCGCTAGAATCGCTTCCGCTTGCGGGTAGCTCAGTTTGTAATCGACTTGAATCACTGAGGGTTGAATCTCGAATTCCACGACTTGCCCAGATTCATCCAGCGTGATCAAGACTGAAATCGCGAGGCGATCTTTTCCAGGTTGCAGCGAACAAAGATTTTCGGTCAATTGTTCCGGCAGCATCGGAATTACCAATTCGCCCAAATAAGCGGAAGTTCCGCGTCGTTGAGCTTCTCGATCGAGCGATGATCCTGCCTCGACATATCGCGCCACATCCGCAATGTGGATTCCTAAACGCCAGTTACCCGCTTTCGTTTTCTCTAGCGTGATCGCATCATCCGCGCTGTCTTCGTTGCTGGCTTTAATTGTCAGTGTCGTCAATCCACGCAGATCAACGCGCATTTTCATTTCCGCTTTCGTGACTTTGTTCGGCAACTCTTTTTCAGCAACTAAAACGGTTTCCGAGAATTCGCGCGGCAAGTCATGTTTACAGCAAACGATGTCAATATCAGCCGCATCATCATCAGCACCCAAAACTTTTGCAACTTTACCTAACGGGGCGTGTTGTCCGATTGGGTAACGTTTGATCTGCACATGAGCGAGATGATCGATCGATTCGTTAAGTGCAAGCCCGTTTTCATTCACTTGCAGTTCAAACAACAAGCGATCGTCTAACGGAACCGCGCGAAATTCACCTGCTTCGGTCTTTTTAATTCGGGCTAGAACCGATGGATTTGCTCGCTCTAAAATCAAGCGAACTTCTCCTTCGGGACTGCGACGACGACTGCCTTCTTTTGTCACGCGCACCAAAACACGATCACCATTCCAAGCGTGATTCAGTTGGCTTTCGCGGATGTAGATATCTTCCGAGCCTTCGACATCTTGAATCGCGAAACAGAAGCCTTTACTCGAACAGCGTAACTTTCCTTCGACTACGCCATCTTCGGTGACTCGGCGATATTTTCCGCGCTCTTTGACCAAGACACCAATCTTTTCTAAAGCATCAAGCGCGATCTGTAAGCGACGTAAACTCGGTTCGTCGTTGCACTCTAGCTTTTTCTCTAAAGCTTTGGGAGCGACTAATTTATCGTCTATGAAGTTAGCAATTAACTCGGCGATCGAGAATTCCATGAAGCGATTTGTCCTCGTGTGTTCAGCTTGGGGTGGTCAGGGTCATTGGCTTTGAATTCGTCACTCTATCGCGTGCGGTCGTTTGAAGCAGTTCTACAGTCGGTACTAGCTTCAGTGCGATCGCGCTAGATAAATCAACAAGCCGATGAGATTCCCAGTTTTAGCAGGTGGGAAACTGCGAACGGTTGCAGGTGGCTGACAGGACGTTGATGAAGCTCCGAAGTTGACCAAAATCAACGGTTTCAGAAGTTCTGTTCCTGAATGAGAACACGCTGCTTGGGGTTGCTGGATGCTATAAAGTTGCCGCTCACCGCTGCAAGCTGGATGGAGTGGCAAACTTTTGCGCGACTGCTCGACAGCCATGCGTCACATAGCCAAATTATCCCCTTTCTATTCTTACTCAGGTTGGGCACGATGACACATCGATTCTGCGAGTGTTTCTAGTTGTTACAGTTGTAGCCGTGGAATTTCCTCGATCGTGCCTCACGCGATCGTTAGGTAAAGATTAGAAAACCTGTAATCAAACCTGCGTTCGTTCAAACAGAACTTATATTTGAAGTGATAAATACTGATTTTGCCCGAACGAATTTCGATTTCGTCGTGATAAATATTGATTTCGTCGTAGCGAATGTTGATTTCGTCGCGATAGATGCTGATTTTGTCCTGATAAATATTGATTTCGTTGTAACGAATCCCAATTTTGCCCTAACAAATATCGATTCTGCTGCGATAAATATCGATTCTGCTTTGGCAAATTCGCTACAGGTTTTCTACTCGTTCTCCAAGCGCGAACATGAGCTATAGTGCGAGGGCAGATTTTAGAACAAGGACGTAATGAGAAGGCTAAAACAATTCGCAGGCTGGTTATTGATAAGCCTGATTTTATTTAGCTGTTCTTCTCCCGTGAAGGCAGACCCCAAAATTGATCCAAATTTTGAAGCTCAAGTTTTACAAGTCATTCGAAAAAATCCACAGGCACTTCTCGACTCGGTACAGGCTTATCAGCGTGAGCAACAGGACACACAACGAAAAGCCCAACAGTCTTTTATTCAAGAATTGCAGCAAAACCCGAAAGCGGTGATCGCTCAGTCGCCGACAAAAGGAGCCGGAAAAGTCGTTTTAGTCGAGTTTTCTGATTTTCAATGTCCGTACTGTCAAGCAGCCGCCACGACGATTCGACAGTTTGTGACAAAGAACCGCGATCGCGTCACACTGGTTTATAAGCATTTACCGTTAACGAGCATTCACGGTCAGGCACTTCCGGCAGCAAAAGCTGCTTGGGCAGCCGGGCAGCAAGGAAAATTCTGGGAATTTCATGATGCGTTGTTCGAGCAGCAGAAACAGTTAGGTGAGCCGCTCTATTCCAGTTTGGCAAAAAGCTTGAAATTGGATGTAGCGAAATTTGATCGCGATCGCAATTCCAAAACGGCAGAAGCGGCGATCAATCAGGATCTGCAACTGGCGGAGAAGCTTGGCATCAATGGAACACCGTTCTTTGTGATGAATGGTCGCGTGTTTTCAGGAGATGTTGACATTGCTGCGTTAGAGCAGGTTCTAAACCCAGCGCAATAGATCAGAAGTGAGAAGTGAACATGAAACGATGGATGTCTTGGCTCTGTGTGGTTCCTGTTGCAGTGTCGGTTTCAACGAGTGCAGTCGCACAAACGCCGAATCGACCCTATGCCCCGATTCCGCTGACATCGGGAAAAGAAGTCAACGATCGCTTATCAGATACGGACATTCCGACCGGGCAGGGCAACTTTGCGCGGGATTACGTGGTGCAATTGCAGGGGGGTGATCAAATCTCGATCGATTTGTCCTCGGATAACTTCGATACGATCGTGATGCTGATGACCACACAAGGCGCAACGGTCGCGGAGAATGATGATGGCCCTGACGGAACGACAAATTCGCTCCTGTTTACCCGAATTGCGCGAACTGGAAACTATATTGTGCGGGTGAAAGCGTTCGGAGAAACCGCAGGCGGCTCGTTCAAGCTTAAACTGACGCGATTAAAACCCGTCCAATAAGCAAAAGAGGCAATCCGATCGGATTGCCTCTTTTGTTTGAATTGATTAAAGAGGGCTGTCGTTAAACCGCCTCAAAGTTTTTCTCACCCGTCCGAATCCGCACGACTTGATCGACGGGAGTGATGAAGATCTTACCGTCTCCAATTTCTCCGGTTCTAGCTGCCACGATGATTTTATCAACCACCATATCCACCTGATCATCTTCGACCACAATTTCGATTTTGAGCTTTTGCAAAAACTCAACCGTGTATTCAGATCCCCGGTAACGTTCGGTTTGACCTTTCTGCCGTCCAAAGCCTCGGACTTCAGAAACCGTCATTCCCACAATTCCAGCATTGACTAATGCAATTTTGACTTCATCGAGTTTAAATGGGCGAACAATCGCTTCAACCTTTTTCAAGCGCCTACACTCCTTAATCCTAATTTCTATCGTTCGGGCATGACACTATCTATCATTGTTTACAAAAGGAATTTTGTAACAACGGATACGATCGATAACGAGTCTGCCCGATCGTAGTGCTATCTCCGAGTTTCGCATGAGGTACTCAAAATCGGAATTCCCTAGTAGCAATTCGTAATTTCAAGCTTACTTTGCGTTACGAAAAAATTATTTTGATGAAGGAGCTAGCAACGGACGCACTAGCAAAAAGCCTGCGCCAAAGGCGCTGACAATAATTAGCCCAATCACCACAGCAAGCATCCAGCCGTTTAGCTCGATGTGATTGTCTTTTTCGAGTTTGACTTTGCGACGGGGCTTGCTGTCTTGTTCGATCACGAGTTTTTCTTCGATCGGCTCTAGCGGAGAGAGTTCGAGGTGCGGCGGGAGTGGCTCGGCTCTCAGTTCAGCAGGCATCCGAGGCGGCATCACGGGAATTTGAAACGTGGGTTCTTCTAACGTGAGATCAACGCGAGGAGGAGCAGGAGGAGCCGCATTGATCGTCGGAATGGTGTTGGAAAATTTGCGAAGTTGCAGAGCTGACTGTACCGCTTTTTCGATTTCCTGACGCAATTGCTGATTTTGCTGTGCCAACTGCTGATTTTGGGTTTTCATTGACTCGATCGCGGTTTTAGTTGCTTGAAGTTCGGCAACGACTTCGCGATACACCGAGATCGGAACGGCAGGGGAATAGCCGATCGAGGGTGTTTGGGGCAAATTAACCGATCGAGGAGGCGTTTTTTGCGTCATGGGGTTCATAGCTGTAAAGTAATCTGAATGCGCGAAATTGTGATGCCCTCAGAATAGCTGCAATTGAAGCAATCAACGCACTTCTAGTCAAGGTTTTTTCGGAAAAATTTTCATTTGGGGATCGATTTCGGGGATTGCTGAGAGAATCGCAAAGAAATTACAAAATGCGATCGCGCTTCAGTGCAATTTCGATTGCTAAGATCGATCAGGTTATTTTCTCTAAATTCAACATGATGCCAGCGCAAGAACACCCGGAAGTGAAGTACGGGGAACGCCTGATCGAAGAGGGCAAGTTAATCACATTTCCAAATCCAAGACCGGGACGACGCTATACGATCGCGATTCAACTCCCGGAATTCACCTGCAAATGTCCGTTTTCGGGTTATCCAGATTTCGGCATAATTTATGTGACCTATGTTCCTGATCAGCGCGTGGTGGAACTGAAAGCGATTAAGCTCTATATCAATAGCTACCGCGATCGCTACATTTCGCATGAGGAAGCCGCAAATCAAATTCTCGATGACATTGTGGAAGCTTGCGATCCATTAGAAGTCACGGTGAAAGCGGACTATACGCCTCGCGGCAATGTGCATACGATTGTAGAAGTTACTCATGTGAAATCGCTTTAACGCGAATGCGATCGCTTTTCGCTACGTTGAGAGCGGATAGCTGCCCCCTAAGTTCCCCAGAATGGGGAACTTTGAAAGAAGGGGATTTGATGACTTCGCAAGATTTTCCCATGCACAAATTATTTTCTGTTCTGGAAGTCCCCCAGAATGGGGGACTTAGGGGGCTTCCAAGACTGCAGGAGGATCGAGCATTCATTGAATTCGTATCAGTTTAAGACCGCGCATCCAAAGCCAACCCGCAACGTTTCCGATCGCGTAAGGCGGAAAGTCTGCCCACAAAAAGGTATTTCCGAGAACTAATCGCCCTGGAAGCGTTGCGCGGATGGCTTGAAGAAACGGAGGTTTCCAGAGTTGTAGAAATTCGATCGCACAAGAAAACAGGAAAACCCCGATCGCAGTTTTAACGATCAAGAATTTTGGAAAGCAAAACTGAACCAGTGCGATAAAGAAAATCTGATAAGCAATGCTACCGAACACATCACTGAACCAGTCGGGAAAAATTGGCGAGAATCGAACAAAGTAACCGAGTGGAACGATGAGAACGATTGTTAGCAGCAAAGAAATGCGATAGGGCATGAATTAGGTTTAAGCGAGCTGGCTGGTCGGAGTCGAGGCGGATGCACCTTGATCGATCGTGTCCAGAATGCCCAGAAATTCCCGCTCGAATGTAACCTGAGCGCGATTGGTTCTGCCCCCAATATAAATCGCGCCATCTTTCTCTAAGCCCCAGATCTGAGAGTGAGAAATATAGCTCATCACTACACCCAACATCAGTAAACCGAAACCGAGATAGACGATCGGAATTCCTGGATCGGCTTTGATTTGCAGCCCGGTACTACCGATCAGATCAACGATCGACAATCGCAGCCCTTTGACTTCAACTGCCATTCCCTTACGAACGGTTGCAATCAGCTTTCCATCCATGTCATAAACCAGCAGCAAGCCCTGTAAATCTTTTGCAACTAGAGAAACACCATCGCTCAGATCGGGTTTCAAAGGGAGCCAAGTGCCCCAGACTCGACCCCCTACCGCATCGAGCTTTGCCATTGGTGATTGAAGAACTGGACTATTGTTAAGTCGGACTTGAATTGCAGCGATCGACCAATCCGCCTGATACATCGTCACGCCGTTGTGTTTCATTGGTTCATTGACGTGAATGGTTTTACGATCGACTTCTTTTCCATCCTTATCTAACACCGACAAATCTGAATAGAACTGATCAATCTCGCCTGTGGGTAAGTAATCAATCCAAAACCGATTCACTTTCACCGACCAATCTTTAGGAACCTGCGGAGCTGCCCAAATTCCCGCATCGACTACGTTATCAATCTTAAACGTGCCGCCGCTTGGAACCATTTCTTGAGCAATAAAGCCCGTCATCGCACCGATAACACCACCGACTAGAACCAAAATCATCGCCGCATGAACAATGACGGGGCCAATTCGCCCGACAATTCCTTTGTGTGCATAAAGCTTTTCGCCTTCTCGAAAAATCTTGTATTTGCGTTGTTCGAGCAGCGTCGCCATCTGATCCAAATTACCCTTGGGAAACTCCGCACTCAGAGCAAACTTGCGAAATTGGCGCGGCTGACTGTAGAAGTTCCAGGTGCGTGAAAACCAGCGCAGTGCAGGCAATTGGCGCGTAAAAGTACAAGCCATTAGACTTGCACCAAACAGAATCAGTAATGCTAAGTACCACCAAGTTCGATAGACGTGATCCAATCCTGCGGTGAGGAGTACTTTCCAAGTGAGAAAGCCGAAGAGTGCGGGATGTTCGGGGTAATTCGCTTGATAAAACGCGATCGATTGTCCTTGCTCGATCACAGTTCCCGTAATACTAAATACTGCGATCGAGAGGAGAAGTACGATCGCGAGTTTCAGATCTGCTAAAACCGGAAGTAATTCTTTTTTGAAATACCGTTTTGGAACGTTCACGAATTCTGTAAAAGTCATAATTCTAAAATACGAATCGTGTCATTAATGAAAACACACCAAACCCAACTAACAAAGCACCACTTGCAGGCGTAATCCAACTCGACCAACGACGCAACTCTAATAGTTTCCTAATCGCTGCTGTGAACGTTCCCGCTAATATCAACGGTGCAACATATCCGGCGGTATAACAAAGCAAAAGTGAACCGCCTAAAACCGGATCTTTTGTCGTGGCAATCCAAGTCAAAATCGTTGCTAAAACTGGCGTACTACAAGGCGAGGCAACCAATCCGAAGGTCACACCCAGAAGATACGATCGCACTCCCGCAGGCAGTTCTTTAGAAATCCATTCCGTTCCCCCAATCGACGGCAGCGCAAACGGTAACGCTTCGAGTAAATTCAGCCCCATCAGAATCGCGACGATGCTAACCACGATCGGTAAACCCGTCCCAACCTGCCCGTAAACTTTCCCCAGCAGCGTCGCCCCAATTCCCAATCCTGCCAGTGTCGTCGCCAATCCCAGCGAAAACCAGGTCGATTGAGCCGACGCTTGCCAGCGAGATTTTGCTTCATAGCCGCCGATATACCCGATCGTAATCGGCAACATCGATAACGTGCAGGGAGTTAAACTCGTCAGCAATCCCGCCGCAAAAATCACTCCAATGCTTACAGGCGTTAGGTGTGCAAGCTGGGTCGAAACTAATCGATCGGCAAACTGCGACAGTTCATAAAGTTGGGTTTGGAACGTCTCGAACATAGAACTAACCGCGAAATATGAAGCGATTTGAAGCGCTTTTCATATTCTACGATTTAGCGAGACGGTCTGGGTTTCATCCGACGAGTTCGCGCTTCTGCAAACGAGATCACTTTGGGTTGCTCGATCGACATCACACTCGCTTCACTACTTTCACGCGCCACTCGAATCAACAACGCGGCACACACCAAACTCGAAAGCATCGAACTTCCGCCATAACTGAACAGAGGTAATGGTAATCCGGTTGTGGGTAAAGCTCCGGTTGCAACGCCGATATTAAGAAGCGACTGACCCACCATGATCACCATCACGCCGATCGCGACTAATCGATGAATCGCATTCTTCGCCTGACGCGCCACAATCAACGCCAAAGTTGCATACGCAACCAACATCACCATGAACAAAGTACAGCCAATCAAACCGAATTCTTCTGCAAACACCGCAAAAATAAAATCGGTGTACTGAATCGGCAGATAAAACAGCTTTTGTTGCGATAAACCAAATCCAACTCCGGTCAATCCACCTGACCCGATCGCTAACAAACTCTGAATCAACTGATAGCCATCCTGAAGCGGATCAGACCAAGGATTCAGAAATGACATCACCCGTCGCCGCTGATACTCACGAATACTAATACTCAAAGTCGCCAGAATCAGACCACCCGCCGCCGTTCCACCCAAATAGATGTAAGGCAATCCCGCCGCAAGTGCAACCAACCACAACGTCATGCCACAAAGCGCCGTAGTACTCAAGTTCGGCTGAAGCAAGATCCCCACTAACAGCAAACAAAACAGCGCAATCCAAGTCAATCGAACTCGCCAAGTCAACCGCTCCCACTGTCCAAAAATTCGCGCACTCTGCAACACCAAAAATGGCTTGATCAACTCAGATGGCTGAATCAAAAATGGCCCTGCTTCAAACCAGCGCTGACCGCCATTCACCTCACGTCCAATGATCGTCGTGAGCAAGATCCCACCGAGTAGCCCAATAAACCCAAAGCTCGAAATGCCTTGGATATAACGCAACGGAGTATGAATCAAAACATTGAAAAGAATCATTCCCAACGCGATCGCGATCAGTTGCCGCTTAAAGTAGTACAACCCATCGCCGACCGCGTCTCCGACTGCATACGAAGCACTGTACATCACCGCCAATCCGACAAACAACCAGACAAAAGTGAGCCAGCGCAATAATCGGGGAGTCGCTGCCCAATCCATTGCAGTTGTGTCAAAAAATGGAATGAAGTGCCGCCAGTTCATCGATTTGCTAACTCCGATCGCAGTTTTTCCAAGTCATCGAGTAGAAACACCGTCAATTGTCCCGAATAGGCTTTGCCGTTCTCGGTTTGAGCAACCTCAAGCCAGTAAGCAAAGCGTTCCCCCTGTCGCAGTTCTCCCTGCTGTGCGGCAAGTTGAGCATTCTGCTTTGTCACCGCTTCTTGAATTCGCGCCTCAGTCGGGTAGGTTTTGACGATCGCACTTTGAGCGAAATCTTGTGCAATGTCCAATCCGTAGATCGATCTCACCGATTCCCACAGTCGAGCCAATGTCACCCCGTTTCGCATATCAAACAATGACAGCGTTTCACTGCGAATGATACGTCCTCCAGGTGCAAGTCGAGTCAACTTTCCAGGCGACATCACCGACGCATTAAATGTAAGCTGTTGTGCCGCTGTGTTGACCCGTCGCACTAAAAACTTTTCATTTGCGCTAGGGCGAACCGTGGAATTTGACTGCATCCAGACTGCTGCTTCGTCGATCGTTTGTCCGGGGATCGCGTGTGCAGGAGTCGCCATCAGCATCAATCCACCCATTATCAAGCCAATCTTTTTCATTGTTCTACTCCAAAGAAGACAGGCTTATCATTCACCGTTCATTTGGCTCAATTGCAACTTTGATCACTTTGCGCTGTTTCATATCCTGAAAGACTTGTTCCAAGTTTTGCAGCGGTTGTCGATCGCTAATCAGTAACTCAAAGGGAATCGTTCCACTTGCTAGAAGATCGAGCGCCGATCGCACAAACTTTGGCGTATTGTGAAACACTCCTTTCAGAGTCAGTTCATTGTAATGGAGTTGTTCGGTATTGACAGGAATTGCTGTATTGCGAGGACAACCTCCGAATAAATTGACCGTCGCACCCGGACGAGCGCAAGCGATCGCGGTTTCCCACGCACTCGGAATTCCCGTTGCTTCGATCACAACATCCGCGCCCCATCCATCCGTTAGTTCTTTCACTAGCTCTGGAACATCTGAAACTTGTCGATAATTAAACGTTTTCGCGGCTCCAAACTTTTTTGCAATTTCTAATCGATCGTCATTCCCACCAAACACATAGAATTCTGTTTTCGGAGCCATCGCTGCGACGAACATTAAGCCGATCGCACCATCACCGAGTAAGACAATACGATCGCCAATTTTGTAATTCGATCGCGCAACACCGTGCAACACACACGCTAATGGTTCTGTCATTGCTGCGATCGCATCTGGAACATGATCCGGGATCGGTAAAAGATTGTGTTGTACGATCGCGCTCGGAATTCTTAAATACTGTGCAAATGTGCCGTTATTAAAGCTCAAATCCGTGCAGAGTGAGAATTCTTGGCGTTTGCAGAAGAAGCACTGCATACAAGGCGCGGAATTGTTGGCAACAACGCGATCGCCTATTTTCCAGTTTTTTACGGATTTATCGATCTCAACAATTCGCCCCGCTGCTTCATGTCCAAACAACGTCGGCAGTTTCAACATCTTCGCGTGTCCGCCGCGCCGCCACACTTTCAAATCTGTTCCACAAGTCGTTGCGACTCCCACTTCGATCACAACTTCCCCATCTCCGGGAGTCGGATCATCCACCGTTTCCAATCGCAAATCTTCTTGTCCGTAAAGTAATGCAGCTAACACAGCGATTTTCCCATCTCAACCGACGACTGAATCTTACAATGTCAGTAGCGCTCAGGAGAATCAAGAATGACGCAATCTCTTCCCCAAACGTCTCTTTACCAACAAGACTTTGCATTGTGGGCTGAGGACACGATCGCAAAACTCAAAGCTGGAAAGTTTGAACAGCTTGATATTGAGAATTTAGCGGAGGAGATCGAGGCTTTGGTTAGTTCAGAAAAGCGTGAATTAAGAAATCGCTTAGTCGTTCTCATCGCTCATATCCTCAAACGGATTTATGTCGATAGTACATACGATAATCGAGGCTGGATGCTGACAATTGAAGAACAACGTGACGCGATTGAATTGTTATTAGAAGATTCTCCCAGTCTAAATAGTCTTTTCACAGACAGCCTTTCAAAGTTGTATCTCGATGCCTTGAAGAAGGTGCGCTCAGAATATAGAGGTGTTGATTTCCCTGCGGAGTGGCAATTTAGCCGAGAGATTGATTCCATTTTGAATGAGAGTTTTTGGAAGGAGTAGGAGTTATCTATCGGTTTAGAAAGAGCCACTTAAAACCTGTTCTACGGTCAAATTGAGTTCGGGAAAGGTCAGAGACACGATCGTATCTTCCCTTTCAATCTCCTCTGATTTATATAATCCATCGATCAGCGTACAGACTGTTACTCTCTGAGAGGATGTTTCAGAAGTGAGTGAATCGGTAAAAAAGCTCTCTCGGCATAAGCTGTAAGTATCAACAAGACAGCACCGATGAGACCAATGAGTAAAGCATGCTCCAGCAAGTTGAGCGCAGAACAATGGCAACTGATTGAACCGTTAATTCCTTCAGCAAAATCTGGTGGAAGACCGCGTGAGGTAGACGTATGGGATGTGCTGAATACGATTTTTTATCTCTTGACCCAAGGCTGCACGTGGCGCAACTTGCCTGGAGATTTTCCCGCATGGCAGACGGTCTATCGCTACTTTCGGGCTTGGCGCAAAGATGGAACTTGGCTGGTGCTGCATAACCGACTTAGAGTATGGGTAAGAGTGGCTTCAGAGCGATCTGCGAGTCCATCGGAAGCGATTGCCGATAGTCAAAGCGTCAAAAGCGCGGCGATGGTGAATCAAGCAGTCGGATATGACGCAGTCAAAGTGATCAAAGGGCGCAAACGCTTTCTAACGGTGGATACGTTGGGACTCATCCTGCGAGTCTACGTCATGGCGGCGAGTGTCCCAGAACGTGAGGGCGGCAGACAAGTCCTTCAAAGAGTTCACCGCATGGGAAACGCCGTGTCTCGATTACATACGATTTGGGTCGATGGGGGATTTGATGGCGACCCGTTGATGCACTGGGTAATCACGACCTGTCGGTGGATCGTCCAAGTCGTGTTGCGACCGGAGCAAACTAAAGGGTTTGTCTTGCTGAAAAAGCGCTGGGTCGTTGAACGCAGGTTCGGGTGGTTCATGGGATGCCGCCGATTAGTTAGGGACTATGAACGCCTGCCAGAAAATTCAGAAGCGCTGATTTATCTAGCGATGATTCGGATCATCATCCGTCGCTTGGCGTAAAATCTCACTCCCTATCACTTCTAAAACATCCTCTTACATCGATGAAACTTGTACGGTTTTAGGAGACTCGCATCGACTTCAACAAATTGTTTGGAAGCTTCAAAACGGAGCAAATTTACATCAAAAAATGGTCGAATTGAAGTTTTCCTATCACGAATTAAAGCGGGATCCTCGATCGCCCAAATCACAGTTCGAGACGATGAAATTGAATTCAAACCTGAAATTTCTGCCTTATGTTTTTGATCACTTTCGACAGGCAGATGGAAGCAGTACCAGAGAGTTTGACGGTTTAGGACTGGGACTCGCGATCTCTTCGAGTTACCCGCAAGGGGTCGTGCAGCATCTCGTTGAGTTACAAGGTGGAACGGTGCGCGCGGAAAGCGAGGGAGAAAGCAAAGGGGCAACCTTTATTGTTGAATTGCCTGTACTGGAATTTGCGAACTTAAAACAGCTTAGGTGGCTTCAGAAACAGCCAGCCAATGAAGAAAAATGAGGCAGTAAACAGTTGAGCGATGTCAAGCGCGGAAAGATAGCCGTCCATTAAAGCGGCGATCGAACGATCAGCAATGCCAAACAGCCAAGACGAAATCCCGAAAATCCAAATCCCAGACCGGAGCCGTGAGAGAAATGTAACCAATTCAGCGGACGGTTGACGAATCATAGTGCGTCCCAATAGGTGGGCTTGTGGGTTCATTATGACGTATATGTTAAAAAATATTATTAATTCTTGCCATAAGTTCCCCGATATACATTAGAGTTTCCTGACGCAGAATAAAAAACACTGCCAGCCTGACAAATCTTGCTTTGGAGACAGCAATTATGGTTTGGTGAATTGGTATACCTGATTTACGCCCATCTACTTGCTGTCAGAATGCCTTACGCGATCGACTTCGGAACCAGTAACACCGTGATTACTCGCTGGAACGCAGCGACCCAACAGCCGGAAACCCTTTCACTTCCTGGAGTTTCCCAGCGACTAGCACAGAACCCACCTTTGATTCCCAGTTTGGTGTACGTCGAGAATGCAATGCAGGGAAAGGTGACGATCGGGCAACAAGTGCGCGATCGAGCGCTCGATGTCGGCAGCGATTCCCGTTTTTTCCGTAACTTCAAGCGCGGAATTGGGACGGATGTACAGGGATTTTTGCCCGAATTGGATGGTCAAACCGTTCGATTCGAGCAGGTTGGCGGCTGGTTCTTAACTCAGATTATTAATCAGTTAAAAACCACTGATCCGGAGATTGCAGAATCGATCGTGTTCACGGTTCCAGTCGATAGCTTTGAGGCGTATCGGTTGTGGTTGGGTCAGATTTGCGAATCGCTGGATATCAATCAAGTCAGAATGATCGATGAACCGACTGCGGCAGCGTTGGGATATGGATTAAGAGATCGACAAACCTTACTCGTGATCGATTTTGGGGGCGGAACGCTGGATTTATCGATCGTTCAAATCAACGCGAACGAAATTGCTCAATCGAAGCCAATGGGATTCATTCTGAAATGGGGACAGAAATCATTTAAGGAACAGTCAGGACAAAAAGCGAAGATTGCAAGAGTGATTGCAAAAGCAGGACAAAATTTAGGTGGATCAGATCTAGATAATTGGATTGTGGATTATTTTGTCAATACTCAAGGACTCGCAGCAACACCACTAATTGCAAGACTTTCGGAACGCTTGAAAATTCAGCTCTCACTTTCGGCTCAAGCACAGGAAGTTTTCTTTAACGATGAAACGTTTGAAAGTTATGACTTGTCGTTAACTCGATCGCAGTTTGAGCAGATTTTGAGCGATCGAGGTTTCTTCACCCAACTTGATGAATCGATGGAACAAGTGTTGCAACAAGCTCGCCGTCAAGGGCTTGCAACAAGCGATATCGATGCCGTTCTATTAGTCGGCGGAACGGTTCAAATTCCAGCGGTTCAGAACTGGGTAAGACAATATTTTGATGCGAGTTTGATTCGATGTGAGAAACCGTTTGAAGCGATCGCACAAGGCGCATTACAACTCAGTCAAGGCGTTCAGCTTAAAGACTTTCTCTATCACGGTTACGGGATTCGCTATTGGGATCGGCGACAAAACTCCCACAACTGGCATTCGTTAGTCAAAGCGGGACAGACTTATCCGATGGAGAAGCCCGTTGAATTGATTCTTGGAGCATCGATCGACAATCAGCCTAGTATTGAACTCATCATCGGGGAACTGGGAACCGAAACGGCTCAGACCGAAGTTTATTTTGATGGCGATCGCTTAGTCACTCGGAATCTCACCCGTTCTCAAACTCCGGTACAGCCATTAAACGATCGAGACGGATCGCGCAGTATTGCCGAGCTTGATCCACCGGGAGTACCGGGAAGTGATCGAATCAAAGTGCAGTTTCAAGTGGATAGCGATCGATTCCTCAAAATTACAGTTGAGGACTTGCTAACGGCTCGAACACTGGTCGAAGATCAGCCTGTCGTGCAACTGAGTTAAATTACGGTGTTAAATTACGATTTGCGTTTGCGTTGGCTCCAAGTTGCGCCCACTGCCGCACCCGCACCCGCCAACATTCCTGCCATCATGCCTTCGCCCGTTTTTCTTACCGGATTTTCGGTTAAGCACTGATTTGTTACCACTTTATCCTGCATACACTGAGAGCTTTCCGCCCAGCTTGCCGATCCGCCTAGCACAACGCCAGCAGCACTACAAACCAGCACTACAATCCAAACCGGGGGCTGTTTTTTTCTGCTCATAACAATTCCTAGGGTGTAACGCTATTGGAGGAGTACACATTACTTTACCCGTAGACCGGACGGTTACTCACGCTTTTTGTGAAGTTTTCGTGTAAATCTTCTAACAAATTTAATCTACCAAAAGGTAGAAATACGGAAACGCTGAATCTGTCTGGTGTTGCTCAGATTTCTCGAAAACTGACTAAGATTGAGGAGAGCTTAACATTTGAACATGATTAAGCTCGATCTCACTTAGAGGAATTCTCAGTATGGATGCGGAAACAATTAAAGAACGGATAAAGCTAATCGAAAGCAAGCGGGAATCTCTGTTGAAGCTGATGGAGCAACCGAATCTAGGAACATTGCGGATCGATGTCAATCAGGCACTCGAAGAGATGGACATTCTGATCGACGAGTTTAAGCAAACTTTTCCAGAGGCTTAGTCTTCGGTCGATCTTAGCTGCCAATAAACCAATAAAAGGGCGATCAGCAAAAGTAACGTTGCCGCCGCTGCTGCATAACCAAAATCGAATTGGGCGAACGCTTGATCGTAAATAAAGTAAACGAGCAGGTTTGTGGAATTCATTGGGCCTCCGCCCGTGATTACGTAAACTTGCTCGAAACTTCGCAGCGTAAAAATCGCGGTTGTGACGGTAACAAATACGATCGTCGACCGCAATCCCGGCAGGGTGACATATCGAAATTTCTGCCAAGCATTCGCCCCGTCTAATTCTGCGGCTTCATACCGACTGATCGGAATCGTTTGCAGTCCCGCTAAGAAAACCACCATATTGAATCCAATCTGCTTCCAAACGCTGAGTAAGATCAGAACTGGCATCGCCCAAACCGTACTTTGAAGCCAAGGAACTGCGGGAATATTGATCGCGTTGAGCCATTGATTCACTACGCCATCTGTTTGAAACAGCCAGCGAAATCCTAATCCCACTGCCACTAAAGAAGTAATCGACGGAATAAAGTAAGCGGCTCTAAGCAATCCACGAAACCGAATCGATCGATTTAGCAACACAGCTAAACTCAATGGAATGATCAAACTGGGAATTACTGTTGCGATCGTAAAATACAATGTATTCCCCATCACTTGCCAAAAATCTGGGCTAAGTAACAATCGCCAATAATTCCGCAATCCCACCCAGCGAACACCAGCCCGTGTAAAGCTTCCCGTCGTAAAGCTGAGGTAGCACAGATACGCGATCGGGTACAGCACAAACACACCGAGCAAAATCAGTGCAGGCGTGAGGAAGATCCAAGCCGCGATCGCTTCTCGATCCAATAAACGAGAAATTCCGGAATCTGATTGAGATTTGGTGTCAGAGGAACTAAAGAGCATCAGCCTCACTCAAGAGAATAACGGATATTTTAGGACAACCCGGATGACTCGACGAATTGGATGGATGAGCGTTTTGGTTTTTGCGATCGCTTCACCCGCCTTCATCGCACCCCCGCAACCTGCATCAGCGCTCAGCGTCGCCGTACCCTCTAATGCTGACGAGATGATTCGGAAATCTGACTTCATCGTAATTGGCGATGTAGAGCAGTCGATCGAGAATGCCAAGACGAGATGGGTACGAAACTCGCGCGGAGAAGTGACCAGCGCATATTCTGAAGTCCGGGTGAAAGTTCGCAAAGTGTTCAAAGGCAATCCCAAGGTAAAAGAAATTCTAGTTGGGCAGCACGTCGTCTGGGCAACCAACCGAGGCGGAAAGCGCTATGTTCAGTTGATCGATGAAGATGTTAAGCCCTTCAAAAAAGCGCGATATTTACTTTTCCTACAGAAAGGTTTGGGAGTTGATACGTATTTTCCGGCCGGCATCGTGTATGGAAAGTACAATCTAGATGGCAAAGACCCATCTGAGGAAGATCCCCATCTCCGGTGGGCAGGTTTTGAAGAAATACGGAAAGTGGTTCGGCAACAGTTTAAGGCAAACTGAATAGATTGGAGTTTTAAGAAAGTGTTTCTATGCTCGATCGCTTTAACCGCGATAAACTGAGAACCTGTTTTTTAAGATGGCTCTCATGGTTGCGCTGATTTCACCTGAACACGCTAAATTTCCGCCACATCCGCGCATCAAGCTCGGCGTAATGGCATCAGGAAGCGGGAGCAATTTTGAAGCGATCGCACAATCGATTCAAGATGGACATCTCAATGCAGAAGTTCAAGTCGTGATTTATAACAATCCGGGCGCGAAAGTCGTCGATCGAGCGAACCGATTTGATGTTCCAGCAGTCTTACTCAATCATCGAGAGTTTGCGAGTCGGGAGGATTTGGATCGCGCGATCGTTGAAACTCTAAAACAGCATTCAGTTGAATGGGTCATCATGGCGGGTTGGATGCGGATCGTAACCCCGGTTTTGATTGAGGCATTTCGCGATCGTATTCTCAACATTCATCCCAGTTTGTTACCGAGCTTTAAAGGAAATCGTGCCGTTGAGCAAGCCCTAGAAGCGGGAGTTAAAATCACCGGATGCACCGTTCATTTAGTCGTTCCAGAAGTGGATAGCGGCGAAATTATCATACAAGCGGCAGTTCCCGTACTCGTAGATGATACCGTCGAAATCTTACAGGGTCGGATTCACGAACAAGAACACCGAATCTATCCTTCCGCAATTGCGATCGCTGCGATACACGCGACTACTGATGATAATGGGCATCAGTCTTAGGGATGATGTGAATCTAGTTTGGGGACGGCATGATATACACAGATTGAGAAGCTCATCGTCTAACACAAGGGCAGTCCAAACCGGGTAGGGGCTGCTTTTTTATTGCCAAAATTTCTGACGGGTCTCTTCCCAAACTTCCCCACTTCAGGCACAATCAAGCGATATCGTGATTAAGTGCCGCGCATGGATGTTTTTGCTCAGTTCGTGCAGTTAGTTGTGAATGGAATCTCTGTGGGGAGCATTATTGCGCTCTCTGCTGTGGGACTGACCCTAACTTATGGGATTCTGCGATTATCGAATTTTGCTCACGGCGATTTCATGACAATGGGCGCATATTTTACGCTGTTGTTTAATGCGATCGGGATTAATATCTGGGTGTCGATGTTGCTGTCTTCGATTTCAACTGTTGGAGTCACTTTGCTCGGTGAGAAATTGCTTTGGTCGCCGATGCGAAAAAAACGCGCCACGGCAACGACGCTGATCATTATCTCGATCGGGCTTGCCTTGTTTATTCGCAACGGAATTATTTTAATTTGGGGCGGCGGAAATCAACGATACGATCTTCCTGTACTTCGCGCTCTATCATTCTTCGGAATCACGATCGCATTTAACAGAATATTGGTGATTCTGTTCGCGATCGCCGCGATCGCTGGATTGCATTACCTGTTGCAAAATACCAAAATTGGGAAAGCAATGCGGGCAGTTGCAGACGATTTGGATTTGGCGCGAACGACGGGAATTAATGTCGATCGTGTCGTAATCTGGACTTGGGTGATTGCAGGAAGCTTGACGGCGTTGGGCGGCAGTATGTTGGGATTGGTCGAAGCGGTACGCCCGAATATGGGATGGTTCTTGATTTTGCCGCTGTTCGCGTCCGTGATCTTGGGTGGAATTGGTAATCCTTATGGTGCGATCGCGGGTGGATTGGTGATCGGAATCGCGCAGGAAGTTGGAGCCGGACTATCTGATTTGCTCACGCCGTTTGCCTCAAATCCGATCGCGGCATTTATCATCAATACGCGCTTATTTACAGCCCAGTACAAACTTGGATTTGCGCTATTGATTATGGTGCTTGTGCTGTTAGTACGTCCGCAAGGGTTGTTCAAGGGAACGGCTTAGAATGAGATCGTGAATACAATCACGAACCTCAAAGAAATCATTCCAAGGAATAAATGGTTTATTTCGTTCTTGTAAATAGCGTGTGAGTGGTGAACGAGCAAATACGATCGAGGATGCCAAAGCAAGATTAAGATCAGTGATTGAATCTCCGATCGTGATCGATTGATCCGCGTTATAGTTCGCCATAATTTGCGCCTTTGCAACGATTTCCGTTCCACTTTCATATGCAGAATGGACTTGCAGAAACTGTCCTCTCGTATCGACTTGCATTGCATGAATCGCCTGAATTCGATTTCTGAATGGATTTAGCACCGATTCCACCATGCCTTGCAATCCGCCAGAAATCACCACAAAAGGAATATTTTCGGCTTCGAGAAAGTCAAGAAGTTCTAACAGTCCGGGGCGAATCGGTTGCGATCGCGTAAGTTCAATCATCTCGCTGTATCGAACGGATGGAATCGATTGAATTAATTGCCGTACTCCGTTGCGTAGTGTCAAACGTTTCGCATAAATTTCTGGAAGTAATCGTTCTGCTAATACGGGTGTAAAGTATTTCAGCATTGCGACAAATGTTTCCGATTGTGTGATTGTGCCATCAAAATCGCAGAATACAATGCGTTTCATGCTTTTTTCCTTCGCGTTGTTATTTCGATTATTCTCGCAATCCAATACTTTTTTATACCGCGTTTTTTGGGTCGATGTTCGCTCACAGACAGCAAATTATTGACTAAAGCTAGAGGTTTCTCATTTCTGCATCTCAGAAACTCAGACTATTGGTAAACCCCGTTTGAGAACTGATTATGAATTTCCAAGTTAAACTGCCTCAAGAAGCCCTGAGCCACTTTGCTCATCGTGCGATCGAGAAACATTTTCGTAAAGCGATGAAGCACGAAGAAGAGGTGCTTGTCGATCGCGCTCCTGAAGCGCTTCATCAAATGCGGGTCGGGTTGCGTCGCCTCAGAACTGCGATTCAAGTATTTGGATTTGCCGCAGAGTTACCGAAATCGGTAAGTGAAGCAAGAATTCGTAAATTTGCTCAAATTCTCGGAGCGGTGCGCGATTTGGACGTTTTACAACTTGAGCTAACCTCACAAGCTGATTTACCAGACACAGAACAAAAGGCACTCAAGCAAGCATTAAAGAAACTGCACCACCAACGATCGCAAGATTTTCATCGGTTGCAAAAGACTCTGCAATCACACAAATACGAAGAGTTCAAGCAAAGCATGGAAGATTGGTTAGCTTTGCCGAAATTTGGAGCGATCGCGCAATTTCCCATTCAAGACGTGCTACCAGATATCCTGCTGCCATTGATCAGCAGCATTCTTTTACATCCTGCATGGCTGATTGGGGCTGAGTTTGAATTCGATCACAAGGTCTTTGCGCCGATCACGTCCGAATCGATTCGCGAACAGTTAAAGCAAGATGAACTGCTCCACGATTTACGCAAGCAAATGAAGCGACTGCGCTATCAAACTGAGCTATTCACTGATTTCTATCGCGAAGCCTACAAAGCGCAGGTTGATGAATTTCGCCAAGTTCAGGAAGTTTTAGGACAGATTCAAGACAGCGTAGTCCTGCAAAATTTCTTAGATAAATATTTGGATCAATCGATCGAGAAACTCTGCCCGATTTTCTCGAATCAATTCGACCAAAAAAGAACAATCTCCTGGAAAGAATGGCGATCGCTGCAAGAGAAATATCTAGATTCAGAATTTCGGATTCGTTTACGTCAGCTTGTATTGTTGAACGATCGCCAGCACAACGAAAACTAGCGATACATCTGATCCAAGCGCAAAAACGTTTGTAGCAGCACGTTCGTTCCTTGGGCGCATTCCTCCGGCGAAGTGTATTCTTCTTCGGAGTGACTAATTCCCGCTTGGCTTGGAATAAAAATCATGCCCATATCTGTAATGCGCCCAACCTCTTGAGCATCGTGCCCCGCACGACTCGGAAGCTGCATCTGCGGCAAATCTAGATCCTGACAAACTTGCTCGATCGCAGTCATAATTTCCGGTGCTGCTAAGGTCGGGAGAATGTGCAACGTCTGACGCGTCTCGATTTCGGTTCCGGTGGAATCTGCGATCGCATCAATTTCCGCTTTCAACTGCTCAACCAATTGTTCTAGATGCGACTGCGATAAATCCCGTAGATCGATTCTCAGATCCACTTCTCCGGGTACAGTGTTCGTCGCATTCGGGGAAACCGTTAGATAGCCCACAGTTGCGACCTGATCTCCTGGTGTGTCTAAAGCGAGTCGATTTACAGCTAAAACAATCTGTGCGCCTGCAACCAAAGCATCTTTTCTCATGTGCATTGGAGTGGTTCCGGCATGGTTTGGGCGACCTTTGATTTTGACCGCAAAACGATACTGTCCGACGACACCACTGACAACCCCGATCAACAGTTTGGAATGTTCCAAAACGCCACCTTGCTCGACGTGCAGTTCGACAAATGCAGCGATGTCATCCCGTTTCGCGGTCGCAATCTTCGACCAATCACCGCCGACTTTGGTTAAACAGGTGTGAATCGGTGTCCCATCCAAGCGGACATAGTAAGCCGGATCTTCATGCACTTCACCCGCGATCGCTTTACTTCCAATCACCGATCGTTCTTCGTCGCTGAAGACGATGACTTCGATCGAGTGATCCAATCGAATGTTATTTTCTCGCAGTGTCCGAACCACTTCGATCCCTGCGAGTACCCCTAAACAGCCATCAAACGCGCCTGCAACTGGAACCGTATCAATGTGTGATCCCGTTGCTAACACAGGAGCATTCTCGAACCTACCTGCATAACGTCCGATCACATTTCCAGCAGCATCGATTCTAGTCGTCATGCCCGCATCTTCCATCCAAGCTTGAACCTGTTGCCGCGCTTGCAAATCAGCATCAGTAAAAGCGATTCGACAGACTCCGCCATTTTTGAGTCTGCCGATCGAGGCAAGGTCAGCAATACTGCGATTTAAACGATCTCGGTTGATTGCTAAACGGACTGTAGATAAGGGGGTCATTGTCATGCTGGCACCTGTTGTAAAAGTCGAAAGTAAGCAATTTGGGAAATTTCTGCGATCGCTTGTCGCATTTCGGTCGGTTGGGAATGCTGGAGCCGGGTTTCAAACGCTTTTAGAATGCTGGTTTTCGTATGATTCTTCACCGCAACGATGAAAGGAAACCCAAACTGCGATTTGTATTGCTCATTCAATCGGTGAAAGCGATCGTATTCTTCAGCAGTCAAGCGATCGAGTCCGGCTCCGGCTTGCTCTTGCACAGAGGCTTCCGCCATTTTTGCTTTACTGCCGAGATCCGGATGGGCACGAATCAAGGCTAACTGTTGCTCATCGCTCATCGAATTGACGACCGTGAGCATTTTCTGATGGAGATCGTCCACATCCGCAAAGGGTCGCTTCTCCCACGCTTGTGATGCGATCGTGGGAGTCTGCTCAAAAATTCCGCTAAGTGCTTCGGTAAAGGCGGATTGTTCCATCTGATTGAGTTCAGTCAACGAATGAGGCATTAGTGCAACGGCCCTGTCAAAATAGTTTTCGCGATCGCGCCTGTAACATCACTCGGCGATTCTTGCCGGAGTTGGTCGTACCATTGAGCGGTGATTTTAGGATCTTTGCCGTGAATGACTTCGGCACGATTTCGGGCTTTTTCAACGATCGAGCGGGTGCGATCTTTCCGCGCTTTTTCGTATCGCGTCAGAGCATCCTCAACGCCAATGTTCGTCGTGACTAAAAAATGATTCAGCATATAGACATCTTCAAGCGCTTGACAGCCTCCTTGACCGAGATCGGGACAGGTGGCATGAGCCGCATCGCCTAAGAGTGCCACTCGTCCGCGCACCATTCGATCGACTGGGCCCACATCTGAGATTTCCAAACGATTTGTCTTTTCGGGATCAATTCGTTGAATCAAGGTTTGAACCGGATCAGCCCAACCTTTGAAGTGTTCTGCTAACTCAGAGCGAATCAGATCAGGAGGCGCAGTGGTTCCGATCGGAAGCGGCACATCGAAAAAGAAGTACAGCCGATTTTCACCCACAGGCATCATCGAAGCGCGTTGATGATTGCCGACGTAGATCGTCCAAGTATTTGGCGGGGTAATGGCTTCATCCGCGTCAACCAGCCCATTCCAGTTGACATAATCGCGGTAGGTCGGCTGCACTTTATGTTCAAGGACATATTCTCGTAAGGTCGATCGCACTCCATCGGCTGCAATCACCAAATCTCCTGTCGCTTCATGTCCGTTTTCAAACTTTGCCGTAACTTGTTCGCCATGTTCTTCTACTGCAACACAGCGATATCCGAGATTCACCGTTCCCCCAAACCCCTCAAGCAACATGGCTTGCAGGTCTGCCCGCGCGACTGGATAAGGGCGCTGTCCCACTTCGTCGATCAACGGCTGAAGCTGAATGTGGTTCATCACTTCGCCTTGGGTGCTGAGGTACTGCATATAGTCCATCTGACCTCCGATCGCGGCAATCTTTTCGCCCAGTCCAAAGCGATTGAGAACTTTCACGCCATTCGACCACAGCGAAATCCCTGCACCACGCGGACGAAGCTCCTGTGCCCGTTCGTAAACTTCCACTTCGTAACCAGACTGAGAAAGCGCGATCGCGGCTGTCAATCCTCCAATTCCCGCGCCGATGATGACGACTTTTAAGCGATACATATCTATTTCCCCTAGAGACTGAGCGGATTTTATCCTTGACTTCAGCGACGCGAATTGCTTCTAGCTATGGATTTTCACCTCTTGATTGTTACAGAGATCAAGCATACTGTATACAATTAGATCTGACATTCGGCATTGAGAAAGATCTATTTTTTCGATCGAGGGTTGGTAACACAACGCTGCCAGAATGGAGAGTTGCTCACTTGAATCGATCCGGTTGGATCGTTCCTCTAAAAGTTCTATAACATTACACAAGGAGTGTTGGTATCGTGACGAGCAAAGTGACCCCCGGAAATCGGCGTGTATTTATTTGTGGGTCTGCCCTACGTGGACAGCCCGATCACCAAAATCTCAAAGGTGCGGAATTTGTCCAGTCTGCGGCGACTCAGCTCCGCTATCGGCTGCACGTTGCCGGAGAAGACTGGCATCCCGCCATTCATGAGGTGGAATCGGGCGGAATTTCCATTCCCGGAGAAGTGTACGAAATGACACAAGAGCAGTTCGACTACCTTGCGGCAAATGAACCCCCAAATATGTATCCAGCCGATGTGCATTTGGACAATGGCGAGGTTGTGACCGCTTTCTTGTATCCCAAAGCACTGATCGATCAGCACAATTTGCCCGACATTTCTAATACTTACGGCGGTTGGGCAGCTTACAAAGCGAGAGTTGCCAAAGTTTAACTTAACTAAATTCTCATGATGACTCAGGCGTTCGAGAATCGATTGTTTCTCACTCTCAACGGCGATCGCATTTCCCTTAAAAACGTTTCGCCTTCGATGACTCTGCTGCAATATCTCCAGCAATCCCGACGCACCGGAACCAAAGAAGGCTGTGGGGACGGGGATTGTGGAGCTTGTACAGTCGCGATCGTCGGTCGTGATCCAGCAGGAAATCCGACCTATCAAGCAGTGAATAGTTGTTTGATTCCGTTAGGTGCGATCGCGGGTCGAGAAATCGTCACCGTGGAGGGAATCGCGAACGGGAAACTGCACCCAGTTCAAGCTGCAATGGTTGAAACGGGTGGTTCGCAGTGCGGTTACTGTACGCCTGGTTTCATCATGAGCTTATTTGCCGATTACTACACAGGCAACGTTGACGATTATTCGGTTGAAGGGAATTTGTGCCGTTGTACGGGCTATATTCCGATTCGACGAGCCGCGCAATTGGTGACGAACGCTCAACCTTCGGATCAGTTCTCAGAGCAGTTAAAGCAGGCGAATTTAGTTCTAAATTCAGTGACATACAGGAATGATGAGCAACAGTTCTACCGCCCCACACAACTATCGGAAGCTTTGGAACTATTGCAACAGCATCCCGATGCAACATTAGTCGCAGGTGCAACGGATTTAGGCTTAGAAATGAGCCATTATCGTCAAACATTCCCAATTTTAATTTCGATCGAAGGAGTGACGGAACTTCAGCACATCGAACAAACGATCGATCTCGTCACAATCGGGGCAGCCGTTCCACTCCATACGATCGAATCAAACCTACACGGCGTTTTCCCCAACCTCGATGAAATGCTGCATTGGTTTGCAGCGCGGCAAGTCAGAAATCGAGCCACGATCGGCGGCAATATTGGAACCGCTTCCCCGATCGGTGATTTGCCTCCGGTATTGTTGTCACTCGATGCGGAATTGACGATCGCAAATTTAACCGGAACGAGAACGATTCCATTGATCGATTTTTTCAAGGGCTATCGTCAAACTGATCTCAAACTCGGTGAAATTATTGTTTCAGTTACGATTTCAAAAAGTATTTCTGAAAATGCTGTCCAACGTTTAGCTCAATCTTACAAAATCGGAAAACGCGGAACCGATGACATTAGCATTGTCGCTGCGGCTTTCGTGATTGATCTCGATTCTGATAACAATATTATTCATGCTCGGTTGGGATATGGCGGCGTTGCGGCAACTCCAGTCAGAGCGATCGCAGTCGAAAACACGCTCATCGGTCAGCCTTGGACAATGGCGACGATTCAACAAGTCAAACCGCTTTTAAGAGAAGCCTTTACACCGCTTACAGACTTGCGCGGCAGTGCCGATTATCGAAAACTCTTAGTTGCAAATTTGTTTGAGAAATTTTTTGTAGAAATGGAGGGCGAATCATGAGTGTTGGCAAACAGCGATCGCACGAAAGCGCAGAACTCCACGTCACCGGAAAAGCCATCTACACCGATGAGCAGCGCCTACCTGCGGGAATGCTTTCTGTTTATCCGGTAATGGCTCCTCACGCCAAAGCAAAGATTCTCAAAATCGATCACTCTGCCGCATCGGAAGTCGAAGGCTTTGTCACAGTAATTACTGCTGATGATGTTCCCGGTGTGAACAATACAGGCGTAATTGTTCATGATGAAATTCTCTTACCTACAGAAGAAATTAGTTACTGGGGTCAAGCGGTTGTTTGGGCAGTTGGAGAAACCGAAGATGCAGCCCGACAAGCGGCTTCTAAGATCAAAATCGACTACGAATCGATCGAACCGATTTTGAGCATCAAAGACGCGATCGCAAAAGATAGCTTTCACTCAAAACTTCCATCGATCAAACGCGGTGATTCACAAAACGCCCTTTCAACTTCCGCCTTCACACTCAGCGGCGAAGTTTCGATGAATGGACAAGATCACTTTTATCTTGAAACCCAAGCGAGTTGGGTTATTCCAGACGGTGAAGGTAACTATCAAATCTATTCTTCAACGCAGCACCCAACTGAGACGCAAATCATCATCGGTCGTGTCTTAAATCTGCCATCCAATCAAGTCACAGTCACTTGTATTCGCATGGGTGGCGGATTCGGTGGAAAAGAATCTCAGGCAAATCCATACGCCGCGATCGCTGCCATTGCCGCTCATAAAACAGGTCGCCCCGTGCGCGTGAAACTCAAGCGATCGCATGACATGACACTAACCGGAAAACGTCACGGTTTCCTCGGAACTTACCAAGTCGGCTTTACCGAAACCGGGAAAATCACAGCGATCGATGTGGATCTCTATGCCGATGGCGGTTGGAGCTTAGATCTCTCGCCGCCTGTGTTGCTACGCGCGATGCTGCACGTCGATAACGCTTACTACATTCCGAATCTCGAAGTTCGAGGCGCGATCGCCAATACCAATAAAGTCTCAAACACCGCTTATCGAGGCTTCGGCGGGCCTCAAGGCATGGTCGTGATCGAAGAGATTGTCGATCGCATTGCCCGCACTCTAAATCTCGCCCCCGAACTCGTCCGAGAACGCAATTTCTACCACGGTTCCGGCGAAACGAACACCACACACTACGGTCAAGAAATCTTTGATAACCGACTCGATCGCGTCTGGAGCGAAGTACAGGAAAAATCCAACTTCTCAGAGCGGAAATATGCGATCGCCCAATTCAATCAATCTCACCGCTACAAGAAGCGCGGACTCGCAATCACTCCAGTAAAATTCGGCATCTCCTTTAACAAAACCCAATACAATCAAGCAGGCGCACTGGTTCACATCTACACCGATGGCAGCATCCAACTCAACCACGGCGGAACCGAAATGGGTCAAGGGTTACATACCAAAATGCTTCAGGTTGCAGCAAAAACTTTGGGCGTGAATCTCGATCGCATCCGCATGATGCACACCAGCACCGACAAAGTTCCCAACACTTCCGCAACTGCAGCTTCAAGTGGTGCCGATCTCAACGGTCAAGCGGTGAGAAATGCTTGTGAAACCTTAAAAGCTCGAATTGCGATCGTTGCCGCACAGTTACTCGAACTCGATACACCCAGCGATTTGGTATTCGAGGACGATTGGATCTACTGCCGAACTTATCCGAGTGCCCGAATCGAATTTGACACCGTAGTCAAAGAAGCTTACGGCTACCGCGTTTCACTCTCAGCCACCGGATACTATCGAACTCCAAATCTCTCTTGGGATGCCGAAACCGGGAAAGGTAGACCGTTCTACTACTTCTCCTATGGTGCAGCAGTCAGCGAAGTCGAAGTCGATGGCTTAACTGGAATGTTCAAACTACGCCAAGTCGATATCGTGCATGATGTCGGAGAATCACTAAATCCATTAGTCGATCGAGGCCAAATCGAAGGCGGCTTCGTTCAAGGAATGGGCTGGCTCACAATGGAAGAACTAGTCTGGGATGCTCAAGGACGACTCCGCACCGATGCCCCCAGTACTTACAAAATTCCAACCATCTGCGAAGTTCCTGAAGCTTTCACGGTTCATCTATTACAGCGAGCCGCACAAGACGGTGTGATCTACGGCAGCAAAGCAGTCGGAGAACCACCGTTCATGTTAGCGATGTCAGTTCGAGAAGCGATTCGATCCGCGATCGCAGCATTTGGTCAAGTCGGTTCCATGCCGCTTCCTTCTCCCGCGACTCCTGAAACGATCCTCTGGGCGATCGAGCAAGTCCGCGCACGCTCCATTCAACCCGCACTCAGCGAAGTGCATTAATCATCCTCAACATTCAACAACTGTTCATCGATCGCTTTCAATCGCGATCTCACAACTTCCTCTGACAAAATCCGTTTTCTCAAGGCATCGCTTAAAGCATTTTTCTCAGCCAGCAACAATCGCCGCCGCACCGCATCAAACCGTGAATCTTGAATTGCAATCACCGTCACCTTTTCCGATCGACGATTGTAAAAGTCTCGCAGAGATCGTTCCGCTGCCGCTACTTTAATCTGATAGCTCGATCGCAGTTCCTCATATACCGATTTTGGCAACACTCCACTCTTGAGCAGCGTATCAAGCTCATCCTGTGCAGCCTTTGCGGTCATAAGTTGCGACTGCAATCCTTCAATCCATCGTTGCGTTTCCGAAGTATGAGACAACTTCAATCGCTGAACAATCAACGGCAATCCGACCGCTTGACCGACCAGCGACAAAAGAACGGCTCCGAATACGATCGCAATCAGCGACTCTCTCCCCGGAATGTTTGACGGCAAACTCAACACCAACGCCATCGACAGCGATCCCTTGATATTTCCAAGAAACAAAACGTGCTGCCACTTCAGCGGGATTGGTCGATCGAACATTCTCACCAACGCCAACACCGGATAAACCGCTAACATTCGCCCCATCTGATACGCCAACACTGCCAACAGCACCGCTGGCAAAGTCCGCCCCAACGTATCCAACCGAAGCTCCAATCCAATCAGCAGAAAAATAAACGTATTCACCCCGAACCCGGCATATTCCCAGAAACTCAGCACCGTAATCCGACTCGAAGCCGAAACACTCTGCGATCTCTCCAAATTCCCCACCATCAGCCCCGCAATCACCACCGCCACCACACCCGACACTTGGAGAAACTGGCAAAGCTGAAACGCACTCAACGCGATCGCCACCGTCAACAAAATGCTACTCAGCGGATCATCTTCCGATTGCAAATACAACTCCACGCCCAAATAACCCAACACAAGACCAACTGCCACCCCTCCCGCAATCACGATCACCAACTCACGAACGCCATCCACGACGGTAATATTTCCAGTCGCATTAAATTTCAAAATCAAACTAAACAAGACAAGCGCGATCCCGTCATTAAATAAACTTTCACCCTCAACGATCGTGATTAATCGCGACGGAACCGCAACTTCTTTAAACACAGCAATCACCGACACCGTATCCGTGATTGCCAAAATCACCCCCGCCAATAATGCCGGAATCCACTCCAACGCCAGCCCGAACTTTAACCCGATCGCTGTCACCCCCACCGCAATCAAAACCCCAGGCCCCGCCAGCAGCAAAATCGGCATCAACGTACTTCGCAACCGTCGAATATCCGTATTAATCGCCGCCTCAAACAGCAAAATCGGCAAAAACAAATTAATAATCAGAGCCGAATCCAGCCCAATTTTACGCGGCAGAAATTCCGCGATCGCGACTCCTGCCAGCACCAAACCCGTGATATATGGAACCCGCAACCGTCGCGACAACAACGCCACGATCGTCGCCACCAGCAGCAAAATGATCAGCACCGTCACCAACTGCGCGAACTGCCCCTGATCGCCTGTCGCGATCGCCAAAATTTGCTGTGTCATCATTTTTTGACCATCTCGCCCCGATTCGCCACTAAAGACCATACTGGATTTAGGCAGAATTGCGTCGGTCAGCTTTGCTGTGCCGAAGGCAACCCATCTCCCGCTCCAGAAAAACTTCCATTAAGATGTTCTTTTCACCGCGCATTTGAGGATTAAAGCTAGTGAGTCCAGAAACCCTTGTAAAACTCTCCACCACCGCCCCTTTTTCCACCGCAGAATTTGACGAATACGTGATGACCACGTATGCCCGCTTCCCGTTGACCCTAGTTCGTGGATCAGGCTCTCATGTGTGGGATGACCAAGGACGAGAATATCTGGATTTCGTCGCCGGAATCGCTACCTGCACTCTCGGTCACGCTCACCCAGCAATGATCGCTGCTGTCACCGAGCAAGCCCAAACCCTCGTTCACGTTTCCAACCTCTACTACAACACACCCCAAGGCGAACTGGCGAAATGGCTGGTCGAGCATTCCTGTGCCGATCGCGCTTTCTTTTGTAACTCCGGAGCCGAAGCCAACGAAGCCGCGATCAAACTCGCCCGCAAATACGCCCACACCGTCCGTAATATCACTAATCCCATCATCATCACAGCAAACGCGAGTTTCCACGGACGTACCCTCGCAACCATCACCGCAACGGGACAACCGAAATATCAGCAAAACTTCAGTCCGCTGGTTCCCGGCTTCCACTACGTTCCCTACAACGACGCTGAAGCGCTGAAAAATACGATCGCCCAACTCGACCAATCCGAACCTCAAGTCGCCGCGATCATGCTCGAAGGCTTACAAGGCGAAGGCGGTGTTCGTCCCGGTGATCTCGCATACTTCCAAACCGTCCGCCAACTCTGCGACGAAAAAGGCATTCTCCTGATCATGGATGAAGTCCAAGTTGGCATGGGACGCAGTGGCAAGCTCTGGGGCTACGAAAATCTTGGCATTGAGCCAGACATCTTCACCTCCGCAAAAGGTTTAGGCGGCGGAATCCCGATCGGCGCGATGCTCTGCAAATCTCACTGCAATGTCTTCAACCCCGGAGATCACGCCAGCACCTTTGGCGGCAATCCTTTCGCCTGTGCTGTCGCCCTCGCGGTCTGCCACACGATCGAAAACGAAAACCTCCTTGCTCACGTCCAAGCGCGAGGTGAACAACTCCGCGCCGGACTCACCCAACTCGCCCACAAATTCCCCCGACTAATCTTAGAAGTGCGTGGATGGGGACTGATCTGTGGTCTAGAACTGAGTGCCGACAGCAACTTTACCGCCGCCGACATTGTAAAAGTCGCCATCCAAGAAGGCGTTCTTCTCGTTCCGGCAGGTCTGAAAGTCTTACGTTTCGTCCCCCCACTCATCGTCACCGCCGAGGAAATTGATCGCGCTCTTGTCGCTGTCGATCGCGCCCTCACTCTCTTGAGCTAATCGATTTTTTGCCAAAAGTCCTCTATTACTTATAATAGAGGACTGTAATAAATCCTAATCTGAACCAATCGGAGATCAAATTATGTCACGTCGATGTCAACTCACTGGTAAAAAAGCCAACAATGCGATGGCAGTGTCTCACTCTCACCGTCGCACCAAAAAACTTCAAGAAGTCAACCTGCAAGTCAAACGCATCTGGTGGGAAGGCGGTAAGCGCTGGGTCAAACTCCGCATTTCCACTAAAGCGATCAAAACCTTAGAAAATAAGAGCCTTGAAGCTTTTGCAAAAGAAGCAGGAATCGATCTCAGTCGTCTATAAAATCCTGATCAAAACTCAATAGACAGATTCGCAATTGTCGATTTTTGCACCGCAAGGATTGATTCTCCGATCGCTTAGGTGTTCCTGCGGTGCTGTCTACAACCCTAAAACTGGGGCAAGCTATCCACGGCTTACCCCAGTTTTGCTATCTTCGTCACAAAATTCTTTCCCTGATACTATCTCCTATCGAAGTGGGTAACATACCTGCATCACACCTTCTCTCATCGAGAAGTACCAAGTCTCCAGAAACACCTGAGAACTGGGGCCGTCTTACGTAGCTTACCGGAGTCATCCTTCCACATAGCCCACCTAAGCGCGTGTCTTCTCGGTTGACCCTGCTTCCAATTGTGAAGACAGTAAAGGAAGCAACTCAGCAAAGATAGAGTTTTGATGAATTTCAAAATCTCCATCTTGACCATTCCACGGGCAAATGTTGGACGATATCTAGTAATAGGTTTCGTCGATTTAGCATTAGTTGCCCCTGCGAATGCTCATTTGCGATCGTGAATTCCCCTTCCGATCGAGTCTCGCACGATCGTCACTTTTGTTTCTGCCAACTCAGCAGCTATGTCAAATCGCAAACTCTCACTCCAGGGCTTCTTCCACAAACTCGGAAGTCTCTACCGCAAGATCACAAAATCCTCTGTCAACAGCGTTCTCCGCTACGTTTTGCTATATCAACGTCGGGGCAAACTCTCTACCGCAGGCTTCATCTTGCCGACCACAGTTCTGTTGATTTTGGTCGTAGCGCTGACAGTCGGCGCACTCACCTTCCGGGCATACAACCGCAACATTCAGGTAATTGGCGACGCACAGCAGCGAGTCATTTACAACGCCGCAACCCCCGCCATCGATCGCGCCCGTTCCAAGCTTGAATTCCTATTTGACTCGACTAAAGATACGCGCTTACCCAGTGGTGTGCCGTCACAAGTGACGCTAGAAGCAATGTTGCTCAATGACCGCAATGGCGATGGAAAGTTTCCAGCTCTTCCCTACAAGAATGCAGCAGGTAATCAAACCGATGCCTACACCTTTCCAGATGAAACCCCGATCGACATCAACGGCGGTGGTCTCGATAATGCCTGGTACTTCCGCACTGATACAAACGGCGATGGCACAATTGACGATAGAGATGCTACCACAGTCTACTCGATTGTGCTGAAAACACCTCCCGCAGTTGATAAGAGTAGCAATAATCCAGCAGCGAAGACGATCGCTACTACCCTGCTGACGACAAAAGATACAGATAAAGCTAAAAATCTTTGGGTGAGACAAGCACCACTCAGTGTAGATGGTGCATTGGGATGTGCAACCAATAGCAGCGGTGGTAATGCAGGCCCCGATGGCTGGTTTGAAGATAAAACTTCAACCGCTATTTTGAGGAAAAATTTTCAGGTTGATGCCCTTGTGATTCCAGGTAGCTCAGGTGGAACAAAAGCGACCTTAGAATTTACTCAAGATCGTCAACTCGATCGAGGAAACAAGTGGGGAGCTTGGTTCCGCCATGATTTAGAAATATATCCTGGTGCTACATTCAATTGGAATGGAGCAATGCACACCGAAGGAAGTTTAATCGTCGGTAACAACAAGTTTACAGCTTATCTAATTAGCTCTCCAAGTTCATGTCTGTACAATCCACCCTCAAACTCTGAAATTACAGTTACAAACGTGCAAGGTGGAACTGAAAAGAAAGATTTGCTTGGACTTGTTGCAGCAGGTGTTGTCAGATTTGGAGAGGTCAGAAATGATGACAAAGCATCGATTCACCTTCACAGCAGCAACCCAGTATCCAACTCAGTAGAACTTAACAGAAACACTGCATCAAGCGCTGCTACTAATCCTATTGACATCACGATTGATCCAGAGACCGTTCTCTTGGACAACGGTTATACAAACCTTCCACCCGCATCAGGTTCACCGAGAACAGATCGGAACAATCGTGGTGCAAACCGCAAGACCGATGCAAATGGAAGTTTAGCTGCATTTGGTAAAAATCAAGGTCTTCCACAGCGAATTGATGCGAAATCTGAATCTGCACCCTATGTCGATGACTTATATCGAGCAGACGATCGATGGGGGCCTAAGGCTGAATACAAAAGTACGAAAGTTGCTACAAGCGATTTTGGTAAACAAATTCCGTCTACTAATCTGGATCTAATAAACAACACTGTTTCCCCCGGAGATCCAGAAGGCGCAGGTGTGGGACTAGATGGGTACTGGGAACGACGCGCCCGCGTGAGAGGGCTAAGAATTCTAGTAGGACAACGGCTAGAATTGGGCAATCTATTCACCTGGTACGCACCTCAGAACAAAGATACCAATCCAGACTATGTTGCAAATGACAGCGCAGATGTTGATCAGGCTGCCTACGAACATGAGGGCGACCCGCTTTATCCAGTGACCGTCAAGCCTTATCCTGTAACTCCAACAGGACGGCTCTCTCACGTCGATCTCCAGCGTCGAACTCTGCGAGATAATTTATCTGCTGTTCAAAGCACTGCAATCTATCATGCTTCTGCTGATGATCAGAAAGATTACCCCATTGCTTGTCTCGCGACGACTTCACATCCGGGTACATTCTGGACACTTCGACAAGCGATCACATTCCGCCCTTTCAATTTTGCAGGCACAGACGATAGTGGTGCCATTGATCCCAACCCTTCTCTTCTGACCAATTTCTTCACAGGAGTTGGTACGAATGGCTGGGAGTTTGCGCCTCCCGCCGGGGACTATGCCACCTTTAAGGGACAGATCGAGGATGCTAGTAGTCCCTTGCGTAAAGCATTACAAAACCTTGCTAATTTTGCAGGCGATCACCAAGGAAGTCTCAAAAGTGGAGCTTTTCCTCCCACTCCAAACGATTCGGTAATTCATCCTTATCCGGCCCTTTCGATGTGGGGAGACTACTCAAACTTAAAGCGAGCATTGAGCAATCTTGGTACGAATTTTGACAACCTCAGTGTTGCAGACAAAACGTATATCCAGACTGCGGCTTGTACCCTTGGAATGCTGGCTTACAACATCGATCAGATTCAGAAATTTGATCCTAGTGCGATCTCTGGAAGCGATGCTGCAAGCAATGCTGCAAACGATAGAGAGCTTCTCCCTAGAAGCTCAACCAAAACAAAACGGCTCATGGCTAGGCTGGGACGGGATCTTTGGCTACTCATGGATGGAAGAAATGATGGACCCACAAGCGATAATCCAGAAGTACTATCGAGAGAGCAGCTTAAAACCTATAACTACAGTGCTTCTGGCTATCCTCCTACAGGTAGCCCATCGCGAAATGATAGACTTTCGGAGTACAATCCTGAAGATTACAGAAATGTAACTCCTGAAGCCTTGATCGCAGCGTTGAGACAATACCTGCTCGCCAAAGGAACAGCAGCAGATGGAACACGGCTGAAACCTGACCATCCACAATTTATCGATGAAATGCGGATGGCAGAGATGATTATGCTGAATCATCAAATTCGCCGCGATCGCACTTTTGGATTCAAGCCATCGCCTAGATTCGGTGAATACCGTGTCTCCGTAAGCGGTCGGTTGCAGCCTGATTCTATGGCAACAGCTTGCGATCCCGATCAGTTTGTATTCACAAATGGAACAGAAGCAGATACGGACTTTATCACCTTAATGCGATCCGATAGAATCCTCTCTAAGGCTTCGACAGTGCTGACTTCCAGCGGCTTGAATGCTGTGCCCCTACCTTCAAATCCTGCGGATTACACCAAGTTTTTCCCCGAACCGGAAGACAGAGCTACCAACGGTAAGCGTGAGTTGTCCCAGTATAGATTCGCGCTGTCGAAGCTCTGCGGTACGCTTGATGCCAGCGGAACAGCAATTTTACCTAAGTTTCCTGCACTCTACTATTTGTTTCCAGAAGTTGCTCACGACTACAAGGGTGCTCAATCAGTTGGAGGCTACGACCATCAGCAACCCTCTAACGAGCCATATATTGCTGACAACTACGTTGCTTCGATAAATGCTTCGTTTGAGCCAATTAGTACAACATTAGCAACGGGTCGAGCAAAGTATCCGAGTGCGGTATTTTCTATCCCAGCTAGCGATGCTGCCTATGATCAGTTAAGCCGTAAGCCTGACCTTGATCCTACTAAGTCAACTCGTGAGTCTGTTAGAGTCTTTCCAATTCCAGATTACTCCGTTAGTAGCATTGCTCTAACTCCACGAAATCTTGATCAGTGGCAGCTTCCGAAGCTTGATCCACCCAAACCTTACGTTACGGCTTCACCGCTCGACCCAAACTCTCAGGACAAAGCTAACTTCTCACCCAACATTATTCTCGCTGATTCAAATCTGAAGCCTATCGCAGTCCCATTTTTAGACCGTGCTTTCTTTGATGGGCGACAGTTGATGTTAGCACGCACTCTGGATATTGATTTAGGAATGCTTCGCAGTACCAGACTTGGCTCGAAGAATGATACTTGGCTTCCAGTGAGCGGAATTGTCTACGCTTTTCGGGAAGACGCAGTTCGAGAAGACGCAATTTCTAGACCACCTTGCACAGGTACAAACTGCGAAATGGATCTGCGAGATCCTGCTAATCCTGTTGATCCAAGAGTCAAACCAGCCAATTCCACCAACACAACACTCAACGCAGGGGAAAACGGCATCTCGACAAAAGCGATCGACAGGTATCCCGACCCAGACCGACGAATTCATGGCTTCCGACTCCGCAATGGTGTTCAGCTTATGCGAAATCGCAAATTTGAAGCAGGAGGAAGCGATAACTTCATGGATAAAGCCGACAACAGTAAGGGACTGTCGCTGTTTACTGATCAACCTGTTTACATTGAGGGCGATTTCAACCTTCATCAAACGGGCGATGATGACACGATGGGAACAATTCTGGAGGAATTCAAAGAGGCATTACCCTCTATCTACAATGCGACTCAGTTCTACATAGACCGCAAGACTCTCAATACTGACACTTTTGCCACTCTAGACAAAGACCGCTGGCGACCCTCGGAAATCCTAGCAGATAGCATTTCTGTCCTATCTAATGGGTTCTGCGACGGCACGATCGCTGATGTCTTTCTTCAATATCAGAAAGACCCCATCATTCAGGCATTCAGCAACGACCCATCAAAACGGTATCCAGTTCCTGATGGACGGATGATAAGACTGACTTCCATGACAGATGCAAGTGGAGATCGTAATTACTATCACGAGGTCAGCGGGTTGTTCGATCCAGGCTGTGTAGCAGCGAACTATACATCCTTTCACAATCAAAATCGTCCTGCTCGACAAATGAATGGGAAGACTGCGGGCAACAAAGATGGATGGGATTGGGTTCGAGAGAATTCTCGATACGATGCAATCTCAAGTCGGCGTAGTGACCAGGGCGGGGCAGACAGCACGGGGCATTGGGTTGACATTACTTCCCCTATCAAGATTTCTCGTGCTGGACAACCTCTCGTGGTTCGCCCTAGGGATGCGACGGTTGATGATAACAGTTCTGTTATGCGAGGTAAAGTGAGACCGCCTGTTCCATACAATGTTGCTGTATCGCCAGATCCAGCTTACTACAACTATGGTAATGACGTTGACGGCGACAACAATCTCAATGCTAATTATGGTGGTAACAGAGATAACAACCTGATTCGCGCCCTATCATCACGCATCAACTCGATCATTGTGAGTGGTATTAGTCCCTCACGTCCAAAACAAGGATACGGAGGGCTGCATAATTTCCCACGATTCCTTGAGTTCTGGCAGGGCGAAGATCTCAGCTTCTCTGGCTCCTTCATTCAACTGAGCTATACCAACTATGCAACTTCTCCTTTTGAACTTGAGAACATAGAACCGTGGAGCGGCACTAAAATGCCATCCGATCCTGAAAAAGAGAACATTGTGTACTATCAGCCACCAACCCGACGTTGGGGTTATGATGTTGCGCTACAATTTAGTCCCGCAGGGCCAGCCGCCGCTCGATTTGTGACTCAAGGCAAAGACCGCAGCGAGTATTATGTTGAACCACCTGCGAATGATCCTTACATCGCCAATCTCTGTCAGGCAGTAAAAAAATTGCCTCTCGGTCTTAATACAAACTGCCCTACTCCTAAGCCATGAGGAAGCTGAAATGTTAATCAATTCACATCCTGTGAAGCGGCAAACAACTGCCTTCCCGTTCGCAGGAAAGCTAGCACTAAGGCTGATTCAGAAGCAAGCGATTTCTCAATCCTCACATCAGGGACTGACGCTGATTGAAAGTCTGATCGCGATGGTCATTATAGCGATCACAATGGTCAGCATCACTCCGCCGATCTTCTGGGCGGTCGCGACACGAGTGCAGACTCAACGGGCAGAGCAAGCCTTGAAAATCGCGCAAGGCGAAATCGATCGAGTCCGAACGATCATAGAGAGAGGCGAAACAGCAGATCTCCCTCGCGATGTAGCGGATGCAACGATCAATGTGCGAATTAATGTTGCTGCTCCCAATGTTTCTGGAACGGGAGTAATATCCACAAGAGATTGTGGCGGAACACCGGGCACAATTCCCCCAGCGAACATCGCAACCTTTGCCCAAATTGACACCAATGGCGACTGTACAGCCGACTATCTGCTTCAAACATTTCGCAGCCAAGGACTTGATCAAAATGGAAATCCATTCACAAGTGCTACAGGGCAGGTTCTTTCAGGGTTTGTCATGGGTGTCCGAGTGTATTCATCTGTGGCGAGACCTGAGCTAACTGCGGGGCGAGGCAGTACTCAACCTGCTGCTTTACGAGCAACAAACGGACTTGGCAATCAGCTTAATCGTCCTTTGGCTGTCTTGTATTCCACGATCGTTCGCAGCAATGAAAGCCAGAATCTAGAGCTTTATCGGAAGCTCTGCCCAGCAGCAAGCAAAACCACTGGAGCTTGCTAATACTTTGGACAACCTTACATTAGAGAAAGATGGTTAAGTCATTTTTGAAGCGATACCGAAAGGTTAATTTTCTCCCCGATTCGGGTGGCTTTACGCTTGTAGAACTTCTTGTTGCGATGGTCGTTGGTTCGCTCATTTCGGCTGGACTACTTTTTATCGTTGTACAGCTTGTGCAGACGAACCTGCGTGAATCGGCGCGGAGTGATACACAACGAGACTTACAAGCTGCTATCGACTACATTGCGCGTGACGTGCGTGAAGCTGTTTATGTTTATGATGCCACTTGCCTTCTCGATCGACCATCTGGAGATGCTGCACTCTGTCCAGGACTGAGAAGTTACTTACCCGAGTCAATTACTGGAACGAGCGGTTTCGGAACAAGCGATAATGTCCCGGTTCTAGCATTTTGGCGAGTTGACTCATTGCCTGAAAATCTACGTACTTCTTGCGAAGACAAAGCGATCTCTTACTCAGTTCCTCCACTGCCTGCTGAGATTCAAGGTGTTCCTTGTCTCTCTGGACGTATGTACACGCTGGTAGTGTACTCCTTAAACAAAGAATCAGGGCGAGCAGTCTCCCGTGGTCGCGCCAGGATCATGCGCTACAAACTGCCACAATTTACTTCTGGAAGTGTTAGGACTGGTACATCTCCTCAGTCTCCTGCCAGCACTCAAGGGTGGGTAGACCCAAGAGGGCAAGCGACTAGCTTTTTAGCTTGGCCTGTCGATAAGTCGACCTTGCTTCCTGGTGCGACCCTTAGTTCATTACAAACAGCTAGACCTGAGGCTGACAATTCTCCTCTCACGGATTTTGTAGATTGGGATGGTCTCTATAATCTGTCAACGAATCCGGTAAGTAGAGGACGAGCACCAAACAGAAGTTCTGAGGGTCTCATTCTGACTCCACAAAATGCCACAGGCACAACAACGGATCCCCCACGAGGCTTCTATGTCTACGTCAAGGGAGCAAGGAGCGGGGGCAATCTCAATCAGGAAGTATTGATTCGCATTCAAGGGGATGCAGCACGCAGACCAGGCATCCCCGACACTGCGGCGAATCGCCCTATAGTGCCCATATCCTTGGAAACTCGCGTACTGACTCGTGGTGTAACCAACAAAACGCAGTGATGCCTTACTCCAAATTAAATTTATGAAAAGGCGAAGTTCTCTCAAATCTAGTTCTGTTACAGATGGTTTCACTTTGATCGAAGTGCTGGTCACTGTTATTCTCATTGGGATACTGTTTGCGATCGCCGCTCCAAACTGGGTCGCGTTCATCAACCAACAGCGAGTAGGCTCAGCTCGGAATCAAGTGTCTCAAGCGCTCCGAAGTGCCCAATCTGAAGCTCAACGTACAAAAGTAAGTCGTGCTGTCGTATTTGATACTAGTAGTAATCCGCCCCGGTATGCGATCGTGGCCGCACCCAACAACACAGTTGATCGCTCTACGATTAACAATTGGCAAACTTTGGGCGATGGAACAATTCAATCAGGTACAATTCGCCTTTCGGTCAATCAGGGGACGGTCAATGACCCACCTTCACTTGTCTTCGACTCCTATGGGGCTGTTCTAACCACAACTCAAATACCCTATACGGTTACAATTGGATCAACATTGAGTAGAAATCCAAGGCGATGTGTTGCCGTTGAGAGTTTACTAGGTGCAATTAGAGAGGCATCAGATGGGACATTGCCTGATGGTTGCCCAGATAGTAGATCGTAAGCAGTAAAAGATCTGAGTTTCTCTGACCCTTGAATCAGAGTAAATTGATGATGTAGAAGTTGGATGTCTGTCCCGTTATGAATGTTTTTGATTATAAGAGTCAGACTGAGCGATTCAGAATGCTTCAAGCTGTTTTGATGGCTTTGCACCGGAAGCAACGAGATTCAAGACGTGGTTTTACACTCTTGGAGGCAATTGTTGTGGTCGCGCTAATAGGCATACTGACTGCGATCTCTGCTCCTAGTTGGTTAGCATATGTCAACACCCAACGTTTAAATGCAGCTAGGAGCGAAACAGTGAATGTTTTAACGGAGGCAAAAACTCGCGCGAAACAGCAGCATATTGCTTATGAAGCGGGGTTTCGTCAGCAAGGACAGCAAGCCCAGTGGGCGGTTTATCCGGTTAATGCAGATCCGCTAAGTCAAAACTGGCAGAATCTGCCTGACGGAGTGAAGTTGCTAGAAGGGGAAGAAACTACGTTTACAAAAAAGGACAATATTTATCGAATTCAATTCAACCATTATGGGGGAGTGAATGGGCAATGGGGACGGGTGACTTTTTCTCCTACGTCGGGAGGCGCAATCAAACGCTGTGTTATTGTTTCTAACCTGCTCGGCACAGTGCGAGAGGGCGAAAACCGTTCTGGTCAGAACGGCAATCGCTGTGATTGATGGTCTTTTTACCGCTTTGTGGCTTGAGTTTTTTGGCGATCGAGTTTGAAGATCAGGGTAGAGAGAGGCGGTAGGCACAAGTCGATCGAGTACGAATAGTTGTGGTATGCCCATTCGTTCGTCCATTTACCGCCGAGATTGCCCATATTACCGCCGCCGAATTCACGGGCATCGCTGTTGAGCAGTTCTGTGTAAAATCCTGGTTCTGGGACACCTACTCTGTAATGACTATGGGGTTGCGGGGTGAAATTGCAGACGGTTACGATGAAGTCACCTGAGTCTTTATCTCGGCGGATAAAGGAAACGACGCTGTGGCGATTGTCACTACAATCGATCCAATCAAAGCCTTCCTCGGAGAAGTCTTGAGCGTAGAGCGATGGCTCAGATTGATAGAGCGAATTTAGAGCCGTAAGAAAATGCTTTAGTTTTTCATGGGGTTCGTATTGAAGAAGATGCCAGTCTAGATCGCTCCAGACATTCCACTCATTCCACTGTCCAAATTCCATGCTCATGAAGAGCGTTTTTTTGCCAGGGTGAGCAAACATATACCCATACAAGCAGCGGAGATTGGCGAATTTTTGCCACTCGTCTCCCGGCATTTTGCCGATCATGTTGCTTTTGCCGTGAACTACTTCATCGTGGGACAGCGCCAACATAAAGTTTTCGCTGTGGTGATACCAGATGCTGAAAGTGAGGTTATTTTGGTGGAATTGGCGGAACCAAGGATCCATGTGGAAGTAGTCCAGCATATCGTGCATCCAGCCCATGTTCCATTTGAGGTTGAAACCTAAGCCGCCGACGTAGGTGGGCCAGGAAACCATCGGCCAAGAGGTAGACTCTTCAGCGATCGATAAGCTTCCGGGAAAATAGCTGAACAGAAGATGATTCATCTGGCGAAGGAACTCGGCCGCTTCGATGTTTTCTCGTCCTCCGTATTGGTTTGTGACCCATTCTCCGTCTTTGCGGCAGTAGTCGAGGTAGAGCATTGAAGCAACGGCATCGACGCGAATTCCATCAATGTGATATTTGTCGAACCAGAAGAGGGCGTTGGCAACAAGATAATTGCGGACTTCGTTGCGCCCGTAGTTGAAGACGAGCGTTCCCCATTCTTTGTGTTCGCCTTTGCGGGGGTCGGCGTGTTCGTAGAGATGAGTACCATCGAAGAAAGCGAGTCCGTGTCCGTCTTTGGGGAAGTGGCCGGGAACCCAGTCTACGATCACACCGATGCCGTTGAGGTGGCATTGATCGACGAAGTACATGAATTCTTGAGGAGTTCCGTAGCGGGAGGTGCAGGCGTAGTGTCCGACCACTTGGTAGCCCCATGAACCGTCGAAGGGGTGTTCTGCGATCGGTAACAGTTCAATGTGAGTGAAGCCGAGTTCTTTGACATAGGGAATCAGTTTGTCAGCGAGTTCTCGATAGGTGAGAAAACGCGCTCCGGGTTTGAGTTCGGAGACAATCACGGGCGAGGAGATTTCGCCGTTGGGGAGGTGAGCGGGTTCAGCAGAGGAGGCATGAAGCCAAGAACCTAAGTGAACTTCGTAAACCGAAATGGGATTGGTAAGAGGTTCGGTGTGGCGGCGCTTTTCTAGCCACTCTTGATCGTTCCAGGTATAATCGTTCAGATCGGTGACGATCGAGGCGGTTTTCGGGCGGGGTTCTTGCTGGAATCCGTAAGGATCGGATTTTTCGTAGATGTGTCCAGCTTGATTCTTGATTTCGTATTTGTAGTGCGTGCCGAAGCCGAGTTCCGGGATGAAGAGTTCCCAAACTCCGGTTGAGCCGCGTCGCATTTGGTGCTGTCGTCCGTCCCAGTGGTTGAAGTCGCCGAGAACGGAAACATTGCGGGCGTTGGGTGCCCAGATTGCGAAGTAAACGCCGGAGATGCCGTTTTGGGTGGTGAAGTGTGCGCCGAGCTTTTCGTAAATGCGGTGGTGATTGCCTTCACCGAAAAGGTGTAGATCGAGGTCGGTGAGGAAGGCGGAACGGAAAGCATAGGGATCATGGATGACGCGATCGTGTTCACCGTTTTGAATACGGAGTTGATAGTTTGCCAGTTCGGGAGTGTCGATCGTACATTCAAAAAAGTGAGGGTGATGCAGCGATTTCATCGGGTATTCGGCGCGTGATTCTGGCACGATCACGGAAACGGCATCGGCAGTCGGCTGATAGGCTCTCACGACCCAGACGGTTTTGCCATCTTGCTCGATCGGATGGGAACCTAGCACCTCGAATGGATCATGATGTTGGTTTCCTACAATCCGCTCTACCTGGTCTGGGGCGATCGTCATCGACATGAAGCTACCTGCCTTAAATGGGTTGTGTCAATTCGTTTGGAATCGGAGCTTGTGAGACTCTAAATGTAAAAGTTCTGTAATAAACGGTAGCAAATCATTGTAAAAGTCTCAATTTTTCTGACTGCGGCTTCCTAGTGCATCATAGACAGAATTGGTAACATTAGGGCGATTTTCGTGGATCAGCTCTTTCTAATTTTCCAACGAAATAACTCCCAACTTGCGAGATCGAAGTCGGGAGTTATTCAGTCATACCCTCAATTTGGAGCAATCAAATTCAGGCGCTACCCGTGAACGCGACTTCTGGAAACTTCGATTGGGCTTCTGCCATAGGGCGATTTTTGCCTTCTTCTTGCCAGTAGTTGATGACTTCGGTTGCTTTGTTGAGCAACTCAACGCGATCGACTTCTGAAATCCAGTGTTTTTTCTCTAACTCAGTCTTGAGTTGTTCCCAGGCATCGTTGCGGGGCCAGAAGAAATAGGAAGTCAGCGGGCTTGTACCCTTACCAACCACTTGATCGACCGCCAGCGCAACGTTCTCATCGAGCCACAAAACTTTTAAAATAAACTTCGTCAAATTCCAACCTCCAGCGCCGTCCCAAGCTTGAATTACTACGATCAGCTATTCTACCGCACAGTTTCGGTAGATGATGGAAATTGCGAAAAAGCGGGGGAAAGTACGGTGGCGATCGTGGTGTTTGATATCGATGGAGTGGTGCGGGATGTCAGCGGATCGTATCGACGGGCGTTGGCGGATACGGTGGAAAACTTTACGGCAGGTCGGTATCGCCCTTCGTCGCAAGAGATTGATGTGCTGAAGGGTGAGGGGGTTTGGAATAACGATTGGGAAGCGTCGCAGGAATTGATTTATCGATATTTTGAGACGCAGGGACAGGAGCGCGATCGCACCAGTTTAGATTATTCAACGATCGTGCAGTTTTTTCAGTCGCGCTATCGGGGAAGCGATCCTGAGAATTGGACGGGCTACATTTGTCACGAGCCGTTGCTGCTAGAAGCGGCTTATCTCGATCGATTGTCGCAGGCTGGAATTCGGTGGGGATTTTTTAGCGGTGCGACTCAAGGATCAGCCCGATACGTACTGGAAAAAAGATTGGGATTAGAAAATCCGGTGTTGATTGCGATGGAGGATGCACCGGGGAAGCCTGATCCGACGGGTTTATTTTTGACGTTGAAGCGGTTGGGGGATGCTTCGCGGGCGGTAATTTATGTCGGGGATACGGTGGCGGATATGTATACGACCGTTCAAGCGAGAGAAGTGAAGCCGGAGCGATCGTGGATTGGGGTTGGGGTTTTGCCGCCTCATGTGCAGGAAACGGAGGCGCGGAAATCAGCTTACCGGGAAACGTTAAGACAGGCGGGAGCGGCGATCGTTTTAGATAACGTGCAGGAGTTAGAACCGGAGCTTGTAAATCAGCTAGTCGCGGAAAATTAGTCGCAACTTTCAGAGTTTGTTCAAAATCGTGTGCCAGTTGCCTCGAATTGCAGAAATTCAATTCGCTCGGAAATGATTTCCGGGCGGATCATTGGGTTAACGAGCAGGGCTAGAGTTACGATCGCTGATTTACACGAATTCTTTCACTACTTGCCCGTCTCGATCGTGACTTCTGCCGACATCCCTGGCGTGATCGCTTGTTCAAATCCTCGAACACTTTCATGATCGAAGACAATCCGCACCGGAATCCGCTGTACGACCTTTGTGAAGTTTCCGGTGGCATTATCCGGCGGCAATAGAGCAAACTGAGCGCCCGATGCCGGAGATAAGCTTTCTACTCGTCCGGTAAACGTATGATGCGGGAACGAATCGAGCTTAATCTCTGCCGCTTGTCCCGAACGCATTTTCTCTAACTGCGTCTCCTTGAAATTCGCAGTCACCCAATATTGATCATCAACGATCGCTAAAAGCGGGGTTCCCGGCTGGACTTGCTGACCCACTTGCACGTTTTTACGTCCCACTCGTCCATTTACCGGAGCCGTAATTGAAGTGTAAGCCAACTGCTGTTGAGCATTTTTCAACGCTGCTTGAGCTTGCACGATCGCGGCTTGTGCCGTTTGATAATCGGCGCGGCTGACTTCAGTCTGAACGCCTTTCGCTTGGGCTTGTTCGATTCCGCCTTGTGAAGTGTTCAAGCCTGATTCAGCGGTTGCAACCGTTTGTTGAGCTTGGGCAACTTTCGCTTGGGCTTGTCGAACGCCTTGTGAAGCTGAGTCTCTTTGCGCTCTCGCGACTTCATACGCCTGACGCGCTGCATCTAAATTGCTTTGAGAAATCGCACCAGAACTGTAGAGCGACTGATAGCGGTTGTAGTCTGCTTGTGATTTTTGTAAAGTCGCGTCTGCTTGGGCTAGGGCAGCTTGTGCGGCAGGAACGCCTGCTTGGGCTTCAGACACTTGTGCTTGTGCCGATGCGATCGCGGCTTGTGCCTGCCCGATTCCACCTTGCGCCTGACTGTTTGCAGCTTCTGCGTTCTTCGAGGAGAGGGCAATATTCACCTGAGCCGAATTCGCTTTGCGACGCGCGGATTCAAGATCAGCTTGGGCTTGACTGAGCTTAATTTGATAATCGCTTTGATCCAGTTGGATTAGCGGCTGTCCGGTTTTGACTTCTTGGTTGTCATCGACGAAAACACGATCGACCGTTCCTGAAATCCGTGAACCGACGGGGTGAATGTTTCCAGTGACGGTGGCGTTATCCGTGGATTGGTGAGCCGAGGTGAATTGCCAGTAGTCATAGCCGAATATCCCTGCTGCGATCGCACCGCCAACTCCCAAACCTGCCAGCGCCATCTTCAAGCCTTTTCGATTCTTAGGCGCTTTGGGGCTTTCTAGGACGGAACCGTCTTGAACGGGTGCGGGTTGCGGTTCAGCGGTCACGCTTGCGTGTGCCGGGGGCAGCGGAGCTTGTCTTAGCTCGACAACTTCCGTTTCAGCTTGTTGGGGTTGATGACCGTTTAACGAAGCGGCTTTCATGGTAAATCTCGCAGTGAATCGTTGGAACAGAGATAAAGAGAATTGATATAACCGGTTATTTAGCGTGCTAAATATTCAACTACAATCATCATAATTGAGATTTGCTTAGAACCCGTACTATTTTTGGCAGAGAAAACCGAAGATTTAAGTCGGTTCTCCGAAAGATGAAACAGGTGTTTGAGCGACGGATTTGAAAGATGCATCACCCTTTCGGGTTAATGTCGGCTGGTAAGCTCAAAGGCAATTAAAACTTTGGTAGAGTTTCGTAAAGCCTATGGAATTCACCTGGTATGGACGAGACTTTAGACCCGAATTGTCCTGAACTAATCTCGCGCATCCGTGTGTTTAAAACACAAGTTCAGGAATTTCAACGCGCGATCGAGGATCTGCCGCACCCCATACAACCGTCGATCGAGCAGTCGCTCTCGACTGTTCTCACACAACTCGAAACCGCTCTGAATCCGCAGTCTGCTTCGCTCTTAATTGCAACGCATCACACCGAAGAACAATGGTTAGCTCTAAGCGATTGTTTGCCCTTTGGAATTTTTAGTTGTGATGTGCAGGGACAGGTCACTTATATCAATTCTCGATGTGCAGAAATTGTTGGGCATACCCTTGAAGAATCGATCGGCAATCGATGGCTTAGTTATGTACATCTGGAAGACCGCGATCGCATCTTGTCGCCTTGGATCGAAGATGCCAAAGCAGGACGACCCCACAGAGATCAGTTTCGCGTGATTACTTTCGCACAAGAAGTCCGCTGGCTAAATGTGCGAACTGCGCCGATGTTCTCAGAACAAGGAGAACTGATCGGGCATACGGGAACGATCGAAGACATTACCATCCAAAAACTTACAGAGGAACAAATTCAAGCTTCTTTAGAAGAGAAAGAAGCCTTACTCAAAGAAATTCATCATCGGGTTAAAAACAACTTACAAATTATTTCGAGCTTGATTTATTTGCAGGCGCAGCGAATCGATGATCCTAAAGTCAGACAAATCTTTGAAGATAGTCAAAGCCGAATTAGCTCAATGGCTTTAGTTCACGATAGTTTGTACCGCTCTCAAGACTTCGCACGGGTGAATCTGTCCGAATATGTGCAAACCCTAACATCGAGTTTGTTTCATACCTATCGTGTGCAGCCTGAAGCTGTCAACTTAGCGGTGAACGTTGATCCAGATGTGGTGGTGAGCTTAGAAAAGGCAATTCCCTGCGGTTTAATTTTGAACGAACTGATGACAAACGCTTTGAAACACGGATTTATCGGTGAAGAAACCGGAGAAGTAACGGTGACTTTATTCAGTCATTGTTCTCAAGTTTGTTTGATGGTAGAAAACGATGGGAAAATTCTTCCTGAGAGTTTTGAACTACAAAAAATTAGATCGATGGGTTTACGTTTAGTAAATGCCTTAGTCGATCAACTTAATGGACAAGTTGCAGTTGAAAAATCGCAAAAAACTCGATTTAAAGTGACGTTTGACTGTGCTTAAATCTATTGCTTAAAAAATCGCAACACACCCTACAATGATGGGGATTATTGAGCGGTTAGAACGTTGAGAGTAGCTAGAATTCTCGTTGTTGAAGATGAAAGCGTTGTGGCTTGGCACGTACAAGAAGCCCTGCAAACGCTAGGACATCAAGTGATTGCGATCGCAACAAGCGCCCGTCAAGCGATTCAAATCGCAACGGATCAGCGCCCCGACTTAGTGTTAATGGATATCTGCTTGCAAGGAAAAAACGACGGTGTTTCTGCGGCAGAGTACTTATACTTAAATCTCAATCTTCCAGTGGTTTATCTCACCGCTCACGCAGACGAATACACCCTTAAACGAGCGACTGAAACTTCTCCATTTGGCTATTTGATCAAACCCTTTCAAGAAGCAGATTTACACACAACGATTCAAGTGGCGTTACGTCGTCACCAAATGGAAGTCGCGCTCAAAGACACGCAGCAATGGTATGCAACCACTTTAGTTAGTATCGGAGATGCCACGATCGCAACCGATATCGATGGGTTTATCACCTTTATGAATCCGGCGGCAGAATTCTTCACGGGTTGGACGCAAGAGCAAGCGTTAGGAGAATTTGCGGGGCGTGTGTTGGACCTGATCGATGACGAAACCGGAGGCGCGATCGACAATCCGATTCTGGCGGCTTTGTGTCAGGGTGATACAATTACTCTGCCAGCGCGCGCAGTTTTACGATCGCGGGATGGAACAAACCGTCCTGTGGGTGATAGTGCTTCCCCGATTCGCAATCGAGACGGAGAGATTATTGGTGGCGTTATGGTGTTTCAGGATATGAGCGATCGCCGCCAGCGCGAATCGAGTTTGGATGCCCAACGGCAAATTTTAGAAACGACCCAATCGCTGCTGTGTGCCCAACTCAAAGAGCGCACCGAACAACTTCAATTCGCGATCGCGGTTGATCGATTACGTCAGTGGATTTTTAATCAGTGTGATGGCGATCGGACGGAATTTCTCCAATGGATGCTGCAAGAAATTGGGCAAGCGCTGAAGATTGATTACAGTTGGATTGCTTTTCACGATCGAGCAGCAGCCATCTCAACGGTCGTGGCAGAGTTCAATTTGGCAGAGGCGGAACCGCGATCGATGATTCGCCGCGCGATCGAAATTGCAAAGTTCTCGCCGTTCTATTTGCGGTTGTTTCAACGTCAGTGCTGGATTTGTCCGGCGGTTGAAATCTTGCCGCCGCTGTATGCTGCTTCGGCTCAAGTGATCGTATGTCCGATTCAGGGAGAGCAAGGCACGATCGGAGAGGTTGGCATTGTGTTGCCAGATTATCCATGCTGGAGCGGGTTTCAGGCTGATGCGATTTCACAACTGGTCAGCCAAGCGATTAGAACTTATCAATCGTCCCGGCAAAATCAGGCAGCACAGACGAAAATCGCGGAATTGCAGCATCTTAAGACGCTCCAAGATGACTTTATTGAGGCGCTTTCTCATGAACTGCGAACGCCGTTGACGAATATGCGAATGGCGATCGAGCTGATGCAGCGCATGGTTACTTCTCTTAAAGATCCCGAAGTTCTTGATCCTCAAGTTCAGCGATTAGATCAGTATTTGAAAATTCTTCAGCAAGAATGGCACGAGGAATTTAGCTTGGTGAATGATCTGTTAGCGTTTCAGAATGCCTCTGGTGCGTCGGAAGCGATTCCGTTGAGCGAAGTTCGGATTCAGGACTGGTTGACGATCGCCGTTGAGCGGTTTTCGGCACAAACTGCGATCTCGATTCAGATTGAATTCGCTTCAGAACCGATTCCTAAAGTGCTGATTCACTTACCCACACTGGAAAAAACGCTGATCCAGCTTTTCACACACCTAAATCACGCGAGTCCAGAATTGCCGATTCAACTGCGGACATTTGCCGATTCGGGAAACTTTTGTATATCAGCAAATTGCGGTTTAGCAGAGGAACCGAATGCTGAGGAAACTTTACCGAGACGCAAACAGAACGTATCGAATTTACGACTGGCGTTGCTGCGACGATATGCGATCGACTTAAACGCGACTGTGACGGTAGAACAGCGATCGGGAAATACTGTTTTGACGCTGAACCTACCGATTAGGACTGCTTAGAACTTCTCCCCGAAGCCAAACTGAAAGCGTCCTTCGCCTTGGTCGTTGATTCCATACCCTGCCCGAATCGTGCCCAGCGGCGACTTCACCCGAATTCCCAAGCCAAACCCAAATCCTGTACCTGGCTTATCCCGCACAATTCCTGGCGCTCCTAACACCGCATTTGCTGACCCCAAATCCGAGCCAAAATCAGCAAACACTGCCCCTCCGATAATGCTGTAAATCGGAAAACGATACTCTGCGGAAGCTAAAACAAAACTGCGACCCACAGCTACATCTCCGATTCCGTAGCCCCGTACCGAGTTTGGCCCGCCTAATGTATAAGCATTGTACGGCGGCAAATCTCCGATCGTCGTTCCCGCCTGCACATTAAACGCTAGCACTTCTGGCTGTTGCTGCGTTTTCTCTAAGTTGAAGAAATTGACCGGCACGTACTGTGAATAGTTTGCTTGCAGGCGATTCGAGAGGATGTTACCGCGCCCGATCGGAATCGATTGTTCAGTGGTCAGGGTTAATAGAGAACCACTCGACGGATCAGATGGATTATTTCGCTGATCGCGCACTGCCGTAAAATTCAGCGTGGTCAAATCATCGATTCCAGTACCGCTAAAAGAGAGCGGTGCGCCATTACGATCGCGTTTTGCAATATCGCCATCTCGATCGCGCAAACTCACCCGCGTATAGTTCAAGCCCAGCGTTCCGTCCCAGCCGTCTCCGATCGGACGATTGACCGCGACGGTTCCTCCAAAGCGACCTTCTCGAACACGATCGCCGTTTGCGAGTTCGCTCGTATCGTCATCAAACACGCGCGAAACTCCGCGTCTTCGGAATCCACTCACGCTGTAGCCTAATTTGTCGGGTTCGGTCGCGCGGTAGGGACTGACAAATCGCCCATCAAACTGTACGTCTCGCGTTCCGACTGAGACATTTCCGCCGAGCTGCTGTCCGACTCCATTGAAGTTGCTGTCGTTGTAGTTAAAGCTGCCAAATAGTCCTAGATCGTCGTTAAGCCCGCCGCTGACATTGAGTGCACGACTCCGGGCTTCGGTGAGGTTATAAACAACGGTTGTGCGACGGGCATCCCCTTCGAGCGCGATCCGCCCGTTGGTAAAGAGTCCCGTTTGTAGAATGCGCTGGAGGTCTTGACGGGCGGCAGATTCTTGAAAAATTTGACCAGGTTTGAGTTGAATTTGGCTTTGTAAAAAGCTTTCTCTGGTTCTTCCTCGAATCGGTTCCCCTTTGTCGTTTGTCGGTCTGCCTTGCTCATCGGTAAAGCGGATTTGAATCGCTCCGACTGTCCCTTCTGCGACTTCCACCGACAATACGCCTTCTCGATTTGGCACAACGCCGATCACCCGCGCTAGGCTAAATCCGTTTTGACGATACCAAGTATTGATCTGGCGAATGCTTTCGTTAATTGCCGTGGGGCTGACGGGTGCGCCGAATTGGGTTTGAAAGAATTGATTCGCAATCGCGGGAGTGAGCGCTTGAGCATTCACTAAGTTAAGAGCGCGAACGGTGGTCGGCTGCACTTGAAAGGTGACGCTCAAACCATCGGGGTTGGCGCTTGTGGTGAAGGTAGCAGTACTGAATAAGCCCGTTTCCAGAATGGCGGCGATGTCGCTTTGAAGTTGGGGAGTGCTGACGTTGCCACCAGGTTGAGTTTGAATGCGAGAGCGAACTAATTGCTGGAGTTCAGTAGATGCGCCGACAACTTGGACATCGGTGGCGGTAAGGACGAGATTAGAGGGTGTTTGAGCAGCGCGGGGCATTTGCGGTTGGGGCGACGCTGGCACTCGCGCTGGAGTTTGGGCGGTTGGTGAAATGCGATCGGGAACAATCCATTCTGGTTGAGCCACTGGACTGGCTTGGGCGAGTTGGCTTGATTTGCGAGTGCGAGAAAATTCTGGAGTAGTGCGAGGTTCTTCGATCGCTACAGTTGGGACGGTGCGAGAAGGTGTAATCGGAGATGTCGCACTTTTTGCAGGGCTTGCGATCGCATGAATTGGAGCAGTCTGAGGAGATGCGACTGCTACCGGAATTTTCGTAGGGCTTGCGATCGCGGTAATTGGAACAGTTTGAGAGACTTTGCTGTTCGGAAGATTCGCGACCTTTGGCGTTTTATTCTCAACTGCTGAAATCCCTGCTTCAGTAGGCACAACAGTATCCTGAGCCGTTGCTTTTTGTGCCAAATTAGAGGCAGCAATTAACCCGATCGTACAAGCTGTTAGTGTAGAAAAACGCATCGCTAAACCCGCAGAATAGAGCTTCAAATTGAATCAAACAAACTCAAGATTTAAAAATAGTTGTATCAGAAAATTCAGCGAATAAAACCTGCAAGAAATGATTTTGATTCCAAATTCGTAATCTGATAAACAGCTTTATGTGAAACAGTTGTAGTACCTATTGAAGAACAATCTTAAATCAGAGTTCCCCGCTTTATGAATCAATCCTTGCATCCGCTCGGTGTTCCTCCTAATGCTTGGTATGTGAACGAATCGATCGCAGATCTCACTCGACCAGAGATGCCCGCCCGATCGATTACGCTCCAAACTGCAACAAAAATATTGCGTCTAGATCTAAACAAATCTGCGCTGATTATCGTAGATATGCAGAACGATTTTTGTCATCCCGACGGGTGGTTATCGCATATCGGAGTCGATGTCACGCCTGCACGATCGCCAATTGTTCCGATCCAGCAATTGCTGCCAATTTTGCGACAAATTGGAATGTCGATCGTTTGGATCAATTGGGGAAATCGCCCGGATTTGTTCAACATTAGTCCTGCCACTCGTTATGTGTACAATCCTACTGGAACGGGAGTCGGACTCGGTGATCCCTTACCGAAAAATCAGGCTCCAGTGCTTGAAAAAGAAAGTTGGGCAGCCGCGATCGTTGATGAGCTTGAACCACCCGAAAGCGATATCAAGATTGATAAGTACCGCATGAGTGGATTTTGGGATACACCGCTGGATAGTATTCTGCGGAACTTGGGAAAGACAACGCTATTCTTTGCGGGTGTGAATGCGGACCAGTGTGTGATGGCTACGCTACAAGATGCGAATTTTCTCGGCTATGACTGCATTTTGTTAGAGGACTGTACCGCAACGACTTCACCAGAATTTTGCCTTCAAGCAACCTTGTATAATGTGAAACAATGCTTCGGGTTTGTGAGCGATTCAATTCAACTTTTAGACGGAATTAAAACGAGTATAAAGGTTAAAAATTAGCGGCTCAATTGCCATACTGTTATTTATCTTCTCACTAAATTTTCCTGGTGGTGAAAGACCCAGAATGAAGACATGGTATAGTGTTGCGATTTCTTGGAAGAGAATACAGTATGGCAATTCCTGATAGTTTAAATCCGCTAGGAGTCCCTGATTTTAATGGCGATGGTCGTACTGATTTATTCAGTTTTAACGCCAATATTCGTACGCCAGAAATCATGTTAATGTCTGGAGTTCGATCGCTCAGTTCAAGTTCTTTTTCTTTCACTCTTGATGACTGGCAAGACCCCAAATTTGGAGATTTTAATGGAGATCGCAAAACTGATTCAATCTGGCGCAATGACAAAGTTGGAGCCAATGCAATTTGGTTGATGAATGGGACTACGATCGAGTCGGCAGCATTTCTCGAACCGCTGCAAGGCGTTTGGACAGATGTAGTGGGCGATTTTGACGGCAACGGGAAAAGCGATCTACTCTGGTACAACCCCAACACCGGAGACTACCAAGTCTGGCTGATGGACGGGCTGCAACGAGTGAAACAGACGAGCGGCAAGATCCAGCAAGGTTGGCAAGCTACGATCGCAGATTTCAACAACGACAATCGCAGCGACGTATTTTGGCGCAACCCGACGACTGGAGAAAATGGAGTGTGGACATTCGATCCTCAGACATTAGCAATTTACGGCGAATTCATTCCTTTTAAGTCTCCAACTTGGACACCCGAAATTATTGACTACAACGGCAACGGGCGCAGTGATACCTATTGGCGCGATCGTTTAACCGGACAGAACCAAGTCTGGACTTGGACGGTGAGCGGTTTACAGCCAAATTCTACGCCGATTGAGCTTCCCAATGTGGGCGGTGACTTTGTGATCAAAACGGCTGATTTTGAAGGCAATGGCAGAACCGATTTCTTAGTTCGGAATCCGAGTGCTGGAGAAGACCAAATTTGGTTGTCAGAAGATACAGGCGTGCAGATCTTGCCGTTTGCTACTCAGTCCGCTGGGTTTCAAGCTGAGATCGGGGACTATAACGGCGATCGCTTTTCCGATATTCGCTGGACAAGCACAAACGGAGTGCAGGGCACTATTTGGTTTAGCAATGGCATCTTGCCTCGCGCAATGGTGGCATAAATTGCAAAGCGATCGCATCAATCCATTCTCAATGCGATCGCTTTGTAACTCTGACTTCTTCCCGACCTTATCGAACAATCGTCAAAGCGGCTGAGGGCTGAACTGAAGCAGTCGATCGACGAGCTTCCAAATCGTCTTTCAGCAATACTTCTCGAATCAATCGCGCTGCCAATCGCTGACCAAAATCACTGAAGATTTGCTGCCCCATTTTCTGAGTTTCAGGCTTTGCCAACAAACGCGGAATCAGCGAGAGAATCTTAGTCTGATCGAAGCCACGCGTTTCTCTTAGAATGTTCCACACTCGTTTGAGATGATCCAGCGTCGCTTGATTTTCAGGCGGTAACGGCGGACGTTCGACGGCTAAACCGACTCGTTCGCGGAAACCGTAAGAGATGCTTCTCCAAGCCGTTTGGCTGAGCGAATCTAAACCTTTAACAACTTCGTTGACTAAGCTGACGCGGATGAATTCACCCCGATCGCTAAACAGATAATCTGCTGCTTGATCCAGTGCTTGGTCTAAGTTGTAGTCTGAATTGTCTCGCGCATTTTTCAGCAAGTTTTCTAACCGATTCCAGCGGAAACTGCCATCCTTGAACAACAAATCGCGCAATGATGCCCGCAGTTCTGGAGCTGGATCAGTTAACAACCGCTTGGAAACATAAGGATACGCTTTGCTCAGAACCTTGAAATTGGGATCGACATTGATTGCAATTCCTTCAAGCGTGACGAGCGATCGGATAATTAAGGCAAAGAAGGCAGGAACCTGAAACGGATACTCGTACATCAACGCCGATAGCTTATCGGTAATGCTTTTGATGTTGATTTCAGCCACAGAAGCGCCCAATGCTTCGTTAAACACTTCGGCAAATGCTGGAATGATCGGAGTCAGATCCATCGTCGGAGAAAGGAAACCAAGATTCACGTAGTCTTGTGCTAAACCTTCAAAATCTCGGTTGACTAAATGCACGATCGCTTCGATCAAGCCATACCGCTGATACGGTTCGACCTCGCTCATCATGCCAAAGTCAAGATACGCCAAACGACCATCCGGCATTGCGAGTAGGTTTCCAGGATGCGGATCGGCGTGAAAGAATCCATGTTCTAGAAGCTGTCTGAGCGAACATTGCACCCCCACCTCAATCAAATGTGTCGCATCAATGCCCTGAGCACGAATCGCTTCCAATTGAGTCAGCTTCATTCCGGTGATCCATTCCATCGTCAGAACTCGCCGTCCGGTATATTCCCAATAGATTTTAGGAACATAGATTTCCGGCAGATATCCGTAGAGTTCCGCAAATCGTTCGGCGTTGTGTCCCTCGTGGGTGTAGTCCATCTCCTCAAAGATGCGAGTCGCAAGTTCGTCTGCGATCGCAACTAGGTTACTCCGAATCTGCTTAATGTTCTTCATCGCCCATCCTGACAAGCGCCGCAGAATGAACATATCCAGTGCAATACTTCCTGCCAGCCCTGGACGCTGGACTTTCACCGCAACCGTTTCGCCTGTTTTCAGCTTGGCTTTATAAACCTGACCCAAAGAAGCGGCCGCGATCGGCATCGGACTCATTTCGTCGTAAATCTGATCCGGCGTTTTGCCCAGTTCTTCTCGAATGAATTGAAACGCAACTTCGTTTGGAAACGGCGGCAACTGATCTTGAAGCTTGGTTAATTCTTCTAAATAAGCTGGCGGCACTAAATCCGGTCGGGTTGAGAGTGCCTGCCCAATTTTGATAAAAGCAGGGCCTAAATTCGTCAACATCTCGCGCAGATGGATTGCTTGCTGTTGTTGACGCTCGACGCTGTTTCCGGTGAACCGATCCCACCACAGTCGAACGGCAAAAAACAGAAAAGGCAGAAAGATTCCAAACGTCCGTCGCCAAACTTTCAGCGATCGAGTCCGATAATATGCCGCAATCAAATCAGGGTCATATCGCAGCGTGGTCATATCGCCCTGATTGGGAACTAATGCCAGCTCTGAAGTGATCATGCCATCCTCGGTGCGAATAAACGGAAGCGTATCCGAAGACTGAGACACATCAGCAATAGAGCGGGACGGAGTGGAGGTTGCGTTCATCGATCAACACCGGAGGCGATTATATAAAGTATTGTAACAAGAAGCTTGAAAGGGTTTACTGTTCTCAGTTAATCATTTTGTCAAAGCTTTGAGGAGAGTCTCGATCGCCAGATTACCGAATCACTCCCATCAGGAAATCCTCACCTAGAACGAGAAGCCGCGCAGAAATCCTAATCTGCCTCCCTCTTGACGCTGACTTAGAACGCATTTACTATAAACAAAACGAAATCTCCCTTGTACTCCGTCCCGTCCTCGTTAACATGGAAAGAAGTGCAGATCGTTGTTTTGTGAGTCTTCATGCTATTGTCCCTGCGGATCGAAAATTTTGCGCTGATTGATCACCTCGACTTGACGTTTGGGGCAGGACTGCACGTTCTGACCGGAGAAACGGGTGCAGGCAAATCGATTATTTTGGATGCGATCGATGCTGCGCTGGGTGGCAGGGTCACAGGTCGAGCGGTGCGAACCGGAGAAGAACGCGCCTCGATCGAAGCGACTTTCAAAGTGAATGATCTACTGAAAGCCTGGTTTGAGCAGCAACAGATTGATTTGCTTGATGATGAGCTTGCAGTTTGTACTCGTGAAATTGTGGCGCTGGGGAGCGGTCAGCGGAATCGATCGAGAATTAACGGCGTTCTGGTGAATAAGCAGCAGATGGAAGCGTTGCGCGATCGCTTAGTCGAAATCACCGCGCAGGGGCAGACCGTTCAACTCGGACAGCCTAGCCTCCAGCGAGATTGGCTCGATAGTTACGGCGGTGTGGCACTGCTCAAACAGCGAGAAGTCGTGGGTCAAACATTTTCGAGCTATCAGCAAGCCGCTCAAGCGCTAGAAAAGCGCCGACATTCTGAACAACAACGCTTACAGCAGCTTGATTTATTCGAGTATCAATTGCGTGAGTTAAATGCTGCGAATCTCAACGATCCCGATGAACTAGAACAATTGGAGCAAGAACGCAAGCGGCTGAGTCATAGCGTGGAATTGCAGCAGCAAAGCTATCAAGTCTATCAGGCGCTTTATCAAAACGAGAATGGGGATGATGCTTGTGCGGACTTACTCGGCAAAGCGGAAAGTTTGCTCACTGATATGGTGCGATATGACGAGCAAATTCAGCCGATTCTCGATATCGTGTCTTCTGCACTCTCACAAGTCGAAGAAGCAGGACAACAAATCAACGCTTACGGAGATGATCTTGAAACTGATCCGCAGCGGCTCCAAGAAGTCGAAGAACGATTCGTCGAATTAAAGCAGATTTGTCGAAAGTACGGCCCGAATTTGAGCGATGCGATCGCGCTTCAACAATCGCTCCAAACCGAACTCGAAGAACTCACGGGAGCAGGGCAATCAATCGAGGAACTCGCCACCCTCACCGAATCCCGCAAAACTCAACTGACTGAAGCCTCAGCACTTCTGACTCAATTGCGCCAATCGACCGCCCAAGGTTTAGAATCGCGCCTGATCGCAGAACTCAAACCGCTGGCAATGGAAAAAGTGAAATTTCAAGTGGGAATTACACCGATCGCGCCTACAGCAGCGGGAAGCGATCGTATTACCTATCTCTTCAGCCCGAACCCTGGCGAACCCTTGCAACCGCTCACCGAAATTGCATCGGGCGGGGAAATGAGCCGATTTCTCTTAGCGCTGCAAGCTTGTTTCTCTCAAGTTGATTCGGCTGAAACGCTTATATTTGACGAAATCGATGTCGGTGTCTCCGGTCGAGTCGCTCAAGCGATCGCAGAAAAACTCTACCAACTCGGTCGGCATCATCAAGTATTGTGTGTGACTCACCAGCCGATCGTGGCAGCAATGGCGGATCAGCATTTCAACGTGGCGAAACAAGTAATCGAACTGAGCAACGGATCGCAAAATGGCAACGGAGCCAGCGCGGATCTGAGAACGATTGTGCGAGTGAATCCGCTCAATCAAGAACAGCGTCGTCAAGAACTCGCCCAGTTAGCCGGCGGTGCTGGATCGTCTGAGAATGGGACGACTGAGGCGGCAGCGATCGCGTTTGCGGATTCATTGTTAGCGCAGGCGACGAGTTTGAGAAATGGTGCGGCTCCGGTTGAGGAGCTACCCGAGCCCGTGGAAGTGCCCAAGAGAAAAGCTCGATCGACTCGAAAGCGGTAAGGGAGTTGCTGATTGATAAAATCGCAGAGAAACTTTCTCTGCGATGATCTACTTACGCTTCTCTAGTAGGTTTCTCGCTGGGGTGCGTTGTCCCTCGTAGAATCTGCGCTCTAGATTGTGCAATACAAGCCAAGCGGAACCTGCAATCACAGGCACGATTGCGGCAAATATTGCAATAAACAAAGAGGAAGGTTGAAAGACGATCGACATTAACGGTAACAACGCCCAAGACAATCCGCCCATGATCGCGATCGCGATTTTGAGTTGTTGAATTCGCTTCAAAGCAGTGCGACAGCTTGAACAATGAATCGTATGAGAGTGATATCGATCGAGCAATTGTTCGATCGATTGCAATGGCGGTAATGCTTCACCTGGAAATGGATCAGCTTCAAACTCATTCACCCACTTGCGTAAGCTTGATACAAACGAATCTGCACGAGTCGGCAAGTAGAAAGCTTTCGCGAAGTTCGGACTTCCACCTTTTTCTGTTAAATAACGTTCTTGATAGTGCAAAAAGATTTGATCGTCCTCAAGCACTGTATTGTTACCTAAATGCGAATACCAACGCGGGGTGAGCTTGATAAAAAAGCTAGGTAGCTTTGAAGCAAACTTAAAGGGAAATCGAGCAAAGACGCGACATTCACCTTTTCTCATTGGAGTTGCATACACAACGGTGAGTGTTCGACCAAATTGTTTCGAGGTCAAATCATGCCACATCAATGCAGGAGCAATGAACCTGGTATGCTGCGATCCTAATGTTCCTTTGCGCGGCCCTTCTTGCCAGAAGCCTGTAAAGCCTTGTTTATCAGACTCTAAAATTTCGAGTTCAACCGGGGAAGCATTCGATCGATTACCTACGGATTTGTGATGCGTAAACGGCACATGACTCGCATCAAGCACATTCTCTAACAAAGTCAAAGCATCGTAAGGCAAATCGCGAAAGGTATTCAAACACACCCATTCATCGGGAGATTCTTCCATCGGTTCAATGATTGGGATTTTGACTTGCTCCGGGTTGTTCTTACCGGGATAAATGAAGAGTAATCCTTGACGTTCAGCGGTGGCATAGGACGCAACACACGCGCGTTTGGATTCGTTGGCTAGAGTTCCTTCGGGTTGTTGGGGAATACGATCGCACTTTCCATCCCCTTGAAATGCCCATCCGTGATACGGACATTCAAGCAGTCCATCTTCTGCGATTCTGCCTTCTGAGAGCGGTGCTAATCGATGCGGACATTGATCTTCAAAGGCTCGCCAGCTTTGAGCCGCTGCATCCCACCAAATCACCAGATCTTGTTCTAGAAGCGTGAACTTTGTGGGCTTCGTTTTGTCCAAATCTTGAATATAGGAAACGGGATACCAAGCTTCTTTCCAATCAAAGCGGGTCGGGTCAGTTCCACCAGCGGGAAGTGCATTCGCTTGAGTCGATGGAAGATGTTGATCGATCAGCATGAGCTAGCCCTTTGAAGATTCTCTTTACATATCTTAATGTAAATGGCTCTGTTTTGCCTCGAACCCGTGTGGCTCAAAGTTTAATTCGATTGCCTCATGGGGAGCGAGTTCCTGTGGCAGTATGAAGAGAGCATATTGAGTTCAGGTGGATCAGTGCAGATTACATTTTTGGGCACGAGTTCTGGGGTTCCCACTCGATCGCGTAATGTTTCTGCGATCGCGCTTCGGTTGCCGCAGCGGGCTGAGGTGTGGCTATTTGACTGCGGGGAAGGAACGCAACATCAATTTCTCAGAAGCGATTTGCGAGTCAGCCAGATTCGTCGGATCTTCGTGACCCACGTTCACGGCGATCACATTTTTGGTTTGATGGGATTGTTGGCAAGCTGTGGACTCGCAGGAAATCCAGACCAAATCGATATCTACGGCCCACCTGAATTAGATCAGTATCTCAAGGCGTGTAAGCGCTACTCGCAGACGCATTTTTCGTATCCGGTAAAATTTCACCCGGTTAGTCCTGGATTGGTGTTTGAAGATGAAGAATTCACGGTGACTTGCACGTTACTGAAGCATCGCGTTCCAGCGTTTGGGTATCGGATTGCAGAGAAAGATCGTCCGGGACATTTCAAGGCTGAGATTGCAAAAGAATTGGGGATTCCGTCGGGGCCGATTTATGGAAAGTTGAAGCGTGGCGAAACGGTGACGCTTGCAGACGGACGCACGATCGATGGAAAAACGCTCTGCGGCGAAACGGAGATCGGGCGCAAAATGGCTTATTGCACAGACACGGTTTTTTGTGAAAGCGCGATCGAGCTTGCTCGTGATGCGGATGTGTTAATTCATGAAGCCACTTTTGCCCACCAAGATGCAGAGCTTGCCTTTCAGCGACTTCATTCCACTTCGACAATGGCGGCTCAAACTGCGTTATTGGCACAAGCGAAGACGCTGATCATGACGCATTTTAGTCCGAGATATGCGCCCGGAAATGCGATCGAGATTCGAGATCTTCTCGCTGAAGCCCGCGCTATTTTTCCAAATACTGAACTGGCATCGGATTTCTGGACGTATGAAGTTCCGAGGCGGGTTGAACAGCCAGAAGAGATCGTGCGTTGATCTAACGTTATTGTTGCGGCAGAAGACGCCTGTCTTGAAGCAGATGCTAAAAGCTCCTACATCCTGTACGATCGCGAAATTCAACAGTTAGGGGTGTTGTATTGGCTCAATCGATCGAAGACAATCCCGCATCAATGGCTTCACTCAAGCGAGTGCTGCAAGGCTTGAACGCTCATCGATTTGTTGCGATCGGAGCTGTTTTAAGTCTGCTACTGCTAACGGCTGCAACCGCTGTAACTCCGCAGATCTTTCGGTGGGGCATTGATCAAGGAATTGCGGCAAAGAATTTTACCGTGGTGTGGGAGAGTGCAGCCTTAATGGTGATTGCAGCGATCGCGCGGGGGCTGTTTAACTTTGGGCAAACATTTTGGTCAGAATCAACCTCGCAAGGTCTAGCCTATGATTTGCGTAATCAAATTTTTACCAAAATCGAAACCCTTAGCTTTAGTTATCACGATCGCGCTCAAACTTCACAGTTGATTACTCGTGCGACCAGCGACATTGAGCAGATTCGATCATTTATCGGAACCAGTTTGATTCAGGTGATCGGAGCCGTCGTCACGCTGATTACGATCGCAACCATTTTGCTGATTATGAATTGGCAATTAGCGCTGATCACGCTGACCTCAGTCCCGATCGCAGCGTGGCTATTAGCGCGATTTTTTAGTCGTAATGGCAGCGTGTTTCAGCGAGTCCAGCAGCAACTTGGCGATCTCAATGCTGTACTGCAAGAAAATCTACTCGGCGTGCGGGTTGTAAAAGCATTTGTGCGGGAATCGCAAGAGGAAGCGCGATACACAGCTTTGAACAACGAATTAGTTGCAGTCAGCATGAAAACGCTGCATGCGATTCGGAATACGTTTCCGTTAATTTTTCTGTTGAGCAATTTGATCACGATCGCAGTTATTGGATATGGTGGCGCACAAGTGATCAATCGACAATTTTCGATTGGTGAACTGGTTGCGTTTAATTCGTACTTACTATTTATTCTTCAGCCGATTTTGCTGCTCGGATTTGCTGCACCTGCGATCGCGCAAGCGGCAGCATCAGCACAGCGAGTCTATGAAGTGCTGGATTCAGAAATTGAAATTCGCGATCGACCGCGTGCCATTCCGTTTGAGAAATGTGGCGGCAGAGTTACGTTTGAAAACGTCTCGTTTCGCTATCCGGGCGCAACCGTCGAAGCGCTAAAAAATGTCTCCTTTGAAACCAAGCCAAACGAACTGATTGCGATCTTAGGAATGACTGGATCAGGCAAAAGTACGATCGTGAATCTGCTTCCTCGGTTTTACGACCCAACGCGGGGAGCGGTGCGAATCGATGGACACGATGTTCGAGATTTCACTTTAATGAGCTTACGATCGCGGATCGGCGTTGTGTTTCAAGAAACAACGCTGTTTTCCGGTACGCTGCGAGAAAATATCGCTTACGCAAAATCTGAAGCCTCAATCGCAGAAATTATCGAGGCAGCAAAAACCGCTCAAATTCATGACTTTATCGCAGGTCTGCCCGATGGCTATGAGACGATCGTGGGAGAACGCGGAGTTGGATTATCGGGCGGACAAAAGCAGCGAATCGCGATCGCGCGGACGCTCTTGACTGACTACCGCATTTTAATTCTCGATGACAGCACCTCAGCCGTAGATGCTAAAACCGCTGCGCAAATTCAGGATGCACTCGATCACTTGATGCACCAAAAAACTTGTACTGCGTTTGTGATCGCGCAGCGCATTACGACCGTTCGGAACGCCGATCGTATTTTGCTGATGGATCAAGGCTTGTTAGTGGCACAGGGAACTCACGAAGAACTGATGCACACTAGCCCACTGTACAGCGCGATTTTAGAATCTCAGGTAAAACGAGCATGAGCAATTCTTTTGCAGCAACCGAAAAGTCAACTCGCCAAGTGTCAACATTGAGGCGGTTTTTGCAGTATGTACAGCCGTACCATAAAGAAGTTCCGATCGCATTGTTCTGTGTGTTGATTGGAGCCGCAACACAGGCTATCGGGCCGTTTTTTATCGGATGGTCGATCGACCACTTTATTGCCCAAGGCGATCTGCAAAGCTTATTGTTCGTTCTGCTTGCGCTCACAGTCATCTACATCATCGGCGTTCAGGCAATTCGTGAACAGATTGTGCGCGTCGGTTGGATTGTGCAGCACGTTCTGGCACAACTGCGGCAAGATATCTTTACTAAGGTGCAAAGTTTACCCTTGAGCTATTTCGATCGCAGTGAAGCGGGTGATTTGATGAGCCGTTTGCTCAATGATGTCAGCACTGTGAATCAAGCCTTTGGACAAACGATCGCACAAATGCTGGGCAACCTGTTTAGCTTAGTTGGCATTATTATTGCCATGTTGTTGATCAATCTACAGCTTGGATTGGTGAGTAATTTCGTCGTGCCGTTGATGATTTTGACAACAGCGATCTTTTCACGCTGGGCGCGATCGCGGTTTCGAGTCACACGCAAAACGATCGGAGAACTCTCTACCAAGCTGGAAGAAGATATTAGCAGTGTGCGTGAAGCTCAAGCGTTCAATCGCGTTCAGCTTAACATTGACGAATTTGATCACCTAAATGCTGCAAATCGTGATGCCAATATTCAAGCGGTTGCAATCACGGCAGCGTTTTTACCCTCGATCGATTTTCTGAATACGTTAGCGACTGCGGGCGTGTTGGCGTATGGCGGTTATTTAGCAGTAAGCGGACAAGCAACGGTCGGAGTCGTCACTGCATTCTTGATCTATGTTCAACAATTTTTCAGACCGATTCAGATTTTGAGCCAGTTTTATACCCAAGCACAATCGGCATTAGCCGGACTCGAACGAATTTTCAGCTTACTCGATGAACCTTCGCAGCTCAATGATGCAGAGAATGCGATCGAGATGCCGCCCATTCAGGGAGAAGTCCGATTTCAAAACGTTTCTTTTGGCTACACTCCGAATCAGCGAGTGTTGAATCAGGTGAATCTGCTGGCGAAACCTGGACAAACGATCGCGCTTGTAGGGGCAACTGGAGCCGGAAAAAGCACGATCATTAACCTAATTCTTCGCTTTTATGATGTGACAAGCGGAGCGGTCACGATCGACGGAACCGATGTCAGATCGGTGACTCAGGCAAGTCTACGCCGTCAAATTGGCATCGTTTTACAAGACACGATTTTATTTAGCGGAACTGTTGCCGAAAATATTGCGTTTGGCAATCCGAAAGCGACTCACGCAGAGATTGAAAAAGCCGCACAGGTTGCAAACCTGCATGAACTGATTACAACCTTGCCACAAGGATATTCTACTTATCTGGGTGAACGAGGAGCGATGCTCAGTCAAGGACAGCGACAGTTGATTAGTATTGCGCGAGCGGTGCTAATTCAGCCTCGAATTTTGATCCTAGACGAAGCGACGAGCAGCATTGATACGCGCACCGAAGCGCTGGTACAAGATGCGATCGCCAAGTTGCTTCAAAATCGCACAAGTTTCGTGATTGCTCATCGCCTCAGTACGGTAACTCAAGCCGATCAAGTGCTAGTCGTGCAAGGCGGACAAATTGTAGAACACGGGACGCATACGGAATTACTTGCACAGCAAGGGATCTACGCGAATCTCTATGCGCTACAACTTGGCTCAAGTACTTCTACGTCGATCGCGCCTGCCTATAGCAATCCTGATTGATTTGTGGAGCGGACATCTTGCCCGGACAGGCTAGAAGCCCGTCCCACATGATTTCTAAATGCAATCAGATCATGAATTGCTTGATCAACTTCACTTAAAAACCGAGCTTGTCGATCGCAATACCACTGCTGTGCTTCTTTAAAAGCTTCAGGGGATTGCTCGGCAGATACCACTGCTGTGAGCAGTTGAGCAAATTGCTGAGGTTCATCCGCGATCGACACAGTTTGAGGTGGATTTGCAACGCCTCTGAGCGAAGTCGTTGTCGAAACAATGCAGGTTCCAGATGCGATCGCGTCGAGCGTTTTGATCTGAATCCCGCCTCCACTCAGCACCGGGATTGCCATCACTCGTGCTTGCATCATAAATTCTTGCGAATCCCCGACAAATCCTCGATATCGAATGTTCGGATAGCTATCCATTAGCCAGTCTGCACCTCGTCCCGCGACATGAATCGTTAAAGACTGCGGTAAATGAGGATACACGGTTTGCAGAAACCATCGCAGCCCTTCTTCGTTCGGTTTCCAAGACCAGCTTCCGATAATTCCAATATCAAAAGTTTTGGTGATCGGTTCATCGTGCATTTTTACAAAACCGGATGGTAAGTTGAGCGTTCTCGCCTTCGTGAATTTGGCGAAATAGTTCGCATCATGTTGAGTTAACGCCCAGACTTCTGTAGCCGATGATGCTAGCCGAGCTTCTCGCGCCTCCACTAACGCAGCTTCGCGTCGATACACCCATTTTGCCAGTCGATTCTGCGATCGCTGATAATGCTGACGATAAATCTCGTGTTCTAGATTGTGAGCAACCAGAATGATCTTTGGATGATCAATCACATCGAGCAACCAGCCAACCTGAGAGTGGTCAATGACGATCGCATCATACGATTGCGTGTTCAACAGCGACTGAACCTGCTGAATATAGCGCCTCGAAACATACTTAACTTCGGAGTAGGGCAACTGTTTGATCAAGCTGAGTGCAAACCAGCCGACCGCTTGAAATCGGGCTTTCTTCGTCTCAACCGAACGGTCAGCCACTAAGATTTCATGCTCTGCTTTGTGCAAAGCACCATCTTCTTTGCGACCATATCCCAGGACGGTCACTGCACATCCAGCTTGCTGGAGTGCATCAATGATGTTTTGAGAAGCAATTTCGCTTCCATGAAGCTTTCGGGCGGGGAGTACGGTCGTGAGAAACAGGATCTTCATTGTGCTGATTCAAAGAAATAAATACAGATAAAGGACAGCAAACTAAGTCTGCTGCGGGTAAGAATGTTGCGCTAGGCTTGGGTTTTCGTCGTAGTCCATTGGTGGAGTGCTAAATCGATCGTCAATTTTCAAACGGCGATACTGAATCGCGATCGCAGTCACAAACGAAACATAGAGGCTCCATTCCCCCCCTCCAGTTCCCACGCTTAAACTATCGGCACAACTCACCAACGCTGTGAGTACCAGCGTCTCAAGTACCCAGAATATTTCTACCGTTTTGAGCCGCAGCAGCAAATAAAACGCTTTGATGAACACAGTGACTAAGCTCAACAGATAGAGTCCTAGCCCAACAATTCCAAGCTGCAAGAACAAATCAAGGTAGCCATTGTGAGCATTGAATCGAATGCCTAATCGATACGCCTGAACTGCCCAGGTTTCTGTCAAAATTTGATAAGCCGCACCAGAAGTCCAAAATGCCGCGTAGCCATGACCAAACCAAAAATGATCGAGTCCTTTTTCGAGCATCATGCGCCAGATCGGTAGTCGTCCATTAAACTCCAAATTCTTACCCAACACATCGACGACGATGTACTGCAAATTCAGGAATATTAGTAGAGCGAATCCCAAACTGAAGATCAGTGCAAACGCAACGGAGATTACTCGCGTCTTATAGTACTGTTTGACAATGCCGTGTAATGGTAAGAGATAAAGCGTGATCAGGAGCGATGCGAGTGCGGTTCTCCCCCGACTTAGCAACAGTAGCGCAACTGCGATCGCACACAAGCTCCAGATCAACCAGCGCCACTTCGGACGATTGAGTCCAAGCAGCACGAACAACAAAACCGAAAGCGCCATATTAGACGCGAACAAGTTCTTAAATTCAAAAATCCCTTTCCAAGATCCAGCAAATTCACCCGTTGTTTCAATCCCCTGTGATGGAAAGACAACGCCCGCAATTAAGCTCAAGACGATGCTAATTCCGAGAACGCGAGCGAGTAGCTTCATTTCTCCACTCAGCCCAAAGCGCACCGCGACGTAAACGCCAAAAATTCCGGCTCGCACAAATGATTTTGTTTCATCCCCAGTGAAATCAGGAGCCACTGACCAAAAGACGGATACTACTGCCATCAGATGCAGCAGCAGCAGCGGGATATCTTTTGTCATCGCAAACAGAATTTGTCGCCAACAGCCTGATATCACAATCAAACCGAGAAGAACGACATAACTAAGAGTATTGCCGATGCGAATTGCTGGAGCCGGAAGAGCAAGGCCCAAAAAGTACACGAAATACAGCCCAGCCAACCAGGGTTCGACTTTTTTAGCTAGAAGTTGTAAGTCTCTGAGTTTCAAGGGTTTGTCTCCAAATCTTTGCTTTGATATTGGTTCGGAATCGCATCGATCCCTGGTTTATCGTCGTTTTCGCTGTAGCACGTCCTCGAATAGCGATCGATATCGATGCGCTTGTCGAGATTGGGTGAATTCCTGTTCGACTTTTTCGCGACAGCGGGCACTCAATCGACGATGGCGATCGACATCCTCGATCGTCCAGGCAATCCCTTGTGCCAAATCATCGACCCAATAAGGTTGAGCGAGATATCCTGTTTTCTGATGCTCGATCAAATCAGGCATCCCGCCGATCTCAAACGTCACACAGGGAGTTCCGCACGCCATCGCTTCCATGACCGTATTTGCCAAGTTTTCCTGCGTCGATGGCAAAATGAATACATCTGCCGCCGAGTAAAGCAAAGAGAGCGACAAATCATCTTGAAAAGTTCCCAGGTAATGAACTTTCATGCCAAATTCTGGGGGATGTTGCGGTCGGTCTGCCCCAAAAACGACTAGCTCTAATGAGTCATTCCATTTCGACTGAGCCAGGCTTTGTAAAGCAGGCTGTAAGAGATGAAAACCTTTACGTCGATCGCTGGTTGCTGCCATTGCCCCAAACAAGGCGAGATGCTTATCTTGAGGTAAACCGAGTGCTTCACGAGCAAAGGCTTGATTGATCGGTCGATAGCGCGTGGTATCCAATCCATTCGGAATCACTTCGATGCGCGAATCGCGAAACAGCGAACTCGATCGCGCACAGTCTGCTAACCATTGGCTCAGGGCGACGATCGTTAAATCTGCAGATTTCCAAGCTTTCGATTTTCGCTGCCAGATTGAATGTGACAAATCCCGGATGTTCTGGCTTTGAAGCTGTGGACAGCTCCCACAAGATTGAGTGTAGCGATCGCACTCGTCGGTGTAGTGACACCCCCCCGTGAATGCCCACATATCGTGCATCGACCAGACGATCGGGCGCTTTAGCTTTGCAATCGATTCGACTTGGATAAACGCATCATTAATCCAATGTAAGTTCACGACATCTGGATTGAGTCGAGCAATTTGAGCCGCGATCGTTTCTGGCAACCATTGAACTGAGAAGATTGCCGATTGGCGATTTCGGTAGCGCTTGAGCGGCAGTGCGTCGAAGGTGAGTCTTGCTTTTGCGATGCCTTGTTCGATTTGGGTTCTCGGTGCAAGGATGGATCGATCTCCACTCGTTTTTGCCTGCACGAGCATTTGCGAAGAGGCTCCAATTTGCTGCAATCCTTGATGCAGTCGATAGGCTGCCCGCGCTGCACCTCCATCAATATCCCGACTACTGGCAAGTAAGATTTTCATGCTACCTCCATAAGTGCGGCAATTTCCTCGGCGGATAGCGCAGATCGATCTCCAATTTTTTTAGCAGGATTCCCCGCCCAAACTTCGTTTTCGGGAATGTTTTCAGTAATGACACTATCCGCAGCAACGATCGAGTATTTGCCGATCGCACATCCCGATCGCACTGCGACTCTAGCCCCAAGCCAGACCTGATCACCCAGATAAATCCCCAGACCCGGATTAAACCCCGTTGGTTGCGATCGAGGTTCTTCAGGGAGATCAGAACTTGAGGCAATGAGTGAAACTCGCTCTGCAATCTGGCAGTTCTGCCCGATAAAGATTTTTTCACCCAGGGCAAAGAGTTTTGCATGAGGCGCGATCGTGGTTCCGCCTGCGATCGTTAAGCGCCCTTGATGGACTCCGTCAACATTAGTCACTGTGATCTCGGACGACCCGCCAATCTTGACCTTCGCTCCGATCCTGATTGCCTGAATATCATCGTAATTGAGTAAGGTCGAAGCATCGATTGTCAAGCTCTGATAGCGTCGTTTTAGTTGACGATGCCGCTTGAGCTGCGAGGGGAATCGACTCAATGATCTGGAAACGGTTGCAATTCGGTTTGTAGCTTCAGGCTCACCGTTTGCGGATTGCGAAAATTTCAACGGGTTCGGAACGATTCCCAACGTTTGATAAGTGCGGAGGCTGAAGAATAGTCCTCTCATGATAATGCTCGTAGCAGTTGCGATCGAGGCTCCTTCTAGCCCAAATTTGGGAATTAACAGCGCGTTGAGAAACACATTGAGAACCGCCGTGATCCCGGTTCCGATCGCGGTATCTCGCTCTCGTCCGGTCATGAGTAACAGCAAGCCCGATAGCTCAAACGGCGCACTGATCATATAGCCAAGACAAAGGATTGTTAGTGCGGTTTGTCCTTGAACGAAGGCTGCCCCGAAAATTAGCAAAAACCAGTATCCGACCGCGATCAGCGAGGTAGAGATAGCAGCACAGGAAAACCACAGCAGTCGAGCGCTACTGTGAGCCACCTGCTCGACCTGTGCTAAATTTCTTGTCGCATACAGTTGAGCGATCGTGGGACCCGTCGCCGCAGAAACTGCCGTTAAACTGAACTGAATCAGTTGCGCTCCTCGCCCAACCACGGTATAAATCCCTGCGGCACTAGTTCCCTTGATAGCTCCCAACATCAACACATCGATTTGCTGATTGATCGCAAACATCGCCACGATCATTAAAAATGGAAGGCTGCCGCGAAACCAGTGTTGGGTACGATAAATCGATGACACTTCCTTGATTGGAGTGGGTAAAGCAGTCCGAAGCTGCCGCACTCCTACCCAGAACGCAACCCCAACGGTGAGGACATAAACGCCCATCATCGAGTACACCGTCAGATACGAAGGCTGAAACACAACAATCATTCCAAGCAGTGCCAGGAATAAGAGCGGCTTGATTAACAACTCAGGAAAGTCACTTTTGACAACCTGATTCAGACCTCTCATGCTTCCTTGTCGCAGTGAAGTTAAGGTTGCAAATGGCAGCGACAACAGCGAAATCCAGAACACCACCAGTAGTTGAAAATTGGCGTGAGCAACCCACGCGGCGGTAATTGCGGCGATCGCACCGACCACGACCGACAAAATTAGCGTGATCTCATTCGATCGTCGTAACAGACCTTTGAGCAGTCCCCACTCCGCTTTTGCGTTGTAGATTGCGACCTCACGCACCAAATATTCGGGGAGTCCCAAGCAGGCGGGCACTCCTAGAAAGCCGACCCAGGTAATGGCATAGATATAGTCTCCATATCCAGACGCGCCGAGGGTTCGAGCCAAGCAAATATTCGTGATGAAGGCGATGCCAAGCGAGAACACTTTGACAGCAAACGATCCAGCAGCTTTGCGAACAACTGGATTTTGAACTGCGATCGTCTTGATTTTGCTTAAGACTTTCATCAGCGGGTTTTTGGTCGAAACTCGATGCGTCTCCATGATTTAAATACCACTCAGTCAATCTGTAGTTAGAAAAAACAATCCGGTTTGCTCAATGATCGCACTCAGAAGCATTCGCTTGATGAGTCATTCTGTCGCTGAGTTGATGAAGATACGCTTCACGCTGCTGCATTTCTGCGGTTGGTGACAGTCCCGCTGTTGCGAGGATCTTTTTCCAACGGTAAACCCAGTCATGCTTTTGCAATGATCCCACAACGTTATTTAGCCTAATTCGATCGAGCCGCTCCGGTTGAGCATCAAGATCAGCAATCACCTGCGCGATTTCTGGTGCATTAAATGGCATCGGAATCACCGCATCGTCCCAATCAAAAGACTGGCGAAAAAGCTCAGATGCTGGGGGACAACCGATCATCACTGTTCCGGCGGCGGCTCCTTCAAAAAAGCGGTAGCCGATTTCTTGATTGCCCTTCACTTTGGCTGGCTCATCGACACAAGAGTAATTTGCAATGAAATAGCGACTTCGTTTGAGTAGGTTAGCATACATGATTCGATGCTCTTGCGGCTTCATTGTCCTTAGATTTGCGGCGGTGTCGTAGTAATAAAAGAAATCTGTGGATTGGCTTAGATTGAGTAACGCCGTGTGAGTAATAGACGATCGCCGTCCGAGTGATGCTAAGTCGATGCCTCGTTCTGGAAAACTTGGAAACGGACAAAATCTCAGCGTATCGACCCCAAAAGGCAGATACACACAAGGACACTGAGTATAGTTCGCAATCTCGTTTGTGCTATTGTTCGTGACCAAATAGATGGCATCAAAATGCTTCAAGGGTTCCAACAAATAAAGACGATTTTGCAGCCATTCGTCGTTGTTCCAGGATTCCATGATGTAGCAAATCGCCTTCTTGCACCGACTGCGCCAGTTTTTCAGCGATTTTAATGCTTGTAGCTCAAAAATATTTCTGAACACTACAAAAAATAAATCATAGTGGTGTTCAAGCTCTTGCACAGCATTAAATCCGGGTGTAATCCAGTTCGATAAACGTCGCGATCGCGTAATTTGATAAGCAGTCGTGTAAACCTGACGGGAGAGATCAGGAGAACGCTCATAGGTCAACAAGTCAGCATGATCAAATTCGCGAATCAGGTCTTCGATCTCATAGATTGCGGCATCGGTGACGCGATCACGGGTTTTACGAGCGGATAACAAACAAACACGGGCTAATTGTTTTGTTTCAGTCTCCGCACAGGCTAATCTATCTTCTACAACCAAGCTCATCGTCTCTATCTACTCGTTACCGGGTTAACTCACATTGCTCAATGGATGCACCGTTCGCACACAGCCAGACGTACAAAATCGGAGAGCTAATATGCGCCAGTTTTCTGGAGCACAACCCTCACCGTCTGTAAGATGATTTTTAAGTCCAGCCAAAGCGACCAATCTTTGATGTAAACCATGTCCAATCTGAGAACTTCGTCAAAGTTGTCGATCTCCGATCGACCCGAAACTTGCCACATTCCGGTGATTCCAGGCAAAACGGCGTGGCGGATGAAATCATGTTCTGAGAACTTCTCGACATCTCGCATTGGGAGCGGTCGAGGACCCACAAAACTCATCTCACCAAACAACACATTGAACACCTGCGGCAGTTCGTCCAGGCTATAACGGCGCAAGAATTTACCCACACGAGTCACGCGGGGATCGTCTTTCATCTTGAAGAGAACGCCATCGCGATTTTCGTTCTGGCTTTCTAGTTCTCGTTGTAGTTCAGCCGCGTTGATGACCATGGTGCGGAATTTCCAGACGCTAAACGGGCGATTTTGTAAGCCAATGCGCGTTTGGCGAAAGAAAATCGGTCCTGGAGAATCTAGCTTAATCAGAATGGCGATCGCCAAGTAAACCGGGAAAGTCAACAACAAAAACAGAACAGACGCGAGAAAATCAAAACCGCGTTTTACCTGAAACTCAATTCCAGCGATCGTAGGAGGGGCAAACGTTGCTGTGTAGAGTTCTGGAAGCTGCCAAACCTGTGAATTAGAGGAACAGATATTGCTAGACAACAAAACACAGATGTGAAGCGTGATGCCTGCATTGCGAAGATCCCAGTAGATCAGCATCAATTCTCTTGCAGGAAACTGGGCGCACAAAAAGACCTCAGAAACTCCTAATCGGCACAGACGCTGAATAGCTGCTGCGCGGTTTTCGTCGCTGAGTTGCTGCGGGTCATTCCATCCCGCTACCGTATAGTGAGGTTTTCGCCCTAGCACGGGAACGACTCGCTTCGCTTGATCCGGTTGACAGAAGATGAAAACAGGATGGCGAACTGTTCCAATTTTCCGTGCGCCCTGAATGGCAAGATCGATCGAGAATCGACTCAACAGCACAAAGACTAAGCCCAGAAATACAAACCAAGCAAATGGAATAAGCGAATGGGCTTCTGATGGATCTGGAACTAAAGTGGTTAACGCGATCGCACCATCCACCAGCAGGAGTGTTGTGATCAGCTTGGTCGAATCGCGCCAGGAGTCACCTTCTCGATAAAGTCCAACTACGGCGAAAATGCCGATCGTCAAAAGCGCTGTAGGGGTAAAGGAGATGACTCGTTCATGAACGTGGAGAGAAACGCTTAAATCGGTTCCGCTCACCTGCGCTATCCGCCACGCCAGAAATAGCATTGAAAAATCAAGCGCTAGCAGAATCAAGATACGCAGCCAACCAATGACGCTTCCCTGACGAAACTGATAAGAGACAGGAGATCGTAAATCTCTTGCTCGTTGTGTATTCGAGGGCGGTAAGGCGCGATTGAATGATTCCGCCGGAGGAGAAACTTGAGAAGCCATAAGTGTCTGAATCTCGCAGAAATGGAAATCAAAATAAATATTTCAGGAACATATCGTTGCACCACCAGCAGAGTAGTGAGGCAATTTTTCAGTAGAGATGCACAAACTTGCCTATCGGAACCACCCTAATCACCTTGAGAAGTAGTCTTGTCAGTCTAAACACTCGGTCAATCTGGACATTTATAGCGACTCCGAATATATACAGAGGATTAGAGTAGCTTTCCTTGAGTATCGTCGTTGGAGCGAATCTTAATATAGTTAGACCTAAGTAGCCAAGCAGACTCCACCCGGTTTTACATAAGCTTCACGCAGAAGCGATATAAAAAGGACACGACTCCATAGTTTTACGCAGATTGAGCTTCATGCTCTAATTTAGAATCTAGTCGTACTTTATACTTCCAACACTGGCTCAATCGCCAGGGCAGAATTCGTAGATGTTCTGCTGCTGCTGAATCTTGATCGGCTCAATTCATTACAGTCTGCGGTCTTCAGAGTTCGGATAATCTGAGGGATTAGATTTTCATATTCGATGAAAAATAAATACTGAGGATGTTGAGTTTTCAGTTTTACTTTTGTTTTATCTAATTCTACCGAGACGACGAATATTCGTCCTGCCGCTAATTTCATTGATTTCACGGTTTCACTTCTCTTAAAGGAAAGATGAACTTGCGAAAAACTGCTTGATTTATACTGAGGAAATTATCTAGACTCCACCTACGTTTAATGTCACAGCAAGACGAGACCTGATCACATGAAAGTATTGATTACTGGCTCTAGTGGCTTGATTGGTTCGGAAGCGGTGGAGTACTACGATCGCGCCGGACATCAGGTAATCGGAATCGACAACAACATGAGAGCCAAGTTTTTTGGCGCTCAGGGCGATACACTTTGGAATCTCAAGCGACTGCAAAGCCGTACCGCTCAGTTTGAGCATTACAGCATCGATATTCGAGATCGTGAGAGTGTCTTCGAGCTGTTTCAAGCACATTCGTTTGCTCTAATCATCCACTGTGCAGCGCAGCCCTCGCACGACAAAGCTTGTCAAATTCCCCTGTTAGATTTTGAGGTAAACGCGCTCGGAACAGTCAATCTACTCGAAGCAACGCGCCAGTTTTGCCCAGAGGCAGTATTCATTCACATGAGTACGAACAAAGTATACGGCGATTCGCCTAACGAAATCCCTCGAACCGAGCTAGAGAAGCGGTATGACTATGCAAACGCTGAGGACTTTCACGGTGTTGCTGAAACCTGCCGCATCGATCGAACCCTGCATTCGCTCTTTGGCGCTTCCAAGACCGCAGCCGATGTCGTCGCGCAGGAGTACGGTCGATATTTTGGTATGAAAGTCGGTGTGTTTCGCGGCGGTTGTCTCACTGGTCCTTCGCATTCAGGGGTTGAGTTGCACGGATTCTTGTCGTACTTAGTCAAAGTCGCGCTGACCGGAGGAACCTACAAAGTCTTTGGTTATCAAGGGAAGCAAGTCCGCGACAACATTCATAGCTATGACGTGATTCAAGCGTTTGAGGCGTTTCGTCACAGTCCAAAACCTGGAGAAGTCTATAACTTGGGTGGTGGACGCGAAAACAGTGTTTCAGTGTTAGAAGCTTTTGACTGGGTTGAGTCCATCAGTGGTCGAAAAGTGAATTGGGTGTATGTCGATCAGAATCGGATTGGTGATCACATTTGCTATATCTCTGACTTACGCAAAATGAAAGCCGATTTTCCGGATTGGTCGATTACGCGCAGTTTGTCCAACATCTTTGAAGAGATGGTTGCGGCAGAAGTCGAGCGACTGGCAGTGACAGTCTAATTTCTCGATCGAGGGAAACAGTTAAACGCTACAGCATCTACAACAATTGCACTGCAACTTAAGAGCTGGTGCGAATCCGAGCAGAATCCCTTGCACAAAATGGTTTGACTGCTCATTAGCTAGGATTTGGGGTTGCAAATTCTTTTGGAGCGATGCCCTGCTTTGAAGCTTGCGTAGCAATTGCTCCTGCAATCTTGTCGTGCTGCATAAGTCAAATTACAACGCTGTGAAGGTTAAGGTGCTTATTTATGTCAGAACTGTATGCGATGCAATCTATGACAAGTTCAAGGCAGCCGAGAGATCACGATCGATTTATGATCTTTGATCTTGATGCTCGTGGTCATCATCCAGGCTACATTCAGCACTTAATTCGGTATTGGTGCGACCATGATCTTCCTGGGCATCTAGATGTGCTAGTTTCGCAAAAATTTGTGCAGCGGCACCCGAATATTGTTGACATCGCGACCAACCATCCCAAAATTCGGTTTGTGACGATCACCAAGGTTGAGCAAGCGAAGCTATTCGATAGTGATGCGTTAGCGGATTCATTCAAAGGTCGGATTATTCGCGCTTTTCAAGAATGGCGGTTGTTACGCAGGTATGCAGTTTCGCTAGGTACGACTCACATTCTGTTGATGTATCTCGATAAGATCCTGCTGCGCTTGGCGTTTGGTGTGAAACTTCCCTGTGCGGTGAGCGCTATTTATTTCCGTCCGTTGCTGCACTATGCTTTCTTTCCAAACTATAGCCTTGAAGGAAAGGAAGGATTTTGGCAGTGGCGCGATCGAGTCTGTCTGGCGCGATTCTTACCCCAGCGCAAGCTGCAAACGCTGTTCTGTCTCGATCAGTTTGCAGCCGATTACATCAATCAAGTGTATGGCACCACAAAAGCCGTTCATCTTGCTGATCCAGTCCAGCGCTATGCTCATGCGGATACTGAAGCTGAACAACTAAAAACTCGCTTAGGAATTGAGCCAGATCGCAGCGTGTTTCTGATGTTTGGAGCCTTGGAAAACGATCGCAAAGGATTGAGTCAAACCTTAGATGCGATCGAACACTTGCCACCTGCATTGTGTCGGCGGATGACGATTGTTCTCGCTGGGACAATCACGCCCGAAAAACGTAGGGAACTCGACGCGCGAATCGCTCAAGTGACTCAAACTTACCCGATTCAGATTGTGACTCAGTACGAATTTGTTCCGGATGAAGCGATTCATCCTTACTTTCAAATGTCTGATGTCATTTTAGTTCCCTATCAGCGTCACATTGGCATGAGTGCGATCTTAGTCCGCGCGGCTGCGGCTCAAAAACCTGTACTTGCCTCAGATTTTGGCGTGACCGGAGAACTGACTCGACGCTATCAGTTGGGATTAGCGATCGATGCTGCTTCACCCGAAGCCATTAGTAAAGCCATGATGCGCTTTTTGCTCGAAATTCCCAATGAGTTGTGCAACCCAGTCAAGCAAAAGCAGTTTGCCGATCGCAATACGGCTGACCAATTCGCCAGCCAGATCTTTCAGGCTTTGTACGACACCCGTTCTCGTGATGGTCGCAAGTTTGCAAACCCCCTATCTGATTCCGCGCAACTCAGCCAATCCTATAGACCATGACTCCTGCAACTTCTCTCGACAAACAATTCGAGGAAATCGTCCTCCTAAACACCCGGTTTCATAAGCTTACTGTCCACGATTTGATCGCATCGATTGTTCAAGCTGCTAAGTCAAGCGAAAAAACGACCATTGCTCATGTCAATGTGCGGGGTATGAATTTCGCCTGCTCAATGCCTTGGTATCGTCGCTTTATCAATCAGGCGAATTTGGTCTTCTGTGACGGATTCGGAGTGCTGCTTGGGGCGAAACTCAATGGGCATAAAGTGTGTTCCTGCCATCGCATGACTTGTCCCGACTACATTGAATCCTTAGCAAAAGCCTGCGAGCAGCAAGGGGTTTCATTGTTTTTGTTAGCGGGTGAACCTGGCGTAACGGATCGCGCGATCGCGAAGCTTACTGCGATCGCGCCGAATCTGAAAATTCAAGGTCATCATGGCTATTTTGCAAAAATCGGAGCCGAAAACGATGCAGTGATCGAGCAGATTAACCGCTTCCAGCCTGATGTTTTGTACGTTGGGTTTGGAATGCCGCTGCAAGAACGCTGGATCGCAGACAACTACGATCGCGTTGATACTCGCGTCTTTTTGCCACTTGGAGCCTGCCTCGACTTTTATACAGGGGCAGTGTATCGCGGACCGCAATGGTTGACCGATTTAGGATTTGAGTGGTTAACGCGACTGATCACAAAACCCGGTCAACTCTGGCAGCGCTACATTTTGGGCAATCCTCTCTTTCTGAGCCGAATCTTGATTGAGTCTTTTAGAAGACATCTTGGTTTTAGTAAGTCCTAGCGTTAGACCATTCTGAGCTTTTCAATCTATCCCGTTTTTCATTGGCATCAATCTACTAATTTCTGTGTTCTTCGATGAGGTTTCTATGTTACTTTCTCAGTCCCCAAGCACGATCAAAGTTATCCGGGAGCCGTTTCCCTACATCATTATTGACAACCTGCTTGATGATGATCTCGCGCATCAAGTCGAGCATGAATTTCCCAAGCTAGAAGAAATGCCCCGTCACTCTCCCGACTATCAGTTGTTAGATGGGTGGCACTCGAATCCGCATGATGCAGCGCTTGCCCATCGTCCAGGTCTAAAACGCCTATTTAAACTGCTCGAATCATCGGAGTTCAGAGCGCAGTTGGGCGAAGTGTTCGGGGTTGAGCAGCCTTTGTTTTGTGATCCAGAGTATCAAGGAGCCGGATTGTTAGCGGCGAAGAAAGGAGGAGTTCATAAAATCCACCGCGATCGCAATCGCCATCTAACCACGCATTTCTATCGGCGTTTAACCTTACTCGTTTACTTCAACATCGGTTGGCAGCAGGGGTATGGCGGTGAACTGAATTTGTGGGACAAGAAGATCCGGGAAAACGTTACTCTGCCGCCGCTGTTCAACCGCTGTGTCGTATTTGAGAACACGCGGCACGCTTTTCACAGTGTCTCTGATGTGAATTTGCCGGAGGGAATGATCCGTAAAGCCGTTAACTTCTATTACTACACCGAGCATCCTGCTCCTTCTGAGCGACACACGCACGTTCATGATACTGAGTTCTTTGCCTCGCCCGGAGAGAAGCTCAAGTTTTGGCGGTATGTTGCGACTACCCGCTTTCCGTTGCTCTTGATAGATACTGCGATCAATCGCAACGAGTTCGCCTCGAAGTTTCTTCAAAAGAGTGGAATACGATCGACTTCTCTCCGATTAGCAGCCGCATTCTTCAAGGCGACTTCTCCAGCAAAATACCAGAAGCTCATGCGATCAGGTCGATGGAACCTATCCCAGAAGCCCAATCCCAAACTGATTCAATACTGGAAGGACTACAACAGGGCATAATTCTGGTTCTGTTGCAAAAAGAGTGAGGTGGCTTGCGAGAATGACAGATTGTGTTGTTCTCGCAGGTCTGTTAACTGGCGAGTTCGATAGAAGTGGTTCGCTTCGGTTGTAACTCCGGGAAGCCCCCTAAATCCCCCATTCTGGGAGACTTTGAATCGGAATCTTTGGCTTGAAGTCCCCCAGAATGGGGGATTTAGGGGGCAGAAGCCGTCAACACCGGAGCGAGAGAACCCGTCGAACTGGCGTTCTGTTAACTGACGAGTTAACCGCAGAAGAGTATCCGATCGGGGTTCGATTTTTAGGAGGCACGTATGACCCTTTCTAGGCGACGAACATTACAACTCGGTTTAGGTGCGTTCGCCAGTGCAGGCTGTGCGGGAATGCACAACCCTGGTGAAGCATCGAACGATCCGCCGCAAAATTTTTCGGTTAGCGGACAGATGCAATTAAAGCAGCGAGCAGCAGCCAAAGGACTAATCTACGGAGCAGCAGGAAGCTACCCGTCGCTGTCTCAGAACCCGGAGTATGCCAAGCTGTTTGCTCAAGCCTGCGGCATCTTAGTCACAGAAAACGAATTGAAATGGTTAGCGCTGCGTCCTGAACCCGATTGCTATGACTTTACGAAAAGCGATTGGCTTGCTCAATTTGCCCAACAGAATGGATTGCTGTTTCGGGGACATACGCTTGCTTGGAATCAGGCAAACCCAGATTGGTTAAAGCAAGTTTCTCGACAAGATGCTGAGAAAGTTTTGACTCAGCATATCAGCACCGTGGTCAAGCACTACGCTGGGAAAATTCATTCTTGGGACGTGGTGAACGAAGCGATCGCAGGTGTACTGAGTGAGCGATCGGACGGACTGCAAACTTCACCCTGGCTAGCACTGCTCGATAAGGAGTACATTGATATCGCTTTTCGAGCGGCTGCGGCGGCCGATCCTAAAGCTTTGCTCGTTTACAACGATACTGCACTCGACTACGACACCCCTGAAGACAACAGAACTAGATCGGCAGTCCTTGACTTACTGCAATCGCTCAAATCCCGCAATGTTCCGGTTCAAGCGCTCGGCATTCAAGCGCATTTGGAAGCTGCGGAAACGCGGTTTAACGCGAAAAAATTGAGGCAATTTCTCAGCGAGATTGCGAGTATGGGTCTCAAAATTTTGATCACAGAATTGGATGTTAGCGATCGCGGTCTGCCCGGAGATATCGCGATGCGCGATCGTGCGGTCGCTCATGCGTATGAAGAATACCTCTCGGTTGTTTTGGATGAACCTGCGGTGATTGCGGTGTTAACCTGGGGGATCAGCGATCGCTATACTTGGCTTGCCGATTTTGCGCCTCGGAGCGATGGTCAGCCAGTACGGACGCTGCCATATACGGATGATTTGCGTCCTAAGCTAGCGTGGAATGCGATCGCGCGGGCGTTTGATGGCGCACCCAAGCGGAGTGCTTCAATTTGACCCGATCAATCGAGCAACTCGAAGCGCGGAGGTGATTGCTCCTTCATGTAAGCCATCTCCGAGATAAGCGCCTGCATGATATGTATGATGCTCTCCGTTCATTTCAATCACTTCATCGCGATATTGAAATGCATCCGTTGTGTATAACGGGGTGTAATGTTGCTGCTGGTGAATCATGCGATCGCGATCGATCATCTCTTCTAGCTGAAACGACAAGAAATGATGTTGGGATGACGAAAGACCACAAAGCTGATTGAGATAGCTGTTGTATCCCCAATGATTGTTCGTTTGGAAAAAGTCGAATTCTGAAGGGTGGTGAATGCGAAAATTTTCATACACAGAGGTATCAGTATGAATGGTCGTGACCGCAACGTTCGCTTTCCAACCTGAGAACCGCCTGATTTCAGCTTCAGTTGGATCTGCTAACAGTGTCATTACTTGGTCGGGTGGTGTCGCAAACACCACTTTATCAAACTCTTGAGCTTCACCATTGGATTGCTCAATTTTCACCTGATCGGCGCTTCTATAAATATGAGCAATTTCTACATCTAGTAGAACTTTTCCCTTGAAGCGCTCTAGAATTTTTTCAATGTAGCTATACACACCCCCTTTCACTCTAAGCCAACTAACCGCTATGTAATCTCGTAGCATTGGAATCGCTAGTTTTGCTGGAAAATCATCAATTAAATCGAGCGGGATCGAGTAGCTATATAGGGTTAGTAGCTTGAGCCAGAGACTAGCAATACTGTGATCTCCAAGATACTGGGAGAGGGGCTGATTGTCAGTATTCTGCACGCTTGCAAATCGCGTTTTTAACCACAATGGAGCAGAACGAGCATGGAGTAGATTGAATCGGATTGTTTCGATCAAGCGTTGGAGACCTGCAAAATTCTGATGCGTTGCAACCTTTGATAAAATGCGATCACCATTCTTAAAAAATAAAGCAGAACCAATGTCGATCGGCTCTAGTTCTACATCCAACTCTTGCATCAATGCAATAAAATTGTGAAATGCAGTCGGAAATTCGAGTGCTCCACTTTCTAAAATATCAGTGCATTCAGCACAGTTCGGCTTCACGTTTTTATTCAGCGTCCGAATGTGTCCTCCTAACATAGGTTGCCGCTCGAACACCGTTACAGAATGTCCTTGCTTGTCGAGCAGATAGGCTGTTACCATGCCACTCGCACCACCCCCGATCACAGCGATTTTCATAGTGACCTCTTAATTGATCAACTTGCACAATCGTTCGATCAGCCATCGCCTAAAATTACATCGCCAGACAAACGTTGATAAAGCAGTGCCCCTGTCCAAATCGTTGGAGCAAAGCCCGGATAGCCCGACGAAGCATTGCAGAAATAGAATTGATTGAGCGAAGTCTCATGATTTAGCCGTCCTAGTCCCATATTGCGCGGCGTGAGATTAGAACCGTAAGAATTGCCCTGGGGACACCAGCAATAGCGCTCATTTGTGGTTGGACTACCCGTGATCTGAAAGACTAAATGCTTTCTGAAATTTGGAACATAGTGAGCCTCTACTACATCGAGCATTGAATCTAAGATTTCCTGCTTCTTTTTGTTGTAGGCTTTACGATCGCGATCGCGCAATTGCCGAAAATAGTCATAGTTCGCAACGGTGAGAAATTCAACGACTTGGCAATCTTCGGGACAGTCTCGACTCGCATCGGTTAGCAATGTCGGCGTTGTGATGGCGAAACTAGGATTAGAAAAGTCATGTCGATCGTACATCTGTGCGAAGGCTTCATTTAAGCTCTGATGTCCGGTGTGTGAGACATTCCACTTACCAAATCCGTAGTCTCGTAGGTCAAGATCTTTAACCACACAGTAAGCCATAAAATTCGATGCAGAATACTCATAGTTGAGCTTTCGACGAACGGTTTTAGAGAACTTTTCTTCACCGATCATTTTGGCGGCTTTCTGGGGATCAATGTTGCAAATGATCGTGTTTCCGGTAAATTCAGCGGTTTGGTGCGTTGTCAAATCCATTGCTTCAACGCCCGTTACCGTTTTACCTGTGACTCTGAAGTTGGTGACTTCGTGATTGAGCAGCACTTTTCCACCTTGCGATTCGATCACCTTCACAAATGCGTTAACTACATCTTCAAAGTGGTTCGTGGCGTAAAATGCACCTGCTTGATAGCCTCGAAATAATGCAACCCAGGCGTAGAACGAAAGTTGATCTGGGGGGAGTAGAAAATCGAGCCATTGCAGCGCGAGTAAGGTTTGGGCTGCTTGGGGAAGCTTGAACTTATCAAAGACATCTTGAAGCGTACTATTGAGATGTTGAGCCGCGCAGAGTACTTCACTCGCAGATTGCAATAGTTCAGCGGGCTTGACCGGAGGAGCAAGTTTTTTCAAGCCTGCACCTGTTTTTTCAACCTCTTGAACGAATCCACGAATGCGATCGCGATCATTTGGAAACAATACCGACAATCGCTGAATGAGTTCTTCTGGCTCGGATGGAATATCTAACGAATATCCTGGCATCCGCATATGATCAAAGCCCTTTGGGTCATACCGTTCAAAGGTCACACTCTGTTCTAAGCCCAGTTTTTTCAGGACTCGATTCACCGTTTGCCCTTCACCACAGTCCCAAACGTAGTGCAGTTGAGCATTAAAGGTATATTGTTTTGCCAGGGTAAACGTATGCCCAAAGCCTCCTGGATGCTCATGAGCTTCAAGGATTTGCACCGTTTTCCCAGCGTTCGCCATCAAAGCGCCGAAGACTAATGCTGATAGACCGCTGCCAACAATCAGGTAATCCGGTTGCATGGAATGATTCCCCAAACGATAATGTCGTGTCGCTATCGTGTCGGTGACTGTGTACGTTCGTCAAATATTCGGATGAACTTTAAGTTATCCAACCGCAGCAATATAAAAATCTACCTTTCGAGTTAGGTCAGAATCAGAACTGTAAAAGAAATGACTCTACCTCGGTGCAATGAGAGGGTTGATTTTTCTAAAATAGTCTTTTAATGGAAGGGTTCGCTTCTAATTGGTATGGCTACAATGCATGATCGTGCAGACTCACAAGCACAAGGATTTTTGAAATGGGCGATCGCGCTTACTGCCTCGCTTGGCGCGATTCTTGAAGTGATTGATACCAGCATTGTGAATGTTGCCTTAACGGACATTCAAGCGACGCTGGGTGCAACGGTGAGTGAAGTCGGATGGGTAGTGACAGGATATGCGATCGCCAACGTCGTTTTGATTCCGCTGTCTGCTTGGTTGGGCGATGTATTTGGGAAGAAAACGTACTTTGTGTTTTCGATGGTGGGGTTTACCTTGGCTTCGGTGCTGTGTGGCTTTGCAGCCAATCTGCCCATGTTGATCGTGGCTAGAATTCTGCAAGGGTTGTTTGGGGGTGGATTGTTGGCGAAGGCGCAGGCGATTTTGTTTGAAACCTTTCCACCCGCAGAACAGGGATTAGCCCAAGCAGTGTTTGGTGTGGGGGTGATCGCAGGCCCAGCGATCGGACCAACATTGGGCGGATATCTGACGGATAGTTTAGGGTGGCGCTGGATTTTCTTTATTAACTTGCCCGTTGGGATTATAGCGGTCATGATGGCGATCGTATTTCTGCCACCTGATCAAATGCTGGGTCAAAAAAATCGTCAGCGAGTCGATTGGCTAGGAATTGCGTTGTTAGTGGTTGCGGTCGGCAGCTTACAGACCTTCTTAGAAGAAGGGGAGCAAGATGACTGGTTTAATTCTCAGTTCATTACAACCTTAGCGATCGCCGCAGTGGTTGGACTGGTCTTATTTGTCTGGCACGAACTAAGGACAAAAAATTCGGCAGTAGATTTACGAGTGTTGCGACATCGATCGCTGGCTGCAGGAAGCCTTTACTCTGGCATTTTGGGCATGGGGCTTTATGGTGCATTGTTTGCTGTGCCGCTGTTTGCTCAAAGCGTATTGCGATTTACAGCCACGCAAACAGGTTGGTTACTCGCTCCAGGTGCGCTGGCATCTGCGATCGTGATGGTGATTTTGGGCAAGATTTCGACCAAGGTTGATGCGCGAATTCTAATTGCGATCGGAGCCGTTGGAACGACGTTGGTGATGTTCCAACTCTCCAGCATTACGCCGCAAACAGGTCGAGATGATTTGTTTATTCCTTTACTTTGGCGGGGAGCAGTCACGGTTTTGATGTTCTTGCCGTTGAGTTTAGCGACCTTGGGGTCATTGCCGAAGCAGGATATTTCTGCGGGGTCAGGCTTTTATAATCTGACGCGCCAACTTGGAGGTAGTATTGGGATTGCAATCTTGACGACGCTGTTGGCTCAAAGAGAAGCATTTCACAAAGCGAATTTACTAGAGAATCTGAGTGCGTATAATCCACAAACGATCGAGCGACTGAATTCGATCTCAGGTGCATTACAAAGCCGTGGATCAAATGCCGCCTCTGCTTCTCAACAAGCATTGTCTTCGCTGAATCAATTGGTAAATTTGCAGGCAGCGATATTGTCTTATGCAGACATTTTTCGCTTTGTTGGCATTGTCTTTTTAGCTTCCTTACCGTTATTGCTCTTTCTCGGAAAAGGCGGGGGAAAACCTTCGATCGGGCATTGAGCATCTGAATTTGACCGAAGTTTTTTGCCACAAAGTTAGACTTCTCGATCGCGCTTTGCTGCCGGATTGATGGTTTGCTCTTGCACTGAAACCGCATGGCTCGAAGGCTCGATCGGTCTTCCTCGATATTTAGAATAAACCTGGGTGAACTCTGCACCAAATAGTAAAATTTGCGCTGAATAAAACACCCAAAGCAACACAACAACTAACGATCCAGCCGCACCATAAGTAGAACCTACGCTACTGTTACCGAGATAAAGACCGATCAAAAATTTACCAATATTAAAGAGAAGGGCAGTAACAGCAGATCCAACCCACAAATTTTTCCAGGGAACTTTCACATCAGGAAGAAACTTATAGATTGAAGCAAACAGTACAGTAACCAATGCAAACGAGATTGCAAAATTAAGAAAACGCCCGACCTGAAACGCTTCAGGGAGAAAACCACCAAAATAAGAACTAACTCCCGAAAATGCTGCGGACAACACTAACGAAACCAGCAGGAGAAATCCAATCACCAACACCATCGCAAACGACAAAAACCGAGCCTGCACAAAGCTTTTAACCGCTCGTCCCGGCTTTGGTTTCACTTCCCAAATCGTGTTTAATGCCGTCTGCAACTGACCAAAAACACCCGATGCCCCAAAGATCAAAAATCCAACCCCAATCAGCGTCGCAACTCCGCCCCCTGATCCTGGCTTATTCGCATTCTGGATCATCGATTGAATAAACTCTGCACCCTCTCGACCGACTAATCCTTGAATCTGCCGAACAATCTCACCGCGAGCCGCTTCCTCACCATAGACTGCACCCGCGATCGCAATCACAATAATCAACAACGGCGCTAAAGAAAACATCGTGTAATACGCCAACGCTGCTGCAAGTAACGGAACATTATCTTCGTTCCATTCCGTCACCGTATCGCGCACCAATCGCACAATCGTTTTAAATCTCATCGTCTTTAAATTCTAAAAGTGCTTATAGGAGATCGACTCTACACGAAAACGCGATCGCACGTCATCGCTCACAGGGCAGAACTAAGTTCTATCCTGTGATTGAGGGCGATCGAGAAATTCCTCTAACTGTTTCAAGCTGCGAATCCATCTTCAGAAGGGTACAAACGATACAATCACTCTGGTAAGTTGTACACATGAAACGTTGCTCTAAGAAGATCGTTTTTGAAGCATCAAAATGATTATTCTGTCAATCTTAGAGTGAATTCATTATTTCCAATTTATTAAACAGTAAGGAGAATACTATGAATATCTTAGCTTGGGTCGTTTTGGGACTGTTGGCAGGCGCGATCGCAAAAGCAATTTATCCAGGTCATCAAGGCGGCGGGCTGCTCACCACAATGCTTTTAGGAATTGTGGGTGCATTCCTTGGCGGAACCTTGGTGTCAGTTCTTGAAACAGGATCACTCGCATTTACTGCCACTTCACTCAGCATTCCCGGCGTAGTTGTCGCAGTATTGGGCGCAATGTTGGCAATCTTTATCTACCAAAAGTTTGCTCGTCGCGCTTACTAAAGTTCGGTTACATACTGCAAACTGTACGATGAGGAAAATGTGATGAGTCAAGATAGACAAGTTGCGACCGATAGCTCCGATCGCGCTCAAAGCGATGCCTACGATCCGCATATTATTCCCGCTGAGACTGCTGCTCGCAAAGAACGCGAAGGTGGCGAATTCAAAACCGTTCCGACTGAAGAGCGTGAAGCCTCCGCACCAACAGATGATCAAACTGATCCAGAAAGCATTCACACCACGGGCGGGTATACCGTGGATCAAGAAGGCTTGCTGAACAACTATGCGATCGAGCCGGAAATATATTACGAAGTTCCGGGCGATGCGCGTCAAGTGGAAGAAGAACTTCACGAAGAGCGCGTTGAGGAATACCGCGAAATGAATCAGGACGAAGAAGGAAAGCTGACGATGGAAGGCGATCAGCGCGGTCGAGGAACCGGAGCCGTCTAGTTTTAGTGTCATGGTCATGTCGATCAATGGGTGATTTGGAGCAATCTGAATCACCCATTTTTTCAACGATCAGCGCTTCGATATCGATCGACCTTCTTCTACGGCTCTAAACCGTTCTCCAACATAGGTCAACGAATCCGCCAAATGTTTATGCCAAAATCCCCAGCCCACATCTTGCCCCTTCACGCCATGCCCACCGGGAAATTCATTAAACTGATTTTCCACCTCAAGCTGATTGAGGACTTGATGAAACTCCCGCGATTGGTCTAAATATTTGCCGTCTCCTTCACCTGCATCGAGATAGATTGCCAGCGATCGACGAGTTTGCGGATCAAGCGTTTTAACAAACTCGATCGGGCTATTTTCCGTGCCGCTCTTATCAATGAAATAGCCGCTATGACTGAATAGTGTCTTAAAAATCTGCGGATGATGCAAGCCAACGTTTAGCGCACCCCATCCTCCCGAAGACAATCCCCCGATCGCCCAAAATCCCGGATCAGATTGTGTTCGATAGCGCGTTTTGATTTCCTGAACTAACTCCTCCCCGATCGCGCTTACCACATCGCCATATCGCCCATTGATATACTCCGGATCCCAGAGCGCGCTCGTTCCCCGGCTATCATTTCCGTCCGGTGTCACAATAATCGACAGCGGCAGCTTTCCACTCGCGTACAAACCTTCAATCACCTTCAACGCTTTGCCTTTGATAAACCAAGCGGTCGGATCGCCATGTCCACCATGCAACAGAAAAATAACCGGATATTGATCTTGCGGCTGTTGATCATATCCTGGTGGTAGAACAATCCCATAAGTGCGATCGCTGCCAAACACCTGACTCTGATAAGTCTCAATCTGATAGTTCAGCGTTGATTTTACAGGCGGCTTCAGGATTTTAAGTTGCGAGACTGTTTGAGAGGCAGAAGGTGCGGGAATCGGTGCTGAGGGTTTGGGTGGCGAGTTGATCGAGTTAGATGCTGACAGTGAGCATCCAATTAACAGCGTGAAAGAAGCAGCGCTCAGAAGTCTTTTTAAGCTCATAACAGCGCGTTTGAGGGGCGACAGCAGAGGAGACGCAGAATCTCGACCGCAAGTACCGTAGCAAAGCCGATCGGGGATTCACAGTTTTCTTTAATTGGACGATTAGCACAATCATCCTACCGTATGCCTCCGAGGATGGAGCAGCGAAAGGTAAAGAAATCAGAAAGAATGCCAAAGCTACGGGAGTTGTCGCCAATTCTCAATTTGTAGAAATTCTTTGTGCTTCTATCAATCCGATTTTGATCAAATCACAGAACTGCAAACGCTCGATTGGTCAAAAGAATGACGAGATTAGATCGATCATATCTCTAATTTATGTGTACCTCGATCGTGATTTGAATCAGCTTCTTCTCTCACAAACTTTGCACTTCTTTTCTCAAAAACATCCGTCTCGGTCTTCCCAAAAACCAATCCCAACTCGGCTGAATTTCTTCCAACCGATACTCCAACTTAAAATAAAGCCGTTTCGCCGCCTCATTCGTTTCCAAGACGTGCAGATAAATATGACGATAGCCCCACTCGCGCACAAACGGTTCACACGCCAATAGCAACTGTTGAGCGACTCCCTGCCGCCTCACCTCTTCCCGTACCGCCAAATTTGACAGATAAAGATATTGGCTAGTGTGCGGCTGCCAAGGATTCGACGGGCGTAAGCCGAGTTCGACCGTTCCCACAATTCGTTCTGCGCGATCACTCGTATCGATCGCGACCAAGCACACATAATTCGGCACCGGGATGCGCGTCCGACTGCGAAGATCCTCGTGAATTCCGACTCGAATAATCGGACTCAGCCACGGCAAAAACGACGGATACAGCGGAAAGCTGTCTACCAAAATTCCCGCAATCTCATACAAATCCGAAGGCTGCACTGCCCGAATTCGATAGCGAGTAGGACTCGAAAAATCTGTTTGACGCGAAGAAACGCTCACAAGCACCGACTAACCCAACATTCACATCCTAAATCAGCTTGTCCGAAACGGTTGTAAAAAACCATCGCAGCAGGTCAAATCACCGAAACGTGCGCGGCGATCACACGCCATCCGTCGGATGTCCGCATCCAGGTTTGGCTTTGTCGTCCTAATTTGCCCGATCGCATAAATTCTGTGTTCGCGGTTGCAAAATCCTGCCCATAAGTCGTAATCACCGTGTTTTGCAACGTGCGATCGAGTCCTGTGGAAGATCGACCTGCACGAAATTGTGCGATCGCATTGTAACCGTACAAATTCTCGGTTGCCCCATAGCGAATCGTGTGCGGACTTTGCCAAAAAAGCTGATCCAAAACCGCAACATCATTGTTGATCAATGCCTTTTCGTATTGCTCAAACACAGCGGTTACTTCCGCCAACACATCAGGCAGATTAATTTCCATCGGTTTTACGTCTCAACCTTTAAGACTATACTCCCCTGTAGATTTCAAATCTCGTTGAATTCGCTACGGTTTGACTATTCCGACTTCGCGATTTGAAATGATGAATTTAGCCGTTGAAGAGCTTCCTACCGAAATTCCAACCGCTCCGATCGAGTCTGCCGAAGCGGTCGGATTGCAATATGTCAATGACGAAATGCCCGGAATTCGACGGAAGCGATCGGGAAAAAGCTTTCTTTATTTTGATCCAAATGGCGATCGAATTAAAGATGAGAAAACGATTCAGCGGATCAATTCTCTCGCGATTCCGCCTGCTTATAAAGATGTGTGGATTTGTCCGCTCGATAATGGACATCTGCAGGCGACCGGACGAGATGCAAAAGGGCGAAAGCAGTATCGATATCATCCGCTTTGGCGATCGATTCGCGATCAGACAAAATTCTCTCGCATGATTGCCTTTAGTCAGGCACTCCCTGAGATCCGCCGCCGATTGGATCAGGATCTCGCACAAACTGGATTACCAAAACAAAAAGTTTTAGCAACCGTTCTAAAACTGATGGAATTAACGCGAATTCGGGTGGGAAACGAAGAATACGCGAAAACCAATCATTCCTATGGTTTAACGACACTGCACAATGATCATGTGAATATTCGCGGATCAAAAGTACAGTTTCAATTTCGAGGAAAAAGTGGCGTTGATCATGAGATCGAAGTGAGCGATAAGCGACTGGCAAAAATTGTCAAACGTTGCCAAGATCTTCCTGGTCAAGAACTTTTTCAATATTTGGGCGAGAATAATCAACCACAAGATATCAAATCGAGCGACGTGAATGATTATTTGAGGGAAATTACGGGACAAGATTTTACTGCAAAAGATTTTCGGACTTGGGCAGGAACCGTTTTAGCGGCTTCTCATTTAGCTGAGATTGGAAAATTCACCTCTCAAACGGCGGCAAAAAAGAATATTACCCAAGCGATCAAAACCGTTTCATCTTATTTAGGAAATCGCCCTGCAACGTGCCGAAAGTATTACATTCATCCGAACATTTTAGAAGCCTATTTAGATGAATCGCTGCATGATTTTGTGGAAAAACATAGCGCGATCGTCATCGAAGACAGGCACGCACTCCGGACAGAAGAACTGATCGTCGTTGCCTTACTGACCGAGAAACCATAGAACTGCTCACACCCAAGTTCGATAGAATCGGTCGTCTGAAACACCGGACTCACGGTAAAGTAGGGGAAGATTTATTAAGAAGCATTACATCGGGTTCATGGATCTGCGATTTCTGTACAGTCAGCTACTCGTTCAATGCCTCCTCGGAATCTCTGCGATTGTCCTTGCAGAACTGATACGGGACGCTTACCACCTTGCCGGACACTACTGGCAACCCCTGAGACGATTTCATAATTTACATCACAAAGCCTATCGTCCTGATTTGACGATCGCGAGTTTGGAAGTGTACCAGCGAGCGCAGCTTTATAATGATGTCCCCGAAGCGATGGCGATGTTTAGTGCCACAGTGCTACTGGCTGGACTGACCGAAATGCCGGGATTCTGGCTCGGAGCGCTGTACTCAGTGGCATTTTTGATCCCGGCACTGGCACGATCGCAAGGGCTACTTTTACAAACTGATGTCACTCACAAACCCGGCGATCTAATCGACATTCCGAAGCCGTGGGTTGTGAACCGGACGTATCACTGGCGGCATCATTTTGATCAGCCGAATGCTTATTTCTGTGGTCACTTTACGATCGTAGATAAAATGCTTGGAACCAGTTTGGCACTCAAAGATAAAGTGGTAGCGGTAACGGGCGCATCAGGCGCACTCGGACAGGCGCTAGTCGCAGAATTGACGCAGCAAGGGGCAAGAGTGGTGGCGCTGACGACCAGCGAGACTGCAAGATTTGATTCTAAAGTCGAGGTGTTGCGCTGGCAGATTGGAGCCGAAGAAGAACTGCGATCGCGCCTTCAGAAAGTGGATATTTTCATTTTGAATCATGGCGTGAATGTGTACGGAGATCGATCTGCGGAAGCGATTCAGACTTCTTACGAGGTCAATACTTTCTCGACTTGGAAGCTGGCGGAATTGTTTTTGGATACGGTTAATCAGTCTTCGCACAAGGCAATTAAAGAGCTTTGGATCAATACTTCAGAAGCAGAAGTGAATCCCGCTTTTAGCCCGCTTTATGAATTGTCGAAGCGCACTTTAGGCGACTTAATTACGTTGCGCCGATTAGATGCACCTTGTATTATTCGCAAGCTGATTTTAGGCCCGTTTAAGAGTGACCTAAATCCTCATGGTGTGATGTCACCTTCCGGAGTAGCTTGGGCGATCGTTGCTTTAGCAAAACGGGATTTTCGAGACATTATTGTAACGATTAATCCGCTCACCTATGCTCTATTTCCAGTTAAAGAGGCGTTGCAGTCGATTTACTTTCGGTTATTTACTCGATCGAATTCCTAATCGTCTTTTGGATTTCTGATGGTGTGAGAACTCCGATTCTTCTAAAAAGGTCGGAGTTCTGTCGTTTCTGTAGAATTAAGCAGAAGCAGGCGAGGAAAGCTTATAACGATCAATGAAGTGTTCACCGCAAGGGTAATTCGATCGAGAGTTCTGTGCCTTGATTCTCGATCGACTGACACCGTAATTCCCCGTGATGCCGCTCTCTGATGATTTGATAGGCGATCGATAATCCTAATCCGGTTCCTTTCCCGATCGGTTTTGTCGTAAAAAACGGATCGAAGATTTGCGTCTGAATTTCTTTAGGGATTTCAGTTCCGTTGTCTGCAATGCACACTCGAATCTGATGTCCGTTCACCTCGGTGCGAATCGTAATCATTGGCTGCCAGTTTACTGTGTTCGATCGACTTTCCAACGCATCGATCGCATTACTCAGCAAGTTCATAAACACCTGGTTTAATGCCCCGGCAGAACACTCAATCTTCGGTAAATTGCCATAGTGCTTTATCACTTGGATCTCTGGCTTCAAGCGGGAGCCTAAAATCATCAAAGTACTATCTAGCCCTTCGTGCAAATCAACGGTTTTGAGTTCCGCCTCATCGAGTCTCGAAAATGTTCGCAGCAGTCCTACAATTTCTTCGATGCATTCTGCTCCGGTTTGCATCGATTGCAAAACTTTAGACAAGTCCTCCATCACAAAGGGCAGATCAACTTCTTCGATCAAAGCATCCACTTCAGCTTCTTCGCTTTGATATGCCTGAACTACTTGCATCAAAGTACTTGCATACTGCTGGGCATGAAGGAGATTTCCATAGATAAAGTTAATCGGATTGTTGATCTCGTGCGCTACTCCAGCCACTAACTGACCCAAACTCAACATTTTTTCGCTTTGAACCAGTTGAGTCTGCGTGCATTTGAGTTTCGATAGGGCTTGCTCTAACTCTGCGGCTTGATGCTGGAGTGTTTCATGATTGCTCTGAATCGTCGCGCGGGACTGCTGCAAATCCCTGATCGCTTTTCGCAAAAGTGCTTCTTTACGATCGTTGGTTTGCTCTAGCTCAACCTGACTATTTTGCGATCGCTGCAACTTTTTCTGCAAGATGCGATTTTCTTTTTCGAGGCTCTGAATGCGCTGCTGAAGCTCAGTAAGTTCCATGACTAAGTTCCTAGAAGGAGCGTTACAAGCGTGTGATTGTGTAACCGACTGATGCCGAATTCGCTCGAAGGCGAGAGTTCTCCATAGGTGTAGAAACCGCTACAGCTAATGGTGTCGGGCAAGCACGATCGCATCAATTCATACTCTTCGCGCACTCGGCTCCCTAGGATTTTGAAGCGACAGTCACAACTGAAAACCAATGCAATGTGAGGATTGCTTCCCGGATACGATTGCACTGCCTGAAAAATTGCAGTTTTAGAAGCAGTGAGAATATCATCGCGACTTGCGGTACTCACTTGCACGATCGCACCTTCGGGAACCCCTGCAAGGCATTGCAAAACACCCTCGGATGAATTTGGCAAACAGCCACGTAGATAGAACGAAGAATCTTCTGGCTCAAGAACAGCTAGGGGATGTTCTGGAACCGGATTTAAACCACCGAGATGCTTTTGATAAAAGGGTAAAGCGGGCTGATCGTCGATCGTATAAATTTCGCTGCCTGCTGATTTCGTGACCTGCCCCGGCGTACTAATTGGCTGCCACCCGCTCGAAATGCCATGCGAAAATTTTAGTGCTTCACCATAGAACAGCAAAACGGGAACTGCATCAGTTAGAACTTCGGTTTTATAGAACTGGTAGGTTGCCTGAAAGCGGTAGTCATCAGTTGCCATTCCACCAAAAATTGGAAAATGCTTTCCTAATGCTGTGTGTAGTGCATTCAAAATTACAGAACCATTTACGCTCAGTCCGTCTGGAACCGTAATACATAACCGAGCAGGACGATCTCTTTTCGCGTGTTCGATCGCACTTTGCGCCGCTGCGATCGCATCCTCACTCATGTTCCGCCCCACACCCGCCCGAATCTCAATTTCATCTGAGCAAAAGAGCGTTAATACGACCGAATCTTGCTGAAATCGCAATTCATCTGACATCTCTGCATCGCTGGTGCAGCCGATCAACTCTAAGTTTGGAAAGGCTTGATTGATAGCTTGCAGCATCAGCGCGTGGTCAAAATCGATTGCGGCAAAGAGTAATCCAGCTTGAGGCATGAATCCATCAAGAGCGGTTTTGCACTGGGTAATCACTTCTGCGATCGCGCTTTGTGAATCTGGATCGTCGCTGTGTCCAAAAACGGCTTCTAGCATGATGAACTGGGGGCTTGAAACTACTCCTAAAGTTCCCGATCGCTGAATGAACGAAACAGATTTTTTTTACAGTTCGTAATCTTGCGGCGTTCCTATCCGGCGACGTTTTAGACTTGTAAAGGATTGCTGTTTATTTCCTCCGCTGTGACAGTCTATGTTTCCAAATCATCGCCCTCGTCGGTTACGCAACCACCCCCAACTGCGCCGCATGGTGCGGGAAAACGTTTTAACAATCAGTGATTTGATTTATCCTTTATTTGCTGTGCCGGGTGAGAGCATCGCGAATGAAGTGAGATCGATGCCGGGGGTTTATCAGTTATCGATCGATAAAATCGTCGAAGAAGCAAAGCAGGTTTACGATCTCGGCATTCCGTCGATTATTTTGTTTGGTATTCCAGACGATAAGGATATTGAAGCAACCGGAGCCTGGCACGATTGCGGCATTGTGCAAAAAGCAGCAACTGCGGTTAAAGAAGCGGTTCCAGAACTGATCGTGATTGCGGACACTTGTTTGTGTGAGTACACTTCACATGGGCATTGTGGCTATTTGCAAGTGGGTGATTTGACTGGGCGCGTTCTCAACGATCCGACTTTGGAACTGTTGAAGAAAACCGCAGTCTCGCAAGCAAAAGCGGGAGCCGATATCATTGCGCCTTCGGGAATGATGGATGGCTTTGTGGGTGCGATTCGGGAGGGACTGGACGAAGCGGGATTTCAAGATATTCCGATTTTGTCTTATGCGGCGAAGTATGCGTCGGCTTATTATGGCCCGTTCCGAGATGCGGCAGATTCAACTCCGCAATTTGGCGATCGACGCACTTATCAGATGGATCCTGGCAACGCACGAGAAGCAATTAAGGAAATTGAACTCGATATCGCAGAAGGTGCGGATATGCTGATGGTTAAGCCTGCTTTGGCTTACATGGATATCATTCACCAAGTCAAGCAAGCCTCAAATCTTCCGGTCGCGGCTTACAATGTGTCGGGTGAGTACGCCATGGTGAAAGCCGCTGCGCTCAATGGCTGGATTGATGAAGAACGAGTCGTGATGGAGACGTTGCTTGGCTTCAAGCGGGCGGGAGCAGATTTGATTCTGACTTATCACGCGAAAGATGCAGCACGTTGGTTGGGTGCTTGATTAGTTTGATCTGAAAAAAGATAGATAAAGAGCGATCGAGAAGCTTCTCGATCGCTCTTTATCTACTACGCCGAAGTGATGTTTTTACGATCGCTTCTTGTTACCACCACGACACAAGGTTTCGGCGCGGCGTTGGCAGTTTTAGTTGGGAAATTCGAGCCGATCGGAACTTGGCGCATTTGGGTGTAATCCTTACCGTCTGCGCTTTTCATTGCAAATTTTCGGGTTTCGGATTTCAGGTTTTGGCGAATGCCGTTGCTTTCTCCGGGATGTTGGACTGAGAGAAAAAGCGTTTGTCGATCGTGGCTCAAAAAGGAACCAGTGAGTTCTGCTTCCATTGGAGCCATAGCAAACAGATAAGCATTTCCAGCATTTGCGCCCGATGTTGGAATAAACCATAAGCTATTGTTGCCAAACAATCCGCGTAGATTCGATTGGCTGATCGGGGCTCCATTCTTACCAATCCGTTTCGGAACCGCTTTATTGAGCTTGTCAGAGGACATATCAGTCACAATCCACACATGACCATCTGGATCAATCAGAAGGTTATCAGGATTCGAGAAACCTGCTCCACCCGCAGTCGGTTCGCCACCCATTGCCATCATTTTCCAGCGAAAAGTCATCGCAGCAGGATCATTGTTGTCTTCGGTAACGTGCATCACGAAGCCATATTCGTAAGGTGCTTCACCGTTTGGCCCTTTGAACACGCGCTTATCGGGGCCGCCATCTTTGCTATCGGGTGATCCAGAAGTAAAGGAAATGTACAGAGAGCCATCGGGTGCGATCTCAGTGTCTTCGGGTCGCGCTGTACAGGTTGCACCACAAGCATTTGCAGCATAGTGAGCATCAATCAGAATCGCACCTTGTTTCTCGGTAGGATTGCCTTCGTAGAGGTCGCTCAAGGTTTTGAATTGCTGCTTGTATTTATCGATCGCGCTCTTGTTCCGAACGCTCATAAACCCACCATCGGGGCGTTTTGGAAGATTGATCATGCCACCAACGATCGTAGAGGGATCTTCAGGCGCGATCGAAGTCTCCGGTTTTAGTGCAATCCAGCGTCCTGTGCCGTCTTCGTTGAATTTTGCAGCGTAGAGCATTCCATCCGCAAGCAGGCGAGAATTAGCTTTATCTTGTGGATCAGTGACCGAATCGCGGCTGACAAACTTATAGATATGCCCGCTCCGTCGATCGCATCCGGAATAGAAGGCTAACGGTTTTCCTGCTTCCACTCGTACCCCGACCGCTTCATGACGGTAGCGACCGAGCCAAGTATGCTTCGTCCCAAAGTCATTCGGATTTGCTGGATCGACTTCAACAATCCAGCCGTATTTATTCCCTGCTAAACCGAAGACGTTCCCTTGTCCAGAGACTTCCTCTTCATCGATTTTGAACATCGCGCGATCGGGTGGAAAAGAGGTTCCATCGGCATGAACCGGATCAGGAACTTGGTTCTGAATGTTTTCTTCTGCACTGAGAACGGTTCCCCAAGGAGTCGTGCCGCCTGCACAGTTGCCAAACGTACCAATAATGCGATCGCCCAATTGATCTAAATAGCCTTTGCCAGATTTCTTCTCAAATACTGCTTTTGCGGCTCCGGTGCATTTGAGATAGCGATCGTCTTCTAGTCCTGAGATTCCGGTGATTCGTCGATCGACCTTCGAGAAAGTCCGCTCCCACTGACCTGCTGCATTCTTGCGAATCGAAATCACGCCCATTCCTTGATCGATCAAAGCTTCTTTAGAAATGGTCTTGATCTGAGCTTTGAGCGGGTTTTTTTCAGGGAGTGCGAAGGCATTTAAACCTGTTCCCTTAGTCTTTTTGAGTGCTTTCTCAACGACTGCGCTCGGAAGTTCTTTACCAAGAACTTTGGAGTAGGTTTGCAGCCAGGGAATAGCACTGATGTACTCAAAGTTAATGGTTAGAAAACCTTCGTTCGGAACAGTTTCCACAAAAGAGAGGTAATCATTGTTGTAGCCAAACCGCGAATCTCCGATTTTATCGCCCCAAGCACCAATCACATCGTAGGAAAAGCCTTCTGGAACAATCAGATCATCCGCAATTTCAAACTGATTAATGGTGCTACTTTTAGCATCTGTGAGCAGCGACATCGGACTTTGAATCGGCTTAAAGCTAATATTTGTGAGAGTTCCAGTTGTTTCTGCGGACTGAAACGGCATTGAAAACTTCTGGCTATTTTTTGTCAAGCTTGCGATCGCAGTGGTTCCAGCAGCAGCACCCAAGAAAAGTAAGAGATTCCGGCGTTTCATCGGCATATGGGTAGAATTCCAGTAGAGATTCGCCTCAGTCTTAACAAAAGTTTGGCACTCAGAGGTTAAGGCGGGGTAAAAGATGGGCGTGCTAGAGCAGCACGATCGCTGGTTCACAGATTTAGTAACAAGGTGCTAAACCCAAAACTAGTAGATTGTGTTGGTGCAAAGCACAGCTTTTCAAAGATGAGAGCAACAAAAGCGACTAATCACACTACAATCAAATTAACTGCGCTTCAAATCAAGGAACTTACAGTGCCAACTATCCTCAACGAAACCCTCAAAGCTGAACTAGAACAAACGCGCGCGCGTTTGTTGAGTGAGCAAGACACGATCGCTCAAACGGTTAGCAAACAAGCAGAAGAAGAAATCGATCGAGTGCTAGGCTACATCAATTCTCTACTTGGAGAAGATGCTCCTAGCACCCCCGCTAGCAAGCCAGATAGCAAACCAAAAGCTGCTCCCTCAGAGCCAAAAACAGCCCCTCCTGCTTCCAAAACAGGTCAGTCCTATGATGCCTCAGCACTCAAGGCAAAATTCAAAGGACTCAAACCCATGGAAGCCATTCTGAAAGTTTTGGCAGATGAGAAGCATCCTTTATCGATCGATGATCTGATCAATCAGCTTTACGATGCTTTTGATCAAGTGGACATTGCTAAAGCAAGAAGAAGTGTCGCGATCACGACAAAACACGCCGAACGACGCGGATTACTTCGGAAGGTTCAAGATAATCCTTCGCGATTTGAAAGCGTCTAATCGCGAACCGTCTGTAGAATAGGCACGATTAAAGCGGTTCTATCTCCAATGTCCAAGAGATAGAACCGCTTTGATCGAAGTTCTAAGCAAGCGGAAAACCTGCGGCTAAGAGCCACGCGAAAAGGAATGCACTCGCGATCGCAACACTCCAACTTTCTCGGACTTGAGACGATACGATCGATAATAGAGTGATCAGCACCGGAAACAAGGGCAGCAGTAAAAACATAAATCCAAGCTGTGGCAAAAATTGCAGTACTAACACAAATCCACCAATCAGCGCAGTACTTTGTGCAACTCCCCAAATCATGCGCTGTCCAGCATTTCGATTTTGTTGAGCGATTTCAGTCGCTAAAAACCACGGGAGCGACGCGATCGCAATGATTCCCCACACGCCCAACCGTGCTGGAATCAACACCGACTGCAACCACACTATCTGCGCCATTGCTCCTACTGCAATCCAGAGCGCTGTAAACACACCAATACCCAGCAGAACTGACCGCAAACCCAGATGTGGAACCTGGCGCAAAACAAGTAGCCAAATGGTTCCCGCCATCAAAAACCAAAGCGCTACTGCTCCACCCACTTGAACGCCGCCTAAAGTTTGTAAGTCGATCGCTCGATCGAGCAAAACCAGTCCAGCAGTCGGGACAATCGAAGAAAGAGCTAATCCACCCCAACGCTGTAACGCCGAGATCGATAAAGGTGCGATCTCAATCTGCAAACTCGGCATCACCGCAGCAAGACCGATCAGCCAGCCAATTAGATGAACCCCTTGCCAGAGCATTCGACGATCGACATACTGATTTTGCTGTTGCTGTCCAAAAGTACGATCGAGCCATTGTCGCGCCGCATCATGACTGACAGAGTTAAACAAAATCGTAATGTGTTCTACGTTAGGGACAAGAACAAACTCGCGCCCTCTTCCCAATGCAACATCAGCATTGATGCCGCCTGCTTGCTGAAGGATACGTTCCGCATTGCGAATAAATCCCCCTTCCCAGCTTCCGGCTTGTAGCTGCAAATTGCGGGGCTGTTCGGGGGTGACAGTTGCGCCTGTGGGAGAGATTGCAACGGTAGCAAAAAAATCACCGGCATGGTCGATCGCAGCAGTCATGACAGCACCACTCCCCATCGAATGTCCGAGTACTGCGAGTCGAGTTTGATCAACTTTGGGCTGTTGTGCGATCGCGTTCCAGGCGGTTTCAAAGTTGCGCTGAAGTGAATCGGACTGCAAGCGATTTGGGTTTGCTCCGTGACCATCCCAATCCCAAAGCATCACCGCATAACCTGCTCGTGCTAACACATGACCATAAGTGAGCATGAGTTGTTTTGAGCCAGAGTAACCGTGTGCCACCAACACCCCCGGAACCAACCGCACTGATTTTGGAGCGAGATAGAGCAAGGGAATTCCTTCTCGATCGAACGATCGCACAATCAGCCCTGAACGCGCCGTAAAAATGCCCCACCAGGAGAGAGCAATGAGCAGTCCCGCTACGACTAGCAGTCCGATTTGGCGTGGCTTCAATTTGGATTTCCTCAGCGAAATGTGAACGTCGATCGTGACGCAGATATCTGCAATGTAAGCGACTTACACGATCGCTTCAAGCCCGAAAACGACGATCATTTAAGCTTTTTTTTCTTCTAATTCAGCTTTGTGCCGCATTGAGAGCAAAAGCGATCGTCTTCTTTTACTTCTCTGCCACACTGCGAACAAAAGCGCGAAGTCGAATGACTAGACTGCGAAGTTGAAGTCGCCATGCTCAGGTTCAGATTCCCCATGTTCATCTCCATCGGCTCCATTCGCATCGACATATTGCCCATGCGAAGCGGCTCTAGAGGCTTCATCTCTGGCGCTTTAGAGTCTGCCACATATCGCAGCGGAACCTCTAGCGCTCCCAACATTAAGGGAACCTCGCTTAACAAGCTAATACTATTGGATTGCAGCCGGACATAATACGATCGCTGATTTGACTCAACCTGCAAAATAAAACCAGAAGTCGTTTTGAACACCATCGGAGAGGCAGACCACTTGCCGAGGGACAGACTCATCTGCTGACTTTGTTGCTGTCCAGCGCTGCGGCTTTCCCAGGTAATCAGGGTTTGAGTGCCTGCATTCTCGATCGCTAACGATTGCCCCTGTCCCAAATTTGCTATGTACGTCATCGCAACCTTGGCAGAATTCCACTTCTTCACCTTGCAACGTTCATCAGTCGATCGAACCGTTTCGTTATATTTCTTGATTACATTCGTGACAAATTTCGTATTCAGCTTTACAGCTTAGAAGGTTCAGTCAATTCTATTAATCAAGTAGCTTGATAAGGTGATTGGCTGTGAAGTTAGCAAATTATGATCCAGGGCACTTTTACGATGAGTTGTTTGACGCACCCGGATCGCCTCGAAAAGAAGTGATTCCGCTAGTTGATCGCATTAATTCACTCTCGATCGAGGAAATTCAGCGTCGGCAGCAAGCTGCTCAGGTTGCATTGTTCAAAATGGGCGTGACCTTCAACGTTTACAGCGACAATCAAGGAACCGAGAAGATCTTTCCGTTTGATATTTTGCCAAGAACGATCGCGGCTGCGGAATGGCAAGTTTTGGAAAAAGGACTGAAGCAGCGAATTTACGCGCTGAATCAATTTCTCGCGGATGTGTATGGGGATCAGAAGATTATCAGCGATGGCGTGATTCCCGCAGATGTGGTGTATTCGTCTCAAGGATTTCTCAAGCCTTGTGTGGGTTTGAAGCCACCGAAAGGAATCTGGTCGCACATTAGCGGGATGGATTTGGTGCGCGATCGAGACGGTCAGTGGTACATCCTCGAAGACAATTTGCGCTGTCCGTCTGGCGTGTCTTATGTGCTAGAAGGGCGGCGGATTATGAAAAGTACGCTGCCACTGGTCTTTGATCGAATGCAAATTCAGCCCGTGGAAGAGTATCCGAGTCATTTGCTTGAGACATTGCTGAATCTTGCACCTGATTATATTGATGATCCGACGGTTGTTTTACTCACGCCGGGGATTTATAACTCTGCTTATTTTGAACATTCTTATCTGGCTCAACAGATGGGAGTTGAATTAGTCGAAGGGCGCGATTTGGTCGTGTCTGATGGTTATCTTCAGATGCGAACGACAAAGGGTTTGAAGCGGGTCGATGTGATTTATCGTCGGATTGATGATGAGTTTATTGATCCGCTGGCGTTTCGTCCCGATTCGCTGTTGGGCATTCCAGGATTGATGGAAGTTTATCGATCGGGTCGCTTGGGTCTTGCGAACGCGCTAGGAACTGGAGTCGCAGACGATAAAGTGATTTATGCTTATGTGCCGCAGATGATTCGGTACTACTTGGGCGAAGATGCAATTCTCGCGAATGTGCCGACTTATCTCTGTTGGGAGCCATCGCAGTTAGATCATGTGCTGGCGAATCTCGATAAATTGGTGGTCAAGGCTGCGAATGAATCGGGCGGCTATGGAATGCTGATCGGGACACAATCGACTCAAGCAGAGCGAGAAGTATTCGCGGCAAAGATTAAAGCGGCTCCACGAAACTATATTGCTCAACCGACGCTTTCTTTATCGCGCGTTCCGGCTTTGATGGGCGACGAGTTTGAAGGCTGTCATGTGGATTTGCGCCCCTACATTTTGTATGGGGAGGATATCTATGTGACTCCGGGTGGTTTGACTCGTGTGGCGCTGAAGAAGGGATCGCTTGTAGTGAATTCCTCTCAGGGCGGTGGCTATAAAGATACTTGGATTGTGAGTTGAGGTGGGCTTGTTGCACGTAAGACGCTCTTCGCTTCGTTTTAGTCGGATAGCTGCCCCCTAAATTCCCCATTCTGGGGGACTTTGAAAAGATGAAGCGATGTTGTGATTAAGTGAACGTGCTTTTGAAAGACACCACCTAAATTCGACTTCTACAGTCTTGTCTATCTACTCAATTCATTTTCAATTCTCAAAGTCCCCCATCCTGGGGGATTTAGGGGGCGAACCCCTAACAATCTGAACTCAAAGTTGTTTTATTAGAGACCAAAAATGTTAAGTCGAGTAGCAGATTCGATCTATTGGATGAATCGATATGTGGAACGTGCAGAAAACATTGCGCGATTCATTGATGTGAATCTAACCTTGCTGTTAGATGTACCGATCGGGGTTTCGCAGCAGTGGAAACCGTTAATTCTGACGACGGGCGATTTGCCCATTTTTGAAGAACGATACGGAGAAGCAAACGCGGCGAATGTGATCCGATTTTTGACCTTCGATCGTACTTATCCGAATTCGATTATTTCCTGTCTTCATGCCGCCCGCGAAAATGCGCGATCGATGCGTGAAATCATTTCTTCAGAGATGTGGCAACAAATCAATGCGTTTTATCACTTTGTCAATGATGCTGCAAACGAAGAGACACTTAATTTTCAGACCTTTTTCAGGGAGGTTAAGCTATCCAGTCACTTGTTTGCGGGAATTGCGAGTGCAACGATGACGCATAACGAAGGGTGGCATTTTGGACTGATAGGGCGCTGGCTAGAACGAGCAGACAAAACCAGTCGAATCGTGGATGTGAAGTACTTTATTCTATTGCCATCAGTGCGCGATGTCGGGACAACCTTGGATCAGTTGCAGTGGATTGCATTACTACGATCGACAAGTGCGTATGAAATGTATCGGAAACGTGGACTGCATCGAATTACACCCACTTCAGTCGCAGAATTCTTAGTCCTCGATCGAGAATTTCCTCGATCGATTCGCTACTGCATTCGACAAACAGAGCGATCTTTGCATCAAATCACTGGAACCCCTCAAGGCTCGTGGAATACAGGCGTTGAGCGTTGTCTTGGAAAACTGCGATCGGACTTGGATTATTTAACGATCGACGATGTGATGGAAGCTGGACTGCATGAATTTCTCGACGATCTACAGCGACGCACAAACGAAGTTGGAATCAAACTTTCTGAAACCTTTTTTGCAGTGCAACCTGTTTAATGAAATTTAGAATTGAAAGAAATGCCTTTTGCCATTCGGTAAGAGGCTTCAATTCAACACAAGCTTGGCATTCTGAGACTGCGGTACACAGATAGCAAGATCTCGATGAACTTTAGCAATGATCTGGTGATTATTTAACGTCAGTTCGACAGAAGTGGCTTGCTCCGTTTGGGAATCCAGGAAGCCCCCTAAATCCCCCAGAATGGGGGACTTCAAGCCAAAGCTTCCGGTTCAAAGTCCCCCATTCTGGGGGATTTAGGGGGCAGAAGCCGCTTGCAACGAAGCGAAAAAACTCGTCGAACTGACGTTTATTTAAGCCCCAAGAGATCGCAACATATGCAGGATAAAGCCAAGCTATCCTCTGGTTTAGCAAGTCAGTCCAGCATCAAGTAAAGCAGTTCTTAGTTGCGCGATCGCTTCTGATTGCAAATTTGCCTGCTTTGAGAGAACTGCGACCACGCGCGTTTGAGTCAGTTGTTTCAATTCTGTCGCACTTACCTGTTTTGAGGTCATGATGATCACCGGAATTGCGCGAGTGGCTGAGTCGGCTTTTAGCTGCTCTAACACTTCAAAGCCATCAATTCCGGGCATCAATAGATCAAGTACGATCGCGTTAGGTTGCTCAGTTTTGGCGCGGTAAAGTCCTTCGTATCCATCTTTTGCTTCTATCGCTGTGCAGGATAGCTGAGAGAGCAAATGAGCGATCGTATAGCGAGAAGTCGCTTCATCATCAATGATGAGAACTTTCTGAGCAAATTGATCTACTTCAGATGGGTTGATTGATGCTGTACTTTGAGCTTTGGGATCGTTTGGTTGCGGTAAGGAAGCTGTCTGATAGCGAATGGGCAAGGTAACACAGAACGTAGAGCCACCTTCTAAGGAACTACTCACACCGATGCTTCCTCCGAGTAGCTCTGCTAATCTTTTACACAGCGGTAGTCCAAGTCCGGTTCCCTTAAATCGACGTTGCAGCGGGTGATCGATTTGAACGAATTCTTCAAAAATGCGCTGCTGATCTTCGATCGCAATTCCAATTCCAGTATCTGAAACGGTAAATACGATCGTTTGATCGGCTCCTGGTTTTGCGCTCACTCGGACTTCTCCGCATTCGGTAAATTTCAGCGCATTAGAAACAAAGTTCCGCAGAATTTGAGAGATCTTGCCTTCATCCGTGTATAAAACAGGTAGATTTGCACCATCCTCAAAGACTAATTTTACTGCACTATTTTGACTGAGTAGCGGACGCAGCATTCCCCGTAAAGCACCAAATAGCTCCTCAACTTGAAAAGTAGTTACATTGACTTCAACTTTGCCCGCTTCCACTTTTGCTAGATCCAGCAAATCATTGACTAATTCAGTCAGCGATTCTGCCGATCGACGAATGAAGGTGACTTGCTTCTCTTGCTCTTCGCCCAAATCGCCGTCTAAGTGATCGAGCAACATATCAGAGAGATTGAGAATGCCATTGAGCGGAGTGCGAAACTCATGACTGAGATCTGCAAGAAATCGCGTCTTTAGTTCACTTGCTTTTTGGAGTGACTCAGCACGATCGTTTAACTCTGCATACAGCGCCACAACGCCACGGTTGGTGTCTTCTAGCTCTTGATTTAATCGAGTGAGTTCCTCTTGTTGTTGTCGAAGTTCTTCTAATGCGGTTAATAGTTCCTGATTTTGTTGCTGAACTTCAGCGTAAGGGTTTTGAGGATCTTGACGTAAAAGTTGATCAACGAGTTGTCCGATCTGCTGTTGAGTCAGAATTGCACTGTGCTTGGGAAGATATTTGAGCAGATAAACGATAGTTCCTCTTCCCGCTTGAGAGTCAATCTCTACAGCATCCATTAACCGTTTTGTACCGATTAGGCCTAGTCCCATTCCAGTTGTCGATCGATGGTTTCCGCTCAAAATTGCAGGTAAATTGTCGATGCCAGATCCAGAGTCCGAAACGCGCATTAACAAGGCTTGGGAAGGCTCTTTGGTGATGGAAAACTCAGCTTTTCCGCCTCCAGCATACAAAAAGGCATTCCTAACAATTTCGGAAATCGCAGTCGAAATGCGAGTTTGCTCCTGAGTATCAAAACCAAGCTGATCAGCAATCTGGCGGGCACGTTGACGCGCTAAAACAACATCTTGCTCATAGCGAATCTCGACGGTAAGGATCGCTAGCTTTGATAGTTCAGAGAGGTTGTTTTGCTTGCGATCGAAAAAATTCATCACGCCTCCTCATTTCTCAACTTCGCGACGAGAACAGCAACATCATCTGGCGCTCCTGCGGGGTTCCGCACACCAGATCGCTGAAAATCTCGATATAGAATCGCCGCAATCAAAGCAGGATGCCGATTGATCAAACCAGGATAGCGATCGAGCATCCATTGTGTTCCTAATCCATCTGAGTGCATCACGAGCAAAGATTCGGCTGACCAAGGGTAGGAAAACTCAGCCACTTTACGAACCGTTAACCCCAGTGTGCCGTTGTAAGACACCATACTGCGGCTCGAACTTCTAGTAACGATCGCTCCAAAAATGTTGCCGATCCCCGCATATCGAATCAGTTGTGCGCTTGGTAGAATTTCAGCGATCGCGGCGACTGCTCCTCGTGTACTGCGTAATCCTGCATGAATTTTGTCTAAAATCTCTGCGGGATGTAAGTCTGCATGGGCTCGAAAAATCTTCACCGCTGTTCGTGATGCTTCAGCGGCTAAAGTACCCGATCCTAATCCATCTGCAACGAGAATCAGAGCGCGATCGCGCTGTTGTTCGATCGCCCAAGCATCTCCAGAGATTTCTCCTCGGCGTTTCGGCAGATTCACAGTTCCCACTTCAAAAGGTGCATTTGCTTCCTCATGCTGCGCCCACAATCGCGAAACTAGAGCCGTTCCCACTTGAGGCAAAGAATAGATATCGAACATTGCAGAGAGTCGCTGAATTGCGCCTAACCCAGTTCCAGGCGTTCCCGCTGTCGAAAAGCCATCTTGCAAGCATTGACTAACATTCTGAACGCCGGGAGCTGAATCCAGCGCAATGATTTCGATGCCGACCCCTTCAGCAGTCTTAAGCGGTTGGATTAAGAGTTCTCCGTTTTGCGCGTGTTTGAGTAAGTTCCTAGTTGCTTCGGTGACGATCAGCGCAACTCTTCCGCGATCGGTTTCATCAAATCCAAGCTCGATCGAGAGCGTTACAGCAAGTCGTCTTGCTTCACCCACTTGGCTATCTTCGGTAATTGGTAATGCGATCGGTTTTCTAGTCATCAATGATAGGTGAAGTGAACGATGCGCGACTTAACCTCCGATGAAGAGCTTTTAGCGTTAGAAAATAACAAGGCGAGTCGGCTTTAACAGTACTGCGAGTTGTGGCTGAGTTCAGACTATCTTTGGAGAGATTATCGCTGCCACCGAATGACTTTGATCCAGGTTCCTTTACCGATCGCTGAAGTGATTTCAAACTCACTTACCAATCGCTTTGCGCCTCCTAGCCCGAGTCCTAACCCTTTCCCAGTGGTATAGCCATCTTGCAATGCTAGATCAATATTCGCAATGCCAGGGCCTTGATCCTCAAAGCTGAGTTGGAGTCCGGTTTGAAGATCGCGCTTTACTTCTTCTAGCGTCACCGTTCCACCGTTGCCATATGTGAGCGTATTCCGAGCTAGTTCACTCGCAGCGGTAACAATCTTCGTTTGCTCAACCAAGCTAAATTTGAGGCCGATCGCCCACGATCGCACTTTTTGACACACTAAAACAACATCGGACTGCGATCGAATCTCGACCACTTCAGGGCTGAACATGGTTGCCGTTCTCCTGGGATGGCAATCCAAGCGAGTTTTGTAAAAGTGCTATGCCCCTATCTACGCTCAAAGCGGTGCGAATTCCTGTGAGAGATAGCCCCAACTCGACTAAAGTGATCGCCACCGCAGGCTGCATTCCGACAACAACGGTTTCTGCATCTAAAAGTTGAGAGACCGTTGCAATATTGCTCAACACCCGCCCGATGAAGGAGTCTACAATCTCTAGCCCAGAAATGTCGATTAGCACGCCTTTGGCTTCGGTTTTGACAATGCGATTGGTGAGATCATCTTGCAGTGTTAAGGCCAAACGATCGTGCATATCCACCTGAATGGTCACCAAAAGAAACTGACCCACTTTCAGAATTGGGATTTTTTCCACCACGCTACCTCAATGCAAAGAATTGCATGACTTAATCTTGTTTTGGAACGACTTTTAATCCTTGCTGCTTGAGCGCGATCGCAAACGCATCGGCTAGAGTCGCTTTCGTAATCACAGCGGAAAGGTCTACTCCTAAATGTACGATCGTTTGCGCGATTTGGGGACGAATGCCGCTGATGATACAGTCAGTTCCCATCAATCGAGCGGCAGCAACCGTTTTAAGTAGGTGCTGTGCGACGAGTGTATCGACCGTAGGCACTCCGGTGATGTCAATAATCACAACTTGCGCTCCCGTTTCGACAATCTGCTGAAGCAGAGATTCCATCACGATTTGAGTTCGGGTGCTGTCTAGCGTCCCAATCATCGGCAGCGCGAGAATGCCTTGCCAGAGCTTGACCACGGGCGTAGAGAGTTCTAGAAGTTCTTCTTGCTGGCGCAGAATGGTTTCTTCACGGGCTTTTTGATAAACCTCCATTGTCCAGAGTCCGAGCTGATCGAGCAGCGTAGTTAAAGACGCGATCGCATCAGTAAAGAGATCGCCCTGCTGAGAAACTCCCTGCCGCAAGCGATCAAACAATGGTTTTTTGAAGGAGAACACAAACAGCGCCACTTCTGAGGGTGTAAAGCCTTGCTGCACACGAGAGCGAGAAATATCAGCCAAAAACTGACGTACACTGCTCCATTCTGGAGCTTGAACATCGCTTAAGTTGTAATGCTGAACGGCACTGCGTAACAGGCGTAAAAACTCTATACATTGCTGATCGAGTTCGCCTTTGCGAATCAAATCGCGCCGCAACAGCTCAGACGTTTCTAGCTCTGTTTGCCATTCTTGCAGGAGTCCGGCTTCGTCTTGTTCCAGAATCTCGGCAATTTTGCTGGCACTACTGATTGGCATTCTCGATCGCTCCATTCCACACTCTAAGTTCTAGCTAACCGTAGGAGTTCGTTCTTACGGAATACATCCTGGGACAGATCTGTTGAAGTCTTTCTAATTTTGAATGAGAAACAATGTAGGTAATTGATGATTCTTTGGTTCTTTATCTTATAAGTGCAACGATCGCTTCGATGAGTTGTTCAACATCTAGCGGCTTTGAGAGATGAATGCGATATCCAACAGCAAACGCTTGCTGCTTCACCGATTCATCAAGATAGGCAGTCAGCGCGATCGCAGGGATCGACTGATCTGGAATTAGACCGCGAATTTCACGCAGCAGCATATACCCATCCTTTCCGGGCATTGCAATATCACTGACTAGAATCGCGGGACAAAACGCCTGAAATTGCTTGATCGCTTCGTCTGCCGAAGTCGCGATCGCAACGATCGCACCTTGATCCTCTAAGACAAATCTGACAAATTCGAGGCTATCAAAGTCATCATCTACGAGTAGAACTTTTAGCCCGTTTAAGCCGTCCTGAACTTGCAAACTGGGCGGAGAACTATCGATCAGCGGCAATGTGACAGCAAAGGTCGCGCCTTGTTCTGCGCCTCGACTGGTTGCAGTAATTGTGCCTTCGTGCAATTCAACTAGCTCACGCGAGATCGCAAGTCCGAGTCCCAATCCATCCTGCGATCTCGGTGCATTCGTTTGGGCTTGTCGAAAGCGATCAAACACAAACGGCAAAAACTCTGCACTAATCCCTTTCCCGGTGTCACTGACGCAAATTTCGATGTGTGCATCTCGACGGGTTAAGGCAATTTCGACTCGCCCCTGCTCAGGCGTGAATTTGATTGCATTCGTAAGCAGGTTCCAAACCACTTGCTGCAAACGGTTTGGATCTCCTAACACTTCATTCACAGCGTGATCAATGTTCGATTCGATTTGAATCTGTTTTACTTCAGCGAGTGGACGAACCATATCGATCGCGGCTTCAATCACGAGCGGCAAACTGAGCGGAACGCGATCGATTCGCAAATTGCCTTGCACCATGCGGGAAACATCTAGCAAATCCTCGATGAGCTGCAATTGATTTTTTGCACTACGTTCGATCGATTGCAATGCACGAGTCAAAGTCGCGGAATCGGGGGCTTTTGATTGCAATAGTTTTGACCAACCAAAGATAGAATTGAGCGGCGATCGTAGTTCATGCGCCACGATTGCAAGAAATTCATCTTTGCTATGGTTTGCAGTTTCGGCTTCTGTACGTGCGACTTGAGCTTGATGTAATAGTTCATCGCGTTCGGCTTGAGCTTGTACTCGATCGGTGACATCGCGCCACGCGGAAACAAATCCATCCTCTAGTTTTGACGATCGAATGTCATAAAACCGCGCGAGATCCTGATCCCCAACCGTATCAGAATACTCAAATGATTCTTTAATGAGTGGTTCCCCAGTTTCCACGATTCGACAATGTTCTGCAAATGCACCGCTTTCACGATAGTGCGGAAACGTTTCAGAAAGTGTTTTCCCAATCGCGTCTTCGCTCAACCGATTACTTTCAAGAGCAATCCGATTCCAGTAGTCAATCCGAAAGTCGATAATTTGTCCGGTGTCGTCTCGAACTGTGGAACAGATGCCAAAGCAATCGAGCAAGTTTTCGATCGAAGTCCGAAACCGTTCTTCGCTCTGTTGAAGTTTGCGGCGCAGATCAGCATTTTCGATCGCGCTTCGCATTGCCGATCTCATTTCTTCCGGTACGGTTTGCCCTTTCACAAAATAATCTTCAGCACCATGCTTAAAGGCAGTTGCAGCCGTTACCGCATCGTCATAACAACTCACCACAACGACAGGCGGACAAGCTCCCTGCGTCTGCGCTTTCAGTCGGTTTAAAAACTCAAATCCATCCAAGTCGGGCAGCTTGATATCTAACAAAATTCCGTCCGGTAGCTGCGTTCGGCAAAGCGCTAATCCTTCTGCTGCGGAGGTGCTTTCAAGAATGGTATAGGAGACCTGAGAGTCAGCCAGCAAATACCGTCTGAAGATATAACGATCGGTTTCAGAATCTTCGACGATCAAGACGGTTCGGTGCTGTATCATATGATCTCCAGCGTACATAGCGGCGAAATTGAATTGCGCTATGTGAATTTAAACAGGGATAGCATAATCCTATGAGAAATGGTTTTTTATTAATCGAAGCAATACAAATCGAAGCGATACAGAAAGTATTAATTTGAAGTGCGATCGCCTTTTCAAAACGGTTAATCTTAAATCTGCTGATTCTTCGTACCCATTTCGGCAAATTCAGCGTTTAAGAAGCTTTGCCTCCTCACTTTAGTTCTCACACGGAAGTAAATGAGGAGGGTTGGTCTTGTTTGTTAATTTCATCTTCAACTTACCAAAGTATTTCGCGCTTAAGTCGGAGTCACACCGAAACATTACCGTGATCGCTTTTGACGTGCTATCGATCGCCCGTTCGTGGTTTGAACACGGACGGGACAGAAACAAGCTCAAAAGCATCACGCACTTGCATTAAAAATCTGCTTCACCACATCCAACCGCGAACAATCCCAGTAATCCAAATGAGACGAAATCAATCCCTCTGAATTGACCTTCAGCTCACTTTTCCCCGAAATCGCCATTCGCGGCTTCCAAGGCAATGGAGCATTCCAGCTCAACGTCCAACGAGTTTGAATCTCATCTTCAACTTGCTCGATCGAATGCAAATCCATTCGCACATTGATAAACGTCGTCCGAATAAACTTGATCATCGCGCGATATCGATCGACTCCGCGAAACCGATTCGTCGGATCTTGAAAAAACACATCCGAGGCATAGATGCTATAGGTCTGATCGACTGGAAATCGTGCATAATCCTCGCGCAACACTTCCACTAAATTCACGACTCCACCTCGTCCCACAATCGTCTTAACTGTCGCTGCCAAGCCTCCATCGTCTCAGACCGCGACTGCGATCCCATCGCCAAATCCCCCATGACCCCCTCTTGATAAAAGCGATCGAGCGTTTGCATCGTCGCCTCTAAAGATTGTCCCTGCCGTTTTGCCCCTTGCACAATCTGCCGAATTCGCTTGTCCACAAACGTATTAAAGATTTCATCCAATCCCTGTTGCCGCAAAGCTAACAATCGCTGAATTACAGATTGCAAATCCTCGATCGACAATCCCGCCATCGAATGCTGAAACACTGTCCAAAGCACTCCTTGATGCAGTGCGTAGCGCGTTTCTTGAGTCAGATCAAAATTCGACTCTAAAAGCTGTTCCCAATATGGTTCAGCATCTTGAGCAGGCGCGATCGGCAACAACACGCGCAGCCAACTCTGATCGTCTGATAACAATACCAATAATCGAAACTGCGGCGTTTCAATCTGAAACGATCCCGCAGCCAGCGATTGAACCTGCTCCCCAAATAGAGCACTCAACGTCGAGGTCAATTCATCTAAAGTCATAATCAATAGAGCACAGATAGATTAGAGAGCAAACCAACTGCAAAGTAGGCTGCTCTCTCCTTTAATGTAATCCCAACACTCCCACAAAAAAACCTGACCAATCACTTGATCAGGTTGGAAGGGAGAACTCCGAGAAGGATGAAAGACTCGGTTTGATCATCCTTCGTCGTTTAATTTAAGCCAGCCATTCTTCGACGGCTTCTTCTTTCGCATTGGTGCGACGTGCAGGCGTTTCACGCTCAAACTTCATGTGAATCTCGCGATTCTGTTCGCCATCTGCCGCGACCGCCATGATCGGGAAGTCGATCAACCCATCCTGGAAGGACATTTGGAAGCGGAAGGTTCCGTCCGAGTTGAGCTTGACTGGGCGACCGCCGATCGTCACAGTCGCATCCGGTTCTGTTGCGCCATAGACGATCAGTTCGGCATCTGCAATCAGCCAGAATTTACGCGGACGAATCGGAGGTGCAGAAGCCGAGAAGCCGACACCCGACATCGTTAGACCGGAAGCAGTCGGAAGCGCCCACATTCCCACACCCGACGGGAACACATAAGAACTAATCGTTTCTAGATGCGGTGCTGCGGCAGAATGCTGCATCGAACCGTAAAGCGATCCCGCGATTCGCATCGCTTCGGTCGTTTGTGCCATGCCGAAGATTTGATCGTAAATCGGGTTTCCGCCTTGAACGCCACCGTTAACGCCCGCAACCGAGGACTTCTGGGCTGGGGGAACCAATTCTGCAAAGGTCTGTCCGCGCAGATCTTCATCCCACGCTAAGGTGATGAACTGATCTTCGATCCAGTCAGAAGGATAGACCGGAGGCACTCGCACCGGAGCCGATCGCGCTAATAGGAGCCAGCGTCCATCTGCCGCACGGTAGCCCACTTCGATCGCATAATCTCGATCGCTCAACGGAACAGGTAAATACCATTCCCGCGCCATCTCATCACAGGGATACTCTTGCACACTGTGCGGACTTTGGTACTCCAGATTGACATCTGTGACATCGTATACGCGCAGGGCTAACTGTTGTCCACCTTGGCGGCGCAACTCCTGCTTGTGGTCGTTGGGAATATCCCAATACGTATACGCCCACTGGGGATCACGCGGCATTAAAACAATTCGGCTTTCTCCGTATCCTTCCGGGAGATCAATCAGGTCGGCATCGACCATTGATAAAATATTTGCGCTTACAACAGGCTCTAATTGAGGATCATCTTGTCCAACGTCGAATTTGGTTGCTTCCACGGCTTCTTGTGCCTCTAGGGTACGGGACGGGGTAGGGGTTGAAAATCGAGTCCGTTCAATCTCCTGAATTGATGCGAGCAGTTGATCTTTCCGCATCCGGCTATAGCGCGATACGCCATATTCGCTGGCAACTCGACGTAGTTGTCGCAGCGTCATTTCAGTGAGAGGGGGACGTTCTGTAGCCATATCACTTCTCCGTGATTTGTGTGTCAGTCCTTTCTCAAGCGGTCAGGCATCTCTTTGAGCGCATATTCGCGGTCAGGGGATCACCAAAACTAGGTTTACTAATTTTCGGGGATCGCAAGATGCTTCATATACTGCAACAAACCCTCAGATCGATCAAGGGGTGGGAGCGCTTGATTGATCTGGCTTTTACGAGTTTGCAGGCGGTTGAGGGATCGTTTTGTCAGAATTCCATGACAATTGTAGCGATCTGGGATCGGTCATTGGCGCAAGTGGGATCACGATTTGGAACTTTTTATCGAGGTTTCCTGACAATTAGGAGAAGGAATTGCTTTCCTGTACACTGCTGTAAACAATCCTTGATTAACCTCGTATGACTTTGGGCGATCGCGAAACCACCGAATCTGAAGAAATGACCCCAGAATCGATCGAGCCTTCTGGCAAAGGGAGCCGATTGATCAGTAAAGTCCTCGCGCCAGCGGTTCGTCTCTGGCTGCGATCGCAGGTCGAACAAGTCGAAGCGCTACAAGTCGAGATCACGGCAGGCGATCGCCAAATTCTTTCTGGCTATATTCAGCAAATCGCGATCTCTGCAAAAAACGCGATTTATCAAGGACTAGCCCTGAATCAAATTCAACTGACTGGACAAAATATTCGAGTCAACGCAGGTCAGATCGTGCGAGGCAAGCCGTTACAATTGCTAGAACCGATCCGAATTCAGGGATCAGTTTTGCTCGAAGAAGCTGACTTGAATGCGTCTCTCAAAGCTCCTTTATTAAAAGCAGGCGTAACAGAATTTTTACTGACGCTGCTGCGCTCTGGTGCAGCGGGCATTGGCAGCAATCGAGACTTGAATCTGCAAAATTTCACGATTCAATTGAGATCGCAGCAAGTCGTTCTCGGTGCAACCTTAGTGTCAGACAGCGGCAACGAAACCCCGATCGCGATTCGGACTGGATTTGCTCTCGCCGCCCCAAACTTACTCAAACTCGTGAACCCTCAATGGCTTCCTCATGCCACCGCAAAACGAGGATTACCGCTTTCTGATCTCGATGGCTACACCTTTAATTTGGGAGATGAAACTGAGATTCACGAATTGGCGATCGACCCCGAAAAAGTGACCTGCCAAGGAAAACTAATCGTTCTTCCAGCGTAGACTTCGCAGAATACCCATCTGAAGATGCAGGCTAACAAGACAACCGAAATCTTTGAGAGTCGCTACTGTTCGACTAAATTTCGCTGAATTTTCTACAGCTTCACCTGAAATATCGAATCCGTTGTGGCTACACTGCTTGATGAAGTAGCTCCACCGAATAATGACGACAATTCTTGTTGCAAAAGGAAATTCCAAACGAAGCCGCCCGCGACGCTGGAACTTTCTTGCGTCATGACTGATATTCCCAATCACCCAACTCCCGCCATGATTTGCTGGAAAACTTACGTTCAATTTGCAGCACTGCGATCGAGAAAACTCCTCTCACAGCGCAATATTGAACCTGAACCGCCCGACGAAAAAGAAATCGAAACGGGGGTCGATTGTCGCCCTCGATTGCTGTTGCGACTTCCAGACGGCATGATTTATTTCTGGTTACACAACCAGCAGAATTGGCGAATTGGGCGCAGCAAAGACTGTGATATCGTGCTGGCGGATCAGTGCGTATCGAGATATCACGCTACGGTACAGAGGGTCGAACCGGGTGAGTTCTACTTGATGGATCTAAACAGCTATAACGGGTCGTTTATCAACGGGCGACGAGTGCGAGAGATTTCCCGAATTCATTCCGGTGATCGCTTAAATTTTGGGCAGATCGAGCTTGAGTTTTACGATGGAACGTTCAGCCGAGTCGAACCCTCTAAACCTGAGGAAGTAACGGCAGAACTAAAGTCACAAAGTAGTAGACCAATGGTGCGGTAAAGACGTAGCTATCCGCACGATCGAGAATGCCGCCGTGTCCCGGAATTAACTGACCTGAATCTTTCACACCCGCATCGCGTTTCATCATCGATTCGGTTAAGTCTCCGAGCAAGCTGGCAATCCCGACCAACAAGCCGAGTGATACTCCCGTGATGGGCCATCCTGACCAGTTGAGATACCAGGACCCAACGACCGCAACCGTTACACTAGCAGACACTCCAAAGACTGCACCTTCGACGGTCTTTTTGGGGCTGATATCGGAAAGGCGAGTGCGACCAATCCAGCGACCGACGGTATAGGCTCCAATGTCTGCTGCCCACATACAGACAAAGGCCAACAGCGTGTGAGTCAGCCCTTGAGGAAGTGCGTCCAAGCCTTGCCATGAGGTAAGCCAGAAGCCATCAAGCGGAAGATTACTCATATCCGCTTGTTCAAGCGATCGCAATCGAATCCAAAAGCTCGGCAAATATCCCACATAAAACAGCCCCAAAATCGAGGCGGAAATATCTGCGATCGTGGCAAATTTTGGCTGAAAGAGGAGATAGAAACAGATCAGCGTTCCGGCAACGGGGAAGATCGCGTCTGCTAGAGCGGGATTGAGATTCGAGATGAAGAGAAGGATCTGCGTCACAACGAGCGTCGTTTTGACGGCTGGGGCGATTCCTTTGGCGCGGACAAGTTCAAAATACTCTAGCTGTCCCAGGTAGATGATGACAGCGAAAAAGGCAGTGAAATACCACCCGCCTAGTAAGAACATTACCAAAGCGACGGCGATCGCGACAATGCCACTGAGAATGCGAGACCAAGGCATAAGATTTTCAGCGTTCACAACAGAAACTTGGTCTAACTGTCCCTTTCTCAACCTGCGAAGTCGGTGTTGTTCAGAGTTACATTCAGGTTAAGAAGGTTAAGAGTCATTTGGATCACTTTATCAGAGTGCAGCATGAAATTTCATTCGAGCTTTTCGCCGCTGAGGACGAAGATCGGATCGACAGCCACAAAGGATTGGCTGGTGCCACGAGTTTCGAGGCGATTTATTGCAGATTGCACAACTTCGATATTTCGGGCGTGAAGTTCGGCAAAGCTTTCTGAAATTTTGTACAGATTCTCTAGGTTCGCGGCAGTTGCGACGATTCGACCTTGGGGTTTGAGCAGTCGCCACACTTCAGCCAAAATTTCTTTGATCGATCGACCGCCTTCGATACAAACGCGATCGGGCATTTGTTTCAAATTTTTCAAACACTCCGGAGCGCTCCCTTCAATGATTTCAACGTTTTTTACTCCGAAGCGATCGCAGTTTCGTTGAATTAGCGTTGCGACTTCTTCATCTCGCTCGATCGCGACAATGTGACCTTGCGGACAGAGCAATCCCGCTTCGACGGGAATCGTTCCGGTTCCGGCTCCGATGTCCCAAAATACCGAGTTCGATCGGAGGCGAAGCTGACACAGCAGTAATAGCCGAATTTCGCGCTGACTCATCGGGATTCCCGGCAAGTTTTCAAATAACTCATCGGGAATTCCAGGGGTGACATAAGACCAGAGGGGAGAGGGCATATACAATTCAGCGGAACAGGGGCGTACTTCTATTGTGATTCAGGAAACGATTTTTAATCGGTTTAGAGTCGGGTCGCTGCATCCGCTGATAAATCCGCCCGCTTGCAGAGTGGTCTGAAGCAGCGCGATCGCGTCTCGTGTAATCCGCTCACCGGGCAGTAAGACTGGAATTCCGGGCGGATAGGGACAAATTAACTCGGCGCTAATTTGGTCGATCGCGCTTTCGGTGGGAACGGATTGGGTTGAGGAGAAAAATGCCTGTCGAGGAGACATTTCAGCTGGGGGAAGAAGAGAGAGATCAAACGGCGGGAAAAGGGGAGGCGGGTGTGAGACGGAAGGACTAGCGGAAAGAATTTTGAAGGCGTGAATGAGTCGATCGATATCGCTCTGAGTATTTCCCAGGCTGATGATAAAGGTGAGGTGCTGAAGCGATGGAAATTCAGCCGTCACGCCAAGGTTTTGATGGAGCAGTTCATCTGCAGTAAAGCCGTCAATGTCGAGCTTAGACAGCGTGACCGTAAGCCGAGTACGATCGAGCGCAAAACAACCGGGAGATTGAGGCGGCTGAAAGACCGAGAGATTTGGAATCGATGTGAGTCGCGATCGCGCTTGATCGGCAAGCTGAAGCGTTTCTGCCATCAAGATTCTGCCTTGAGTCGCCATTTGTTCTCGTGCAGCATCTAGCGAGGCTAAAAGCAAATAATTAGGACTCGTAGACTGAACAAGCTGAAGTGATCGAGAAACGCGATCGCGATCGATGCGATTTCCTTGAACATGAAGCATCGAAGCTTGAGTGAGAGCCGATAGCGTTTTATGCGTGGATTGTACGGCGAGATCTGCGCCTGCTGCCATTGCGGAAATTGGAAAGTCGGGATGAAACGCGAAATGTGTCCCGTGTGCTTCATCCACGAGCAGCGGAATACCAGCGGCGTGAGTCAGATTCGCGATCGTACTCAAATCGCCACAGATGCCATAATACGTGGGGTGAATGACTAAAACCGCTTTGGCATCGGGATGTTGTTTGAGTGCGATCGCAACTGTTTCGGGTGTAACACTGTGAGCAATGTCGAGAATTGGATCATATTCAGGCTGCAAAAAGATCGGCATCGCACCCGATAGAATTAACCCGGAAATCGCGGATTGATGAACGTTTCGAGGCAGAAGAATTTTATCGCCAGGATCACAAGTCGCTAGGATTGCCGCGATAATTCCGCAGGTCGAACCATTGATCAAGAACCAAGTTTGCTCGGCTTTGAAGGTTTCTGCGGCTAACGTTTGGGCTTCGTCGATCGCACCCTGGGGAGCGAACAGATTATCGAGTTCTGGCAATTCGGGTAAGTCAGCCCGAAGCGCTCGATCGCCAATTAATTCCCGGAATGCCTGAAAACTCCCCTGACCGCGCTTGTGTCCTGGGGTATGAAATGCAGCGTTTTGGCTTTGAGCGCATTTTGTCAGCATTTCGAGTAATGGAACGCGCACCCTTCGGGAATCGAAGCTATCGTCAAATTGCATCAACCTTTCCCCATGACAGATGAATCTCGATTCTTCATTCTCTAGGTTAGGGGAGCCAAATTATCGTTAGGATGTTCTATGGTTTATTCGCCACCGAATCCGCTCCCGTCGCCGTTGCCAAATCCGACTCCAGAACCGAGTCCGATCCCTGCACCCATTCCCGACCCAACTCCGGAGACCCTTCCCGGAAACGAGCCGATTCCTGAACCTGTACCCTCTCCGTCTTAACCTTTATATTTCACATACTGATCATGCTAAGAGCCGGGATTGTTGGACTGCCCAACGTTGGAAAATCAACTTTATTTAATGCGGTCGTCGCCAATGCAAAAGCCCAAGCCGCCAACTATCCCTTTTGTACGATCGAACCGAATGTCGGGACGGTTGCCGTTCCTGACGATCGCCTGAATGTACTGACCAAAATCTCTAAATCGACTGAAACCATTCCTGCACGAGTTGAGTTTGTAGACATTGCAGGCTTGGTCAAAGGCGCTTCAAAGGGTGAAGGCTTGGGCAATCAATTTTTGGCAAATATTCGAGAAGTCGATGCGATCGTTCATGTGGTTCGCTGTTTTGATGATGACGACATTATTCATGTGGCAGGGTCGGTTGATCCTGCCCGTGATATTGAAATCATCAATTTAGAGCTTGGGCTGGCGGATCTCGATCAAATCGATCGAAGAATTGAGAGAGCGCGCAAACAAGCCCGTACCAGTAAAGAAGCACAGCAAGAAGTCGAAGCTCTAGAGCGATTGAGCGCAGTGCTGAATGAAGGAAAATCTGCTCGTCAAGTGCCGCTGAACGAAGAAGAAGAGGCGATGATCAAACCGTTGGGGTTGCTGTCTCGTAAGCCTGTGATTTATGCCTGCAATGTTTCAGAAGAAGATTTAGCGACTGGAAATGATTGGGTTGAACAGGTTCGGGGATTGGCATCTCAGGAAGATGCTCAAGTTGTGGTGATTTCGGCGCAGGTGGAAGCTGAGCTAGTGGAGTTACCGGAAGACGATCGAGCTGATTTTCTCGCTTCTCTAGGAGTGGAAGAAGGAGGCTTGAAGTCGTTAATTCGCGCGACTTACCAACTTTTGGGTCTGCAAACTTACTTCACGACTGGACCGAAAGAAACTCGCGCTTGGACAATCAAAACCGGAATGCTTGCTCCTCAAGCCGCAGGGGTAATTCACACCGATTTTGAACGAGGCTTTATTCGAGCCGAAACGGTTGCGTATAAGGATCTCGTCGAGTTTGGATCAATGAACGGGGCGAAGGAAAAGGGATTGGTTCGCAGTGAAGGGAAAGAATACCTCGTGCAAGATGGCGATGTGATGCTGTTCCGATTCAATGTGTAGTTTTTGTGAGTTCCGTATAATCACATAAGCTGAAGTATAATTATAGACATAAGGACTTGCGGGAACTTCTACGCCTACCCTCAAAGAACTGCCTTGGTGAAACCCTCGATCGTTGGATCGAGGGTTTTTAATGTCCAAAAACGCTAGAATCAAGTTAACGAATGTAAAGCAATTCTCAGACAGGACTTGATCACCATGCGCGTAATTCTAATGACGGGAAAAGGCGGCGTAGGTAAAACTTCGGTCGCGGCTGCAACCGGGCTGCGTTGTGCGGAATTAGGATACCGGACTTTGGTGCTGAGTACTGATCCGGCTCACTCGCTTGCTGATAGTTTTGATCTCGAACTCGGACATGAGCCGAAACAGGTTCGCCCGAATCTTTGGGGGGCTGAACTCGACGCGCTGATGGAATTAGAGGGCAATTGGGGAGCAGTGAAGCGCTACATCACTCAAGTCTTGCAGGCGCGTGGATTGGATGGTGTGCAGGCGGAAGAGTTGGCGATTTTGCCGGGAATGGATGAGATCTTTGGGTTAGTGCGAATGAAGCGGCACTATGACGAAGGCGAATTTGATGTGTTGATTATCGATTCGGCTCCGACGGGGACAGCGCTGCGGTTGCTGAGTTTGCCGGAAGTCGGGGGCTGGTATATGCGGAAGTTTTACAAGCCGTTTCAGGGAATTTCGGTTGCGTTGCGTCCGTTGGTTGAACCGATTTTTCGCCCGCTTGCTGGTTTTTCACTTCCCGATAAAGAAGTGATGGATGCGCCTTACGAGTTTTATGAACAGATCGAAGCGTTGGAAAAGGTGCTAACTGATCCGACTCAAACGACGGTGCGGTTGGTGATGAATCCCGAAAAAATGGTGATCAAAGAATCGCTCCGCGCCCATGCTTATTTGAGTTTATACAACGTTGCGACTGATTTGGTGGTGGCAAATCGGATTATTCCGGATTCGGTTTCTGATCCATTTTTCCAACAGTGGAAAGAGAATCAGCGGCAGTATCGCGATGAGATTCACGCAAATTTTTCACCGTTGCCGATTAAGGAAGTCCCGCTATATTCCAAGGAAATGTGTGGATTGGAGGCGCTCGATCGCTTAAAGGAAACGCTTTATCCGGGCGATGAAGATCCTTCGCAGGTGTACTACAAAGAAACGACGCTGCGAGTGGTTCAAGAACAGAATCAGTACAGTTTAGAGATATATTTGCCGGGGATTGAAAAGAGTCAAATTGAACTGAGTAAGACGGGCGATGAGTTGAATGTGCGGATTGGAAATCATCGGCGCAATTTGGTTCTACCCCAAGCGTTGGCGGCGTTGCAGCCTTCTAGCGCAAAAATGGAGGAAGATTATCTCAAAATTCGCTTTACTGATCCGGCAAGAGTTTAGGTTCGGTTCGATCGAGTATTACAAACTGCGGATGAAATGCTCGATCGAGCTTGTAAACGGAAGCTCGATCGCAAGTTTTCTTAGTGTAGAAGCGTTAGGTTTCGCAGATTGCAAACAACATTGTCCAATACCCTCAACAATTTGAGCAATCTGCTAAATTTCTTGCTGGCGAAATCCAATGGCAAAATAGAGAGATAAGCAGATAAGGAGGAAGCATTGTGGAAATTGCATCTCATATCACTGTAGACTCCGCGATTCATCATGGCACTCCTGTTATTACAGGAACTCGTGTTCCCATTTCTATCATCATCGGCTCTCTTGCAGGCGGTATGAGCAAGGAAGAAGTCATGCAAGAGTATGAATTGACCAAGAACCAAGTCGAAGCCGCACTTAGTTACGCTGCTGATTTGGTCAAACATACGGAAGTCACTGTGATCGGAGCTTAACCTTTGAACTTCCTGGTTGATGAAAATATGCCTCGCTCCCTTGCACCTCAAATCGCTTCTCTCGGATTCACGGTACAAGATGTACGAGATATCGGCTTACGCGGTCATCCTGACACTGAGGTTATGGAAGCGGCTGTTGTTGCGGATGCAATTATTATTACGCGCGATCGAGGACTTGCTGATCCCAGAGGTTGGTCAGAAGATTTTACTGCTGGAACAATTTTCATTAATCTTCCTGACGACACGCCCGCTAGCGCTGTTAACGCCAAAATTTTAGAACTGCTAGCGAACCGTTTACCTGTTTCCCTTTTGGGTGCTTTTACAACGCTTTTACAACGCTTGAATCCCGTCGGGCGCTTTCTCGCTCCATTCGTCGCAGATCCTAAGTTACGCTCGCTCACCTCGAATACTTACAGAATGATGCTGATTCGTCGCGCGATCGATCTTTTTGCGCGTAATCTTTCTCAGAAATGCCCAAAACATAAGCGCGATCGCATAAAACGATTAGAAAAACCTATATCACAAGCATTTTTTATGTCTGTCACTTCTAGTTTTTTGCTTGTGATTTGTCTGAATCATGCAAAATCTTCTGTTTCTGTTGCTGTGAAACGTTCGATCGCAGAAATCATTCCTCGAATTTCACATGGCACTGATCTGTTTCAAGCTGTGTTTTGTGGTTTCGTGAATGATTTTTGCGATCGTCGTTTTGATCTTTAGCAAATCGATCGTGATTAGCGGCTTTACCAGTTTCGCCAGCCGCCGCTCGATGTTTCTTTGCCGGAATCCTTCGATCGTTCATTGATCAAAGATTGATATTCTTGTGAACTTGCCCAGCGATCGATTTCTCGCGCTCTGAGAACCGGAACCGGATGCGAAAGCTGTGCAGTTTGGAGTTGCTTGAGCATTTCGCCCATTTCAGTTTTGCTGATTTCATCGTAAGCGCGGGCTTGAGCGATGAACGCATCCAGGTTTAACTGCTTTGCTAAAGTCGGTGATCCGCCCGTGAGCTTCATCATCACAGACATCGTGATTTTTGGATCTTGAGTTGCAAGTAGAGCAGCACGATCGCAGGTAAATTCTGCACAACGCACCCAGTTCATAATCTGAGCCTGCAATCCTTGAGTAATCACACCGCCGATCGGAAACGGAAGCTGTCCTGCGGCTAAAACTAATACATTCGCCAACGTGAGATAAACACTGTGATCACATTTGAGATGTCCCAACTCGTGAGCAATCACCGCTTGAATTTCTTCTGGGGTGAGCAATTCGATCAGCGAAGTGTGCATCACGATAAACGGCTGTCTTCCGCGCATTGCGAAGGTGTAAGCGTTGGGGGCGGGATGCTGGCGCACATAAAGCTGAGGCGCTTCGAGATCTAAAATTCGGCTGGCTTCGATCAGAAGTTTGTGTAGATCGGGAAGCTGTTGTTCGCTGACGAGAATGCTAGACGCAATGTTTTCTAGATAGAAGAATTGTTCTGCGATCGGGCCTAATAGATTGCGGATCGCAAGATCCAATCCGGGCAACTGTTTTAATGCGTTCGTTGCTTCGAGATCGAGCGGATGACGGAACTGGTCGGCTTTTAGCCCGATGAGCGTTGACTTTGAAAAGGACATAAGCCACCGTGATAGTACAGACTGTCGCAGATTTTCAGTATAGCGATTCGTAAGGGATCTTACGATCGCAAACAAGCCTCGATCGTTGCCACGACCGAGCGCCCTAATGTGTCAAAGTCATATCCGCCTTCTAACCCAAACACAATCCGCCGAGTCACCTGCAAACACTCTTCTGTAAACACTCGGAAATCTTCTGGCTTCAGCGAAATTCCCGCCAGTGGATCAGCATGATTAGCATCGTATCCGGCGCTAACGATGAGCAAATCTGGCTGAAATTCGCTTAGAAATGGGATGACTTTTTTCTCAAACAACGGTTGATAATCTTCGATCGTACTTCCCGGAGCGATCGGTAAATTCAGCACGTTTTGATACAGTCCCGTTTCTGCTGGATGTCCAGTGCCGGGATATTGAGGCGATTCGTGCAGCGAACAAAATCGGATTTTCGGATTCGTTTCGACGATCGCTTGGGTTCCATTTCCGTGATGCACGTCCCAATCGAGAATACACACGCGATCGAGTCCCTGCGCCAAGGCAAAATAAGCCGCGATCGCAGCATTGCTAAACAAACAAAAGCCCATCCCTTCATCCGCAACCGCATGATGCCCCGGTGGACGCGCCAACACGAAGCAAGGTTCATTCGATGCGATCGCTAAATCTACTCCATCGATCCAAGCATTCACCGCTAAGAGCGCGACTTCAAAACTTCGAGGAGAAACGGGCGTATCGCCATCGAGATGACCACCGCCATGATTCGCTAATTGCCGAACTTGTTCGAGATAGCGTTGATCGTGAACCGTTTCGATCAGAGGTAAAGGAGATCGCGTCTCGACTGAAATGGGCGATCGCCATTCCAGTTGGTTTGCCCAAGGTGCAGATTTGAGTGCGGTTTGAATTGCGGTTAGTCGTCCAGGTTTTTCGGGATGAAAATAGCCTGTGTCGTGCAGCAGAAACTCATCGGAATAGATCACCGGAAACATAGGTCGATCGAGATTTGGGGCAAGATTTCAATATAGCAATCTCCCTTAAACAGCGATACAGCCCGATCGATCGAGCAATTCGATTTCCAATTCGTCACCATTCCAGTTCAATTCGGTTTTGCCGTAGACCACTCGATTCGGCTTTGTTTTCAATCCCGTTTTCGTCCAATCGATCGAGATTTTTGCCGGAACTGTTCCCACATTCACCGCAACGATCAACGCTTGATCCTCTAAAGTTCGCGCAAAAACATAAGTCGTTCCTTCCGCATACAACACTTTGTAATCCCCAATTCTCAAAGCCGGATAAGTGTGACGGACTGCGACTAACTGACGATGACATTCATAGATTTTGTAATCCCAATTTGCCTCTAACGGGAAACCGCGTCGAGAATCGGGATCAATTGCACCCGGTAATCCAACTTCATCGCCATAGTAAATACTCGGCGCACCAGGAAAGGTCATGAGAAGCAATGTACAAAGTTCAATACTGGCGCGATCGCTTCCTGCAATCGTCATTAATCGCGCCGTATCATGACTTGCTAATAGATTGAGTTGCGTAAGCTGAATCTCCCAAGGATACAGTTCCAATAAGTCCTGCATCTTTCGCGCATACTCACCTGCAAACATCGGCGGATACGGTTGATAATCGCGACCTTGAACTTGATCCAAGACCACTCGATCGCCTGCTGCAAATGCGATCGTAGGGCCCGCAAATAGATAATTCATCACGCCATCAAACTGAGTACCATCAAGCCATTCGCGCGAATCTCCCCAGACTTCTCCGACGATGTACGCTTCAGGATTTGCGGCTTTCACTCGATCGCGAAATTCCTGCCAAAATCCCGGCGTTCTAATCTCAAACGGCACATCCAACCGCCAACCATCCACACCAAATTTGATCCAATATTCCGCAATCTCCATGATGTACTCGCGCACTTCGGGATTGTCGTGATTGAACACAGGCAAAGCGCGATTGTTATCCCATCCTTCGTAACCTGCGGGAGACTCTCCAGTATAAGGATGCAGCGGAAAATCATGAATTCTAAACCAATCGATCCAGGGAGAATTCCCGCCGTTTTCTAAGACATCATGGAAAAAGAAGAATCCTCGACTAGAGTGATTGAACACGCCATCTAGCACGATTTTGATATCCCGATCGTGTGCTGCTTCAAGCAAATCGCGAAACGCCTCATTTCCACCTAGCATCGGATCGACTTGATAATAATCGTGTGTGTGATAGCGGTGATTGCTAGCAGATTGAAAAATTGGCGTAAAGTAAATCGCATTCACGCCCAAATCCTGGATGTAGTCCAACTTCTCCATCACGCCCCAAAGATCGCCCCCTTTGTAGCCTTGTAGCGTCGGGGTCGCTTCCCAGTCTTCCCATCGCATCGATTTGAGAAGTTTTTTATGGGGTTGTTTGGCGCGGGCAAAGCGATCGGGGAAAATTTGATAGAAGACAGCGTGTTTTACCCAGTCTGGCGTTTGAATCTGCATAAGTCTTATGGATCACATCATTAGTACGGTACTGATCCCCCTGTCGATCGCTCTCTAACCATCGATAGAAGTTTGGAAACTTCTCAAACGGTCATTTATAATACAGATATGACCGTTCATCCCTGGTATGTGACCGGGGACGGAAGTAAGGAGTTCTCCTGAAGGAACGCGCCTCACTCACTTCATTTTTACTTTCCAGAGGCGACTATGAGACTGATGTACCGTGGTGTTGAATACGAATACGACCCAACCCAAGGCAGACACGGCACGAACGATAGCATTTCGCAGTTTCGTGAGCCGATCATGCTAACCTATCGCGGCAACCGCTACCAACTCGATCCGAATCGCCCCGCTCGATCGACTGTTGAACAGGAACCGCGCGAATTGATTTATCGCGGCAATCGCTATTGGGTGGGATATCCCGATGGCAAGCCGACCTTGAGCAATGTCAGCCAGCCGAAGCCCGTGGAGAATTTGGCTCTGACGCATCGCGCCAACCTGCAACGGAATTTACAGCATCGCATTGAGATTGCGCGTCAGAAAGGCGATAACGCTCTAATATCGCTGCTTGAAGCTGAAAGCCGTCAGCTTGTTTAACTAACTTACTCTTCACGCACTGGGAGTCTCGATCGAGGCTCCTTTTTTTATTAAAAAGTCGATCGTGTACATATAAGTCGTTTGTCTGTCGCTCCGTTTCAGTCGGCTTCTGCCCCCTAAATCCCCCAGGTCGATCGATTCCCCGAAGCTTAGATTTCAAGCATTACAAGGCTTTTAGACAATCAGAGCCGAAGAGTGCTTCGGGGAAGACTCGCGCTCTAAGCTAAGGTCATCAAAACAAAAGGACAAGAACCCATGCCTTACGACCTCTTAAACGTCTCTACCGATAAACCCGTTTTATCCTGGGCAAATCACGAACTCGGTACTGCTGAAACCAAAATGGCAAAGAATGTTGCCGCTCTGCCGTTTGTGTTCAAGCACGTTTCCCTCATGCCCAATGTGCATTTAGGAAAAGGGCTTACGATTGGGCAACTAAGCAGCAATTCAAAGCAGATCTCTTTTGCTTCTGGACAGACTGTGAAAGCTGGGCAGGACGGCGACATCCGAGCCAAGCGTTAGCAGACTACCGCCGCAAAGTGAATCCGAATGCGAAAGCTGTTTACATCTCTCTGGCTCCATACAATATCTCGCTAGTTGATCCACAAGATCCGCTCTCTTAGGATATTGCTGGATTTGATCCAGGAACGCCGCGCTTGATTCAAATGCTGGCAACGGGCGAACTCTGATGCGCTTACAAACAACCCCTCGTGATTTGTGCTAGATTTGCCAGCATTGCGAGGGGTTTTCGTGGATAGAGTTAGCGATGCAAGAATATTTAAATGCAAGTGACGTGATTGATTGGCAGCATTCTGAAATTATGCAGCTTGCTGATCAGATTGCATTAAGCTGTGAAACATCGACTGCTACTGCCAAAGCTTGCTTTGAGTGGGTACGGGACAACATTTATCACAGCGTTGACTATCAAATGAATCCCGTTACCTGTCGTGCTTCGGATGTGCTGAAGTACAAAACTGGCTATTGTTTTGCGAAAAGTCATCTTCTGGCTGCACTCCTTCGAGCCAAGCAAATTCCAGCAGGGTTTTGCTATCAGCGCTTGAGTTTCAATCATAAGGGTGCGCCCTACACCTTGCACGGGTTTAACGCCGTTTATCTGCCCGAAATCGGTTGGTATCGCATCGATCCAAGAGGTAACAAAGCAGGAGTCAATGCTCAATTTATTCCACCTCAAGAACAATTAGCTTACCAGCCGGAGCCTCCGGAAGAGGTTGATTTTTCTGCAATTCTGGCTGAACCACTTTCGATTGTTGTAGATATCCTGCAAAATCAGACAACCTGGAGCAGCGTCTTACGGGATCTTCCAGATATGCCATTGGAGGCTGCGAAAGATTATGGCTTGGTGTGAGCTTCTCCAAATCTAGTCAGACTTCTCACATTTCTGTAGAAACATATACGAGAATAGATCTGTCTGCTGTCGAATTGCTCAGAGAGAAGAACACTGTGTCTCATACGATCGTTACAAATACCTGTGAAGGGGTCGCGGATTGCGTCGATGCGTGTCCGGTCGCCTGTATTCACGACGGCCCTGGAAAAAATACCAAAGGAACAGACTGGTACTGGATTGATTTTTCGACCTGTATCGATTGCGGCATTTGTTTGCAAGTCTGTCCGGTCGAAGGCGCGATCGTACCCGAAGAACGCCCCGACCTCCAAACCACACCGAACTAATATTTTGCAGGAAATTCTATCGTTTCAAAAAGGGGAGCTTTGTACTCCCTTTTTTTGTTGCTAGGATGAATCACACGAATTCCAAAGGAAGAACAGGCAATGCTCGAATTGGCGACTACTCTTCAAGGTCAAACGATTCAAAATCGAGTGCGCGAAGTCGGAATTAATCCCAATCACTGGTATGCCGTCGCGTGGGCGCATGATCTGAAAGCCGAAAAAATTCTCTCGGTTCGCATTTGGAATCAGCCCATCGCACTGTTCCGCGATTCCCAAAATCAAGTTCAAGCCGTTGAAAATGTCTGCCCGCATAAAGGCGTGGCGATGGATAAAGGCAAAGTCCAAGGAGATACGATCGCGTGTGGCTATCATGGCTGGGAATTTAACGGACAAGGCGACTGTGTTGGAATTCCTTATTGGAATGAAGGTCAAAAGCTTCCCTGTGCCCAAATGCGGAGCTATCCGGTTCAGGAGAAGTATGGATTGATTTGGCTGTTTCCTGGCGATCGCACTTTATCCGAACTCGAAACGCCTCCCAATATTCCCGAATACGACGATCCGAAGTGTTTGATGATTCCGATCGGCGCTGAGTTCAAAGCCCATTTCTCGATCTGCAACGAAAACACAATGGATGTGTTTCACGGCTATTTGCACCAAAATCTTCAAGGCTGGTTTGATCCCGTTCTGCTCAAACTGCGCGAAACCGAACACGCTGTCACGGCAGAATATCAGGTGTCTTACAAAGGCGTTTTGACTAAGCTTCTCGGATTGAGCGAATCAGGCGGCATGACGACCAAAATCATCTCGGTTGACTATCAATATCCCAACTACATCAACAAGCTCGAAGGCGTGTCCTCGCTGTATTTGATGCGATTGCCGATCTCTGAAACAGAAAGTCGATCGTTTGCCATGATGTTTCTGCGCCTTCCAATCCCAGTTTGGTTGCTCACACCATTGCGCCGAACATTACAGCCTGTGATCCTACACTTACTTTTCTTGCCGTTCCTACATCAAGACATCGAAATGATCGAAAGCGAACAAGAAAACTATTTAAAAGATCCACAGCGGCGCTATGTCGAAGTGAACCCCGCGATTATTGCCGTGCAGCGATTGATCGTGAAGCAATTCGATCGCTATCGGAAAACCCTTCAGTAGATTTTCTTTTTTCCGTGCAATTTGCAAAAATCCCTTTACAGTGGCAAGTGGGACATCTGACTTTGTAGCAGTCACTGCAAAATCTAACCTAAGTCGGTTGCAGCAAATCAGGTGTCATCGTAAATCATTCAGTGAAGTACTATTTTCAGCACACCTATGAGACACTCATCATTGACTTTACCGAACTGGCGGCGTGGCGTAGTTGCCATGATGTTAGCGATCGCGCTTTTTATCTCAGGCTGTCAAGCAAAAGCGCCTTCTCAATTCTCAGAGGCGCAAAAAGAAAGCAGTAAGCCCGGAGTCGTTGCCGTTGCCAAAGATGCAACCCAGGGCAGCCAGTTTAACAAATTCTTTCCGAAACCTGGGGCTGGCTACGAGCGCGTTTACAGCCAAGAGAAAAAAGGCTTTACCGAAGCAAAACTGAAGAAAGACGGCAAAGAATTGGCGATGTTGTCGATCTCCGATACCTCTAGCTTGCCTGCTGCGGCTGCAAAGTATCAAAACAGCACCGAAAAAATCAATGGCTTTCCCGCAATGACGATGGGAAATACTCAAACGGGCGTTTTGGTCGGCAAGTACCAAGTCAAAGTCCTCTCGCGCGATCCGTCCTTCACCAAAGCCGATCGCGAACAGTGGCTCTCAAAATTTGACCTCAGAGGATTGTCACAGCTTAAAGGCTAATCAGCGAATACTGAACTACTAATTAATTGCAGGATTTTTCATGAGTAAAGCAATTTTTGAACTGGTGGACGAACTCCCCACCGGTGGCACAACCGTGAAAGCGTTAAATACGCTCGATTTCATCGTGCCGGGACAGTGGCAGAATCTCACCGGATTCAACACCACTATTCGCGCTGTCACAGGCGAAACCGATGAAAGCATGATTCAAGCGATTGGGGAACGCGCCGTGTATCTCTACAACGACGAATCCCAAGGCTATCAACGCGCTATGTGGCTCTATCAAACCGTTGACAATGCAGCGGGCGCACTCGGAACCGCCGCACTCGCTAACAAAATCGGTCAGGATGTCTCATTCTTAGGCTTCCTCAGCAATCTCACCCCCAAGCCCGAAAAACTTCAAAGCCTTGACCTCTGCGTCAAACTCGTCGTCGAACTCGTCTCATTCTGTCAAATCAACGGCATCCCCGGCGATAGTATCGGTGACTTTCTTGCGGCACTGGGCGACTACAGCGGAGAATCGCTGATGCGGATGGCAGCACTGGTCAGCTTTGACGGATTGATCCCGCTCGGCGGCGATTTTATTCAAAAAGGCTTATCTACCATTAGCCAAACCACTCCCGACGAACTCGAAAAAAATCAATCGTTCAAAAGCGTTAAACCGCTGATTCCAGGCGGAGATTCTGCTGGGCAGTTGAACTTTATCGGACAGAGTTTTGATTCGGTTAAAGGCTGGATGGGCGATTTTGTCTCCTCGCGCAATCTGAGCCAGCAAACCCTGCTCGATCGCGTTCGGGGGGTGGTCGATGTTTCCGCTGATAAACTCGATTATGTGGGCGCTTTTCTCGATGTTTCAGTGAAGTATTACACCCACACGGGAACGCAAACTTTAGCGCGTCGTCTCGTAGAACGGGCAGTCGCAGAAATCTAGGAGCGGCAAACTCTAGAAAACAGCGATCGTGTTCAGAAGCGCGATCGCTGTTTTTTTTCGATTTCTGTCACTCCTGATAAGCTGTTATCACGTCTTAATATTTTGAGACAAGCCAATCAGAATTCCGCCTTACATGAGCGAAATTCATCTTAGGCAAATATACTGTTGAGTCAGAAGCAAATTGCGAACGTCAAGCAGGTGAGAGGAGTAAACTGTGCAAGTTGTTAAGGAATATGTGCGGCGTTGGTATGAAAGTGAACTCGACCCGGATGAGTATCTCTGTCATCAGCGCCAGGGAAACATGGTGGAAATTGAGGAGGCTGAAACCGGACAGCGGCGCACTGTTCTTACTTTTTGCACAAACGATGTCTTGGGACTGACCCAAAACGAATCGGTGAAACAAGCCGCGATCGATGCAATTTTCCAATACGGAACCTCGAATAGTTCAACTTCGGTGTTGAGTGGTCGAATTGGTCTACATCGCCAGCTTGAGAACGAGGTGTCGAGCTTCAAGCATTTACCGCATACTCAGCTTTTTCTCAATGCGTGGATGGGAATGCAGGCGTTAATGGATGCCTTTTGCCATTTGGCGATTCCGGTTCCGGGATTTGAGCATACGCGCGAAACGTTGATTATGACCGATGTGCTAAATCACGGCTGTATCGTGTCTGCATTAGCTCATGCGGGAACGCGATCGGGAAAACTTTTCGGCTATAGTCCTAGAGTTCGAGTCAAAGCTTACCGCCACTGCGATATGGAAGATCTAGCACGAAAATTGAAGCGCTATGTTCAGCCCGGCGATCGGATCATGGTCGTATCAGATGCGGTGTTTTCGATGGACGGCGATATCGCACCGCTGCCAGAAATGATCGAAATTCTGTCGAACTACCCTGATAGCACCTTGCTGATGGACGAAGCCCACGCGACGGGTGCGCTCGGAGCGACAGGACGTGGGATTTATGAGCATTTTGGACTGAAGCCGCAGGATGCGATCGATCGAGGAATCAATCCGCTGATTCTTTCAACCTTTGCGAAGTTTGGTGCATCGGTGGGAGCGGCAATCAGTACGCACGTTGAAGAACTGAAGCCGTTGATGAACTGTTCACCGACTTCGATCGGGACTTGTTCGCTCGCGCCTCCTTTGACCGCAGCAGCGTTGCAGAGTTTCCGTACTGTGCAGGAGCAACCGGAATTAGTATCGCGCTTGCAGGAAAGTACGCGGTATCTACGGTCGCGTTTAGCGGCTCAAGGATTTGAAGCTATCGGTGAAACGAATGTAGTTCCCGTGCTTTTGCCGACTGAACTCAATCCGAAAACATTCGCGCGTGAGCTACTAGATTTGGGAATTTGGGTGTCTCCGATTTGGTTTATTGCCAAGCCGAGAATTCGAATTACGGTGAATGCACTGCACACTCGCGAGGAGATGGATTGTCTGGTCACAGGAATGCTGAAGGTGCGAGAGTTGATGTATAAGCAAGAAACCGCGACGATCAGCGCGTAGATTCTTGTGAGTGCATTCTTCGTTCTTATCGCGCCTGTGAGTCAAATTCGGGCTAACAGAACAAAGTCCACTGAAGGGACTGTCACTCGTCTTAGTCCCTTCAGTGGACTTTTTGGTCGATCGCAGCATTCCCTCGCACAATGGAATTAGCTTAATGGATTTTTTGATATGGCTGAATGGTTAGAAAATACGGCTCAAGTCGAAGTCGAAACTCCGATCGATCAAGTGTGGCAATTTTGGGCGGATTTGGAGCAATTGCCGAACTGGATGAATTGGATTACATCGGTCAAGCTTTTAGAAGGTCAGCCCGAACTCTCACGCTGGACACTCTCAACCACAGGATTTCAATTTAGCTGGAAGTCTCGCATCACAAAGCAAATTCCCAATCAGATCATTCAGTGGGAATCGATCGATGGTTTGCCAAATCGAGGAGCCATCCGATTTTACGATCGCGCTGAAAGTACGATCGTGAAAATGACCATTTCCTATGCAGTTCCTGAGATCCTTGCACGGGTGATCAACGCTCCTTTTGTCGGTCGGTTTGTCGAATCGACCATTCAGGCAGACCTCGATCGATTTCGAGACTATGCGCTAGCTAACCGCGACCGCGCTCCAAAAGAATCATCATCATCAAACTGAGCAAGATTTGCGTTTGTTCTCGATCGTGGACTTGATCGACTTGATGAATGATGAATTTGCGTGACCAAAACGTAGGACGCTTCGACAGCTTCATCACGACCCCTGCACCCGAACGGCTCACCAAATAAGTTGGATTGAACAGGTAGCCCGTCACGAAGCTACCAAAAGGCAAATCTGCAACCAATGAATCAATCACTTTCACCCAGGGGTTTTCTTCTTCGATCGTGAAAGCAATATTCTCGCCGTCAAAGATATCAAAATGAGCTTTCCACAGCGATTTCATTCCGCGCCGCTTCACCGCCCCAATCACTTTCCCCGTCGGATCTGAGAAGTTATAGCGGGCAGAAAAATCGATAATACGATCGGCTTTAATCGTGAACAGTTCTTGCGATCGTTCGACATCTGCAAAAACGTTGATCACTTCTTTGAGCTTGAAAATTTTTTGCCGCACGTAGAACAGCGGATTCCCTTGAGCATCCGCGATCGTCATTTGCGGGGTGAGCGACCAAAATTTGAACGTGAAATCTAATGGGTACTGCATGAATTCAAAGACTGAGAAAACTAACGGCTAGTGTCCCCAAAAAACGCCCATCGATACGATCTACCAAGTTGGATCATAGAAAAGATTGATCGTTAGCGCCTCGCGTCCGGGCGGAACGGAAGCAATACAGCTCCGCACCGTTTCACCATCATCTAGCTCAACTTCGCAGGCATGACACGATCCCATCAGGCATCCTGTCGGAATCGAAACGCCTGCTCGATCGGCAACTTGCAGCAGCGGTTCGCCCACTTCAGCATCGACAAAAACATCGTCAGGTAAAAATCGAATGCGAACACTCATATCAAAATCTAAAGGCAAAATTCTAAAGAATATCTAAACGCTAAAGGATTTGGGAAATTTTGCCTTTAGTGTATGAATTAAGGACAAACGGGTACGTTGCACCGAAAGGGTTAGGGATAAAAGCGCATTCAGATTATCTGGTGCGCTTGTTTTTTTGAAGTTTACGGCAGAATCTGCGTGAGGTCGAGATGTGGCTCGATCGAGTCTGCGAGTTGGTCGAGCATCTGTTCGCGCTGTTCTCGATAGTTGGCAACTCCGGTCGGCAGCGATCGCAATCCCCGCTGTTGGCGCAGACGATTGAGCCAGGCACGCCGCCAAGGCCCGTTGTCGAAGATGCCATGTAGATAAGTGCCCCAAACGGATTGAGATTCATCGACGACACCCAGATTTGGATCATCAAATAATGCTTTTGTACCTTCGGACTCTTCGAGCAAGCGAGTTCTGCCTTGATGAATTTCATACCCAGAGACAGGAAGACCTTCTTGCGGGAAGTTAGAAGTTACACTGCGCTGACGGGCGACTTTTTGACCTGCAATTACCGTTTTAAGCGGCAACAGTCCTAAGCCGCGATAGCGTCCTTCCTGACCTTCGATGCCTTCTGGATCAGCGAGAATCTTACCGAGCATCTGAAATCCGCCACAAATGCCGAGAACTGTTCCTCCGGCTGAAATGTAGTTGTGAAGTTCTTCTGCCATCCCGGATTTATGGAGCGTGATCAGATCCGCGATCGTGGTTTTCGATCCTGGAATAATCACTGCATCCGGATGCCCCAAGGATTGCTTCGGATGGAGGTATTTCACATTTACCGAGGGTTCTGATTCGAGCGGGTCAAAGTCGGTAAAGTTGGAAATACGCGGCAAACGAACAATGCCGATCGTAATATCGCCCTTATTATTCGATGAAGGATTGCGATCAAATAAAGAAAGTGAATCTTCCGCCGGGAAAACCTGTTCAAGCCAGGGAATCACACCGATCACGGGAATACCCGTCTTCTTTTCTAACCATTCGATTCCTGAATCGAGCAGCGATCGCTGACCCCGGAACTTATTAATCACTACGCCTTTAATCAGCGCTCGTTCATCTGGATCAAGCAGTTCTAACGTCCCGACCACATGAGCGAAAGCGCCCCCTCGATCGATATCTACAACCAAAATTGTCGGCGCATTCAAATACTTTGCGACTCGCATATTGGTTAAGTCGCGATGCTTTAAGTTGATTTCCGCCGGACTTCCTGCCCCTTCACAAACGACAAGATCGAATTCTTCGCTGATGCGTTTGAGAGAATCTTCGATCGCGCTCCAGCCCGCCTCAAAGAAATTCTCGTAATAATCGACGGCAGTGGTTCGCCCAACGACGCGCCCCTTGACAATCACTTGAGAAGTCATATCGCCTTGAGGCTTGAGCAAAATCGGATTCATCTCGACCCAAGGCTGAACTCCTGCTGCCCAAGCTTGCACCGCTTGAGCGTATCCAATCTCGCCTCCGTTTGCGGTGACGTAAGAGTTAAGCGCCATATTTTGCCCCTTAAACGGAGCGACTCGGAACCCTCTACGCGACAGAATCCGACAGAGCGCGGTAGCGACCATCGATTTTCCTGCGTGAGACGTGGTTCCTACTACCATGACTGCTTTCATTAATTCACCTCCGGATAGGGTAAGGATTGATCTAAAACGGGAGTCGGAGCCAGCGGTTTAGGGCATTGAGAAGACGATCGCCAAAATTTGCTTTGCCATATCCACCGACGGATTGCCATTGCTGAACGAGATGCCGACCGAGCGGCGTGAGGCGAAAACTATCGGTCAGTCCTTGCCCGTCTACTTCGCGCCGCAGAATTCCGACTTGAATCAGCCAGAGCAGTTCACCGTCTGCCGCAAGTTCTGAGAGCGATCGCTTACTGTATTGGTTGCGAATCCCGGCTGTGCCTGCGACAGCGCCGAGTGCGACACTGTGATCCAGCATGATCGCGTAAAACTTGAGCCGAAAGGGGGCACAACGAACGGCCCGATTCGCCCGATCGAGGGTTTTCTGCGGATAGTGAAAGGCGGGATTGGAAGTCGTCGGGGTCATCAGTAATCGTGACTAAGTTTGATAAAGCTGTGATGAATTTCTAACAGATTCAGCCTCTATTATTGACAAAAATAATTTTTATTTGCGAGGTTTGAATGATCGAGTTTTCTAACCCAAGCAAATCCACAACATTTTTCTCAACTTTTGGCACTGAATCCGGGCGAAGTTCGCTTATTAACTCAGTAATTTTGCCAGTTAATCGATGTTTTTTGTAAAAGAGTGTGGTTTGGGGATTTGTCGATCGCGAATTAGCGAGTTTTACGATCGACAAATTCATTTAATCCCTCGCCAAATAACGACAGCCCCACGACCAAAAAAGTCATGGCTAATCCGGGAAACAATGCTGTCCACCAGATTCCCCCGGTCGAGAGCGCGTCTAATGCTTCTCTCAAATCGTGTCCCCACTCTGGCACTTCATCGGGCAATCCCAATCCCAAAAATCCCAATCCGCCCAAGGTTAAAATTGCATCCGCCGCATTCAATGTAAATAAAACTGGAACGCTTTGAATGACATTAGCAAATAGATACTTTGACAACACTCGCCAAGTAGAAGCGCCCATCGCTTGAGCCGCTTCGATGAAGAGTTCAGTCTTGACGCTCACGGTTTGATTGCGAACCACTCGATAATACTGCGGTATGTAGGCGATACTCAGCGCGATCGCAGCATTAAACACCCCCCGCCCAACCACAAATGCCAACGTAACCGAGAGCAATAATCCAGGCAGCGTGTAGATCGTATCCATCAGAAACAACAAAGCTCGATCGAGCTTTCCGCCCCGATATCCACTGAGCATTCCCAAGGGCACACCGACGACCAGACTCAATGCGGTTGCGAGAATTACGACTTGAATCGCTGCTTGCGTACCAAATAAGGTGCGTGAAAAGACATCGTAGCCTAAGCTCGATGTACCAAACCAATGTCTCATGTTGGGTGCGACATGAGGGGGATTATCGAGGAATTCAGTTGGATTTTGGATTAGCCCGATCGCTTGAAGAATCGGTGCAAGGAAAGCAATGGCGATAAACACGAGAACGATCACCGCTCCAATTCGCATCATTTGACGAGAGAGCGAGGGGCGTTCTGTGGCGTTAAAGAAGCGGGGGAGACGAATCGAGGTCATAACGTGAGGAGGGGAAGCACGATCGTAAATTGATTCGCCTATCATACTGGCATTGGATCAAGCTGCGATCGCATCCAAAGACTTGCTTGAGAAAAACGGCAAATCTTTATTCGATGCAATCTACACCAGAAACTTTCAGCTTTCTACTACAGTCAGGAAAGAACTCTTGAATCAATACGATCGATGATTTGGACTTTTCTTATCGCTCTTTACGGGTTATTCGTTGCGATCGGCGGCATTATTGGCTACTCAAAAGCGAGAAGCCGCGTTTCTCTGATCACAGGATTGGGTAGCGCGGTTGGTCTGTGGATTGCTGCTTATGCGACGTTAAGCAATCGAGTGAGTGGGTTGCTGCTTGCGACGTTGATTGCGATTTCGCTTGCGATCTTTTTTAGTTTTCGCTGGTCAACGACTCGTAAATTTATGCCTGCCGGATTGATGACGCTTCTGAGTGCGATCGCGACGATCGGGTTTGCTGCTGGCGTGGTGATGACTTGGGTAATGGCGCTGGATGTCCGATCATATTAGCTTTGATCGACAAAAAACCAGATCTAGAACTGCGATCGTCCTAATCCACGTACCCAAGTCCCCAAATGATCACGTTTGAAATCGCCCAAGTCACCCCAGACACAATCAAGCCAGCCACAAAATAAGGCATCGCTTTTGAGAAGTTCAGCCAGCCGAAGAGAAACGTTAGCATTCCCGCTGCGATCGCGATTCCCGTCGCCAGCATTAGCAAACGAGCCTCCCCCACGATATGCAAAAAGAAATTACGCTGTGGATATTGTTCTCTCAAATTCTCGATCTGTTCAGCAATCAAGCCTAAATTGCTCTCTGTTTTGAGTACAGGCATCCAACCGCCAATAATCAGCGCGTGAAACTCTCCCTTACAATCGGCAGTTTGACCTGCATAAGATAACTGGCACTGCTTCACTTCTTGCGATCGCGATGTCAGCGTCAATTCTAAAGGACGACCCAAAAGCGAAATTTGACATTGATCCTGCTGTCCGATTTGAGTACAAGAAATCGCTTGTCCTGGAATAAACAGAGATCGAATCTGTACCCCTGCAACTCGTCCACCGAGCGGCATCGGCGCATGAAGCATCAACTGAATCATCAACGCATTCACGAAAACGACGAAAATTGCGATCGTAGAGTACAAAAAGAAGCGAACCGTTCGACGCATAGGATTTTTCCGCCAATAATGAACTTCTGGATCACTCTTGCCCGCTCAAAGTTCCGTGATCAGGTCGAGATACACCTAATTTTTATTCAGGCTGCCTTAATTGCTGAATTTCTGCGATCGTTAAATCTGTCATTTGCGAGATCGCGGCATCGTCCATCACCTCAAGCATTCGCCGAGCAATCTCTCGTCTTGCTTGTTGATCGCCCTGCTGTTTACCCTGCTGAATTCCCTGCTTCAAAGCTTGATTCGTTGCTTTGACGATCGCGCCTCGCTGATCCTGAATGAAAAATTCCTGATGCTCTAATTCGTCTAACTCTTCTGGAGTCAGCCGCGCCTGATTTGCAATCTCAAACGCCTGCTGAATTTCTAGCACTGCTCCCATCGCCTCCGGCACAGTGCGTAAATCCGGCGCGTGTTGCAGAAAATAAATCCACTTATCCGTCAGTGTCTCTAACTCCTCTAAGCTGCGCTTGAACTTCGGTAATTCAACAAACGCCAACTCTAAATCTCCGATCGGATAATTCACCAAACACTCTTTCTCCTTCAATGCAAAGTGAGAAATCGGTGTCTCAATGTCATCAAACATCTCGAAATCTGTAATCGTCAGCGCAATCACTGGATTCAGACTTGAATACGCTGCGCCTGCTCCCAATTGAATTGAATACGCTTTTGCAGCATTGTAGAGAATCCGCTTTTCAAACCCCTCAACGTTTAGAACTTGCATTTCAATGATCACCGTCTCCCCTGTGCTGAGAAGCGCCTTGACATCAAGATAAGTCTCTTTAACACCGCGAATTTTGGGAGCCTGGTAGGGATTGAGAATCGTTAGGTCTTTTATCGTTGGCTGACCTTGAAACAGAATCGCATTCAAGAAGCTGATCAAAATCGCGTGACTCTGATCAGAGCCGAAAATCTTTTTGAAGGCGAAGTCCGTTTTAGGATTGATGAAAACCACGATCGTTCTCCTATTAAGGAATGTGGATTCACGAATGCCGAGATCTTCGCCCTCATCCCCTAGCCCCTTCTCCCAAATTGGGAGAAGGGGAATCGGACTCTTGCTCCCTCTCCCAAATTGGGAGAGGGTTGGGGTGAGGGCGAGATAACCCCGCAATGATGGAATCTATTTTCGATCCTAAGCTGCCCAATGGATTCAGCTTACCGCATGGAAAAGCTAGGGTTTCGCCGCAGTCTTACACGCTGCATCAGTTTGCACAGGCGGCATCAACGCAACAATATGCGGAACCGGACGCGGCTTGTAGCTCATCATCGATTCCCCTTTAAATGCCAGTGACGCACTCGCCCCCGAATCCAACATCACCGCCTCTTTGAGTCCCGCTTTTGCCAGTGCCTCACCCAACGCCACCGAATTCACATAATCCCCCGATACCCCGACCACGGGACGATCGGCTTGATCAATTCCCCAAAACGCTCGATCGCGTTCCGCATCAAATCCAAACAGTCCGCGAAATGTTTCCGCTGTTTGCGGTTGTCCACCCTTCACAAGCCACGCTCCCGCCACGAACGCATCTTGCACATCGCTCATTTCTGCCGCGATTCCCTCGCGCGTATTGTGTTTCAGCGGCTCGAAGGGGACATATTTAATCGTGCGATCGTTAATCAAAACGAGCGGTCGTCCTTCTAGTTTTTGCAATGAGCCTTGAGGAGCCGGAGCAAAGGTTCCCGATTGAGCGCTCATCACCGGGCCAATCATCTTGTTTGAGTCCAGCATTTCCAGCGAGAAGAAACCACCATCGACTCCAGCAATCGCGGGTGTGTCTTTCATAATTTCCGCAACCTGAAACCGACTTTTCGCGTGAATTGTAGTAGGCTTTCCGCCCGCCGCCATGATCAACGGCACTTTATTCACCGTTGTTTTCATCAACTCCACAGGCGCACTGAAATTCAAGCCATTTTCGATAAAAGCAACGGGCGGCCCTCCATTTGCTGCTTCTAACACCTTTTCAGTCTGAGATTGTCCAATCCGCGAAATGTTGAACAAATTATCTGATTCAGCGGCAAAGAGGTTTGCTTCATCGCTCATCGTCCAAGCGGCTTGATATCCGGCTGCGATCGCGGCTTGCTGCACGCGCTCATCATTCTTGCCTTCGGGATAAACGAAATATTTAATCGGAATGCCTAGATTGGCTTCTAGCACTCGCTTCGATTCGGTCATTTCAAGCGCCAATTTTGCATCGTCTTTGATCTCGCGCAGATCCGCCGGATGATTGACGCTGTGAGACTCGATCGTTACCAGCGGATCAGCCGACATTTCCTTAATTTGCTCCCAAGTCATTCCTGGACGACCTCTCGGCTTATCGATCTTGGCGGGATAAATCGCAAATGCGGCGGGATAGCGGTACTTTTTCAGCAACGGATAGACAAATTTATAATGTCCCAAATAGCCATCATCGAAAGTGAGAACGATCGGTTTTGCAGGCAGCGGAATCCCCGTTTTGAGATGCTCAACTAACTGATCCAAACTGATCGGAGTCAGCCCATTTTTCTGAATTAGCTGCAAATGCGCTTCAAACTCTTCGGGCGTGACATCGAAAAAAACTTCTTTCTGCGCCACGATGTCGTGATACATCATGATCGGCACTTTCGCCAGTCGCGCTCTCGGATTGATTTGCGGAAAAGGTGCTTCAGCGAATTCTGCTTTCCAGGCTTCAGCGAATTGCTTCGATTCTGCGCTAAAGCTGACAGGCTTAAAATCGGTGGAAACAGAAGTCGAGGCTTGATAGCCGATCTGAGTTCCTTGAGTGCAAACAGGCGCGATCGCAACATTCAAACTCGATTGCAGCGTCGGAGGCTTCTCAGAGACGTTCAACAAAGGGGGTGTGATCGTTGACATCTGAGTCGGTGTCATTCCATCGCAAGCTGCAATCGTGACGGTTGCGGCGAAGGATAACCCACCCAGCGCGAACCATTTCCAGAACGATCGAGGAGCAACTCTTTTAGAGAGGCTCAGAAAGCGTGTCCAAGGCGGCAATTTCATGGTGAAGGTGGGGTTAGGGTCACTTGCTATATGTACTCGATCGGACTAGCATCCCTAAGTCATGCAAATTACACAATTACAGGGAGGCTTGTCAATCTTTTTCGTAGTAACCTTTGACCCATCCGGCTAAACCGATTCGGGATCGCTCAATCGCTTCAAAGCAATCCGCGCCGCTTCTGCCACATTTGAATTGCTATCTTTTTCCATATAGTGCAGGGCGGAAATGCTCTTGTCGCTCGGTAAATTGCCCAAAGCTTCCGCAAGTCGTTGCCGCACGAGCCAATCCTCAGATTGAGCAAATCTGAGGATTGGCTCGACTACATCTACTGCTTTAATTTCTCCCAAAGCTGCGATCGCGGCTTGCTGCACGACAATTTCTTCGCTCTCTAGCGCCTGCAACAGAACTTCCCGTGCCCGTTGATCTTTTAGATTCCCCAACGCCACTGCCGCACTAAATCGCACCAGCCAATCCGTATCTTCGTAAAAGATCCGAACGAGCGGTTCAAAGGCTCTAATGTCTTCGAGATAGCCCAAAGCACCTGCCGCATCTGCCCGAATTCCGTAATCTTTCTCAGTTTCGAGGATGTTGAGCAAAATCGGAAAACACTCGTCAGTTTGCTTGATTCCCAGAGCGAAGACTGCCATCGATCGGATTTGCAGACTCTCATCGTTCAGCACCTTTTTGATCAGCGGTACGGCATCTTCAGCCGGAACTTCACGCAGGTTCGCCAGCGCAATCATGCGATCGCGAGTGCTTTCACTATCGAGTTGTTGGGCAATCTGCTCTAAACTGAGATTCATATTTTTCACAAATCTTAAAGGTTCCGATCTCATTGTGGCAGAATTACGCAGCTACGGGGGATCGAGCGAGCGAATCCGCTTAAAATCATCTGCCTGATACAAATACCGTCCTCGGCGCACGGTTGCAAGGACATCATCGGGAGTAACGCGCGTCACGATCGGGGCAACAATGTTTCGACTTGCCCGCAGATGAGGACGAGTAAAAGTTGCAATAGTATAAAAGGTGAACCCTACCTCGATCTGTGCTGCTTTGTCATACTATCGCCGGCAATCTCAAGCCTTTTCTGCTCAATATTTAAGCGAACTGCAAGGTCAAATCTTCGCCTGTCCTTACTTCGCGGTGAACAACCTCAATCGAGACTTTGTGGGAACGAAAGGGTTTTCGATCGTCTTTCGTCGATCGCATATTGAATCAGTCACCCAACGCTTTCCTTATTTCAAGCTTTATCTCGATCGAGCATTACAACCTGAATGCAATGCTTTTTATCTCAATCCATTGTTATTACAATCTGGATCGCGCGTTGATCCGCATATTGATCGATCCTTGCGCTCTTACTGCAAGACGATTGCTCCGCCAACGTTGGTCAGTGTGCTTTACGTGACTGTGCCCAGTGATTTAGTTGGCGGCGAATTAGTCTTACGATCGCACAAACATCAAGTCGGCAAAATCACGCCCCAAGCCAATCATTTAGTATTCTTTCAAGGCGACCTCACTCATTCAGTCAATGCAGTAACAAGTCCGAGTGTGCGACTTAGTTTAGTTTGCGAACAATACAACTTAGAAGAAACTGAGCTTCGTGATATTCCAGAATTCACACTAGAATCGAGAGCAAAACAAAGCGAGAAAGCGCGATCGACCAAGCGAAAATGACGGAATGCTTTAGCTCCCGCCATTGCTTTAAGCTTGATTTCTAACTCTGTAAATCAACTCGCTGACCCTTGTTATCTTCGTAATACATCGGCGGCTCAACCGCAAAGTTATTGAGCTGACCGGACTCCGTGATCACATATCCATCAGTCGTCTTCAAATCTGTGTCAGATTCTGCCTCGACTGCGGCTTCTAGATCATGAACATTTCTTTCGACATCAACACCAGATGGAATCCGTTCGTCAGGTGCATTTACATCGGTAGGCTGTGCAGTCTGAACCGCCCAATGATCATTTCCTGCTGCGCCTCTTCCGGGTTCTGCCGAGGACGGAGATGACAAATCTGATTGGTTTGACATAATGTTTCACTCTGAAATTCACTTCTGATTTTGAAGATATCCCGATCGACTTCCGTAAGATTCCCTCGATCGAAATACCTTGCCAAACCTAAAGACAGAATGATTCAATCCGCCCACATCTCTCGGTCATATTGCGATCGACAAGGCGATCCCCAACACACTGATTGAGCAGGCATCGATTTCAACACCGTACTCCGCGCCCCGATCACCGCATTCGAGCCAATCTGAACCCCAGGCGCAATAAAGCAATCTGTTGCAATCCAAACCCCATGACCTAGCTCGATCGCATTTGTTTCTAGCCCAAAAGCTCGATCGCCTAAATCATGACTTCCTGTGCAAAGGTAACTCTTTTGAGAAATGACACAGTGATTACCAATCGAAATGCGATCGAGACTGTAAAAGACAACATTATCGCCAATCCAACTGTGATCGCCGATTTCAACTTTCCAGGGGTAAGTAAATCGAGCCGTTGGACGAATCAAAACCCCTTGACCGACCTTTGCTCCAAACCCTCGCAGAATGGAGCATCGAATCGAATTGAACGGCTGAGGCGTGATTGGAAATACGATCGCTTGCACCAGCCACCACAACAAAACATACCAACCCGGACGACCTCGATCGAACCAAGACTGATCATACTTCCGCAAATCGACGAGCGAAGGCGCGTAAATGTCGATCGGAGACTGTCGAATTTGCGTCATGATTCCGGTTGTACGATCGGTTGAGCAACAGGTTTCGGAGTGTTCAACGTGCCACCAAACTGCCGCAATTCAAACAGTTTCACCCCAATTTGAAATTCATATTGACTCAGCAAACGCGCATAAATATAGCCCGCTCTGCCATCGAGAAATCCCAACCGAATCACATACGCCAAGAGAAATCGCAACGTCGGCTTAAACGGCAATCTCACCCAAATTCGTTTCAAGAAGCGCTTACGCTGCACAGAATTCCCGAACAAATTTGCTTCGATCGTGCCATTCTCTCCCTGACCCGTCAGCAAATTCAAATAAACCTGCGCTTCCCAATTCGAGTAGCGATTGTGGCGTTCTAGCCAGTGATACAAATCCTTGAAGTCAATGTGCAGCATATCGTTCTTCAGATAGCCGACTTTTCCTGATAAAACAACGTGCTCGTGAACTTCGTTATCGCCTGTGTTCCGAATCGCTTCAGTGCTGAGATTCTCGTAGCGTCCTTTCTGATGCTGAAACAGCCTTAGATTCCAGTCTGGATACTTCCCACCGAACCGAATCCATTGACCCAAAAAGAACACTCTACGATTGAGATAATAGCCCTCAAACTCTGGATTCTGAATCGCTGCTTCAATCTCATCCCACAGTTCCGGCGTAATTCGCTCATCACAATCAACAATCAGTACCCACTCATTCCGAAACGGCAGATTTTCCAGCGACCAGTTCTTTTTCTTGGGCCATCGTCCGTTGAAGTGAAACTGCACAACCGATGCACCGTAGCTTTCTGCAATCGCAACTGATCGATCGCTACTTTGCGAATCCACGACGAACACTTCATCGGCTCTCGCAACACTTTCGAGACAGGCGGGCAGATTCGCTTCTTCGTTGCGCGCAGGAATCAGAACCGAAACGGGGAGTTTAGAGAAAGTCATAATCTGAGTACAGTGAGGGCATGACACAGCTAAAAGCAGCCATGACAGCCCCAGTGTTCCCATTCAAGCTGGAGAGAACACCGAAAAAAATCGGAGCCGTAGAGACTCCGATCGACAAATTCGCAAGATCAAACGCGAAAACTTAGCTACTTGACTTAACTACTTGACTTATCCACGCTGAATCGATAGGCAGGCTTTACATTCGGAAGGTTTGCAACTTTCTCAAACAGCGCTTCATAGTGTGTTAGCGCCTGCTCGAATGAATAGCGTTCGATCGCGTATTGTCTGCCTTGTCTTCCCAGCCGAGCGGCAAACTCTGGATTGTGGTACAGTTCCAAAATTTGATTCGCCAGCGCCTCTGGATTCTCTGGCTCTACTACAACGCCACCGTGACTTTTCTCGATCGCTTTTGCCGCACTCCCCGTACTCGGAACCGATGCGATTACTGCCCGTCCGCTAGCCAGTAAGACCTGAGTTTTCGACGGCATATTAAACGAAACCACATTTCGCTTCTGCACAATTAACCCAACATCCGCTGCCGCTAACATTTCAGGCAATTTTTCTCTCGGCTGAAACGGCAGTAATTTCACGTTGTCCGCGCCGTGTATTTCACAATGCTGTTTGAGTTTCGCGATCGCTTTTGGCTCTCCTACGATCGCAAACGCAATCTCTGGAACGTCGCCCAATCTAGCCGCCGCTTCGATCACGGTTTCTAAGCCTTGGGTCAGCGCAATATTTCCAGAATAAAGAACGACAAATTTTCCATCGAGTCCATGCTCGATCCGAAACGCATTGTCTTCTTTGGACATTGGACGAATGAAACTCGTATCGACCCAATTTGGAATACAGGTGAGTTTACTCGATGGCACTCCTTTATTTTCTAAATTTTCAACAAATCCATCCGCGATCACACTAATCGTATGAGCAGTGCGGTAAGCAAATTTTTCTAACGCTTCAAACACCCGAATCATCGTTTTATTTTTTAGCAGTCCGACGTGAACCGCTGCTTCTGGCAAAATATCCTGCACATTTAGCACGATCGGGCAATTGTGGAGCCAGCTTAGAAGCGCCGCCGGAACGCACACTGGAAGCGGCGGCACTGTCAGCAAAATGATATCCGGTCGCCAACCTCGAAGCGCTTGAAAGAAACTGGTAAACATAAAACTACTGTCGAGCAAAACGCGATCGATCAAACTCGGTTTGGGTTTGACCCACATATAACTGCGCTGAATGGTCACGCCGTTGCGTTCTTCAGTTGTGTAAAGCTTGCCTCGATAGCCTTCGTAGATCTGACGTTGCGGGTAGTTTGGCATTCCGGTGATGACCCTGACTTGATGCCCTCGTCTGACCAACCCTTCAGCGAGTTCGGTCATCAAAGGCGCGATGCCAATCGGTTCTGGATGATAGTTATAGGAATAGATCAAAACACGCATAGCTTTGTGAACCCAAACGGCAATGGTCGCGGTGTAAAAACTCAGCCGCCAAGCGTCCAGAAGTCACTAGATGACTTGAACCTGCTCGATATGGAGATGTGCTAGGGGAGTCACATATTGCAGATTGAGATCTGCGATCGTGTTCAGGAAAAAGAGTCCTGTGAGTTCTGGGCTGAACGTTCGTAGCAAATTTAGGGACGCTGCTTCTAGGTTGCCCAGAAAACCATCGTCTTCACATTGCTGTACTAGAGGGCACTAGATTCAGCTTTTCCATCATGTGTAAATTCGGGCAAATGTAATCGGAACGACCTTTTACGGGGGCGGTCTATATTAGATTTCAACCTCAAAAGTACGAGTCCGGAAAGTGTTTATTGTTACAAGCTTAAAGTGTTTAGAGAAAAAATATATTTGAGTTAGTGATCGTGAATCTCTTGCGGACAAACGATCGAGAACAAAGCCGCATAATCGAGATCGGCTAAATTCTCAGCGATCGCACGATTCAATATTTCTCTCACGCCTTCTACTGAAGCCACACCAAGATTTGACGATCGCGCACTTTCAATAAACAAACCAATATCTTTCTGTAAATGCTTTGTGGGAAAGTTCGGGTTTTCAAAATCTCGATCGAGCATTCGCTGCAATTTCTTATCAAAAGTCGGCGCATACAAAGCGCTCTGCCGCAAAATTTGCATGAATGCTTCCACATCCACGTTTTGGCGCAGTACCAATCCGAGACTGGCAGCAAACGCGCTCGTAAGTGATCCAATCAGTTGATTTAATGCAAGCTTTACAGTCGCAGCGGAACCCACTGATCCGAGCAAAACCGGATTTTCGCCAAAGGTTTGAAGCAGCGATCGCCATTTTTCAAACTGCTTCAACTCCGCGCCCACCATCACGATTAATTTACCCGATCGCGCTTCTGGAATACTGCCAAGAACCGGAGCTTCTAAATAACTTCCGCCCGCAGCAACGACTCGATCGCAAATCGCTTGACTCTCATCAGGTGCGATCGTACTCATTTGAATCACAGTGCGATCGCGTAAAACAGTTGGATCTGCAAAAAGGGTTTCTCCGATCGCTTGAGCATTCGTGAGCACGAGAATCACGCACTCAGAAGCCGCGATCGCTTCCGAAGCAGAAGTAGCGATCGCGGCTCCAGTCAATGATTCTAATTTTGCGGCAGTGCGATTGTAAGCGGTGACAGAATGACCTGCGGCAATCAGACGCTGTGCCATCGGTAAGCCCATCAATCCTGTGCCGATAAACCCAATTTTCGCCATTGCCCAACTCCAGACTGTTCTATCTCACAGTCTAAAGGCAAACAAACTATTGAATCGCTTTCATAATAAACTCAGCAATTTCGATCAGTTCCGATTTATTAAACGCTTCCAAAAGCGATCGAGCAGCGGCTCTTGGCTCCAACGGAATCGAAATTTGTTGTTTTGCGGCAGGAGTCGCGGGAGCGGAAGATTTTGCAGGCGGATTGACTAGAGTTTGCAGATTCGCGCTGACTGCAATTCGGTTGGCGCTTCCGGTGAGAAGAAGATCACTTGCTTGCTTCAGATTCTTAATCACAACTGGGGCAAGCGTTGCGTAACCGTTTCTGGGATTTGTGATCGCGCGTTGAGCCGTTTGCAGCAGTGTGACCCAATTCGGTGTAGTGCTACTGATTTGAATCAAACGATTGCAGAGTGCGACGAGTTGCTGCCGCCCTTTTTGAGAATCGCCCTGTTTGAACAATTGCAGCATCGCTCTGAGAACCGCTGTAATTTGAGTCGCAGCAGCTTGAGATGAAGCGGAAGCTTTTGAAGCGGCACTTTTGCCTGAAATCAAGGTGCTGAGATACCCTTGCAGTTCCCGAAAAGTAGGCTCTGAGGCGGAAACTGCTTGTTGAGCATCTTCCTCGCGCAGACCAAAGGGGCTTTGAAGCGCTTCGATCAGTTCTTTGAGCGTGTCAAAGCCTTTGAGAAACAGATCTTCTAAACGCTGATCGATCTTAACGGGATGCTCTTTGAGGATTTTGAAGCAGTCTTCAAAATGGTGTGCGGTTCTCTGAATGCCATCAAAGCCAAGCATTGCCGCCCCGCCTTTGACCGAGTGAGCCGCGCGAAAAAGTTCATTGACTCGCTCTGAATCTGCCATCGTTGCCGCGAGATCGACCAAGCCTTGCTCGATCGTATCTAGATGTTCTTTCGCTTCTTCGATGAAGTAGCCGAGAATTTGCTGTTGCTTAACAGATTGCACCGCCCTGCTCCTGAAGTGACAGATTCACAAAATCCTGGGACAAGTTGCCCTTATGATCTGAGTGTTCCCCACAGCGGTGAGAATTCACGGTGAAAATAGGCTAAATTGCTGTAAGCACAAATCTTTGCCGCAGTTTGATCAAAAGCCGTCTTAATGTTAATTCCTTGTTTGAAACATAGAAATTTTCCAACCAAGGCGGTTCTGATCCTGAACGATCAACGATTGATGTGAATGATTAGACAGAACTGAGATGTCGGCGGTAAAGTAAGGCAGTTCGTAAGGATGCCCGTTTGGAGTTGAGCGTTAAGCCAGTGTGTCTATGGAACAGTCGAACCTGTTAGAACTCGCGAAGCAAGGTGAACCCAATGCGATCGCAGCATTGATGAATGCGGTGTTGTCTCCAAAAGGCATCACGGCACGCGCGAGAATGGATGAGGACTGTTTGTGTATCTTTTTGGAGTCTCAGAAGCCGCTGAATCAAGAGACGCTTGTGGCATTTATTCAAAAGGGACTGTTGGAGTTGGGGAATGACTCGATCCGATCGGTTCGGGCACAAGGGAAGCGAATTGGGGAAGAGGGCTTTGCTTGGACACGAGAGTTTTCACTGCGATCATCTGAGTCGTCCCGCGTGGCAACTTTAACGCCGCCGATAGAAGCTGAATTGCCTGTCGATCGAGATCTCGAAGATCAAGAAGAGATTGAGGACGAGGTTGAGGAAGAAGAATCGCTATCGTTTCGAGGATGGCTGAAAACGCGATGGCGGGTGTATGCGATTCCGGTCGTGCTGGTGGTGATTGGTGGTTTTGTGGCGGGTGGGACGACCGCATTTTGGTCAACCGCGAAAAGTCAGTCTCAAAGCTCGGTCAATACCGGAATCAAGCCGCCTCAAGATAGCGCTGAAGCGAAACAAAAAGAAGCAGAAATTTATCTCAAAGCGATGACCAAAGCGCAAGAGAAGTTTTATCAACAGAACAATCGATTCGCCAGCAGTCTAGAAGAATTAGAGCGATCGGCAAATATTATTTCTCAAAGCTACAGTTACGCTTATCGGCTGCGAGCCGGAACGGATTCGGTGATGAGTGCTGCACCGCGCGAGACTGATTTGAGGAGCTACATTGGCATCGTTGCTGTGACATCATCAGGAACAGATAGTTTGATCTGCCAATCCCTGAAGCCATCGGTGCAAGCTCCCGAAAAGCCCAAGATCGTTAAAGCAAGTAAGAAACTCGCTTGTCCTGCTCGATCGCTAAAACTCTAAGAGCGCGATTCTTCAGGCAACTGAAGCGTAAAACAGCTCCCTTCGCGGGGCGTTGAATTGACCGTAAAGTGCATTGCCCAGATCGCCAGCCCCAACACAATTCCGCTTCCGATCAGCCAATATTGGCGCGGGTGTTCCTGGCCGATCGAGATTTGTTCAGCGATATCAAGCGCGGTGTAGGAACCGATACAAGAAACCAGAACTGACAAAACAATTAGGCGAAAGTCCGAGTTGGCAACCAAATCTTCGGTGTGAGGAGGCATTGCATAGGGAGGAGTTGTCGCAGTCAGAATCGCAATTGTAGACGCAGCACGAAGTTAATCGAAATACAAATCAAGCTCGATCGACATCGTTCCTAAGACGGGAAATGCACGATCGAGCTTGAATGATGATTTAATTCTCAGCCTGCTTGCTAAACAACCACTTTAGAGAAGATTACTGGTTTGAAGGAGTTGGGCTTGTTGTTGCTTCAGGGGACGGAGAAGGCTCGGCTGATTTTGGTTGCTCGGTAGCAGGTTTGGTCTGTGAATTGCTCGGTGTCGCAGGGGAAACTTGGGGAGCAGGAGCCACTGGCGAAGGTTTAGGAGCCTCGATTTTGATCGTCGGAGCAGGAATGACAGTAGGTGAACTCTGCTGCGGTTGCGGAACTGGAACAATACGATCGCGCTCGATTACTCGTTCTCTCACTTCGGGCGACGGAGACGGAGAAGGCGACGCGCTTGGAACAACGATCGTGCGCTGAATGGTAGGAGTTCGATCGCGTTGTGTCACAAAATACGCAAGTGCAGCGCCGCCTAACACTAACCCAGTTAACAAAATTCCGATCAAGAAACCATTCGCTGTATTGTTCTCATCTCTGACTTGCTGCGTGGTTTCATAACGTTGCCGTTCGACTGCTCGACCTTGGGTATAACCGCTACCAGAAACTTCTGGACTCGGCTCGACGAAGCTGTTTTCGCTGGAAAGATTGGCGGGATCTGGAGTTGAGCCAGCGTAATTTGTGCGATCGTGTTGATCACCGGGGTTTGTATTTGCCATTTTGAATAATCCTTGTTGATTTGTCGAGCGCTGCAATTCTTTCAGCGAGAAGTACTGTGATGAAAAATTCGGTCTTGCCTAGGTAGATGCTCTAATGCAACTAAACTAACCGAAGCAAGCTACCTCGTCACTCTGTCCAGGGGGGAACATTTGGACGAGAAATAATTTCTTCCTCTGTCATCAGATAGAGAATCGCGGAATTATTGCAGGGCTTCTTCTAATTTGTTTTGATCCCACAACGATCGGTAAAGTCCCGATTGATCAATTAGTTCTCCGTGTGTGCCCATTTGCACAATGCGCCCTTGTTCCATCACAAAGATTCGATCTGCCATCGCTGCCGCTGAAAGTTGGTGCGAAATAAATACAACAGTTTTACGAACGGTTCCTTCTGACAGATTTTTCAAAATTCGTGTTGCAGTCTGATTGTCCACGCTCGACAGCGCATCATCCAAAATTAGAATCGGACTATCCACCAAAAGCGCTCGTGCTAATGCGGTTCTCTGCCGCTGTCCGCCGGATAAGGTGATGCCACGCTCTCCTACGATCGTGTCATAGTGCTGCGGAAAGTTCAGCACTTCCCCATGAATCTGAGCAATTTTTGCTGCAAGTTCAACCTCGTCTTGTTCAGCTAAAGGCTTGCCATATCGAATGTTATTGCGGATCGTCGTACTGAAGAGGAAGCTTTCCTGGGGCACATACGCGATCGCGCCTCTCAAATCCTGCAATCGCAAGTCTGTAATGTCATAACCATCAAGAAAAAGCTGATTCGGGGCAATATCCAACAGTCGCGGTAACGCATTCGCTAACGTCGATTTCCCTGATCCGATCGCGCCGACGATCGCTACGGATTCACCAGGAGCGATCGCAAAACTGATTTGGTCTAACGCAGGCTGAGACATTCCAGGATAGTGAAATGTTAAATTCTCAGCACTTAACTTGCCTCTCACTTGCGCTAATGGTAGGGGAATCGCATCTGCACTATCCTGAATTTTCGGTTCAACAGATAAGATTGCTTCGATTCGATCGATACTCACTTCCCCACGTTGATAAGCGGTAATCGTGAATCCTAGTAGTGCAGTCGGAAACGCCAATCGCTCGACGAAGATCAGGAGTGCAATGAAATCTCCGACCGTGATTTCTCCTCGTGCGATCGAGTCGCCTCCAAACCATAGCAAAATCAATGCACTCCCGTAGGCAATTCCTTGCAAGATTGGAAACAAAATGTTTCGAGTTAGAGCAAGTTTGAGATTTGCATTCAATAGCGATCGATTAAGTTCTCTAAAAGCGCCCCGCTCGTTCTCTTCCTGACCGTAGATCTTAATCAGTGCAATTCCGCTCATATCTTCTTGCACTAGTTCGCTCAATGTCGAGAGTTCTTCTTGGACATCTAGCTGCTGCGATCGCAGTTTGTTACTAAACAAACTCACTAAGATCAACATGAACGGATATACAGAAAGCGCTAACAAACTCAATTTGGCGTTGATTGCCACCATTGCAGGTAACGTCAACGTATAAGCGAATAGCGTATTTGCCAAACTGAGAACCGCAAACCCTAATAAGCGGCGGATATTATCGACATCACTAGTAGCACGGTTAATCAAATCACCTACCGTATTCGCAGCGAAATACGCAGGTTCTAACTTGAGTAAGTGGTTAAAGATTCTCTGCTTGAGATCAAATTCAACCTGTCGCCCAACGCCAAACAGTAACGTTCGGGATGCCATTCGCATGACCCACATTACCGAAGCCAACACCAAGATCAGAACAGCATACATCAAGATCTGATCAACGCTAAAGGCAACGCCAAGCGTATCCACTGCGTCGCGAATTTGTAGCGGGATATAAATCCCGATCGCATTTACCACCAACAACGCCAAAACTCCTAGCGTGGCATCCCGCCAATGCGGGCGAAGATATGCCCCTAGTTTTTGAAGTTGCCCCCGCGATCGCGCCATGATTCTGCCTACTATCGAAACCTTCCTATGGTAGCGCGATTGAAAAAGCAAATTTCAACAGAAAAGGGGTAGAAGCGATTCGCCTCTACCCCTCATTCTTAGAGCTGTTCTAGAGCGTCGTCCGCACAGGTCGAATCCATCCCCTCAAGAAGTAATAGATCGATGTAACGTACTCATTAATCACTTTGGAACTGAGCGAAAACGCATCAATGCTAGGGATCAGATCTGCGAGTTGGAAATTGCGCTCAACCACATCGCGCCCTTGTGCCCGACCTCTTAGCGCTTCTCTCGCTGGCAGCGTGAAAAAATTCGTCGGACGGGGAATCACCGTTAGCGGCACATTATTACTGTTGAATTCCCGATTAAACGTTAATGCGGCTCGGTTCATCTCGATCGCAGAACTCACCAAAATCAACTGATTGCCAAAATTGATCCCTCTGCGCCGCAATTCCTGACGCACATTCACCGCGCTACTCTGAATCGTCGGACTATTGGAATCTCCAATAATATCGCCCTCTGGAATTCCCAAATCCTGGAGGAAACGCCGCGCATCTGCCGCTTCTGAAACTTCATTCTGAGTTTCTCCGGTTCTGCGAAGGCGCTCTGGTCGATCGCCCGCCGTTACAATCACCAAGGGAGCTGTTCCCCGCGCCCGCTCTTCTTGATAGACCTGATTCGTGTAGGTCAAAATGTCGCCGCGCTCGGTCAGTTGGACAGGCTGATCGGTCAGTAGCGTCAAGGTTCCAGCCGGAATCGGGGAAGGCGGTGGAATCAGTTGCGGCGCAGTCGGAGCGGGAGCCGCCGGAATCGGCTGCGTTCTGGGTCGAAGTTGCAGTCGAGTGGTGTCTTGCGCCAAAGACACAATCACGCGCCGCGCGCCGGCGGGGAGAGCTTGGGCTGCAACAGGTCGAGCAATGTCGATCGCTTCCGCTTCGGCTCTTTGAGCCAAGAAATAGGACACCGCAGGAATACTGAGAATTAACAGTGCTGGAATCGCAATTCGCAGCAAAATCAATCCCGTCCTCGATAATTTGCCGCCGCGCAGCAGTTCGGAAAATGCAATCAGTAGCAAAATTAGAATGATGCCGAGCGGACTAAACGGAATGGCAATCAACCGAAAAATATCGCCAACCAGTCCTTGTTCTGGAGAACCCCGATAAAACGTAAAAGCTGCCACTCCCAGCAAGAGCAGCAACACCAATCCACCCAGAAACGCTCTTGGCAGCGCCCGCAGCAGGACATACCAAGCAAATAGACCCACCACAACCCAGAGCAACACCTGAGTCAGTAGAACGAATACATCAGTTACTAATAAAACCATCTATTCAATCCTATGTATCGCGCTAATACCCCTCACCACCAAATACGATCTTCAAACGATTAAATTCAGCGTGAAACTTCATCGCTTCAAGATTACCCGCAGGTATCAAATTTGCACACGGAAGTTGTTCGTAATTTGAATGACCTGATGGATGGCAATTGAACTCCTTAAATTTAGACTTGCACTAAAAAAATAAACCGTTTCAAGATTAGGATTGTACCGAAAATTGCCGGGTTGTAGGGACTTTTTCGCGCTGAATCGCAGATTTTTTCTTAAATTTGTTGAAGCACAAACCGTTTTCTCTAAAATGAAATTGCTTGGATGGGTCTGAACGATCAAAAAATCAGGCAAAATGCAAGATCGATCCGTCTCTAGAACGATTTAATCACATTGGCAACCTCAGTCGCGGGTATTAGGAGGAACATTCAGTGGAACTAATTTTGGCAGGTATCGTCTTTGCGGTGGTTTTATTTTTGCTAACGCGCGATATCTTCAAGTAAAGCGCTTCACTCAGACCTTGAATCAATTCGCGTCCTTACTCCTGGATGTAGAAGCGCTTTCTTGAAATGGGAATTGTCTTAACGCTGGATGAGGATTTATCGTGTCATCTGAAAAGCCGATCGTATTAGTCACTGGGGGAGCCGGATATATCGGTTCTCATGCGGTTCTCGCACTGCAAAAGGCAGGTTATGAAGTCGTCGTCTTCGATAATTTGGTCTACGGGCATCGCGATATCGTTGAATCTGTGCTGAAAGTTGAATTGATCGAGGGCGATACGAACGATCGCGAATTGCTCGATCGACTATTTGCCTCACGATCGTTTAGTGCAGTGATGCACTTTGCGGCGTATGCGTATGTTGGGGAATCGGTGAGTCATCCCGATAAGTATTACCGGAATAATGTGACGGGAACGCTGACGCTGTTAGAAGCGATGGTTGCGGCTGGAATTAAAAACTTCGTCTTTTCTTCAACCTGTGCAACCTACGGCGTTCCAAAAATTGTGCCGATTCCAGAAGATCATCCTCAAGACCCGATTAATCCGTATGGTGCGACGAAGCTCATGGTTGAGCGGATTTTATCGGATTTCGATCAGGCGTATGATTTCAAATCGGTAGTGTTTCGGTATTTCAATGCGGCTGGAGCCGATCCAGAAGGTCGCTTGGGTGAAGATCACCAACCAGAAACGCACTTAATTCCGCTCGTTTTGATGGCTGCTCTCGGACATCGCGACTCGATTTCGATTTTTGGAACGGACTACCCGACACCGGATGGAACCTGCGTTCGTGATTATATCCACGTTACGGACTTGGCGGAAGCTCACGTTCTCGGCTTGGATTATTTGCTCAAAGGCGGCGATTCGCAGCAGTTCAATTTGGGCAATGGAAACGGGTTTTCGGTGCGCGAAGTGATCGAGGCGGCGCGTAAAGTGACGGGTCGCTCGATTAAGGCGATCGAGTGCGATCGTCGTCCGGGTGATCCGCCTGCACTGGTCGGAAGTGCGGGAAAAGCGAGATCGACGCTTGGCTGGAATCCTCAGTATGCAGATATTGAAAAGATTCTCACGCACGCTTGGGTATGGCATCAAAAACGGCACGCCTAGAGGTTCTATGAGACGCGGTGGGAGAATTCGGCGAATTCTCCCATCTACTTTAAATCCACGATCGCAACCACATCCGCCATTGATAGTCCGATTGCGACAACGGCAATCCTAAATAAATTGGCATCCAAAACACAAACGAGATCGCGCAAATCGCGATGACTCCAATCCCGATCAAGCGAAATTCGCGGGTGCGGAACCAGCGATCGACAAACCAAGCTAGTCCCATCGTGGCGTAAACCGATGACCCCATGTAGTGATATAAAAATACACATCGCGATACGGGCATCCAGGGCAGCAGATTCGCAATATAGCTGACGAACAGAAACAGCACGATCCACAACTCTTGAGGCGGCAAAAAACTTAGCCTCGGTGCATGAATGCTGGCAAGACTCGGCAGAATCTCCCAGTGTTCGATCAGTATCCAAATCAGAAATACGATCGCAACTGCCGAAAACCACCACAACACCGGATTTCCCATCGCATGAACATCGTAAACAACCCGCCCTGGTTCAAGAACCAGGGCAGAGTTTCCGTTTGAGATTGGGTCGGTGATTGAATTTGCAACTTGGTAATAATACGCAACTGGACGAAGCATCAGTATCCAACTGTACCAAGTTGAACAGTAAGGATGAATATTCGTACCGCTTCCGACTCGCTGATGGTACAACAAGATTTGCCTTTGAACTTCGACGAAATTAAACTCCGGATTGAGGTGAAGATGCGGTAGCCAAATTAACCAATAAAACAGCGCCGGAACACCCGCAAAACAAAGTAAAAAATAGAACAAGTTAATTTGTGTAAGACGATATAGCGGCGAAGTTGGTAATGAATTGCTCGGAATTTCTGTAGATAGTTTCGAGCGTTGTCTCGTCCAGTTTAAGAAGCGAAATATCCAACCCATTCCCCACAAGAAGTAGACGCTCATCAAGAACCATAATCCGTTCCATTTAATTGAAACAGAGGCGGCAAAGAATACCCCAGAGATGACTAGAAACGAGTTCAATCTTTTCGGCGATCGTAAACTAAATAACAAACACCATTGCCCGATTAATCCGAATATCACGAGGTAGACATTGTTGAGTGCATAACGCGACTCAACTAAGAACAAACCATCCATCGCAGCAAGGGTTCCAGCGATTAGAGCATAGCTTCGACGGCGACTAAGTTGGAACGCGATCGCAGAAATTACCAGCGGAATAAATGACCCAGTAAGCGCATTTAGCCAGCGGTAACTCCAAGTACTGAGTGTCGAACCCGCCATGTTATTTACAGCGTCTTGACCGATCAGAAGATGACTGCCAATCCAAATCCCGATCGCGATTAAATACTTGCTTAAAGGGGGATGACCGTCGAAAAACTTTATTCCGGTCAGGTAGTTATTTGCGAACTTTGCGTAGTAGACTTCATCAAAGACCAGAGTGTTGAATCGTCCGAGTCCCCAGAAACGGAGGCTCAACGAGATGAGAAATATTCCAATAATTCCGAGCCGAAACCAGGGAATCGGCTTGATGGATTGCTCAGTCTTCCGCATCACTACTTTTTCAGTGCCAATTTCTAGTCTTTCAGCATACTGACTTCTCCTTTAATTTGGTAAATTTCTGTCACAACTGGCTTGATTTATTTCTGTAAAGACTAAAAGACGGTTTGGTAAAGTTTTACAAAATATTTAACGAAATACGAATTTTCAACATTGCTTTATTCCCGGTTTATTGCATTCAGGAGTCTACCGATCGCCCCGTCTCCAAACTCCGTCTCTGAAAATCTCCTGTCAAGAGGAAACCAATATCATGATTCGCGTATTGTTAGCAGATGATCAGAATCTCATTCGGGAAGGACTGAAAGCGCTTCTAGAGCAGGAGCCTGACCTACAGGTGGTGGCAGATGTCGATAATGGGTGCGATGCGGTACAGCAAGCCGAGGCGCTTCAGCCCGATGTGGTGCTGATGGATTTGAAGATGCCGAGAATGGATGGGATCACCGCGACACAGACGATATGTGAACGCTGCCCAGACACGCGCGTTCTGGTGTTGACGGCTTCAGACGACGAACTTTCGGTGCGGGCTGCGCTACAAGTCGGGGCACGTGGCTATCTGCTCAAAGATATGTCACCGGATGAACTGGCAAACGCAGTTCGTACCGCGCACAAAGGCTTTACCCAGTTGAGTCCTGGAATCTTGCAGAAAGCGCTGGCTTCCTCGATCGACACCTCTCCGATCGAATCGATCGAAGCGCTCGCAACGAATGTTCTCCCGTTCATGCCGTCCCAACGTCGCGCCCCTGCTGCCAATCTCCCGCCCGGATTTGCCAAGCTGACCGCGCGGGAACGTCAGGTCTTGAGGCTGATTGCAGAAGGTTCAAGCAATCGAGAAATTGCGCGATCGCTTGATATCTCAGAAGGCACGGTGAAAAACCACGTTGCGAGTATTTTAGGACGTTTGAATTTACGCGATCGTACGCAAGCTGCCATCATTGCAACCTCAGTGATGCCGCTGTTGAACTAGCATTTTCTCGGACTCTCTGAATTTATCCATATGGTAATACTGTGCTGAAAGCCACTTCAGCATACAGAGAGCGACCATGATTCACTTTGTTTTAGATTTATCCACTTGGTTCGATCAGACGACTCACTTGAGTGATTTTGTTCAATCGATCGACGTGACAGTTTTGGCGCAAGAATTTAAGCAAACCGATATCGCGGGTAACGTGGGCAAAAGTTGGAATCACTTTGTCAAAACGGGTCAGGTGTGGGCGTTTGTGATGGGAATTGGATTGGGATATTTTGTCAGAACTTTTACTTCGTTCGGCTAACTCTTAATTGGGGGTGAAAAAATAATTTGCACTTCATCCCTTCTTTTTGACTGTTTGCGGTAGGCTTAGAACTTGCAGTCGATCGAGATAAATTTCTCTTGAGTCAGCAGTTCCCTGAATCTAAATCTCCCCAAGCGGGTCAGCCCACCACTTGGAGTCAGCGATTTGAATCCGCATTGCATCCTGCGATCGCGCAATTCAACGCCAGCATCGGGTTTGATATTGAGCTAATCGAGTACGACCTGACCGGATCGCAAGCACACGCGAAGATGCTGGCGAAAACCGGCATTATTTCTGCTGAAGAAGGCGATCAGTTGGTCAATGGACTGGAGCAAATCCGCCAAGAATATCGCCAAGGACAGTTTCAGCCCGGTGTCGATGCCGAAGATGTGCATTTTGCTGTAGAACGCCGTTTGACCGAAATTGCAGGCGATGTCGGTAAGAAATTACATACGGCTCGATCGCGCAATGATCAAGTGGGAACCGATACCCGCCTTTATTTGCGTTCTCAAATTCAGGAGATTCGCCAGCAGATTCGAGAATTCCAAAGCGTTTTGATTGGACTTGCTGAACAGCACGTTAAAACGCTGATTCCGGGCTACACGCATTTACAGCGAGCGCAGCCGATTAGTCTCGCGCATCATCTACTGGCGTATTTTGAGATGACGCAGCGCGATTGGACGCGATTGGGTGAGATTTATCAGCGGGTGAATGTTTCGCCGTTGGGATCGGGTGCGCTAGCGGGAACGACGTTTCCCATCGATCGACATTACACAGCGGAACTGCTCGAATTTGGTGGGCTGTACGAAAATAGTTTGGATGGCGTAAGCGATCGAGATTTCGCGATCGAATTTCTCTGCGCTGCTAGTTTGATCATGGTTCACCTCAGCCGTTTATCGGAAGAAGTGATTTTTTGGGCTTCTCAAGAATTTAGCTTTGTAACGCTGAAAGATAGCTGCGCCACGGGTTCCAGCATTATGCCGCAGAAGAAGAATCCCGATGTGCCGGAACTGGTACGCGGTAAAACGGGACGGGTTTTCGGGCATTTGCAGGGAATGTTGGTGCTGATGAAAGGTCTGCCACTGGCGTACAACAAAGACTTGCAGGAAGACAAAGAAGCTTTGTTCGATGGCGTGAAAACGGTCAAGGCGTGTCTGGAAGCGATGACAATTCTGTTTCGAGAAGGGTTGGAGTTTCGGACAGCACGATTGAACGAAGCGGTCGCAGAAGATTTTTCTAACGCCACTGATGTCGCGGATTATCTAGCCACAAAAGGCGTTCCGTTCCGCGAGGCTTACAACTTAGTTGGGAAAGTCGTGCGATCGTGCATTTCTCAAAACAAGCTGCTCAAAGATCTGTCACTGGCAGAATGGCAAGACCTTCATCCCGCGTTTGAGCCAGATATTTATGACGCGATCGCGCCTGAACAAGTCGTTGCGGCTCGAAACAGTTTCGGCGGTACAGGATTTGAGCAAATTGATCGCGCGATCAATTCTGCAAAACAACGATTTCAGCAAGGATGAGTATGGCTTTGAACATTGGCGATCGCGCTCCTGACTTTTCCTTACCCGATACGCAGGGAAATCTGGTCAATCTTGCAGATCTTAAAGGAAAGCGGGTGGTGTTGTACTTCTATCCGCGTGATAACACGCCCGGATGTACCAAGGAGGCGTGCGGCTTTCGGGATACATATGATCAATATCAGGCGCAAGATGTCGTGCTGTTGGGTGTCAGTACGGACGATGCAAAATCGCATGAGAAATTCGTGAAAAAGTACGACTTACCGTTTCCATTGCTGTGTGATGAAGGCGGCAAAGTTGCAGAGACTTACGAAAGTTACGGATTGAAAAAATTTATGGGGAAAGAGTATTTAGGGATTACTCGAAATACCTTTGTCATCAGTCCAGATGGTACGATCGAAAAAATCTACCGCAAAGTCAAGCCTGATCTTCACGCGACTCAAATTCTCGCTGATCTCACCTGAAATCGTTCTGCTCTAGCGATTTGCATCTGCCAAACGATCTCACTTCTGGATCTTCTTGTGCTGATAGCTGTTAGACGGATCATTCCTTACATTTTGTTTCCTGAGCTTATGCGTCGGTTTTGGCGATATTTTCAAGCTGTTTTGGGTGTCATGTTCCGACATCCAATCACTGGCACAAGTATCATCACTGTTTTGCCGGGCGATCGCATTGTGTTGATTCGGCGGCGGGATAACGGGCTGTGGAGTCTTCCGGGCGGCATCGTCGATTGGGGCGAGGACTTGCCGACAGCGATTCGACGAGAATTGGCAGAAGAAACGGGTTTGGAGCTTACCAAAATTCGGCGCTTGGTGGGAATTTACTCGGCTCCCGATCGCGATCCGAGAATGCACTCGATTTGCGTGGTCGTTGAAGTGGAAGCGACTGGAGCCTTTAATCCACAGGATGTCGATGAGGTTGCAGACGTGCAGGCATTCCAATGTTCGCATTTGCCACCCGGTCAGCTTTCTCATGATCACGGCAAACAGCTACAAGATTATTTTGAGGGCAGAACCACGATCGCTTAGTCCAAAGCGCAGCAAGCAACCTGATTTCCTGGTAGATTGGGCGATGTACACCGCGCAGAGGCAGGGAATATGCAGCCGAAAATCATTGTTCTCGATGATGATCCAACTGGATCGCAGACGGTGCATAGTTGCCTGCTTCTGATGCAGTGGGATGTCGAAACTCTAAGAGTAGGATTACGCGATCAGGCTCCGATCTTCTTTGTTTTGACGAATACTCGATCGCTGACTCCCGAAGCTGCAAAAGCGGTCACTCAGGAAGTTTGTTGCAATCTAAAAAGCGCGATCGCACAAGAATTGATCCAAGATTTTCTTGTGGTGAGTCGATCAGATTCAACTTTAAGAGGACATTACCCGATCGAAACAGATGCGATCGCGGAAGAACTCGGTTCATTCGATGCTCATTTCCTTGTGCCCGCATTTTTTGAAGGTGGGCGAACAACTCGCGATAGTGTGCATTATCTCAAAGTCAACGGGGTCGATACTCCGGTTCACGAAACTGAGTTTGCAAAGGATTCGGTGTTTGGGTATCAGCATAGCTATCTACCCGATTACGTCGAAGAGAAAACACAAGGGCGAATCCATGCGAATCAAGTCGAGCGATTCTTGCTGGCGGATCTACGATCGGGGATTCAATCCAAATTGAAGAATTTACACGATAACCAATGCTGTGTTGTTGATGCAGAAACACAGACAGACATGGATCGATTTGCATCGGATGTATTAACTGTTGCATCGGAAGGAAAACGCTTTTTATTTCGCAGTGCGGCAAGTTTGCTGACTTCATTGGCAAATTTGGGAGCGCAACCGATCGCACAAGCAGAAATGGCGCGATATGTCCGAGAAGGCAAGCCCGGAGCCGTAATCGTTGGATCTCATGTAAAGAAAACAACCGAACAGCTACAGAAATTACTCGAAGCCCCAGGAACAGTTGGCGTTGAAATCGAAGTTGGGCAATTAGCTCGATCGAATGAAGCTCACACTGCTTTGTTAAACAGCGCAGTCGAAAAGATCAACGAAATTCACAACGCTGGAAAGACTCCTGTAATCTACACCAGTCGGCAAGAATTGACCTTTAACGATGCTCAAACTCGCTTAAATTTTGGCGAATCTGTCTCAACGCTTTTAATGGATATTTTGCAGCATCTTCCGTCAGACATTGGTTTTCTAATTAGCAAAGGTGGCATCACCTCAAACGATACTTTGAGCAAAGGATTAGCGCTCAGAACTGCGCGACTTTTGGGACAAGTTTTAGCAGGCGTTTCGATGGTCAGAACCGCAGAAGATCACCCACAGTTCCCAAATCTGCCCGTCGTCCTATTCCCCGGAAATGTCGGAGATGAAACCGCACTCGCAACCGTATATCAACGCCTAAACCAACACATTTAATCACATGGAACGCATTGGATTTATTGGACTTGGCATCATGGGAAAGCCAATGGTGCAGAACTTGTTAAAGGCTAGATATGGCGTGACGGTGTTTAATCGATCGACAACCGCGATCAATAATCTCGCTACCCAAGGCGCAACCCCCGCAACCTCACCGAAACAAGTCGCCGAACAATCCGACATTGTGATCACCTGTCTCCCCGATTCTCCAGACGTGGAATCAGTTGTATTAGGACAAAACGGAATCTTAGCAGGATCGCGATCGGGAATGTTGTTGATCGATATGTCTACGATCGCGCCTGCGACTTCCAAGAAAATCTACTCAGAACTTCAAACCCACGGAATTCAATCGCTTGATGCTCCCGTTTCAGGCGGCGATATTGGCGCACAGCAAGGAACCTTATCGATCATGGTCGGGGGAGAGAAATCGGCATTCGATCGCGCTTTACCCGTCCTGCAAGCGATGGGAAAAAACATTGTTCACATTGGCGAAGCAGGTGCGGGACAAGTCACTAAAGCCTGCAATCAAATCGTAGTCGCAATGACCGTTCAAGCGGTTGCAGAGGCGTTAACACTGGCGAAAAAGTCAGGCGTTGATCCTGCAAAAGTTCGTGATGCGTTACTGGGTGGCTTCGCTCAAAGTCGAGTGTTAGAAGTTCACGGACAGCGAATCTTAGATAATAGCTTTCAGCCTGGATTTAAGCTCGATCTGCACCGCAAAGATATGAATATTGTGTTGCAGACTGGGCGAGAAGTGGGAGTGCCTTTACTCGGAAGCGCTCAGGTCACAGCATTGATGGATTCGCTGATTGCTCAAGGGAAAGGTCAGCTTGATAATGCTGCGATCGCGCTTTTATACGAATTGCTTTCAACACCAAATTAGCAATCGATCGCACGTAGAGTCTTTTAAGCCTCAAAAACAGCAATATCCTTTTGTACATGAGTCAATCCGCAACACTAATCCTTTTTATATCCAGTCTTCTTGCGTTCTACCTTGCCTGGAATTTAGGTGCAAATGATGTCGCAAATGCGATGGGAACTTCGGTCGGTTCCAAAGCAGTCACCTTAAAGCAAGCTTTGATCATTGCTGGCATTCTAGAATTTACTGGTGCAGTTCTGTTTGGTAGTCATGTTTCTCAAACGCTAATTACAGGCATTCTCGATCCAACACAGTTCACGCCGCAGATTTTACTGCTCGGCATGATTGCAGTTCTCGTTGCAGCGGGACTTTGGCTAAATGTTGCAACGCTCTTTGGTTTCCCGGTGTCGTCCTCTCATGCAACTGTGGGCGCGATCGCGGGAGTCGGTTCTCTCGCGTTTGGACTAGATGCAGTTCATTGGAACGCGATCGCATTGATTTCAATGACGTGGGTTATCACTCCAGCGGTGAGCGGTTTAATTGCCGCCGCATTCTACAGCACAATCAAATACTGGATTCTGGATCAACCGAATGCGATCGCACAACTACAACAATGGATTCCTTGGCTTAGTACGATGCTCATTGGAATTTTCGGCGTGATTGTCTTCCCAACGATCGCACAACCGATTCAAAGTCTGATTGGTCTACCCATTCAAGACATTTCTCTGATGCTAGGCGCGATCGCAATCACTGGACTCTCAATTTCAGCCTTGCAGAACCTACAGTCGGTAGAATCGACAATCGGACGATTTCAAGTGGTTAGCGCTTGCTTTGTTGCGTTCGCTCATGGCTCGAACGATGTGGGAAATGCGATCGCTCCCTTCGCTGCGATTGTCTCTGTTTTACAAACAGGTAAGGTTCCGACAGAAGGGTTTCAAATTCCGCTCTGGACATTGGTTTTAGGCGGGGTTGGCATTGTGGCAGGTTTAGCGGTTTTGGGCAAAAAAGTGATTTCAACGATCGGAGAAGGCATCATTTCTCTGCAGCCGAGCGGCGGACTCTGTGCAGAACTCGCGACGGCAACCACAATTTTGATTGCTTCTCGGTTTGGTCTACCCGTTTCGACTTCTCATGCGCTGGTAGGTGGGGTGGTTGGCGTGGGCTTAGTGCAAGGTTTGAAGTCGATTCAATTTCAAACGCTCCGATCGATCGCGCTAACTTGGCTCGTGACAATTCCGATTTCGGCAGCTTTGAGTGGGATTTTATTTGTGATTCTACGATCGATTTTTGTGCGTTAGGAACTTCGTTGACTAAGATGATCGCCGTTGCAAAACACCCGATCGCTTTAATTCCTCTAAATCCTTCGTTCCCGTACAAAACAGCACCGTCGTAATCTCCGCCTGCAAAATCTCCATCAACAAATGCAGTGCTTCTTCCGACTCATTCGCCGCTTGCAAAAACGGCAGCGCTAGCCCAGCCAGATCCGCCCCAAGCGCGATCGTTTTCGCAATCTCTAATCCGTTTCGCAATCCACCCGACGCAATCAGCGGCATCGTTGGCGAAAAATGCCGAATTTGAGTAATACAATCGGCGGTTGGAATTCCCCAATCCGCAAACGTCATTCCCAAACGTCGCTGTATTGGATCTTGAGCGCGACTACTTTCCACTTTCGCCCAAGAAGTCCCGCCTGCACCCGCTACATCGATCGCAGACACCCCCGCCGCAATCAATTTCTCTGCCATTGCCTTCGAGATCCCATTCCCCACTTCTTTCGCAATCACGGGAACCGGAAGCATGTCACAAAGTTGAGCAATTTTATCGAACAGCCCGCGAAAGTTTTTGTCGCCTCGTGTTTGCACCGCTTCCTGTAGTGGATTGAGATGCAAAATCAACGCATCCGCTTCGAGCAGATCCACTGCCTTCAAACACTGCTCAATTCCATAAGTGTAATTGAGTTGAACCGCGCCCAAATTTGCAAACAACACCGCATCCGGTGCAATCGCTCTCAACGCAAAAGAATCAGAAACACCAGGATTCTCGATCGCGACTCGCTGAGATCCAACGCCCATGGCAAGCCGATATTCTTGCGCGATCGCAGCTAAACGGTAATTGATCGTTTTCGCCAATTCTGTACCGCCCGTCATCGAGGAAATCAAAATCGGAGCGTTGAGCGGCTTGCTTAAAAAAGTCGTGCGAATATCAATATCTGCTCGATCGAGTTCCGGTAAGCAGCAGTGCGTAAAGTGATAGTTTTCGAGTCCTGTCGTGGTTTCTCGGCACTGCACATCGTCTTCTAGACAAACTCTTAAATGATCGGCTTTGCGATTTTGGGTTTCTGTCGCTCCATTCATAAAACGATTTCTCTAACGATTTCTCTATCCTTTCACAAGCTCGACCCCATCTCGCCCGTCAGTTTCTTGCAGATACACCTTGATCATTTCTTCCTTGGCGGTCGGAAGCTGTTTTCCAATATAGTCTGGATGAATCGGCACTTCCCGATGTCCTCGATCGATTAACACCGCTAACCGAATTACTTCCGGTCGCCCATAATCATTCACCGCATCCAATGCCGCACGAATTGTTCGCCCTTTGTAAATGACATCATCGATCAGCACCACAGTCTTTCCGGTCAGATCAAAGGAAATCTCAGTTTTAGCCGGAGTGCGAACCCCGATCGTATCAAAATCATCCCGGTAAAACGTAATATCGATCGCACCCAGCGGAACCTCAATCTGTTCCAAAGCGTTAATCTGTTCCATGATCGTTTTCGCCAATGGAACGCCTCTCGTGTAAATTCCCAGCAAAACCAACTTTGATAAATCTCCCGATCGCTCAACAATTTGCGAAGCGAGACGATTTACCGTTCGGCGTAATTCTTCAGCAGACAAAATCTCAATTCGTTCTAGCGGCATGAGCGATCGTCAAAACAGGTATAGCGCTAGCGTACAAGGAAATTTGATCCACCTGTCGTCAATTTTGTATTTGATCCAGCATTCTCGACAGGTTGATCATCTTGCAACGTCGAATCGACTTTCTGTAAAACTACGTTAAAAAAGGTTGCAGAAGTCAGAAGAACGAGAGCGCGATCGAGGACTTAACGCTACGTTTAGAGAACCGCTTAAATCGTTTTGCCTTCAGAAACCATGAATAATATGCAACGGTATCGGTTATCTTGCACACTTTCATTCGGCGATGTTTACGGTCAGATCATCGTCTGGCTGATTGTCATTTTCCTTAGTTTAGCCTCAGCAATGGCAATGATGGGCGCAAGCCGTCCAGTCTACGCGCTTGCAACCGTCGGACTCATCCTCGTTTTATCTCTACCATTCCTGCTCTTCGCCTTCGTCACCACTCTGTTAAATCACATCGAAATCACAGAACTCGACTCGGCAAAAGAAACTCGATCGATGCCCAACCCTTCGGCTCCGCGTCAAACGGCTCAAGCATAATTAAAAACTGGGGGACAAACCATCAAATCCCCCCTCACTGCTCCCATTTCACAACTTTGCGCTATCGTTGAATCTGCTAACTCAGTCTTAGCTGTTCCATTCTGCGAAAAATTGTGAGGTAATCCTGTGACCGAACCACGGAAAAATCGTTGGCTGCTCAACCTCGTCCTGATCGTGGCAACCGTCGGCTTATTAGGTGTCACAATGTTGCCCCTGATTACCTCCGCGATCGGCAGCAATTCCCAAGCCAATAATAAGCCAAGTCCGTCTCCCTCTGAAGCCGCGACTCCCCAAAAAGCGGATATCGAAGCGCAAGCTAGAGGCTATGAAGAAGTCCTCAAGCGCGAACCCGAAAATCCAACAGCTCTACGCGGACTGGTCGAAGCGCGACTGCGATTAAATGATGTCAAAGGAGTCGTCGATCCGCTAGAGAAACTCGCAAAATTAAATCCGAATATGACCGAATACGGCGTTCTACTCGCTCAGGCAAAACAGCAGTTGAACGACCCTGAAGGTGCAGCACAGGCTTATCGATCGATTCTGCAAGCCAAACCTGGCGACCTCAACGCCCTCGCTGGACTTTCTGATTTATTAATCAAACAGCAGCGACCCGAAGCCGCGATCGGACTTTTGCAAGATACAGTTAAACAAGCTCCGAGCGCCAACAAAACACAGCCGAATGCAGTAGATGCAACAGCGGTACAAGTCCTTTTAGGCAAAGTTTTCGCGTCTCAAAAACGCTACGATGATGCCCTTGCAACCTTTGACGAAGCCTCAAAAGGCAACGCGAATGATTTCCAACCCGTTCTCTACAAAGCCCTGGTATTGAAAGAGCAAGGGAAAAATGATGAAGCGAAACCTCTGTTCGATAAAGCAGCTTCTCTCGCACCCGCTCAATTTAAGGATCAAATTACTCGCTTAAGCACAGATCAACCTGCTGCGCCGGATGCCAGCACAACCAGTCCCACCACTCCCCCGCCTGGTGTCACTCCGACAAGTCCTGCTCCGAAAAACTAATTTCAACCTTCTAATTAAAAAGCCAGGAATGCGGGAGAAATCCTTTTGAATTCCTGGCTTTTTTAATTGCTTCTATTAGTAGTCTAGATTACCAAAATGCGCTTTCTGCCCGGATTCCAGCCAAAATTTGTCAAACTTCTTGTCTCCACAATTTGTCGCGACTTTTTACGCCATCTGTCCGACTTAACTGGTGAATATCATCAATTTCTCATCCAGAAAAATCGCGATTTGGTGACAAAGTAGCAGTTTTCATCTAACTTTGGGGAGATGCTCGGAGGTAATTAGAATATCTAATGCTTCAACTTGCTCTTTGGATCATTAAGAAATCGTATATAAGGAGTAACACGCAAATTTTCCGATACGGTTATGCTCTCTCGACCCCTCTTTCACGATTCGATTCATGCCTAAAGTCGTTCTTGTTCATCCTCAAATTCCTCCCAATACCGGAAATATTGCTCGCACTTGTGCCGCAACCCAAACAGAACTGCACCTTGTCGCCCCGCTCGGCTTTGAAATCAGCGATCGCTATCTCAAACGCGCCGGACTCGACTACTGGGAGTTCGTCACGCTCAAAGTCCACGACTCGATCGCCGATTTCTATGCCTATTCGCAAACCCAAGGCGGACGCTGGATCGGCTTCAGCGCCAAAGCCACCCAGAATTACACCCAAATCGAATATCAAGACACCGATTGGCTCCTGTTCGGCAGCGAAACCGCAGGACTCCCCGCCGAAGTCCTGAAAATCTGCCCGATGCTTGCCTACATTCCCATGAGTCAGCCGGGTGTCCGCAGCCTCAACCTTTCGGTTAGCGCCGCGATCGGGCTATTCGAGGCACGTCGCCAACTCGGATACCTCAGCTAAACCATCTATATATAAATATGTGGAAAAAACGCGATCGTTGCTCAAATTACATCGTCGATTGCTCTATCACTCCACTGCTTCCATAACAGCAAGATGCAAATTTGCCACGACAAATTAGTTATCTGGATCACTAATTTGCAGTTTTTAGATAAGAAATCCATATCGCGAATTTCATACTTCGCGCCCGTAATTCTGCGAATTTTCTATCAACTAGATTTAACAGTACACAAGGCTGAAAGAGCGTTTAAGCCTTTGATAGGGCAAGATTTAAGAGATTCTAATGAGAGGTTTAAAAAAATCAAATCTCAATCCCTTGCATGAATTTACGGTTGAGCGATGATATTGTTTACATTAACTTCTTGTCATCAAATACGAACAAGAACCATCTTGACTAGAATCTTGAAATTGTTCTAAAAGATTTCAGTCGGATCATTCACACAAGCCCACCCGAAAAACTCGTTAGATGCTGATCAATCCGCCGAATTCCAGTTTTAGCTCCCAGACTGTCCAGGATTTTCAAAATTCGGTTCAGCCTTGTGGCATGGGAACTTCAGCCCATCAGCTTCACCTTAGCGAGTTGACAGTCACTCAGCGAATCTGCTATCGATTCTTTCGGATAGATACAGCAACACTGAGCAACACAGATTTCCCGAAAGTCTAAAAGTAGGGTAGTCTTGCTTGGGAGTGATCCCTGATTAAGGTCAAATTGCCTGATAGAAACTAAATCGAGTGACTGGCAACAAGTTTCGACTCGATGACAGTTAAATGCTGCACACTTTAGGAGGTCGTTTTTTTGAAACGAGCAGTTCCGCAAGACGTAAACTCAGTTCCTTTTAGCGCCCTCGACTCCGAGAACGCTGAAGAACACCCCCGGCAGACGCTTCCAGAGGCAAATCGAACCGTTCGTACCTCTGCTGCCATGCTTGGACTCGCCTTTTCAGTTGGCGCATATGGTCTAGCCGCTCCTCAACAAGCGGAAGCCGCCACCGCCAATGAACCCGCGACATCCGACTTGACACCTAGCACTTCTGCTTCGGCGGACGCACCCACCGCGTCTGAGCCAATCGCCTCGCCCGCTTCCACGACGACTTACACCGTCCAAGAAGGTCAAACACTCTGGAAAATTGCAGAACTTTACGGCATTGATGCTGCGAAGCTGGCAAATCTGAATGGCTTGCAAACCACCGCAGTTCTATCGGTCGGTCAAACCCTGCAAGTGCCAGCCACAAACCGTACCGCAATCAGTGGCGTGCCGATTCAATCGCTCCCTGATCTCAAAGCAGTTCCCGTCATTCCTCCGCAGGCAAGCGCCCCTCAAGGCGTTTCGTCTGTCGTCAAGCGCAAGCAAACGGCACTCGAAGGATTGCAGCAGAACCGCGATCGATTAAAGCAAAGCCTGGCGGAGTTGAAGTCTGAGGAGCCTTCTAAGTCCCAATCTACCCCGGCGCAAACTGTGGCAATGATGCCCCAACCGAGTACGCCCAACCTTGCATCGTATCGAGTGAATCCCGGTGAGACACTTTCCTCGATCGCTCAAGTCCACGGCATCTCAGCCCGTGACCTTGCTGAACTCAACCGCCTGAGCAACCCAAATCTGGTGCAGGCAAACCAGTTCATCAAAGTTCCTCAAAAAATCGCACAGGCGCTTTCTCAGCCCGTCGCAACCGTTCAGCCTCAAGCTCCTACCGTTGCAGATGTTCAAGTGCTCACGGTTCCGAGCCTTGCCTCAACTCAGAACCCCGTCAATCCCAGCATTCCGCTGGCAATTGGTGGAGATGCGCGTCAGTTTGCATTCGCCAACCCGTCTCGCAACCGCGCTCCTGAAGCGCGTGGAGATGCGCGCCGAAATGATGACCAGTATGTCAATACGCTGATGTCGGAAATTTCGCGTCTGCGTGAGCGCTACCAGTCTCGATCTGCAAACCGCGAAGCTCCTAGAGCCGCTGTTTCTGAGACTCCGTCACGCCGCGTGAACCCGCAGTTCAACCCTAATCGCCCTGTCGCCGCGCTTCGCACCGAAAGCCGCAGCGCTGTAGCTCCTTCGGGTCAAACTCGGTTAGAGCGGATGTTAGCAGATGCCCCCAAGCCGAAATCTCAGGTCATTGCAACTGCAACCCTCGGCTCAGAGTCCTACACTCCGATGCTGCGTTCTCCAGTCGGTAAAACGGTTTCGCCGAATCTTCCTTCTCTGGGTCGTCCAGATGCCTACATACCAGGCGATCGCTTCAAAGGCTATATGTGGCCCGCGAAAGGTACCCTGACTTCGCCCTACGGCTGGCGCTGGGGACGGATGCACAAAGGTATCGATATCGCGGCTCCTGTAGGAACCCCGATCATGGCAGCGGCTTCTGGTAAAGTTGTCACCGCAGGTTGGAATGATGGCGGCTATGGAAACTTGGTTGAAGTGAAACACGCGGATGGAAGTGTGACTCTCTATGCTCACAACAGCCGACTACTGGTTCGAGTGGGTCAGCAAGTACGCCAAGGACAGCATATCGCTGACATGGGCAGTACTGGGTTCAGTACGGGCCCTCACTCTCACTTTGAAGTGCATGTGCCGGGTCGAGGAGCAGTCAACCCGATCGCATTACTGCCTCAATCTCGGAGTTAGTCGATCGATCTGACATTTGGAATGGGGAAGGATATGTGCCTTCCCTGTTTCGTTTTTTAGAGCGATCGCTTTATTCGCTTCCTCAATTGTGGTATTCTTATAATGTACGGCTCAGTAGCTCAGTGGTTAGAGCAGGGGACTCATAAGCCCAAGGTCGCAAGTTCAAATCTCGCCTGAGCCATCGTTTCAGCAATTAAAGGGTGTAAGTTTTGAAGAGAATTTACATCTCTTCGGGCAAATAGAATTCGGGTAATTCCGAGCTTGGTTTTCTTGCTGCATAGTGCTGATAGGCAACATGCAGCAAGAAAACCAACTAACGCTGTAATGTCTCTCACTTCGATTCCAGTTTCTAGAGCCATCGTGATGAAGATGTAAGGGTAGTACTTTATCGGCAAATATTCGGGCAGTTGCGATTCATCGACTAACTCTTCGAGTACAGATCGCACAGATAAACAAAGATTTGAGCTTCTATAGCTATAAATTCACGAAACTTAGAGTCGATAACGCTCATGGTGTTGCTCCTCACAAACCGACTTTGTTACTCGCTGTGATTGAGCTATTTGAGCAAAAGAAGGTCGAACACAATCAAGTTTATCTATCTCCAGAACTCATCGCAACTTTTCTCAAGTACTGGTCGAACTTAGTCACAAGTAAGCATCGATCAGATATTGCTTTACCTTTCTTCCATCTCACAGGAGGAAGATTGGGGACTGTTGGACGATTGGGAAAAGTTCGCGATCGACGTGGCTGGCTCAAATGCCCCGAAGACCACTGTGCTGAGTTGAAGGGGTATTGAGTGGTTTGGCGAGTGGCGAGAGAATGCTGACCCGTACCGAATGAAACTGGTGAAAGCTGCGCGTTGTCAGAGGATGAAATACAACCAAAATTTTGAGCGCTACTGATTACAGATGAGCAAACTGACATTTAAGCAGTAAAGAATCATTGGAAATGCACAGCTATGCCACTATTTGAGATCCCTTCCGCAGATGGGTGTGACGCAGATATAGTTTTTGTCAGGGATCAAGAAAACCCAAATGATCCTGTTTACACTCACTATGCGTTTACGAGGGGATCTACCGCCAGCAATAATGAAATTAGGCAGCGACGAGGCATTCCATTAGACAACTTCCGAAGCTGGGAAAGGTTTATCAGGGAGTTTCCAGAAATTGAAGAACGGCTATCTAACTCAATAGAGTATTCACCAGGAGAGAGCGTTCTCAGTTCTGCATCTGATGATCCAAATTTTCATATAAACACTGTTATGCGCCTTGGTGCGCTTGAAGTACTTGCTAACATTTTTTCAGGTCGTATTACTGCTAACGACAAAGATCCATTTCCACATTAACTTGCACTACAACAGTATGTAAGGGCAAATTCAGCCAGAGTTGAGCGTTTATTGATTGCTGATGAGGTTGGTCTTGGAAAAACGATTGAGATTGGGTAGTCCTATTTTGGAAAGGCTAAAGAATAAACGACCATCATCAGAAGCTTTGCAATTGTAAACTGTCTGTCCTAACCCATTTTTCTTTGTCCTTTCTTAAATGGCACCACCCTGTTTTGCTACACTCCCCTGCTGAGTTTCATCTCAAAGGTCAAACCCGAAAGACCACAGAATAGAGAGTTTACATCCACTCGCATGACTAGATCGAGCATTTGAATTGGCAAGGTTTCAGGAGGCAGTTTATCACTCACACTCACAGTACTGCCGTGAATCAGTAAACTATCGAGTTCAAAGATCCCAAACTCTAGCGATCGTACCCACTCTACTAAGTTACACGGTACGGAATCCCGAAGCTTTTTCGTCATGTTGATGCCATGGCGATCGCAATAGAACTTGGCAAAGTCGAGCGCATTATCGGTTTTGTAGACGAGTGTTGCTGTTTTACAATCCATTGTTACTTCCTTACACAAGTTGATGCGCCCATATTCTCAAGCCATCACTAAGACTTCAGTCTTAGTGATGGCTTGAGAATAATCATGCTTGATCTCAAAGTGAGATCAAGCATGATTTACATTATGTTGTGATTTACTAAAAACATTCGTAACCTGCTTACTAATCCAGCGTACCTGAGCAAACTTGAACTACTGCGATCGCTCCTCCCCAGTCGGTAGAGGCGGCAACACTGCATAGAGCTTTTGCTTAATCAGATTGGGACGTTCTTTGTAGGGAACTTTGCCGCTCGGAGCAACGACATACTGCTGACTAAATTGCAGCAATTCGGGAACAGACTGAATGGGAGAGACTTGACTCAGCATAAATGTCAGCTTGTTTGGAGCCGAAAATGCTAAGGCGCAGGCGTGTTGGCAAGCTGCCATGCACCGCACAGGCTGTAAAACGATTTCGTCCTGATTGTCAGCGAGCGCTTCATTCAGTCGATCAAAGAGAGCTTGCCCCGCAGGCTGTTTAACAGTTAATTCAGCTTCTGAGGAACGGCAAAGCACACAAACGAATAAGGTGTGTTGAGTCATGGCAGGTTTGTAGTTTCAGAGCTTTGATAGGAGTAGAGAAACTGCTCAATGCTTAGATTGAACTGAGCTTACTGCTTTCACATTCGTCACGCACCCCAATTTTTCAAGACCTTGAATCATCAGCCAAACGAGATCGATTTCCCACCAGTGCCAGCCGAATCTTGCCGAAGCTTGACTCGCATGATGATTGTTGTGCCATCCTTCGCCAAATGTCAGCAAGGCAACCCACCAACAGTTTGTGGAGCGATCGCTACTTTCAACATTGCGATACCCGAACTGATGACAGGCACTATTGACAAAACAAGTACTGTGAAATCCCACAAATAGCCGAGCAAAAATGCCCCAAACTACAAAAGGCATTCCGCCCAAGACGTACAGTACAACTGCAAGAACAAGTTGCAGTGCGATATAGTGCTGATGACAAAATTGGTAGAATCGATCGTCTGCAATATCTTTAGTAAAGCGTCGCAGCTCCGTTTTCATTGGGACTTCGTGCATCAGCCAACTGATATGACTCCACCAAAATCCTTGCGTCGAATCATGTGGATCTCCTGCGCGATCGACATACTGATGGTGCATCCGATGATATCCCACCCAACCCATTACAGCCCCTTGACCTGCTAAAGTGCCGCAAAGAATTAGACTATATTCCAGCCATTGCGGAGCCTTAAAACTGCGATGAGAAGCTAAACGGTGAAAGCCTAGAGAGATTCCTAGCCCAATGGTAAGACAATGCAAAAAGATAGCAACTCCAATGGCGCTCCAATTAAAGTAGGCGGGAAATAGAGCAAGTAATGCACCAAGATGCAATCCCAGCGTAGGGATGATTACAACCCAACGAGGGCGAGGCTTCGATCGAACATCAATCATGTTGTTAGTTTTCAAATTGCTCTAGCTTTTATCGATTCGATGCTTGAGGGTGCAATCAAAATTTGACTCTCAAATCATTTGCTTGCGGTTGGAACTCTTCCCAACGTCGCCGCACTTGTTTAGCACAATCTACAGGAGAGATAGCTAAATTTTGGAGCAGGTTGATTTCTAGTTCCTGATTTCCATGAATGAGAAGAACGATCGCTTGAGCCGGATTGTAAGTTGCGATCGCACTTTCCACTCCGGCGACTACCGTTTGCTCCAGTTGCAATTCCCCTAAATACCCTGCAACTTGGACTTGAGGAATAAACATCTGGTTGAAACTGACAAAATCAACCTGCCAATCAATAGACGGCAGAATTGGATCAACGACATCACAAACGAGCAACCCTCGTCCCCGCTGAAGATATCCATTCCACGCACCATATCCAAGGGTCAGAATATTGTGATGGATCAATTGGTGCTGCCAGTGACGATTGTCTTTCTGCCGGCAATCATTTCGTATGTGCATTCGCGTTCTCTGTAAAAACATCAAAATGGGAACCACTTGTCTACACAAAGCAGCACCTCTGCCATACTTGCCTCATCGACGCAATGGCAATTTAATCCGACGCAATTCAAGCAAGAACGCTACAACACTAAATCTGCAAACAAAGTTTGATCGCAAACGAATCGCAAAAAATTGGGATTTCCCATCATCCGTACCTCGCAGATGAAAAATAACAGATTAGCGACTTCGGCGGGCATCCTGACTAAGAGATCTCGGATCTCATCACAGTTGCGGGACAGCGCCGGACTTGCACCGGACTTTCCCCCTTGCGTTTGATGGCTGAACCCCATCAAAACCAACGTCGTTCTGAAAGATACCACACTCTAAAGACGGCATCACACAAATCTTTCCTCAGCCTATAATCTTCGAGCCTTGGGAGATTCAATTCCACGATCGCTGAATTGCTTTCTGAATCGGGGCGTAAGTTCGACGATGATGAGGTGTGATTCCAAACGTTTCGATCGCTTCAAGATGCTGTTTTGTTCCATAGCCTGCATTGCGTTCCCAGCCGTAGTTCGGAAATCGGGTTGCAAGTCGCTGCATAAATCGATCTCGTCTGACTTTTGCAATGATTGAGGCGCAGGCGATCGCATAACAAGTTGCATCCCCATCCACGATCGCCGTGTGTGAACCGAGATCGGCTTGTTTAATCGGTCGTCCATCAATGAGCGCATGATCGTAAGGCAGGATTCGAGAGAGCGCTCGCTGCATGGCGAGATAAGAGGCTCGTAATACATTGATTTGCTCAATTTCTTGAACCGTTGCGATTCCGACTCCGACCGCGATCGCGTTTGCTTTGACTGGATTGAATAACCGCGATCGTGCAGATGCAGACAAGAGTTTGGAATCTCGAACGCCTTCTAGCATTTCGCACTCAGTCGGTAAAAGAACTGCCGCTGCAACAATCGGGCCTGCAAGACAGCCTAAACCCGCTTCGTCTACACCTGCAACACGAAGCAGCCCTTGCTTCCACAAAGACTGCTCCATTTCTAGCGTCGGATTCTGAGGCAAGTTATTCGTTTGCTGTTGCTGACGATCGCCGCCGTCTTCGTCTTACCGGAGCATCCTCTTCTGGCTCTGGTGCTGCTTCTGGTTCGGGCGGTTGGACTTCTGCCACGACTGGGAGAGCTTCGACTTCTGCCGCGATCAAAGGAGTCTCTTCTTCAAACGGAAACTCCACAATCTCATCGTCAGGTGCTTCTGGAATCTCTGGTGCAACAGTTTCCTCAATCGGAGGCGCTTGAACTGCTTCGGGCGGCGCTTCTCCAGGAAGCAAGACGGAAACGATCGCAGATTTCGGATTCTTGACTTCTTGACTGGACAGAATCAGCGGCGAAATTCCCATCCAAGCGTAAACATCTTGCTCATCAGGAGTCATTTCGACGTAAATCGTTTCGGGCGGTTCAGCCGGAGTTTTGCTAAACCGATCGCGTCTCGGAGAACGATTGTTTCGGCGCTCTTCGTAGCGATTTTCGCGGGGGGCTTCTTCGACGGGCGGTTCTGCAACAGGTTCGGGCGCAAATTCCGTCGATCGTGAAACCAAAGTAGGCGCTGGCGTTGAAGATCCATTCGGGCGTGTGCCTGACTCTTCCCATCGGCTCGGTTTGGGAGGGGCTTCGCGCACTGGGGCTTCGTTCCGAGTAAGCTCGCGGGGAGCTTCTTCACCGATTCGACGTTTCCGGCGACGAGTTGCCGTCGATCGACCGCGTTCTTGATAGCTCGGATGATGCAGAAGTTCTAGGTCTGACTCACCGCCATCGCCCTCCAAATCGTCCCCTTCCCAAAACGCTTCGGTTGCGGCTGGAATTTCGCGGCGGGGTTCAGCGCGACGAGGTGTGCCTTCTGATGGTGCGGATCGAGCAGCGGGGCGTTGTTCTAAGCTCTCACCTTCTTCAACAGAATCAACTTCCCCAGGGAGGTGAACGACATGACCCAAACCGCCACAAGTCGGACAGGGACGACCAAACAACTCGTAAATGTTTTTCCCTTGCCGTTTCCGGGTCAGTTCGACTAATCCGAGTTCGGAAAGTTGAGAAATTTGTGGTTTCGCTTTGTCCGATCGCAGTGCTTTATTGAAATGCTCTAGAACTTGCAGTTGGTCGCGGCGGGACTCCATATCGATGAAGTCTACGATGATCACGCCTGCAATATTTCTTAGGCGTAACTGCCGCGCGATTTCGGTTGCGGCTTCGCAGTTTGTCCAGAGGACGGTTTCTCTTGCGGTTGCCGATCTCGTAAATGAACCAGAGTTGACATCGATTACCGTCAGCGCTTCAGTTCGCTCGATGATGATGTATCCGCCGGAAGGAAGATCGACTCTCGGTTTGAGCGCTTCTCGGATTGCGGCATTGACGCGGAAATAATCGAGGATGGAAATACGATCGCGGTGATGATCGATTAGGATTCCTTGCGGTGCTTTTCCGCTACCCCAGTTTAATAACTGCTGCTTGACGCGCTTTAGTCCAGTGTGTGAATCGACTACAATCCGGTTGACATCAGCACTGTAGACATCGCGCAGAACCTTTTGAATGAAGTCGTCATCGCGGTTTAAGAGCGCAGGCGCACGAGTCGAACCTGCTTCTTGCAAAATCGCTTCCCACTGCTTCTGGAGGGTTTCTAGATCCTCCATGATTGCCTCTTCGGGCATTCCTTCAGCTTCGGTGCGGATCACAATTCCCATGCCTGCGGGCTTGATGAGAATCGCTAAAGCTCTCAGTCGGTTGCGTTCGTTTTCGTTGCGAATTCGGCGGGACAGATTTACCCCACGTCCATTCGGCATCAAAACGAGATAGCGACCGGGCATCGAAATATTTCCGGTGAGGCGCGGGCCTTTGTTGCCCGTAGGCTCTTTCATCACCTGCACGAGAACTTTTTGCTGAGGTGCAAGGAGTTCTGTGATCGACCCTGCTGATCGCTTTAATCTCAGGGGGCCTAAATCCGAAACGTGAATAAATCCGTTTCGCTCAGAATCACCGATATTGACAAATGCGGCATCGATTCCGGGTAAAACGTTCTCAACAATTCCTAAATAGATGTCGCTGACCTGATGACTTCCGGTAGCAACAATTAATTCTTGAATCTGATCTTCTGAAAATACAGCAGCAATTCGATGCTGCTCAGCAATCACAATTTGCTTTGGCATTCAACTTCCTCAAAACTGGGGCGCGATCGAAGCTTTGAAGTTTCGCTTCTTTCGCGATAACGGTCAAAAACACAGGAGCGTGAAATCTCTAGATCGCACAAGTCTGAGCAGTGTTCAGCCTGAGAGGTTCTAAAAAACCGAAAATCCCAAACCGATCCTCACTCTGACGCTGGACAGTCAATGAGTGAACTTCGATCAAGCAGGCAGCGATCGCGGTCGTTCACTGCATCCGGATGAAGAATAACGAAAATCTGGCTAACAACCTGAGTAAGACTCTAAGACCAACACCCGACAGCATCTACGGGGATTCTTAGCTCACTACAAGCTGTGATGCAAAGCATTATAACGTGCGGATCTGCATCCGTACCAGTTTTGACGATTTGATTTTGAGCAGGTAGTTAAAAGAAAGTTTGACTACGCCAAAAATAGCTGGGTGCGATGAATAGTTAGAAGATGTAATTCTTGCTCAGAGACTTGTTCAAGAATTGTAACCATTTGTTCTGGACGCAATAGGGTTCCGTCGTTTTGACAGCTACCGATGTATCGAAGTGTCGCTTTTTGGGGACTAGATTCGATTAAGTGCAGTTCAAATAAGCGATCGCGCAGATTTAACGGATAAGTTTTTCCCGATTTCGTCGTTTGCTCTAGCCAAATTTCGGATTTTGCCAAAACTTGATCGATTAAAGCTGTCCAATAGGTTTCGATGTCGGATGCAACCTCAATTCGGTATTCTGCTTTTTGCAGTAAAACTGCTGCTGCGGGTTGTTGCGCGTCAACTTCTTCGATCGAGTAAATCGGGATTTCAGCCGGAAGCTGGGCGGTGAGACGGGCGCGAAATTCTTCGATCTCCATCGATTGCGTGAGTTCAAAATCCACAATTTCACCGGAACTGCTGACCCCAAGCGGTAACGCACTCGCGGGCACAATCCGGGGCGAAGGATGAAATCCGCCTGTAAACGTGAGCGGAATCGAAGCGCGACGGACTGCACGATCGAACAATCGCATCATGTCGAGATGGCTGAGTAGCGCCATTTCTCCTTCTTTTCCCATTCGTACCCGTAACCGCTGCGCTTTGGTTTGATTCGGCTCAAAATGTCCCGTAAATCCAGGAATTTCAGGCGGCGGAATCACAATATTGTGTCCAAAATCAACGCCACACACGCCGCAGTGAGAACAGCCCTCAAATGAGCAATCGGGGACGATCGCCGCTTCAAGTGCCTTTTGGAGATCTTCCTTCAACCATTTCTTATCGATCCCGGTGTCCAAGTGATCCCAAGGCAAGGGAGCATCGAGCGAAATCGATTCGTTCGCCTCAAAAATATTCCATTCGCCGCTTTCGACTTGGCGATATTTCCAGGCGACTCCTGCTTCCTCGATCGCTTGTGTCCACGCACCAAACGCTTTTTCGAGACTTTCCCACCAAGAATCCATTCCCGCGCCAAGTTCCCAAGCGCGTTGGACAACCGGGGCTAATCGTCGATCTCCTCGTCCGACAAAATCTTCCATTGCCGAAATTCGGGTATCGGTGAAATTGATTTTGACTCCTCTTATCGATCGAAAGGCTTCTCTTAGTAGCGCTTGTTTTCGCTTAAATTCAGTCGTTGAAACCGAGTGCCACTGAAACGGCGTATGGGGTTTCGGTGTGAAGTTAGAAATCGTGACGTTGAAATCTAATCGTCTGCGTCCTTGCTTAGTGCATTCCCGACGGAGCCAGCGAATCGTATCGGCAATTCCCAACACATCTGGATCAGTTTCGCCCGGAAGCCCGATCATAAAGTACAGCTTGATTTTGTCCCAGCCTTTGTCGAAGGCGGTTTTGACACCGCGCAAAAGTTCTTCGTTGGTTAAACCTTTGTTGATAATGTCGCGCATTCGTTGGGTTCCAGCTTCCGGTGCAAACGTGATGCCTGTCTGACGAGTGCCCCCGATGATATTGGCGATGTTCTCGTCAAAGCGATCGACTCTTTGACTCGGCAACGATAGCGAGACGTTTTCTCCTTTCAGCCGATTTTTGATCTCGACTCCGACCGCAGGCAAGGCTAAATAATCCGAACAACTTAAAGACAGCAGCGAAAATTCGTTATATCCAGTGGCTCTCATGCCTTCTTGGATCGCGTCTACTACTTGCTCTGGTTCGACATCGCGAGCGGGACGAGTCAGCATTCCAGGCTGGCAAAATCGACAGCCTCTCGTACAGCCGCGCCGAATTTCGATCGTTAAGCGATCGTGTACCGTTTGGATGTATGGAACAAGCCCGATCGAGTAAGCCGGAATCGGTGTTGCAACCCGTCGGAGAATCCGTTTCGGCACATCTGGGCGATTTGGGTGAACGGAGCCATCCGGAGCCATGTCATAGAATCGCGGCACATAAACGCCCGGAACTTGAGCCAGATCGAGCAAAAGTTCTTCACGGCTCAATCCTGCTACTTTCCCTTCTTCGATCACTAATCCGATTTCTGGTAAAAGTTCCTCACCATCGCCCAGTGCCACAAAATCGAAGAAATCGGCATACGGTTCAGGATTTGAGGTTGCAGTTTGTCCGCCTGCAAAAATTAGAGGGTCAGTTTGCGATCGCGCTTTCCAAGTCAGCGGAATCCCCGCGAGATCGAGCATTTCGAGAATGTTCGTCGCTCCGAGTTCGTAACTTAGGCTAAATCCAAGAATGTCGAAATCCGTGAGCGGGCGACGAGACTCGACAGCGAATAAAGGTGTTTCAGTTTCTCGAAGTTTCGCGGCAAGGTCGGATGCAGGGAGATATGCCCGATCGCATAACTGGCGAGGCTGTGTATTGAGAATGCTGTAGAGGATGATGTGACCGAGATTCGATGCCCCGACTTCGTAGATTTCGGGGTAGGTCAAGACCCATCGAACCGCTGCTTCATTCCAAGGTTTGTGAACTGCTCCTAACTCATTGCCAAGATATCGAGCCGGACGCAGAATATCAGTTGTCAGAAGAGATTCGACTGCAATTGTCACGGTTCACCTTGCCTTTCTTGAGCGCGATCGACTTCTTAGTATAGGCGCGATCGCCAAATGACTGAGCGAAAAGCAAGGTGAATCAAACAAATCTAAGCGGTTGCGAGTTCAAACGCGGAAAGGCTCTCGAAAATCTCGAAAACGCGATCGAGTTGGGTTAGTTCAAATACGATCCGAATCGATACCGTAACTGAACAGAGGCTCAATCGCTTCTGATTCGCTTGTGCCAGATTTAAGGTGGAAACAAGTGCCATCAAGCCAGCGCTGTCCAAAGATTCAACCTGGCTCATGTCGATCAGAAGGGCGCTATTTTGCTCGGAAAGTACCGCTGTATGGAATTGTTGTTGGCATTCTGCGGCATTTGCAGCGTTGAGGGAACCGCAAGGACGAACGATGGCAGCTTGGGGACGGACGAGCAAACTCTGCATAACTTTTCTTACCCTTTTCGATCTCAAACAATTTTTTCCGGTGGATGCTCTGACGATAACTGCCTTCGCTTCAGAACGACTAGGGAAGCTTTGCGGTTTCGCAGAAACTTTATTCGATCGCGGGGGGTATTTAAACTTTCTGGTAAGTAGTTTCACTAATATTGTGCGGAAATATACAGATTCCTTCGGTACGCTTCTCGCCCGCGCGGGCTGATTGATAACTCTATTGCGATTCAGAAAGAGGTGATGCCATGTAATATTCAAAACATCACTTAGGTTGATTTATTTTCAAATACATCGGGGCGTGCTTGCCAAATGTGCTGAATAAATTGGTGCAACTGGCGATGAGAAAGCGGATTTCTGTCTTTGGATTCGGAGCCGAGCCGAGCGAACAAAGGTAATACCTCCATATCTAACGCCTCTCGAAATAACGCGGCAGGGCACATCAAATCAGAACCGTTTTGGAGATCTTGCAGAGTTAAGCGATCGTATTCCGTCCAGGCTTCCGTTTCTGAAGCTGTGACCAGCACGATCGGGCGAACCCAACAAAGTCGCCTCGATTCCACAAATTGCACCACTTCAGCGTAAAGTCGGGAGCCGTTGTGTTCGAGAAAAACGATCTGAGAAGGTTGAAACCGCTGAAAGTCGGCAGCCATAGAGGTTATGAAGGTTTTATCAAAGCATTTCTCAATTCTAAAATTTTGTGCCAATAAACCGCTACTCTTCGATCTGATTGATCAATTCTCGACGGAATGGCTAGAATGAGACGAACGCGCATCGTGAAGAAACGATAAGCTGGAGACGATCGCTAAAATTCTTTTCTGCCCGGAAGCTGTGTTGTACTGATGTTTCAGTTCACAATTGAAATCATTAAAATCGATTGGGTAGAAATTTTCTGTCCATCAAATTGACCCCTAGTCGCTAACGGAGAGGATAGAACTGTGTCTGTTGAAACCATTGAAAAGCGTTCAACAACTCGAAAAATTGCCCCGCGCTACCGCGTTTTACTGCACAACGACGACTACAACTCGATGGAATATGTAGTACAGGCGTTGATTGAAACGGTTCCGAGCCTGACTCAGCCTCAAGCCGTCGATATCATGATGGAAACTCACAATAGTGGAGTGGGGCTTGTGATTACTTGCGCTCAGGAACACGCGGAGTTTTATAGCGAAACGCTAAAAATGAAGGGCTTGGAGAGTACGATCGAGCCTGAAGAATAACCCCCAACTGCCGCTTGAAACTCAATTTTGCCGCTATTTCTCATCGCCCAACTCCGATTCGGATTGGGCTATTTGTATTGATGCTGTTGGTGATGTGGCTGCCGCTGAAGATTCCGATCGAGTGGGCGGTCAGTATCTTCTATGGGGCAACGGATGCCGCGCGAAACTTGGCTTCGATTCTGACCTACATCGTTTTGTATGCAGAGTTCATTGTGCTTGTGAAACTGTGGGGGCGATTCGTTTATCGTGAGCCTTTATTTAGAGCCTATGGATTGAGACAGCCACGCCAGAGTTTGCGAAATTTTCTGCAAGGATTAGCGATCGGGCTTGGAAGTTTGCTGCTGATGTTCGCGCTGCAAGGGATTTTAGGCTGGGTGAAATGGCAAGTCCCTGCCAATACGTTTCCGCGAATCTTGCTCGAAGGGGGCTTGATGGCGATCGCGGTTGGCTTTGTCGAGGAATTGCTGTTTCGCGGTTGGCTATTGAATGAACTCGATCGAGAGTATTCTCCTCGTGTTTCGCTTGCAGTGACTAGTCTGATTTATGCGCTTTTGCATGGAATTCGACCCCAGTTATTTGCTTTGGTGATTTTGGGATCAATTTTGGTCTGGGCGAAACGAGCCACACGGGGACGCTTAGGATTGTCGATCGGGTTTCATGCGGGCATCGTTTGGGGCTATTACTTAGTGAATGTGGGGCAATTGGTGACAGTCACGAATCGGGTTCCGGCTTGGGTAACAGGAATCGATCTCAATCCGTTAGCTGGAGTGGTGGGAGTTTTGGCGCTGAGTGCGATCGCGCTTGGAATGCGATCAGCAGCGTTGAGAGAAAATAGAAGCCACTGAGCTAAGACGATTGCAGCAGATTCTTGAGTTCCTGTTCTCGATGTTCAAGCCGTTCGGCTAGCAAATTTACTATAAATCGGTGAACATTCGCAGCTAGCAATGAATCAGAAGCTTCAATCTGCTCGAATGCTTCAGACGAGAGAAAGTACACCGTACTCGGCTTATCTGCGACCACCGAGGCCATTCTCACCGCTTGACGATATAACCCCATTTCACCGATCGTATTCCCGATTGTATAAGTCCGAATCCGCTTTGTCTGACCTTGACCGAGTTCTAGCACGACGCTTACTTGCCCCGATCCCACAAAATACAATCCATCAAACGGATCGCCCTGGCTAAATAGATATTCTCCCGGTTGAAGCGAACAAGTTTTCAGCAAAGACATCAAGCGATCGACTTGTGCAGGGTCGAGAAAAACGGACTTGAGATAACGATTCAAAGCGCGATCGGGAGATTCTGGATCAGGTTCAAGCTGCGCTAAAGGCTGAGTCTGGAGAATCTGCTGTTCGCACCATTCCAAACCGCGATCGAGATCATCAAATCGATGGCAGAGCGGATTAAATTCATCGAGACAATCGCCTTGACTCAATCGCTCTTTTGCCTCTTTGGAGAGTTGGGTAAACAATAGATGTAACTGTTTTTGATTCGCAAGCTGTTCGAGTTTGGCGAAGCTTAACACTGCAGAAGCATCGAGTCCGCTGACTAATCGAAAATCTAAAATCACAAACTTCACTTTTGCAGTGTGAGCCAAGCGATCGCGAATTTGATTGATCAATTTATTTGCTGTTCCAAAAAAGATCAGTCCTTGTAGTTCTAGAACTAAGACTTGTTCGCCTTCTGCTTGGAGAATGTCCGTTTCTTCGGGCGCTCGTAGTACATTGCTGTGATAGTAGCTTCCCGAACTCACCCGCTTTGTGACCGCAAGCCGACTATAGTTGATCACAAATAGCACGATCGCTGCCATCAACCCGACTGCAATACCTTGTAAATATCCCGCTGTTGCTGTCACCGCTACAATGAGCAGGATGATTGCATAGTCCGATCGAGAAAACTTAAACCAAGCTTGGTAAATCCACTCGTAAAGCGGCTCCATGCCATACAGAAGCGGCAATCCAACTAGGACGAACTTCGGGAAATAGGCTAGGCTTTCCGCACTGCCGAATGCGATCGCAAAACACATCACCGCAATGATTCGCCCGACTGATCTCGAAGTTCCTCCTAATTGTTTCACCAATGCAGTCTCGTTTAGGCTAGAAAAGCCGCCCGCACCGCCGCCCAGACCGGATACGATTGAGGCTGCTCCTGCGATCTTTAACTCTCGATTAAGGTCAAAATCGCGCTTTACTAGCAGTTCAATCCCATTTGCATTAAGCAAAAGCGCGATCGAGTCAATTAGCCATAACGCCGCAAGAGTTGGAACTTGCTTAGAAACAACAGACCAATCGGCATGAATCACGGCTGGAATGGTATTGAATTGGAACAATCCGCCTGCTGGCATTGCTCCTAGTAACAACTGTTGTGCATCTGCTTGTGCAATCGAGGTTCCGGTTAGCGCAAGTCCAGCATAAAAAAGCGCGATCGAGGCTGCAATAATGCCCGGAAGCAATAAAAAATGCTGGATCGACTTTGGGAGAACATACATTGCTAGCGCGAAAAAGACCGCAGGCAACCATTGAAATAAGACACTCGGCTGTAAAAAGACTGATAGCGTTAGATGGTCATAATCTACGCCGCTCAGAGATTGGAACGCGCCTTCAACTAACAACAGTCCCGTACTGGCAATGAAGCCACCCACAACCGGATAAGGAATAAATCGAATCAATCCTCCTAGCTTAAATCTCCCTAGCGCCATTAGGATCGCGCCACCAACGATCGAGTTTAGAACGATCGTGGCGCTGAGGGTTAGCAACTTTTCTTCAACGGTTGCATTGGGCATCAAATCGGCAATTTGACGGGCAACCAGGCTGAGAACAGGGATCGAATTATCTGAAAGGGTTGCAACGACGCTGGGATAAGAACTAAATGAAGATGCGATCGTATTGATCACTGCTGCGCTAAATAAAAGTACTCCAATGCCCCAAGGCAGCACATCAGAAAATCCGCCAGAAAAGATCACTGCTCCAAACGAAACGCTAGTAATCACCGTCAAAATTCCCATCGTTCCACCTGAGATGAGGTTGAGGAACAATCGGTTTTCATGCTTTTTGACAGACGCAGGTTTCACTGGGATAGATAGGGTTCCAGAATGACTGAAGAATATATCAGCCTACACTAGCGATCGAGAACAAGTCACGCCAAATTAAACGAAATCCTTCTCCAGATGGAAACTTTCCGCCCAGCGGGGGAGTTAAGTTCAGCTTGGAATCAAGTGCGATATATCACTATGGAACTTCAGGAACTCTTCAACGGAATCATTGTTCGAGGTTTGTCTGGAGAGTTGTCTAGCTTTTTTTCGACTAAACTATTTACATTTGGCGGAAAGCAATTTTCGATCGGCTCCGTGGCTGAGTTGCTGATCCAGGTAATCGTTGTGATGGTGATTTCCAACTTAACGAAGCAACTTCTGAAACAGCGAGTGTTCCCAGGGTTCGGGTTAAATGTTGGAACGCGCGAATCTCTTTCTACGATCGTGAGCTATGTTGTGACGATCATCGGGTTTTTCGTGGTGATCGAAACAACGGGAATCAATTTAAGTTCTCTAACAGTGTTTGCGGGCGCGATCGGGATTGGCTTTGGGATTGGCTTGCAAAACATTACGAGTAACTTTATCAGTGGAATTACGTTGCTATTTGAGCAACCCATTAAAGTAGGCGACTACGTTGAAGTAGATCAGCTAGCGGGGATTGTTGAGGAAATTTCGATTCGCTGTACTACGATTCGGACGATCAATGGCGTGTTTGTGATTGTGCCGAATAGTCGATTCCTAGAAAATAGTGTGGTGAACTGGAGCTATCGTGATCCGAAATGCCGGATTGTAATTCCGATTCCGGTGGACGATGAGAGCGATTCTTTGACGGTGATGGAGGCACTGTTGGCGGCTGCAAGGCAAGAATCGCGGGTGCTAACTTCTCCCTCACCGGAGGTATATTTTAAGGGGCTTGATGCCGAAAATTCGATGTTGAAATTTGAACTACTCGTGTGGATCGAACACCCGATCGAGATGGATTCGATCAAGAGTGCGCTGCATTTTCTGATCGAAGCGGAGTTTCGCGATCGAGGTTTAGAGACGAAAGCACCTCCCGATGATATTGTGCTGAACGATCTGCCAACAATCGTTCAACTTTTGCGAAAAACAGAAGCTCAGAATGGCTCGATCACTCCACTTGCCGAAACCGAAAAACCGATCAGTGGTTGGCTTTTGCGCGATTTGCTTAGAAAAGTAAGCTACTTTCAACACTGCTCGGATATTGAACTGCGTCAAGTGATTGAAAAGGGCTATCGGAAAAAGCTATCGACTGGGGAAGTGATTGCGCGGGAGAATGATCCGGGTAATTCGTTTTATCTGATTTTGTCGGGTGCAGTTGAAGTTGTGGTGGAATCGATCGATCAACAAGTTGCGGTGCGTCGTGCAGGTGAATTTATCGGGGAAATGTCGTTGTTGTTGGGAACGCCCCGGAGTGCAACTTTACGCACGGTCGAAGATACGATTCTGTTCGTGGTCGATCACGCTAACTTACAAAGCCTGTTGAGCGGTCATCGTGAATTAGCGGATCAAATCGCAGAAGCGCTTTCTCAGCGGCAAGAAGTCCTCAAGAGTATGGGTGTAACTGTGCTTGAGGCGAAGGAAGAAACGCGATTTGAACTGATTCGCAAACAAATCCGATCGATCTTCGATCTTTGATTCCCGTCTTCAGATAGATGCCTTGTCAATTTGATCAATGCTAAACTAAGCAACGAATTTATTGCGGCGACTGAATGCTTCTGCTGCTTTTTCAGATCGATGAGAATATCTATGCGATCGATAGCACTCACATTACTGAGGTGCTACCGATCGTAATGCTGCGAAAAGTGCATCAAGTTCCCGATCAGGTGGCAGGTGTGTTTAGATACCGCAATTGTATTGTGCCTGTGATCGATTTGTGCAAGCTGATTCGGGGCGAGAATTGTCGATCGCGCTACAGTACGCGCATCATTATGATTCAATATAAAACTAAAAATGGTGATCGAACTTACATCGGTTTGTTAGCAGAGCGAGTCACGGAAACGTTGGATCAACCGAATCTAAAACCGTCAGTGCAAAGCAGTGATTCCTCTTATTTCGGTGAAGTGTTTGTGCACGAGAAAGAAATGATTCAGCGATTGCACTGGGAATCACTGATCGCTGATGTCCAGAACGTGGCTTTAATCGCTGGGGGGACTTATTAAGTGGATGGTACAAACGACGATTGAAACAATGCTAAGACAGAAGATCGGATTAGATGCGAGTAGTATCGGATCAAACGCGATCGCGTATGCAATCGAGCAACGTCAATCCCGATGCGGTCTGCCAAATCTCAAGGATTACTATGATCGCTTACAGCATTCACCCGAAGAATTTGACGCATTGATTGAAACCGTTGTTGTTCCTGAAACTTGGTTTTTCCGCGATCGAGAACCCTTCATCTATTTGAAAGAATGGAGCAAAACTGCCTGGAACCCAAATTGTACCCTGCGCGTTTTGTCTGCACCTTGTTCGACCGGAGAAGAACCCTATTCGATCGCGATCACGCTACTAGAATCAGGACTTGCCGCTGATCAATTTCGCATTGATGCCTTAGATATTAGCCAAGTTGCTTTGGAGAAAGCGAAACAAGCAATTTACACAAAGCGATCATTTCGAGGTGGTGCAATTAATCCTGCTTATTTTGAGGAAACGGGCGATCGATATCAAGTGCGATCGCACATTCGTAAAACCGTTCAATTCGTGCAGGAGAACCTTTTAGAATCTCATCGTTTACTTGAGCATCAGTACAATGTTATTTTCTGCCGAAATTTGCTGATTTATCTGGATCAAGAAGCGCGATCGCGAGTGATCAAAACGCTCGATCAGGCTTTAATCCCTCCAGGTTTATTGTTTGTCGGTTCCGCAGAAACTTCGCAGATTCTGCATGATCATTACCAATCCGTTGATCATTCTGCTGCATTCGCTTATCGAAAAGCAGAACCGCGTCCTTCTCAACCCGCACCGTCTAAGGTTTCAGCGATTAAACCAGTCTCAAAACCAACGATTTCACTCCCTAGATTAGAGCAAGCAAAACAGCTCCTCGATCGAGGACAGTTTGCCGAAGCCGCGCAGCTTTGCGAAGCTCATTTATTACTCGATCGAACCGATGCCAACGCTTACTTATTACTCGGTAAGATCTATCAAGAACTTAATCGACCCGAACAAGCTGAGAAAGCCTTTCAAAAAGCAATCTACCTCAACTCCCAGTTTTATGAAGCACTGATTGAATTAGCATTGTTAAAAGAACAGCAAGGAGATCTCGCCACTGCGACCATTCTAAAAGCAAGATTGCAACGGATTCTCAAGCTATAAATCATCATTTTTATGTGGAACAACATCAGCTATGTTAAATCGTTGGAATATTGGAACCAAAATTGCGATCGGGTTTGCATTAGGCTTGTCGATTTTTACCACGATCGGCATTATTGCTTTTCGGGGCACTGATCAGCTCATTTCATCTGCTCGTGAAGAAAACCGCACCTACAAGGTGATCAGTGAAATAGAAGAGATCCTATCGCTGGTGAAAGATGCGGAAACCGGACAGCGCGGCTATCTGCTCACGGGAACACAGCGCTATCTCGATCCGTACAATCAAGCGCGATCGAGAATTCCAGCCAGAATTAATCAGCTCAAAAATCTCATTCAAGACAATCCCAGACAGCAAGCTTACCTGCAAACGCTAGAACCTAAGATTGCTCAAAAACTCGCAGAACTCGATACGACAGTTCAGCTTAGACAAACGAGAGGCGCAAATGCCGCGCTCGAAGTTGTCCGAACCGATCAAGGCAAGGAACTCATGGATCAAATTCGAGAAACCGTCACTCGGATGAAAACTGAAGAGCAGAGTTTGTTACAGACGCGATCGCAAGCGGCGGAAGATTCAGGTCGTCGCACGATGGATAGCGTGATGCTTGGGATGCCCTTGGGGATTTTGCTGCTGGCATTGATCGGCGTGGTGCTAAATCGCCAGATTACTCGTCCCATCGATCGCATCTCGAAAGTGGCTCAGAAGGTCGCAGACGGAGATTTGACGCAATCGATCCAGGTAGGACACGATCAGAGCGAAATGGGTCAACTCCTCGCATCGTTTCAGAACATGACTAAAAACTTGAATGGATTGATCGCCCAAGCTCAACGATCAGGCATTCAAATCAGCACTTCAACCACCCAGATCGCAGCGGCAGGAAAACAGCTTGAAGCAACGGTAAACGAACAGTTTGCATCGATGAATGAAGTGAATGCAACCGCGCGCCAGATTGCAGCAACCGCAGGAAATTTAGCTCGATCGATGGATGATGTGGTGAAAACGGCGAAAGATACAACGAATGCAGCATCGAACAGTCAAATGAACTTAGATAAGATTCAATCTGCAATGCAGCGTTTAGCCTATGCGACGAATTCAATTTCATCAAAGCTAAAGGTAATGGATGAAAAAGCGAATAACATTAATACAGTTGTGACAGCAATTACGAAGGTTGCAGATCAAACGAATTTGTTATCGCTAAATGCAGCGATCGAAGCCGAGAAAGCGGGAGAATACGGAGCCGGATTCGCAGTCGTCGCGCGGGAAATTCGCCGTTTAGCCGATCAGTCCGCAGTCGCAACGCTTGAAATTGAACAGATGGTCAAAGAAATGCAGTCTTCAGTTTCAGGAGGCGTGATCGAGGTGGATAAGTTTCGAGGTGAAGTGAAGCAGTATGTCGATGAAGTCGGGAATGTGAGCGAACAAATTGCCAGCTTTATCACAGAAGTTCAGGGGCTTACGCCGCAATTTTTAACGGTGAGCCAAAGTATGGATGAGCAATATCGCGGAGCCGAGCAGATTAGTACTGCGATCGCTCAATTGCGCGATGCTTCTCAACAAACGGTGCAGTCGATTCAAGAAACAAACTATGCGCTAACGCAGCTTGATGATGCCACGAGAGGCTTACAGCGCGAAATTTCACAGTTCAAGGTTTAGGCGATGATTACGATCGACGAAATCAATGATTGCTGGAATCAGATCGGCGTAGAGGGCGATCGAACTTGTGATGAACTCCCTAAGATGACGCATTGCTATAACTGCCCGGTTTATTCGGAATCTGGGCGGCTTTTGTTAGAACGCGAAGTTTCGATCGATTATGTTCAAGAATGGACAGAAACCATTGCCGAACGCGGATCAGCCTTGAGTATTCGATCGACGGAAGAAATGCTGTCGTTGATTCTGTTTCGGCTTGGAAATGAACAATTTGCGATTTCAGTGCGATCGCTGCAAGAAGTGATTCGCCCGGTTCAGATTCGTACCTTGCCGCATCGCAGCGATCGCTTATTTCTCGGACTTACTAGCGTTCGAGGTGAAATTCTACTCTGCGCATCGCTCCGGGAGTTTCTCAACTTAGAACCTACTGCACCTTCTAATCAGGAGCGAATGTTGATTATTGGCTCAAGTCAGCGTAAATGGGTGTTCCCGACCGATGAAGTTCACGGAATTTTGCGTTATCCCCTGCACGAGATTCAAGATCCGCCTGTTGTCATTCTCAAAACCAATGCAGCTTACACCCAAGGCATTCTCACCTGGAAGGATCAGCAAGTGAACTATCTCAATGCAGAATTGCTAATCGATACGCTCGATCGGAGATTGCTATGAGCTATTCGATGCGCGATCTATTTCAGCAAGAAACGAGCGCTCAAGTCGATCGCTTAAAACAAAGCTTTTCTGCTCTGAAACAACAGCCGAATCTTAGCCATGAGATTGAAGCAGCTTTGCAGTCAATTCGCGCGATCGTAGGTGTGGCTCACCTGGTCGAATTTGATGCTGCAATTCACTTATCAGAAGCGATGCAAGCCTGTCTCAATGCTGCTCATGCTCAACAGTTAGCATTGACTTCTGATAAGATTGATTCACTGCTGCATAGCTGCATTTTACTATTACAAATGAGTCAGCTTAAAGATAGCAACTCACAACAGTGGTTGTTCGATCATGCTGAAGACTTAGCAAAAACGCAAAGCTCGATCGACGAACAACACCCGATCGATGTCTCGCCTCAGTCCGAAGTTATTTCTCCTTATCAAGCTGAACCTCCTATTGGGAAGGACTCGGAAGAAATCGACGAACAACCGCCCATATCGTCTCCTCAAAGCTTAGGACAAAGCGATCCAGAGTTGATGGAACTCTTTCGGCAAGAAGTCGAAGCCCAAACGATCGCACTCAATCGAGGATTAGTCGCGATCGAAGCGAAGCCCAATTCGCCGCAAGAACTAGAATCCCTCATGCGAGCCGCACACTCGATCAAAGGAGCCGCTCGCATTGTCGGACTTGATGCTGCGGTGGAACTAGCACATCAGATGGAAGATTGTTTCGTGGCGGCTCAAAAGCAAACGCTGGCTCTAAAAGCGGCTCAGATTGATGCTCTATTTCGTAGCGTCGATCTGATTCAATCCATTAGCCAAACGCAGGATGTACAACAATGGTTCTCTCAGCATCATGCTGAAATAGAATCAGTCCATTCAGCGATCATTTCAGACTCAAAGCAACCTCCAAAACCGATCATTGCGCCTCCACCTGAGCCTATTCAGGAACCGGAGATCCGTGAACCTGAGAATAATGCTCAACGCGATGCTTCCCGCGATCGCGCTGTCCGAATCAGCGCAGACAATCTAAATCGCATTGTTGGACTCGCTGGAGAATCGATGGTCGAAGCTTACTGGCTCCAGCCTTTTTCGGAATCATTGATGCAAATTCGCGCTCGACAGTTGGCACTCTCCAAAGCTCTGGAAGAACTAGAACCAACTCACCAGATCGAACAGTTGCGCCAACAAGAGCGAGACTGTCGGGACTTATTGAGCGATCGCATTGCCGAACTCGGTGAGTACATTCGCCGCACCGATAGTCTTTCGGATCGGCTGTATCGCGAAGTGATTCAATCTCAGATGCGCCCGTTTGCGGATGGTGTGCAAGGCTTTCCGCGTATGATTCGGGACTTAGCGCGGCAGCTTGGAAAACAAATCAAGTTCTCGATCGTGGGAGAAGCAACAGCCGTCGATCGAGATATTCTAATGAAGCTCGAAGCGCCGATCACTCATATTTTGCGAAATGCGATCGATCACGGCATAGAGTTGCCTCAAGAACGCATCGAAGCCGGAAAACCCGCTGAAGGAAGCATTCGGCTTGAGGCATCGCATCGTGGCGGAATGTTGATGATTACGATCGCGGATGATGGGCGAGGAATTGATCCAAGCCAAGTCCAAAAACAAGTGATTCGTCGTCGGCTTGCTCCGCCAGAAGTTGCACGCTGCATGAGTCACGCTGAACTGATGGAGTTTCTGTTCCTCCCAGGATTTTCCCTCTCGAAACAAGTGACTAAACTATCCGGGCGAGGCGTTGGATTAGATATCGCAAAAGCAATGGCTCAGGAAGTCGGCGGGACAGTTCGCGCGATGTCTTCACCGAGAGTTGGAACAACCTTTCATTTTCAGTTACCCTTGACGCTCTCTGTTGTGCGAACCTTGCTGGTCGAGATTTCAGGCGAACAGTATGCGTTCCCTTTATCGCGCATCGATCGCATTTTGCAACTCGATCGTGCTTCGATCTCTGTGGTCGAAAATCAGCCCTACTTCACCTTCAACACTCAACACATCGGCTTAATTTCGCTCGATCAAGTCTTTGGCTTACCACAGCCTTCCTCGTTGCCTGATACGCTCTGTGTGATTCTTCTGAGTTACCAATCGGCTCAGTATGGATTGATTGTCGATCGAACTTTAGGAGAACGAGAATTAGTGGTGCGTCCGCTTGATTCGCGATTAGGGAAAGTTCAAGATATCAGCGCTGCTTCATTGACGAGTGATGGTTCATTAGTATTGATTGTGGATGTCTCGGATTTAGTTCGATCGATTAATACTCTGTTAGATTCTGGAAAACTCACTGCACCGCGCCCCGTGGAATCTGCACAATTGAAAAAGCGAATTCTCGTTGTTGATGACTCGATTACCGTGCGTGAGGTCGAACGGAAGCTGCTCGAAAAGCAAGGTTATCAGGTCGATGTGGCGATCGATGGCATGGAAGGTTGGAATGCGGTTCGCAATCAGGCTTATGATCTAGTCATTAGTGATGTCGATATGCCCAGAATGAACGGAATCGAGCTAATTCAGCAAATCAAAACCCATCCGCGACTGCGATCAACTCCCGTGATCGTGGTGTCTTACCGCGATCGAGAATCCGATCGATTGCAGGGACTTGATGCCGGAGCCGATTATTATTTAACTAAAAATAGTTTTCAGGATGATTCTTTGATTCGGGCAGTCGTTGATTTGATTGGGCAATGACTTATGAGAATCGCGATCGTCAACGATATGAGTTTGGCAGTTGAGGCATTGCGACGGGTGCTAACACAAGTTCCTCAGCATCAGATTGCTTGGATTGCGTACACAGGTGCAGAAGCGGTGGAAAAAACCGCCCAAGATCGCCCCGATCTGATTTTGATGGATTTGTTCATGCCAGAGATGGATGGCATCGAAGCGACTCGACAGATTATGCAGCGATCTCCCTGTGCAATTTTAATTGTGACAGCAGATGTTCAGCATAGTTCTGCAAAAGTTTTTGAAGCAATGGGGCATGGAGCGCTCGATGCGGTGGATACGCCGATCTTGAATCGTTCAGGCACGTGCGAAGATGCTCATCTGTTGCTGTCAAAAATTAACACGATCGGGAAACTGATCGGCAAAACTGAGTTTATCCCGATTCAATCCCGTCCGCCTTTAGTGGTGATCGGCGCTTCGACGGGCGGACCAAAAGCGATCGTTACCATTCTCTCTCAGTTGCCCCCGGATTTTGGATCAGCGATCGTCATTGTGCAGCACGTCGATGCCCAATTTGCGATGGGAATGGTCGATTGGCTCGATCAGCAAACCGCATTGAAAGTCCGAAAAGCGATGATTGGCGATCGACCGAGGAAAGGAACTGTTTTATTTGCTTGTACGAATGATCATCTCTGTTTACAGCCGAATGGCACACTAACCTACACACAAATCCCGATCAACTATCCTTACCGTCCTTCGGTTGATGTCTTCTTCAAAAGCGTGGAGCAATATTGGACAGACCGAGGAACCGCGATTTTGCTTACAGGTATGGGGCGCGACGGAGCAGAGGGATTAAAAGCATTGAGACAGCGAGGATGGTATACGATCGCTCAAACTGAAGCGAGTTCCGTTGTCTTCGGAATGCCCAAAGCCGCGATCGAGCTAAATGCTGCTGTCGAAGTCCTCAGCCCCGACGCGATCTCAGTTGCATTACGACAGCGTTCTTCATGATGAACGATCCAATCATTGTTCTACTGATCGACGATCAAGCCATCATCAGCGAAGCAATTCAAAGGATGCTGGCTCCTGAATCGGATGTTACCTTTCACTACTGCAACAATCCACTAGATGCGCTGAAAGTGGCAAAGCGCTGCAATCCAACTGTGATTTTGCAAGACTTAGTAATGCCGCAGATGGATGGATTGTTGCTGGTGCGATTTTTGCGATCGCAAGATGCGCCCACAGCAGATGTTCCCTTAATTGTTCTATCGAGCAAAGAAGAACCGATGATCAAAGCGCAAGCCTTTGAACTAGGTGCAAATGATTACTTAGTTAAATTACCCGATCGCGTCGAACTCATCGCCCGAATTCGCTATCACTCAAAAGCTTATATCAATTTACGCAAACGCCAGGAAGCCGAAGCACTGTTACGAGATGAGAACCTTCGGCAAGCTCAATACATCGAGCAGGTGAACAAACTTACGAAAGCTGCCGTTTCCGTTGAAGAACATACGTTTAAGCCAGAAGATTTGGGCGAAGTCAGCGATCGACAAGATGAACTCGGACAGCTATCCCGTGTGTTCGTTCAAATGGTGAACACCGTCAACACCCGCGAACAAGAACTAAAGCGACTGAATGAATCCTTTGCCCGATTCTTCCCCGCTGAATATCTCCGATTCTTACGCAAAGAGACTGTGACTGAGGTGCAACTCGGAGACTATGTAAGTAAAACAATGGCGGTAATGTTTAGTGATATTCGAGCGTTTACCACCATTTCAGAAACAATGTCCCCGCAAGAGAACTTTAACTTTGTGAACGCATACCTCAAGCGCGTCAGTCCAGAGATTCGCAATCACTACGGCATCATTGTGAAATTTCTCGGTGATGGCATGATGGCAGTGTTTCCAGAAGGTGCAGATGATGCGGTCGCGGCTGGCGTTGCGAAACAGCTTCGAGTGCAGGAATACAATGTTCAGCGAATGGCACGAGGAAATTTACCTGTTCAAGTCGGCATCGGGATTCACGTCGGTCACATGATGCTTGGAATGGTGGGGGAAACAAACCGAATTCAAGGTGATGCTTTCTCGGATACCGTCAATCTCACGGCTCGACTGGAAGGACTCACCAAGTACTACGGTGTTCCAATGCTAATCTCTGAGCAAACCTTGGAGTACTTGAGCGACCCAGACCAATATCAGATTCGATTTCTCGATCGAGCGATCGTCAAAGGTCGCAACGAACCGATCACAGTGTATGAAGTTCTCGATGCCGAAACCGAAGAGAACCGATTACTCAAACGCCAAACTCAGCCAGCGTTTGAACAAGGTATCGACTGTTATCGCCAAGGCAAGTTTGATCAAGCGAAATCCTATTTTGAGGAAGTTCTGGGGGCACATCCAGCAGATAAAACGGCTCGGCTTTATGTCGATCGAGTAACTGAATTTATCGATCGAGGAGTCCCCAAAGATTGGACGGATGCTTGGACATTTAGCGAGAAGTGATCGTCTGAGCATCGATTAATTGATCCTGTAAGCGGCGTTGTCGCATGGCTCAGTCTCCATTCTCTTTCCGTCCCCTTGCGGGGAAATAGGGGCGTAAACCCCTGCTTTCTCAAAGCCTTACAGAATCGAGGATTCAGATGCCCAGAGCGAGGCTCACCGAAATTCGATCGATTCCCAATTGATTCTTCTCAGCAAAACGCCTGAATTTTTGTCGAGTAACACTTTATTTGGGTTGCGTCGCAAAAATGGTAGGGTGGGAAGGCTAAATTTTCTTTCATCTCACCTTAAATGGTTGCCCAATCCTTGTTTGAGTGGCGGCACTTTCTTTGTCGGTACGTCCCATCTCATGCCCAACAATGCAAGCAATGGCTGAAGAATCTCCTGCAAGTTGATCGAGCAAACCGTCATAGACGGCAACTAAATTGACTTGTGCTGCAAAGGCATTAATGTCATAGGTGGGAACAGTTCCGATTCTCCAAGGGCGTTTATCTATCCCGTTTCCTCGGGCAATCCGCTCAACAATTCGATAGAGGAGATAGATGCCTTCGGGTAATTCAGCTTTAGCCCGATCGTAGAGGCTTCTAGTGGGTTGAGTGGTTCGCTGGGCAGGGGTTTTTGCTACAAATACAGAGGCTGTAACGGCTAGTAGAAGTGCACACAAGGATGTAATTTCCGCGAACTTTTGCAGGTGATGGGGAAATGCAATCATTTTAGTAATCTCTGTTTCATCACGTCTGTGGTTGAGCAACGGTTGAATCTGCACCAATCGGTGACTGACCTTCCTCAACACTCAATGTGAAGCGCTGTCAGTCACTGTTGAATCAAATAGGTTTCATTGTAAACCCGGTGATCATCGGAACAATCGTTTCTTCATAGAATATTCACACATCGGTTTTGGATGACGAGCGATCGTTGTCCTTGCAGCGCACGATCGCTCGTTGATCGAAGCTCTAGGACCGATGGGGATGACAAAGGTGACGGCACCACCAGAAGCACAATGGGATTGACGGGGTAGTCCTAAACAGGTAAGGATGCATTGTAGTCATGAATAAAGTACCAAATTGCACCAATGTGATTGTCCAACTTCTTAGTGTCGAGTCTCAAATTCTTTTGGTTCTTACGCACTTTAGGTGAAGCTGAAGGGTAACCTTGCTCTAGCAAACGATTCTTCTCAAGCATCACAATGACGCCTCTGATTGGGGGTGCATCAGAAGTAGAGAAGAGCATGAAGATGCGAC
>JAHHHU010000007.1 GCA_019359175.1 Phormidium tanganyikae FI6-MK23
AAGCGCTCTCAGCCAGACCGCCAATACAATCGCCAACTTGCACAAGTGCGAATCGCGGTCGAACACGTCAATCGCAAGCTGAAGATTTTTCGGATTCTCTCCGAGCGCTATCGCAACCGTCGCAAGCGGTTTGGGCTTCGCTTCAATTTGATTGCAGGACTGATTAACTATGAACTTGCCCATCCCATTTGATTCGTGCAGGAGGTCTAATGCTTCGGGATCTTCGGTCTTTTCCTCGATCGACTCCTCCGGCTCGGACTCTTCATCGTTGAGAATCTGAGGATTGGAAGGGGGGCGTTTCTGGCTTGGGGTCGTCTGAGTCGTCGGAACGGGTTTGACTTGAGCGAGGGACGTTTCGCAGATCGCCCACAATAAGAGTAAGTTCAACAGTGAGAATTTGATTATTCTGACCTTTCCACTTAACCCGCTGAACTTTAGCATTGTAGGCACTCTTGACGATCGATAAGTTTGTAAGCTGTGTTTCTAGATTCTGTAATTGCACATTCACTTGAGCGAGTTGGAATGTTCTATCTCGCTCTTGCTGCTCATATTCCTGTAACTGTCGCTGATATTCTTGCTGCTGGCGTTCAATATCGATACTACGCTTACTCACTTCTAATGGATGCTCGTATTGCCGATATTGATAATTCTCTCCAGCGCGATCGAGTTTTGCCTGTGAGAGTTCTAATTCTGCTTTGGCTTGTTTAACATCGCGCTCCCGCTGCCGTAACTTCTCTTGTTCGTGGGGCAGAGTGCTAGGGGAGAGATCATTCGGATTGAAGCCTTGCAGTAAATCGATTTTGCGCTGCTGTCGGTTCCAATTCTGCTCGATTTGTTGCAGGGTGACTTGTTTGCGATCGATTTCTGCCTCTTCCTCTAGAAATGATGGCGTTGGGAGGTTGGCGATGTCTGAGGCGGATTTGGGCGGAAGGGGTTTGATTGGGACTTGTTTGAGTCGATCGAGTTGGATCAGGACTTGGGCTTTTTGCGCTTCTAGTCGTTGTCGTTCACGAGTGCGATCGCTTAAAACTTGACCCATAACAACGACATCGCCTTCACGGACTTTCAAATCCTCCGGCGCGGATAGGCTCAGTTCTAGAATAAAGCGCTTGGCTCTGGTGTTGGGAACTGGAGAAGCTGCGGGAGTTGAAACGAGAGAAGGACTTGGGGTAGGAGTTGGGTTCTGTGCTTGGGCGGTACAGCTTGCTAGAAGAAGACAGGCTGTGATTATTGTCGATCGATTCATTGAAAACGAGGGCAATCACTTTGGGTTAGTGTGCCCTCGCTGTCGTGTTCATTTGATTCAACTCAATGCTGGGTGAGCGGATGGCAGATCAACCGAAACGGCTGAAATTACGGGCAGCGCCTCTTCCCTCACTCAGATCGGCTCCTACATTTCAGGTTTTCTCATCTTTAACACCGTGAGGCAACCTTTTTTAAACTCAAAGGGATCAAGCTGTCATCAAGCCTCTGTAGAGATCGATCGTCTGCTGAGTTCATCTCATTTCTGAGTGCTTTGTCTCGAAATATTACGATTCTAGGCTTCTGTTAATAAGTGTTGCGGTCTCTTGATTGACTTGCTAGGGTATGCGTGTTCACTTGCATTGACTGTTTCTTATCGTTTGGAGTGAGGTGTCTTATGCTTTATCCTGCGCTCACCGCTGACCTCCTTTCCTAAATTCCAAGCGGGTCTGCGACATCCACAACGAAATATTGAAGCACTGCGAAATATCGCTTGTCAGTTTTCCATCTCAAAGCACGGATCAAAGACTTACTTCGGTTCTTCCCCCTTATCCATTCAGCAAAGACTAAGAACCCGGCAGAACCGCAACATTGGAGGCTTTATGAATATTCAAGGAAAGACTGTTCTCGTCACAGGGGCTTCTCGTGGCATTGGACGAGAAATCGCACTGGAATTTGCCCGACAAGGAGCGCGACGATTGATTTTAGTCGCGAGATCGCAGTCTCGGCTCGTGGAAGTTGCAACTGAAATTGAAGCATTCGGGGTCGAAGCACTCCCTGTCGCGCTCAATTTGATCGACTGTGTGGAGGTCAATATTACGATCGCTCAAATTTGGCGCGATTACGCCCCGATTCACATTCTGATCAACTGTGCAGGTGTGGCATACCAAACGCCTTTTCTCCTCTCCCAGCCGTCCCAGATGCAAGAAGAGGTTGCACTCAATCTCATGGGAATGTACAACATCACGCGCTTGATTGCCCGACGGATGGCAGTGCAGCGACAAGGAACGATCGTCAATGTATCGAGCCTGATGGGGAAAATTGCCGCCCCGACGATGGCAACTTATTCTGCGACCAAGTTTGCAATTTTGGGATTCACTCAAGCTCTAAGGGGAGAACTTGCAGCCCATAACATTCGAGTGATCGCCCTACTTCCGTCTCTAACCGATACAGAGATGGTTCAAAACTTCCAGTGGTTTCGATGGATCATGCCAACTACGCCACAGCAAGTAGCTCAGACGTTGGTTGCAGGACTAGAACGAGAATCGACTGAAATTTTAGTAGGATGGCAAAGTCATCTCGCAGTCTGGGGTAATCGTTTGATGCCCTGGTTAGTTGAGAAGGTTTCACAATTTGCGTCTCCGCTTTCTAAGAGCCATCCTGACCTCGATGCTCGACTCAGAGCAGCCAGGGTCTCTCGTTAAAGCTTGCTCATTGCGGACGGGGACTGATCGCTAGCGTTAACGTCCCTGTCGCATACTGCTCACTCAATTGCTGTAGAGCCAATTCGATCGGATGAAATGTAAGCGTCACCGTCTTATCCGCCACTTTCGCCGTTTGGAATCGATTCGCCTCGATCTCAATTCTCACATTCTCCAGCATATCAACCACGATCGACCCACTGAGCAATATCAAAGCGTTCGGCTGTGATGCTGCAATCTCCTGAAGTTTCGGCGCGATTTCTTCATCCATGAACGAAATCGTTTGTAGCTGGGTGCTGGCAGGATTACCGATCGTCGCCGCAATCCCCTCTGTCATAAAGACCAGAAAATCTTACCCACGCGGGTAAGACTGAATTGCTCATGCAGCCAATAGATTATACCAAATTGAAAATAGACTGCAACAGATGGACTATGGAGACTACTCAAAGGCCCCCAGGATGGGGGATTTAGGGGGCGAGGATCTGTTGCAATGAAAAGTTGATTTGGTATTAGAAGCAAGTTCCAATCATGACTCGCGACTCAAAGTTAGGAACACAAACCACGATCGCTGATGATCACAGCCATCGTTACGACACAACCGGAAAAAAGTGTTGGGTTACGGGAATTTGACCATTTTTGTATATCAGGGAAAATGAATTATGCCTCAGTTAACCGTTAGTTTTTCACACATCGATGTCCATGATGATGCTGACAACTGGCCCAATGGTACGGGCGAAATCTACTATGACCTTCTCATTAGCAACCAAAGCATTGTTTCTCGTCCGAGCAATAATCCACAAAACGTAGATTCGGGAGGCGTAATCTTGATTAATGAACAAAGAACGCTCAACCGACCTAACAATGACCCGAATGCGTTTGTCAAAATCAACGGATGGGTCAGTGAAGCGGATGACTTCTTATCCGGTGGCGATGACCGTGCAGGTGGATTTGAACACATCCACAATGCAGGAAATGGTTGGGGAGTTGGAACACATGACGCTCGGCTCCGAGGTGACGGGTTAGATGTCACAGTTCACTACAATATCTCTGTTGTTCAAGACAGTGGACTGTAATCATTCTGTCTATTGAATTCTCACGATTGTGAGAATTACAAATACAAGCCTGGGTATTCAGCCTGGGCTTTTTTGTTCACAGCATTACTCCCCTAAAAATTCAGATCTTTGCAACAGTAACCACTTCATTGCTCTAATTGACGCTCCAACAGTTCAAGAATCTCAGTCCTAGCCGACTCCGGTAGCTCATTCCATCGATCGCTATTTGCAAACAGCACCACAACGCGATCAGCAAAAATTGCAACAGTGAATGAGAACAATGCAGCGACCAGAACCGGCATGATCACAATTCTCTGTGTGTGTTCCACTTTGTCTTGCTTCATACGGTTCGCGACCTCTAAACTCAGTTCAACTTGCTTAATAGTCTCTCGCGGGCTAGAACTCTTTGTTCCATCAAGCAACTACAATCAGAACAAAACCGCTCAGTTTTAACAATGACGAAAGAGTTCACGCGCCGAAAATTCATCGCTACTGCAACCCTAGCAACAGGATTTGCCCTAGCAGTCCAACCTATTTCAGCCAAAACGATCACCACTGATGCAAAGGGATTAATTGCAAGTGCCATCAAAATTCCCGTTGCAGATGGCGAGATTCCTGCGTATCGAGCGCAGCCTGCAATAGGTTCCAACTTTCCCATTGTTTTGGTGATCCAGGAAATTTTTGGCGTACACGAACATATTCAAGATGTCTGTCGTCGATTTGCCAAATTAGGCTATGTCGCGATCGCACCTGAATTATTCACGCGCCAAGGAGATGTCTCGAAGTTAAGCAGCATCGATCAAATTCGTCCCATCGTTGCGAAAGTCCCTGACGCTCAAGTAATGTCTGATCTCGATGCAACCGTGAACTGGGCAGTACGATCGGCAAAGGGAAATGCTGAACGATTAGGAATTACGGGCTTTTGTTGGGGAGGACGAATTACCTGGCTCTATGCAGCACATAATCCTCAAGTCAAAGCAGGAGTGGCATGGTACGGGCGGCTCGTCGGTGATACAACACCACTGACTCCCAGACATCCGCTCGATATTGCCTCGACGCTCAAGGTTCCAGTTCTAGGACTGTATGGCGGCAAGGATACAGGCATTCCTCTTGAGACAGTGCGCCAGATGCAAGAGCGGCTCAAAACCGGGAGTAGTCAATCTGAGATTATTGTTTACCCAGATGCGCCTCATGCCTTCTTCGCGGATTATCGCCCCTCTTATCGAGAGACAGAAGCCAAAGACGGGTGGCAACGACTTCAAGCATGGTTTAAGCAGCAGGGGGTTTAATTAGCGATCGCAACATCGCCCCTCACAATTCCGCTGACTCCGAATACAGCCCGTCTGCGCGAATCGCTGTCCATGTTTCCTCACAGTCGAATAAGCCAGCCATTGAAGCGGAATTCCTGTCACCTTCCAAACCAGGCGACCGAAGGAGTGCAAGACATCCGAAGCTTCATCCAAACTCGGCTCTGCGATGAACTCTTCCAGTTCTGCTCTGAATGCTGACCATTGAGATCGAAGTGTTGGCGCATGACAGCGATCGTATTTTGCCATTCCAGTTCGGTAGTACCTGAAAATCTCAAACATTACTCACCCTTGGGCTTATCGGCTCCTGGTAAGCCATTCGGAGTATAGACCGATTCAGTGACATGGATGCGTCCCAGAATCGTTACTCCAGTCGTAGCTAACACGACGACAATTTGAGAGATGCCGTTAGGATCAATCTTGCCTGTGTCCTGATAAGTTTCGACGTTCTCTGCGACGACAGGCGAGATGGAAGCGACCCTTGCGGTATCTGCTTCGCAGCGCGCAGTAAGAACGGCTCCCCAAAAAGTGGTGCTGTGAAAGATGCTCTTTTTGGGGGCAGTAGAAGAGTTTGTAACCTGCATGATGAATGCTCTAGTGAATAGCGGCAAAGGTTACATCACGTCTGAGCAGCATGGTTACGGAGCGTGGGAAGTACCCAAAAGGGTACTTTTTGAAATTGTTGATCGAACTCCCCCAGACTCTAATCTTCCTTCATCTCCAACTGGTAAACCCGCATAGATCGATGTTCCGACATCATCCGCCAATAGTAGCCATCTGGAGGACTGGGAGAGCGATCGCTACATCGATACATAAAAATTGGTTCCCCCTTCCGAATCGCCCGTTTCAACTGCTTGATCACAATCGGAGTATCATCAACCTCCATCCAAAACAGATGCACCTCTCTACAGTAGCCATATTGCAGCAGACTGAAGATCAGCCATTGAATCACCTCTTGAATGGTCTGAGAATTAATTCCACAAGATCTTTGTCCATAGCTGCGTAGTAGTGGGCTTGTTCGTTGTTTGGGAGCCAATAGAGAGAGAAGACTTTTCATAATAGGGGTAGAGGAATCACCCGTTTATGATGCGCGCTCTCGGCTGAATTGCAGCCTCAAAATTGCCTACTATGTAGCATGCAAGAATCCGCACATCTCGCATTTCCAAATGTCGATCGATTTCCTTCAACCGAGCAGGTTCCCTGTGCCAAAGGCATCGCGCCGATACTTCTCCCGTTTCGCCTCCTGATGCTCCGGGATGCCCTCCTCACCGATATAGCAGAATTTCACCTTCTTTCCCTTAGAACGCCTCGACTCGAATATCGCCTGCTCACCTTTCGCACTCGCTGAGTTTACTCTCAGGCTCTACTTCTGCAAGTCGCGCCAGAACAAAAATAAGATAAAAACAAAACAGAGATGATATTAAGTGCATGAATTCAAAGCCCCCATGTCGAGAACTCGGACGGAAATCCCAAAAGCACAAGCTCAAATCTGGAATCAAACAACGATTCAATGGAGCCTGTGCCTACTGTGGACGCACTCCCCGTATTCTCACCTTGGATCACATCGTGGCTGAATCCAAAGGGGGCAGGAATGTCAAATCGAATTTAGTCGCAGTCTGTAACCGCTGCAATCTAAGCAAAGGTAGTCTTCCCCTCTGGCAATGGTGGCAAGCCTCCCCCTGGTGGAATGAAGAAAGAGCGATCGCTCTTTCTGCAACGGTATTGGTCTGTCCGCTTAAGTCGCCAGCATCCGCAACGCTACCGCTTCCGCCGTCTTAATGCCGTCAATTCCTGCCGAAAGAATTCCGCCTGCATAGCCTGCGCCTTCTCCCGCTGGAAACAAGCCTTGAGTATTCACACTCTGCCCATCTTCCCCGCGCTTGATCCGAATCGGGGAAGAGGTTCGGGTTTCTACGCCAGTCAGAACCGCATCGGGCATCGCAAACCCTGCGATCTGTTTTTCAAAGGCGGGGAGGGCTTCGCGGATTGCCGCGATCGCGTACTCTGGCAAGCTAGATCCCAAATCTCCTAAATGCACACCCGGCGCATAGGACGGCAACACACTGCCAAACTCGCGCGACGGACGATCGGCAATAAAGTCTCCCACTAATTGCCCTGGAGCCTCATAGGTTCTGCCCCCTAACTCAAACGCCCGCATCTCTAACTGTCGCTGCAAGGCAATCCCCCCTAAAGGACTCCCTGGATAATCTTCGGGCGAAATGCCAACGACAATCCCACTATTGGCATTGCGTTCATTGCGAGAATACTGGCTCATGCCATTCGTGACGACATGCCCTGGCTCTGAAGTCGCAGCAACGACTAATCCACCGGGACACATACAGAAGCTATAAACCGATCGCCCATTTTTGGCATGATGCACTAACTTATAATCTGCCGCTCCCAATCGTCGATCGCCTGCATATTGTCCGTACCGTGCGCGATCAATCAGGGGCTGCGGATGCTCAACCCGGAACCCGATCGAGAACGGTTTCGGCTCAATATAAACGCCTTGATCGAACAACATCTGGAACGTATCGCGGGCGCTGTGTCCAACTGCTAGCACCACATACCGACCTTCGAGGATTTCTCCGCTGTCTAAGCGAACGCCCTGCACTTGCCGATTCTCGATCAAGACCTCTTCGACTCGACTTTGGAAGCGAATCTCACCGCCCAAAGATTCGATCGTTGCTCTCATCTTCTCAACGATTCCCACCAGCTTAAATGTCCCAATATGCGGACGGTTCACATACAGGATCTCCGGTGAAGCGCCCGCATTGACTAATTCCGTCAACACTTTCCGCCCATAGTGTTGAGGGTCGCGAACCTGGCTGTAGAGTTTGCCATCGGAGAAAGTTCCTGCTCCGCCTTCGCCAAACTGGGCATTCGATTCTGGATTAAAGTCGGCTCTCTTTTTCCAAAAGCCAAACGTATCTGCCGTGCGATCGCGGACTTGTTTCCCCCGCTCTAGCAGAATCGGGCGAAATCCCATCCGCGCCAGCATCAGTCCCGTAAACAGCCCACAGGGACCCGTGCCAATCACGATCGGGCGCTCTGTAAATCCTTTCGGAGCTTGAGCCACGGGACGATAGCTCATATCCGGTGTCTCTTTCACCCGCGAATCTTTCTTAAACCGTTGCAGCACCCGTTTTTCTTGCTTTGTTTCTACGTCCAGAATATAGACCGCAGTAATCTTCTCCCCTCGATTGCGGGCATCATAGCTGCGCTTAAAAATGGAATACCCAACCAATTCTTCCGCTGTAAGGTGCAGCATATCGAGAATGGCGCTTTCAATTTCCGCTTCAGTATGATCTAACGGGAGCTTTATTTCACTAAGTCGCAGCATAATCTAGAGTCTAACCGACAAAGTTAAGGATAACGTCTCTGCGATACCGACCAACTCCGTTTCGGGAGCGTTGCCTTTGGCACAGCAAAGCTGTTCGCGCACCGTTTAGAAAAAGGTAGATCACTCTGCTATTTCCATCAACGGTAGTGCCATTTAAGAAAGGACAGAGAAAAATGGGTTAGGACAGACAGTTTACAATTGCAAAGCTTCTGATGATGGTCAATTATTCTTTAGCCTTTCCAAAATAGGACTACCGGTGTTTGGGCTTGAAGACTTTGAACAGCAAGGGAAAAGTCAACTGCTCCACAATGCCATATGCATTCACTGAGACAATGCCATTCTCAATCTTACCGATGTTGCCAATGTACTGCCTTGCAATATAGTCAGTGGTATTACCTTTTTTACGGTCTCCGGTTTCATCAATGACTAATGTGATTGCTCGTCCGTTTAACTGCTGCAAAATCAGTTCCAATCGCTGTTTTTGCAGTGCAATGGCTGACCAGGGAAATTCAGTCAGACAATGGTGTAGAACTTGATCACTTGACAAGCCAACGGCACGAGCAATGGCAGGGAGTGATTTGCGTGGCAAGCCGCTGATCATGCCGAGATGCAAAGATTTGAACGCTTCAAAATTGCGGACATCGACGAACAAGTCTCGGTAGACCGCGCAATAGTTGTCGATGAAGGTGACGGTGCTGACGGGTGCGCATAGCTCAACCATCGGTTTAGTCAATATTTCAAGAACTATCTAGAGTGATGAAAGAGGGATATACTGATGCGGGGGATGTAAGGTTAACCTTCCCATGAATCTTTGGGAACTCTGGAACCTGTATTAACCAACGCCTAATCTGCACATCCATGAAATTACCGAAATCTGGAAAAGATTCGCTTACGAGTACAAGCAGCATTCAGGAAAGTGCATGAACGGATCTGTTCTAGGGGATGGTGAGAAATTAGCTCGACGCTCCGATCGAGGTGGCAATTATCAGAAGCCTTGGGATTATAGACACAGCAAATAGAGCCCTTCGTTAACGAATCCGTTTAGCAGGAATATTTTGTCCAGATTGGTGCAGAATCAATTGATTCACTTGTCCCTGTTGATCCTTGACAAACGTAATCTGGGCATCGACTTCCTTGATGAAAAAATTGGTTTCTAATTCGGGGAATAATTCTACGATTCGTTGACCCGTTGCCTGAGCAAAGAGACGATCTCCTGCTTTGGTGATCGTCAGAGTGAAACTGGGAGATAGTTCATAACGACCGACATAAGCCTCATAAAATTTAGGATTTAATGCAATGACTTTTCGCTCTTTGGGTGGTTCATGTTTCTCTAAAGGAAACTGCTTCTTCAGTAAATGCAGCCCGATATCATCGATGCTATTGCTGGAATTCGATAAGACCACGACTCCCCATTGCTTCTTTCTGTCGAAGCCGATAAAACTGTGATAACCCCCTGTCTGTCCGCTGTGCCAAACAATTTCTGTCCCATATTTTTGATATAGATGCCAGCCTAGCCCAATGCCTAAATCTGATGCGCCCGTTTGACGTTGGATGTTCTGTGTTCTCTGCATCGCAGGGAATAAAGTGGATTGAGTTAAGCCCAAGTTTGCTGCTAGGAAGTTTAAGAGATCATGGGTCGTAGAACGTAATGCGCCTGCACCCGACAGGGTAGGAATATCCCAATTTTTAACAGGCTTACCGATCTCATTGTGTCCTGTCGCGAGGCGCGATCGCATCTCCGATGATAACTGAATCTTAGTACTTCTCATTTGTAACGGTTGAGTGATTCGCGTTGTTACTAGCGTTTCATAATCCATTCCAGATTTCAAATTAAGAATATGTCCGAGCAATCCAAATCCCAGGTTTGAGTATTCGTACTTTGTGCTGATCTCTCTGGTTAATTGATAGCTAGACAAGAATTCATATAATTGCTCGATCGTGTAATTTGCATAGGGATTCTCGATGTCTTTTGAATTCAAATTATCCGGCAGTCTAGGTAATCCTGATGTGTGCGTTGCCAAATCAATTAGCGTGATCTCTTTCCCATTACGATGAGGAACTTTAACGGATTTTGGTAGAAATTTTGAGATTGGATCATTCAGTTTTACCTCTCCCTGCTTCACGCCATCTGCCAACAAGAGAGCGGTAAACACTTTACTAATCGAGCCAATTTCAAAGATTGTATCTCCATCCGGTGTACGAAGATCTGACTGAGCCATGCGTCCATAACTGATAATTTTGCGTCCTTGGGGATCGATCCATCCAACCACGATTCCGAGGCTCTGCTTTTCTTGGTCAATGCGTTTCTGCAAAATTGCCTGCACTGTCGCATCGGACAGATTAGACTCCGAGGTCTTGGCTTGAGCTAAAATCACCATTCCTCCCAGAACTAGAGCCGCTAAGAGTACAGCATGTTTGAGCATAGGTCATCTTCCAAATTCAACTTTGCCAGAAAATCGTTAAATGCCTTGACTTCATGGAGTCAGCTTCTTCTCAATGCGGCGATCAGGGACAAGCCACATCACTGCAACTAAAACGTATAGTCCGCAGGCGATTAGCGGATTCATCAGGGCGAACGAAATTGCGATCGCGTAAATCAAGAGCGAGACTTTGCCTTTGAAATCTCGACCCATTGCGATCGCTAATGTGGAATCTTGACCGTGGGAGGCAATCAGAACGCGAGTCAGGATGAAGTAAGCGATCGCATTGAGTAGAAGAATCGCACCATAACAAGCAACCGGGACAGGGGCGAAGTTCTCTCCCATCCAGCTTGTGACGAAGGGAATAAGCGACAACCAAAACAGCAAATGCAGATTTGCCCAAAGGATACGACCATTCACCTGTCGTACCGCTTGAAGCAAGTGATGGTGGTTATTCCAGTAGATGCCGAGATAAATAAAGCTCAGCACATAGCTCAGAAAGACCGGAATCAGAGGGCGCAGGGCGGCGAAGTCGGTTCCATGCGGCGTTTTGAGTTCCAACACCATAATCGTAATCAGGATGGCTATCACCCCATCGCTAAAGGCTTCTAATCTTCCTTTTCCCATCGATGACATACTCCTGCTGAATTCAGGGCGACGCGCTTCTTGAATCTTACTTTATGGCACAATCAGAACCCGATTACTGTGCAAGGTGCAAAAACTCTCGAATCGATTGTGCGATCGCATTGGTTTGTTTCAATTGATTCGAGCAATCTTGAGTCATAAAATATGCTCAACTTAAGTTTGGAGGAGGTAAACGTTACCTGTTCGATCCGAAGTGCAGTTGATTCGAGTTCGTGACGGTGCAGCAGTGCCAGCATTGTTGCTACCTCTCTCAACAGCGCACATTAATGATTTTAGAACCTTTTGGAGACCGCGCCTCAGAACTTTAGAAGATGAAGATCAATACTGGGATTGGGAGCAAAAGCAGAGAATCTATTTGTCAGGTGATGAAGGGATATTTGAGGGATATGTGATCGAGTGTGAGCAAATGACCCAAGGATTAATGCTTCTCCAGACTCAGGGGCATCGCTCTCAGGTAGAGCCAGACCGACTGCTAGTGTATCACTCCTTAGCAACTGCTCCCTGGAACCGCGTTACGGCTCCTGATCCCAATGGTTTTCGAGCCGTTGGACGGGTTCTGTTGAAGTTTGCCCGATTTCGGAGTGAAGAACTGGGCTCGTTCCAAATTCGCCATCCGCCTCATCAACGACTCAACCGAATCGAGGTCAGTACGATCGAGATATTATGCCAATGCCTCTCGAACAATTTCGCTCTCACTCTTACCAGTTTCCTGAGTGCTGCCCTCTATTCGATCTTTCCAAGGATGAGGAACCCTTGCGCCGACCATCGGCTGTTGACCTTTTCCCATCGTGCTACTAATGATTTGATACGTTTTCTGATGGATGCAACGATGGAATGAAATAGGGATAGAAGCGCGGTTGTCGAGGATTGCGGTAATTTTTGCGATCGCGCTCAACTCCCTGCCGATTAAAAATCACCAGCTCACAGCGCTGATTAATAGCGAGATTCCGTCCGTACTTGATCGCTTCTCCCTGGGTGTCAAAGATGGCAGTAACGCGATTGCTCCCTTCTTTCTTTACCGCCCACCCTTCAGGATGAGGAACAATATGTTGATGTCGTTTTGGCATAGTTGAACAACCGAATTGCTATCACTGATAACTGAGCTAACTTGCTGAGAATAGGATGCCCACGATCGAGAAGTGAGTCGCGATCGATAACCGAGCTAACCAAGTTGACCCTTACACATCGGTCGCAACAGGATAGAGGTCATTCTCAATAGAAGGCTAATTTTTTGAGTGAATTCTTGTCTGATCGCAAAATCGCCCAAATCTCTCATATTTGAAGATCAGATATCGTTGACGAATTTGTGATCAAAATCACAGCATTCGCGGAAAGAGATCGCGAGAGATAGCTAGGGGCACAGAGTAAGCTAAAGAAAATGATTTAGCGCTATCCTTTGCGACCTCGAAGCCGTGCACATGATTTCGTCACCCCTCCGAATTGCCCAGATTACTGATTTGCACTTGTTTGCCCAATCCGAGCAGTGCTTATTAGGAATGCCGACTTTGCGATCGCTAAATGCACTGGTCGAGCAATTGCAGCAGCTTTATCCGCAGCCTGATCTATTGCTGCTCACCGGAGATTTGTCGCAGGATGGAACGATCGAATCTTACGAGCGCTTACAAATGTTACTCAGTCCGCTGAAAATTCCGATCTACTGGCTCCCTGGAAATCATGATTGTGTTGAAGCGATGGAGCGCTCGCTGACTCGGTTCTATCTAGACAAAGCTTTCGAGCGGGGTGGATGGCGCTTTTTGTTACTGAACTCTCAAGATCCCGGCTGCGTTCACGGGCGATTGTCGATCGAAAGTTTGAACTGGCTCGATCGCCAGTTAAGCCAAAACCTTAACATTCCGACAGTCGTTTCGCTGCATCATCCACCGTTTGCTGTGAATTCGACTTGGCTCGATACGAGTATTTTGCAGAACAGTACGGAACTTTTGGAAGTTCTCGATCAACATACTCAAGCGAAGCTAGTAGTCTTCGGGCACATTCATCAGGAATTTCAGCAGCAGCGGGGCAGTGTAACGTTTTTGGGAACGCCCTCGACTTATATTCAGTTTGCGCGTGAGAGTGACGATTTTGCTTTAGGACAAGAGCCGCCTGGATTTCGATTGATTCAGCTCTATTCAGATGGAACCTGGGAATCGCAAATCAAGCGTGTAGAATTCAGGTACGCGCTTGATTTGGCGGCTACTGGCTATTAAACGAATCTTGCTACCGAGGGGTTTAACTTCTTCAGTCATTCGCGTAAATTTCAGCGGTTGACTAGAATCCTCGCTATCAATCAACAAGAACGCTCCTTCTAATCGAATCCGCTGCGATCGCTCTAATGCCTGAAAATAGCGAGCCTCTTGATTCATGACGGCAGGAGAACACACTTTTTTCGTTGCACCAATCGCACCAACCGTAAAAGTCATTTCAGATTCGCTGCTCTCCTGACTTTGAAATGCGGCAAAATATCGATTGCACCCGCCTTGTCCAGTGAGGCGATTTGAGTCGTTAAATCGGATTGTAGTTTGTACTCGATCGACAACTCCCGTTCCGCCCAGATCTTCGAGCGACCATTCTGTATTGAGCAATTGCTGATGCATTTCGGTGGATTGGGTCTTGTTTTGTTCGTTGCACCAAGCTTGTTTTTCGGGACTCCAGACTTCGCGGGTGAGACAATTGTATTTAGGTGACTGGGCAATGGTTCTGTTTGATACTGACAGAATGGACAGCAGGCTTAAGCTTGATAAGACTAAAGTGATCAGTGTTTTCTTCATTTCTAAGGAATTTCAAGCATCGCAGGTAACTTAATTTATCCTGCCAGATTGTTAAACCTAGAACACTTCTGTTTCAAAAAATGATTCAATCGTTAAATCGATTCAGGGTTGAAATCAATCAGTTCGCGAGTGGCATAAGTTCCGACCGGACTCCAGAGCAAATAAGGCACAAGTAACAATGCTGCTAGGGCAGAAATCGGAAAGACTGCGATCGCTAAAATAAGCCCCAGAACTCCCCCCAAGCCACCAATCACTGTTCCGATCGCGAGACTGCGAAGCCTCAACGTGACTGGAATATATGCCACCGTGACAATTTCAACTAGCAAATAATATCCCATAAGCAACCAGGTTTTGAGGCTACCGGGATCTTCTCGCCAGACTAATAGTGCAGAAATCGCACCACAGGTAAAAATCACTGTCCAAATCACCGGGATCACAGGTTCAACGATCGCTAACCAACGCGGAAGATTGAGCCGTTTTACCCAGCGAATATCTTCTTTGGGTCGAATCAAAAAACTTCCTAGCGCGACTAATACAGTCACGATCGCAATAATCATCCAAGGTTTCAAGAGAAAATTCCTAACGCTGCCGTCTCAAAATAACGGAAGAGTTACGATCGTGACCTGTATCGATAGATGGAACTATCCGCCAACGTGAATTCGAGGACGTTGCCGAGGATTTTTTTCAGCTTTCCGCAACACTTCACGAGTGAGAATTGCGATATCACCTTCACCGAATAGAATAAACCGAAGCAAATACTGAATCGGATTGCCTTCGATCCAACCGAAATAGACGTGCGGAAGCCTGCCTGTTTCATCGCGGATTGATAGGGCAATCGCAGCGATCGCATTCGGAACGGCAGCGCTTTGTGCCCTCAAAATTCGATAGTTTCCGACTTGTGCGCCCTTGACTCGAATCGTATCGGCAAATTGCGACGCATCAGAGATCTGAATCTCCAAAAACAAAATCGATTCATCCGGGGGAATGTGCGTATCTTCTCGAACTTCTTGTTCTTTAAGAAAATATTCTCGTTCGTCACCCGTGTTCAATCGATTGGCGATCAATCGAATTGCATGATGATTTTCTTGCACCATGAACTGACGCGCTACATCATCAAACTCAATTCGTTCCGCTCGTAGTTCAGTCGATCGCCAAACTCGTGAAACTAACGAAGTCACAATAATCGCCCCAATAAACATTGATGCTATCCGAATTCCTTCAGGTCGCTCAATGATGTTCACGATCGTAGTGTAGATAAACACGACCGTAATTGCACCAAACGCGATCGTCGTTTTCTTCGATCGACGATTTCGAGTCGAAAGCGTCACTGCAAACGCCGCTGAACTCATCAATACCAGAACTCCGGTTGCATAAGCTCCGCCTTGTGCTTCAACATTCGCCTCAAAGATAATCGTGACAGCAAAAGCAATCAGAGTATAGATCAACACCAAAGGACGAATCATCAACGTCCAACTGGGAGCCATTCCATAGCGCGGTAAATAGCGCGGCACAATGTTCAACAATCCCGCCATCGCGGATGCCCCTGCAAACCAGAGAATCGCGATCGTGCTTAAATCATAAACAGTTCCAAATCCATCTCCTAAATAGAGATGCGCGAGATATGCAAGTGCCCGTCCATTTGCTCTCCCACCTGTTTGAAATTCTGCGGTAGGGATCAAAAGCGTCGTTACAAGACTGCTAGTAATCAGAAAAAAGCTCATAATCACTGCCGCAGTTCCTAGTAATTTATGAGTGTTACGGATTCTGCCTTTGGGAGCTTCTTCGGTATCGGTTTGCCGTCCCTTGACCAATGGCATCACCGCTACACCTGTCTCAAATCCAGACAGTCCCAGCGCTAGTTTCGGAAAGAGTAATGCAGAGACTCCAACAATCAGCAATGGATTCGATTGTTGGGCAAACAATGCTTTCTGCCAATCGCCAATCACCGATAAGTTTTGAAATACTTGGTAAGTCCCAGCGCCGATCGTAATCAGATTTAAGAACAGATAGATTGCAACTAGAAAGACAGCAATCCCGATCGCTTCTTGAAAGCCTTTGAGAAAAACCGCCCCCAGTAAGGTAATCAATATCAGCGTGATTGCGATCGTTTGCTCGTGTAAAAACTCAGGAACAAAAGGATTTTCAATAATGTGAGCCGTGGCATCAGCGGCAGAAAGTGTAATCGTGATAATAAAATCGGTTGCGACGAATCCAAGAAGACACAGCACAAACACTTTGCCCTGCCACCATGGAAGGAGATGTTCAAGCATTGCGATCGAGCCTTCGCCATGTGGACTAATCGCAGCAACGCGACGATAGATCGGCAACGCTCCAAACAGCGTTAATAAAACCAGGATCAAAGTCGCGATCGGAGAAAGTGCCCCGGCTGCCAGTGCTGCAATTCCGGGCTGATAGCCGAGCGTGGAGAAGTAATCTACCCCTGTAAGACACATCACCTGCCACCAAGGTTTTCGGATGTGATTTTTTTCTGCTTCACTGCGATCGGCGTTTAGCAACCATTGCGCGAACTGCCGTCGGTATTGTTTCGGCGGAACAATCGGGCCAACCATGAACACTACTCCTAAGAACTTAACAATTCTGATTCAGATAGCTTCTGAATCAGAATTTTAATCTGTCAAACTTTAATGTTGCAGATTACCGCTGTTGAGATAACTATCCAAAGTTGAGGATTGTTAAGTTGAGCGATCGAGCCAGCGATACGGATGAGCAACAAAGGTGAATCGATCGAGAATCTGCGTGGTACACTGACCGCAATTCATTCTGTTGGGCATCTATGCGAGTTCAATTGAAACGGGTTGGAAACAAGCTTACAGCGCGGTTTGGCATTGTGGTGATCATGGGATTGGCAGTAGAAAGTCAGGTTCTCGCTCAAGCGCAGAGACTACCCCCGCCACCCCCCACGGTTCCGATTACGCCTGCTCCGAGTGCGCCGCTTCCGACGGTTCCAGTTGCGCCTGCTCCGATCGATGGCGTTCAAAATCCAAATGATCGGATTTACACTGCGCCCCGAACAAACCCGATCTTATCTCCTAGACAGCCAGCAAGCGAAGGATTTCGCGTTTTCGTCGATAGCGATAGCCCGTTTTTGTTGCAGCAAGTCCGATCGATTCAACCCGATGCGTTTATCCAAAATTTTGCAGGGCGCAGGGTGATTCAAGCGGGTTTGTTTAATGATGAACTGAAAGCCCGCCAGCAGGTTTCACGTCTCGCAGCACAGGGAATTGATGCCCAGGTTACAGGTCGATCGCCACAATTCGATTTTGGCGATGCTGCGCGGGGATACTATGCAGTGATTCCCGGCAATCCGCGCGAGGTGCAGGACTATCGCGATCGTGCAATTCGTATTGGTGTGTCTCAATCGCTGGTGCAAATCCGCGATCGTCCGCGTGGGTTACATTTGGCGGTCGGGCCTTTTTCCAATCGACGCGAAGCCGATCAAGTCGTGCAGTATTTACGCGATCGCGGCAGTTTAGATGCCCGATTGTTTTACGATCGCTAAACAAATGTTGCCACTGCCCAACTGAGTCCCAATCCTAACCAAGCAATGACCACCAGAATTCCTAGAGCCTGAGACTGACTATATTCTGCGGTCTGCAAGTCTAATCGCACTAAAGCTTCCGCAGTCAGCACCATAATAATCGGCAGAAAGATTTTGAACCAGTTCAGCAAGATCGATGCAAATCCCGCCATTACCAATAGCGAAGCGAAAGCAACTGTATCTGAGCGAAACCATTTCATCAGCATTTTCTGAGAACTGGTGAGCGGGTGCATCAAAATAATCGCCAGCACCACACCGAGTCCAGCCGCAGAAGCAAGCGTCGTCCACAAATAAGCAGTTGAAATCACGATCTTGCCGAATGTGGCGTAAGCGACGAATAGTAATGATGCTGACAGCCAAGGAAATCTTTTCATATCGCTAGGTGCTAAACGACGCGATTTTGGCGAACACATTCAGCGTACCAGTGATAACTGGATTTGGGTATGCGTCGCTGGGTTTTGTAATCGACGTAGGTAATCCCAAATCGTCGATCGTATCCCCACGCCCACTCGAAGTTATCGAGAAAACTCCAAACAAAGTAGCCCCTAATTGGATAACCTTTGATCGCGGCTCGATGAACGCCTTGGAGATGTTGTCGTAAGTAGAGAATACGATCGAGATCAAACACTTCTCCAGAAGGTTTCAATTCGTCTTGAGCAGCGCAACCGTTTTCAGTAATAAAAAGCTTGAGATCAGGACGATGTAAGGTTTCGCTAACGTGACGGATACCCCAATACAAACATTCTGGGACAATCTGTAACCACGGCATATGTAACGCTGGATAGCCTTTCGGAAAATCAATCCATTCACATCCCTGCCAATTGTTTGCTGCTCTGATGTAAGTTCCGGTGTAGATATTTAATCCCAGAAAATCTATAGGTTGATGAATCGTTTGGAGATCACCTTGTTGGACTTCTGGAGCATCATTTTTTAACTGTTCTAACAATGCTGGACTATATTCACCTGTCAACGCTGGATAAATTATTCCACCATTGCCACAATGATAAGGAAACGCCTTTTTTGCTGCTTCAATATTTTCCGGTGATTCGCTGATTGGAACTGTGACACCGAAATTATCAACTAAGCCGATCGTCGATTGCGCCGAATTTGCTCGAATTGCCTGACACGCTAATCCATGCGCCAATAAAGCATGATGTGAGGTTTGCCACACTTCTTTTTTCGATCGAACTCTTGTCCCCGGAGCGTGTTGCGGCTTCTGAAGAACGTCGTATCCCATGTGTGTGAAGCAAGTGATTTCGTTTAGCGTCATCCAATTTGTAATCCGATCGCCCAATCGAGATACGATCGCACTGACATAATCCGCGAAATCCTGTGCCATTTCTCGACTCTGCCAAGAGCCATATCGATCTTCTAGCGCCTGCGGACTATCCCAGTGAAACAACGTTGCATAAGGAGTAATGCCGTGATCTAACAAGCAATCGACTAATCGACGGTAGAAATCGACTCCCGCTTCATTCACTTCGCCGCGTCCATTGGGCACAATCCGACACCAAGAAATGCTGAATCGGTAATTCTTCACTCCCAATTCCGCCATCAGTTTGATGTCTTCTTTGTATCGATCGTAGTGTTCACAAGCGATCGCGCCTGTCTGTCCTTGAAAAGTATTTCCACGCTTTGCGCTAAACGTATCCCACACGCTCGGTTTACGTCCGTCTCGGTTGACTGCTCCTTCGATCTGATATGCCGAAGTTGCAGTGCCCCACTCAAAGTCGGCTGGAAACTGATAGCTAACCATTCTGATTTGAATTGCGAGAAGAGAGCAGAAGTACGATCGCTAAAATCAACGAAGGTGATAATACTGCAAACAATACGTTAACGGTCGTCGGCTCAATTTCTGCAAGAGGAGCAAGATATTTAATCGCGATCGACAATACCAACGATGCGCCCATTACTTTGAGAATGACAGACAGCGTATCAAGATTCATAGCGTTCATAAGCTTCCACAATTCTCTGCACTAACGGGTGTCGCACGACATCAGCTTTCGAGAGATTACAGAATGCGATCGTATCGATCGATTTCAAAATCTTCTGAGCCATTGCCAACCCCGATTCTTGATTCATCGCTAAATCGGTTTGAGTAAGATCTCCAGTGACAACCATCTTGGATTTAAATCCAATCCGAGTCAGTAACATTTTCATTTGTGCAGGCGTTGTATTTTGCGCTTCGTCAATGATCACAAACGCATTGTTTAAAGTCCGTCCGCGCATATATGCGATCGGTGCGACTTCAATCACGCCACGCTCCATTAATCCGCCAATTTTCTCAGGCTCTACAAATTCGTAAAGCGCATCGTAAAGCGGACGCAGATAAGGATCAATTTTTTGCTGCAAATCTCCGGGTAAGAACCCAAGTTTTTCTCCTGCTTCTACTGCCGGGCGAGTCAAAATCAACCGCTCATACTGATTTGATAGCAAGGCTTGAATCGCTAACACTGCGGCTAGATAAGTCTTTCCAGTTCCCGCAGGGCCAATACAGAAGGTTAAATCGTGCGATCGAACTGCCTGAATATACTGCCGCTGTCGAAATGTTTTCGCCCGAATTGCTTCCCCGCGTCGTGTCCGTCCCAGCACATCTTGCTGAATCGTCTCCAATTCGCCTTCTTGCTGCGTATCTAACGCATGACGCGCCGTGAGAATATCGACGCTTGAAATCGCCTGTCCTTTGCTCCAAGAAGCTTCCAGCGAACCAATCAATCGCTTAATCAACTCAATCTGACTCGATGTGCCCGTGATCAACAACTCCTGCCCGCGCAATACGATCGTAGCTCCAGTTTGACGGGCAAGCGTTTTCAGATTGTCTTCCTGAATTCCAGACAAGGCGATCGCGCTTTCAGGACTCGGTAACGGCAGCGTAAATTTTTCGACCATGCAATACCCAATAAGGACTCTACTTCTAGTCTAGGGGTTTCGCCTGCGATTGTTCCAATGAAAAAGGCATCTCGCTTTGGAAATGCCTTAAGAATTTTAATTTCGAGTCGGTCGCTTGGGTGCATCTCCACGAGGAGAAGGACGACTTTGGGGTCGATCGCGCGGCGGACGTTCATCGGTATCCCGATTCTGACCGCTTCCATGAATATCTAAATTCACAGTCTGTCCTGCCGATTTCGCAACGCCTTCGATCGCGCTCCGAATCGCTTGAACATTCCGCCCTCCGCGCCCAAACACGCGCCCTTTGTCTGTCTCTTCAAACGCCATCCGCACCCAAATGCGCGAACCATTCGATAGCACTTCGCAATCGATCCGCAGCGCATCGGGCGTTTCTAAAAAGGGCTGTACGAGAAACCGGATCAGTCCGGCATAATCTGGAATTTCAGGTTTCACAGGTTTTAGACTGACTCAGCTTTCACTTGCTCAAACACATTGTTTTTGAAGAGAATATCGCGAACGGTGTCGGTCGGCTGTGCGCCTTTCTTTAACCAATCGAGAATCACGGGCACATCTAAACGGACTTCATCCGATCTCGGATTGTAGAATCCGACTTCTGCCAAGGGGCGACCATCGCGGCGACTGGTGCTTTGAGCAACGACAATACGATAACTAGCTTCGCGCTTTTTACCAAAGCGCTTTAATCTCAGTTTGAGCATGACTGGAAACGGGGACTCCTATGAATGATTACAAAGTGATACGGCGAAAATTTGCCATACTTCCCGGAATAGTCATGGTAGCACAGTGCAAGTAGTTCAATCTTGCGATTAGATTGATTCTTCGATGAGCAGAACAATCCGATGCTCTCTGGGTGCCATGTCATTGGGAGAGCGTTTGTCGATCGGGTAAGCTAATGTTGAATTGATACCAAGCAAAGCATAATTTTTAACGGTAATGGTTAACAAAGATTTCATTCTTGAAAACTTGGAACAACTTCCAGAGGAGCGATGGCAGGAAGTCTTAGATTTCATTCAATTTCTACAGCAGAAAGAAGCTGCTTTGGAAGAACTTGAAGATGCAGAAGATGTCGCAGATGCCGAAACCGCGCTTTCTGAAGACGGCTTTATCCCTCTTACTGAAGTCAAACGAGAATTGGGATTGAAATAGATGGCTTACGAAGTTGGCTTTAAACCGTCAGCCTTGCGCCAACTTCGCAAATTGGACGAAGACATTCAAACCGCGATCGTCGAAAAAGTAGAGGCTCTAGCGGATGATCCCCGCACTGAAGGTTGCAAAAAGCTGAAAGGAGAACAAAATCTCTACAGAATTCGGGTCTTAAAGAATTATCGAGTTGTCTATCAGATTCAAGATAAACAACTCGTTGCTACTGTTGTCAAAGTTGGACATCGCCCCGATATCTACCGCCAAAATAAGCAGCGATCGCAATTCTACAAATTGCCAAAGCCCTTTTTCTTTTTATCTTTGCCGCCTTTTTTCTTCTTGCCGCCGCCGCCTTGGTAGCCTCGGTATCCCGGTTGAGGAGGACGCATTCCGCCGCCCATGCCACCACCGAAAGGATTTCCGCCACCAAACGGATTGGGAAGTCCGCCCATTGGTCCGCCCATACCGGGTAAGCCCATTTGACCGGAACCCATTTGCTGCATCAGCGATCGCATTCTTTGGAAATTGCTCACCAGTTCGCCGACTTCTTTATCCGAATGTCCTGAACCTCTAGCGATGCGTTTCCGCCGACTGGGAGAGTTGGCGAGGAGATCGGGATCTTTGCGTTCTTCGATCGTCATCGAACCAATCATGGCTTCGGCTTTTTTCAGTTGTTCTTCGCCTTTTTGAAGCTGTTCTTCGTTCACCATCTTGCCCATGCCGGGAATCAGCTTCATGACACCGCCAAGCGATCCCATGTTTTTAAGCAGACGGGTTTGTTTGAGAAAGTCGCTGAAGTCAAATTTGGCAGAGAGAATTTTCTCTTGCATTTTTTCGGCTTCTGCCATGTCTACTTCTTCGCGCGCCTTTTCAACCAGCGTGAGGACATCGCCCATGCCGAGAATTCGCGATGCCATACGATCGGGGTAGAACGGCTGTAGCGCATCGACTTTTTCCCCGATCCCGATGAATTTGATCGGTTGTCCAGAGATGCGACGAACCGAGAGGGCAGCACCCCCACGCGTGTCACCGTCCATTTTGGTGAGGATTGCGCCTGTGACTCCGATTTGCTCGTGGAAGGTTCGAGTTAGGTTCGCGGCTTCCTGACCTGTCATCGCATCCACGACGAGCAGGGTTTCGTGCGGTTGAATCGTGTCTTTGATGCGCTTGAGTTCGCCCATCATCGATTCGTCAATCTGCAAACGTCCGGCAGTATCGACGATCACGACATCAAAGCCGTCGGTTCTAGCTTTTTCGACTCCCTGACGTGCGATTTCAACCGGATCAGCATCTTTGCCTAGGTCAAATACGGGAATATTGATTTGTTTACCGAGGGCGATCAGTTGGTCGATCGCAGCAGGTCGATAGACATCAGTTGCAACCAACAAAGCTTTGCGATTTTCTTTTCGCAGGTGGAGCGCTAGTTTTGCAGTAGCAGTCGTTTTCCCGGTTCCTTGCAAACCCGCCATTAATACGATCGTAGGAGCCGTTTCTGCTTCAGCCAGAGGGACGTTCGCGTCGCCCATGACTTTGACAAGCTCGTTGTAAACGACCTCAATGAACTGTTGATCGGGACGCACCCCAGAAATTACTTCAGATCCGAGGGCGTTTTGTTCGACTTCTGCGACAAAATCTTTGACGACTTGCAGGTTGACATCGGCTTCGAGGAGGGCGCGACGAACTTCCCGCAGGGCATCTTTGACATTCGTTTCGGAGATTTTGTCTTGACCGCGAACTTTTTTCCAGGCTTGTTCTAAGCGATCGGCAAGAGCATCAAACATAGGAGGAACTGATCAGAAGATATCCCTTCCAGAGTAGCGTGTTTCTGCATGATAGAAGCGCGATCGCAGAGTGCGGAAATCTCTCCCTGTTACAATAAGAGATCAAATTGCCTGATGCGCTATGACACCAATTCTTCAAGCTGGTCAGTCTTATACGTTTCGTAGTTACTTTGAGTTGCCGTTTGAAGCGGATGAGATTTTAGCGGAGCTTGGATTTACGCTGGTGCGAACTGAATTGGAGTTTCCGCGTCATTTGGGGACGCTTGATCGATTACCGGAAACCTTACGGCGGATTCAGGAAAATCTACGCTATGCCTCCTTGAGCAATGAGCAAGCACGACGCGAGTTGCTCGTTGCACCCGTTGTACTAGATCTGTGCCACTACACACAGGCGCAACTCAGAATCGAGTACACCTTGGTTGTAAGCGAGTGGCTAAAGGGCAGTTTGGACTATTACTTGAAAGCAGAGACAAACTTGTTAGTGGTCGAAGCAAAAAATGATGATTTGGTGCGTGGATTTACTCAGCTTGCTGCGGAGCTAATTGCTTTGGATCAAGCAGGTCGCATTGACTCACCAGTTTTGTATGGGGCGGTGACAACGGGAGATATTTGGCGGCTGGGAAAGCTCGATCGAGATCAAAAGCGCATTGAGCAAGATCTGAATTTGTATCGGGTTCCAGCCGATTTAGAAGAACTTCTGAGAATTCTTGTAGCGTTAATGACGTGAGAATACTGCGACGATCGATGCTGAGTGATAGATTTGAGATCGTTTTTCCTCCGAGCTAATCGGTTTTCACAGATGTCAAACCAAACTGTTGTCGATCGTATTTACAAATTCAATGAAGAACGCGATCCTGAACTGTTGAAGCTGAAATACAAAGCGATGTCAAAAGATGCGTTTGTGTTTCTGCGGGGAACTTGTCATTTGTTTTATCAGGATCTGCTTGTCGAGGGTGTGTTTCAATCGGCTCCGCCTGTATGGTGTTGTGGTGATCTGCATTTGCAGAATTTCGGCACGTTTAAGGGAGACGATCGCTTAGTTTATTTCGATGTGAATGATTTTGATGAAGCGCTCTTAGCTCCTTGTACGTGGGATATTGCGCGATTGCTGACGAGCATCATTGTTGGCGCTCACACGCTCAATGTGGGGGATGAAGATGCCCTCCAGCTTTGTCATTATTTTCTCGAAATCTACACTAAAGAATTGTCCACCGGAAAGGATCGAACGGTGCATGGAGAGGTGTCAACCGGATTAGTAAAAGAGTTGCTGACCGGGTTGAAAACTCGCAGACGAAGAGACTTTCTAGATGAACGAACCGAGATCAAAGGCAAACAACGATCGCTGAAATTAATCGAAGGTAAAACCACACTCGCTACGGAAGCACAACGTCAAATGGTGACAGAAGCGATCGCGCAATGTGCAACGACTCAAGTGAATCCGAAGTTTTACACCATTCTCGACGTGATGCACCGAATCGCGGGAACTGGGAGTTTGGGACTCGATCGCTATGTGATTTTAGTCGAGGGCAACGGTTCACCAAATCAGACTTATTTACTTGATCTCAAAGCTTCTCGATCGTCTTCGCTGCAACCTTATACGCCTTGCCCGCAACCCGATTGGAAAAGCGAAGCAGAGCGAATCACCGCAATTCAGGATCGATTCCAAGAGTCCCCGCCTGCGTTGTTGACTCCGTTAATGATTCACAATCGTCCTTACGTATTGCGAGAACTGCAACCGACCGCCGATCGCGTCAATCTCGAAACCAAAAACGGCAAGATTAAACGCTTGAAAAAAGTGATCAAAACAATGGCAGAAGTAACCGCATGGGGACAGATGCGGAGTACAGGGCGGCAGAAATCCGCAATCGCAGATGACTTGATTGCGTTTGCTCAGACGGCTGAGGAGTGGCGTCCAGTTTTGATCGAATTTGCGCGATCGTATGCGGCACAGGTTGAGCGAGATTATCAGGAGTTCAAAACGCAGATTGGGAAATGAATCTACTGCTTCGCCTGTTGTTGTCGTGTGGTCATGTCTTCATACATCGCTTGGCTCCCAAACCGACGCGCTAAATCGGTTGCTTTTTGCGAATCGGCTCTTGCGGCTTGCGCTTGTCCAACTTGCTCATAGGCACGAGCGCGATACTCATACGCTTTGACATAGAACGGATTGAATCGGATTGCAGTCGAAAAATCCGCGATCGCCGATCGATAGTCCTGCATCCAAAAGTAAGCGACTCCTCGATCGATATAAGGACGCGCCGATCCAGAAGGCATCCGTTCAACGGCTTGATTGAAAGTGTTCAACGCCGCGCGATAGTTTCGAGCCTCAATCTGCCGATAGCCTTGCTCGATCAACGACCATACATCGGTTTCTGAAGTTTGTCCGGCGGTGGCGGCTGAAAGTTCAAGCAGGCTGAGTTCGCTTTGATATTGATGTCGGGTGGTTTGCAGGGTCAACAAAGAGGCGCTTTTCTCGGTGTCGAGTTTCGCCTGTCGATCGTCACCTAAACGCGATCTCACGAGTGCCAAACCGGAGTACGCGATCGCGGCTTTCGGGTCGATTTGCAGAATGCGATTGTAGCTGTCAACGGCTTGGGGCAATTGACCGCTTTGGAGTTGTGCAAATCCTCGACCGCTGTAAGCCTCCTTGAAGTTTGGGTCAAGTTGGATCGCGCGGTTAAACTCTGCAATCGCGCCTCGATAATTTCGGTTTCGTAGCTGTCTCAAGCCTTGCTCAAAGGCGCGATGACTTTGGGCGCTTTCTTGTACGAGAGACGGCGGATTCACTTGAGCGAGGATTTTCGGGTGTCCTACGAGAAGCGGAGCGAGAAAAAATGCGAACGCCAAGCGTGGTGCAAGCACCGAAAGCCAGATCTGACCAGACTTCATAGCGGAATCTAAGTAAGGAACGGCGACAGTTCCGTAAAGTTTTTACAGAATTGTCGTGTGACCTCCTTATTAGTGCCCAGTCATACTGCGTCCGATCTCATTGAAATCCGCATTGTCAATTAAACTTTCGTATAAAAACTTTCCGCCGCTGATCACAAGAATGCGATCAGAGAGTTTCAGCAGTTCGTCTAGGTCTTCGCTAACGAGCAGAACGGCAACGCCGCGATTGCGAGCCTGAAGGATTTGATTGTGAATGTCCTCGACTGCGGCAAAATCTAGACCAAAGCAGGGGTTTGCTGTGATCAAGAGTTTGACGTGAGCCGAAGAGAGTTCACGGGCTAAAACGGTTCGCTGAACGTTGCCGCCGGATAAATCTCGTACTGGGGTTTCTGGGGACGGCGTTTTGATGTTGAATTGTTGAATCAATCCTTGAGCAGCTTCTCGAATGGCTTTGAAGATTAGCAATAAGCCTTTCGATTGAGGGGGTCGATCGAAGGTTCTCAGCGCCAAATTTTCCGCCACGCTCATGTGAGGAACGCAGGCATTTTTCAGCGGCTCTTCAGGGAGGAGAAATACGCCGTGTTGGGTCATCTGCGATCGAGTCGCCTGATAAATTTCGCCATTGACCAATACTTCACCGGATGTCGCGATTCGCTGTCCGGCTAACACTTCGACAAATTCGCGCTGTCCGTTGCCCGAAATGCCCGCAATGCCGACAATTTCACCACTGTGAACATTCAGATTTACGCCTGAAATGGCTTCGAGTCCATTATCTTTATCGGCGTGAAGACTGCGGACTTCGAGAACCGGAACCGGATTATCGTGGGGCACTTTCTCGACGGGTTGCGCCTCGCGACGTTCGCCCATCATCATTTCGGTAATGTCAGGAACCGCTAAGACTTTCATGCTGCCAGTCCCCGCTAATTTGCCGCGTCGCAAAACGGTGATTTCATCGGTAAAGCCTGTGACTTCGCGCATTTTGTGGCTGATCAGCAAAACGCTTAATTGTCCTGCACTGACTTGTTCACGCAGCAATCCGAGAATTTCATCGGCTTCGTTTGGAGTTAAAACCGAAGTTGGTTCATCGAGAATCAGAATTTTGCTCTTGAGATAAAGCAGTTTGAGAATTTCGAGCTTCTGTTTTTCGCCTGCTGCAAGTTGAGATACCAAAGCATCTAGCGGCAACTGAAATGGCGAAGTTTGCATAAATGCTGAGAGTTTTTCGGTTTCAGATTTCCAGTTGATCAGCAAATTGCCGCCCGATCGAGCAATCACCAAATTTTCTGCGACGGTCATCGCCGGAACCGAGGTGAAATGCTGATACACCATACCGATTCCGTATTTTTGGGCATCGCGTGGAGAAGCGATCGTACAGTCCTGCCCGTCTAGCTGAACCTTGCCGCTCGTAGGCGTATAAAATCCCATAATGCACTTCACGATCGTACTTTTTCCCGCACCGTTCTCGCCGAGAAGCGCGTGAAAGGTTCCCGGTTTCAGCGTCATTGAAACGTGATCCAAAGCGGTAAAAGTTCCGAAGCGTTTCGTCATTTCTCGGACTTCGAGCAGCGGCGGCAAATTTTGAGTTTCTAAAGTTGAAGGTTCGGTTGCAGTCGTCATAGTGTTTGATTTGAATGGATTAGTTCAATGAGGTTCTCCGCTTCGTTGTTGTAGGCTTCTGCCCCCTAAATCCCCCATGCTGGGGGACTTTGAGAAATTGAGGTTCTCTTGGCTCGAAGTCCCCCATTCATGGGGGATTTAGGGAGCTTCCCGAAGTCAGAATCGAAGCGAATCAATTAATTCAATGTCCCCAATGCGCCAGGAGCGCCAGAAATCGTGCGTTTCGGCGAACAAGTCAGAATCATAATCACCAGCGTCAACACATACGGTGCAGCATTGAACAGATAATATCCGCCCTCAATTCCCACCGCTTGCAACGCAGGTCCGACCGCTTGCGCTCCCCCAAACAACATCGAAGCCCACAAGCACTGCACCGGATTCCACCGCGCAAAAATCACCAGCGCCACTGCCATCAATCCCTGTCCGCTCGAAATTCGCTCCGACCAACTCCCCGGATAATACAGCGACAGATAAGCCCCACCAATTCCCGCCAAAAATCCGCCTGCCATAATACACAGCATCCGCACTTTCTTAATCGAAATCCCCATCGCCAAAGCTGCTTCAGGATTATCGCCCACCGCTCGAATAAACAATCCCCAGCGCGTAGATTTGAAAAACCAAGCCATGATGGGCGCGATCGCAATTCCCAACACAAACAGTAAATTGATCCGAAACGTCTGCTGGATTTGCGGAATCGAACTCCAATCACCAAGCCCGATCGACGGAAGCGCAGGTGCGGATGGTTGAATAAACGGTTTACCCAAAAAGAACGCCAATCCACTCCCAAAAATAATCATGGCAATTCCCACTGCCACATCATTTACCTTGGGTTGCTGCGATACCCAAGCGTGAATGAACGCTAACAGCATTCCAGCAATTCCAGCGGCAAGCACACCGAGCCAGGGAGATATCGCGCTTCCAACCGTTCCCTGAGTCAAATAAGACACGGCATAAGCGCTCATTGCTCCTATCAGCAAATTGCCTTCTAATCCGAGGTTAATTTTGCCGCTTTTCTCGGTCAAACATTCGCCCAGACTCACAAATAAAAAGGGTGCGCTTCCTCGTAGCGTTCCTGCCACGATCGCTAAAGGAATTCCCCACCATCCGATCGCTTCTGCTGCCATTGGTCTAACCTCCCTGAACGGCTGATGATACGGGCATTTTCGGCTCTGGCTCTTTGAAGATTTTGAACCGACCATATAGCGATTCACTGTACAGCACGACTAAAAAGACTAATCCTTGTAGAACATACACGGTGGCATCTGGGAGATCCAGTCGCCGTTGTAAGATACTGCCGCTTGCAAGAATCCCACCAAACAGAATCGCAATAATACTTGCAGCAATCGGGTTATTTCGCGCCACAAACGCTACCAAAATACCCGAATATCCATAGTTTGCGTTCAGTGATTCGTTCGCGCGCCCATGCACTGCGGCGATTTCAACCATTCCAGCCAGTCCTGCACACGATCCCGCAAGAAAACAAATCGCTAAAGTCAACTTTCCGACGGGAAGCCCCGCGACTCTTGCAGCTTTGACGTTACCGCCCGCAGTCCGCGCCGCAAAACCAAACGTTGTTCGTTGAATTAGAAAATAAGCAATCACACAAGCCACAATGCCGTAGATCAGACCGTAGTGAACTCGCGGGAATAATGGAATTGTGCCTAAGCGATCGAGATCTGGAATCGCATAGCTCGATGGCTTATTGAGCGAACTCGGATCGCGCATCGGGCCGCCCACCAGATGATTCAAGAGCGCGATCGCAATATAGTTCATCAGCAAGCTACTAATCGTTTCGTTCACGGCGCGGTAGTGGCGCAAGGCTCCGACAATTCCAATCCACAATCCGCCGCCAAACATTCCCGCGATCGCCATCGAAACTTGAGCCACGACAGCAGGCGCTTGATTGAGTGCAGAAAGTCCAACGATCGTCGCGGCAATTCCGCCCATCACTAATGCACCTTCGTTGCCGATAATCACGAGCCCCAATCGGGCTGGCAATGCGGTACAAAGCGAAGTCAACATTAACGGAGCCGCACGAATCAGCGAATTTTGAAACGATGACCAGCTTCCGAAAGCCGCTTGATAGATCGCAGAATACACCTCGAAAGGATTTGCACCAGCGGCAAAGCAAAAGAGTCCAAACAAAACCAGTGAAAAGAGAAGGGCAGCGATCGGAATACAAATCGCCTCTAGGGTTTTGCGCCAATTTCCAACAGTGAGCATATGAGCAACCTATGCTGAATCTCAAACATTTTCACCTTTTTGCTGTGCCAAAAATGTACTCCTGCTCACGAATCGACTCAACGCCCGTCGCAGAGTTGATTTCGCTTTCAAAATCCCGCGCTACGATGACCATTAAGAACTTCACACCTCACCGCTATGAATCTTCTCACTCAAGTCCTTCACATTGTCGGTTCAGGAGCAAGCGCTTACATTCTGTCGAGCAGCATTCGCGATCCCAAAACGCGCCCGAATTTAATCGCAGGGTTTCAGATGGCAGAGTCGGGGTCTGTCCCATTTTTGCAAGCATTACGCGATCGAGCCGCTTCAGAAGGAGAAACTTGGCTCGCTGAAAGACTCGATCGACACGCCAGTGACGAAAAACGGCACGGTCAAATCTTCGCTCACGGTTTAAAGCAACTCAATCAGCGCGTGATGGATTTTGGCAAAATGCGCGAGAAAGAAATCGATGGCAGACCGGATGAATCAAAACGGAGTCCGTTCTTTGGGTCGTATTTCAAGGGTTATTCTCAAGAACAGTTGAAGCCTGAAAACATCGAGTGGGGCGTGTTTCTTGCCAGCACTTACATTCTGGAACTCGATGCCAGCAAGGACTTTTTGCGCCTCTCGAATGCGTTACCCAACGATGCCACCAGCGCAAATCTGAAAAAAGGAATTCTCAGTGTAGCTCAAGATGAAACTGGACACGCTGCTTATCTGCATGAAGCGATGGAGCGTCGATACGGAGCGCGACAAACGCAGGTTTTAGTCGATGAATGGCGGACTCGCAAAGTGGATGCGATGCTTGCTGCGATGCAGAACTTCATCACTAAGGGTGGAAAGATGGCACAAATGGTTGAAGAAGGTGCGCCTGTCGATATGGCAGCGGAAGCCCCAGTATTGGAACAAATGGCAACTTAAACGACTTAAACGATAGGGCGCGATCGACAGACGCGATTCCTTGAAGTCACGTTAAGGGACTGTTCACGATCGACGATTGTGATCCATCATAGAAAGCGCTAACTCGATCGCCCCCGCTATGATTGCAAAATTTCTTCGACTGTTCAAATCCTGCATCGTTCTGTTCACGCTCTGTCTCGTTACTTCAGGCTGTATCAATTACGATGTGGGAATTCAGTTTGATAGCCCAAATCGGGGCGCGATCGTGCAGCGAATTCAACTTGACGATCGTTTAATGACGTTTACCAGCGGTACGGCTCAAACTTGGTTAGCCAATATCAATCAGCGAGTTAGACGACTGCAAGGAAAAACCCGCAAACTCTCGAATCAAACAGTGTTAGCAACGATTCCGTTTAGCAATGGACAAGATTTAGAGAAGAAATTTAATCAGTATTTTAGTGTTGAACTTGCGGCGAAGATTCGGAATAAAAAGCCGTTAGAACTGCCGAAAATCGATTCTAAACTACAAGTGAAACAAGCGAATTTCCTACTATTTGAGCGGACTCGATTGATCTACGATGTGGATTTACGATCGCTCGGTGTCTCTGCTCCCGACGGCAATGTTTTGGTCAATCCAAATTCGCTTTTAGAATTGCAATTTAGTCTTGATGCACCGTGGGGCGCACGAAGTTTGACTCGCACAAAAAATGGGGCAATCATTCCCGCTCGTCGCAATGGGAAGCAATTAATTTGGACGCTTCAACCGGGTCAACAAAATCATATTGAAACCGCTTTTTGGATGCCAAGTCCGCTCGGAATTGGAACGGCGATCGTCCTAGCGATCGTTGCAGTTGGAATCTATTTCAAAAATCAACAGTTACCGCCTGCGGCAAAGCCTGCGGTCTAAAGAACTATGGCGCGTCGTTCACAGGATTTGCAGCGCTGGCTGATCATCGGATTAAGTGGCCCGATCATTGCTTTGAATGTTTGGCTACTCAGTCAGCTTTTCGCTTATTTTGATCATCTGGTTGCGGTTTTAACGATCTCTGCAATTTTAGCGTTTCTGCTTGATTATCCGGTTCGAGCGTTTCAGCAAGTTCGGATCAAACGGCAAGGTGCGATCGTCATTGTGATTTTAATTACGATCGCGCTTGTGGCAATTTTGGCGACTACACTGATGCCAATTTTGCTCGCTCAAACCGCGCAGTTATTAGAGAAAATTCCGGGGTGGTTGGAAACCAGTCGCTTAAATTTAGATGCTTGGGATAATTGGGCAAAAGAGCGAAATTACCCGATCGATCTAAAAGGTTTTGGAGGTCGATTAAGTACACAAATTGAAAACCAAATTCAAATTATTGCACCTCAAGCATTAGGACTTGCATTAGGAACCGTAACGGGATTAGTAGATACAATTTTAGTCATTGTTTTAGCGTTTTATATGTTGTTGTATGGAGCGCAGCTTTGGCATGGATTGTTAAATCTCGTTCCGCCTAAATTTGCAGTTCCTTTTGGTGAATCACTGCGAACGAATTTCCATAATTTCTTCTTGAGTCAGATCCTTTTAGCGCTGTTTATGGCATTGGCGGTCATTCCCGTTTTTACTGCCTTAAAAGTTCCATTTACGTTAGTTTTTGCATTAATTATTGGAGTCGCTGAAATTATTCCATTTATTGGTGCAACGCTTGGAATCGGATTAGTGACCTTATTAGTGGCGCTGCAAAATGGTTGGTTAGCGTTTCAGGTTGCTCTCGCGACGATCGTGCTGCAACAATTCCGCGATAATCTTCTCGCTCCGAAAATTATGGGAGACTTCACCGGACTAAATCCCCTCTGGATTTTCATCGCCTTACTGATCGGATTGCAAGTCGCAGGCGTGTTAGGCATCATTGTTGCGGTTCCGATCGCAGGAACGATCAAAGGAACGATCGATGCGATTCGTCACGCCAATGCTCCGATCGTCGCTCCGCCCGAAAAAGAACTTCCCCCACTTGATTAGATTTTCTTCCGATTCGCTTGAAGCGAACCTTGCTAAACTAGCGGCGTGATTTGGAGCATCAGCGATGAGACAAGTTAATTTTGTAATCATTTTCGTGATCTGTTTGGCTTTGGTTTTGTTCGGTATTGAAAACACCGAACCTGCTGTGATTCACGTTGTCCAGAATGTTCAGTTTCAAGCCCCTTTATCGATCGAGCTAATCCTAGCCGCCGGAATTGGAGCCGTTCTAGCTTGGGTGTTTAGCGTTTGGTCACAAGTTCAAAAAACGGTCGAAATCCGCAAAGAGGTGAATGTCCGCGAAGACCGGATTCACGAACTCGAAGACGATCTTGAACGCTACAAAGCCGAACTCGAAGAACAACAGCGCCTTTTACCCGCCGCCCAAACCGTTCAAGATGCAGAATCGCGAGAGATTTACGCTCAGTAGAACAACTGGAAAATGCCAAATCTCAGCGGTTTATCGAGTCGAGACTGGAGTTTTTGTGTACCATTGACCCTATTAGCCTTTATTGTGCTGGCTGCCGTCTACTTTGCACGGGTCAAGATCCGCTAATTCCCTCAATTTATGCCAGTCTCTCTCGCTCAAGATGCGATCGCGCTTTTAATTGATTTAGCTGAACGCGGTGAAATTGATCCGTGGGATGTGAAGGTGATTGATGTGATCGATCGCTTTCTGAGTGAGCTTGCACCCGCAACGGGACGAGAGCTTTACGAAGCGAATCTCTCCCAGTCGGGGCAAGCCTTTCTCTATGCGTCGATGTTGCTGCTGCTCAAAGCGAACACGCTGGCTCAAGTAGACACCACGCCCGAACTTCCCGAATTTCCTGAAGGCGACGAGTTTCTAGACGGCATGGAATTCGGGCAGACTGCTCTCCCGCTAAATTTAGAGCGTCAATTGCGTCGTAGAGCCGTTGCCCAACCGCCCCAACGTCGGCGCGTCACTCTCAAAGAACTGATCGAACAACTGCAAATCATTGCAACTGCGCTAGAAGAGCAGGAACCACGCGCTCGAATCAAGCGCACCAAAATTCCGAGAGCCGAAGCCGTTAAAGCGATCGCAGCTCTCGCGCACGAAGAAAATTTGTCTGAAATGGCAGTTGCGATCGAAGGATTTTTCGCGAATCACTGGTCAGATGTCTCGAACGGACAGGACTGGATCGACTTTGAACTGGTTTTAGAATTTTGGGTGGCAGTCCAAGAACGCAATAATAAAATTGAGCCGCATCATTCGGAAAACTACGAGCGAGTAGGCGTATTTTGGGCGTTGTTGCTGTTATCTGCTCAATCAAAAGTGGAATTGTCGCAGGATGAGTTTTATCAAGAATTGCGCGTGAAATCGCTAGTTGGTTTACCGATCGAGCTTGCAGAAGCCGTTTTACCTGATTGAGAAAATCGCCATGACTGCATTAGTAATCAATCTAAAACCCACGATCGAGCTAACGGATGACGAATTTTATAAGTTCTGCCAACAGAACCCAGACCTTAGAATCGAATCCACCGCAGAGGGAGCGCTAGTTGTTATGCCCCCAACCGGAGGAGGTTCTGGAAAACGCAATGCCGACTTAACCACTGACGTAAACCTGTGGAATCGTCAGACTGAGTTAGGAGCTGTCTTTGATTCTTCAACAATCTTTCGCCTACCAAACGGTGCAAAGCGTTCGCCTGATGTTGCATGGATTACGAACGATCGCTGGAACGCCTTGAGCCTAGAAGAACAAGAACGATTTCCGCCGATAGCACCTGATTTTGTGATTGAACTGCGCTCCCGCACCGATGACATCGAAGACCTCGAAGCCAAAATGCAGGAATACATGGAAAATGGTGTGCAACTCGGCTGGCTACTCGATCCTTTCACTCAGGAAGTCAAAGTTTACCGTCAAGGGCAGTCCGTGGAAACGCTTCAATCACCAGTCACGCTTTCAGGTGAAACGGTCTTGCCTGGATTCAGTCTCGATCTCAGCCGAGTTTTTCGCTAATTAACGCCAAAATCTGAACTATTTTCGATCGCTTGATTGCACCTTGAACATTCCCACCGACGACTGTAGCTCTTCCGCCACATCAACCGTTTGCCGCAGCGCTTTCGATACCCGCACCGAGGAATCAGAAGTCAGAGTCGAAACTTGCGCCACATCTTTGATCAAATCTGTCACAGATCGAGAGGTTTTTGCCTGAGACACCATCGCTTCAGAAATCGAATTCACTAAGCTATCCATTTGCCCAGACACTTGAACGACATGAATTAGATTTTGCTTGGCGTTGCGGGCGAGGTGTGCGCCTTCAACCGCTTGCGTCGCTCCACGATTCATCGCTTCGACCACTTCTGTGATCTGTTGCTGAATCGTTTCGATCGAAGTCGCAATTTCGCGGGTTGCGGTTGCCGATCGAGATGCTAATTCCCCGATTTCGTTCGCCACAATGCCAAATCCGCGCCCATGTTCTCCCGCGCGAGTTGCTTCGATGCTGGCGTTGATCGCGAGTAAATCGGTTTGAGTCGCAAGGTCATTAATCAGCGACACGACGCGCCCGATCTGCTGAGAAGACTCACCCAGCTGTTTCACTTTGCGAGTGGCATCTTCGACCGTTGCTCTGAGGCTGTAAATGCTCGTAACGGTCGAATCCATTACGGTTTCTCCAGATTTTGCGGCGTTGGTGGCGTTCTGGGCTGCGATCGCGGCTTGTTGGGCGCGATCAGCAACGGATTGCATCGATAACGTCATCTGCTCAACAGAATTGAGCGTGCGGGTCGTTTCTTGCGCCTGTTGGCGGGCTTGAGCGGCTAAATGCTGCACTTCACCTTCGTTTTGGTTGAGCAAATCGCCCACTTGAGCAGAGGTATGTTTGACTTTGAGAACAAGATCGCGCAGGCTTTCCACTACTGCGTTGAAGAAATTGGCAACCGTTCCGAGATCATCAGCGGTAGCATTCGCACGAACGGTCAGATCACCCATAGAAACGTTTTGAATTTCGCTCAGGAGTTGAATGATTTGCTGCTGGAGAGAGCTTTTCCGGTCTTCGGCATCTCGAAGTGCTGACTGTCTTTCTTGCAGAAGTTTCGATTGATCCAAGGCATAGCCAATTTGGACAACAAGCTGTGTGAAAAAATTAATCTCAGACGATTCCCAATCCCGATCGCGTCCGCAACTCTGAGCGCAAATTAGCCCCACAATTTGATTCTCTTGCTTAAGCGAAACCGCAATTTCAGCTTTGATATTCAGTGCGGCAAGATGTTGACGATATCGATCGTTTATTTCTTTGTCCGCATCCTTGATCACCCAAGCCGATTGAGTGCTGTATTGCTCGAAGCGATCAAATCCTAATGGCGCTTCAATTGTTTTTCCAATCACGCTGGGATTCTCATTGCCAACCGATTCAGCGATCACAGTTCCATTCACTGTATCGGATAAAAACTGATAGACCACGACACGATCGAGTTTGAGAAAGTTTCGCGCTTCATCGATCGCAGTTTGGTGAATTTGAACCGGATTCAGCGATCGACGCATTCGGATCGTAATTTCGCTCAAGGCTCTGATTTCTCGTGTTTGCTGTTCTTGGCGCGACACTTCGCTGGCGAGTGAAACCTTGGAAGCATTGATACTATCTGCCATGCGGTTAAACGCGATCGCTAACTGCCCGACTTCATCTTTGGCAAAAATGCGGGCACGAGACTCTCGATCGCCGTTCGTAAACGCTTCGGTCGTTTGCTGTAACTCTTGAATCGGTTTGAGAACAATCCGCCGAAAAATCGTTGTCCAAGCGACGATCGCCGCGATCGCCAAAGCAAATACGATCGCTTCTTGCTGCATACTGCTGAACAGTAATTGATTCAGCGCATTTTCTGGCGTTCCGCGCACGAGAATTGCACTGGGGTTGTCGTCGATAACGGGCACAGAACCTTCGGGCGTTTCGACAATGCGACTGGGAAGGGCTTTTGCGGCGACGGTGTAGGTTTGTCCGTTGATATCGATCCGTTGCGTGACCGCTTCGCCTTTCGCATCGATCGCGGATTTGAGAATGGCTGGATCATACAGCGCCACATCGATTTGCTGGCTGTTTGCAGTGTCTTTACTCAGCGCGGTTGCCAGGTTAAATTCACCGCTGTCGCGTCGGAGATAAACCGCACTGTAGCCACCACTGAATGCTTTTAGGGTGTTTTCTACGATCGGTAATTTGCGATTCACAATATCCCCGAAGACGAGAACGCCGATCACCGCATCTGAGTTTTCAGGATCGCGAACCGGGGTGACAACATAGCGAATTAGGGCATCTTGTCGGGTGAAGCCATCGGGTAAGGGCGGCGCTTCTTTGCTAATTTCGTCCCAACCGACGACGGTACTCGCTTTGACTTGTCGCCCGTCCTTCAAGACTTGCTGAATCAGGGGAACCAGTCCGGCAGTGGTCACAGTTTCTTTCGATCGCTTATTATTTGCGTTCGCAATGATGCGTAAATCTTTGCCGATTAGCGTTGCATATTCCATGCGACGGGCTTTCACTTCGTTTTGCAAAATCTGTTGCAGTTGATTTTGCAATTCGGTTGCAAAATTTTCATTGCGCTGATGGTTTTTGGTTGCAGCGATGATCGCAGGGTTATCAGATTGCCCACGCGATCCGAACCCCATTTGATTGATTTTAATGTTGTAGTTCGTTTCGGTAACTGCAACTTCAGACTTCGCTTGGGCGAGGAGTTGAGTCCGTAAACTATTGGTTAAAACAATCGAGGAACCAATACCGAGTCCAATAATCGGAATCAATTCACAAACAAGTAGGGCAACGAGTTGTTTTCGTCCGATCGATAAGTTGTGAAACCAGTTGGATGAAAGCGGGCGGGTAGGAGTGGGGCGAGATTGAGGTGCGATCGGAATTTGAGAAGGGCTGTCTAACATAGGAATTGCACGAGGATAACTTTCACTCCTTAAAGATATTAAAGGGAATTTTGCGGATCTTCTGGTGTTCAGTTTGACAACTTTTTAGACTTAATTCTGACTTCAGAGAATTTAGACAGCAACGATCGATTTCACCATCGTTTCCAAGGTTCTCAAAAGAACTTGTTCGTTGTATGGTTTTGAAAAATAAGCGACTGCGCCTAAACTTTCAGCAAGCTTACGGTGTTTTTCGCCACTCCGAGAAGTCAGCATCATTACCGGAAGCTGAGAAAGCTGATTGTCCGATCGCATTTTTGCCAAAAATCCATATCCATCTAGTCGCGGCATTTCAATATCACAGATCACCGCTTGGACTGATAAACCTGCTTCGAGTCGTTCGATCGCGTCTTGCCCGTCTTTTGCTTGCTCAACTCGATAGCCAGATCGCTCTAACGTCAACGCCAAAAATCGCCGCACGTTAATCGAATCATCGACGACTAGGATCGTTGGAACTGAGCTTCCGGGAAGTTCGGGGCGCTGAGTCAGACTCGCCCTCAACTGATCGCGGAACGCATGGTCAATCGCGGGTTGAGTTTCCGATCGCTCACAGCTTGTCACCCAGCGCAACAGTTCCGTCACATTCACCAAAGGCACGACGCGACCGTCACCGAGAATCGTACAGCCACTAAATCCAGTCGGGAGCGGCAAGTTGCCTTCGACTTTGCGATTGGTCGCTTCTTGTTCGCCCCAACAGCGATCGATTTGAATGCCAAACCATTGAGGATTTTGATTGAGAATGATCACGCTCTGAGTCGCGATCGTCGGCGGAGTCTCGAACCCGTGAGGAATTCGGGGACAGTTAAACCGCAGCCATTTCTGCAGGCGAACCAGTTGAACCATGTGATCTTGCCAGTTCAACACTTCGCTGCCGGGAGTCTGAATGATCTGATTCGGTTGCAGCAAAAGTAATTCTGAAACAACATCAGTCGGAAACGCTAGTAACATTCCTGCGCTTTCAACGAGCAATACTTTTACGGTTGAAAGCGTGAACGGAACCGACAACGTGAACGTAGTTCCTAAACCCGCTTTTGTATTCACGCTAATTTCACCGCGAATCTGTTTGAGATTGCTGCGAACTACGTCCATGCCAACCCCGCGACCGGAAAGGGCTGTAACCTGGCTACTCGTACTAAATCCAGGCTCAAAAATCAGCGACAACAGTTCTTCATCTCGTGCCGCATCGAGCAGCACCGGGTCGAGTCCCATTTGTTCGGCTCGATCGCGAATTTTGTCGATCGGAATTCCTTCCCCGTCATCTCGAACCGTAATGATCGTGCGGTTGCCTTCTGTCGATGCCCGAATTTCGATTACGCCTTCTGACGATTTTCCTTTCGTCTCTCGCACGTTGGGCAACTCGATCCCGTGATCAAACGCATTTCGCAACAGGTGCATCAACGGATCGTTTAACGTTTCGAGGATATTACGATCGATCAATGTTCCCGCGCCCGCCATGTCGAATCGAACCTGCTTGCCATACTGCAACGACCATTCCCGCAGCGCTCGTGGGAAGCGGTTCAAAACGTCCGAAATCGGGCGCATTCTAAGCTGAGATAGCCCGTTCTGCATTTGTTTCGCGGTTTTGTTCAAGTTCCGCGCCGATTGATCCGTATCATCCAAACTCAGATCAATATCTTCGCTGACTTCTTGAAGCTGCACGATCGTTTCCATCACCTGCTGAGACAGCAAGTGCAGATCGCCATATAGATCGAGTTCTAGCGCATCAAATCCCGCGCGACGAGTTGAACTTTCAGACAGCGATCGTGATCCCGATAACGTTACGCGATCGTATGCCGTTCTCAGTTTTGAGTTCACCTGATCGAGAATCTGTACTCGTTCGTGTAGCGTTCTTGATAGCGATCGTAATCGTTTGAGATACAGATCTAACCCGTTACGATCGATCGTCAATTCACCAAACAAATCATTTAGCTGATTCAGTTGCCGTACCGGAACGCGAACGGTCGTATCTTGATCTTCTGCCACCGGAATCGCTTCAGGTTCGGCTTCAAGCACTTTGAAATCGGTCACTTGAGCCTCGGGAGGAGCCGATCTTGCTGGAGCGGGAATCGGCTGAAAATCGGTATAGCCCACATCCTCGATCGCATCTGCAGCAAGCGCTTCGGTAAACCAATCCCCGATACTCGGCTCTAAAACAGCAGGCGTTTCGGCAAAATCAATCACTTCCGGCACAGTACCATTGATCGAAATGGGAATTTGCTCATACTGTCCCGCGATCGCAAACATTTGTGCCGTTCGCCAAGACTTTAGAGCGGATTCTGCGATCTCGATCATATTCGCGTCCTCGTGTTCAATTTGTTGCGAAACCGATTGACAAAGCTGAATAAAATTCGTGAGCTGTAGCATTTCACCGAGTCCGCCCAATTCTTGCGCCAGAATCGAAACTTCCTCACGCAGACAAGGCTGATCGGGGGTAGCTAAAACCGCCTCCAATCGCTGCAAACAGCCTTCAACTTCGCTTTCAAACAACAGCGGCACAATGTCCTGTCCTTCTTCCGGCGACAGCACCGATGCAGCATTCTCTTCCTGCGGATCGCCTAGCTCCACGTGCAGCGCATCAAACACCGGATACGCCTCAACCGCAAGCCATTCCGCATCGACACAAGAAGCCTGATGACGCTGCATCGATTCTCGATCGAACTCCACCACCTGCCGCAAACACCCGACCGAAGCCAACAGCAGATTTTCCAATCGGGGCGAAACCACGATCGATTTATCGATCTTCAGCACTTTCCAAGAATCTTCCAGCCGATGGGCAAGCTCGCTGAGAACCTGAAACCCCATCATGCCCGCTCCCCCTTTGATCGAGTGCGCTGCCCGCAGTGCCGCATTTGCTTTCGCCGACTCGATCGGGTGATTAGACACGCCCAAAATCGTCGCATCAAGCGTGTCTAAATACTCTTGCGCCTCATCAAGAAACTGGCGGCGAATCTCAAGCTCTCTATCTTGCTTCATCTAAATTACCTTAAACGCGCCCACTGATTCCTGTAGCTCTTTTGCCACACCGACCGTTTGCCGCAGCGATCGCGAAACATCGAGCGAAGCGGTGGAAGTCCGTCCCGCTGCTGCCACGATTTCCTGCATCAACTGAGTCACCGCATCCGAAGTCTGCACCTGAGTCACCGTCGCTTCTGAAATCGATTGCACCAAGTCATCGATCCGCCGCGAGACGGAGAGAATCTGTTCCAAACTCTGCTTGGCATTGTCCACAAGCCGCGTTCCTTCCACAACCTGCGACGTGCCTTGCTCCATCGCTTCCACCACTTCCGAAGTTTCGCGCTGAATCGTGGCAACAATTTGTTCGATCTCTCTTGTTGCCGCTGCCGATCGCGCAGCTAGTTCTCCGACTTCCTCTGCAACCACCGCAAAGCCTTGTGATCCTTCATCTGCCCGCGCTGCTTCGATCCCGGCGTTGATTGCCAGCAGGTTCGTTTGCATTGCAATTTGATTAATCAACGAAACGACTTTAGAAATCTGCTGGGACGATTCGCCCAAGCGTTTGACTTTTTTCGCAGTTTCACCGATCGTGTCGCGCAGTCCGAGAATATTCTGTACGGTCAACTCCATTGCGATTCCGCCTGCTTCTGCGGTCGAAGAAGCTTCACGTGCGACGTTTGCCGCTTGCTGGGCGCTGCGAGAAACGGTTTGAATCGATCGCACCATGTTCTGCACGGAGTCCAAGGTGCGGTTGGTTTCTTCTGCCTGCTGCATTGCTTCTGCCGAAAGCTGCCGCACCGACTGTTCATCGGTATCCAGCGAATCGTTGACCTGGACAGCGGCGACTTTTACTTGCGTGACGATCTGCCGCAAACTTTCAACGATCGAGTTAAAGAAGTCGGCAACTGTACCGATTTCTCCTGCCGTCACATCCGCCCGAACGGTGAGATCGCCATCGACTGCCCCTTCCACATCGCTGAGCAGATCAATTAATTGCATTTGCAGTTCTTCTTTCTGCTGCTGCCGCTCTTCGGAAAGTTGCTCTGCCGCTTTTCTCGCCGTTTCGGTTTGCTCAAGCAGCAAGGCTTGGTCAAGCGCATACCCGATCTGAGCCGCCAATTGCCCAAAGAAGTCGATTTCCTCAGCTTTCCACTGGCGCGGGTCCGCACATTGATGAGCGCAAAGGAGTCCAATCAGCTCTTTGTTTTGCAGAATCGGTGCCACAATATTCGCCTGCACTTCTAGCCGCTCTAGAATCTCGCAGTGGCAGTGCGTTAAGCTCGCTTGGCGGAGATTATCCATCGACCAAACGCGCCCATCGCGATATCGATCGATAAGCGTTGCCTCCATCGGATCATTGATAATTTTTCCAAAGGCTTTGATCCAACCCGGTGCAACAGATTCGGTCGTAATCGTGCCGCTTTGATAATCGGGAGCAAAGCGGTAAATCACGACGCGATCGACCTTCATAAAGTCGCGAATCTCTTCGACGCTGGCAGTAAAAATATCTTCAGGAGACAGCGATCGCCGAATTGTCGCAATGATCTGACTCAATAATCGGGCGCGTTTGGCACTCTCGGTTTGCTGACCGACAAAGCTTTGCAGTTGCCCCGCCATCAAGTTGATATTGCGTCCCAAAACTCCGACCTCATCTTCGCTCTTCACCGTGACGCGCGTATCGAGCTTGCCATCTCCCAAATCTTTCACCGCGCTTGTCGCTGCCAAAATTGGACGAGTGGCGCGATCAGCTAACCATTTCGCCAGTAGTCCGGTCGCTACAATTGCCGCCCCGGTTCCCAGTAAGAACGTCCAGAGTAGCTGTCGCTGTGGAGCATACGCCGTTTCAGTCGGAACAGATAGCACCACATCCCAACCCAAATCGGGTAAGCGATCGCGTCCTGTCCAGGGCACAAAGCTAGTAAGAACCTGCTCGGTTTCATTGCCAATCTTCGTATTGATCACGCGCGAACTCATCGATCGACGCGACTGTATTTCCGAAAACTGCGAATACACCGAAGACGCGATCTGACCTACTTTCGCTTCTTGCGAGGATAGGAAGATCTGATTGCTCGCATCCAAAACGCTGAACTCTGCGCCAGTTCGGTTATAGTTCTGAAGCTCTGCTGCCAAGCTCTTAATCGGCATCACCGCGCGAATGATTCCGGTGCGACGATTTGAGCCACTTTCTTGAACCGGAGCCGTCACATAAACGATGTAAGCGCCCGCATTGTCTGCCCGAACAGGACGACTAATCAAGACGCGATTCGACTGCAACGCCGCCCGAAAATAGTCTTGCTCTGCTTGTGATGGAATATTGGTGCGATCGTTCTGAAAAACTACGTTCCCATTCAGGTCAAATAGCGCGATTCCTTCGTACACCCCGTTCGCATCAGCAAATCGTTCTAGCAAAGCACGCTTATCATCTTGAGATACCACATCTCGCACCGATGGAACCGTCAAAATGGGCAGACTGGCGAGGACCTGAACATCGGCGGTTCGCTCTGCCATAAAGCTCGTCACTCGCTGACTTAGCGTGGTCGCAAGCGTTTCTTCGTTAGCAATAATCTGTTTCGTGATTGAACTGTTGGCGAACGAATAAGCAATCGCACCGATTCCCAAGAGAGGCAAAGTTCCGATCGCCATTGCGATCGCGGTTGCCTTGGTCTTCAAACTTAACCGTCTCAGGGCTGGAATACCAGGCAAATTGCTGACAGGGAGCCCTTTCGGAGTCGCAGCGGGTTTCGATGAAAGCTCGATCACACTGGGATCAGAACCGCGATCGACGGGCTGATCCCGTTGGGCTGCGTTTAGTTGATCAACCATAAGTTAAAGTTCTCAAACGGGTAGTGGAGGTAGATGAGACGTAGGTGCATAAATCGCCTGATGAATAGAACACAAGGGTAGTGTTGAGAAAATCTAAGCTTGCTGAAGCAGCGGAGACTGTAAAATCGCTTCGCCGTCCAGCATGAATACAACATCTTGAGACTGTAAAATGCAAGCGCGCGAGTACGGGATCAATCCCTTCGTGACATGGCTCGGAACAGGCTGCAACGCATCCGGTAGTGCCCAAGCGATCCCATCCACTTGTTTCACAGCGGCAGCCACAGAAATCGAACCCGTCCGCAAAATCACAATGTCATACTGCTGCGGACTGTAATCGAGCCTGCCCACATCCAGCAGCATCGCTAGGTCTATCACCCATAACACGCGGCTGCGACGGTGCATCAACCCTAAAAGTCCAGGCATCAAATTGGGCATCGGAGTCAAGTAGCGCGGCTGGAGTACCATCACTTCCTGGACTTGTTTCATCGGCAATCCCACCTGAGTACCCTGACCGACTTCAAACTTGAGATAGCTCTCCCCCAGATTTTGGGGTGCAATTTCGCCTTTGCGCGTGGTTGCTAAAGCCAAGACTGAGTGATCCACGGGTTATCCTCCTACCGATCGCACAGCGCGAATCAGTTGCTCTCGTGTAAACGGCTTGGTGATGTAGACATCTGCACCCTGACGCATTCCCCATAAGCGATCGATTTCCTGTCCTTTTGAGGTACAGATGATGATCGGCACTTTTTGAGTTGCGGGATTTTTTTTCAGGCTGCGACAGAGTTCAAATCCGCTCATTCCCGGCATTACAACATCGGTAATGATCACATCGGGTTTGATCTCGATCGCTTTGTTCAGAGCATCTTTGGCAGTCACGGCTCCAATGACGCTATAGCCGCCTTCGCGCAAATAATGGCTCAGTAGCTCCATTTCCGAAGGCGTATCTTCGACGACTAAAACCGTTCCCATTAAAGTTAAGCTCATAACATTTCACAGCGGGTAGAAGGGGCATTTCCGAAGCTAGTTGAGGTATCGAAACACGGTTTTCACGAGTTCCGATTGGGTAAAAGGTTTCGTCAGATAGCCAGATGCACCGACGATCTTGGCTTTGGCTCGATCGATGAATCCGGTATGTCCTGTCACCATGATGATTGGGGTTTGCTTGAAGCTCGGATGGCGACGCAGCAGCGAACAGAGTTCATACCCGTCGAGGTTGGGCATTCCCACATCGAGCAAAATCATGTCAGGTTTGCTGCGAACCACCTGCATCAGCGCTTTCACCGGATCGTTAATCATAATCACCGAGACGCTGGAGTCATTCAAGAAGGTACTGATGGCTTGTAGCACCGTGGGACTATCATCGATACAAGCGATCGTGTATTGCGCCTGGGCGGTGGAAGTCGCGACGGAAGGCGGGCTACTGGTTGCGCTGGAAACCCCGCTGGGAATCGGCATTCTCGCTGGGGCTTGACTCGCGGGTGGCGTAAAGCTCAGGGGTCGCGGCTGTGGAACTGGAACACTGGGGACTGGACTCGGTAAAGGAAGAGCAGCATCGGGACTGGTCGCTTTTGGGATCGAGAGTTGTCGCAGTTCGGTATGGCAGCGCTCGACGATCGGGCGTAAATCTAGCTGACAAAGATTGGGATACTCCAGAAAGTTCGCTTTTGCAATGACCTCATAGATGCCTTCTGTCACACTGAGAAACGGTTTCAGCACCTCGATCGCTAATCGTTCGAGCAGTTCGCGTACCTGCGCTGGCTCGATGAACCGCTGATCGATCAGCCATCGGATCGCTTGGTAGTCAGCGCTGTTGGCGGGATAGTTTCCAGACGCGGTTTCAAACTGGCGCAACTGCGATCGATCCAGCAGCTTCAGTGAGGGAACGCGATCGCACATCTGATCGAGAATGCGATCGAGTCGAACAAACGGCTGAATCGAATTAGTGGCAAATGCAAGCCTGCCTTCGTCCAGGTAGAGTAACCAGGAGGTTGACCCGCTCATGATTTGCAAGCATCCATCGACTCGACGGCTGATCAATTGTGCCAACAACGAAAGCGGTTGAAGGCGTTGAAACGGTCTGTGACTAACCATAACTAACCATAAACATTAGGCGAAGTTTCTGAGAAATGAAGTACGCTTCTACACAAGTTGCGCTTCTGGAGGTCACGCATTTTTCAGGGATAAATTTATCTGGCAATCAGTGAAAAACCTGACAGTGTATCACTTATAGGAAGCCTATCAGTACTGAGAACAGTCGTGTCATCTTAATAGAAACTTGATAAAGATAGAGGCATTTCCTCATACTTTGGATTCCAGTTTCTAGATGCGAGAAATCCGAACTATCTAACTAAGACAGTCCGCAAACGCGGTATTGGATTCAAAATACTCTTTTTACTGGAAAACTGGCGATCACCCTATCTGTATCACGACTGTCTTTGCTCGCTGAAGTAGATACCAACCTCCTGATTACAGGGTCAGAGCGACTGATCGATCGCAGGGGTGTAAGCTCGATCGTGACTTGCAATATTTCCAGGGAACCAAGAATTAAAACCCTCAGTATTTCGGATCATCAATAGATTACTGGTAACTTTACCAAATAACAAGTAACATTTGTAGAAATTCGTACTGATTGTATTTTGATATACCAATTGTTTTGGTCTTAATCGCTTAAGCGAGAGCTTAAATTTCCTGAACTAGGCAGGGTTTCAGCCCTTTTGCTCAACTGGAGTAAAACGAGCACTTCTTAAGAGGTTGTGCTACACACTACAATTATTTTTGCAAGTTAGAATTGGAAATCAGTCAACAAATAAAAGTATTTTGCTGGCTTATGTATCATTTTTAACTCAGTATTTTGCTAAACAAACATTGAAATTAAATCAGCGATCGCGTCAGGATTAGCTGATTCTTGTAGAGCCTTATTTTTGTATCAAACTACGTAGAAAGATTAACTATTACTGCAATTTAATCTACGACATTCGCAATTCTGATAGAAATTCACTATTCAAAACGTTGTGTTGCAGAACGCAAGGAGAAACTCAGTTGTTAACCTCTACCTTATTGGCAGTTGCGCCGAACACTTTGGAATGGAGTCCGACGGTTGCGGCAGTGATGGTCGGCTGTAATATTTTGGCGATCGCGATTGCCAAGTTCACGATGAAAAATCCGAGTGCGCCGCCTGCGATGCCGGCCTCAAACTTTTTTGGTGGGTTTGGCTTACCTGCGGTGATCGGCAGTACTTGCTTCGGTCACATTTTGGGCGCAGGTGTGATTCTAGGCTTATCGAACATGGGCGTTTTGTAAACTCTGAGCGTCCGATTTCCAGCTTTATTTAGACAAAAAAGGACTTGGTAAGCACATTCGCTAGACCAAGCCCTTTTTCTTTTGCGCTAGACTCTACTCGCCTTCTAGCACCGACGGAATTCCCAAAACTGGACAGGGGAACGGAGTACCCAACTGGCGCACCAATGGGTGAGTAGCCGAATCACAGCCCAAGATCAGCAACGACGCTTTTTCTGCCGCGACAACCTCTTTCAACTCTTTCGCAACGATGCCAAACCGCAAATGAGTTTTGAGCGAACCGCGCCACTCCTCCGCCATACAGCGGGCATTCCACAAAATGCGATCGGCTTGCTCAAACAATTCCGCTGTACCAAACTGCGCTTTCGTTGCCGTTTCCAATTCAGCGATCGCAGTTCGACTGGTGCGCCATTCTCCTTCGGCTTTGATCTCAGCTTTGCGCTTTGCACCCGAATCGAAAACGGGAATGCGGTTCATAATCCCGTCATCAATCACGTACACGACTTGAACCGTGACTTGTTTTCCGGTGGCTAGGCGCGTTTGGTGAGCAATCCACAGCGTCAAATCGAGCGCAGTCTGACTGCTGGGTGAATTTGAGTAACCAACGACGAGGTTAATCTCGGAATCTTCCGCACCGTTTGAAGCAGGTGCCGGAATAAGAACCATTTTTTGGACAAGATCAGTACGACCGAGCGTTCCTTGGAGTCGTACCAGCATGGAATGAACGTTCATGAGTTTCAACCTCTCCTAACTACACGGGGTGCGAGAGGTGGGTGAGGGAGTTTCGTCCGATCGCGATTGGCGATCGATTCAGTTAGGACACTCAGGGCGGTAATTCGCACGCTGAGCCGTCCTCCCAATGCCGACGGAGTTAGCTGACGGGCTAAGACTGGAAGGTGTCTTTCTCAAACCGATGTTTGAAATTCGCCCCAAAAATTGGTTCCTCCGCTTTGAGTTTGAGCGATCGATAATGCGACTCAACTCAAATTAGGCGACCCACAGATTAAGCTTCCCTAGATGTTCACACAACAGACTTGACGTGAGTTTGGCAACAAAAAACCAGGACTCCTGGCTCAAGTTGTTGTTGATTAATTTAATACAGGTGAGCAAGTAAGAACTGCTACTTGTAAAACAAAAAGTGAGGTGTCAGTAAAATTCGGCCTCAGTAGCAAATTCGATCCTATTATACCAATCGCTTTTAGAAATGCCCTGTTTCTTCAAATACTGTATTCTCATTGACAGCGAAAATGTTCGACTTCAGTATTTAGTTTCTGAGATCGTGATCCCGCTCACATCCGTCTCCAGAGCTAAATTGTAGCCGATGCGACAGTTTACAATTTAGTGATTCGACAATTGAATTTCATCAGACTGTGATTTTGGAGCCTCCAACATTTGCTGATAAAGTTTTGCAGCGCGACTAGAGCGCTTGAATTTATCTAAAAGCTCTAAGTAAGCAAACGGGAGAGCAATCACCCAAAATACGCTTGCGATCGCAATCATAACGATTGAAATCCGCTGTTCTTGCTGGGTGAGATTATCTCGATCGTGGTGGAAAAATTCGAGCCAGCTAATGAAGAGAACGGGGATGACCGCCACGTAAAACAATCCCCCAATCAGTAACAAAACCTGCATAGCAACCATTTCCTCAAACTTGCATGATGCCAGGAGCTCAACCGTTTTAGTGTTCCCAGTTTTTCCTGAGCAAGACGCACCCTCTTTGCCTCCTCTAGAGATGGTACGCAATTCTGTTGACCCTTATTAGCAGGATGACCATATCCCGCAGCATAACGTTACAAGAACGCGCACTGATACCGAAACACTTTACGTTACGAATGCTACGTGCATATAGCATGGTAACGCATCGGTGATCGAGATCACAGACGATAGAACAATAAACCCACTCCAAATAAAGAAATCAGGACACCGATGACAGATCGCATACTAATCTGATCGCCAATGGCTTGACTGATCGGTAGGACAAAAAGTGGACTGGTACTACTGAGCGCTTGGGCGATGCCAGTGGTGGCGTATTTGAGCGAGATTTGCTGGAGCCAGATGCCGAGATAAGTACTAATGAAGGCAGTTCCAGCAATGATGATGAGTAAACGACGATCGCGTAAGGGTTTGATCATTTCACGAGATTGGCGCTGTAAGAGTATCCAGACAAAAAGCGCGATCGTGCCTCCAATCAGCCGAATTAAGGTACTCCAAAGAGAGTCGATGTCTGCGTTCACCAGTGCGGCTCTGGACATCACAGCGCCTGCTGCTTGACCGATCGCCGCTAATAACCCATACAGACTTCCTTGCAGGGGGCGAATGTTCCCGTGGGTGTCGGCAGTCCGTTCTAAAATCACCCAGATTACCCCTGCGATCGTTAATCCGATTCCAAGCCAAGCCGAGACGGAAAGCCGCTCCTGGAGAAAGATCAGGGCAAGAATGGCAGACAAGGGAGGGGCGAGCGTTTCAAATAATAAAGTGCGTCGTGCGCCCATACTATTCAATGCGCTGAAATAGGCGGTATCTCCGAATCCGATACCAATCACGCCGCTGAGAAATAGGAGAAAAAATGGGGTGAATTCGATCGATGGAAATGATTGCCTGGTGATTAAGAAAGTCAGGCAGAGCAGCGCGATCGCGATCCAACCTTTGGTGAAATTCAAGGCTAAGGGTGTGATTTGTCGCCCGACTCCGGTATAAACAATCGAGCCACACGCCCAAATAAATGCAGCCATTAGCGCAGCGAGTTCGCCCCGAAATTGAAGAAAAAAAGACATTAAAGCAAATCCACCAGTTCGAGGGTTTGAGCCGGATCAACGATCGTATTCGCGCAGAGAATTCCAGAAGCCGCGACCGCAGGAACCCCAATCCCAGGCATAGTACTATCTCCAACGCGGTAGAGATTCGCGATCGGGGTGTGACAATTTGGAAAGAGTCCCTGCCCTGCTGGAATTCCTGCCCCATATGTTCCTTGATATCGTCGCAAATATCGGGCATGAGTCAGCGGCGTTCCAATCAGTTCTAAAACGATGCGGTTTCTCAGAGCAGGAATGATGCGTTCGACTGCGCGAAAGAGAGATTGAGATCGCGCTAACTTTTTCGATTCGTATTCAGAATCGCGTGTCCAACCTTCAAACGGTTCTAACGTATACGCATGAACAACGTGATACCCAGACGGTGCTAAATTTTTATCCCAAACTGTAGGGATCGAAATCATACAGGTATTTCCAGGAACCGTAATATCTCGATCGTCTTGGATTACCACATGATGTCCAGTGAGATTTTCTAATCCTTCTGCACGAATGCCTAAATGAAGGTGCATAAAGCTATTGATCGCAGGAGTCTTAAGCGATTTTTGACGATAGGAACTGGGGAGATCGCTTGGCTCTAAAAGTTGAGAATAAGTGTCCCAAATCGAGGCGTTAGAAATGACGATCGATGCCGATATTTCTTCGCCGTTTCGAGATCGAATCCCTCGAACTTTTCCTGACTCTACAAGAATTTTTTCGATGTGCGTTCCCAGTTTTAGCGTTCCGCCCCATTTTTTCAAGCCCCGAACTAACGCATCCACGATCGCACCACTGCCCCCGATTGGGTAATCGATTACTGATCGCGTTCGTTCTCCAAACATAAAGGCGACTTCGGGCGCGATCGTGCCGTGTGCCTTGAGTCCAGAAAGTAGAAAGCACTCCAAATCGATCAGCCGTCGTACCCAAGGATCACGAACAGTTTGATCCATCAAATTCCCGACCGAGCCTTGAATCATACCGAGATGCGGCAGCAACTTTAGCAGCGACGGGAGATATCGACTCAGCAAAATGGGGGCTAATTTCCAATCGCTACGGAGTGCCAAAGTTGGAATTCCACGCAAGCCATCGTATAGATTGAGAAACCGCTTTTCGAGTTCAACAAGCTCGATCGCACCTTGCGGAGAAATTTGTGAAATTGCCGATCGATACTTTTCCAAATTGCCGTAAACCGGGAGCGTCGCATCGGGAAAGTGATAATGTCCAAACGGATCGTAGGGAACGGCTTCGACCGATTCGCCAAGCACGTCGAGAACTTGACGCAAGGGATTGACGGAATGACGATCGCTTAATCCGCAATAAAACGATGCCCCGGAATCGAAATGAAACCCCTGACGTGAGAAGGCATGCACCGCGCCTCCTGGAATCGAATGGCTTTCGCAGACAATCACTGACTTTCCGTAACGTGCCAGCAGTGCGCCTGTGACGAGTCCCCCGATTCCGCTTCCAATCACAATCACATCCGCGTTTTGCATGATTTCTCGTCTCTATCTTTGGAGTTCTACCATTCCTAAACATTATTGTTAAAGTGAATTGTCGATGCGAGAAAATTCACTATGGCACAAGCAAAATTAGGAGATACCGTCCGCGTTCACTACACGGGCAAGCTCGATGACGGTACAGTATTTGATTCTTCGTCGAATGGCGATCCGCTGGAATTTACGATCGGAGATGGCAATATCATTCCAGGCTTTGAAAAAGCGGTTGTGGGAATGAGTCCGGGAGACGCAAAAACAGAAATTATCCCCGCAGAGCAGGCATACGGAGATCATCGCGAAGAAATGGTCGTGATTGTCGAGCGGACTCAGATGCCGCCAGAAATGCAGCCAGAGGTCGGGCAACAGTTAGAAATTCGGCAACCATCGGGAGAAACGATTCCGGTGGTCGTGACTGATCTGTCGGAAGCAGATATTACGCTTGATGCAAACCATCCTTTGGCAGGAGAAGATTTGACTTTTGTTATCGAATTAGTCGAAATCGGTTAGTAAACCTGATTAATCGCGAATTATTAGGCTTTGTGGCAAAAGTTGTTGTTCACAAAGCCTTTTTATTTGTCAAAATTCCGTAATCTATGTGAAACCTTGTGAAGCTCGATCGTGATCCGGATTTGTCCGTGCGCGAGAGAAATCTAAATCAGAACCCTTCAAATCCTAAGCAATCTTACCTACTGCCTAAAAGGTAGAAGCGGTAAGGCTTTGAGTAGCCTCGATCGTCGAATTTGCGACTCAATTGATTTGACAAGTTCTGTAACACATGGTTTCTATCGATGAAGAACCCTTTTTGGTTGTTGAAAAACTGTTATGCGTAAGGGACTGCTGCACAAGCCCGTTAGCTTTTTCGGGCCGATCCTTGACAAAATCATTCTGACGCATTTTGTCGTGGTCGGTCTGCCGACGGTGCTGTATTACTACATTCTGGAGAATGGATGGGATCTTTCCTTTCTCCACGTTCTGATTCCGATTTTGTATCTGGTGACATCGATCGTGGTGATTGGGGAAGCAGTGTCCACGGCGCTTACATACCGTCGTGGACATATCGCCAAGATGCCAAAATTCGGGATGGTGCAGCGGTTCATGCGCTCCCCTCGGACTCAGCCACTCTATCCGCTGCTAAAACATTCCGGTGCAGTGCCAAAATGTTCGCTGATTGTGGCGGCATATCTGCCGAATGAGCAGCAAATTATTTTTGAAACGCTAGAGCATATTCTTCAGACGATCGAGCGTCCCGAAGAGGGTTTAGAAGTGATTCTGGCATACAACCGACCGGAACGGTTAGCCGTGGAAGATCGCCTAGAGCGAATGGCAGAGCAGTATCCAGAACTCAAGCTGCTTTGTGTCGAAGGAAGTCGATCGAAAGCACAGAACATCAACGCAGCTCTGGAAATTGTCACCGGAGAAGTGACTGGAATCTTAGACGCGGATCATCACCCGAATGCGGATTGTTTTTCCCGCGCTTGGCGATGGTTATCAAATTATCGATACAGTGCCGTACAAGGGCGCAACGTGATTCGCAATCAGGATGTCAACTTCATGACGCGAATGATAGCGGTGGAGTTTGAATGTATCTACGGAGTCAGCCATCCGGCAAAATCGCTTTTAGTGGATACGGGTGTGTTTTGTGGCGCAAATGGATACTGGAGAACTTCGGTTCTAAAGCGAATCGGGTTCTCTTCGCGGATGCTAACCGAAGACATTGATGCCAGTTTTAGAACCTTGTTGAGCGGACATAACATCGTGCATGATCCCACGATCGTAGTTACCGAACTCGCGCCTGTGGATGTCCGATCGTTCTGGTTCCAGCGGAAACGTTGGGCACAAGGGTGGCTTGAAGTGACTCTGAAATATCAGGCGACGATTGTTCGATCGATGCGTTTGGATGGCTGGCAGAAGTTTTACTGGACATTGCTTTTGGTCTACAGTGCAGGGTTTCACTTTATTGCGCTGCAAGCTTTCCCGATTACGTTGAGTTTGACGTTAACGGGGTCAAACGCGCCCAACATTGCCCCCGAATACATTTGGACGATGACTGCATTAACACTGGCAAGCGGCCCGGTACAAACATTAGCAGCATGGTTGGTTAGAACCGATGCAGTAAAACAGTCTGCAAAAGATTTCCTAATCTACTGTTTGTTTATTCCGTTCTACTGTGTGTTCAAGAGTGTGATCGCGATTACGGCAATTTACGATCATGTTGTCGGCAATACTGAATGGATCGTGACTCGTAGATCGACAGATGCCCTTCCAGAAGCCAAATAAAATCTCCCATAAGGGAGTTGCTAAGTGATGAAGTCCCCAACCAAAATTCTTTGCTCCGTTGATCACCCAGATCAAAAATGGGGTTAACGGTGCGAAGTCCAGCGAACGGGGCTCACTCACACTTAAGAAATCTTAATAGAACCTCAGCATCTTGATTACGAAATGTAAAGTCTGGAAAGCCAGAGAAAAGAACAAGTTAAGCTTGCGACAGTTTTTCATTAGTTTGTAGAAGAATTCACAAGGCTTCATATGCGTGTTTTATTGCTTTATCCAGTTTTCCCTCAAAGTTTCTGGTCATTCGAGAAAGCATTGCAGCTTGTCGGTAGGAAAGCAATGCTGCCGCCACTGGGACTAATTACCGTCGCCGCGATTCTGCCCCAAGACTGGGAATTTAAGCTTGTCGATCGTAATCTTCGCGACGTGACCGAAGCCGAATGGAACTGGGCAGATCTCGTTGTTATGTCCGCGATGATTGTGCAGAAAGGCGATCTGCTCGAACAGATTCGAGAAGCAAAACGACGCGGAAAGCGAGTTGCAGTGGGCGGCCCTTACGCCACAGCACTCCCGAATGAAGTTGCAGAAGCGGATTATCTCATTCTGGATGAAGGCGAAATTACCTTACCGAAATTTATCGAAGCGGTTCAGCGCGGAGACACACACGGGACTTATCGCTCGGATGGTGAGCGCCCCGATGTGACGATTACCCCGATTCCTCGATTTGATCTGCTCGATTTCAACGCTTACGATAATATGTCGGTGCAGTTCTCGCGCGGCTGCCCGTTTCAGTGCGAATTCTGCGACATCATTGTTTTGTATGGGCGCAAACCCCGAACGAAAAGCCCAGAACAATTGCTTGCAGAACTCGATCGCTTATACGAATTGGGCTGGCGACGATCGATCTTCATGGTCGATGATAATTTCATCGGCAACAAACGCAATGTCAAACTGCTGCTAAAAGCCCTACAGGTCTGGATGGCAGAACATCAATATCCTTTCCATCTGAGTACAGAAGCTTCGGTCGATTTGGCACAAGATCCTGAACTGCTGGATCTGATGGCAGAGTGTAATTTTAATGCGGTGTTCCTCGGAATCGAAACACCGGATGAAGCAAGTTTGACGCTGACCAATAAGCGCCAAAACACCCGCGACTCGCTGTCAGATGCGGTCGATACGATCGCGCGATCGGGACTCCGAGTGATGGCAGGCTTCATCATTGGATTTGATAATGAAGAGTCAGGCGCGGGCGATCGAATTGTGCGATTTGCCGAACAGACGACGATTCCGATCGCAATTTTCTCGATGCTGCAAGCGTTACCCGATACGGCTTTGTGGCATCGTCTCAAACGCGAAGGTCGCTTGATGGAAGATGTCGCGAATATCAATCAAACGACCCTGATGAACTTTATGCCGACTCGCCCACTCGAAGAAGTGACGCGGGAATACATTGATGGATTTTGGCGACTGTATGATCCGGCGAACTATCTCGATCGGACTTATCGCCATTTCCTTAAGCTGGGTGCGCCAAGACATTCCGCTAAACTCAGAAAAATCACTTGGAAAGTGGTTCGAGCGTTTGCAACCGTGTGTTGGCGGCAAGGCGTAGTGCGGAAAACCCGCTGGAAGTTCTGGCATCACTTGTTCAGCATTCTCAAAAACAATCCGACTGTTGCAGAACATTACCTTTCTGTTTGTGCGCTCAATGAACATTTCTTAGAATATCGTCAAGAAGTTCGTACCAAAATTGAAGCGCAACTGGCGGACTACCTAAAGCGTCAAGAACTCAACAACTCACTAGAAGCGCTTCCTTCTAAAGCTCAAACTGTCTAAGAGGGCGCTTTAGAAGTAGTTGTTCACTGCGATCTCGCCCGGATCTTCCAGTCACGGGCGAGATCGCAACAGGGTTAGAAAATTTGTCGAACTTACGTTCCGCTTTGAAGCGTCAACATGAGGCGCTACAATGTGACGGTTGTATTCAGCAAACCTACCTTGATTGAGCGTTACACCCTGCCTGAGATGGGCGATTTGTGGACGGATCACTATAAGTTCAAAACCTGGCTACAAGTTGAGATTGCAGTGTGTGAGGCACAAGCAGAGCTAGGTTACATTCCCGCCGAAGCCGTCGAAGAAATTAAGTCGAAAGCCAAATTCGAGGTGAGCCGCATTCTCGAAATTGAAGCGCAAGTTCGTCATGATGTGATCGCATTTCTAACGAACGTAAACGAATACGTTGGCGATGCTGGACGCTATATTCACTTGGGAATGACGAGTTCCGATGTGTTGGATACGGCGCTAGCCCTGCAAATGGTCGCAAGTTTGGATGTGATCATGACGCAGGTGGAAGCGTTGATCCAAGCAATTCGATATCAGGCGCAACAACATCGCAATACGGTGATGATTGGTCGATCGCATGGCATTCACGCAGAGCCGATTACGTTCGGATTTAAACTCGCGGGCTGGCTGGCGGAAATGTTGCGACATCGCGATCGCTTATGCGCTTTAAGAAAGTCGATCGCAGTCGGTCAAATTTCAGGAGCGGTTGGCACTTACGCAAACATCGATCCGCGGATTGAAGCCTTAACCTGTCAGAACTTGGGACTAGAACCGGATGCTGCATCGACTCAGGTCATTTCGCGCGATCGACACGCCGACTATATGAATTGCCTTGCCTTGTTGGGAGCTTCGATCGAGCGTTTTGCCGTTGAGATTCGCAATCTGCAAAAAACCGATGTCTTAGAAGTCGAAGAGTTCTTCTCGAAAGGACAAAAAGGATCGTCTGCGATGCCGCACAAACGGAATCCGATTCGATCGGAGCGACTCACCGGAATGGCGCGATTGCTTCGGGGTTACGCCGTTGCAGCACTCGAAAACGTCGCACTTTGGCACGAACGCGATATTTCTCATAGCTCTGTCGAACGAGTTGCACTCCCAGATGCCTGCATTCTCACCCATTTCATGCTGGTTGAAACCACAGATCTCGTGAGAAATCTGCTGGTCTACCCCGAAAACATGGCGCGGAATATGAACGTTTATGGCGGCGTGGTGTTTAGTCAGCGCGTGATGTTGTCGTTGGTGCAAAAAGGCTTGAGTCGCGAGGATGCGTATGCGATCGTGCAATCTTGCGCGCATCAAGCCTGGAATCGCGACGATGGCAACTTCCGCAAACTCTTGGGCGAAGATCCGCGCGTGACTCAAGCGCTTTCGACTGCCGAACTCGATGAATGCTTCGATCCACAAGTTCACCTGAAGAATTTGGATCAGGTTTATCAGCGTTTAGGCATTTAGCGGACATTCACTGAGAAAGCGTACTGATAGCCTTTGTAGTTCGAGTCAAGCATAAGTTTGTAGTCTCCTGTTTCAGTGAGTTCGCCTGTCCAAGGACTCTGCTGCTCAGGAGAACTGACTAAATTTTTGCCGTTGGGTGCGATGACCATGGGAAAAACGCCGCCTCGATCGCTAGTTACAGTTAACCGCTGACCTTTCGCAAGGTTGAGGCGATAGGTGTGAGTACCGACCCCGATAAAGCGATCGACAATTTGAATTTCATCTTGACCTTCGCCGAACTCGACGCGCTCGATTTTCTCACCGCAATTGTTTTCAGTTTTTGATTTTGCAATCCATCCGGGTGTTTCATCTTCGATTCTGAACCAACCGTTCTGCTCGTCTTTGACCTCAACAAACGCACCGTTTCCCAGTTGTCCAACAATGTTGTCTTTTGAAGTAGCGTTAGGTGACGATCGCACATTTAAGGGCGATTCTGGGTCGTTGACTTTTGCCATCCGAATCACACATTTCTCGACGGTGCGAGAAGCTTTCGAGGGTGCGCTGATCGGTGCAGCGGGTTCGGGATTTGGTTGAGTGGGAACTGATTGAGGATTGGCGATCGGAGAGTCTGAAACAGTAGGAGCGATTGGAGAAGGGCTAACAGAAGGACTTGGAACCGTTGCGACTGGGGAAGATTGGGGCGCAGATGAACAGCCTGCAACGAGCGCGAGAAGCGCAACACATCCAGTAAAACGTGACCAAGAAGCGTGAAGCGGGATCATAATCGAGCGGAGTAGTATTGTATATTCAGCTTCAATCACAGTCGATCAAATCACGGAAACATAAAGCGCTAAACTAAAAATCCAGAATTCCTTACTTTGTATGGTGGTTGCTGCTTTTTACAAATTTGTTCATCTTCCCGATTATGTGGAATTGCGATCGCCATTATTATCCCTCTGTCAGACCCAGGAGATTCGCGGAACAATCCTACTGGCACAAGAAGGAATCAACGGCACGATCGCAGGATCAAAAAGCGCGATCGACACGGTTTTGAACTATCTTCGTCAAGATCCGCGATTTGCAGATTTAACGACAAAAGAATCTATTTCAGATTCACCGATGTTCGATCGCATGAAAGTCAAACTGAAAAAAGAGATTGTCACGCTTGGACAGTCAGAGATTGATCCAACTCAGCAAGTCGGAACCTATGTAAAACCGCAAGATTGGAATGATCTGATCTCTGATCCAGAAGTGACGGTGATTGATGTGCGAAATCAGTTTGAAGTCTCGATCGGCAGTTTTGAAGGCGCGATCGATCCGCAAACTCAATCGTTTCGACAGTTCCCAGACTATGTACAAACGGCACTCGATCGCGCAAAGCACAAGAAAGTTGCGATGTTTTGCACGGGTGGAATTCGATGTGAAAAAGCGTCATCTTATCTGCTTTCTCAAGGCTTCGAGCAGGTTTATCACCTCGAAGGCGGCATTCTGAAATATCTAGAAGAAGTGCCTTCTGAAGACAGTTTATGGCAGGGTGAATGCTTTGTGTTTGATCAACGAGTGGCAGTGACTCACGATCTTAGCGATGGTTCCTACACGATGTGTGAAGCCTGTGGTCATCCAATTTCGCAAACTGAGCAAACCTCACCGCACTATCAGCCCGGCGTGTCTTGCTCGTATTGTTTAGAGGCGTAAAAGAAAAGGGGCTGTTTATCATCAGCGCTACAGGCTGCACAACTGCAACAGATGATAAACAACTCCCGCTCAACTGCTCGAACTTTCTCCACGATAGGAAAACTTCACTCTGAACTACATTCCCCAGGTGGGCACTTTATTCGATCGAGTTCTCCCTACAGATTGACGAATTTGCTGACCCGATTCGGAACAATGAGGAGTCTTAAAGATTAGGATACAAACATGGAAAATATGACTCAATCCGCCACTCTTGACGAAACGATCGCGCTTTTACAATCTGGATTAGTTTCGATCGACCCGGAAGCAGCGATCGCCAATATCGAAGCGTGGCAACAACAGGTTATCGGAACGGATATGGCGGAAACATTGGGTGAATTGAAATTAGCGATCGATGGTGGAGTCCGCAGCGGTGAGATTGGCTCAATTCTGTCGCACCTCGGCAAACAAGCCGCTGCCGCGGCAGAGACACAGGAAGGCGATTCTGCATCGAAGCTACAACAGTTAGGAGAACTGCTTTCTAACGCGATGCAATAGTATGAGAACGCTAAGAAGCATTCTTCTTAGCGTTATTAATTGCAAGGTTAGTAAAGGAAAACCGAACCGTTGGCTTCAACTCGCATCGTTGTTCCATCTATCGCTAAATCTGTAGTCGTATCCAGCGTAACCTCGATCGTGTTGGGCGATTTTTCTGCTTGTTTTGGCGTGACTCTGAGCAACCCAGAATCTTGGCGATCGAGCGTTACTGTCATCGGAACGCGCAGTCCTTGAAGCGTCGCCGTTCCTTGTCCAGCTAGCGTTCTGAACTGGGTATCTCCTACCACTTGATAGTTAATTGCAGCATTTGTTTTATTGACTAGCGTAATATTGACGCGATCGCCGTTTAGGGTGACCCGCGCTTTTGGTGTAAATTGCACTTCGGGGGCAGGTTGAGAAATTGCAGGCATAATCGCTCCCCCAAACGCGATCGCACTTGCTAAAATTCCAACTCCAATTTGTTTCAACATGACGAGTCTCCGTAGTATTTTGAATTCAATTATTGCTCTGGGATATTTGTATGTTCTTTGTCGTTAACTTCATCATACTCAGCAGTTTGTTGATGTCATTATTACAGTAGTTACAATTCTACAAAATTTCATCCCAAAACGACAGATAATCTCAATCAATTATCTGTTGTTAAAATGATAATTTTATTGATATCTTAAGCGATTATCTAGAACTGTAAAGATCAAGCTTAGGCATACTTTTACTGTGACCATTTTTAGCAAATTTTTCGGCAAGCAGTTGGCGATAAACCGCTTCATAACCGTCTACCATCTGCTTCACCCCAAAATTATCTTCAACGTGCTTACGACAAGCAAAGCGATCGATCTGGTCAACTCGCTGCACCGCTGCAACACATTCATCCACGTTTTGACACAGAAATCCTGTTTCTTCATGCACAATCACTTCAGAAGTCGCCCCTAATTCGAGCGCGATCACAGGCGTTCCGGCGACCATCGATTCGATCATTACTAATCCAAACGGTTCTCGCCACGTAATCGGAAATAGCGTCGCGATCGCATTTCCCATCAATTGATTTTTCTGCACATGATTCGCTTCGCCCAGATATTGAACCTGTTCGCCATCAATGTGCGGCTTGATTTCCTGCTCAAAGTATTCGACATCCACTCGATCAACTTTGCCTGCCATTTTCAGCGGGTAGCCTGTGCGTTTCGCAATCTCGATCGCATGATGCGGGCCCTTTTCCGGAGAAAGTCGCCCTAAAAAAGCCAGATACGGCGGCGTGTCTGGCTGAGAAAAAAAGTGATGAGTGGAAGGGTCAATCCCGTTATAAACCGTTGATACGTAATTCAGTCCTAATCGGGGTTCTCGCTGCGTGTTGGAAATACTGACGTAAGGCTGCGATTTGCAAAAACTAAAGGCTTTTTGATTATCTAAACTGAAAGTCCCGTGTAATGTATGCACTGTCGGCGTTTTGACTAACTGAGCGCAAGCCAAAGCTGCAAAACCAATGTGTGAATGGATAATGTCAAATTCATCAGCATTTTGATAAACGCGGCTCAACTGAAGCGCTTCATACACTGCCTGTTCTTGAACCGATGGATCAAGGCGTAAGGCACTCGGATGAATTGCATCGAGTTTTGCCTGAGTCGTCGAATCTCCCGTCGCAAACAGGGTCACTTCATGCCCGCGACGAACTAACTCCTCCGTGAGCAAACTCACAACCAGTTCCGCTCCGCCATAAGCAGGAGGAGGAACCGTTTCCCATAAAGGAGCAATCTGAGCAATCCGCATTGTACGCCTCCGTATTAGAAGTATCGAGTCGCAGCATACGAGTTTTTGCTGAACTTTCACATCTGGCTACAGAGTTACCACTGCGGATAGATGAGACGAGCATTGCGAATCACACAGGTCGATTCAGCAAGCCAGTCGAACGTTTTTTCGAGTTCAGAGAGATTAATCAAGCCGTATTGCCACAAGACGATCGGTAAAAGCGTCGGTGGCTGATCGCAGTATTCTAACGCCAGCGCGACCGAGTCCGATGAAACTTCAAGCTCATCGGTGAGAAATTGAATTAATAACCGGGTGCTCTCAGGCATGAGATTCGATCACTTGAATTCGACCGATGCGAACGGCGTAGAGCAAGCGATCGATCGCTTGCTTTTCTTCGTTGCTGGTCTGGTCGTCGAGTAGCGCAACTCTGAGCTGTTGGCAGTCGTGCGCGGTCATTGTGCCGCTGCTGCTAACTTCTGCAAATAACTCAGAAAGAATATCAGATGGTAGGGGCAGATCGTTCATCGGGAAACCTAGAAAGGCACTGTGATATCACTATCGGCGGTTTGGACAAAAGAAGCGGTGACAGATTAAAGGCTGGCACGTGACTTTTTCCTCATCAGAGAGTGACCGATATCACGTTTTTAGGAGAAGTCCCGGTGATGATTACGACGGCTGTTGATTCGTATTCGCCTGATGCGACCTTGGTTCAAGCGGCAATGAGCGCGATCGATGCGTTTGAACAATCGAGTGCTGCGGGCGTGTGGGCGTGTTTGGATAAAGCGACGATCATTTCAGAACTGCGATCGCGCATTGCCGATCCGTTTCAGATTAATCAAGGTGGGCAACCGTTCTGCGGCCCTGCGAGTGTTTTGTTTGAACTGGTGCGAAAACAGCCGAGTCGCTACGTTCAGATCTGTCAAAACTTGTTTGAAAGTGGCGGATTTCAAGGAACAAAGCTTTGGATTCGGGCAGATGAGGAACTGAGGGGGAATGTCGATCGCACTCTCCGAATGAGCCAAGCGGATTGGATGGTGTTAGCGACGCTGAGAGAGTCTGAAAATCTCTTGTTTCCCGTTGAGCCGAATGCACCCGATTTGATTCGCAACTTAGCAGGAATGACGAAATCTTGGGAGATTAAAGGCTGGATTCAAGAGCTTTTAGGGTATTCAAAAACGACCCATCATCAGGCGTATTTGTTTAACGATCTCGATGCGATGAATCAATCGATCGCGGCTATTCAAGCGGGCGGTGTGGCGATGTTGCTGATTACGGCTGAGGGATTGCTGAAAGATAATCTGTCGCCGATTCCGTTTCCAAGCCATTGGGTGACATTGCTTGGAAATTTTGGGGTGAATGGCGATCGAGTAAACTTTGACATCTATACCTGGGCGCAAAAAGTAACGGTACAAACGGATGTGAACTCGTTTAAGAAGTACTTCTGGGTGAGTGTGACGGGAATGGCGTAGTCAGCTTGATCGATTTTTCGCTCCGATTGTGAATTCGGAAAGCCCCCTAAATCCCCCATTCTGGGGGACTTTGAACAGAGATTTTCCTGAAGATCCCCCAGAATGGGGGATTTAGGGGGCAGAAGTCGCCTACAACGAAGCGAGAGAATCGATTCGTGAAATCGGGAGCTTTGCCGATAAAATAAGTACCTGTTCTATCCGGGCTAGGGTTTATGTCTGTCCTGTCATCTGCGCCATTCTCTGCTGCCGAAATTGCATCTGAAGGAATTAAGCCTGACGAATACGAAGAGATTGTGCGGCGTTTGGGTCGCCATCCGAACAAGGCTGAACTGGGAATGTTTGGCGTGATGTGGTCGGAACACTGCTGCTACAAAAATTCTCGATCGTTGTTAAAGCAGTTTCCGACCGAGGGCGATCGTATTCTCGTTGGGCCAGGTGAGAATGCGGGCGTGATCGATCTGGGTGATGGCTTGCAGTTGGCATTTAAGATCGAGTCGCATAATCACCCTTCTGCCGTGGAGCCGTTTCAAGGTGCTGCGACCGGAGTGGGCGGGATTTTGCGCGATATTTTTACGATGGGGGCAAGACCGATCGCGCTTCTCAATTCCCTTCGATTCGGAACGCTCGATGATGCTCGGACTCGTCGGATTGTAAACGGCGTTGTGGCTGGAATTTCTCACTATGGGAATTGCGTCGGAGTGCCCACGGTTGGGGGTGAAGTTTATTTCGATCAAGCTTATTCCGGCAATCCATTAGTCAATGTGATGGCGTTGGGACTGATGGAAACGACGGAGATCGTCAAGTCGGGCGCGAAAGGATTGGGCAATCCGGTGCTGTATGTTGGATCGACGACCGGACGAGATGGCATGGGCGGCGCGAGTTTTGCCAGTGCAGAATTGAGCGATGAATCGATCGACGATCGACCCGCTGTGCAAGTCGGTGATCCGTTCCTCGAAAAGTCCTTGATCGAAGCTTGTTTAGAAGCCTTCAAAACAGGTGCAGTTGTTGCCGCGCAAGACATGGGAGCAGCGGGAATCACTTGTTCAACTTCAGAAATGGCGGCGAAAGGCGGAGTCGGAATTGAATTAGATTTAGATCTGATTCCGGTGCGAGAAACGGGAATGGTTCCATATGAATATTTACTATCTGAATCACAAGAACGAATGCTGTTTGTGGCAGAGAAGGGACGAGAGCAAGAACTGATTGATGTTTTCGAGAAATGGGGACTTCATGCAGTTGTTGCTGGAAAAGTGATTGAAGAAGAGATCGTGCGAATTCTGTTTCAAGGTGCGATCGCGGCTGAAATTCCCGCGACAGCTTTGGCAGACAACACACCGATCTATCAGCGCGAACTGATCAGCGAACCCCCCGAATATGCTCAGAAAGCTTGGGCATGGACAGTCGAGAGTTTGCCAAATTGCGATGAAAAGGGAATTGGTGATCGCAGTTGGAATCAGATCTTATCCACTGTTTTGAATACTCCTACGATCGCATCGAAACGCTGGATTTATCGCCAATACGACCACCAGGTTCAAAACAATACCGTTCTGCTTCCTGGTGGCGCTGATGCCGCAGTGGTGAGAATCCGCCCCCTTGCGGATTTTCAGAGCGCTTCAGTGATTCCCGATCCAGCTTCGTTAAACAAAGGAGTCGCTGCCACGGTAGATTGCAATCCTCGGTATGTTTATCTCCATCCCTACGAAGGTGCGAAAGCCGCAGTCGCAGAAGCCGCGCGGAACCTTAGCTGTGTTGGAGCAGAACCGATTGCGATTACCGATAACTTAAACTTCGGCAGTCCAGAAAAGCCGATCGGGTATTGGCAACTCTCCGAAGCCTGTCGCGGACTGTCCGAAGCTTGTCGAGAGTTCTCCACCCCAGTCACAGGCGGAAACGTTTCTCTCTATAACGAGACTTTAGATTCTAACGGCAAGCCAGAGCCGATTTATCCGACTCCAGTTGTGGGCATGGTTGGGTTTATTCCAAACCTCGATCGCATTGCAGGACAAAGCTGGAAACAAAGCGGTGACGTGATTTATTTGTTGGGATTGCCGCTCTCAGATTCATCTCTCAGCTTAGGTGCATCTGAATATCTAGCAATGGTGCATCAAACGATCGCAGGAAAGCCCCCGGTCGTAGATTTCGATCTCGAACGCAAAGTTCAAGCAGTTTGTCGATCGAACATTCGCAGCGGTCTGATTCAATCCGCACATGATTGTGCAGAAGGAGGAGTTGCGATCGCGCTTTCCGAATGTTGCTTCGGGCATCATCTCGGCGCAGAAATCGAGATTCCAGCAAATATAACTCGAATCGATCAGGTTCTCTTTGCTGAAGGAGGAGCGCGGATTATTGTTTCTGTGAAACCTGAATCAGTTGCAGAATGGGAAGCCGTTCTAAATTCAGAACTGAAAGATCGTTGGCAGAAACTCGGCACAGTTGGCGGTGAATCCTTGAAGATCTCGATCGCCCAATTTTCGATCATCAACGCTACGATCGCAGAGTTGTTCACAGGTTGGTCGAGTGCGATCGAGAAAGGGCTAACCGAATAGTCCTCCGTTGTGTGCGATATTAAGGAAATGTTAAGAATCTGTGTTCTACAAGACTCCGTTTCTCAACGTTCTGATTGCTGTCTAACTACGCAAAACCAATCCTATGCTACCTGACGACCAGTTTTTGAGCGATCCTGTTGAGCATCATCCTGATAAACCAGAAGAAGCTTGCGGGGTGTTTGGAGTTTATGCGCCAGGTGAGGCTGTGGCGAGTTTGACTTACTTCGGATTGTTTGCTCTACAGCATCGAGGTCAAGAATCAGCGGGAATTGCCACGTTTGACGGAGACCAAGTTCATCTTCACAAAGATATGGGCTTGGTGTCGCAAGTCTTCAACGAAACAAAGCTCAAAGAGCTGCCGGGAGATTTAGCGATCGGACATACTCGCTATTCGACTACCGGATCAAGCCGCGTCGTGAATGCTCAACCTGCACTGGCAAAATCACGGTTGGGAACGCTAGCACTAGCACATAACGGAAACTTGGTAAATACTCGTGAACTCCGAGCAGCACTCGCCGAAACAAATCACGATTTTGCCACAACAACGGATTCCGAAGCGATCGCACTCGCGATCGCAGAAGAAGTCAATCATGGAAATGATTGGATCAACGGTGCGATCAATGCGTTTAAGCGATGTCGGGGAGCGTTTAGTTTAGCGATCGGCACTCCCGATGGCATGATTGGAACCCGCGATCCGAATGGCGTTCGTCCTTTGGTTTTAGGCACTTTGGCGCAAGAAACCCACGATGCTCCATTGCGCTATGTTCTCGCTTCGGAAACCTGCGGGCTCGACATCATTGGAGCCGACTACGTTCGAGATATCCAGCCCGGTGAAATGGTGTGGATTACCAAGGATGGAATTCAATCAATCTTCTGGTCAGACCAACCCGCGCGGAAACTCTGTATTTTTGAAATGATCTACTTCGCGCGTCCGGATAGTTTGATGCACGATGAGACGCTGTATAGCTATCGATTGCGAATCGGGCGACAGCTTGCAAAAGAATCGAGCGTTGATGCGGATATTGTGATCGCCGTTCCAGATTCGGGTGTTCCGGCTGCGATCGGCTTTTCTCAGGCATCTGGCATTCCCTACGCAGAAGGCTTGATCAAAAATCGCTATGTGGGTCGCACCTTCATTCAACCGACTCAAGGAATGCGCGAAGCGGGAATTCGGATGAAGCTCAATCCGCTCAAAGATGTCTTAGCGGGCAAGCGTGTGATCATCGTCGATGATTCGATCGTGCGCGGAACCACAAGCCGCAAGATCGTTAGAACGCTCAGAGATGCAGGTGCGATCGAGGTTCACATGAGAATTTCCTCGCCTCCGGTCACGCATCCTTGTTTCTATGGCATTGATACCGACAGTCAGGATCATCTGATTGCCGCAACAAAATCGGTCGAGGAAATTGCCAAGCAAATCGAGGTCGATTCGTTGCAGTATCTCAGTTGGGAAGGAATGTTGGACTCGACTAGAGAGAATCCAGACGAGTTCTGTTCGGCTTGTTTTACCGGAGATTACCCGATCGCGATTCCGGAGACGATCAAGCGATCGAAGTTGATGCTGGAAAAAGCAGGGAAATAGTTGCAACAGCGGGTAGAAACGTTCCGACGGAACGTTTCTACAGCATTGGGGAAGGAGTCTGAACGCTTCGCTCTCATCTCCAACCCTTTTTCTTAGGCATACCGTGTAAGCCGATCGGTTTACACGGTATGCCTAGATCTCTCGCCCCCTAAATCCCCCATTCTGGGAGACTTTGAGCAGAAGAAAATTCCAGAACGCCGAGGAAATTCTCAGTTTCAAAGTCCCCGAAATTTGGGGGATTTAGGGGGCTGAAGCCGACCCAAACGAAGCGAAAAAGCTAGCCGAACGAATTAGCTCTCCACTCGCACTAAACCGAAGCCTGTTGACGTTGATAAAGCGACCAATACAACCCCTTCTTCCGCAACAGTTCATCGTGTGTGCCTTTCTCAGCAATCACCCCTTTCTCCATCACCAGAATCAAATCCGCGCGTTTCAACGGTGCAAAGCGGTGAGCAATCAGAAACACCGTTCGATTATCAGAAATCGATTGCAAACTCTGTAAAACCTGCTGCTCAGTTTCACTATCCAAAGCACTCGTCGCCTCATCCAACACCAAAATCGGACTATTCGACAGGAACAATCTCGCTAGAGCAATTCGCTGCCGTTGTCCACCGGATAATGCCGTTCCGCGTTCCCCAACGTTCGTTTCATAACCCTGTGACAGCTCACTCACAAAATCATGAGCCGCTGCCATCCGCGCTGCTTCGACCACTTCTTCTGCTGAAATATCTGGGCGACCGAGACTAATGTTATCCACAATGTTGCCATTGAAAAGAAAGTCTTCCTGCAACACGACCCCCATCTGACTCCGCAACGAATGCAAGTCCGCGCTCTTGATATCAAATCCATCGACCGTAATCCGTCCCGCCTCCGGTAAGTACAAGCGCTGCAACAACTTCGACAGCGTACTTTTACCCGATCCGCTGCGCCCTACAACACCTACTAACATTCCAGGCTGGACATCAAACGAAATCCCTTTTAGCACAGGCTCTTGATTTGGGCTGTAGCGGAAAAAGACTTGATCAAATGAAACCTGTCCTTTCAGCGGTGGCAATACCAATCCCGATCCGGGTTCTGCTTCCGGCGCAACGTTGAGAATATCTCCGATTCGATCGACAGATAACAACACCTGCTGTAAGTTCTGCCACAGTTGCACCAATCGCAACAACGGCCCCGTCACCCGTCCAGAAAGCATCTGAAACGCGACCAACTGACCCACGGTTAATTCTTGCTTGATGACTAAATGCGCCCCGACCCAGAGAATCAGCAAATACGAGAAATTAGTCAGAAAATCCCCTAAGTTATTGCTGATGTTAGAAGTCGTTGAAGCTTTGAAGCTCGTGCGGATATAGCGGGCGAACAAACCTTCCCAGCGATCGCGTGAAGGTTTCTCTGCACTGTGCGCTTTCACCGAATGAATCCCCGTTACCGTTTCAACCAGAAACGATTGACTATCAGCACTGCGGTTAAAGGTTTCATTCAACCAATTTCGCAAAATCGGCGTTGTGGTTAATGTCAATGCTGCATACAGCGGCAATACGGCTAAAGCAACCCCCGTCAGCGGAATGCTGTAAAAGAACATCAACGCTAGATAAACGACCGCGAAAATCGAATCGAGAATCACTGTCAAAGCAGTTCCCGTAAGGAATTGCCGAATGTTCTCTAATTCCTGCACCCGCGCGACCGTATCCCCGACCCGACGCGATTCAAAGTACGCCAGCGGCAATCGCATCAAATGACGGAACAACTGCGCTGAAAGGCTCAGATCCAATCGTCGTGCCGTATGCGTAAAGATAAACAGCCGCAGAATTCCGAGTAGCGCCTCAAACACCGCAACCGCTAAAAGCGCAAACGCCATCACATCAAGCGTCGGAATACTGCCCTGCACCATCACTTTATCAATCACGACTTGCGTAATCAGTGGCGTCGCCAATCCCAACAGTTGCAGCGTAAACGACGCAAATAAGACTTCTCCCAGCAATACGCGGTATTTCCACACCGCAGGCAGGAACCAAGTTAGATTAAACCGCTCTTGCTTTTGAATCGCTTCAACCTGCCACAGTTGCCGATCCCAAAGCTGCTCGACCATCAATCGATGAACTGCTTGCGGAGTCATCGTCGGATCTTGAGGATCAGAAATAATTAAGCGATCGCCTCTCACCGCATACGCCACCACCCAATGCGGCTCTTCTGTATCTCCCCAGAGCATCAACGCCGGAAACGTCAGCAATCGCGCACTCTGCCAAGTCGTTTCAATCCGTCGCAGTTGTAGCCCTAATTTCTCTGCTGCATCTACTACATTCGTCGGGCGTTGTCCGCGCAGTTGTCGCTGCACCCAATCCATCTGGACTGGATTTTGCAAGTGATTGGCAACCATGGTTAAACACGCTGCCGCGCTATTCATTCCCGCTACAAACGGAAAGCCGGATACGGGTTGCGGCGATTGATCAGTTTGGGGGAGATACTTCGATCGAGCAATCGCCCAATATCGATCGACATCCGGCGAACTCAATGCCGCCCAAATCTCACTGCGCCACTGTACCGCTTGGACATCACTACTTGCGGCTCTCGCTTTCCATCCGGGCAACTCCAGCAAATCCCCGATCCATTCTCCCGGCTGCAACACGCGCGAACTGTTGTCTTCTCCGACCAGTCGCACTTTTCCAGCGAGAATAATCAACTGGACTCCCGCATCCTCACTCGACCAAAGCACATCGCCCAATTTATAGCGGCGGACTTCTGCCTTCGTTTTAAATTGCACCTGTTGTTCAGGATTGAGGAAACACAGCGGCGGCGATTCCCAGGGTAAGCTGGCAGCGAGATCGTTCGTTATCATGAGCGCAGTAAAAGTCTAGGGGGCTGAAATTCGGGAAAGATTAGCAATGCGTTCTTCAGTCTAATCGTTGACTTGAAGTTTCACGGTCATCTTTTGAATCTTTTCGGCAATCCAACGATCGAATAATTCCGTCGTTAGCATCTGCTTCAATTGGGGATTATCTAAGGTCGCAGGCAACACATCCTCAACCCGAAAGAGCGCCCATCGATCCTCTAATTCAATCGGGCCAACTAAATCGCCCGTGCTGGCAGAATCGATCGCGGCTCTAACGGTATCGGGCATTGTACCGCGACTTACCGGGCCCATCATGCCATTTGCAATACGATCATCCGCGATCGAATGTTCTCGCGCCAACGTCTCAAAGCTCTCCCCTTCACTGATTTGCAGCTTTAGTTCGTCTGCTAGTTCTTTGTCCTCAACGATAATGCGGGATAGCACAACACGATCAAGAAACACTTTACGTTCGATGAAATATTCTTGTATTTTCGGTTCAGTCGCAACGATCTTCAGCTTTTCGTTTTTGAAGTTGGTCGAAATCTGCTGATGAAACGCCGTGTAGTCGAGTCCATTGCGGTTGAGCCACTCTTGAAACACATTCGGATCGCTTAACTGCTGCTGAATTCGGAAATCTACGACGGCTTGTTCGATCACCGCAGGATTGATATCGAGATCGTCGCGGGTTTTAATTTCGGTTTCCAGCACGTACTGCCGCAGGATATCGCCGATAAACCCTTGCAGCTTACCCGAAGTTTGTAAAAAACGAAGGCACTCCCGGAGACTAAGAGAAGCTTCGTCGATCGTTAGAAAAGCGTTATTTTCCATGAAGGTAATCTGTTGCGATGTCCAAATCGATGTTAACGTGCCCGAATCTACTGAGATCTTGCCACGAGATAGGCGAAGCTCTCCGCGATCGCGCGACAAACCACTGAGATTAAACTAGAATCTGGCGTTTATAGAGTCCGCAATTTCAACTAATTCGCATCATGACTTCACCGCATCTTCAAAAATGATACGGAGAGAACACAGGAGTTAGCTTTTCAAGAAATCTGCAAGACTCGTTCAATTCTCCGTACAGCTTCTAATTTTTGCCTGGAAACTTTACGGAATTCTTCATCACTTATAGAATCGTTAAAAGATCTAAACTCCGACCGGGAAACCGGGATTTGTGGCATGATCGATCAGTAACGTTTTGCGATCGACAGATATTTCAAGAGGAAACTACGCGATATGACTCTTCGACTTGGTGATACCGTTCCCGACTTTACTCAGGATTCGTCTGAGGGAACGATTAATTTTTACGAATGGGCAGGCGATAGCTGGGTTGTTTTGTTCTCCCACCCTGCGGACTATACTCCGGTTTGTACGACTGAGTTGGGTCAGGTTGCAAAAGTCAAGCCCGAATTCGACAAGCGCAATGCAAAAGTGATTGCGCTCAGCGTCGATGATTCAGAATCGCACAAAGGCTGGATTGGCGATATCAACGAAACTCAAGGATGCAGCGTCAATTTCCCGATCTTGGCAGACAAAGACAAGAAGGTTTCTGAACTGTACGACATGATCCACCCGAATTCTAGTACGGGTTCGACTTTGACGGTTCGATCGGTGTTTATCATCGACAACAATAAGAAACTCCGCTTGACCTTTACCTATCCTGCCAGCACCGGACGCAACTTTGATGAGTTGCTGCGCGTGATTGACTCGCTGCAATTGACCGACAACTACAGTGTTGCAACTCCGGCAAATTGGCAAGATGGTGGCGATTGTGTGGTCGTGCCTTCGATCCCAACCGAGCAAGCCCGCGAGAAGTTCCCCAAAGGCTTGACTGAGGTGAAACCTTACCTCCGCATGACTCCGCAGCCGAACAAGTAAGTTTCGATCGCTGTGATTTCATTGACTGGGTGAGGAGACTCGCCCAGTTTTTTATTTTTAAAGACTGACGGTTCAAACCGCTGTGAGATTTGTAATCGATCGATTCACCCACTCCGATAAAGTGGCTTGCTCTTCGATCGAGATTCCCGTCAGCATCATTTGTGATAGCGCCATTGCAACCGGGGGCAGCGTAATCTTCATTTGCTCTCCCGCTTCCGTTAGCCAAATCCGCCAAATTCGGCGATCGTGGATATCACGTTCTCGCCGAATTAAGCCCCGTTCGGACATTCGATCAAGAACTCCGGTCAACGTTCCGCCCACTTGCTGAAGCTTTTCGCCAATCTCAGAAGTTGCCTGTCCATCTTCTTGCCATAGACAGCACAGCACAACCCAGTGAAACGGAGTTAGTTCGTAGGGATCAAGCCGTTCTTGAAATCGACGGGTTCCAAGTTGAGCGATGATTTTGATGCGATAGCCGAGATTATAAGGGGCAAGAAGCGCCTGCCAGCCATCAGAATTCGTCGCAGCAGGAGAGTTGGACAAATTGGCGATCATCCGATCAATCATGTCCGAATACTGCTCACGCTCTGGATAAGAGATCCCATGTAGCGCCGTTTCTCGAATCTCAACTGCGATCGGGGGCAGAATATCTTCGAGTTGCTGTCCTGCTTCTGTCAGCCAAATTCGCCAAATCCGACGATCCTGGACATCGCGTTCTCGACGAATCAAGCCGCGCTCACTCATACGATCGAGAACTCCGGTCAGCGTGCCACCGACTTGCTGGAGTCGATCGCCAATACTAGAAGTCGCCTGTCCGTCTTCTTGCCACAGACAGCACAACACAACCCAGTGAAACGGAGTCAGTTTATACGGTTCAAGCCGCTCCTGAAATCTGCGTCCCAGGAGTTGAGAAAGAAGTTTAATGCGATATCCAATACCGTGGGGGGCAAGCAACCGTTTGAGATTTGCGGGGATTTGTTCAGTTTGGGAAGAGAGCATCTACGTTACTAAAAGTGTGGATTAAACAACTCAGATCGCGAAGCTCGGAGCGGGTAGACAGTAGAGAAAAATCTTGAGTAAAGAGATTTTAGCTTAAAGTTATTTTTCTGAAGCGAAAAAGCGAAAAATACGGGATATCTAGTGATATTTGTATCGTAAGCGACGGATGAAGCGACAAACCGACATCGCTTACAATCTCTCACGAATTTGATTGATTTCACAGCAAAAATTTAGGAGAAGTGAGCCAGATTAATTGGCTATTACTGATGGCGCTTCCGGTATCCGGTAAGAGCAACCCGATCGCGCCTGCTTTTTTCAAAATAATGCGATCGCGCACTTCTCCCCAAAGCAACAATTCCGCCCACCCGCTTAAATCAGGTTCATGTCCAACCAGTGCCAGACTTTTCTCTGGGGTGCGCCAAGCGTCTATCCAGGAGTGCCAGGACTGAATATCGCCCCCTGGTGCAAGATAGCCAGCGATTTCTAGAGCATCGCTCAGATGAGCCGCTTTGAGAATTTCAGCCGTTTGCTTGGCGCGGGTGAGTGGGCTAGTCAAAATCAGATCAAACTGCAATCCCAACGCTTGAAACCGTCTTGCAACTTGTTCAGTTTTGCGCTTGCCGTCCGAGGTCAGCGGTCGCTCATCGTCGTTGGCATAGTCGCCGTGTTGTCCTGCCAGTCCGTGCCGGATGAGATAAAGCTTCATACGCATTTAACCAAAAAGGGCTACTTGGATCTTTACTGCATCCTTCGCCCTATACGCTTCCTGCTTTAGATTAATTCACTCCTTTCGGATAGTTTTGCTCCGGATTGACCAATCGCAGCAGTTTTTGTTTCACCTGAGCATCAAACACCGACCATTTCGTTTTGGCGTATTCGCTGTTTTCGGTGAAGCCTGAGAGAAATCCCATCGGGATTTCAAAGCCGCCCGCTTGCGATCGCCCGCCGCCAAAAAACCGCCCTTGGGCATCTTGTCCAAATGCCTCTTTGATAAACTCATCGGGATCAAGCGTAAGTTTATTCGTGCGAAGCGACCCAACCACAAACTCGAGTTCTTCATCTTCGTCGTGAACGATGCCATACACCACAGCCGTATGCACGTTCTCTTCAGTCACCAGGAAGTCAGCGGCTTGCGGGATTGCATCTCGATCGTCGTAGCGCAAATAGCCAACACCCGCGATCGAGAAATTATTGTGAACGGTGCGATTTTTCAGCGATCGCTCAATCACATCCATGACTTGTTTCGATCGCGACGACTGCATCACTGCATTCAGCAGTTGCGCGTCATAAAATCGGCTCAAGAACGCCGCTGCAAGAAAATCTTCTTCTTGTGCCTGCATCAGTCGGTTCGTATCCGATCGTAATCCGTGCATCAGAGCAGTGGCGCATTTTACGTGCTCAGACGTGCTGTTATCAAACTTCAGCATTCCCGACTGGATATACTGCGTCAAAATCGTCGCAGTTGCACGGGTATAAGCGCGGATATCGACAAATTCAGCTTTGAGGTCGTCCTGCATACTGTGATGATCGATCACAACCGTAATCGGGATATTCGCCTGCTGAACCGACGTAAGAAGCTGACTTGTGGTTCCCTGATTGTCAATCAGCACACAGCCTTTGTAGTGAGAGAAATCCTTGGTTTTTGCGGTTTGCGTCGTGATTCGCTGAAGCGGTAAGGCAGTTAACTTCACGAGTGCAATGTTTTCCTGATGCGAGAGCGTCCCAGCATAGACGATTTCAGACTGTATCTCGTAGCGTTGAGCAATTAATTTGTAAGCCCAAGCGGAAGAGAGCGCATCTGGATCAGGAAAATCCTGTAAGATAACCAACTGTCGATCGCCTCTGTGCCGCTCTAAAACCTGGCGAAATGCCTCGGTTTTTTGCTCTTGTTCGGGAGAACGCATGACATCGTAAGGAAAGCGCCCGCGATGCTCGTAGTTCGCACCGTTTGACGACTTTAAAACCTCGTTACCTGTGGGCATAGCGAAGCTGGTTGATGGAAGTTCAGTTGGATTCAGTCCAGAAATGCCGGAGTCTGGTTCCATTGTGATCAGTGAAGTGAATGGCACAGTCGAATCGGATTGCATACTTGAAGATGTGCGAAAAATAGAACCAGCCTGGTCGATCGCAGTTTTCAACGCGACAAATCGTAGGCACTTCCTGATCTTCGCAAAAAACTTCAAAAAACGGCAGAGCGATTTGTCTAGTTTCCCTCATTCGATAGAGAGGATACCGAACCGAGATGCAATTCCCTATCAAAATCTCACTCTTCGCGCACGCCTCCAATGACGTATTTTTGCCATTCTTGGTTCACGCCGTTTTTGACGTGCTTCGTCACTTCAAAGTAAAGGCTACTGTGGGGACGGTGTGGCGGATTGCGTAACGGCATTGCAGCTTCTTTGGGGGTGCGACTGCCTTTTTTAACATTGCAGCGCACACAAGCGGTTACAATATTTTCCCAAGAATCACCGCCGCCTCTCGATCGTGGAATCACATGATCCAGCGTCAAATCGTCGCCCGTATAGCCGCAATACTGGCAGGAATGCCCATCGCGGTGCAACAGATTCTTGCGGGTGAGCGGAATCTCTTTGTAGGGCACGCGCACATAGTGACGCAAGCGAATCACTGTGGGGAGTGGAAACCCCGAATAAATGAACTTTCCGTTATGCTCGACTTGCTCAGCTTTGCCTTTAATCAGCAGTACAACTGCTCGCCGCCAACTGGTAATATTGAGCGGTTCGTAGGAGGCATTGAGCACCAAAACCTTTCCCATTCGGATTGTTTTAAGACGTGCTTATTTGCACTGATGCTAACATATTCAATCAATTTGGTGCTTGAGAGCTGAGATCGTTAGTCTGAAACTCGTCGATAGATGCGTGATCTGTATTCAGCGATGCAAATTCGTTTAAGCTCAGGTGAAATTTTTTATCTCAAACTGTTTTATCTCAAACTGTGGGAGCAAGCTGCTTTTTACCTTTCAACCAATAGGTTGCCATTTCTCCGCGTCCTTTGACTTGAATCACGCCACGCGACTCGAAATAATGAGTATCGGTTAAGCGCTTGTAAGTCGCTTCGGTCACTTGAATTCCGCCTGCTACGCCGTGAGACTCCATCCGACTCGCAATATTCACCGTATCGCCCCACAGATCATAAATAAATTTTCTCAATCCGATCACGCCTGCAACAACAGCCCCGGTATTCATCCCAATCCGAATGCTAAAAGCTTCTCCGGTGTCTTGGTTGAACTGAGCGATCGCAGTTTGCATATCGATCGCCATATTCGCAATCGAAACCGCATGATGATCGCAAGGATGCGGCAATCCACCGACGACCATATAAGCATCCCCGATCGTTTTAATTTTCTCTAATCCGTGATGCTCGGCTAAACGATCGAAGCGAGAAAAAATCTGATTCAGTAATGCAACGAGTTCTTGGGGAGAAGTGCGAGCCGAGATATCGGTAAAGCCGACGATATCCGCAAACAAAACGGTGACATCGCCAAACCCATCTGCGATATGGGGCTGAGTGGTTTCAGGAGTGTTTTTGAGCCGTTCCGCGATCGGGCTTGGCAAGATATTCAACAATAGACGCTCGGATTGGGCTTGTGCGGCAGCGAGTTCAGCGGCAGTATCTTGACTGGTTGCAAGCGCGATCGCGAGTTCATTCAAAGCCGTTTGCAGCTTATCCACCGATGGACGAAACACGAGAATGCCTTCGAGCAGAAGAATCAGAAGCAGCAAGCCGAAAAGACTCAATTCGACTCGCCGCAGTTGAGTAATTCCCGCTTGAGCTTGCTGATTGTAGGTCAGGACAAGCTGATTGATTCCGTCTGAGAATTCTTTTCCAGCATCGCGAATCTCACGCAGATCCGCGATCGTTCTTTGGGGATTCGGTCGCCGCGATTCGGATACGATGAGTGACTTTGCCGCTGCTTGAATGCGTTGATGAGAAGGCGCAAGTGCCGCTGCTTGACGTTTGATCTCATCTCGATCGCTGTTAAAAATCATCGCTTTATGAATCGCAGATTGCACGTTACGATCGGCAGCATCCCAAGCCTTGAGAATCTCCTCAATTTCTTTGAGCTTGAACGAGTTCTCTCGATCAGCCTCGATTTTGAGCGCGAGTGCGGCTTCTCGCAGTTGCAAGCTTAAGATTTTTTGACGAGTGGCAATCTCAATCACCGTGGAATCTCGCGTCTGCTGAGACAACATTGACTGTACGATCGCTTGACCCAAAAGTGCCAGAAATGCCACTGTACCGAGTGAAGCAATGTAAAGTGAAGTCAAGCGACGAGTCGAAGATTGGGGTGTCGGCATTTTCAGAATCGCGAATAGAATCTATCGCATAGATTTCCCGATTTTGAAAGAATTGTTGAAATAGAGTCAGGAGCCGATCGGTGCATTCGATCGCGATACGGTGTGATTCGAGGAGTGAAAGGGATGTTGAGTTGGGATCAAAGTTCGAGTATTGCTCTGATGCAGCGGGAGCGGGCTTGGGTTGAGATTGATCTTGCGGCGCTGTCTCATAATGTGCAGCAGATTCTTAGCCTGATGTCTGCGAAAACGGAGTTGATGGCGGTCGTGAAGGCGGATGCTTACGGACATGGAGCCGTGACGGTAGCGCAAACGGTGCTGCAATCTGGGGCGACGTGGCTCGGTGTGGCAACGATTCCAGAAGGGATCGAGCTACGAGAAGCGGGAATCGAAGCGCCAATTTTAGTCCTAGGAGCAACGCATACTTCTGAGCAAATTCGCGCGATCGAGCATTGGCATCTTCAGCCGACGCTCTGTACTCCGAAACAAGCGCTAGTCTATTCAGAATCAGTCCGCCGCGCGACCTTGCCGATTCATCTCAAGCTTGATACTGGAATGTCACGCCTGGGAACTTCCTGGGAGAATGCAGTTGAATTTGTGCAGTTGGTGAAAGGACTACCGAATTTGTCGATCGCAAGTATCTATTCGCATCTCGCCACGGCTGAGGATCTCGATCCGACGATTCGACAACAGCAGCAGCAACGGTATGAAACTGCGCTTCGCGCCTGTGGGTATGACTTTAACGGCAAGCATCCTCGATTCCATTTAGCGAATTCAGCCGGAACGATCGTCGATTCAAGTTTGCACTATGACATGGTGCGGACAGGGCTTTTATTGTACGGACTGTATCCAGCGGATCATCTGCGGTCGTATTTAGATCTTCGTCCGGTGATGCAGGTGAAAGCGCGAGTGACTCAGGTGAAAACGATTCAACCGGGAACCGGGGTGAGCTATGGCTATCGATTTATTGCCGATCGCGAAACTCAAATTGCGGTGATCGGAATCGGATATGCGGATGGAGTGCCGCGCAATCTATCGAACCAGATGACCGCTTTAGTTCGGGGACAACAGGCGAAGCAAATCGGGTCGATCACGATGGATCAATTAATGCTCGATGTTAGTCATATTCCAGCCTTGCAAGAAGGCGAAGTGGTGACGCTCTTGGGACAAGACGGCAACGAGAAGATTTTGGCGGATGACTGGGCGAATTTATTAGGAACAATTTCTTGGGAGATTCTATGTGGATTTAAACATCGACTGCCGCGCGTTGCAGTAGGCAAACCTCTGATCAAGCGAGAAATGTTCGATCGACGATCGCTACGTTAAGCTGAATCCATTGGGTCGATTCTCAGGAGCGCGATCGTGGTTTTTATCAATCCTAAAACTGACTTCGCCTTCAAAAAGATCTTCGGCTCTGAGCAGAGTCACGCGATTTTGATTAGCTTTCTCAATGGCATTCTCTACCAAGGGGAATCGATCGTCCAAGATTTGACGATTCTCAATCCCTACCAAGCTCCCAAAATTCGCGGCATCAAAGATACCTATCTCGATGTCAAAGCGCTTCTCAGCACAGGCAAAACGGTCATTATCGAAATGCAAGTGCTAAATGTTGAAGGGTTTGAAAAACGAATTCTCTACAATGCTGCGAAAGCTTATTCGATTCAGCTCAGTGCGGGAGAAGCTTATTCCACGCTCAATCTAGTCATTGCACTGACGATTACCGACTTCGAGATGTTTGAAGACATCGAAAAACCAATCTCTCACTTCATTCTGAAGGAAAAGGAATGCTTAGTGAACTATTCGATCGAAGATTTGGAGCTAGTGTTTGTTGAGTTGCCGAAATTCAAGCGAACTTTGGAACAGCTAGAAACCTTGACGGATAAGTGGATTTATTTTCTGCAACACGCACCAGATTTACGCACTGTGCCCGAAACAATGGGCGAGGTGAGAGAGATACAACAGGCGTTTGAGATGGCAAATCAAGCGACGTTAACACCAGAGGAGTTGGACGAGTTGGAACATCAGCTATTTTTTATTCAAGATCAGCGAGGCGCGATCGCGAAAGCTGCAAATCAAGCGCTTCAACAGGGTCTTCAGCAAGGCGATCAGCAGGCAAAACTAGAAATTGCCCGACGGTTGATCGGAACAATGGATGATGCCACGATCGCACAAGTCACTGATTTGACGATCGAAGAAATTCAACAGATCAAGCGAACCGATTAAAAATGAATAGTTTCTGTTTCTGCGATCGCGCTTTCAAGCCATTCCTGCATTGCAGGTAGTGCCAGAATTGCCTCTGCATACGTTTGACAAATCGGATCAAGCTTCACATCATACGTGCGAAATCTCAGTACAACAGGCGCGTAAACGGCATCTGCGATCGTAAATCGCCCAAATAGAAATGCTCCTCCCGCGCCGTATGTCTCTCGGCAATCGCGCCAAATGGTCGTAATTCGATCGATATCTCGCTGCACTTCTGGCGTAATGTCGTAATTTGGAAAATGCTCTCGACAGTTCATTGCCATCTGATTTCGTAGCGGCAAAAAACCACTGTGCATCTCGGCACAAATCGATCGTGCGATCGCGCGTCCTGTTCGATCGCCTGTCCACCACGATCGTTCAGGAAACATTTCGCTCAGGTACTCAAAAATCGCCATCGAATCCCAAATTGCTCGATCGGCATGAATCAGAACCGGCACTTTCCCGTTTCCAGCAGGGCAATATTGCCGAATTTGGGCAGTCGATCCTGGCGTATACAGTGGAATTTGGATCTCATCAAACGGCAACTCAAACTGCTTCAGAGCCAGCCACGGACGCAATGACCAGGATGAATAGTTCTTGTTGCCGATGATTAGTGTGAGTAAAGCCATAAACTTATTTCATTCCTTTTTCTCTAATCTCGACCTGTACAAGACAATCCCTCTACGATCGCTGAAGGTGTATAACAAGACCCGTTCCAATCTGCATCGCCTCCCAATTCGACCAAATTCTTCAGCGCGGTATACACACTGCCCGCGACCATCGTATCTTTGACTCTGCCAACGATCTGCCCTTTCTCGATCCGATACCCCAGATCGACATTGACGGAGAACTCTCCAGAAATTCCAGCCCCGCCGCCCAGCATTTGATCTACAATCAATCCGTTATCGATCGATGAAATCAATTCTAAGAGCGATTTCGTTCCCGGTTCAATTAGCAAGTTAAATAGTCCCGGTGTCGGATAGCTGCCCAAGCCCGGTCGAAATCCGTTCCCTGTCGTTCCGCTTCCTAATGCTTTTCCAGTCGTGCGATCGGTATAAAACAGCTTGAGTTCACCTCGATCGATAAACTGAATCATTCGCGTCGGTGTTCCTTCATCATCAAACGGACAGCTAAACGGCCCACTATTCGGCTGTTGTGACAGGGTAATTGCCTCTGAAGTCACGAGTTTGCCGAGTCGATCGCTCCAAGGCGATGCCCCTTCGATCACCTGCTTACCGTTCAACGCTGATTGCACCGTACCCCACAGCATATCCGCCGCTTTCGAGGTAAACAGAATCGGAATGCGCCCTGCTGGAGTCGAAACGTTTTCTTTCGCCCAGTCCAACCGCTGTAAAACTTGTTGTGCGATCGCCGTTGGATCTAATTGATCGCGCTCGGTCTGCCCATCGGAAACGTTGAGAAAATCATCGCCCCGAATCCATTCCACTTCGAGAAAGCCGCTCAAGGTTGTATCCATATAGCCGCAATCAAGCCCGTTGGAATTAATCAAGCGTGTCGTTTCCGCTTCGCAATCCCAACCCCCGGAACTGAGGACTTCTGGATAGCGATCGCGCACGAGTTCGATCGCGATTTTCCCCCATTCGACCAGTTGTTCGACTGTGACCGATTGCCCGACATCGGGATAAGACAGTTGAGAAGCGGGCGAAAGTTCGATTTCTTCCGGCTCAGTGAGTTGACTGATTGCGATCGCGCGATCGACTAAAGCCTGGGGTTCAACCTCTCCATAAGCAACGGCTAACCCTGGGCGACCCTCTTTCCACAGTCGTAAAGCGGTTCCTTCAGCTTCGGTGCTTTCGAGTTGTTTGAGCCGATTCGCTTCAAAAAAGACAGGGCGAGACAGCGATTGCGACTGAAACACTTCGGCACAGTCGGCTCCGGAGCGCAAGGCAAAATCGAGCAGTTGTTCGGGCAGAGAAGAAGACGAGATCGACATAGAAACCTGGAAAACAGAGGGCAAAGAATTAGGGAAATTGGGCGCTCCCCAACCCTTGATCACTGTACGCCAAATTGATTTCCTGTTGACGATCGCGGCTGAAATCTAGCGCTTGGTTGACTAGAGAACTCCCGCGATAACGCTTTCGATTCCGAGCAATTCCTTGAATTCTGAATTAAATAACTTCCAAGGTTGCAAGGTTGTCTCGCCCTCACCCCAACCCTCTCCCAATTTGGGAGAGGGAGCAAGAGTCCGGTTCCCCTTCTCCCAAATTGGGAGAAGGGGTTAGGGGATGAGGGCGAAGATCTCAGCATTCATCAATTCATATCCCTCATTCGTCTCGTTGAGATCGACCTTTATACAATCCAATCACATACCCAATCACACCCGCTCCGATCGCAGCTTGTGACGCAAACAATAAGCTTTCAATCTCACTGCTTGGAGGCTCAAACAGCGGTTTGAACCACGGTTCATAGGTTGGATGAATTTCTTTAATCGCGCCTTCTGCTTGATTATCAGAGCCGCTAAATTCACCCCGCACAAACATCAAGGGAAACGCAGCGAGAGCGATGACTGCGATCGCAAGGAGCCAATTTTGTCGAGCTAAAGATCGTTTCATTGTTTGATCAGGTTCAAGGTTTGCAATTCATTCCGGTTGTAGGTTTGCAGCCAGTTCCATACCAGCACCGTTAACAGTCCTTCGCTAATCGCAAGCGGAACTTGAGTCACTGCAAAAATTCCAGCAAACTTCAGAAAAGCTGCCCAAACGCCACCCGATGCCGCCGGAAATGCTAACGCCAGTTGAATCGAAGTCGTAACGTAAGTCAGTAGATTTTCTAGAGCAGAAGCGAGAAAAATCGCCGCTTTCTGATGTCCGGTTCTCAGCACCAAATGATAGATTCCATAAGCGACAAAAGGGCCGACGATCGCCATCGAAAACAGATTTGCTCCGAGCGTCGTTAAGCCGCCATGCGCCAGCAAGACCGCCTGAAACAACAGCACCAATCCACCTAACACCGTCATCACTGAAGGGCCAAACAAAATCGCACCCAGTCCAGTCCCAGTCGGATGTGAACAACTGCCCGTAACCGATGGAATCTTCAAAGCTGATAATACAAACGTGAATGCTCCCGCCAATGCTAAGAGCAATTTCAGTTCGGGATTCTGTTGGGTAATGCGAGTCAGCGATCGCAATCCCATTAAAAAGAACGGCAGCGAAACCGCCCACCAAAACGCCGCCCATTGAACTGGCAAAAATCCTTCTGCAATGTGCATTGCCTGTGCAGGAGCCGCAGCACCGATCACCAAATACAAACTTAACCCTGCCATTGCAGCAAGGTTTATCCATTTCCGAGTCTTCATTCTGTACCTCGCAGAACTTTGAGAACGATCAAGCTGGCGGGCATTCTGACTGGGGACAAATCCCTTCACAGTTGCGGGACAGCGGCAGATTTGCACTGCTCTTTCCCCGTTTCCTCGATCGACGAATTACGCGATCGAACCAACTTTTATTCGTGCCTTACTGTATCACCCTCAATAGAGACTTTTCGATTCACATTCATGCAATGCAACATCTCGCAATCTTGGGATCTACATCTGTGGAGATAGATCGGAGTGCAAGCTGCTTGATAAGGTACTTACGCAGTCTTTAACATCTCTGTATGCTTGAATCTACTTTAACAACACCACTCAGTACCGAACTATTACCAACTGCGACTGCTCCTTTACTGCCCAGTCTTTCGACTTTGAGACAGTCCAGCGGAACATTGACTTTTAGCAATGGACAACTGATCAGCGACTTTAAGACTCCGACTGGAGAAACGAAAGGAACGATCGCGATCGCGCAACTCACCAACGATGTTTCTACTGCACTCCAGCAGGTGCAAGGAACACTCAGTTTCGATCAAGGCATTGCGACAAGCAATCTCACGACACCGAGCGGAGATTTCACAGGGACGACCGCGTTTTCTGAGTTAGTGAGCAATACGGTCAGCGAGGTAGTCAAAAGCATTTCAGGAAGCGTTCCGTTTTCGGATGGTCAGTTAAACATTGATGTTCCAACAGTCATTGGTGAAGTTCAAGGAACGATCGAGTTTGGGAATGGTGCATTCGTGACTAATCTAACGACACCGATTGGGGATTATTTTTCGTCGATCGACTTTAGAGAGCAAGATCAATTCCCGTTCAGTTTCGGCAACATTCCGGGCGTGGTGAACTTTAATGATGGCTTGGTCACTTTGGATTTAGTGCCTCAAACTCAAGGCGAAGAGATTGCAGTGCCAATTAATGCACTCAGCGGAAATGTCGTGTTCAACAACGGACAAGCAACGTTGAACATTCCGACTGTGCTGGGTTCGTTTGGGACAAACTTCGACCTATCAGCACTCACCACTCAGACGGTTACAGAGGCTCTAAGTGGTTCGGGTACAGTTACTTTTACGAATGGAATTGCTGCGATCGACACAACAGGAGGCTTAGGCACTGTGAAAACAACGCTAAACCTCCCGCAACTCGCACAAGATATCGGCTCAGTCTTGGCAAACACACAAGGCACGATCGGCTTTGATCAAGGGATTGTGACGAGCAATCTGATCACACCAAGCGGCAACCTTGCAGGCACGATCAATCTATCCGCCTTGATTGGTTGAAGCTCGTTTTCCGGTCATCGTTAAGGTTTCGGTTGAATTCGCACTTAGCACTTCAGCCGTTCCTTGCAGACTATCTTGCACCACTTGAGCATTCACCCGCACGCGAACTTCCTGCCCGTTTACCTTCTGACGATGCTCTAGAGATAAGCGATCGCCCGTTAGTTTCACCTGTGGCAAACTGACTGTTGTCCCTGCAATCTCTGCGGTTGCCTGTGCATTCTGAAACGATTGTTTTAGTCGCAGCGTGTAGGGAATCGATTGTCCCGCTTTGGTTGAAAGCGTTCCTGTCCAAGTGCCATCGACTTGTGCCGGAATAATCCACAGATAAGCAGTGCGATCGGCAACGGTGACTCGTTGATCGGGTTTCCAATCGCCCATTGAGAACGCATGAGAAACAACGCGGCTTCCAGGTTTGAGTTCGCTTAAAAGCTTCGGACGCAGTTCCAGATTAATTTTAGGCAAGAGGTAAAGCGTTACAACCGATGCTTCGCGAAAATCAGTGCGAAACAGATCTTGCTGCACGAACTGAACGCGATCGCTGACTCCCGCCTGTCTTGCGTTCTCATTACTTTGATTGACCAAACCCGGATTAATCTCGATTCCGACTCCCCGCTTTGCACCAAATTTCTGAGCAGCAGTAATCACTAATCTGCCATCTCCCGATCCCAAATCGTAAACAATGTCATTGCGCCCCACATTTGCCAATTCCAACATTCCCAACACGACGGTTTCAGGCGTGGGAACATAGGGAACTGCAGGGGTTGCTAGTCCAGGATTCGTTGGGGCTTGCGCTTGCGTTTGTGGAACGTGGACTGCAATCATCGAGAACGCAACCAGGACACCAAGAAATTTTAGAGATCGACGCACAGGAACCTCCTCACATAGAATTTCCGTAGACAGAAACTCCCGAAGATTTAGCGCGATCGGATTCTCTCAGTCATCTATCGCAATGCAGATCACATTCTAATGATTTTCCTAAACTCTTTCACAGCCTCGTATTGGTCGTGATAAACGATGTAGCGGCAAAAGATATCGATTGGAAGATTGGGCAATAAGTTGCTTTTTGCAACTTTCTGGTATCCGTCGCTTTGAAGCTCATAGAAAGCGAGAACGCCATCTTCCCAGAACCAAACCTCTTTCACTCCCAAGCGTCGATAGCCTTCCAACTTATTGATGCCACCGCTGGTCTTCACGACTTCAATCACAAGATCAGGAGAAGCTTTTGGAGCATCGAAGTTGTAGGACTCGTCGGGTTCGTTCCGCGCACCGAGTTCTTTGTTTCCCAGTGAAGGACTGCCCCGCTTGTAGTAGCGCACGTCTTTCTCGTCCATAAAGGCTTCAAGCAATCGAACAAGGGTGCTTTTGAAGTCCTCATGTTCTGGGCTAATTGGCATAATCTCAGCGTTTCCATCTAAATAAGCCAGTTTGACCCCTGCGAAGCATTCGAGAGAGCGATCGAGTTCTTCAAACTGCTCCCAGGTCAAGTCGTGAATGACCGTTGCGGCTCTAGGTTTAGGCGCTTGTATTACCTGAGTTGTCATGGGCAATTACCAGACCGGATAATCCATTATGAGGCTAAATTTTCTCTTTCTTAATCCACTTATCTACGCTTTGTGGTTCGTAAGCAGAGAGTCGATCGAGTAACGTTTCTGGCTCTGTTGCCTCGATCACTAAGGCTCGATGGACAGGACGCACAAGCTTTTCGGTAACGGCTTGATCAAAGAATTGCAAGAGCGGATCGTAGTAGCCTGCAATGTTTAGCAATCCGTGGGGCTTTTGATGCAAGCCTAACTGCGCCCAGGTGAGAACTTCGCAAAACTCTTCTAATGTGCCGTAGCCGCCAGGGAGTGCGATAAACGCATCTGATAGTTCTGCCATTCTTGCTTTACGATCGTGCATCGTCTGCACTGTTTCCAGTCGAGTGAGTCCTTGATGCGCGAGTTCTTTCGATACCAAAAATTCTGGAATTACGCCAAACACTTCGCCGCCTGCTGACAGGGCTGCATCTGCGACCACGCCCATTAATCCAACATTGCCACCGCCGTAAACTAGAGTAAGTCCACGGTTTGCGATCGTCGTTCCTAGCTGAATTGCTACCTTTTCATAGCCTGGGTTTCGACCCAGACTCGATCCACAAAATACACAGATTGATTTCACAAGAACTTGCCTCACAGCTTGATTGCAAACTTTATCACACGAACCAAGTTAGCCGCGTCGTTGATACGCCAGATAGACTGCTTCGAGAAATAAATCAGGTGTCATTTGAAACGGTAGATCCTGCATTCCGATCAGATCTCTTGCTTGTCTTGCGAGTTTGAGACTTAGATCAGTTCTGGCTCTCGCATCTAGCAGCGATCGACGCTGTAAGTATTCTCGAATCACGGCAAAGTCATCGGGTAGGAGTGCATTCAAGTTTTGAGCCGTTAGGAGTTCATCGGCTAGAGACTCGGCTTCAGATGATGTGGTGAAAGTGGAAGCTGCGATCGAGCGTTCTTCTTGAATCACCATCGTTCCTGCAATCAGATCGCCCAGTCGTTTCTCGCGCTTGGTCAGAATGATCAAGAGCATCCCGACAAAAAAGGTATCGTCGATCGGGCGAATGAGAGCGCGTAAGATCGCTTGAGCTACACCGATCGGCTGTCCATCATCTCGAATTACGCGAATTTTGCTGTAGCGTTTTCCGGGAGTTTGACCCCGCCACAGCGTTTCAAAGAACACGAAATATCCGGTATAAACCGCGAAGGTCATCAAGATTGAGATGGCGGTAATCCATAGCTCAATGTTGCTAACAGTCGGAAAGTACTGCTGAAGCTGAAAGGATAAGACACTCCAGAAAATTAGTAAGCCGATCAGCACCGCACCCCAAAGTAGATAGTCCACGACGAGCGCGATCGTGCGGTTGCCGATGCCCGCTAGGGTGAATTCTAATTCGACGCTTTCGGGGGTGCGGATTTTGATGCGATTAAACAGACTCATAGCGGTGATGTGAATCGAGAAATGTCTCAGTTATTCCCAATTTAGCCGCGATCGCGCAATTCCAAGCCTAAACCTTCGCGTCGCGATCGTAAATCATAGTAAATCACCGCTTTAATCACTTGCCAAAACGGGGTCACGAGCGCACTCGATACCAAGCTGACAACGAGAAACAGCAAAATCGCGATCGCGGCAACTCCAGGATCGCTATCTTCTCCAGACGGCAACGCTACGCCGAGAATTTGGCTCGGAATATTCACGATCAGGGTGAGCAGAAAGGCAACGACCACGATCCATTGAATTCGACCGACGGAACCCTTTGTAAGATTCCAGCTTCGACTAAATGCAGTGGTGGCATCCACTTGATCTTCAACCGCTAAAGGCACTTCGTAGATCAATAATCGCGAGATCACTCGAATTAAGGTAAAGATCGCTGCAATGACTAACACCGCGATGAGTAGTCCACCGATAATACCGAGTACGGGATTCACGGTCGCTAACACTCCGGTCAGTACAGCAAGAATCGCAAACGCGACCAAAAACGCCATGTACAGCCCCGTGTAAACCAATCCGAGCAGCAACCCCGCAGCAAAGAAGTTCCAAAGCCTCGGAGTCGTTTTCTGCTCTGCTTCGGTGAGCGTTTCGGGCTGATTGATCAACTCTTGATAAGCGAGGCGGCAGATCCGAGCGGAGATTTCTGCGGACTTTGCCCACCCGTAAATCGGAACAAAAATCCAAAGATAGGATCTCAGGACTAAAATCAAATAGCGTTTGAGGTTGGAGCGATAAATGCGAACCCCTGCGCTCACCACATCCCCGACGCTTAACGGCTGAATGGAGTTACTTGGACTGAGATTAGACATAAGCTCACCGTGAATGAATCACACCAGAAAGGCTGAGGCTATCTTAGGCGAGGTTGGCAAAAATACCGCGCTGTTTTTCACAAAACTATGAATGTAAAACGCTGGATTGCTCGACGGGAACCGAATTGGAAGCGACTCGATGAACTGCTAACGCGAATTGAACGACGCGGATTACGATCGCTCTCGACTGAAGAGATTAAAAGTCTCGCGAGCTTGTATCGATCGGTGTCGGCTGACCTCGCGCGGGCGCGGACAAATCAAACGCTAGTCGGAAATACGATCGTGCAGGATCTTCAGCGGTTGACCTCGCGCAGTTATAGCCAGGTGTATCAAGGTTCGCGCAAACAAGAGTGGAAGAATGCGATCGACTTTTATCAATGGGGACTGCCGGAAGTGGTGCAGCAGACATTTTTGCATACTGCGATCGCAACGGGGCTGTTTTTCTTAGGAGGCTTGATCGCGTGGTGGTTTTCGTGGCGCGACCCGCAGTTTCTCGAATTGATTGTGCCGGAACATCTAATTCGGATGGTGCGCGATGAAGGCAAGCTTTGGATGGGGTCAATTTTAGGCAGTGAACCGAAAGCAGCGAGTCAAATCATGACGAATAATCTCGGTGTGACATTCCAAGCAGCGGCAGGTGGAATGACGATCGGGATTTACACGATGTTTTTGCTGTTGATGAATGGTTTGTTGATTGGTGGAGTCGGGACGTTAGTGGCTCAGAACAATCTGGCGTTTCCGTTTTGGGCGTTTGTGTTTCCACATGGATCGCTAGAACTGCCAGCGATTTTTCTCTCGGGGGGTGCGGGATTGCTGATAGCACACGGCGTTCTGTTTCCGGGACAATATCGCCGGATTGATGCCATGAAAGTTTACAGTCTGCAAGCCGCGCAGTTGATGTTCGGGGTGATTCCGATGTTAGTGGTGGCGGGCGTGATTGAGGGGTTTTTCTCACCTAGCCCGCTGGTTCCTGATCCGCTGAAGTACTTAGTTGGGATTGGGCTGTTTATTGCACTGGTGCAGTATTGCAGCCGCAAACGACCTACTCAATCAGTTTGAGAAACTGGCGCACCCCGTTCGACCGAATGTGTTCTTGTGATTCTGAGGGGGTTTTCTGTAAGCAGCGCTCTAGATATTCAGTCTGCTGGTCTTCGGTCAGTTCGTCTGCCAATAGTCCTAACAAGCCACGCCATAGACGATTCAATCCGAAGGTGGGAGTGGATTCCAAGCGCGTTTCTGAAGTGGGTAAAAGTTCTAAGCCTTTGTAGAGCGACTAATTTTGGGTTTTGCGATCGAGATTTTTCATGAGAGTCTCCTCAATGGGGATTGCAGGAGACACATCAAACCTGTCACCATACGATTTCGATGCGATCGAGCGTATGTCCGAATCTTTTTCTGTGCCTTATATTACTAATCTATCAAAATTGATGATTGCTGACTCTCCCTAGAGGCAGAATCGACGGGCGGATTGGGCAAATTTCCTAATGTTTGTAGGGTTGTTTGCGATTTTCGTTAGTAATCTAAACTGTTTCGTGACGAACGCTAAAGCATTTGTGGCAAACGGAACGGTATTGGTGACGAATGCTTTAGTATTCATCACAAACGGAACGGTATTTGTGACGAACGGAACGGTATTTGTGGCGAACGGAACGGTATTTGTGGCGAACGCTTATCTTGAACTAGCGAACATATAAGAATCACTAATTGATCAAGGCTACTTAGTTCCAACTTACTCGCTTCTACTATTAACGTGAATTCGCAAGCACTCTCACTCCGATTCTGTCCCGCCCCGGAATCGGAGTAAGAGAACCCGTCAATTTACGCTAGCAATAGAAATCTCACGATAATCTACGGATTGACCACGCTCGATCGAGCAACCTTCTCTTTGAATAGACTCTGCCATCCGGCTTTTCGTGCTTCGATTGGCTCTGGTGATTTATTCCACAGCGTTTCGTAGAAGAAGAACGACATTCCCGCATAGCCTTGATCACGGACGGCTTTGACTTGTCGCTGGAGTTCCTCGATCGATCGAGGCGTGCTGGACAATCCGCTTAGAACCCCGATCGCGGTCGGAATATGGTCACGCGCAGCACGTAGCGTTTGCCAAGTCGCGGGATTAATGCGATCGACAAACTTTTGCCCCTGAAAATAGATCTGCGGAATCACTTCTTCGATCAGTCCCGCTTGTTCCCACTTGTGCCAATCGACCAGCATCGTTTCGTAAGCGTAAGGCAGATCGAGCGGCGAAAGTGAAATCAGAACATTGCTTTTTCGAGCTTTGACCGTTTGAAAAACTTTCGCGAGAAAAGCGCCAAGTTTATCCGATCGCCAACGTGACCACTCTGGATCTTGAGCATTATCGGGCGGTGCTTTACCGTTGTGTTCCTGCTTGTAGAGATTCACCGTGTACTCGTCATAGCCAAACGAAACAGGTAAACCAAAGTGATCATCGAACTGAATCCCATCGACATCGTAGTTATCAACCACTTCGGTAACGAGATTGAGAATAAACTGTTGTACTTCGGGTTTGAAGGGATTGAACCAAACGGGAATTTGAACTCGATCGAGGGCAGCGGATTCATAATCGACTGAGCCATCTCGCTTTTGTGCCCACCAGTCCCGATGTTTCTGCGCGAGTTCTGACGCTTTCGGAGCCATGAAACCGAACTCAAACCATGGAATCACCGCCATCCCTTTTTGATGTGCTTCAGTCACGATTTCTTTGAGCATATCTCGGCTCTGAAGCCCTGATGCGATCGGGCGCGGATCAACTGCCAATCCAACCTCTCGCTTCATCACTTGGCTTGGATAGAGTGTGTATCCCCAATTCCAAACCGTTGGGTAAAGCGTGTTGAGATTCAATCGCGCGATCTCACTGACAGCACTGCTTAATTTGTTTTTCTCAAATAAAACATCACTATCAATGTTCGTTAACCAAACACCACGAATCTCTCGTGCTTGAGTCTCAGGTTTTGGCAGATAGCGATCGCTAATCAAACCTTTTGTGTCGGGCAACGTTTGACAAAGAAACGCCGCGATCTCACCCCGACTTGCAGTGCGATTAGGATTGAGCCGTTGAGCATTCGGAAAATTCACCGTGATTTGTCGTTCGGTTGTTGCTGCGACAGCACCTTTCGCATAAGTTGGAATATCTCCCAGGTCTAAGAATACTTTGCGGGTCAGTTCCACTTCATTCGTCGGTTTCAGCTTCAATCCGTTCGCCAACGCCGTTAAAGCCTGCACTCTTGGGATTTCTAGATCGGGGCGAAAGGTTCCGTCATCAAAGCCAGAGAAAAAGCTTGATCGATAAGCCTTTTGAATCGCCTCTTTTGCCCAGAAATTCCCCGCAACATCCCGGAATTGAATCGATTCGCGCGTCGGTGAACTGATCTGATCGGGAAAAGCATTGACCACCATTGCGGCAAACTGCGATCGTGTCACCGGGTCATCGGGTCGAAATTGATTGTTCGGAAACCCGCGAATGATCGCCTTCTGTGTGAGCGATTCAATGCACGATCGCGCCCAATGATTCTGGATATCCGTAAATTTCGGCTGAGAAAACGCTGACGGAGCGATCGCTAAAATAACGATCGTTAACAATCCAAGCATCCAAGCGCGACGCATATTACACCTTTGATGAGTCGTAAATACCATCGCATTTGTGGAACGCGATCGCGCAATTTTTTATGGATTATTTACCGAAACTCGATCGAGAATCCTCAAAAAGTCTTGAACAATCACTTCCTCATTTGTAGCGGTTAATATCGGAACGTGAATAAACACACACTGTTGATTCAGAGTATCTAGATGTTTGAGAACACGGTAGTAAAGATAGTTGCAAACGAAATTCCCTGCGTCGTGACTAATCTCTGTCACGCTCGTAGACTCAATCAAGTTCTGCAAATCAAGCCGCGATCGCAGAATTTCGCTTTGAAACTTACCATTCGATTCGAGTGAAAGTCGCTGTCGCGATTCCGCCATTCCACAACAGATCGTAATATCCGGCTGAATCTCGTTAATTTTTGCGATCGTGTGCTTCGGTGCCAGTTCAAAATCAACCGGAAGCTGTCTGAGAAGATGACAGTCTGAATGAAAGCGATCGCGTTCTAAGATCGCTTGAATCAGATCATCTGAAGCATTCGATCGCTGATGTTCCATCCAAGTTGTAAACGAAGTCAATAGAATTCGCATCGGTCTACTAAAATCTAAGTATTCAGACTGGAGGATTGGAAAATGCCGACGATCGCTGTTGTCGATTATGACATGGGGAATCTGCACTCTGCTTGCAAAGGACTAGACAACGCAGGCGCAATCACTCTGGTAACGGACTCCGCGAAAGACATCGAGCAAGCGGATGCAGTCGTGCTTCCTGGTGTCGGTGCATTCGATCCCGCAGTTCAACACTTACGATCGCGCGATCTGGTTCAACCGATCAAAGATGCGATCGACAGCGGCAAACCTTTCTTGGGCATCTGTTTGGGACTACAAATTCTGTTTGAATCAAGCGAAGAAGGCAAAGAACCCGGACTCGGCATCATTCCCGGAACTGTAAAACGCTTCCAGCCCGAACCAGAACTTACGATTCCGCACATGGGTTGGAACCAACTCCAGTTCACCCAATCTGATTGTTCACTTTGGCAACAATTAGGGACAGATCCTTGGGTGTATTTTGTGCATTCCTACTATGTTGAACCGAGTGATCCAAACATTCGTGCCGCAACGATCACCCACGGAACACAGACCGTCACAGCCGCGATCGCACATCAAAACCTGATGGCAGTTCAATTTCACCCAGAGAAGTCCTCTACGGCTGGATTGCAGCTACTATCGAACTTTGTTCATTTGGTAAATCGACCTCAGTTATTGAACGTATGAGCTACTGGTTTGAGTGATGAATTTCAGTCGTTTATCGCTCCGGTTCAGTCGGATAACTGCCCCCTAAATCCCCCATTCTGGGGGACTTCAAGACAAACCCTCTGGTTTCAAAGTCCCCCAGAATGGGGGATTTAGGGGGCGCAACTAACTTTGCTTTTCACGATTGATTTAGGATTGCGCTATGAGCCTACGGATTTACGGCAATCGATCGCTAAAAACACTTCCAGGACAAGAGACTCGCCCGACCTTAGCACGAGTACGCGAAGCTGTGTTTAACATTTGGCAAGGCTCGATCGAACACTGTCGCTGGCTTGATCTCTGTACCGGAAGCGGATCAATGGGAGCCGAGGCACTCTGTCGAGGAGCTTCGATCGTCATGGGTATCGAACAATCTGCGCCTGCGTGCCGAGTGATTGAGCAAAACTGGAAACAAGTCGCTAAGCCAGATCAGTCTTATCAAGTGCTGCGGGGCGATGTTGTCAAGCGCTTAGAAAAACTCTCTGGGCAACAGTTCGATCTCATTTATTTCGATCCGCCCTACCGCAGTGAATTGTATGTTCCGGTGCTAAATGAGATCGCGACTCTCAATCTACTCGCTCCCGATGGCGAACTCGCAGTCGAACATCGCCCTAAATTGACTCTGCCTGATGTCCCTTTAACAATTGTTCGCCAGAAACGCTACGGCAGCGCTGCACTCACGTTCTATCAACCTCAATGATCTGGAAATCCCCGCTTCTTGCTTTGTTAGTTCTCGCGTCTGCCACACCCGCAGTTGCGCTTCCACCGTCAGAAGACCAACCCGAAGAAGTCTCGCGGACTGAAATCATCACAGAAGCTCGATCGCCTATTGATAACGCACCTTTAACCGCTGCTGAATATGCGGAACTTCAAGCCGAAATTCAGCAAGGTCAGCCCGTGAATCCGCGTGACCAAGTTTCGCCCGAACTGAGAAGAAAGATCGGACTTCTGCGTTTGCGAAGATTTATCAAACGAGTGTTTCCGTTCATTCCGCTTCGGTAAGTCTCTATCGACTTCGGTTCTGGCTTTGCTGAACTTGCTGCATGAATTGTTCGGGGCTGCGAGCCGGCTCTTTGCAGCTTAAACCCTGACAGACAAGCGCGATCGCATTTTCCGGCAAAGCATCCAGCACCATAAAGGCAGCCGTTGGTAAGTACTGCGTTTCTAACGCTGCAATTCGCTCGATCGTACTGCGGATCAGGGTTTGATTTTGGAACCAATCTAAGGCAGTAAACAACGTAGGACAAGCAGAAGGCGATTGTTCCATCACACTCGCGAAAGCTTGCAGTGTTTGTTCTGCTCGATCGAAGTAATCTAAGTCATCAGTTAGCAAGGAGAGACGAACTAAATTCGCGATCGCAATGCCATTTGCAGAAGGCGTTGCATTGTCCACATAGCTCCGTTCTCGAATCAATAAATCTCGACTCGCATCTTTTGCCGTGTTGTAGTATCCGCTTAGTTCATCACTCCAAAGATACTGATCAAACTCAGCTTGAATCCGAATTGCTTCTGCCAACCAATCCGTTTGATTTTCCGGGGCATCAGACTGAATGCTTCGAGTCACTTGATGCAGATCTAGCAATGCTTTGATGAACAGCGCAAAATCTTCAGATTGCGCCAGTACTTCAACATTGCCGTTGTAGTTGATTCGATGAAACCGTTGATCGATCCATTGATTTTGCAGAATAAACTCTGCGGCTTGACTCGCTAATTCTAAAGCTTCCAAATCTCGAAACACCGCATACGATCGAGCCAATCCCGAAACCATCAAACTATTCCAAGCCACAATCATTTTCGTATCGGTCACGGCTGGAATTCGACCTGACCAAGCGATCGATTTTGCTTCCTCTGCATTTCGAGCGGGCGGAAATGTTTCACTAATCCCAGTCCCGTATCGAAGTTCAAATAGCTTAGTTAACGCGGATTCAGCAAGGTCTGAAAGCTGACCGGACTGTTTACGCTGAAGCACGATCGTGCCTTCAAAGTTGCCCGAAGGCACGACCGAGAATTGTTCTGAAAGTTCTGCAAATTCTTCTAAAGAAAGCGATCGCTGAAGTTCGTCATAGCTCCAGACATAAAATGCACCTTCTTCCGGTTCTGCATCTTCCGGTGTGACAAAACTATCCGCATCTTGCGCGGCATAGAAATAGCCTTCCGGTGCAGTCATTTCGCGCTTGAGCCATTGAACCGTTTGTACGATCGCTCTTTCAAATGCTGACTCTTGTATCCCCGATGCCCATAGATTTGCTAGATACTCTACAATTTGCCCGTTGTCATAAAGCATCTTCTCAAAGTGCGGCACTGTCCAAGTCGGATCAACCGTATAGCGATGAAACCCACCCGCAACCTGATCAAAAATGCCGCCAAGTGCAAGATCTAATCCTCGCCGTGTGGTGACTTCTCGCGCATTGTATCGATCGAATTCAAACCTAACTGCATGAAGCGCCGCATCCGCGTAAGGAATCATTGGAAACCGAGTTCCGGGCATCTGTGCTGAGAGAATTCCAGTACTGTATTCCAGCCCGTCCTTTAACAATGCTTGACTCAAGGTTTGAGTAGCAAGCAAGACAGAATTCTGTAAGTTCGTCAGAATCTCAGCTTTCACCCCATCGACCTTAGCTCGATCGTCATCATACAACCGCCGCAAAGTCTGTAAGATATGCAAAAATCCCGGTCGCCCGTACTTAGCATCGATCGGGAAGTAGGTTCCACCATAAAACGGAGCTAAATCATCAGGCGTGAGAAAAATGTTTAGGGGCCAGCCGCCTTGCCCCGTCATCATCTGAAGCGCCTGCATATAAATGCTATCGAGATCCGGACGTTCTTCTCGATCGACTTTAATCGGCAGATAGTTCTGATTCAGAAATTGCGCGATTGTCTCATCCGAAAACGCTTCTCCTTCCATCACCGTACACCAGTGACAAGAAGAGTAGCCAACCGACAAAAAGATAATCTTATTCTCGCGTCTAGCTTGCTCGATCGCATCCTCACCCCACGCCCACCAATCGATTGGGTTGTGGGCATGTTTTCGCAGGTAAAGACTCTGAGACTGGATTAAACGATTTGGCATAGGAAACTTTAGAACAAGAATACAGTTCTAATCACGCCGATCACAGCATCCCGATTGCTTTGATTGTAATCAGGATTCGTGATCCAAATAACTCCTGGTGTGACTGCAATGTTATCATTGATGCGATAGCGGTAGAACGCTTCTAAGTGCAGCGAATTATCACGATCGCGAAATCCCAAATCACTGCGCGTCAATTTCGGCTCTTGTCCGACAAACAATCCGCCCAAGTTCCCCCGCCTAAACAAGTCAGGAAATGCAAGCGTGACCGCCCAGTTCCACACATCGCCGCGACCCTGACCGATGTAGTTATGATTCGCATAACCGACCCAGCCGCCAAGCGCAAACTTCGGGGAAATCTGGAACGTTCCAGAAATACCATACGCATTAATGCTAACTGGACTTCCAAAGTTGCTATTTGCTAAGTTACTACCCGTTGCACTGAGGTTAAACGGATCATCCGGCTGAATATCAGCACCAAACGGAGCATAAGCATTAATGTAAGTAAAACCAATCCGAGAAGTCGGACTCAGGTTCAAAATCAACTGCGCCAAAGCACCATACTGACCATTAAACAAACCATTTCGATTTGCTGGATTGTTCGCAGTCGGAGTTAAGTAACCTAAGTTAATTTCCGCCGCTGTTCCGATTCTCTGCCGAATCCCAACCCCTGCACCAAACGAATAGTTATAGATCGGGTTCCGTAAAGCAAACAGAGAAACCGCACCCCCGTCAAAATAAGGGTTTAGTTGAGAAGACGCATCTAAATCAACAAACCCGTTTCCCGTACCTGCAATATACACATCGGTGCCATCGGTTACAGGGAAACGGTAGCGCAACAGTGCAAGCCCAACCTGACTGCCACTATCTCCATCAAACTCGACCCGTCCCATGTTCGTGCCCAATACGCCCAAGCCCCGAACTCCGGTCGGACTCGTAGCATCTTGAGTCGTTTGACCAAGCGGTACAACGTTATTTGCCTGAAGTCGGGTCGTTAACAAATCTCGACCTGTAAAGCTCGTGTTCAGGTTCAATCGCACCCGATACGATAGCGTGGGATTGCGTTCAGCCTCGGTGCTAGTAATCGCATTGTCGCCACCTAGAACACTCACTGCACCCAATACAACTTCACCTTGCAACTTAGTTGTGGTCGAAAATTGCTGCCGTTCTAAAGTACCAGTCCGAGCTTCCAAAGCATCAACCCGACCGCGAATCGTTGCAAGCTCAGTTGCAAATTCTTGCTGAAGTCGCTGCAAAGTTACTAAATCTTCTTTTTTAACTAAATCAGCCGTCGAAGCTGCGATCAGTTCATTGACTCGATCGAGACAAGCATTTAGCCCCGCCGCAAATTCGTACCGAGTCAGTGCCCGATTTCCGCGATAAGTTCGATCGGGATAACCTGCAATACAACCATATCGCTCAACCAACGATTGAAGCGCCTGAAATGCCCAGTCTGTGGGGCGTACATCCGAAAGCTGAGAAACGGAAGTCACTTGCTCTGAACTATTTGCAGGTTGCGGATTCGCAGGAACGACCGGAATTGTCAAAGTCGCATCGGGTGCTTGTTGTGCGATCGACTTTGGTAATTCAGCCGCGCGGAGACTCAATGGCGCAAGCACAGCGGAGCTTACTGCCATTGCAATAAAGCAGGTAAATGAAGCAGGTTTCATCAGTCATTCCTCACCATAAAAATATGATTTGAATAAGACCCGCACAGCTATGAGGTCGATTGAAACTCAGTCCAAAAGTCGTTAAAAAATGCTGAAGCTCAAGTGAAAAGCAGCGATAGTTATCAATGACACGCTTGCAATGCAGATTGGTAACTATCGCTAGATTAGTAACGATTTTATTAATGCTCGACTGTCTAAAGGATGATAGATTCTAGCGAAATCATAGGTTTAACAAACTGCAACAATTGATGCTCACTGTTGCTAATTTCGTCTTTCTAGTTTTCGCAAATTTTCTGAGCCGTTCGGCAATACGTTAAGCTGGATTGATGTGTCGGGTGATTTAGCGCGGGTTCCTCTCATGTCTCTTCTGCGTTTTGTTCTGCTTAGTGCGATCGTGGGCTTTCTCGTGATCTTCGCGCTCTCCAATTGGGGCGTGTCGGTTTCGCTTGTGTTTCTCGGCATTCCCTCGCCTGCGTTTCCTTTACCCGTGTGGATTTTGGGAGCGATCGCGTTCGGAGTTGCAACGACTTTGGTAATCACGGCACTCTTTGGATTAGCCAGATTTACCGCACGTCGATCGGAGCGCAAAAGCGTTCGGCAAGCCCCCACGCAGACTAACAGCTATGCCTATGCCGAAACCCCTCGCGAGTCTACACCGCGATCGGTAAACGATACGGCGGATGATTGGTTTGGAGACGATGGAGACGATTGGACAACCGAGCCGAAAGATCGGCCCAAACAGGATTTTGAAACGAGACAAGAGCCGACTTCAGGAAAGCGATCGGGTTCGACCTATTCCTACACTTATCGGGAACCACCGGAACCGAAAAAGCCTGATGTTGTAGATGCAGAGTATCGCGTGATTCGACCACCAGTACGGAAATTGGATGAGGATGAAGGTTGATGTTAAAAGGGGTAAGTGTCTTTTTGATCGGAATGATGGGGGTCGGGAAAACCACGATCGGGCAGTTGTTAGCAAAACAACTCGATTATGAGTTTCTCGATGTCGATCAGTTTATCGAGCAGGCGACGGGGCAAACGGTTTCTACGATTTTTGCAGAGTCGGGAGAAGCGATTTTTCGCCAATTGGAAACCGCAACCTTATCACAGGTATCTGCACGACTGCGGCGCGTAGTCGCAACAGGTGGCGGCATTGTCGTTGCACCCCAGAACTGGAGCTATTTGAAACATGGTGTGATTGTGTGGCTCGATGTGCCCGTTGAGCAGTTGCGGGAACGGTTGAGCCAAGATACGACGCGACCTTTGTTGCAAAATCAAGATTTGACGGCTCGATTGACGCAGCTTTCTCAAGATCGTCGCTCGTACTATGCCAGAGCAGATATTCACATTCAGGTGATGCCGGACGAAACTCCGGAGCAGACTACGCAGCGGGTGATTGATGCGATCGCGCAAGAATGCGAGAAAAAACGCCAGATCGACGAATCGATCCAGCGCTTGAATCAAGAAATGCCGTTTCAGGCGAATTCGTAATCTATTTCACCACCGCAGGACGAACCGCAGACGGACGACGATCGATCACTTGATCAACCAATCCATAGTCTTTCGCTTCTTCTGCGGACATAAAGAAATCGCGTTCCGTATCTTGTTCAATACGATCGAGCGGTTGTCCCGTGTGATCTGCTAGAAGCGAATTCAGCCGCTGTTTGAGATACAGAATCTCTTTTGCCTGAATTTCGATATCCGTTGCTTGTCCTTGTGCGCCACCCAGCGGTTGGTGAATCATAATCCGCGAGTGAGGTAAGCTCATGCGCTTCCCCTTCGTTCCTGCACTGAGCAAAAATGCCCCCATGCTGGCAGCAAACCCGACGCAAATCGTAGACACTTGCGGACGAATCTGCTTAATCGTGTCATAAATTCCCATGCCAGCGGAAACCGAGCCGCCGGGGGAATTGATGTAGAGATAGATATCTTTGTCCGGATCTTCGGATTCGAGAAACAAGAGTTGGGCGACGACCAAGTTCGCCACGTCAGAATCGATCGCGCTACCGAGGAACACAATTCGTTCCCGCAACAGTCGGGAATAGATATCAAAGGCGCGTTCGCCCCGTCCAGAAGTTTCAATAACGGTAGGAATCATGAATCCAGCCCAGTAATTTTTTTCATTTTAGCGAATGAACGCGCGGTCGTTGGGGTGTTTGCCGTAACCAACAAATTTACGAATGATTGCTTAAGTTGAATGATCGTAATAAATTGGCTGAGAGAACTTAAAGATTGACTTGAGGTAGCTGTGAAGAAATCAAGCATTTTATTTCTGTTGCTGTCAACGGGAATCGTGATGGGAACGGCAACAGGCGTATATTATTTCTGGCGACAACTGACCCATTTACCAGAGTGGTATACCCAAGGACAGAGCAATCCTCGAACTTATGCTCAAATTCAGAAATCAGGTGCAGCCGTTGAGAAAAAGATTGAATCTCAAATTCAGGCAAGTCCATCTTCTACAAATGTTGGTATTGCAGCCAACTCACCGACTGATGAGCTTTCTAGCCCTTCTAAAAATGTCCAGGTGGCACTTAATTCTCAGGAATTGAATGACTTGCTGGTTACAAAAATTACAGAGAAAAGCGGTGGGCAACCTCTACCAAGTTCCGTCAAAGGGTTTCACACTTCGGTCAAAAATGACAAGATGAAAACAGGCGCAGTCGTCGATATGAAGGAATTGCAAAACAGCGGATTAGGGGCACAACAACAAGCGTTGCTAACAGAGATTACCCAGAAGGTTCCGATGAACGATCGCAAAGTTTACATCGGAGTTGAGGGTAAACCTGAGATTCAAAATGGCAAGTTGCGCTTTGATCAAAATGCCAAAATTCAGGTCGGAGACATGAGTTTTACGATCGCTGAAGTTGCCAACCGTTTGGGCGTGGCTCCCGAAAAAGTCCAAGATCAACTCAATCTCGAACTCAAACTACGCGGTCTGACCGTGAAAGACATCGACTTCCAAGACGGCAACGCTATCCTCAGAGGTGCAGCTAGATAAAAAATAATCCTTTACAGAGTTCCAAGAGGACTCCGTAAAGGATTGAGTTTTAAACATTAAATTTCAAACTACGACGCACTTAGCTGCGCACCATTACTTGAACATTGGCGTTTTGCAAGCCAGGACGTTTTGCAACATTGCTAAGGGTTTGTTGCACAGCATACTTTTGGTTCACAGAGGTCATCAGTTCTGCAAGGTTGTGCTTTCTCGCCACGCCCCACAAATCTGCGATGATGCTGAATGTGCCATCTTCGTTGTGTAGCCAACCGATGTCATAGCTGCCATCTAATACCGCAACGATGTCAGCATGAACGCGCTGACATCCCATTCCCCGAACTTCAGTGTTCGTTTCGACCGTGAAACCGAGATCGCGCAACGAAGTCTTGAGCAATTCTGCATCGGTGATCTTGCTGCGGAGGGTACTAAAGTGTGACATATTGTTATTCCTGCTTAAATGAGTGATGTTTGACTCGTTTGCTAACGGTAACAGCGGATGAATGCAGTGACCGTCTATCTAAAGACTTCTTTTTTTATCTTAGGGCAGACCTAAGGGAGAGAACACTTCGAGAGATTGAGTTATATGAAGATTTCGATCGCTGAATTTTCGCACTGTGGTTCGCTAAGATTCAAGTACTGTTTTCAAGAAATTAACCGATGACCGTTACTCAGTCTCAGCGATCGATCTTTTCGACGATTTTACAGTCCGACCTTAGCCCAAATCCGACGTTTCAAGCGGCTTGGTTAACGGCGCGCGTTCTAGTGGGTGCGTTGATGATTCACAATGGTTTTAGTAAGTTAGCTGATGTACAAGGCTTTGTTGATCACGTCATGAGCGTGATCGGCTTCCCATTCCCGTTATTCTTTACGTACTGTGCGGCTTATACAGAAATTGCAGCTTCGATTCTGTTAATTCTGGGATTTCTAACGCGGATTAGTGCATTGTCGCTAGTGTTTACAATGCTGATCGCGGTTTACTTTCATGTGAAGGGAACAGGATTGCAGATTGCGCCACTAGAAACGGCTTCCCTGTATTTGCTCTGCTATCTCTTGTTTACTGTGGGAGGCGGGGGAAATTTCTCGATCGATCATCTCTTATCGCGCGATCGCACAAATTCCTAAAACGAATGGTCTAGATCGGTAAATCTGCAAAACCTTTCAAGTCTCGTAAATCTACAGGTCTAGACCATTTTTTGAAAAAAGCTGGAGGATTTATTCTTCCTCTTCAAATTCGATCTCTTGTTCAACGGTCTCGTTTTCTGCTGCAATTTCTTCAAGCGCTTTCTGCATCCAAAGTTTTGATAAGTCGATTAAGCTAATGCTGTCCGGCACAGTGACCATTGATTTGTTTCCTCCTTCTCTATCTTAGAGCGTAGCGAACTCTGTCTTAGGTTTCATGGATAGATCTACCTATTGAAACATTTGTTTACAGTTCGTTGAATTGAGGCAAAATTTCTAAGATTTTCAAACTTCGTCTGGGTTAATTCCCATTTCTCGGAGTCGATCGGCGAGTCGATGCGCTTTCGATTCTGCATTGTCCGCGCGTTCTGCTCCGGTGGGAATGACTTGCGCATTGCGATCGCACCATCGCAACCAAAGTCGCGCCACATCTTCTTCAAACTGCCCTTCCCACAGCATCAAACCGATTCCCGCTCCATTTAACCAAACGAGTTCTCCAACTCCGCGAATTCCTTGCGGTGGAGTTAACTCAGTGTAGCCATCGGCTGAAATTGACCACACTCGTAACAAGGCTCCATCCATTTCATCTTGTCCTTGAGTCCGTTCAAGCGGATCGAATACTACGTAGTACCGCACTCCGATTTGGGCGTAAATCTCTTTTTTTGTCGTAGTCCTGCCTTTTTGCCGCGATTTCCGACTCAAAATCAACTCATCGCCTTCTTGATTCGACACGATTTCGATACAGACTTCTGGCACTTTGCCAAATTCCCACACAAAGTAAGAGCGGTTGCGCTTTTGGAAGAAGTCTTCAGCGCACTGTACTCCCAAGCTCAACATTGAATCAGGAACAATCGGATCACCGTTAAGTTTGTAGAAGAGTCCAACGTTGGCAGCAGCCAAAAAGGGTACGGGTAAAGCTTTAGAGCTATAAAGCGGTTCGACTAATAGCCGTTGCTGTTTTTCAGATTGAAAGTTGTCCACGGGAGTATCGTCCTCGATCGTCAAATGGCTGATATCTAACTCATTGACGATTTCTTCATTGTCCAGAAGTTGCTGAGTCTCATCGTTCAGAAGTTGTTGAGTCATGAGTAGTCACTCAATGGGTGCTTCAATTATCGATCGAACTTCAAACACAAAAAAGGGGAAGTGGTAAACTTCCCCCTTCTAACTTCATGCGGATGGCGAGACTCGAACTCGCAAGGCAATGCCACACGCACCTCAAGCGTGCGCGTATACCAATTCCGCCACATCCGCCTAAGCCTTAACTACAATAGCAGACAAATTGCCATTCCGTGACAAAGTTTTTCGGATTTGGAGCTTCAGCACGATCGTGGTTTTTGCATCCCCGAAAGCGGTAAACTCTAAACTTTACTGACTCTCGCAAAATTTCTCATGTCGTTTCACGCAACGTTAGATCAACTGATCGCGATCCTTGGGGCATCTTTCCAAAATTTACCGAATTCAAACGCAACGGGCATTACCACTGATACGCGATCGATTCAATCCGGTGAGGTTTTTCTAGCGCTGCGGGGCGAGAAATTTGATGGGCATGATTTTGTGCGATCGGCGATCGAGCAAGGTGCGATCGCTGCAATTGTCGATGATCAGTTTGAAGCGGCTGATTTGCCTGTTCTAATTGTTTCCGATACTTTGCAGGCGTATCAAGCAATCGCGCATTGGTGGCGTAAACAGTTTGAGATTCCGATTATTGCAATTACTGGATCAGTGGGAAAAACAACAACAAAGGAATTGATTGCAGCAGTTTTATCGAAATACGGAAAGGTACATAAAACACAGGCAAACCATAACAATGAAATTGGAGTTCCGAAAACGCTATTGGAATTGAATTCGGATCACGATTTTGCTGTAGTCGAGATGGGAATGAGAGCATTAGGGGAAATCGCGCTGTTGTCGCAAATTGCTAGCCCTGATATTAGCGTGATTACGAATGTAGGAACGGCACATATTGGGAGATTGGGTTCGAGAGACGCGATCTCACAAGCAAAATGTGAACTCCTTGCAGAAATGCCGAAAGATGCTATCGCAATTCTCAATCACGACAATCCTTTACTGCTCGAAACTGCTCAAACCGTTTGGCAAGGCAAATCGATCACTTATGGATTGCAAGGCGGCGATTTGCAAGGACAATTGATTGATACTGAAACGCTCAAAGTTGGAGAAGATCAGTTTCCGTTACCGCTTCCCGGTGAACATAACGCACTGAATTTTCTGGCAGCATTGGCAGTCGTGCAAGCTTTGGATCTGGATTCTTCAAAGCTAACAGCAGGCGTTGAAGTAGAGTTACCGGGAGGACGATCGAGACGGTATGAACTCTCAAATGATGTCGTCATTCTCGATGAAAGCTACAACGCGGGTTTAGAGTCGATGCTAGCTTCGTTGAAATTATTAGCTCAGACCAAAGGCGATCGCAGAATTGCTGTGCTCGGAACGATGAAAGAATTGGGAGATTGGTCAGTTCAATATCATCAGCAAGTCGGGGAACAAGTGAGAGATTTGAAACTCGATCGAGTATTGATCCTCGCTGATCCCGACGAAGCGCAAGCAATGGCGATCGCGGCTTCTCCAGTTCCCGCAGAAACTTTCACCACTCATACAGAAGTCATCGAGCGACTGAATCAATTGATCCGGTCGGGCGATCGACTGTTATTTAAGGCATCTCGTGCGGTAGGACTCGATCGCGTAGTTGCCGCACTAATTCTGTCTAAATAAGTACCTCTTACTTACTGACCCTCAAACTCAACAGAGCGATTTACTCCTTTTAGCTGATGCATCCTATCACTTGAGAAGGATGTTAATCTACCGTTGACTCAGCGATTCTGTCATCAAAGGTAGTGTTTCAAAATTACAGCCTCACTGGCACATTTCACTTGTGTTGGGCGAAGTCTGATGAGGAAGTTTCTATGAGTCAAGTAGCAAATTTAACATGGGAACTCGGTCAGAGTCTCCTGGCGCAGATTCCAACCGATCGAGGAGTCAACACACCGGAGGAAGCTGCTCTGGTGTTTTCAGGTCCTCGATTTTTTGTTGCCTTAATTTCGGGAATCGTATTAGCATTTGCATTCCAATTACTGTTCACAAATCTATCGGTAGCGGCTGGAATCTCTTATCTGGGGCACTCTTCGGATGATCATGATTCGCATCATCATTCAAGCGGCAGCGGTGGCGGAACGATTCGCAAAATCGGTTTTGCAGTCGGACTCTGGACGCTGATCACCGTAACGATTTCGCTGTTTATCGCTTGCTTACTCGCCGTGAAACTGAGCTTGCTCACAACTGCGGGTTTAGGCGCGATCGTCGGTCTGGTCATCTGGGCGGCATACTTTACTTTGCTTGTGTGGGTAAGTTCGACCACGGTTGGATCGCTCATCGGTTCGGTGGTAAATACTGCAACCTCTGGATTTCAAGCGATCGTGGGAACCGCAACCGCTGCACTCGGAGCAAGAGCGGTCAACAACCAAGTCGTTTCGACCGCAGAAGCAGCAGCAGCAGCGGTTCGCCGCGAATTGGGATCTGCGATCGATCCATCGAACATTCGGGATTCTCTTGAAGACTATATTGAGCGGTTGCGTCCGGCGCAGTTGGATTTCGGACGGGTGCGGCGCGAACTTGAAAGCTTGGTGAACGATCCAGAACTGCAAAGCATTGTCGGTGGAGGTTCGCCCACGGAAGTGATGGAACGATTGCGTCACGTCGATCGCAATACGTTTTTGAAACTGATTAGCGATCGGACTGATTTATCGAAAAAAGATGCCAACCGCTTGGTCGATCAGCTTGATTCAATTTGGACAGAAACAGTTGGACGCTTCCAACGCAAAGATCCAACGCAAGAATTAACGGAATACTTGAAAACCGTTCAATCGGGACAGGTCAACACGAATGATTTGAATCGTCGTTTGGATCAGCTCACTGAGGAATTGCGTCGTCAAGGTCAAGTGTTGCAAAACACGCAGCAAGATCAGATGTCGGGAATGCGTGATACGTTCTCGAATTTGGCGCAGCAAGGATCGAAGCAGGGACAACAACCTGGCTTAGTCAATCAAGCGATGCAGATGGGTTTCGCAAGCTTGATGAGTACGGTGATGGGGCGGGCAGACCTTCATGATCTCGATGTTGAGAAAATCATCGGACAGATCCAATCTGCACGCGATAAGGTGATGTCGGGCGCACAGAAGGTTACAGATCAAGCTTCTTCAAACTTCAGCCCGATTAAAGCGGATGTCGAGAACTATCTGCTAAATACCTATTCTTGGCACTTCAACCGGGAGACATTGGACAATGAATTCCGCGAATTGCTGCACGATCCGGAGGCTGATCCCTCTGCGGTCAGACGCGAACTCGAACGGTTAAATCGTGGCGATTTCGCCGATCTTTTGACTCAGCGTGGCGATTTGTCTCCTGCACGAATCGCTGAAATCGCTGACCAACTTGAAACGATTCGGACAACTACGCTCAGCACCGTTCAGGCCGCTGAAGAACATGGGGAAACAACGGATGTCCGCAGTCGCGTTGAGAACTACTTGAGATCGACCAACAAAGACGAACTTAATCCCGACACGATCGAGCGCGAAGTTTCACTGCTGCTCGACGATCCAGAAGCGGGTTACGATGCGCTCAAAAATCGCTTGAGTCATTTCGATCGCGATACCTTAGTTCAACTGCTCGGACAACGCCAAGATCTCACGCCTGAAGAAGTCGATCGCACTATCGGCAAGTTTGAAAGTGCCCGCGATCGCGTTCTTAATTCGTCCCAGGAAGCCCAAAACCGAGTCCGTTCTGAAGCGGAAGCGCTGCGGCTGAGAGTAGAATCCTACTTGCGAAATACGAACAAATCGGAACTCAATCCCGACGACATTAAGCGCGACTTCCGCACGTTGCTCGACGATCCACAAGCGGGAGCTTACGCACTCCGGGCGCGACTGAGCCAATTCAATCGCGATACCTTAGTTCAACTGCTCGGACAACGCCAAGATCTCACACCCGAAGAAGCCGATCGGATTGTGTCTCAGCTTGAAGATGTTCGACACAACGTCCTTCACGCGCCGCAAATCGTGGCTCACAAAGCAAAAGATCAAGTCGATCAAGTCACCACCACGATCGAATCTTATCTCCGCAATACGAATCTCTCAGAACTTGATCCCGATGGCATCAAGCGCGATTTGAATGTATTGTTGAGCGATCCGAAAGCAGGTGCTTCTCGGCTCAGAAGAAGACTAGCACAAGTCGATCGCGAAACCATTGTAAAACTGATGGCACAACGTCCCGATCTGAGCGAATCTCAAGCCAACCAACTGGTCGATCAAACCCTATCCTCGATTCGGGGTGTCGTGCGATCGCCGCGTCGTTTAGCATTGAGAACCCAACAGCGGGTACAAAACTTCCAATCGACTTTCGAGAACTATCTACGAAACACGCACAAGGAAGAACTCAACCCCGATGGCATCAAGCGCGATCTGCAACTCCTATTGCGCGATCCAAAAGCTGGATTTGGCAACTTGAGCGATCGCTTATCGCATCTAGATCGCGCCTCGATCGTGGCACTGCTCTCTCAGCGAAACGACATCAGCGAAGCAGAAGCAAATCGCATTGTGGATCAAGTGCTTTCTGTACGCGAACAGGTCATGGCACAGATCCAAGCCGTTCAGCACCGGATTCAAAGCGTGATCGATGGCGTTCTCGATCGCATTCGCAACTATCTAAATTCGCTCGATCGTCCTGAGTTGAACTATGACAGCATTCGGACGGACATTCGCACGATGTTCCACGATCCACAAGCAGGTTTTGATGCGTTGCGCGATCGTTTAGGGAGCTTTAACCGCGATACGGTCGTTGCTCTCTTGTCCTCACGAGAAGACATCTCTGAAGCCGAAGCAAACCGGATCGTCGATCAGGTAGAGAACGCAAGAACTTCAGTGCTGCGTCGTGCAGAACGCATTCAAGGCGACGCACAGCACCGACTCGAAGAAGTCAAACGTCAAGCGAAGAAGCAAGCCGAAGAAACCCGCAAAGCCGCAGAAACAGCAGCATGGTGGTTGTTTGGAACGGCATTAGTTTCCGCTGGCGCATCGGCTCTCGCAGGCGCGATCGCGGTTGGATTCTAAGAGGTTTAGAGAAAGTATCTCGCTTCGTTGTTAGCGGCTTGTGCCCCCTAAATCCCCCATTCTGGGGGACTTTGAGGAAGAGGAAACGACTTGATGGCAAGAGCGAGCTTAAGGATGAGGCTGCTTGATTGGTCAAAGAAGCTTTTCTAAACGATCGCTGACGAGACTGCAAATCTGTTCCATTGCATCAAAGTCCCCCAGATTTGGGGGATTTGGGGGGCGAACTCCACGCCAACGAAGCGAAAACTCATTAACCTCACATCTAACAAAAATGCAGCCCTCCGATTTCTCATTTAGAAAAGGGGAGGGCTGCATTTTTTATAAAAACAAAATGAAACTAGACATCATAAATCCGACATTCAGCCGCATCTGGATGATCGTCGCAATAAGTAGTAAAAGAGCTTTTCACATCCGACGATCGACGATGCGAAATTTCTGCCTGAACTTCTTCGACCGCATCCCAAGCACTGGCACACTGATCGGACGTGGTTCCATCCGTATCGCAAACATCATGGGCTTGATCGACAAGTTCGGTGAGGCGTTGTTCGATCGTGATGCCTTCTTCGAGTTGAGTCATAACTTTACCCTTGGTGTAGTGAAGATTGGGTGACTAATTCCAGTGTGGCTCCGGATTCTAAAAGCGTGTGGACTTCTGCTTTTATTTAATGATCACTCAGGCACGCGGCTCACTTTCGTATCACGCAGCTTTGTCGATCGAGCCACTTGCTGATGATTTTTAATCGCGTCATAAATCGCAGTCTGCCGACGCGCCTGATCCCGACTGATGCTGTACAGATTGTTTCCGAGTCCCGGTGCATCCCATTGATTGGTGCGCGGATTGATATAAGAATAGGTACGCGCTCGTAAAACTGCTTCAGAGCCTTTCAGTCCTTCAGCATATGCTTGCCGTAAACGATCAATATAGCCCCCTCGATCGAGCGCGGCTAACGGTGCTTGATTCGCTAGATCGATTCCGTTGAGTTGTTCTTCGAGTCCGAGCCGCAATCCCGCAGAAAGCGCAGTTTGTTCAATCTCCTCATACTGACCCCGTAAGCGATCAAGTTGACGACGATCTGCCTCATTCGGAGAAGCCGCGCCATGCTGATAGGAAAAGCTCCCCATATTCCAGCGACGATTTCCCGGATCGACGTGCCCGTAATACGCCCAAGTTTTGCCACCATTAGGGGTGCGGGTTCCTTCAGCGCTACCCACTGCTTTCGCAACGAGTGAATCAGAACCGCCATGAAATAGCTCATCGGGAGCCATCGCGACTAAGCGATCGCCACTCACTACAGTCGTTGATCGCGGCAATGGACGAGGCTCGATCGCGCTAGGAGAACTCGGCTCATCGGTAGAAGATTCGGGAACTTGGAAGGTGATTGCGGCTGATTTCTCGATCTCTTTAGGGGCAGGTTGAATCGGTGGACTTGAACTCTGTGGAGCAAAGTTGAGCAGTCCTTGAGCTTGCGTCGATCGCATTTCACTCAGCGTCAAAACGATCACGCTCATCATCAGAGAAACAATCTTTTTCATCGTGGATTTAAAGTTCGTTGCAATAAGCTTTTATCGGGTTCGACGAGTGCCCAACTATCGTCGGATTGCTTGAGTAAAGTCGCAAACTGAAGAATCTTTCCGGTCGCGATCGCGTCTCCAGCTTTTAGCGCTCCTAGTTTCGGAGCTTCTAACCCACACAACCGAAACAGATAAGCAGGCGTATCGGCTCCCGCAAAATACACGCAGCCCCGATGATCGATGTACGCATTTCCATCAGAAGGCGCATGAACCGATTGCCCCTCTAGCGCGATCGAAATATCTCCGAGTCCGCCGATCACTTTTGCTCCGGCGATTTTATCTCCGGGTTTTAGCTGCCAGCTTTGATAGAGCTTTGGTTCTGGAATCGTGTTCCCAGTATGGGGTGAAGCAGCACAGCTAGAAAGCAGGCTGAAGAGAAGAACAAATCCGACTTTAGCGAATCCAGAACTTATATCCCAGATATTGATTCCCTTCATACGAAACTACAATAAACGTCTGAGAAGTCGATCGTTCTAACGCATCCGATGCGACTCGATAAGCTTCGCGCTCAGTCTGCGTTCCACTCCGAATCGAGAGCTTGGGCAGGATGCAATAAGGCTCTTTCAAAGCTTTACGGACTGCATCTTTAGAGTCTCCATTTTTCAGCAAAATCAGCTTTGCAATGTTGTCTTCAGAGATGGCTTGCTGCGATTGCACTGCTCCCTGACATTCCAATGCAGCTTCTTTGCTTCCAAAAGAAGGGAGTCCCATCGCTTGAAAAAAAATCCCAAGCGCCAAAACCCCCGCAACCCCTGCCAGCATTTGATTAGAGTTGAATTTTTCGATCATAATTTGCCTCCGACGAACAATCCCAACGTCACTAATAACAATCGGTAGATTCCAATCCGATTCGCTTGGGGAATAAACAGAGCAGCATAAGCAGCTAACAGTGCAGGAACGAAGATCAACAAAGTGACCGGAAAGTTCAGAATCGGCATTGCCACAACCAAGTATTTCAGCCCGAGCCGCAGTCCTGCCGCTGCTAACACCCAGAGCGCGGCATCGATTGCAATTCCAGAATTCTGTTCCGGCAGTCGCAGTAGTTGCTGCATGAGGCGGTGCAAGGGTTTACGGCGACGGGGGCGGGCAGTCGGAATGCTGGGGCGAAAGGGCGGGATCGAAGGTTGCGGAGGGCGCAAGGTCGTTTGTACAGGACGATGTGCTTCGAGCGGCAATTGCACTGTTGAGACGTGCGGATTCGAGGAAGGTCGTGTTCCGTCCTGTGTCTGCATTTTTTCGACGGTCGCTTTGAGTTCGTCGATCGCGCTCCAAGTTGCATTCAGTTGCTCATTAAATTGAGCAAGTACAGCTTCGATCGCTGCACCGCGCTCTGATGGAGGAGCTTCCCAAGCGAGCTTAACCCGTGTCGAAGCGGATTGATTCGGTGACTTGCTCGTCGCTTGGCGCTTCGTCGTGGGGGCTTTTTCAGTTTTCGTTGTGCGGCGTTTTTTTGTGGGGGTCGCTTCGGTGGTAGACTCAGCGAGGCTTGCACCACGCTCCGGGTTCGATTCACTGGCGCTTGAAGGTTCAGCGATCGACTTGGCGGGTTGCCGTTTTGCGCTCGGCTGAGTTTGGGTGATCCGAGTTGACTGGCTCTCTGTTTTCACTTCTGTCATCGCGGCTCCTGGGGCAAGTGAGTCTTTAGTACGATAGTACTATTAATAGTATTAATGTGCTACCTTCCAGAAGTCAAGCGAATCCATTAAATTCATTTCAAAAGACATCTCTTTACCATAAAACGTTGCGCTTTTGTGACAGTGAGTACAAAAGTTAGGTTTCGCTTCGCTTACAGTAGAAAAAAGCGATCGTCGTAGGAGATCGATTATGGGCTTGAAAACACAGGTTGAGATTTTCCCACTCAAATCGATCAAAGGCGGAATGGCAGAGTTTTATACGCCGCAGTCAAGTCATGAAACGATGCTGGTGAACATTCCCGCTCATACGATCGATGATTTATTCGTTCATCGCACCCAAACCGATCAGTTGCTGGTTGTGCGCGGTAGCTTCATTCTGGTTGTATTACAAAATCGTAAGTATCAATACATTCCATTGAGCGAGTCGCAGCCGCAAGTCGTAAAAATTCCGCCGGGAGTGCCGCATGGCGCAATTAATCTTCATGATTCGCCCTGTGTGTTGGTCAATGCGGTTCTTCGACACAGGGCATCAATCGATCGAGATTATCGCCCATTGCGCCGACCGATCCCCTACGATATGAATATAGCTCACCAACTTCAAGGAATTCCTCGTCCTCGCATCGCTTAGGATTGTGAATGAAATAAGGTCGGTCATTGCAAGGTTAATTCGCCCTCACCCCCAGCCCCTCTCCCAAATTGGGAGAGGAGAGCTAGAGTCCGGCTCCCCTTCTCCCAAATTGGGAGAAGGGGCTGGGGATGAGGGCAAAGATCTCAGCATTTATCAGATCCGCATCGCTTAACAAATTGTTTTTAATCTTGAATCTGCCGTTGATAATTGGCATTCAAAGATCTCGCTCACTTGTGTTTCATGCCCCTCACTATTCTTGTCGCAGAAGATGATTTAGGAACCCGCCTATCGATCAGCGACTATCTCGAATGTTCTGGTTACTCTGTGGTTTCGGCTGAAAACGGTAAAGACGCGATCGCACTCCTCGAAACGCATCAGCCGCATTTGATTGTGACCGATGTTTCGATGCCGCTAATGGATGGGTACGAATTGGTGCGACAGGTGCGACGACGGCCTGCCCTGCGCTTATTGCCGATCGTTTTTCTGACCGGACGCACTGATACAGATGAGCGGGTTCGGGGCTATCAGCTCGGCTGTGATGTTTATTTAGCGAAACCGTTTGAGCTACCCGAATTAGGGGCGATCGTGCGAAACTTGCTCGATCGCAGTCAGATGATCGAAACCAGTTGGCGATCGCGGCAGGAATTCGAGGTGTCGGAAAGCGCAGAACGCGAAAAGATCGTTCCAGATATTCACATCACGTTTACCGATCGAGAAAGAGAGGTGTTAACGCTGCTGAGTGATGGATTGTCGAATATTCAAATTGGTGATCGATTGCACCTGAGTTCGCGCACGGTTGAGAAGCACGTTAGTAGTTTATTAAGGAAAACAGAAACGAGCAATCGAGCAGAACTGGTACGGTTTGCGATGGAGCATCATTTAGTGGTGTAGGCGATCAAATCGGTTCATACACCATCTGCGGTACTAGCACTCCATCCGCGCGAAGTTCACCGATTCCCAAAAACCGTTCATCCTTCACCCGTACCCATTTCGGTTGCTCGACTTCGATCGCAATTTTTTGCCCCTGACACCAACGACGCGCGATCGAACTTTCCAAAACCAATTCCGGTAAATGCAACAATGCGGTTTCTGGCTCGACTAAGGGAACCGGAAGTTCTTCGATCGTTGAACTTCCTTTCAGTTCAAAGCCGCTACTTTCCGTTCTCAACAGTTTTGCTAACGTTGCCCCGGTGTCCAGTTCCGCGCCCAAATCTCGCGCGATCGATCGAATATAAGTTCCGCTGCCACAGGAAATCGCTAAATCGAGTTCGGGAAAATCCCCCGATCTGAACTCCAAAATCTCTAATTTGTAAATCTCAACGGTGCGGGCTGGAACCTCGATCGCTTGTCCCGATCTCGCCAAATCATACAGTCGCTTGCCCTGTACCTGAATCGCACTATAGTTCGGCGGAATCTGCTGAATCACACCCTGAAACAGAGAGAGCTTTGCTTGAATTTGCTCTAAGCTCAGGTGCGAAACGGCTTGCTCTGTGAGAATTTCGCCTTCAAGGTCATCGGTTGCGGTCGTGATGCCAAATCGAATCGTCGCTTGGTACGCTTTATCCTGGCGTAGATATTGCAGCAATCGAGTGGCGCGACCGAGTGCAATCGGTAAAACACCCGTCGCCGTAGGATCGAGCGTTCCAGCATGACCCACTTTTTTTAGCTGATAGATCCGGCGAACTTTTGCCACACAATCATGCGACGTAAACCCAAACGGCTTATTGAGATTGAGAAAACCATCCACGCGACTATTACCTATCTGCTACCTATCCAACTGCGCCAAAGTCAAAGACTGAACCAAACTTAACCGTAGCGGATCTTGAGACAGCGCACGCGCATAAGTCGCAGAAAGATACGGGCGATAGTCCGATCGATTGGCGATGTAAGTACTAAAAAACGCCAAACTGAGCGCATTCACATAGCGACGGGCAAGCGTGGGAGACGGCCCGATCACTTCAGGCGGCACAGGAACCCCTGGCGTGTCGCCTTCCTCCAGTGCTGAAAAATGCGTTCCACGATCGACGACAGCCAAAAAGCGATCGCGGGTTTGTAGCCAGGTAAAAGGCTGGATCTGTTCGGGCAGGGCAGGCGCAACCGTATCAGCATTACCCGCCATGATCAAAGTCGGCGTTTTGATTTGAGCGATCGAAGATTGTCCGAATACAACGCTGTCGATTGGGTTAATGGCAATAATTGCTTTGACGCGCGGATCGCTCAGATTGTAGTTAATCGGGGGCAGTCCAGCAGCGCGGCATTGCAGCAACACCGAGAGATTCAAGGTGCGATCGATTTCAGTCGGCTGACACGATTGTTGCAATTGCTCAAAGTTGATCGATGCTCCCGCAAGTGCCATCACCGTATATCCACCGAACGACTGTCCGAGTACACCAACTTGCTTAACATTCAACCGCTTGTAGCGCGGATCAGAAGTCGCTCTGCGCTCCAGTTCATCCAGCACATATTTAATATCTAAAGGTCGATCGATAAATTCGCTCGGACTGGTGACTTCGCTCACAATGCCATCAACGAGGGCTTGGAGTTGTTTCGCATTGCTGCCCGGATGTTCGGGAACCGCAACGGCAAATCCATGTGAAGCGAGATGTTCGGCTAGATATCGAAACGTTCCGCGATCGGAGCCGAGCCCATGCGAAATCACGACGACGGGAACCGAAGCGGACAAAGCTTGACGACGGGCAAAAGGTAGATAAACATCAACCGGGAACACCCGCTCTCGCCCCAAAGCTTGAACGAATCCCCGCGATCGATCCACCAGTCTCAGCGTTTCTTTTTCAAATCCATAAGCTCCACGAACTGAGAGATCTGGAATATTGCCGCTCGGTAGCGGTGTGTTTTCTTGACGCGCGAGTTCCACGATCGTTTGAGTCGCGCGGGTCGTTTGATTGATTAAATTGCCAAAATCTCCCGCAATATCCAAACTACGCTGTAAATCGATCCGGAGTCCGCGCGTGGGAAATTTGCGAAACACATTGAGTAAGGTCAATCCCTCCGGATCAGCCGATGCCAAAATCAGCGCTCCACGGATTGCGAAAAATCCGGTATCGCGCGACTCTGGCTGAATCACTTCGCCCAAGCGCCGGAGCAGAATTTCGCCTTGCTGAGTGTAGAGAAACTGAGAAACCGCGATCGGACTTAAATCCGCCCGTGTTACAAGCGCTTTGCGTAGGGTTTGGAGTTGTTGAGGCGTGACATATTGCGAATAGACATAGAGATCGCCATCGAGCGCACCCGTTCGCGCATAAGCTTCCAGCGCTGAGACTGAAATCGATCGCTCTAAAATTCCATAAGACAAAAAGACGCGCTCCGCCGCCGATGCGGGACGACTGAAAACCGCGATCGACATCAATCCCGCGATCACGTGAAGCGCAAATTTTAACCGCTTAAACTGCCGCATTTTAGGCTTTCTCAAAAATAGTGCTGAAAATTCTCTGTTCAGGCTCAACTGCCCCATTCTGACGCACAGATCTAGGAGCGACAAGATGCAGGATGATCAAGAGATCGAAAAATCTGCCTTGCGGCGAATAGCCTAAAGCGTGACATCTGTTTTAAGTTCAATCTATCTGTAATAGGGATTTAGCAACCGCTGATGCGTCAGAGTATTACAATCGAGATCGTTCTAGCTTCACCGAATCGATCCCACGATTTGCGATCGCAACCCTTTTGGTACGCAGCATCATGACAGCTTTTTGGAGTCAGTTTTTTGATTCAAGTTCTTATATCCCACACGGACATTGCTATCTTTGGCAGACCGGGTTAGTTTGGCTGCACATTACAGGCGATGTGCTGATTGCGCTGGCATACTACTCGATTCCGTTAACGCTCCTTTTCTTCGTGCGGAACCGTCGCGATCTGCCGTTTAACTGGATTTTTCTGTTGTTTGGCGCTTTTATCATTGCGTGCGGCACAGGTCACATTCTGGATATTTGGACATTGTGGCACCCGGACTACTGGATTTCTGGCGGAGTGAAAGCGTTCACTGCAATGATTTCAGTCCTCACAGCCGTTGAACTTTATCCCTTAATTCCTAAAGCCTTAGCGCTTCCCAGTCCCGCACAGCTAACTTTGGCAAATCAATCGCTTCAAGTTCAAATCGGCGAACGTCGTCAAGCTGAAATCAAACTGAAGCGCTATCAAGACCAACTCGAAGAATTAGTCGCCCAACGCACCGTAGAACTGACTCAAATCAACGCACAGCTTCAGCAAGAAATCATCGAGCGGCAGAGGATTCAAGAAGAACGAGAATCGCTGCTACGCCGAGAGCAACGCGCACGTGAACAAGCCGAAGCCGCCAATCGCGTCAAAGATGAATTTCTCGCGGTACTCTCTCATGAACTGAGAACACCACTGAATCCAATTCTGGGCTGGACGAAACTTTTACAGAAGCAGCAATTAAAACCAGAAAAAGCTGCGATCGCGTTAGACACGATCGAACGTAATGCCAAACTCCAAGCTCAGTTAATCGAAGATCTGCTCGACATTTCTCGGATTGTGCGCGGGAAGTTGACGCAGAATACGACTGCGATCGACTTAAAGACGGTCGTTCTGGCGGCAATTCAAACCGTTTCACTCGCAGCAGAAGCGAAACAAATCGAGATCGAAACCACGATCGAAGCCGAGGTCGGACAGCTTTTAGGAGATGCAGGACGATTGCAGCAAGTCGTTTGGAATTTGCTCTCGAATGCGGTGAAGTTTACGCCCGAAGGCGGTCGGGTGAAAGTGATTTTGACCGCGGAGGATTCTGATCAGGCAAAAATCATCATCCGGGATACAGGCAAGGGAATCACGGCGGATGCACTTCCTTTTGTGTTCGATCGCTTTTGGCAAGAAGACAGTACGAATACTCGTCAATTCGGCGGTTTGGGGTTAGGACTCGCGATCAGTCGTCAAATCGTAGAGCTTCACGGCGGCACGATTACTGCTGAAAGTGTGGGTGAAGGACAAGGAGCAACTTTTACGGTAAGATTGCCACTCCGTGCTCCGGTTCCTGTTCCCGTTCCAATTCGATCAAGTGTTAGCGAAAATTCGACTTTAGAAGGGCTGCGAATTTTGGTGGTTGATGATAGTCCAGATTCGCGTGAGTACGCCAAGTTTGTTCTGAGTGAGGCGGGATCAGAAGTCACCGGGGTCGATTCTGCGGAAGCTGCATTAAAAGCACTTTCCCAACAGCTCCCCGATGTGATCGTCTGTGATATCGGACTACCAGAGATAAATGGCTATGAACTAATTCGACAAATTCGAGCGCGACCGATTGAGCAAGGCGGCAAAATTCCTGCGATTGCACTCACGTCTTATGCAGGAGATTATGACCAACGACGAGCGATCGCGGCTGGATTTCAACGACATTTATCGAAACCTGTAGAACCAGAGCAGTTGGTTAAATCGATCTCAGCAATTTGTCCCTTTCGCATGGTAGAGGAGGCATCGGGCTTGAAGTGAGCGATCAGAATGTGGGTGTAAAGTGGAGTGCGATCGGCAAAATAGCAGTGTTTATACGGGGAAGCTACCAGATTGCGACTTTCGATCGACATCGATTTCACAATTTAGCCGTATAACGATTCATACAGTATTTCTTAATTTTGATTTTTCTTCTGAGAGTCACACTTAGGCTAATTTTTAGTGATAGGATGAACTCCCCGAATCCCTGTTTTTTATTTAATCGAAGGTCATCTAGATGACAGTTTTACCATCCGGAGTGAATGAGCAGATTCAGACCGACTCGAAATTAGTTCGCTATCTCAGAGAAGAGTTAGCCGTTTCAGACGACTTTATCGAGCTTGCTCTGCGTCATTGCGAACAAGAGCGCGGCACATTACCGATGGTGTTGTGGCGCTACGGATTCGTATCGATCAACCAACTCGATCAAATTTTTGACTGGATGGCAAAGTAAATTGCTGTGTAAATTACTGTTTGCTCATTTTGTTGAGGAGCCAGAGCGAAGTCGAAATTGCGACAAACTGAGCCAAGATTACATTGATACTCGCTTGCACAACGAGAATATCGATCGGTTGGATAAACTTTCCCGGATCGACGTTCACAAAGCCCGCAAATCCTTGATTCACCGCTTTACCAAAGAGTAAACCGACGATCGCTTCTGCCCCCAAAAGCGCCAAAAGAATTCCAACCAAACTTGCCGTCAATCCTGTCCGAATCGTTTGAATCGCTTCTGCTTTTTTAGGTCGCACCGCTGCTTCCGCATTCAGTCGCCGCCCGATCGCAACGTACTTAGTTAACGACCAGAACATATTGAAGCCCAGAACAGCAATTCCACACACCGTCAGCACCACCCCAACGCCTGTCCCTGGATTCGTGCCTGCTGGATTCCGAGTTGAAACCGCCGCAAACAGCAAAATCGCGCTAGAGATCACCGTCAGCACCAACTGAAACCAAAAACTAAACCAGCCCGCAAATCGAAACGTGCTTGCAATTTCTCTCAGCGTGGGAGAAGAATCAGATTTCGCCATAGGAGTCACACAGAAGCTAGTTCCAGCTTATAGTACTGGGTGAACGATCGCCTGAACCGAATCAAAATTCGATCGTGTTGCAGCGAACATTTGACCGTACCACCCTTTACGGTAGGATGAACTCATGTCTACCCTTTCTATTTCGGGAGTTCCTCACGTCTACGATCTGACGGCTCCAACCTCAAATCCGGAGGTTTTGGTGTTCGTCCACGGTTGGATGTTAAGCCGCAATTACTGGCAGCCCCTGATCGATCAGCTTTCTGTCGATTATCAGTGCTTGTCTTATGATTTGCGCGGTTTTGGTCAGTCTCGGCCGCGCCCCGTTGCACCAATGTCAGAACTTAGCGATCGCGCTTCTAGCACGGTTGCGGTGGCGACGCAGAACGCGATCGCACAATACAGCCTGCTCTCTTACGCCAGAGATTTAGGAATGCTATTGAGACAGCTACAAATTCCTAAAGCTTGGTTAGTTGGGCACTCGCTCGGTGGATATGTGGCGCTGTGGGCAGCGGATCAACTGCCAGAACAGATTCAGGGCGTGATTTGCCTGAATTCTGGAGGCGGCATTTATCTTAAAGAAGCATTTGAGCAATTTCGATCAGCGGGACAGCAGATGGTGAAACTGCGCCCGAAATGGTTGCCGCAAGTGCCATGTTTGGATTTGGTGTTTACGCGGGCGAATGTGGTGAGTGCGATCGAGCGATCGTGGGGTCGGCAGCGGGTAATTGATTTTGTCAGCGCTGATTCTGAAGCTGCGATCGGAACGCTGCTAGATTCGACGACCGAAGCAGAGGTACATCGTTTGCCGCAAGTGGTGGCGCGATTGTCTCAGCCACTTTATTTCATCGCTGGGATGAAAGATACAGTCATGGAGCCGAAGTATGTTCGGCACTTAGCGAGCTTTCATTCATCGTTTAGCGATCGTGCTGATAATGTGTTGGAAATTCCCGACTGTGGACATCTATCAATGTTAGAAAAAACCGATGTAGTCGAATCGCATATCCGCACCATTCTGCGTTCTTGAAAAGGTAGCAAGAAAGGATACAAGTACATTGATATTGAAATATGCTATTTTTTAACCTAAAGCAAAAAATATGCTGACTTTTCCGTATATTCATCCAGATGAGCGCAATATGCAGAAGAGTTCCGTATAGCATCCCATTTCGGGGCGATAGGTTGAAACTTTTCGGTATAGTCAGTCGATGCTACATCGCAAGTTTCAGTGTAATAAGAGTTATGCCGCTATACAAAGATATAGGTGCTGGGAGGCGCAGTTTGATAAGAGCGATCGTTGCAAATTTTATCTACGGCATTATCTTCGTAGAAGTACTTATTGGTATGTGGTTGGGCTTTCTTACAATTGCAGTACTGGTCTGTCAAAAAATAGATGATGGGAGAGACTAAGATGAGACTGACGCGCTTCATCTCCCATCATGGTCAAAAAATACATCGTCAATTTAAGTGCTAAAGAACGTGCTGAACTGGTGCGGTTCACCACAACTGGGCGACGCGCAGCCGACCAATTGACCCGTGCGCGAATTCTGTTGAAAGCAGATTGCAACCAACATTAAATCTGTTGAGGCTCATAATAATGGTAAGTTTCCCATAGTTGGTAATTTCTGGTTTTCTTTCCTTGGTCGTTTAATTATCTGGGGAGCAATAGCTATTATTGTTAATGAACTAATAGCCTTTTTTAAGTAACATTTAGAGAGCGTTGCTTAAGTGTCTTTAATCGATGCTCCGGATAGGGTTGAGCGCCGTAGCATCTCAACACCAAGAAACAAGCATACGAATTCTGAGGGCAGTTATTACAATAGCTTTAAACACGAAAAACGTAACAAGTGTTTAATCAAGCTTTGGATTTTCTCAAAATCCAATCAGTATTACAAGTCGTACAATTTTACTATTTCTATGTACGACGATACCTGTCGGTTCCTCGCCGAACACTTCTCCGCCGACTTTGCCAGTTGGCTGCTAGGGGAGCCTGTCACAATGACAGAATTGCAACCCTCTGAACTCTCTCTCGACCCGATTCGAGCCGATGCCATGATTCTGCTCCAATCCGAAAACTCTATTCTTCATATCGAGTTCCAAACGCTGCCAAAGCAACAAATTCCCTTTCGGATGGCAGATTATCGCCTTCGGGGGTATCGGCGCTATAAAGACAAATCGATGCGGCAAGTGGTGATCTACCTCAAGCCTACGACCTCAGAAATGGTCTACCAAACTAGCTTTACGCTCGAAAATACCCGTCATGAGTTTCAGGTGATTCGATTATGGGAGCAACCTGCTTCACTTTTCCTGCAATACCCTGGACTGCTGCCTTTCGCGGCACTGGGACAGAGTGAAAGCCCAGCAGAGATGTTGCGACAAGCCACTCAAGTTAAGTTGTGGATCAGATTGAAGACCTAACCACACAAGCGAATTTGATGGCAGCCTCAGCGATTCTGGCTGGGTTACGATTAGAGGAAGATGTGATTTATCGTTTGGTACAGAGGGATATTATGTAAGAATCTGTGATTTACCGTTCGATTCAGCAAGAAAGGGATCGCTCGATCGCACTCAATCTTCTACGAGAAGGCGTATCGATTGAAACCGTTGCTCGTGGCACTGGCTTATCGATCGAGGAAGTTCAGCAACTTCAGCAACAACTGAATAACTCCGCACAAAGTTAAGTTTGATTGATGTTCGACAAGCTAATCGTGAAGACACGGCATAAACAGCACAGTGGAGCGGACGGTACAGAGACTTCGCGCTTCGTTCTAGTCCTTTCGCTGCTGCTCACTTTAGCCATTAGACCACTTTGAGTTACACTCGGATGCTTCCCGCCACATTGCGATCGGTACAGTGCATATCCCACGGCTTGTTGAACATTTTCGGGAAAGTCTTTTAAGTCGTCAAGTGAGTTGGCGATCCATTCTACGGATTTTGGAGGTGAATTCATAGCCTCGATTATGCTAATTCTGGCATAGCTTCGTCAAGTCAGAAAACTCTCGGATCGGTAGATTGCTTGTAATTGTCGGTTAATAAAAAAATTGGACGATCGCATCTCATTCATTAGCAGCATGAGAGAAAGCAACGATTCAGCGTTTTCTAGTTTTATGGTCTTGATGCGACTTTTCAAGTGGCTCGTTCCATGTCACACTACCGCAGGGTTTGATCTTGGATTGAGGGCATGAACGATCAGATTGATGTGCCAGAGAAAAAGCGATCGACAAATTTAGAGCGAGTTTTTGCGATCGTTTGGGTTCTCGCACTGAGCGGAATTACGTTTTTCAATCAGTTGGGTAGCATCGGGTTGGTTGATGAAACGGAGCCGCTGTTTGTCGAGGCAGCGCGGCAGATGACTGTTACCGGAAACTGGATTACGCCATATTTTAATCAGGTGACTCGGTTTGATAAGCCACCGCTAATTTACTGGCTCATGGCGATCGCGTTTAAGACGATCGGAGTGAATGAGTGGGCGGCTCGGTTGCCGTCTGCGATCGCGGGAACGGTGTTAGTCGGTTTCTGCTTTTACGCGATTCGGCGATTGGTTTCGTCGAGGATTGCGCCGTATTTGGGATCAGCGATCGTGGCATTTAATTTGATCACGCTGTTCTTTGGGCGGTTGGGCTACTCGGATATGTTGCTCAGTGCTTGTTTTGGCGGGTCGCTGCTGGCATTTTTTCTGGGTTATGTGGAATCGAATCAGCGGTGGTATCGATCGTTTTATGTGCTGATGGGGTTGGCGGTTTTAACAAAGGGCCCAGTTGGGGTGGTGTTGCCGAGTGCGATCGTCGTTCTTTTCCTAATTTGGGCGGGGAAACTGCGCGAAGTGCTGCGGGAGATGAAACCGATTCGGGGAACTGGGATTTTTTTGCTGGTTAGTGTGCCTTGGTATCTGCTGGCTTATGTTCAGAATGGAAAGGCATTTATTGATTCATTTTTCGGCGTGCATAATATCGATCGCTTTACCAGCGTGGTGAATCAGCATTCAGGAAGTTGGTATTACCATTTGCTGGTTGTGCTGATCGGGTTTTTCCCGTGGTCGCTGTGTTTGCCTGCTGCGATCGCTCACGTTCTAACTCAACGAAAATGGAAACAAGAACCGCGATCGCAGCATTTCGGAAAGTTTGCACTTGTATGGTTTGCGGTGGTGCTGATCTTTTTTACGATCGCGGTTACAAAATATATTACTTATACCCTACCGCTTTATCCTGCTGCGGCGATTCTTGTAGCGTTGTGGTTTTCGGATTATTTCTCACAACCTAGATATTCTCGCTGGCTTAAATTTACGGTATATCTTAGCGTTGCTGCTTCGATCGCGCTTGGAATTTGTCTTTATTACAGTCCGAATTGGCTCAACCGTGATCCGGCAATGCCAAATCTGGGATTAAGAATGCAGCAAACTGGATTGCAGCATATTGGTGCATCGATTTGGATTACAGCCGCGATCGTTGGATTGATCTTAGCGGTGCGATATCAATTGCGTTGGTATTGGGCAGTGAATCTTGTCGCTTTTGCCGCATTCATTCTATTTTTCATCACTCCTGCTGTTGGAATTATTGATTCAGTTCGACAATTACCGCTGCGGCAGATTGCTCAAGGAACGATCGAGGATCGACGACCGAATGAACCGATTGTGATGGCGACGGATGCGTTTGAGAAGCCGAGTTTGGTGTTTTATACTCGTCAGCCGATTACCTTTCTCAATCGTGCCTACATGATTCAACCTTATTTACAAAAGCTGCGGAAGGAAGGAAAAATAAGCTCGATCGTCATGATCACAACGCCAACCGCATTGCAGGAAGGGAACGTGAAACTAAATCAGTACCAACCGCTTCAACAATACAGTCAGTATCAACTCGTGCGCGTTCCAATTCGTCCTGTGAAATAACATGATGCGATCGATTCAAAAATGGTGGGCAAATCAGACTAATCAGCAAGTTGCTGCAATCCTATTTGTGGGGCTATTATTTCGCAGCTTCATTGCATTCTGGTTGCCGCCTGGATTTGATGAATCGTACTACTACATCTACACTCAGCACCCAGCCCTCAGCTATTTCGACCATCCGCCCCTCGTTGCGTTTGTCACCGCGATCGGCATTTGGCTCACAGGCGATGTGTCTCAGCTTAGTATTCGGATTGGCAGTTTGTTGCTGTTTCCAGTCACGCTGTATTTCTTATACCGTGCAACAGTTCACTTATTTTCTGTCCGGGTTGGATTGATTACGTTAGCGATCGCGTCGGTGATTCCGATTTTTCAGCTCGGTTTCGGCACGTTTACGCTACCGGATTCGCCGCTGATGGTGTTTTGGACGCTAACGCTGTGGGTAGGCGCGATCGAGTTTTTTCCAGAAAGTCGCGAGTATGTTCCTTCCTATCGAATTGCAGTGATCGGGCTGCTGGTTGGGCTGGCTTGCCTCGGTAAATATCACGGGTTTTTGCTCGGATTTGGCTTGCTGGGATTTTGCCTCACAAGTCGGCGGCATTGGGCAGTGTTTCGATCACCTTGGACGGTGCTAAGTTTTTTACTATTCTTAATCGCATTCTCGCCTGTGCTGTATTGGAATAGCCAAAACGATTGGATTTCTTTTGCGTTCCAAAGTAAGCGCAGCGTTCCCAATCGCACTTTCAAGCCTGCCAGAGTGCTAGATGTTGCGTTTGCTGCCTCATTATATTTATTTCCTACGTTTGGATTGCCGCTTTGGTTTACGAGTATTCGAGAAATCATATTAACAGTGAGATCAAGATTTAAAAACTCGATTCATTCTTTCGTTCTCTGGACTTCTGCGCCAGTGTTCATTATCTTTACGCTCATCGGCGGCTATCAGCAAATTTTACCGGGCTGGACAATGCCCGGATTCTTTGCAGTCACGCCTTTGCTGGGGTTGTATGCTTCTCGTTGGCGATCGAAGATCTTAAACCGCTGGCTGCTCGGCTCCACGATCGCAGTCGTCGCCCTGCTGCTCTTCGCTTTATCTCACGTCACGATAGGAACCCTGCAAAAACCAGGGCAGTATGCTTTGTTCGGCGGCTTCGTTGCACCTCAAGATGATCCCTCGATCGAACTCATCGACATTAAACAACTGCGCCGAGAATTTTCTCGATCGCCGCAACTTCTGACGGCGCTAAAGAACGCTGATTTTATGTTCAGCAACCGATTTCATCTCGCAGGACACATCTCAATGGCATTAACGCCCCTGTATTCAACCCCAATGACCTGCTTTGATAAACGCGACCTGCGCGGCTTTGCCTTTTGGTCAACAGCAGAGCAATGGGTCGGCAAAACCGCACTCTACATCACGGCAGATCGATTTGAAGCGCCTCAAGAAGACTCGTCTGCGGAATTTGTGCCGTACTTTGAAAAATTCACCAAGCTTGGAGAAGTCGAATTGCGGCGCGGCGGCGTGGTCGTCGATCGCATTCACGTCTTTAGAGGGATAAACCTGCTGAAGCCATTTCCGCGTCCATACTGAGTCGGATCCATTACTACTCAATTTTCATATACGAATCTAGCAATTTAGTCTAAACCTTTAACTTGTAGATAGACGTAATTGCGATCTGACGATTTCACCGGTTATGAATTATAATTTTTCTAAAAGTTAAGCCTAAGTAATATTTCCTGAGAAAATTCAATAAAATTTGAAAATTTTTTAAAGCGACTTAAATCTAGGCGCAGAGGGACATATAGAAACTTCTACGTAGTTTGTATGAAAGAATCGTATCGAACAGCACTTGCGCGGGTCGCTTAATCGGGTTAATGTCTTCATCGAGACTTCACACCCAGGAGAGATACGTAATGCTGAAATTCATCCGCAGCAAATCCGTGCAAACCTTGGCAATGTCGGTGGGCATTGCAGCTACTGCATTTGTCGGTAGTGCGGTTCAAGCCCAAACCGCAGCTTCAGGAGTGACTACATCTCAAAATCCAGCTTTCCAGATTGCTCAGGCAAGTTCGATCGCGGAAATGGAACGCGCAATTTTCAACGAAATCAATAAATACCGCGCCAACAAAGGCTTACGTCCGCTAGTTTGGAACGACGAAATCGCAAAACAAGCCCGTGAACACAGCCGCAACATGGCGAAGAAAATCGTTCCGTTTGGACATCAAGGATTTGAGCAACGGGCGAAAGCGCTCAACAACAGCATTCAGTCGCGTGGAACTGGAGAAAATGTCGGTTGGGTGATGAGCCGTCGCGACCCGTCAGGGAAAGTCATCGATGCCTGGATCAAAAGCCAAAAGCATCGTGAAAACATTGAAGGCGAATTCAGCATGACCGGAATCGGAATTGGGTTGAGCGCGATGGGAGAGTACTACTTCACGCAAGGCTTTGTGCGGAAATAAGGCACAGGCTGGCATCAGGTGTAAGATACGTGAGGTGTAAAATGACCTATCTTGCCTTATGCAGCCGCGTGAATTTCAGATTTGCGATCGCGATCTCACTCCCGAACTCCTCGAACAGTTTCTAACCGCAACCGTGATCGCAGCCGATACGGAAACGATGGGGCTTCTACCGCAGCGCGATCGATTATGTTTAGTTCAGCTTTGTGATGAAAGTGATCGGGTGACTGTCGTCAGAATCGAGCGGGGACAAACAGAAGCGCCGAATTTAAAGCGATTACTGGAAGCGCCCGAACTCACAAAGATCTTTCACTTCGCGCGATTTGACATCGCAACGCTGCGCTATCACTTGGGAATTCAAGTTACGCCTATTTTCTGCACCAAGCTTGCAAGTAAGCTAATTCGCACATATTCGCCCCGTCACGGATTAAAAGACGTAGTTCAGGAACTTGCAGGCGTAGAACTCGATAAAAGCGCTCAAAGCTCCGATTGGGGCAATGCAATGAATCTTTCGGAAGCACAACTGCAATATGCAGCGAATGATGTGCGGTACTTGATCCAAGCTCGATCGAAGTTGATCGAAATGCTGGAACGCGAAGAACGTTTAGAACTTGCAGAGCAGTGTTTTCAATCTTTGCCTGTGTTTGCTCAATTGGATATCTTGCAATATTCAAATGTGTTTGAGCATTAATCAAGCTACGGTGTCGGGCTAGGACTCGGAGACGCAGCCGGATCAGGCATACTCGGCGGAATTTTATCGGCAACAATCAGCGCTTCCATCACTGCTTTAACAATCGGAGCTGCCACCGTCGAACCAAACGCATCTTCACCCTTCGGCTCATCGATCACTGCTGCAACAACATATCGAGGAGCCTCGATCGGGAAAATACTCACAAAACTCGTAATCTTCGCGCCTTCGATATAGCCACCGTTTGCGCTCGCTTTCTGGGCAGTTCCGGTTTTGCCTCCGATGCGATAGTTCGGAATTTGCGCTGCTTTCCCGGTTCCGTTCTGTACCACAGATTCCATCATGCGGAGAACAGTTTGAGCCGTTTGCGGGGAAAAGATTTGCTTCGATTCGGTGTGGGGAGACTGCCAGTAAGGTTGTCCATTCTCATCGAATAAGCCTTGAACCACATGAGGCGTGAGCAATTTACCGCCGCTTGCCAAAATGCCGTGGAGTTGAACGAGTTGCAGCGCTGTGAGCGAGAAACCTTGCCCAAACGCACTGGTCGCCGCATCGACTGGAGATTCTGAGAAGGTCTTTTGATCTTTAAGCTGTCCAGCGGTTTCAAACGGAAGATCAGTTCCCGTGAGCTGTCCTAACCCGATCTTTTGCAGCCAAGCATAGTAAGTCGGTCGGGGCATCTGTTGCACAATCCGCACCATTCCCACATTGCTCGAATGCTCCAGAATCTGTGTAATCGTGCTGGCTCCGCGTGCGCCTGCGCTGGAATAATCGAAGTTCTGAATAGGCCAGCCGTCGATTTGAATCGCGCCTTCATCATTGATAATCTGATTCGGTTTGATCGCTCCTGCTTCAAGCGCGATCGCAACATTCAAGGGCTTAAAAGTTGATCCCGGTTCATACAAATCCGTTAACGCCCAGTTTTTAAACTGCTCGACTTTCGCTTTATAAAATTCATTCGGATCGTAAGACGGATCAGCCGCTAGTGCGCGAATTTCACCGTTTTTAGCATCCATTACGATCACGACACCGCGCTTTGCGTTGAATTTCTTTAACTGCGGTTGGAGTGCGGTAATGGCAGCGCGTTGGACTCGACTATCGATCGACAATTGCAAATGCAAGTTATCCATCTGCAAAAATCCGCCGGGAATGCGATCGGGCATCATCACGCCTGATCCCGTCCGACTCAACCGCACCGATTTCACCGATCGTTCGAGCAAATTCTTGTGGCTATATTCGACTCCCGCTTGCCCGATACGATCGATATCCAAATATCCGACTACATCCGCCGCGATACTCTGCTGTGGATAAAGGCGTTGTTGCTGTTGCGCGAGTTCTAATCCATCAATTTGCAGGGCTTGAATGCGATCGGCAGCCGATTCGGACACGGCATATTCGACTCGGATTCCACTTTCTGCTGAGTTCAGTCGTTGCAGCAAATCGCCCGCAGGTGTGCCCAAAATCGTAGAGAGTTTGGTTGCGACCTCGGTTTTAGGAGATTTAAACGAAATCGGGTGAGCATACAGGGTGTAGACCGGACGATCGATCGCTAAAACATTTCCATTGCGATCGATAATTGGGCGGCGAGGCACGAACGGACGTAAAAAAGTCGTTTGTTGAGCGCGTGCCTGTTTCAGTAAACCTGAGGATTGGAAAACTTGCAGTCGGACTAGATTTAAAGTCAAGAGTCCCGTCACACCGATCAAGATTGCCCAAACGAGAAAAAGGCGACGAACGCTTGGTTTTGCTTGTGCCGTGCGGAATCGATCGACAATCTGAGCTGTCGTCGAGGAGTGCAAAACTCGATCGCGAAACTGTTCCACGATCGGCGGTAAGCTCGATCGGACAGAACGGAAGGAACTTGGCGACGGGCGACGGGGTGAGGAGGGGGCCTTTCCTCGTTTTGACATGACTAATATCCTAGAGGTGCAACGGGCGAGGATTGCGAAGATGCACTGACGGGCTTTTCAGGACGAGCCGGAGCGGGTCTAAGAAAAATCAGGCTGTCGGGATTTTGTGGAACCAGACTTGCGCCGGGGCGATTTGACTGATTCGCGATCTGATTTTTTAGCACTTCTCCGTTTGCCGTAAACTGGCGTTCATTCCGGCGAAGCTGTTCCAGTTTGCTGTACTCTTTGCCCCAAAGCTGTTGAGCATACACCGTCCATCCGTAAACCGCAAGTACCGCTCCCGCCAACACAAAGGTTGCAAATACGGAAACTTGCTGAGTCAGCAGCAGCGATCGTAACCACTGAGGAGGCTTCTCCGGGTTGGGTAACTGCCGCACCGATGCCGTTGGTTTTCTCGATCGTTTGGAATTGAGTGCCGCAGCCATATCGCCCTCACACACCTTGGTACTCTGAACGCAGAAAGATTGATCGTCCTTCAAGCGAACATTGTATCGGTAGTTTTAGTGTGTGAAGACGAAAGTAACGTAAATTCCGTATTCTCACCCGATCGGCAGTACCAATCGGCTCATGATGCGTCCATCGTCGAGTTTGTAAAGGTTGAATTCCGATCCCATTTGCTGCATCAAGGCTTGACAGATTGCCAAATGTAACCCAGGAGTTTTATCAAGTGTAGACGGAGCCAGTAAATCTACGGCGCGTCCAGCTTCGAGATCTTCGACTAGCCGAGGCTCGATCGTGCCATCGTCGGTGATAGCGATTTCCATCCACTGCGAATCAATTTGACGACACCAAATATCAATCCGTCCGCCGGGATTCGCTCGCTGACAGGCGATCAGCAGCAATTCATACAGCACGAGTTCGATTTTGGTGATGTCTCCGAAAATCATCGGATTGATTTCGTGATGCACTTGTGACCAGAGTTGGCGCTGTTTGATCAAATGATCTACGCGATCGAGGGCGCGTCTGACGAGTCCAACCATTTGCACTGTTTCACTTCTCACCGTAAGTTGCCATTGTTCGTCGCGAACGACTTGGCGCACAGGTTCGATCGCGTCGTCGATTTGCCGGACTAACTGGGCTTGGCGAGGCGCTTCAGCAGAAAGCTCACTCAATCGAGAAACGCTAAATTTCACCGATCGATACATATCTTCCAACCGACGATGCTTATACCAACTGAGTCGCTCTAATCGATCGCGATCGCGTTTTAATGCTTCGGACACCATTAGATGTCGTCGTGACCAAGCGAGTTGAGCGACCAACGTATTTAAAACAGTGAGATGTCGATCGAGCCAGTGTCGCCCCAAACTATCCGCCACCAGTAAAACAGCGGTCGGTTCGTGTTCGGGTGCAGTTCTCAGCGTGATCGCTAGCAATTGACCGATGCCAGGAGCATTTAACCATTGCCGGGTTTCGATCGGGATTTCGTCGATCGAAACTGGCAAAATTCCGTCATGAGCAAGAACGCGACGGAGAAAAATATCGGTTTCGATCGAGACTTTCAGGACAGGAGCGATGTTGAATTTGCGATCAGCGTTCGATTGCACAATTCGCCCAACTCGTCGACCCGCCGACCACGCGACCAGTACCGCCATCGGAGCTTCTAGAATCTGCGCGATGTACTGCAACGCTGATTTTTCTAATAGATCTAAATGCTGAGTCTGCTGAATCGTGTTCAAACCCCATTGAATTGTTTGATAGATTTTCTGCTGTTGGTCGTTCTGCTGCTGAAGTCGCCACTGTCTCAGAACAATTCCAATTTGTTGAGCCGCAATTTTCGCAAACTCACCCTCTGACTGATTCCACGATCGAGGAGTTTCGTGCGCCAAGACCAGCAATCCCTCTACGGTCTGTCCGGGTGCAGTATTGCAGACTAACAGCGATCTCACTCCCAGTTCTAACAATGGAGTCCGCCACGCCGCAAAGCGTAGATCGTCTTCTAAGTTTTCAATCGCGATCGCGTTGGGTTGTTTTTCTAGCATTTGCCAATCGATCGGGCTGAGTGATGCCAACCACGAAGGCAACGGTCGCTTATATTTCGGCTGAGTTTGATAGCGCACTTCAAACGCATCGTGATCCGAGTCGTACAGTAACGCGAGAACACGATCGACATTCAACCGCTGATTTAATAACGTTGCTGCATTCTGAAGTGCAGAAACACCGTCGCCTGTGCTGTAAATTGCTTGAGCAATTTTGGCGGTTAGAGCTTGATCGAGTTTGATTTGTTCGATCGTGTCTTCCATGCCTTCGAGCGGTGATACGAGTGAAATCAACTGCGCGGCTGCCCGCATGAACTGTTTATCCTCGTCCTGCCAAACTTTCGGCACGTCGCTTTCTGCTGCAATAAATCCGAGTAGTTCATTTTGGTAAAGAATCGGAGCCGCGATCAGCGATCGAGCGCGAATGTATTCCATCACTCGCACGGTGATTTCGGCTTTGAGCATTCCCATCGATTCCCCGATCGCAATCACCTGATCCGCTTGCAATGCTTGATAAAATCCGCTCATTTCCTGAACGGTTAAGCCCGATGATTCATCGATCAATCGAGTTGCTTTCTGATTCGTTGCCCTGCGCCAAAAATAGCGGCGCGTCCGTTCAAACCAATACACGCTAGTCCGACCAGGCTGAACAAAGTTCTGAGTTTGTTCAATAATGCGATTGAGTCGGCGATCAAAATTCGGCAGCGATCGCAGTTCCGAAAGTATCGCTAACATTGGGCGATCAAGTGGTTTAATCTGTTGTCGCTTCCAGTTCTGTTCTGCAATTTCTAGCGTTGCCGCAAATTCTCCTAACACCATTGAGATTAGCGCTTGTTCTTCGGGTTTCGGAAAATTTCCCCACAGACGCGATCCGACGATCGCCACTCCATAACACTGAGCTTTGAACGAAATCGGAAAAAGCATCGTGCCTTGAATGTTCGCTTTTTCAGCAAATTTTCGCCATTCATTGGCTCGCTGTTCCGCCCGCAGATCAGGCAGAGTGAACGGTTTTTGCTGAATCACCACTTGTTCGAGAATATCTCCAGGAGTCAGCGCAAATCGTTGTTTTAGCAAAGGTGCATCCTTGAGCGGACTCTTACCGCCTTTGCCAAACAAGCGATGTTCAGCGCGATCGTACAACCCAATCCAGACGAGATCGAAGGAAAAACAGGTGTTGAAATAAGCGTAAACCGTTTCGATCGCAACCGTGTCACCCTCGCGCAACTGTTGTAGGACGCGACCGAGGGCAGTGAGTTGTTGTTCAGATTGCGTTGTCTCTTTCGAGTGACCCATGTGATCAGCCAGGGGGATAGCGCACGGGGCAGGCGGACTTGCCTACTCGTTTTTTAGAGTGCCCGGAGGGAATGGGTTTTGCACGAGTTCAATCCGTCGATCGCGGCTCAAAATGCGCTACTGTAGCGTTGCTCTCTTGTTTTTTCTCGATTTTTCCTGTGTCAGATTTATATCGATCGATTCTTCGTCCGGTTCTGTTTTCTGGATTGAATGCTGATCCGGAGTGGCTCCATGTTCAGACTTTGCGATCGCTGTCGTGGCTCAACTCTTCGGATTGGCTGCGATCGCAAGTTGATCGGCTCTATGGCTGTGAGTCTCCGCAGTTGTCGCAGTCGCTTTGGGGGTTGAGGTTTCCAAATCTGATCGGGTTGGCGGCAGGCTTTGATAAAGATGGAGTGGCGGCGAATATTTGGTCAAGTTTTGGGTTTGGGTTTGCGGAATTGGGAACGGTGACGTTTCACGCTCAACCCGGAAATCCTCAGCCACGCTTGTTTCGCTTGACTGAAGATCTCGCAGCCCTCAATCGAATGGGATTTAACAATCAAGGCGCGGCTGCCCTTCGGTCGCGGCTTGAACAACGACAACAGGGAATCCCGATCGGAATCAATTTAGGCAAGTCGAAAATCACGCCGCTTGATGCTGCCGCAGAAGATTATTTGGGCAGTTTTCGATTGTTGAAGTCGCTCGGCGACTACTTTGTCGTGAATGTGAGTTCTCCGAATACACCGGGACTACGATCGCTGCAAGCAACGGATCAGCTAGAACCCATTCTGTCTGCACTGCAAGCCGAGAATCAATCGGAAAAGCCGCTTCTCGTAAAGATTGCACCCGATTTGGAATGGGAAGATATTTCTGCGATCGTGGATCTGGCTCAACGTTATCAACTTTCTGGAATCATTGCGACGAATACAACAATCCGCAGAGATGGACTGAAAACACAAACCGTTGGCGGAAATTCGATCGCCCAAGAAGCAGGTGGAATTAGTGGCGCTCCGGTGAGAGATCGATCGACGGAAGTGATTCGATCAATCTGGAAACACACGCAGGGAAGCTTGCCGATCGTGGGTGTGGGCGGTGTGTTTTCAGCCGAGGATGCTTGGGAAAAGATTACGGCGGGCGCAAGTCTGGTTCAGGTCTATACGGGTTGGGTTTATGAAGGGCCGACAATGGTGAAACGGATTTTGCAGGGATTAGAGGAACGGTTAGCGCGATCGAGCTTTGAAAGTTTGAAAGATGCGATCGGATCAGCGAACAGAGTTTAATGTACATTCGACCCGTTTTTTCGCTTCGTTTCGGCCAGCTTCTGCCCCCTAAGTCCCCCATTTTGGGGGACTTTGAACCTGAGCGTTTGGCTTGAAGTCCCCAAAATGGGGGATTTAGGGGGGCTTACCGGATTTGCAATCGAAGCGGGAAGTTTCACTGCACTCGTGCACCTTTAACCCTACAGAGTGATGCGGGGATCAAAGGGCTTTCCAATATTAAAAAAGAAAGCTCTGATAGTTCAGCATGAAAACAGCGTTTCTAATCTTAGGCGCACAACGCAGTGGTACATCGGTTACAAGCCATATCCTCTCGAAATTCGGTATCGATTTTGGCTCAGATCAACATTTTATTCAGGGTGGACACAATCCGATTTTCTTTGAGCTGCAATGGATCAATGATGCCAATAACCAGTTAATTCAAACATTAGGGCATCGATACACAGATTTTTTCTTACCGATCGAGCAAGATTTTGAAAGCGATCGATTCACCCAGCACGAGGAAAATCTACACCGTAAAATTCTTCAGGAATGGGGCGAAACTTCGTCGATCGGACTGAAAGATCCGCGCTTTTCGCTCACTCTTCCAGTTTGGCAACGAGTTCTTTCAGCAGCGGATTATCGTTTGAATGTAATTCTTGCATTTCGCTCACCGTCTAGCTTTCTCAAGTCGAATCAATCGCTGTTTCACAACTGGGAAGGCTGGGATATCGATCGCCATCTGCGGTTCTGGCTACAACTCAACTTAGCTGCAACCTACTTTACTCGCGATCTGCCCGTCTATTTTCTTTGCTATGAGGATCTGATGATGAATCCGCACGAAGAAACTGAACAATTCGCAAATTATTTCAAGCTCGATCCTACCTTTGTCGATCGTGCAGCGGCAGTTATCGATCGCTCTCACTACCATCATCAAGCTTCGACTGAAACGGGTGTTGCTTTGATTGATGAGTATTATCAGCGGTTACGATCGCACATCGTTTCTACTACCGATTATGTGAACTATGGCAAAGCTAGCAGCTTACGTTAAATGAATATGCTTCACAACATTGAACAGCTAGAGCGCGTCGAATCTCAAATCACCCAGAAAGGCTTAACCGTTTGGTTTACAGGATTGAGCGGCGCAGGCAAAACAACCATCTGCCAAGCCGTTTACAATAAGCTGATCGAGCAAAGCTTAAAAGTCGAACATTTAGACGGGGACTTAGTGCGCCAAACCTTGACAAAAGGATTGGGATTTAGTCGCGTCGATCGAGAAGAAAACATTCGCCGCATCGGTTTCGTCGCTCACTTACTCACTCGCAATGATGTGATTGTTCTCGTCTCAGCGATTTCGCCTTATCGATCGGCACGGCAAGAAGTCCGACAGCAAATCGGCGCATTCGTTGAAGTGTTCGTGAATGCGCCGTTATCCGTCTGCGAACAGCGAGATGTCAAAGGACTCTATCAGCGGGCGCGAAATGGAGAAATTCAGCGCTTTACAGGAATCGATGATCCGTATGAGTCGCCTTTGAATCCAGAAGTCACTTGCTCGACTGCAGAAGAAACGATCGAGCAAAGTGTTACCAAGGTCATCCAGGCAATCACGATCGCTAATTTCCCCGCACCGTCAGCCGATAATCTCGATTGACATTCGGTGTTACCGTTCCTACCCAGATTTGATACGTTCCGGGTTGCCATTCACCTTGTTGCAATCGCACATCCTTACCCGTTTCTCCCGAATCCGCACAGCGAACTCCACCTGGTCCCGAAATCACTAGCGTCGTATCTCCACCGCCACTATCTACTCGAATCGACAACGAAGAAACAGGCTGCTTCAAGGTCAACGTATGATCCGGAGTCGGATCACCAAAGCCAATACACTTTTGATTTTCCCGATCGCTGTTGCTCACGATCGCAGGCAGCGAAGTTGCTCCTCCAGCCGATCCCATCATCATGCCGGAAGTCGTTTTACTATCTAGCGTCAAAGACTTAAATGTTTCGGCTTGCGCGATCGCAGGAACCGAAATCACCATTGACAAACTCATTCCCCATATTGCTATCTGTTGTGTATATCGAATCATTGGGAAAACCCTCATAAGTTGATTTTTTTACTGTTGAAATATGATTTATTGATCTAGATTTGCATTGTAGAATCGAAGGCGCATTCGCATCGAAATAAGTGTTCGCTTTGTAAAACTGACTCTTTTGGACTTTGGGAATAAAATTACACCCGTAAGCGAGGATTGAGATGCCGATCGGAATCTTGACTGTGCTACTATTTCTGGGATTACTCACTGTGCGACTTGTCCTACTTCCTTCAGAAGTGCTGACGTATCTTCAAGTTCCCACTTGGGCATTTTGGTTTTTGGTTCTAAGTGTTATTACTTGGTTGCTTCGAGACTGAAGCAACTAAGTAATTCAATCTTTTTGAGAAACAAGGGTGCAACGGTTAATACAATTGAGCAGTGCCCAATCTGCTATGAAAGAATGCCTACGCTGCCCCCTGTAGAAAACTATGATGGCATCACCGGAACAAGAAGCGGCAAGGCTGACCACCTTATATGGATACGGCATTCTTGACACACCCCCCGAAGCCGCGTTTGACAGTTTAGCTCAGTTAGCCGCGCAAATTTGCGGTGTCCCGATCGCGCTTCTGAGTTTTATCGATGTCGATCGACAAGTGTTCAAAGCGAGAGTCGGAATCGATGCGATCAAGATGCCGCGTCGCAAAGCGATGTGCAATCATACGCTGACCCAATCCGATGTTGTGGTGGTCGTCGATGCGTCTGGAGAGGAACGCTTTATCGCACATCCATTGGGATCAGATGTGCAGCCGATTCGGTTTTACGCAGGGATGGCGCTGATTGATTCGGATGGCTATGCGCTCGGAACCTTATGCGTAATGGACTACGTGCCGCAAAGTTTGGATGCTTCACAAAAAGCGGCGATTCGATCGCTCTGTCAGCAAGCGATTACCTTACTCGAACAGCGTCGCCAGATTCGGGAGTTTGAATATTCTACCGCCCAAATGCGATCGACGGGAATGCAGCTACAGCTACAGCTTCAGCACGTCGTCACGCGGGTATTAGCAGAATCTGCCACCCTTGACGAAGCCACTCCCCGACTTTTGCAAACGATTTGTGAACACGCAAACTGGGATTTTGGCGAATTGTGGATTGCCGATCGCAGTGCGAATGTAATCCGCTGCACCGCACGATGGAGCCGATTAGCAGGACAGTTTACCGAGTTTGAAAGCTCCTCGCAATCGTGGGTCTTTGCGCCCGGATTTGGATTGCCGGGACGAGTGTGGAGCAGTGGCGAACCACTGTGGATGAGCGATGTCGTATACGACAAATTGTTTTTACGATCGCACATTGCCGCGAAGGTCGGACTTCATGCCGCGATGGGTTGCCCGATTCTCAGCCACGCTGGAGCGGTTGGCGTAATTGCATTATTCAGCCATCGAGTCCAGCCACCGGACGAAGAAATGATGACCACGATGATGGTGGCGATCGCGTCTCAAGTGGGACAGTTCATCGAGCGCAAACAAGCCGAAGAAGAATCAAATCGCCAAAATGCCCGATCTCATCTCCTCGCGGCGATTACATTGCGAATTCGTCGATCTCTGCACATCAATGAAATTCTCGAAACAACGGTCGCGGAAGTTCGGCAGTTTTTGCAAGCCGATCGCGTGGTGATTTACCGCTTTGATGAGCAGTGGGATGGAGTCGTTGAAGTCGAATCGGTGAAAGAAGGCTGGACTTCAGCTTTGGGCAAACACATTGAAGATACTTGCTTTAAAGAAGGCGCTTGGCGACGCTATCAGCAGGGCAATACAACCGCGATCGAGGATGTTGAAATTACGCCGCTGACTCCTTGCCATCAAAGGCTTTTACGACGGTTTGAGGTGAAAGCTAACTTAGTTGTTCCGATTTTGCAGAATCGAGACAAGGAAGCAGAACCGCAACTCTGGGGACTATTAATCGCGCATCAGTGTGAAAGTCCGCGTCATTGGCAAAGCTTTGAAGTTGCATTTCTAACTCAGCTTGCAGATCAAGTTGCGATCGCACTGATGCAAGCTCGACTGCTCGATCAAGAACGACAACAGCGATCGACTTTAGCCGAACAGAATTTAGCACTAGAGCAAGCACGAGCGGAAGCAGAGCGCGCTTCGCAGATGAAGAGTACCTTTTTAGCAACGATGAGCCATGAGATTCGGACTCCGATGAATGCGGTGTTAGGCATGACCGGATTGTTGCTCGATACAGAACTGAATGCGACTCAGCGCGATTTTGTCGAAACTGTTCGGACAAGCGGTGATAATTTACTCACGTTGATCAATCAAATCCTGGATTTCTCTAAGCTCGAAGCGCGAGAAATGGAGCTAGAAACGTTAGATTTTAGCCTTGCGTCTTGTATCGAAGAAGTCGCGGATCTCTTTGCGCCGGCGGCATTTGCGAAAGGGTTAGAGATTGGAACACTGATTCATCACGATTTACCGATCGAGCTTCGGGGCGATGTGAGTCGATTGCGGCAAATTCTCACGAACCTTGTGGGCAACGCGATTAAGTTCACCAAACAGGGCGAAGTGATCATCGAAGTGGTTTTAGAGTCGGAATCGGAAACCGCAGCGACGATCGCATTTTCTGTCACCGATACCGGAATCGGCATTCCCGAAGCGGCTCAAGCGCGATTGTTTCATCCGTTTGCTCAAGTCGATGCTTCAATGACTCGGCGCTATGGAGGAACCGGATTAGGTTTAGCAATTTCGCGTCAGTTAGTCGAATTAATGGGCGGCACGATCGAGGTTGAAAGCAGACCGAAAGCTGGATCGAAATTCTGGTTCACGCTCACCTTTGAAAAGCAACCTGAAGGTTCCTCTGCTCAAGTCACACCGATTCCCACCCTCGATCTAACACAATTGAGATTGCTGGTCGTAGATGATAATGAAACAAATCGAACCATTGTGCGCTATCAAGTTTCAGTTTGGGAAATCCAAGTCGATGAAGCCGAGAACGCCACGATCGCATGGCAGAAATTACGAGATCGAGCCGCAGCGGGAATGCCTTACGATTTAGCCATTCTCGATATGCAAATGCCCGAAGTCGATGGCGAAATGCTCGGCTTACAGATAAAGTCCGATCTCACTTTAGCCACGACTAAACTGATTATGATGACCTCGGTGCATCGATGGGGCGGCGCGAAACGCATGGCAGAACTAGGATTTTCTGCTTATTTGATCAAGCCTGTAAAACAATCGCGATTGCTCGATTGCATCATGAGTACGATAGCTCCAAGCGAAACCATAAAGCCCACTACTCCGATTCACACACCTCCTACTCAAGCAAATCTCAAAATTCTGCTAGTCGAAGATAACATCGTGAATCAGAAAGTAACTTTAAACCAACTGAAACATTTAGGCTACACTGCTGATGTCGCGGCAAACGGCAAAGAAGCGATCGAGATGCTGGAGCAAATTCCATACAATCTCGTGCTGATGGATTGTCAGATGCCGATCTTAGATGGCTATGCAGCAACGCGATCGATTCGAGAACAACAATCGCAGCGTCAAAGTGTGATCATCGCACTCACCGCAAATGCAATGTTAGAGGATCGAGAGCGATGTTTAGCGGCAGGAATGGATGATTACTTAAGTAAGCCAATCTCTAAAGAGAAACTGAGCGAAAAGCTAACCTATTGGGGCGAGTTATTAGAGCAGCAAGCGGTAAAACAACAGATGAATTTAGCGATCGATTGGGAGCATCTCCACCAAATTTCAGACGGAAACAAAGACTTTGAGCGCGAATTGCTGCAAATCTTTTGGGAAGATACGCAGCAGCATCTAAGTTCGGCAAAAACAGCTCTAGGAACAGGAAATGCAATCTCTGTTTCGCGTTCAGCCCATCATGTTAAGGGTTCAAGTGCGAATGTCGGATTGTACAAAATGCAAGAGATCGCATCAACTCTAGAAGAACAAGCTTTGAGCAATAACTTAACGCAAGCATCGACTCTAATCTCACAGCTTGTTGCAATGCTAGGAGCCTTGAGAAAGTTCTTAGATGCTCAAAGTTAGGATTTTACTTAACCTCCCATTCACAATTTAATAGCCATTTCTTAACTTTGTTGTGAAATGCTACTAACATGGGCAAATCGTTTTACCAAAGCTGGATTGGGGGTTTGGCAGCCGCGATCGCGTGTGTCGTGTTAAGCCTGTTTTTTGCATTTGAACTTTCTGCAACGACACCCAATCAAACGACACTCATCGGATTCGCCTCTCTGCCTGCGGATACCTTCGCTCCAGGCATTGATGCAGGTGAGAAAGTCTCGGCAAACGGTCGAACAGGACGCTTCAAAGGACAACCCGTTCAGGGGTTTAGTGCCGTTCAATTTGCCGATCGAACTTCTTTCTGGTTCATGACTGACAATGGCTTCGGAGCCAAAGAGAACAGCGCAGATTTTTTGCTCAGGCTCTATCGGGTTGCTCCTAGCTTTCGCGGTAAAGGTGGCAATGGATCAGTAAAAATTCTCAACTTTATCCAGCTTGCAGATCCCGATCGCAAAGTTCCTTCCAAATTGGTGAATCGCGATCGTACTTTGACAGGTGCAGATTTTGATATCGAATCGTTTGTGATTGCGCGGGATAAAACGCTGTGGATTAGCGACGAATTTGGTACATATCTATTGCACTTCGATGCCAAAGGGAAATTATTGCAAGCTCCGATCAAGACTCCAGATCTTCGGGGTGGATTTGTGCGATCGCCGCAAAGTCCCGACCTCAACGGGGATGCAAATCTTGCTAGCTCAAAAGGGTTTGAAGCAATGGCAATCAATCCTGATCGAACAACACTCTATTCAATGCTAGAAGGAACGGTCAAAGGTGATCCAGAAGGATTACTCAGAATTTATCAAGCGAATGCACAAACTGGAAAGTTTCAAGGAGTCATCGGATATTACAAACTAGAAGATCCAAATAATGCTACAGGTGACATGGCAGTGATTAATAAAGATGAGTATTTAGTGATTGAGCGGGACAACAAACAAGGAGACGAAGCTAAATTCAAAAAGATATACAAAATAAATTTATCTAAGCGAGATAAGAATCAGTGCGTTGAAAAAGAAGAAATTGCGGATCTTCTAAATATTCAAGATCCAAACGATCTCAATCAAGGTAAAAACGCTCAATTTCGATTTCCATTTCAAACGATCGAGAATCTCCTCGTCATCAATTCCAACACAATCTTGGTTGCAAACGACAATAACTATCCGTTCTCAAAAGGTCGCCCACCCAATATCGACAACACAGAAATTTTGCTGTTAAAGCTTTCCCAATTGCTCAATCTGGATTCTCGAATCGGTTTACCCAAACATTAGCTTATGCGTTATCTCAACTGTTCTAAATTCATTCTCCCATGTATTCTGGTTGCTCTAGCCGGTTGTGACAAAACTCTTGACACCGCCAAAATTGGAGACACGATCAAATCTGATATCACCAAACAAGGCGGAACCTCGATCAAATCGGTCATCTGCCCAGACAATATCAAACCAGAAGCAGGCAAAGAATTTGAATGTACAGGCATCCTGGATTCGGGAGCGGGATTTGTCATCTCCGTTAGACAGCAAGACCTTCAAGGAAACATCTTCTGGGAAGCATCCAGCGTCAAAGGATTGCTCAATATGTCTCAGCTTCAGACCGAATTTGAGCAGGGCTTGAAAAAAGAAATCGGTCAAGCCTCGATCGACTGCGGCAAGGCAGAAGCTTATCGATCGGTTAAACCTGGAGAAACCTTCGAGTGTCAACTACTCAAGCGCAATGTCGCTAAACCTGCCGACAAACCCAAAGCAAAATCCCAAACTGCCGGAGATTCAACCAAACCCGCGCAACCCAATGACACGATTCAAGTCACGATTCAACCTTCCGGCGATATCAACTGGCAACGAATCATCAAAGTAGCAGATGCAAAACTTCTAACGCCAACACCTACAGTAGCAGCAACGCAAAAACCAATGGAATTTACAACACCAGAGACACCAAAGCCAGAAGCTTCAGATTCAGGTCAGGCTTCGACTCCACCAGCGGCAAAATCACCCGAAGATTTTCTCAATCAGCCGGGAGCGGCAGATGATTTTAATTGAAATTCGATAAGTTCTTGCGCTTCGTTGCCCATCCGCTCTGGAATAGAAACGCCGTGAGAGCGATAGCGAACTTGAGGTCTGAATAGGTTATGTCCAAGCTGGACTTCTGAGAAATTCGATCAGTTCTCGATTCACGGTTTGGGGAGCTTCCTGCTGAATCCAGTGTCCACAATGCGGGATCAACTTGAACTTAAACGGAGCCAAGATCCACTGTTCGATCCCGTCCATCAGTTTCGGGCTGAGAATCGAATCTTCGTCGCCCCAAAGCACCAACGTTGGAACTGAGATCGGATCAGGCGATCGCATCCAATCCCTCACCCAATTTCCTGATAAGAATAATTGACGGTAATACTTCATCGCCGCCGCGATCGCACCTGGTTTTTGCAATGCGGCTTGATATTCTTGAATTTGCTCTTGAGTAAACGCCCCTTTTCGTACCGCTTGCTCTTGAAACATATTCTGCACAAACGCTTTCAGGTTCGCCTGAATCAGCCATTCCGGGAGCAGCGGCGCTTGAAATGCTAATACGTACCAACTCCGACGCAGTTGATCCAAATTACTCAATAAATCTTTGGCAAATCGCTGTGGATGTGGGGCACTGAGGAGCGCTAAACGATCGAGCGAATTTGGAAATTGCTGCGCCAAACGCCACGCGATCGCGCCGCCCCAGTCGTGTCCCACCAAATGAGCACGGGAGTAACCTAATCGATCGATTAAACTGCGAATATCTGCGCTCAGAGTATCCAGATCGTAGCCGCTCTCCGGCTTTTCTGAATCGTTGTAGCCTCTGAGATCTGGAACAACAACTTTGAAATGTCTCGCCAGTGCTGGAATTTGATAGCGCCACGAATACCAAAACTCAGGAAATCCATGCAGCAGGAGAACGAGATCGCCCTCTCCTTGTGTCACATAGTGCAATCGGATTTGGTTGGCTTCAATAAATTGATGTTGCCAATTCGAGTCAGGAACGGTCATAGTCGCTTCTATACCAGCCACGAGTTTTCTGCCTGTGGAGGGGCATCGGGCTGTATGAATGACGCACCTCGCTTTCTGCCGCATTATCTCATTCAAAGCGCACCAACAGAAACGAGGGGATCACGTACAGGCAAAATACATTCGACTCTGTAGATCTAACTTACCGCAAGCTCTCAACGGGTGCGATCGGGCAATAATCCGACGGTTTGATTTGATACTTCACCAAGTTGGCTAACTCTTGAAGCTGGCTGATCGCTTCTGCGCCTTCTAGCTTCATCAATTCTCGATCGTCACGCATTTCAGTCCAGGTGATGCCATAGTCGGACACCAAGAACCGAATCAGGTGATTGTTTCCCAAACTCACCATGAACGAAGCGCTATTCATTTGACCGCCACAGGTGTAGCAGGATGCCAGGTAACCCCGGTTCTCTAGTACAGTTGCCAAAGCTTGGAGGTTCATCACCAAGTCTTGGACAAATTGACGGTGTTGCTCTGCTAGTCGTATAAACACAGTTGCCCTCCAATCACCACAATCAATTGTAAACCTTCTCTTAACAATCTACCAATTATTTTACTGATACTATGGCGCGATCGAGAATAGTCGTAGTGCACGTATGTTAAATAGGATACTTTTGACTAATAGCCGACTATTAGCCATGTTAGCTGACTCGATCACAAGTCAAAGTAGCAAACGCAACAAGTCTAAGAAAGCACGAAATTCTTAATCTTTTGTACCAATTTCTTTGACGAAAGTTTGGGTTGTGATTGCGCTAAAAACCGTTGAAAAACCTGAGAACCAGCGATATTGAAACTATCACATTCTAGAGATGGAATCAGGAAAATGGGATTAATCGATCGATAGATTTCATATCATCAATACATAAGTTTTATCTCAACAATAAAGGGGATCAATTGATCCCCTTTATCAACAGAATGAATTCAGCTTTTCTAATCGAAAACGAATTTAATTCGCTTGCCACCAACCTGCTGCGGGGCCCACAAATCGCACCACAATCCATCCACCCACTAAGAGCGCAATCCCGACCCATGCCCCGGTCGATGTCCACTGCATGAACTGTTGTGTTTGCGTTTTGGTAACTGGCAACCAAGGCGCGATCCTAGGTTCTTTACCGTAGTTTTCGCCTAAAGATTCTTTCCGACGTTTTGCTTCTCCCATAGGTTTTTTATGCGTTGAGGTATAGGTCGATCATATCGCGTTTGCTTATTCGCCCGCATTGCTAAATAAGGTGGAATCAAGATAGTTGATGCGGGCAAAAGGACTCAGTGCAGTTAAAACTTGGCTGCCGTAGCTGCGGTGAAGAACACGACTGTCTAGCAAGGCGACGACTCCTTGACTTTCTCGGACTGGAGAAACGGCGCGCTGAAGTTCGCTGAGGGCTGCGGGGAGCAGATAAAGTCGAAACCAGTCTTGGCGGTGTTGTTTGTAGTGAGCCACGCGACCCGCGACAAGGGGATGTTCTAACGAAGGAATCGGCAAAGTTGCGATCGCCAAAACTTGCGGAGCAGGTAAAACGCTCTGATGTTCGCGCCAAAATTCCCAGCCTGTAACTAAAATTCCGTTTTCCTCTAAACAAGTACGCTCGACTTGAACTCTAGATCCAAATTCCGCCGCAAGAATTGATCCGACTTGCGATTTTAGCGGAGTGTCACCGACGAGAATTACAGAAAAGCCCTGAGCCGAAACGTTGAGCAGCGATCGCAGTTCCCGCAGCAATGCGGGTTGAAATTGAGGCGTATTGGGTAAAGGAATTCCTTCGGGCTGATAAAGCTGCACGAGATCTTCTTGTCGATCGAGCGCGAATTTCAGACAAGTCAAATCGTCTTCGAGTCCGATTGTCGATCGATAAATCGTGGCATCTGAATCGAGATCTAACGCTCCACCGATTAATACAGTCGGTTGCTGTGACCAGATTGGCGTGAGGGCAGAGGCAACTTCGATCGGAGCGCAATGCAAAAGAAACTGTCCAGATTGTCGCGCGATCGTCACCCAAGTTAAGCGATCGCTTTGGCTGAATTGCTCGAAGAATTTTGCCCAGTTTGGCGGCAACGATTCAGTCAGTTCCTGATAAAGCTCGGTCAGAAGATCGCGTTCAGGTTGCTCTAGCAAATAACATTCGTAGGGATTAGCAGGATGCTGGAAAACGGCGCGAATCAATTGAATCCGAGTATCGCGAATCACTTCTACATGAGCGGGACAGGCTAACATCAGCGCTTCCCAATCAGCGGATTCGAGGTGTAGCGTCAATTGATCCCGCGTCCAAGCTTCGAGATCGTCCACGCCATCGATTACCGTGGGAATTCCTGCTGGAAATCTGCCTTCGTGATTGAGTCGATCGCTTAACCACGCTTCGGGAGTCGTAATCAAAATTCCTTTGTAATCTGGAGAAATCCAGCGATCGCCTGTTTGAATCGGTTTGGGATAGCTGATCCACTGCCGCAAGCGGGGTATTTCAACTCTTAAGATCCGCTGCTGGATCAGTTCCGGTACGACCAAGATCACAGGTTCATGCCACATCAAAATCGGCACAAGATAGCTTAATCGATAGCGTCCCTGGAGATCAGAGGGGGTGCCTGTTTGAATCAGGGCGCTCCGTCCAATGCGAAGTGCCCGTGCGACTAAACGCGCCATCGTTAAATGGTGCGACCAGTACAATTCGCCTTGCTCTCTGAGAAAGGCACGTAGTTGTTGATGAACTTCTACCTCGATCACACGCTTCGCTCACTGCGGAACTAAACCATCATTTTGACATACTCATAAAAAACCCTGCGGCAAGTTATCTCACCCCAGGGTTTTTTATGCTGGATTAACAATTAGCGTCGTCTGCCGCTGCCAAACGAAGAACGCGATCGCGTTCCGCTGCCAAACCCGCTCGGACGACCCACTCGGCTCGGTGTAGAACGATTCGATCGACGAAGCGTACTAGTTCCAAAGCCTGATCCGCTGGGTCGATCTCTGTTGATTGCAGGACGACGAACGCGCGGATTATTGTATCCAGGCGATCCGATGCGCCCCGTAGAGCGAAACACTTGGCGATTGCGTTCAACCGCTGGCGGTGCTTGATAACGCTGTTGATAGCGGGTGACTGCCTGACCATAAGAGGAACCGTATCCACCAAATCCAGTCAGCGGCACGCCGGGTTGGTAGAACGGCGGCACATAGTACTGGGGACGGAAGAGCAAGCTACCGATCGCTTGACCTGCCACTGCACCTGCAAACGGTGCCCAGAAGTTCGGCTCTTGTCGGACGACGACCGTTTCTGCTCGTCCGGTTTGTGGATTGGTCACGTTCTCAGTAACGTTATGAACGTACTCGATTTTGAAGTCTTCAGGAATGTGGAGCGAGGCTTGCCCGTTCTCAGATTTGAGATAGCCTTTCTGACCTGCTTTCACTTCGTCCGGGGTCAGTTGAGCCAGAGGTAAATTCTCGGTTCTAAACGACGAATTGACTCCCGCAGGCGTGTCTCTCAACAACACTGTATATTCGCCAGATCCGTCGTCGAACGTGGCTTGCTGAACCGCGTACTGTCCATCTGGCAATTTTTGATCGGCGCGGGCGGTCGTTGCGGGACGATTCGTTTCAGTTCGAGCCGGATCACCCAGCGAAGAACTACCACAGCCTACCGTCGTCCAGCAGAGCGCAACAGACATTGAGAGAGCAAGAAATTTTCGCATCATTGATCGAGCGAGTTTGATAGAGAACATTGGCGCGTTTCCTTATTCCGTTCTAGAGTCTTTTTCTACAATATCCAGCATCCTAGCGAGAGAAAAGTGGATATTTCTAGAGGGGGATCAATTCTGGATAAAATTCCAGCATCTGATCGGAATTCAGTTCGTCGCCGAGCCGAGAAGGAGAAAAGTGAATTTGAATGGCTCGGAGCCGTTCTTGGTAGTGCAGGTTGATGATAGCTTTCAGCCCCGCTTGAAGCGCCTGCAGATCGGCTAGATCCGTTTCGAGTTCAGGAACTTCCCCTTCTGCTGCGATCGTAATCATTACAATCAGATTCTGGGTAACGGGTAACGTCAAAGAATCGGTTGGGCTTTCCGTACCTGAATCCAACTCCGGCGCACTCAAATAACGTTGCGCCGAATCGGTAAACAGTTCATTCACATAATCGCCCGCTTCGCCTTCGTCCCGAACGGCATCACCTTCATTCGCTGCCGATCGCCAATACGTTTGATATTGCAGCAAACTCTGACAAACTTCGACCAGTCCTTCGCCCAACGTTTGCAGATCGCCTTCGGACTCGATCGCGGTTCTCCCTGCCTGATTCAGCACACCGAGCAGCGGCGCGACCTCATCTCCTGCCAAATGAATAAAGATTCGGCAGACTATAAACCGACTTTTGCCCGTGAATTGATTTAATCGTTCGCGCCATGAACTCATAAAAACGCCCTAAACTCTATTTATGATTCAGTCGCTACTGTAATAAACTTTTGGCACGGATAACGTCTGCCATAAGTGGAAACTTCCAATTCATCTTTTTCTTAGTGCAAGATCTACTGTAGAGATGCGATTTCACGTCTCTATCCGATCGGGACGTTGCGAAATACTTTGACATTGGGAATGTCCAGATCGATACGATCGAGATCTGCCGGAACCCGCACAATCACAGAGGCATTCATCGTCGCACCCGGACGCATACTCGCCATGTTAATGAATCGCTCTTGGGGCGTTCGCGACTCAACCGCTGTGTATTTCTCATTCGTGCGGGTATTCAGCGCGATCGTATTCGGTAAATCGATTTCCGTGAGTCCGGTAACGGGTCGATCGAGGCGACGAATTCGCAGATCGATTCTGGCTAGATTTAATCTTCCCGATCGCTCGACTCGGTTTGCTGACAAAAGCTCGACTTCACCCGACTGATCTCGCGTCGGCTGTAAAAATTTCCCTGGTTCGACTTGTTGAAACCGAGTTTGAGCAATAAATGGCGCAACTGGACGGCTTTCAGGCTGGTTCGATGAATTCGACTGGGACGCAGGCTGCACAGGTTCGACCTGCCGCCGTACACTACTTGCCTGAATTGCGGCATAGCAACTAAGGAAGAATGCAATCACTGAGAGCAAGAGCGCTAGACCTGAAGCGATGTCTGTGATTGGTGCGCCTGTACTGTTATTTGCTGCGGGTGGGATCGGGCGAGGATCAGGACGGCGCACAGAATCGAGATCGGGTTCTTGAGCTTTTCGGGGCGGATAATTACGTTCTTGCACCATAATGCTCACTCTCGAAAGATTGTGGTTCAATTCTATTGGTGAAAGAGAATAGTCTACCTTCCCCAAAAGAGGGATCTTCGCTAATTTCAACGGTGCATTGTTTCTGAGATACCTTCATGACTGCGCTATTCTCCCGCTTCGCTGCAAGTCTGTTGAGTTGTGTTTCGATTACGTTTTTTATTGCTAGCTCCCGCGCGAATCCTGCACCTTCAGTCTGTTTGCGGGATCTGGCTCCGCAAATTGAAGCGATTGTCAATCGTCCAAATTTTGTGCGATCGCGCTTTGGGGTGTTCATTCAAACGCTAGGCACTCGTCAAACGCTGTACAGCCGCGATGCAGAACAATTTTTTATTCCTGCTTCCAACGTCAAGATTTTAACTACAGCGGCAGCTTTACGGGGATTGAGTCCGACGTATCGGATTCGGACTTCGGTATATGGAACTGAAACCCCGGACGGATGGCGCGTGAGATTAGTCGGACGGGGCGATCCAAGTTTTAGCGATCGACAATTAAAAGATTTGGTTCAGCAGTTAAAGCAGCGAGGGATTCAGCGAATTTCAGAATTGATCGTTGAGGATAGCTATTTTGGTCGGGATGCGGTGAATTCGGACTGGGCGGTTGGCGATATTCAAGCGACTTACGCCGTTCCCGTGAGTAGTTTGATTTTGAATGAGAACGGTTTGGGTTTGAAGGTATTGCCGCAAGCGTTGGGGCAACCGCTCAAAGTGGAGTGGGATGATCCAACAGAAGCAAATCGCTGGAAAATTGACAATCGATCCCGGACTGTAGGCGCGAAAGCCGAGGAGTTTATCGAAGTCGGGCGGGATCTGAGTCAGCCGATTTTGAAAGTGACGGGTCAATTGCACGTCGGTTCTGAGCCTTCGATGAACGGCGTGGCGATTCCGAATCCGGGCGAGTATTTTTTGCGAAAGTTTGTCCGATCGCTCAATGATGCTGGCATGACGATCGCTTGATCGAGTGTGAGCGATCGGGCGATTCAATCCAATGGAATTGAAATCGCTAAAATCGACTCTCCACCGTTAAGCGAATTAGTAAAAGAGGCAAATCAAAACAGCAATAATCTTTATGCGGAGGTACTTCTGAGAACGCTAGGTGTGCAAAATCCTAATGCAGCAGGACGCACTGTGTTAGAACACGGTCTGACATCTGTAACTAGTAAATTAAATCAGTTTGGAATTAATAAAACTGAAATTGAGTTAACAGACGGGTCAGGTTTAGCGCGGCAAAATTGGAGTACGCCTGCTGCATTCGTGAAAGTACTGCAAGCAATGTCGCAAGAACTGGAAGGAAAGTACTTTCGTGAATCTTTACCAATCGCGGGCGTAAGTGGCACGCTACAAAACCGATTTCAAAATAGTCCAGCCAAAGGAATCACACGAGCAAAAACCGGAACGTTAACGGGAGTTACCGCACTTTCGGGATACATCGAACCGCCCAATTATCCCTCGATCGCATTCAGTATCATGATCAATCAATCGCCTGATTTTGCACCTGTACAGCGAAATGCGATCGATGAAATTGTCGGATTGTTGGCGCGTTTACGATCGTGCTAACCAAAAACAATCGCGCTCTGACCCGAAAGCCAAAGCGCGATCGCCGTTCTTCTACTCGATGTTATTTCGTCGCCGCTGCTTCTCGTGCTGCGGTCGCTTCATCGGGATGAATTCCCAATCGAGTTAAATTCACTCGACCTCGGTTATCGATTTCGCGGATTTTCACCACCACTTCATCGCCAACTGCCACTTCATCCTCAACCTTGCCGACGCGATGATCGGCTAACTGCGAAATGTGAACCATTCCTTCCTTACCGGGAAGAAACTCCACAAACGCCCCGATCGGAATAATCCGAGTCACCTTACCCGCGTAGATATCGCCTGCATTCAGCTTGCGCGTCATGCCTTGAATAATCGCTTTCGCGCGTTTCGCTTTCTCGCCTTCGATCGCGGAAATCGTCACCGTTCCATCTTCGGCAATGTCGATCTTGGCTCCGGTTTCCTCGGTGATGCCTTTGATCGTTTTACCGCCCGGCCCGATGATCAGACCGATTTGATCGGAATCGATTTTGATCGTGAGCAAGCGAGGCGCAAACGGGGATAATTCTGAGCTCGGTTTGTCGATCGTTTCGAGCATTTTGCCCAAGATGTGCAATCGAGCAGGTTTCGCTTTGTGAATTGCATTGGCAATCACATCCATCGGCAACCCGGAAATTTTCATATCGAGTTGCAGCGCGGTGATTCCCGTGTCGGTTCCTGCCACTTTGAAATCCATATCGCCCAAGAAATCCTCGATTCCTTGGATATCCGTGAGGATGCGGATTTCTTCGCCTTCTTTGATGAGTCCCATTGCCGCACCGCTAACGGGTTTGATAATCGGCACTCCGGCGTGCATCAGTGCCAGGGTTGACCCGGAAACAGAACCCATTGAGGTCGAGCCGTTTGAAGATAGCACTTCAGAGACGACCCGAATCACGTAAGGAAACTGCTCTTTGGGCGGAAGGACGGGAACGAGCGCGCGTTCTGCCAATGCACCATGACCGACTTCTCGACGACCGGGCGATCGCATCGGGCGCGTTTCTCCCACCGAGTAGGGCGGGAAGTTGTAGTGATGCAAGTACCGTTTTTCGGTGTCGGGATGCAAATCATCCAAGTCTTGCTCGTCGCCTGGACTGCCGAGAGTCGCGATCGACAACACTTGTGTCAGTCCCCGATTAAATACGCCGCTGCCGTGAACCCGCTGCGGTAACACGCCAACGCGACAGGAAATTGGACGAATCTCATCAAGTTGACGACCATCGATCCGCACATTATCTTCAACGATCTGCCGACGCATCAGCTTCTTCGTGACATCTTTAAAGGTGTTGTTGAGCGCTTTGGCATCGGATGCTGCGGCAACTTTTACCGGATCTTCTTCGGGAAGTTCCGCGATCGCACTTACGATCGCTGCTTTCACTTCATCGAGTGCGGCATCGCGGATCGTTCTGTCTTTTTCTAAGCGAGCGAGAATTTCTTTGACTGGAGCCGTCGCGCGTTCGCGGATAAAGTTCTCCAGGGTTTGATCCATGACTGGAGCTTCTTCTTTGACGATCTCGATGCCAAGTTCTTGAAGCAAATCGCGCTGTGCTTGAATTAAGTCGCGCACTGCTTCGTAACCGAAATCGATCGCTTCGATCATGTCGGCTTCGGGCAGTTGATTCGCGCCCGCTTCGACCATGATTACGCCATCGGGAGATCCCGCTACGACCAGATCCAAATCGCCAGATTCAATCTCTTTATAAGTTGGATTGATGACGAAATCATCGCCAACTAAACCCACGCGCACGGCTGCCATCGGGCCATTGAAAGGAATCTTTGCAAGAAGAACCGCGATCGATGCCCCGGTTACGGCTAAGACATCCGGCGGCACTTTTTCATCCATCGACATTGTGGTGGCAACGACTTGGATGTCATCACGCAGCCAGGAAGGGAACAGCGGGCGGAGGGGTCGATCGATTAAGCGACTGGTGAGAGTTGCCTTTTCGGGGGGGCGACCTTCGCGTTTGAGGAATCCACCGGGAATTCGTCCGGCGGCGTACAAACGCTCTTCATAATCGACCAGTAAGGGGAGAAAGTCGATGCCTTCTCTTCCCTTCGCGCGAGTCGCAGCGACGAGAACTGCTGTGTCTCCTGACTCGATTAAGACTGAACCTCCAGCTTGGGGTGCTAACAAGCCTACTTTGAGTCGAATATCCCTACCATCGAAGGATATTGACTTCTCGAACTCTTGCATGAAGTATATTTTCCTTTCTTCTTTTTTGCTACTACCGCAATCCTAGCACTGATATACTTTTGCTGCTTTTTTAATTTGTAAATACTGGAAAAGTCGCAACTGAATATGAGTGGTGAAGTCACACGATGGGGAGATGGAGAAAGGGCTACATTGTGTTTTGCAAAAGGGGGACTGCGCGATTTGGTCAGGTTTATTGGCGAAATCATCATCGAAGCGATCGCGGTAGAATGAGTCGAGTCAATGGCATTTGAAAGGCGAGGTAACAACTTGTCAAATTGCTTAAAAAACGAAAAGAATTCTTGATTTTGCGTGATATAAATCGCGATCGTTCGGATTAACTTTCGCGGCAAATTTTCGCGCTTGACAGTGCGATTTATCAGAAGATCAGACCCAGTTCGAGCTATTTCGCTCTTCATTATTTAATAGATTGGTATGGCAGTTTTACATGGTGGGTGGTTCTCTCAGACATCAACGCCGCGAAATGGCGGTTTATTCCTATGGGGGGAAACGTGGCGCAGATTGGAACAGATGCCAATAGACGCGGGCATTCCAGCGCATCCCTACGCGATGAACCAAGCGGAACTGCTAGCGTTTTTAGAACCGTTGGGGTTGAAGCTGCCAGGGTTGAAAATTGAAGTGCCGAAACGGGGACGCAAAAGCTCTCCAAATTTAGAGAATTGGATGACGCGAGTTTTGGCTTTACCGATCGATGGAGAAGCGCCACAACTTTCGGCAACTCCGATCGCGGAATGGGTGCTGTATCCGTGGAAAGTTGAAGGACTCTGGTTGAACCCATCTCAGGCGTTTGAATTTCTCAATTCCTTGCCGCTGGGTGCTTTGGGAGATGATTCGTTTTTGGGCGGAGATTTGCGGTTTTGGTCGCATAGTGCGCGATGGGCGTTGGATTTGTTAGCTCGATCGAAGTTTTTACCCGATCTGACTCACTGGGAAGCTTTGCTGGATAGTTCAACCGATCAAGCGAGATTGCGTTACTTTGTTCGCCAAATGCCCTCCGTTTGTCGGCTGTACCAGAACGGTGAAGAATTAGCGATCGATCTTCCGATTGAACCCCAAGATCTACTCCGAGATTTCTTGAATCAACTCATCGATTCACAAGTTCGCAAATCAGTGACGACACCAAGATCGACATCGATTTTACAAACCTGGATACAAGGACTCGGCACAAAAGCATCAACGCTCAGTGAAACAGACTCGAAAACGCTCTCGATCGCTTTAGCGAATTGGAAAGCGCCACTCCAAAAAGACCAAGAACAATTCCGAGCCTGTTTAAAACTGATTCCACCTGTGGAGAGCTACCAAAGCTGGAAAATTGAATATTTGCTGCAAGCGATCGACGATCCAGAGTTCACCGTCAGCGCTCCGATTATTTGGCGCAATCCGGTTGAGCAACTGAATCACGAGGGACGAATCATCGATCGACCTCAAGAGACTTTATTAATGGGATTGGGACTTGCATCCCGCTTGTATCCGCTAATCGAACCGAGTTTGCAAGAAGCCCGACCACAAGCCTGTTTGCTCGATCCAAAGCAAGCGTATGAGTTCATTATGAATTCAGTGTGGCGATTGCAAGATAGCGGGATTGGTGTCGTTTTGCCGCCAAGTTTGGCAAATCGTGGAGGACTTGCGAATCGATTGGGACTGAGAATCAAAGCATCAACGCCCACGAAACAAAAGAAAGGCAAGCTTGGATTACAGAGCTTGTTGAATTTTGAGTGGGAATTGTCGATCGGGGGTCAAAGTCTGAGCAAAAAGGAATTCGATCGATTAGTCGCGCAGAATTCTCCTTTAGTTGAGATTAACGGCGAATGGGTGGAACTGCGATCGTCAGATATTCGATCGGCTCAGTCTTTCTTTGCGGCGCGAAAGGATCAGACAACGTTATCGCTGGAAGATGCGCTGCGAATTAGTACCGGAGATACTCAAACGATCGAGAAACTTCCAGTCGTCAGCTTTGAAGCATCAGGCGCATTGCAGGAGTTAGTCACAACACTAACGGGAACAGGAACGCTAGAGGAAATAGAAACACCCAAAGAATTTAAAGGCGAATTAAGACCGTATCAAGCGCGAGGAGTTGCATGGCTACAGTTCCTTGAAAAATGGGGCTTGGGGGCTTGTCTAGCGGACGATATGGGCCTTGGGAAGACAATCCAGCTAATTGCCTTTATTCTCTTACTAAAACAGAACAAATTATTAGAGCAACCGATCCTATTGGTTTGTCCCACTTCAGTTCTTGGCAACTGGGAACGTGAGGTGAAGAAGTTTTCTCCAACCTTGAAAGCGATCGTGCATCACGGCGATAAGCGATCTCAAAATCAAGCCTTTACCAAAGCAGTTCAATCCTGCAGCTTAGTCATCACAAGCTATGCTCTGATACAGCGCGATCTCAAAACACTCCAGCTTGTTTCATGGCAAGGCATTGTTTTAGACGAAGCTCAGAACATTAAAAACGCTGAAGCAAAACAATCTCAAGCAGTGCGAGAACTCGAAGCCGAATTCCGAATTGCACTCACAGGAACGCCTGTTGAGAACCGTTTAACTGAGCTTTGGTCAATCCTCGATTTTCTCAATCCAGGCTATTTGGGACAGCGGAACTTCTTTCAGCGACGATTTGCCATTCCGATCGAGCGTTACGGCGACACAACCTCATTGCAAACATTACGATCGCTCACTCAACCCTTCATTCTGCGACGACTGAAAACTGATCGCTCAATCATCCAAGACTTACCCGAAAAACAGGAGATGCCTGTTTACTGTGGATTGTCTGCTGAACAAGCCGCATTGTACCAAGCAACCGTTGATCGATCTCTTGCCGAAATCGAAGCCGCAGACGGCATTCAGCGCAAAGGCATCATTCTCGCACTGCTTACTAAACTGAAACAGATTTGCAATCATCCTGCATTGTTCAACAAAGAGGAAAGCCTTGCATCGGCTCGATCGGTGAAGTTACAGCGGCTCGAAGAAATGCTCGAAGAAGCCGTTTCCGAAGGCGATCGCGCTTTAATTTTCACCCAGTTTGCAGAATGGGGAAAGCTTCTTAAACCGCATCTAGAACAGCAATTAGGACGTGAAACGCTCTTTCTCTACGGCAGCACCCCGAAGAAACAGCGAGAAGAAATGATCGATCGCTTTCAAAACGATCCGCAAGCTCCGCGCATCTTCATTCTGTCGCTCAAAGCAGGCGGTGTCGGCTTGAATCTCACTCGCGCAAACCATGTATTTCACTACGATCGCTGGTGGAATCCGGCAGTTGAAAATCAAGCGACCGATCGCGTATTCCGCATCGGACAAACCCGCAATGTTCAGGTGCATAAATTCGTTTGCACTGGAACGCTAGAAGAACGAATTCACGACATGATCGAAAGCAAAAAAGCTTTGGCAGAACAAGTTGTCGGCACAGGTGAAAACTGGCTAACCGAATTAAATACCGACCAATTAAGAGATTTACTCTTGCTCGATCGTAGTGCAGTAATAGAGGACTAAACCCATGAGTGATTCGTACGCACAACCCAATCGTGAATGGTGGGTACAACAGTGGATCGATGTATTAGAACGCATCGGATTTACACAGCGATTAGCACGCGCGAGAAACTATGCTCGACAAGGAAACGTTCTTAGCATCGAATTTGAAGGCGCGGAAGTTACCGCAATAGTGCAAGGTACAGCACCCGAACCGTATGAAGTTTCCTTCTCGCTCGATCGCTTTACCGACGAACAATGGGACTACGTAATCGAATCAATGGCAGAACGCGCGATCTTCTCTGCCAAACTCCTTGCAGGCGAAATGCCGCAAAACATTCAAGATGTCTTCACGGCAAACGGACTCAGCATATTTCCATTCGATAAATCTAATATTCATAGTCGCTGTTCCTGCCCCGATCCCGCGAATCCTTGCAAACATATCGGCGCAGTTTACTATTTATTGGGCGATCGCTTTGGAGAAGATCCTTTCGTTTTATTCCAACTGCGCGGACGCACCAAAGACGAGATCATCAGCGCTCTGCGGCAAATTCGGAGTTCAGGACAAGAAACTACGACTTCAAATTCTGCGATCGTTCGTCAGGCAACCCCGCTCAATCCCGATCAATTCTGGCACTATTGCGATCAGCTAGAGCCTTCTCTAATTGTCATCACGCCCTCACCCAGCAGCGAGACAGTTCTAGATGTTCTCGGACTACTTCCGGTCAAAGTGGAACCGCCTGCAAATCAAGCCGCAATGGAGGCATTGAAGCTAATTTATCAAAGCGTCGGAATGGAAGCGGTAAGAATGGCAATGGCGATCGAGACATAAAAGATTTCTATCCTTTTTAAGGATAGAAATCTTCGATTTAATTTCCTCAATTTGCCCAATCATTTCTATTAGAAAAAACACAATTTTGTGTAGAGCTAAGGATAGGGATAAGGGTAGATCCATCGGTTAGATAAACATTAGTGACAGCCTTCACTTGGGGTTTGCAAAAGTGAAGGCAATTTATACTTATACGCTCGAAGGCTTTCTAAGTAAGTTGTGCGATGCTTCGTGCATTCCCATCACAGCTTGTTTATTGCTAAGGACGCGGCATACTTTAAATTGCTTTCAAGTATATAAAATTACATTGAAGCAACCCCGTATTTGCATGATTTGTTTGAAAGTTCAACGCAGATTTCACGGAACCCGGTAGAGAAAAGGTGCCAAGAATGGTAATTAGAAAGGGTACGAAATTATGCTCTGGCTGAATCATGGTACAGCAAAGTATTTTGACCGAATCCTTCAGAAATGCAGAGGTCAACCAACTCAATTGGATCTTTGGCGCAAGCCGTAATGGGGCACTTCCCCCAATTTTGACGGCTCGTAGCACTAGCTCGGCTTCTCCTGGCGGGCTACCCGGTGGCGGAACGGATACCGCTGGAAACGGTGTGCTTCGACTCACTAACAACACGACAAGTCAAGGCTCTTTCGTCATCTACGATCGACCCATCAACGCATCGGCAGGGCTTTCCGTTGACTTCGTTCTCTATTCCTACGGCAGTACGACTCCTGGCGCAGATGGACTCAGCTTCTTTCTGATTGATGGCAGTCAGAAACCCACCACAGCCGGAGCTGTCGGTCGCAGCTTAGGCTACTCCTTGGATTCAGACCCTGGCTTTGAAGCGGCTGGAATCGTCGGGGGCTACTTAGGCATCGGGTTTGATGAATACGGCAACTTCTCGACCAATCTCGCTGGTGCTGGTGGCGGCGCGACTCGCACTGCCCAATCAATCACCGTTCGCGGTCGAGAAGGTTTAACCTACCCGCTCCTCGCTACCACCGGAACGCTCCCAGGCGGTGCAAGAATTGACGCTGAGAGCGAAACTCGTGGCACAGGTCGGCGTGCCAGAATTGATCTGACTGCTAGCGGCGTTCTTTCCGTTTTCTTTGACCTCAACGGGGATAGCACCCTGACCGAAAACGAGCGCGTTATCTCAAACGTGAACGTCGTCACTGATAATGGTGCGCTCCCCTCGACCTTTAAATTCGGATTTTCGGCTTCCACAGGCGGACTTACCAACGTCCACGAAGTCAATAATCTTGAAATCAAAACCTTCGATGGAGCCTACACGCCGCTCGTTTCATTTCCTCCCATTAATAGCCTTGTTACCCCAAACAACCCTTTAGTTGTCACTGCAAGTCTCGATGTTGCCTCGACTCAGCCCGTGGTCATTCCGCTTAACATCGGCGGTACAGCAACACGCGGAACCGACTACTCGCTTTCGGCAGACTCAATTACGATCGAACCTGGACAAACAACGGGCAGTGTTGTTCTCACCAGCAATACGCTCGCTGCAAACGGCAAGACCGTTCAGATTAGCCTCCAGACACCCAGTAATGCTGCACTCAATCCAGACGCAACCTCGCGCAATGCCACCCTCACCGCCCCATCCGACTACCTCAGTATCGTTCTGCAAAACCCAGGAACGAGCCAGACCGCGATTTGGGGATTAAACGGCAACGTATTAGCACCCTCAGCATTTGTTCAACTCAATGGCAACGTTGTTCAACCTGGCACGGATTGGAGACTGATTAGCAACAACGCAGACTTCAACGCAGATAGCATTCCCGATATGGTGTGGTACAACACCGCCAATACCCGAACCGCAATTTGGTATATGCAGCCGGGTACTACTGGACTGTACAACGTCATCGGCAACAATTCTTTCGTGAGTCTGCCTGGAGCAACTTCCCCTGTCCAGCCTGGCGCGGGATGGGAGCTAGTGACGGTCGCGACTCGATCGGGTAGCACTCCCGAATTCGTTTGGGAAAACCGCATTAGCGGAGCCTCTGCAATCTGGCAGCTCAATATCAGTCCCACCACGGGAGCGGCAACCGTGGCGACACCTGCCGGGACACTCATTAAAGACAGTAATGGAAATACCTTGCTAACAGGCGGCGCTGCGGGCGGTTGGAAACTGATTGGGGCTGGGAACTTCGGCGGTTCAGGCACAAAAGACCTGCTGTGGTTCAACACAACGACCACTGAGACAACGATTTGGCAACTGAACGGGACGACGCTTCTCAGTGCAGGATCAGTGAAGACAAGCGGCGGAGCGACCGCAGTGACAGGCGCAGGCTGGCAGCCTGTGGCAATTGCGAATGTCGATCAAACAGGAACAGATGAAATTGTCTGGCAGAACGGAGGACAAGTCGCGGTCTGGTCATTAGGCAGTAACTTCACTCTGAACGCCAAATCCACGACGCTTGCTCAAACTCTAGCCGCCGGAGAGCAAATTCAAGCGGTGGCAGATGTGGATCTCGATGGCACACTGGACTTGCTCGCGCGAATCACCACGAGCAATGTGGATACCACTCGGATCTATACGATTGATCCGACGACCTTCGCGGTTAGAACTCCGACCACAGCCCGCTTCGTTACCTTCCCTGGTCAAACGGCTCCAGTGGTGACAGGCGACGCTCGTTGGAACATCATCGATCCAGAGCTTGTGACTGCGGCAGTAACCTAAGCTGTCCAAGTACAGGACGATCGTGAATTTCGATCGTCCTGTATTCGCACCAAGAAGGGGCGGTTTCGCCTCTTCTGCTTCAAACTGTCCCCCCAAAGCCGTAGACTGGAGAATGCAATTTAATCCGCTTAAAGCTGAAAGACTGTGCGAAAAATCATCATTGCTGGCAATTGGAAGATGTTCAAAACTCAAGCGGAAACGATGGAGTTTTTGCAAGGGTTTATGTCTCAATTAGAGGACACACCAGACGATCGAGAAATTCTCCTGTGTGTGCCGTTTACCGATTTAGCAGTGTTATCGAAGAATTTGCACGGGAGTCGGATTCAAGTGGGCGCGCAGAATGTTCACTGGGCGGATTCTGGGGCGTTTACGGGCGAGATTGCAGCCCCGATGCTGTTGGAATTGAGTGTTCGATATGTCGTGATTGGACATAGTGAACGCAGACAGTTTTTTGGAGAGACGGATGAGACGGTGAATCTGCGGTTGAAAGCGGCTCAGAAAGCAGGATTGAAGCCAATTCTCTGCGTGGGTGAAAGCAAGCAGCAGCGGGACGCAGGCGAAACCGAAGCGGTAATTTTTGAGCAGTTAGAAAAAGGATTGGCGGAAGTCGATCAAGCGAATTTAGTCATTGCTTATGAGCCGATTTGGGCGATCGGGACTGGAGACACTTGTGAATCGATCGAAGCGAATCGGGTGATCGGATTGATTCGCAGCAAGCTGACCAATCCGAACGTCACGATTCAATATGGCGGCTCAGTCAAGCCTGAGAATGTAGATGAAATCATGGCGCAACCCGAAATCGATGGTGCGCTCGTCGGTGGTGCGAGTCTCGATCCGAAAGGATTTGCTCGGATCGTTAACTTCCAATAGAACCTAGACGAAGCGGGTAAGCTGCACGCGATAGCGGTCTTTCTTTGTCACCATCACTTCACCGACTTCGACTCGTCCTTTCCCCCGAATCGCGATTAGATCGCCCGATTTTACGGAATAGCTTGTCGAAGTCGTTTCCTTCCAGTTGACCCGCACATCGCCCGCTGAAATCAACTCTGCCATTTTGCTGCGCGACATTCCGAAACCCGCAGACGCGATCGCATCTAACCGCATCGATGCCTCAACCGTTGTGAGTTCCTTCTTCTTTGGCTCTCGGATTTTCAGCTCTTCAAAGCCGATCGGCTCCACTTTTACCGGAACCGATCTCACTTGATTCAAGCCCGTTTGCAGAAATTCAACCAGTTCGGGAATAACGATCGCTTGTGCGCCTCGCTCTCCCAAAACAATGATGTCACCGACTTTTTCTCGCACAATTCCCGTTCCAAGAATTGCGCCTAAAAAATCGCGGTGTGTTGCCGCATCAAACAAGAAATTTCCGGCAATATCAAGGGCAGCAAGTTCGACTTGAGTTGGATCGAGCGGAATCTCCGATCGAGCGATCGCGATTCGTTGCCGTTCTGCTTGCGGATAGCCGCCCCATGTCGCGATCTGAACTTCGGTGAGACGAGCAAACGATCGCGTTACCTCTGCAATTTCAGGAGGCGAGAGAAAATCGCTAACGACCACTTCCCAAGTCTTGATCGCTTGCTCGGCTTGGTCGATCACCCGCGCGATCGTGTCTCGATTTTCCACACCCTTGAGGAGGTCTTCCCTTGGTAACATAACGATTAGAGATTAAAAACTATATTTTATCGAATCGTACAGTATGACCCAAACGAAACGCCGATTTACCAGCATTGAGGAATATTTAGAGTACGACGACGGTAGCGATCGCCGTTACGAATTGGTGAATGGAGAATTAATCGAGTTGCCTACCGAAAGTCCACAGAATCTTTTGATTGCTGCATTTTTACTGGTTCAATTCGCTCAAATTGGAATCCCGGTTTACCGTCTTGGCATCAAACATCAGATTGCTGTCAGTTCTATGGAAGTAACCGCCCGTGAACCTGATTTCATGGTGCATTCTGAAGTTTCTGCCCGTGTGATGCTTCAGCAAACTCAAGCCCTGCTTCGTCAAAATGCGCCTGCTCCGTTGTTGGTCGTAGAAGTGGTGTCTCCAGGAAAGTCGGGGACTGAGAATTATGACCGAGATTACGTTGAGAAGCGCAGAGAGTATGCAGAACGCGGCATTTCTGAATATTGGCTGATTGATCCCGAAAGAGAAGTTATTCTCGTACTTCAGCTAGAGGCACAACAGTATATTGAAGTTGGAGAGTTTAAAGATAGGGATGTTGTCGCTTCTCCTACGTTTTCCGAATTGCAATTGACCGCTGAAGAAGTTTTGAGGGCTGGGAGATGAGTTATTTAGTTGCAGTATTGCGCGATCGTATTCAAGCAGAAGAAGCATATTCGGCACTGGAAAGAGAAGGCTTGCCGATGGATAAGATCTCGATTTTGGGGCGGGGATACAAGAGCGCGGATGAATACGGTTTGATTGATCCGAACGAAACTGCGAGAAAACAAGTGCGATTGATGGCATCGTGGCTTGTACCGTTTGGTTTTGTGGGTGGAGCGGCGTTTAATGTGATTACGGGCTTAGATACGTTTGCATGGGCGGGCGAGATTGGCAGTCCGCTGATTGCAGGAATTTTGGGCGGGTTGTCGGGCTTGATGGGCAGTGTGTTTGTTGGGGGTGGTGTGGGAATGGTGGTGGGTGGCGGGGATGCGTTGCCGTATCGAAATCGTCTCAATGCTGGAAAGTATTTGGTCGTGGTGAAAGGTTCAGAAACGCTGATTCGGCAAGCAACTCGGAGTTTGAGAGTGTTTGATCCTGAAAGTTTGCAGGGATACGCTGAATCGAACCAGGTGTATTAAGTGAGATGGAGCGGGATCTCGATCGTAAATTCTGTTCCTTGTCCAACTTCAGAAGAACAGGACAAAGAGCCGTGATGCTGTCCGACTACGATTTGATACGCGATCGATAATCCCAATCCAGTTCCTTGTCCGATCGGTTTTGTCGTGAAAAATGGATCAAAGATTTTCGCGATAACAGGTTTTGGAATTCCCTGCCCGTTATCGCGAATTTTTACGATCACAGTCGAATCCGTTGCTTCCGTGAAAATCGAAATCAGTAGCGGGTGATCGCTCACATTTTCCAGCGCATCGATCGCATTACTCAGCAAATTGAGAAACACCTGATTGAGTTGTCCAGCGTAGCATTCGATTTTGGGCAGCTCTTCAAAGTTCTTTACGATCTCGATTTCGCGGCCCTTCCTGGTGTGCTTGAGGCGATGCTGCAATAAAAGTAATGTGTTTTCTAGTCCTTCATGCAGATCGACGCTTTTGAGTTGAGCTTCATCCAACCGGGAAAAGTTTCGCAAACTCAGCACGATCGATTGAATTCGTTTTGCGCCTTCCTGCATCGATTTCAACAGCTTTGGGAGATCAAGCGTAACAAATTCGAGATCACAATCTTCAATGTAGTTCTGAATCTCTCCGATCGCATCTGGATAGTGTTTTTGATATCGCTCCAACAGTTCCATCAAGTCACTCACATAGTTATTTGCGTGAGTTAAGTTACCAGAGATAAAAGTCACCGGATTGTTAATTTCATGAGCAATTCCAGCAACCATCTGGCCTAAGCTCGACATCTTCTCTGACTGAAGCATTTGAGCTTGTGCCATTTGCAAACTTTGCAGCGCATTCGATAGCTTCTCGGTACGTTCATCGACTCGCAGTTCAAGGTCTGCATTCGTTTGCTCAAGGGCGACAAACGATTCTCGCAGTTGCTCCACCATGCTATTGAACGATCGAGCTAACGTTGCTAGCTCTTCGATCCTCGAAATCCGCACAGTTTGGTTTAGATCTCCCCGCGCGATCGCAGAAGATGCAGTGTTCAGCCGATTAATCGATCGAGCAATCCACCGCGCAGTCAGTAGCCCTAAACTCGTCGTGACGACGAGCGCGATCGCACAAAATAAAACAGTCGTTTGAGCATTACGATTGATTTGCTCTGTAAAGTCAGATTCCGGCATTGCAATCACGACAAGCCAATCGAGTCCATATCGATCGCGCCAGGGATTGACCTGCACAAAAGTGTTGTATCCTTTGATCGATGCTTTAATCCATTTTGGTTCACGGACTTGATTCAAATCCCCGAATTCTTTGGTTAGATATTGTGTTGTTTCTTTGATTAACGAATTACTACTTTCTGCTCCTTTAATTCGTTGCGGCTTATTGTTTTGAACTGTGTAAGTTTTTTCGCCGCTAGAGTTTCCAACCAATAACCCATCTCGTTCTAGGATAAACACCGCTGCCGAACGACTAGGACGCAACTGACCGAGAAAATCATTAATTCGATCGAGCAAATAATCAATACCCATCACTCCAATCAGTTGTTGTCGATCGTCAAACACCGGATAACTGGCTGAAATCGACATCACTTTGTCATCATTCCAGAAGTAAATCCGCGTCCATAAAGGCTTTTTAGCAGCAACCGCATCGGTATACCAAACTTCCTGACGCGGCTCATAAGGCACTTTGGTTACCAGCTTCGTCGGGCTTCCTTGCTCAATGTCGTAGCGGTAGTATGCTCCCAAGTGTGGTGGCTCGATGATGTCCATTTGAAGAACGTTCTGAGCATCGCGGTTAATTCCAACAAACTTGCCATCTTTGTCTGCAAAATTGATATAGGCAAAATCCGGGTAGACGCGCATCTGTTCCCAAAAATAGCGTCCTAATGTTCGCAAATCGCGCGATAAGATTCCGCTTTCAATGCTGCGGGCGTTGACCTGATTTACTTTATGCGGTTGAACTAGATAGTTATCTAAATGCTGATCGACTCGTTTACTCGATTCGTTTCCAAGCTGATTGACCAATTGCCCGATCGCGATTTGTCCATGCCTCAGCGACCAGTATCCGGTTAGTCCTACGGCAATAAAAATTTGTGTGACAAATGGAATGACGAGAACATAGCTCAGGGATATTTTTGGTGATCTGCGGAGGAGTTTCACAAGTTTAACGGGGGCAACGACTCGTGATTAGAATGCCCCTGATCCCAAGAAGTTTGCTTCTCTATGAAGAAAAAATGAGGTCAACACTGTTTTTGCGGCTCCAGTTTGCCGCAAAAACAGTGTTGACGATCGGGTACTTAAATCCGCTCCCGTACAGCCAAAGTCCACGCATGAAAAAGCGGCAGCGGACATTAAAACCTGTCTTCAAGCAGGCGTTTTGAAACATCAAATTGCAGAACGATTTTCGCTCGATCGTATTGCTGAAGCGCATGAATTGATGGAGAGTGGAACCGCGATCGACAAGATCATTATTGAATTGTCAGAAGGTTTTGATCCAGAGACCGACTCAAAAGAGCAGATTTTAGCTGACTTAAAAGAATCTTTTCGTCAAGCGGAATCAGGGCAAACCCTTCCACTCTCTGAGCTTTGGAAGTGGCAGTAATCGCAATTTCTTGTCAGGGCAAGATCCATTCAACTATGAGATCGTAGAGCATTAACTTTATCGACAAGGCTTAAGTTGTAGGTACCATTCTAGTAACCGTTGAGCAGCGAAAACTCCCTCTAGAATCTGCCTTTTTTGCTCGACGAAATTGTCAGAAGTATTCACTGTGGGGACGCGCAATCGAATACAACCTGATTTTCCTGCTTTCGCAAAACACATATCCGACTCGATATCTCCTTCAAACTGGTGCTTCAACTCGCTCACCTGCTCACCCATCTTCCTAAACTGCAAATCAACCTTGCCATGTGGTAACTTGTGAACAATATCGACTTCTTTGGGCAGACCAACTGGACGAAAATAGATGAAGTTCGATCCAGCAGGTTTTGCTCCTGGTTCCTTCATTTCTAATTCAGGTGCGTATTCTTTTACTAATTGCCAATACATTTGCCAAAAATCTGTAACAGGTGCATCTGCAACAACTTGATAACCAAGGGTGCCTTTCTCGATCGCAGCTTTGAGTAGAGCCTCCTTGTACCGCTTGCGTTCACCAAGTTCCTGATTGCTGAACCACTCTTGGATCGCTTCGTAAGTTACTCTCGAATGAAATCCCTTCAAAGCATCATCACTGCTGAAGTATCGCTTTGGTGCAACAATCACCGTGCAAAACTTCGCGCAATTTCCTTGCTCTAGATAGCTCTGCCCTCGAAGTTGATAGCGCTCTGCCTGTTGAGGCTGCAAATTAGCATTCACTTTGTTCTCAATCAGTAGCTGCACTTGATTTCCATCACTATCGCGTAGCAAAATCTCTAAATCTGATTCACCGCTAGATTGAGTAACTGAGCGTCGAGCATTTAGAAGACACTCAACATTACTCTCAGGCTTCATTACCTGATCGACAAACCACTGGCAAAAATCAAATGATGTAATAAATTCTTCTAATAGCAATAAATCGATATCACGCTCACAAACACCAGAGATAGGAATTGAGAAAGCCATGCCAGTAACACAAACTGAAATCATCTACAGTGTATGTGCAAGTTGAGTTGCCGCAGAAAAAATCGGGGCAGCTTTCACCACCCCGATCTCAATTCAATTATCAAATTTACAGTTGCGGTACGTAGCGTTCTTTCTCAGGAACTGCCGTGTATTCTGCAACGATTTGACGGAACTCATCACCATCAATGGTTTCCTTCTCAACCAACAGATCGACTAAGCGATCGATGACTTCGCGATTTTCCCGAATGATCCGGCGAGTATCATCTAAGCAATGTTCAACGATCGAGCGAACTTGAGCATCAATCCGAGAAGCAATCTCTTCGGAATACTCCGATCGCGTCATCCAACCGCCACCCAAAAACACTTCGCCTTGCTGACTTTCGAGCGACAACGGGCCTAAATCCGACATCCCGTATCGAGTCACCATCTGACGTGCCATTCCGGTCACTTGTTGAATGTCGCCGCCTGCACCCGTCGTGACTTCAGAATCTCCGAAGATCACTTCTTCTGCGGCGCGTCCACCCAAAGCACCTTTGATTCGTGCTAGGATTTGCGATCGCGAAATCAATCCTTGATCTTCACTTGGCATAAACCAAGTTAAACCACGAGCCTGACCGCGAGGAACTAAGGTGACTTTCTGCACTGGATCGTGTTCTTTCACCAAAGTACCGACGATCGCGTGCCCGATTTCGTGATAAGCAATCAAACGCTTGCTCTTACTATCGGTGAGCGGTGTGCCTTCCATTCCAGCTACCACACGATCGACAGCATCATCGATTTCTAGCATTGTGACCGCTTCTTTGCGACGACGTGCAGTCAGGATTGCAGCTTCGTTCAGCAAGTTCGCCAAATCTGCACCAGAGAAACCGGGAGTCCGACGCGCGATCGCTTCGAGTGAGACTTCTTCTGAAATCTTCTTGCTGCGAGCGTGAACGTTGAGGACTTCGAGGCGACCTTTGATGTCGGGGACATCGACGCTGACTTGTCGATCGAAACGTCCGGGACGCAATAAAGCTGAGTCGAGAACATCTGGTCGGTTCGTTGCTGCGATGATGATGATTCCGGTGTTGCCTTCAAACCCATCCATTTCGGTTAAGAGTTGGTTTAGGGTTTGTTCGCGTTCATCGTTACCGCCACCGATTCCTGCACCACGCTGACGACCGACAGCATCAATTTCATCGATAAAGATGATACAAGGTGCGTTTTCTTTCGCTTTTTTGAACAGGTCGCGGACGCGGGATGCACCCACACCAACGAACATTTCAACGAATTCAGAACCAGAGATCGAGAAGAACGGAACACCCGCTTCTCCAGCGATCGCTTTTGCTAACAAAGTTTTACCCGTTCCAGGAGGTCCTACAAGTAGAACACCCTTGGGGATTTTTGCGCCAACTGCGGTAAAGCGTTCAGGCTTTTTCAAGAACGTCACAACTTCTTGCAGTTCTTCTTTCGCTTCTTCGATGCCTGCGACATCATCAAATAGAACGCCCGTTTTCGCTTCCATTTGGAAACGAGCTTTAGACTTACCAAAGTTCATTGCTTGTCCAGGGCCGCCCGGAACATTGCCCGATCGACGGAACAAGAAAAACAATCCACCCAGTAAGAGAACCGGGAAGACCAAGTTTCCTAACAATCCCCAGACTGCACCATCGTTGCGAATCGGGTGCGAATCTAGATTGACGTTGGAAGAACGGAGGCGGGTGACGAGTTCGGGAGTATTGCCGGGGAGATCGACTCGTAAGCGTTGTAGCCGATTGTCCAGATCTGGATCGACCGCTTCTACAATGGCAGTCCGACCCCCATCATATAAGTCAACGCTAGTGATGCGATTCGCGTCTAAATACTCCAAGAACCGCCCATAGGTCATACGGGTGCTGGCAGTGTTTCTACCCGTATCGGGCGCGGTTGGAGCGATTGATCCTTGCCACAGGAAAAACCCGACGACGAGCGCGGGAATTGCCCACAGCAGGATTGTTCTCCAAGAAGATTTCATAAACTGGCAACCTCGTGATACGGCTACAACGGTAAAGATCGATCGTTATTTAGTATGGGATTTTCCATACGGGCTGTACGATGCAATTTCGCTCAAGCTTGAGGCTTGGGTGAAAGGCAGGTACTTTTACGGATTCTCTACCAAATGATTAATGAGAGGAATCTTAACTAAATTTAACTTAATTTTGAGACTTCCGACAATCAAATGGGAAATTGGGAGCCGGAAATAAGGAACTTCTCCGACTCCCGCGCAATCAGGATGCGATCGACAAGGCTTGCTCAAACCGTTCTCGATCGAGTCCTTTCTGATTTAGCAGTAACCAGGATTGAACTAAATCAGGTCCTTGAAGTGCCCCAGTAAGTGCGGCTCTGAGCGATTTCATCACGATGCCTTTTTTCAAGTTCTGCTCTTTCACGACTTGTTTGATCACGTCTTGAGTCGCAGTCTCGGTCAGCGGTGACGGCATCGCTTCTAAAATGGCTTTAAGCGCTGTCGCTGCGCCTTCTTGCTGCATCTGTGCCTTCGCATCGTCGTTGAACTCTAACGGCTGGAATAGATAGCGTGTCATGTCTACGGCTTCATCCAGTCGAGCAAGACTCGCAGCGACAAGAGCGCTAACTTGTTCGAGCCAAGCTCGATCGCTTTTCTCATCAAACACGTATCCCGCTGACTTCCACACTGGAATTAATAAATCGGTGACTTCGGGAACGGGCATTGCGTGAATGTACTGTCCGTTCAGCCAGTTCAACTTATCCCAGTCGAATTTGGCTCCGGCTTTATTGACGCGATCGAATCCGAATTTTTCCGCCGCTTCGGAGAGCGAGAAGATTTCGGTCATCGGTTCAGGGGGCGACCAGCCGAGGAGCGTCATATAATTCGCGATCGCTTCTGAGGTGTAGCCCATGTGCTGAAAGTCAGAAATCGAAGTCACACCATCGCGCTTTGAAAGTTTCGCGCCCGCTTGATTCAAGATCAGCGGCGTATGACCGAATTCGGGTAAAGTCGCGCCCAGTGCTTCGTACAGTAAGATTTGCTTTGGAGTATTGGCAATATGATCTTCGCCGCGAATCACATGGCTGATATTCATGTCGATATCGTCTACAACCACGACAAAGTTGTAGAGCGGTTGACCAATATCTATGCCTTCTGCCGCGCGTGCGATCACCATATCGCCACCGAGATCGCGACCTTTCCAACTGACAGTTCCGCGAACGAGATCTGTCCAGGAAATTTCTCGGCTGTCTTCGATCTTGAACCGAATCACAGGTTTACGACCTTCAGCCAGATATGCGGCTTCTTGTTCGGGTGTGAGATTGCGGTGACGATTGTTGTAACGAGGCGCTTCGTTTCTGGCTTTTTGCGTTTCCCGCATCGCATCGAGTTCTTCTGGCGTATCGTAAGCGCGGTAGGCAAGTCCTTTCTCGAGTAGCTGCTGGATCTTCTCGCGGTACAAACTCATCCGCGCGGTTTGATAGACGGGTTCTTCGTCCCAATTCAAACCGAGCCAAGTCAGACCCTCGAAGATGTTTTGGGTAAATTCGGGCTTCGATCGCTCTAAATCAGTGTCTTCGATCCGAAGGATAAATTTTCCGCCGTGGTGACGGGCAAACAGCCAGTTGAAAACCGCAGTTCTAGCCGTTCCGATGTGAAGATTGCCAGTGGGACTGGGTGCAATACGAACGCGAACTGTCATGAGTAGAGTAGGAAATTGTGCATTCCCCATTCTAACGGAGCGCTGCGATTAGGATTTCGTCTCGATCGGTAATTCAACCCGCACGATCGTCCCTTGTCCTAACTCACTCTGAATCGCGATCGTCCCGCCCTGCAATTCGACGCATTGTTTTACGATCGCTAATCCCAATCCGCCACCGGGAATCGTATCGACGTTTTTCGCGCGGTGAAATGGCTCAAAAACCAATGGCATTTCTTCGGTTGGAATCCCTAAACCGCTATCGCTGACTGTTAAGAGAATGCGATCGACACCACGGCGGATTTCTAGATTGATCGCTTGCTTTGAGAATTTTAGCGCGTTGCTTAGAAGGTGATTCAAAATCAGGTTGAGCAGTTCAGGATCAAGCCTGACTCGCGAACTGTCTTCAAGGAATCGGAACTGAATTCTGTCATTGCTTTGCAAATCTGAAACCACGCTGAGGCAGAACCGATGTAAATCAAAGGAATCGGGCTGTACCGCGATCTCATCTGTGCCCATTCTTCGGAGTGTTAAAGCGTTCGTCAAAATGGTCGTCATTGATTGAACTGCTTCGCGAATTTTTTGGAAATAGCGCGATCGACGATCTTCGGGACAGTCTGCACCAAGTCGCTCTAGAAGTTCGGCAGAAGTCAGCACGATCGATAAAGGCGTGCGAAATTCGTGAGATGCCGTGGTGATAAAGCGCGATTTTAGTTCGCGCAAATCGTCTAGCGCTTGAGTTACCTCGGCTTCCGATCGCTGCCGTTCTGTAATTTCTTGTTGTAAACGGGCATTCACAACCGCGAGTTCTTGAGTGCGTTGCTGAACGAGTTGTTCAAGATGCTGTTGGTGATAATATTTCTGAAGGGCAATTTTGATCGCGCTGTAGAGTTCAAGCGGCTCGATCGGTTTGATTAGATATCCGAACAGCTCAGTTTGGTGAGCAGAATGAAGCGTGTCCGGGTCAGAATAGCCTGTGAGAAAAATGACGGGAATTTTCCAACGATCATGAATCGTTTGGGCGACTTCAATTCCGGTTTGGTCGCCTTTGAGTCTGACATCCATTAGAACGAGATCTGGTGCCGTATTTGCAACAAGAGATAAAGCGGAATGTGCGGAATCGGCGATTCCGGTAACGGCATAATTTGCGGCTTCTAAACGCGATCGTAGACTTAGCGCCACGATGCTTTCGTCCTCAATAATGGCAATCTTTTCACCCACCATTTTTGGTTCACCTACCTGTGTAGACGATCGATCTGACGGGACTGACAAAGCCGGAAATTGAATGACCACGGTTCAGTTTTTTTTGAATCAGGAACAAGGTTCATTATGATAATGAATCAAGATTTGGATGAGGTGCTAGAAAACACAAATGTATGAAATATAACTTCGGTGAGCAAAGTTTGATTTGCTCAAGGTATTAGCAGAAAATATACCCCAATGCAGTTAAATACGCAGATGATCGAGTTCAGCAGTGTACATCATTCTAGTGCAGTTTTAATCGAATCAACGAGTCTGAATAGGCTCACTGTCACAAGTCTTTTTGCTTCAAGCCAGCATCAATACACCCCGATCTTTTGCTGTCTTGATCACCTATTTAGCGCACTACTCATGATAGAAATGTTTATCAAGTTTGCGTTTTAAGTAACATTTGTTATTGTCTTAAATGCGCGGGTTCGCATTTAAGACACATGGCATCGCAGCAATCCACGGAACTCGATCGATATCGCGCCGTAGATAAAGCGGGTGTTTCGGGTGTCCTAGTTTCGTAACACCCAATGAATAGCTATTTTCTGTTTGAAAATACGGCAGAACTTCGCGATCGCGCTGCCACAATCCGCCCCAATTTCCCCAAGCCAAAATGATTAAATCGACTCGTTTTGCCAGAGTGAGCAAATAGCGATCGTTCTCTATTCCAATTGGCTCTGCTGCCTGTTTCAATAACTGCAGCGTTTTCGCTCGGTATGCAAACAGATTCACTACTTCGAGTCCGCCAAATCCCCAACTTTTTGCAAATCCGATACAGCGTCGAATCGTTGGATCATTCAACTCTGCATCGGCTTGATTGGGATTGAGCATGACAAAACCGATGCGCGGATCAGAATTCCATGACCGCCAAAGCGCATATCGGTAAGCTCCACTCGAATCAAAGATCGCGCCGTTACCCGATCGGTTCTCGTCCGGGTCGTACTGCATGGATATATTCACTGCCTGACTCTGGAAATCCTCGACGGTAAACGGCTTCTTCAGGTTTGCCCCAACCTGATTGCAGAATCAATTCCAGCATTTCGCCTTTTCCCTGCTGGCTCAACGCTGCCCATTCGGAGCGTTGTAAAATTCGCTCAATATCATCCGGTGTAACCAATCGATGCAGCTTACCGCTGTTCATACTGAGGTAGAAATCGAATCCGACAGTAACCGATCGCCAAAATTCGACGATCGCACCTTTTTCAGCTTTGAGGATCATCAGATCGGAAGGCAGACTAATCAACTGTTCGTGAATTCTGGGACAGCAGCAAGTTCTTCCCTGAATGTTGAGCGGAGTCCAAACGACTCCAGAGACTTGATGTTCGATTTGGTATTGATGGATTGCGGTGCGGAAATCTCGGTAAGCGGTGAATCGCTGAATGCCATCGGAATTGACGAAGCGATCGAGCAGTGGATTAATCCCAGACGGCATCGCGGCAAGATTCAAGCGTTGCCCATTCATGCAGGCTTGCCGTTCTTGCGACAGAATTTGGAGCAGTTCCTCAGTGCTGTAGGCTTGGGGCATCTCAGGAAGTGGGGCTAGGTGTCCTACTCGAAATCTTACCGAGGAAATCTCGCACTGTGAAATTTCTTGACGTGATTCTTAAGAATCAGAACTATTTTGCCTGCGGAACCAGTTCTGAATTGATCTCATTTACGGGACGACGCTTGAGAATCACGGATTTCGATCGCGGTAGTAGATCAAAAACTTTGCGAAATTCATCGTCGATCTTCTCGTAAGGAATTACTCCAATTTCGTTCAATCGCACCTTTCCAGCTTGATCAAATACGACGGTCTGAGGCACAAAGCCTTTGTAGTAGTAGCCTGGTTCTTTCGGGTCAAACTTCTCTTTTATCGGAAGCGAATCCACCCGAATCGCCAGAATGTCGATCACGCGTCCGTAGAATGCTTGTGTTTGTGAAACCACGTTTGCGAATTGCTTAGAATCGCTGCTGTCATCGGTATAGAACACAAGCAGAACAGGTTTTTTCTGATTAAGGGCATCGGCTAAGGTAACTTTCGGCGGGACGAGCGATCCATTTCCGGCATAGAGCGCAAAAATATCGCCATCAAAGCGATCGTCGTCGAGACTTGCCCAAGCAGGTTGCGCGATCGTCAAACAGAGCATCACTAGCGCAACAAACGCCAATACCAAGCGGTTAAACATAAGGGTCAGAGAAATGAACGTCACTCTTTCCCATTGTGACGGAAGACGGGAGCAGATTACTGATCGAGTTTTTCGGGTTTGCGGATGGTGAAGGAGACTTCGCGCGGGAATTTTGGAGTTTGAGATTGTGTAATCGTGGGTGGTTCGACAGGCGGCGCTTCAGAAGTTGGAGAATGGATCAAGCTGAAGGGAAAACCTGCGCGTCGATCGAAGTTTGATGCGATCGCTAAAATTGCGCCACCCAAGATGAAAAATGGGAGCGGCAACGTTAATTCCTGTGCCCACTGAAAGACTTGGGATAAGGCAAAAAACACCAAAAAGCAAATTAATCCGAACTGTGCTGTTGAACTCATCCTTGCACTTGCCCGCGTTACGATCTTTTTATAGTACACATGGTTTCCTCATTTTGCTGTTTAATTGCGAACGGCAAACGATCGGGGATTCTGAAACGTAAATCTTTATAGCGAGCGATTGCTGTGAGGATCATCACAGATTTCACAATGGAACTGTAGGACACTAAACAGCTACCGATTTCCAGATTTATCGATTGGAGACGTTCAAGTTATGGTGAGTCAAGCTTTTAACGATCGTTATGAATCTCAAACGCAAGCGATCGCGCGTCAGTTGCTCAGTGCGACCCGTGAATCGCGATCGTGGTTTGCTCAAGTGCGCGATCAGATGCAGTGGGATGATAAGTTGCTCGGATGGGCAATGGGAAATCCAGGGTTACGGGTGCAGTTGTTTCGGTTGATTGATTGTTTGCCATCGCTGCGAAGCAAGCCCGAAATTGCGCGACATTTGCAGGAATATATGAGCGATCGGACGGTCGAACTTCCTGCGGCGTTGAAGAATTTACTCAACTTCGCCAATGCGGAATCGATGCCGGGACAATTGGCGGCATCGACGCTTTCTACTGCGGTCGAAACATTGGCACATAAGTACATTGCGGGTGAAAATCTCAAGCAGGTCTTGAAGACGATCGAGCGCTTGAGAAAAGAGAAAATGATGTTTACGGTGGATTTGCTGGGTGAAGCGGTGATCACCGAAACCGAGGCGCAATCTTATCTCGATCGCTATTTAGATCTAATGGCGCAATTGACCGAAGCCTCGAAATCCTGGTCAAAAGTTGAGCAAATCGATTTCGCTGATGGCAAGCCACTTCCGAAAGTTCAGGTTTCCGTCAAGCTTACAGCGTTCTATTCTCAGTTCGATCCGTTGGATGAGGAAGGCAGCAAGGCGCGGGTTGCCGATCGTGCTAGAACTTTGCTGCGTCGCGCTCAGGAACTTGGTGCAGCCGTTCACTTTGATATGGAGCAGTATGCTTACAAAGATCTGACGCTGGCAACTTTGAAAGCATTGTTGCTGGAAGACGAGTTTCGATCGCGTTCTGACATTGGAATGACGATTCAAGGTTATCTACGCGATAGCAAAGATGATTTGCAAGGCTTGGTTGATTGGGCAACGGAGCGTGGAACTCCGGTGACGGTTCGATTGGTCAAAGGGGCTTATTGGGATCAAGAAACGATCAAAGCGGTTCAGAAAGATTGGGATCAGCCTGTGTTTAACGACAAGGCTGAAACGGATGCGAACTATGAACAGTTAACGGAACTATTGCTCGAAAATCACGAGGTTTTGAATGCAGCGCTCGGAAGTCACAATGTTCGATCGCAGGCTCATGCGTTAGCGATCGCGAAATCTCTCAACATTCCCAAACACAGAATCGAGTTTCAAACCCTTTACGGAATGGGTGATAAGTTAGCGAAAGCGATCGTGGATCAAGGCTATCGCGTTCGGGTGTATTGTCCTTATGGCGAACTGATTCCCGGAATGTCGTATCTGATTCGTCGATTGTTAGAGAACACGGCAAATAGTTCATTCTTGCGGCAGAATTTAGAAGAAAGACCGATCGAGGAATTGATTACGGCTCCCAAAGTTAGCGAACATTCTGAACTGAAGGCTTTGGATAAATTCGAGAATGCCGCAGACACCGATTACTCGAATGATGCAAAGCGCGATCATATTCAATTGACTCTAAAATCAGTCCGTCAACTGTTCGGCAAAACTTACTTACCGTTGATCGATGGTGAGTTTGTCGAAACAACTGAGAAGATTAGATCCGAGAATCCATCGCGATTTAGTGAGACGGTTGGCACGATCGGCATGATTAGCATCGAACAAGCCGATCAAGCGATCGAGGCAGCAAAATCCGCCTTTCCCGCCTGGCGACGCACTCCCGCAAAAGAACGCGCTCAAATCCTTCGCAAAGCTGCCAATCTATTTGAGCAACGGCGCGAAGAGTTAATCGCTTGGATGACTTACGAAGTAGGTAAGCCTGTCAAAGAAGGCGATGGAGAAGTTTCCGAAGCGATCGACTTCTGTAACTATTACGCCGATGAAATGGAAAGACTCGATCGAGGAGTTGACTACGATTTTCCCGGTGAAACGAACCATTATCGCTATCATCCACGAGGCATTGTATTAGTCATTTCTCCTTGGAACTTCCCCTTAGCAATTCCGGTTGGAATGACGGTTGCAGCCTTAGTAACTGGGAACTGTACCTTATTCAAACCTGCCGAAACTTCCTCAGTGATTGCGGCGAAGATTGCAGAGGTTCTCATCGAAGCAGGAATTCCGCGCGGCGTGTTTCAATTCATTCCCGGTGAAGGTCATACCGTCGGCGCACACTTGGTTAAACATCGTGATGTACACATGATTGTGTTTACCGGATCGCAAGCTGTAGGATGTCAAATCTACAAGGATGCAGCCGTTCTACAACCAGGACAGAAACATCTCAAGCGAGTTGTGGCTGAAATGGGTGGTAAGAATGCGATCGTCATTGATGAAAGTGCAGACTTAGATCAAGCCGTTCAAGGAGTTGTGCAATCGGCTTTTGGGTTTAGTGGGCAGAAATGTTCGGCTTGTTCTAAAGCGATCGTACTTGAACCCGTGTACGAAACCTTCTTATCGCGGTTGGTCGAGGCAACTCGATCGCTCAACATCGGAGAAGCGGAATTACCGAGTACAAAAGTTGGACCTGTAATTGATGGTGAAGCTCAACAGCGGATTCAGGACTACATCGAGAAAGGACGAACTGAGGCGGAAGTTGCGATTGAGCTTCCCACTCCTGAAGGTGGTTACTATGTCGCTCCAGTGATTTTCACAAATGTTCAAGTCGATGCCAAAATTGCCCAAGAAGAGATTTTTGGGCCAGTTTTAGCAGTGATGCGGGCGACCTCGTTTCAAGAAGCTTTAGAGTTAGCAAACGGAACGCCTTACGCTTTAACAGGTGGATTGTATTCGCGTACTCCATCACACATTGAGCAAGCACAGGCAGAATTTGAGGTCGGTAATCTGTACATCAATCGGGGAATTACGGGCGCGATCGTGGCGCGTCAACCGTTCGGAGGCTTTAAGCTTTCGGGGGTGGGTTCTAAGGCGGGTGGAGTCGATTATCTCCTTCAGTTCCTTGAACCGCGTGTGGTGACGGAGAATGTCCAGCGTCAGGGATTTGCACCGATCGAGGGTGCAGAGTAACTTCCTAAGAGGTGTTTTAAAGGTACGAAAAGATATCCCGCTTACGTTTCAGCCCCGACTTCCAGTCCCTACCGTGTACACACAAGTCGATCGTCGCTTCGTTTCAGTCGGCTTCAACCCCCTAAGTCCCCCAAACTTGGGGGACTTAGAACGATAGAGATTTCTTGAAATTCTGGAACTTTCTTGTCTCAAAGTCCCTCAGAATGGGGGATTTAGGGGGCGAGAAATCTGGGCAATGACAGATCAAGAGACTGGTGTGTACATGGTAGACTTCCAGTCCGGGGGCGGGTCATGCAGTGAACGACTACTTTTTTAAACATTCGATAGGCAGAGCATATTGCCCTGCCTATTATTGTTTCTCCATCTGCCAACTGAGAAGAATCACAGGGATCAACCCCACAAGCACGATCGCTAATGCTGATCCAGAAGCTTCTGCCAACCGCTCATCCGATGCAAGATTGTAAACATGAACTGCTAACGTATCAAAGTTAAACGGTCGAATAATCAAAGTTGCCGATAGCTCTTTCATCACATCGACAAACACTAAAATCGCAGCCGCTAAAACTCCTTTCCACAGCAGCGGAATGTGAATGCGAAACAATGTATTCGTTGCCCCAAATCCCAAACTCCGAGAAGCATCATCCAAACTCGGTTTAATGTTCATCAAGCTTGCTTCGATGCTATTGAATGACAAAGCTAAGAACCTGACCAAATAAGCAAAAATCAGCGCAAAGATTGTTCCACTCAATAGCAATCCTGTTGAGATGTTGAACGTCGATCTCATCCAACTATCGATCGCATTATCAAATAATCCAAACGGCACTAAAATCCCAACCGCAATCACCGATCCCGGCACTGCATAACCCATTGAAGCAACGTAAGTCGCGACTCGCATTGTGATCGATCGATTCAATCGCAATCCATACGCCAAGATAATCCCAATGACGATCGCCGCCCCCGCCGCCAGCCCCGACACAATCAAGCTATTGCTAGCAAAGTTCCAAAATCGTTGATCAAACACTTCATCCCAGTTGTCCAGTGTCATCTTCAACAAGAAACCTCCAGGCAAAAAGAAGCCGAGCAGCAATGGAACAATGCAGAGTAGTAAAGCCGCGATCGCTCTAATTCCCCGAAGCTGATATTTCTGAAAAGACTGTGAACCGCTCGATTGATAGTACTTCCCTCGTCCGCGCGAAAACTGCTCCAACAAAATCAAAGCAAAAATAAATATCAATAAGCATGCAGCTAACTGAGTTGCAGCCAGTCTTTCCCCCATTCCAAACCAAGTGCGATAAATCCCAGTCGTAAACGTACTCACTTCAAAAAACTGAACCGTTGCATAGTCATTGAGTGTCTCCATCAATGCGAGAGACAATCCCGCCACGATCGCTGGACGCGCCAACGGTAACGCGATTTTTCTAAAACTCTGCCAAGGACTACATCCCAAACTCCGACTCGCTTCGAGCGTACAAACCGACTGAGATAAAAACGCCGATCGAGCTAATAAATACACATACGGATACAGCACCAACACCAACATTAACGCCGCACCCCAGAGCGATCGTACATTTGGAAACCAATAATCCTGCAATGTTTTCCAACCAAACCACGATCGTAAACTCGTCTGCACAATGCCATAAAAATCGAGCAAGTCGGTGTAGGTATACGCCAGGATGTAAGCGGGAGCGGCTAACGGCAACAATAACGCCCAAGTTAAGATCCGACTTCCCGGAAAACGGCACATTGTCACGAGCCAAGCTGCTCCGGTTCCAATCAGTGTGACTCCAAGCCCAACCCAAAGCATTAATAACAGTGAATTAATCACATAAGTTGATAGCACTGTTTCGGCTAAATGCTGCCAGATCGATCGCGCATCTGCAAACAATCCGCTCAACACTACGACGATCGGTAACGCAATTAATCCAGCGATCGCAATCACTACGATCGTCCAACCACTCAGCGCCGTTTTTTCCCGTGAAATCTGCATATCCTCTAAACAAATCTTCTAAACTACTTTACTGTGGTTCCAAAATTGTTGATGATAAGTGTCAATAAGCTTGAAACGATAAAAAATGTTTGAATCCATTCTCCTGCAACTCGATCGCGTTTCAAAACAATTTTCTGACACACCCGTTGTCGATGCGGTGTCGCTAAAACTGCGGCAAGGAGAACTTTTGAGTTTATTAGGGGCTTCTGGCTGTGGGAAAACGACGTTACTGCGATTGATTGCCGGATTCGAGCGACCCCAATCGGGAACGATTGAGCTTGCAGGTCAAGAAGTTGCAGGTGCGAATCGGTGGCTGCCTCCAGAGCAGCGTGATATCGGCATGGTGTTTCAGGACTATGCGCTGTTTCCGCATTTGACCGTGGCGCAGAATGTCGGTTTTGGATTAAAAAAGTCTCAGCGTAAACGATCGAGTTATCCCCCTCAGCAGGCGAAAAAAACGATTGCAGACGCGATCGCGCAAGTAGGATTATCAGGCTTAGAAAAGCGCTATCCCCACGAACTATCAGGCGGTCAACAGCAACGAGTCGCACTCGCGAGAGCTTTAGCCCCTCAACCTGCTCTGATTCTGCTCGACGAACCTTTAAGTAACTTAGATGTGCAAGTACGATCGCATCTTCGCCAAGAAATTCGATCGATTCTAAAAACAACGGGATCGACTGCGATTTTCGTCACTCACGACCAAGAAGAAGCTCTATCGATTTCCGATCGTGTTGCCGTGATGAACCAAGGCAGACTTGAACAATTAGCTACTCCTGAAAGACTTTACAATGACCCTGCGACTCGATACGTGGCTGAGTTCGTGACGCAAGGAAATTTCCTACCCGCAACCTATGATGGTAAAGGCTGGAAAACTGCGATCGGAACATTCATTCTCGATCACATCCGCGATCCAATCTCAGATGATGCAAACCTGATGATCCGACAGCAAGATATTCGATTAGAACCTGATGAAAAAGGCACGATCGTAGTCGTCGATCGACAGCTTCTAGGACGAGATCATCGATATTGCATCCAGACCAGTTTAGGAACTCGATTGCAGGTGTTAAGCGCGATGAACCCCGTTCTAGACATCGGAACACGAGTGAGAATCAGAGTGAATTTATCGACTGTGCGAATCTTCTTCAACGACTAAGAGACTTGAGCAGATCAAAGTTTTTTTGCCATTTCTGCTGTTGTTGTGGCGTTAGAATTTGCGCGATCGTGTCGCTATACTGATTCAAAGGTTGCGACAGAGCTTGATTCAGTCGTCCTGCTTGTAAGTCCGACTGGAGTTGTTGCATCAACTGTGGATTGTTTTGCAACTGTTGAACTATTTCGGTCTGCATTTCGCGACGTGCTTTCTGAATTTGAGCCGTTTGCTCAGTCGTTAGCTTGATGCCTTTGAACTCATCTGGAAGCGCTTTCGATTGCTGTGTGGCTTCTCCAGTCATCGCTTCGCGTAGTGCATCAATCACAATTTGCTTCAGATGGTCACGCTGTTCGTTTGTTTTTTGCTGAATGAAACCTTCGATCGCGCTTTTCGAGTCTTTCACCTTAGCATCCGCCTGACCGGAAAGCTGTTTAAGCAATTGAGCCGCGTTGGATTGCTCTAGTTGATCAGTCAGTTCTTGCGATCGACTTTGCTGAGTAACCGCTTTCTGAATTGGTTTTATCGTTGAAACGGGTTCCGTCTTTACGGGCGGAGACTGAAATAGAGCAATCCCACGCGGCGATTGTGTCAATGCAACCGCCGCCCCAACGATGCCCGAAACCATCAACGCCAACGAAATCAGCACCCTACCTTTGTTCGGATTCATCGCCCTTTCCCAATTCACTACAGATAGGATTCACCTCGATCGCTCAATTTTCCAAATCTGCAACAAAAGAAATTACACTTGTTCAGATAGATTGAGAGCAAGCGGTATGCGGCGCGATCCGATTTTTTATCAAATGTTTCAGCGCTCTCCTGCGTTACTGTTCGACTTAATTGGCGATCGACCTGCGAACGCGGATGACTATCGCTTTGATTCAGTGGCGGTAAAGGAACCAAGATTCGAGATCGATGGCGTGTTTTTGCCACCAGAGTCAGAACCGGGAGTCGTATATTTTTGCGAGGTGCAGTTTCAAAAAGACCCAGAACTGTACGAGCGTTTATTCGGTGAATCGTTGTTGTACTTTTACCGAAATAGTTCTCGATTTTCGGATTGGCAAGCGGTAGTCATTTACCCTTCGCGGAGTACGGAACAGGATAAGGTTTATCCACATCGATCTCTGTTGAATGGCGAACAAGTGCATCGAATTTATCTGGATGAATTGGGCGATGTACGATCGTTACCTGTGACGGTCGCTGCGGCAGTGTTGACTATTGTAGAAGAGGAGGAAGCTCCAGAGGTAGCACGGTCTTTGCTAGCAAGAACTGAGCAGGAACTGACCGAGCGAGAAAGGGCAGATCTCATCGACATTGTGACCTCTATAATGGTGTACAAGTTCGCCAACTTAAGTCGATCGGAGATTCGAGCAATGTTAGGACTGAATTTGACCGAAGAACCGCGTGCCATTCGGGAAGCTAAGGAAGAAGGACGACAAGAGGGACGACAAGAGGGACGACAAGAGGGAGAGAAATCGCTGATCCTCCGTCTACTTGTAAAGAAGGTAGGGGAATTAGATCAATCGATGCGCGATCGCGTTTCTAATCTACCCTCTGAACAACTCGAAGATCTCAGCAATGTCTTGTTAGACTTCACCAAGCTGGCTGATCTAGAAGATTGGTTTACAGATCATGAATAGCGAGATCGCAGCATCATAGTTTTTCCGACAGTTTGGAAAGCCGTTGAGGGTTAAACTCTCTTAAGTGCATCTGCATAGCGTTAAACCCTCTAATCTGCGATTCTGTGCTGTATCAAATTTCCCACTCCACAATTTATACTTACAGTGATGCTGTGTCTCTACAACCGCATCTGATTCGATTGCGACCGCGATCGGATGGTTGGCAAACACTCAAAATGTTCTCGCTGCAAGTCACACCCCTCCCGATCGCACAATCCGATCTGACCGACCTTGATGGCAATACCTTGATCAAAGTTTGGTTTTCATCTGAGCTAACAAAGTCGCTCAATGTTCAAATTCTTTCGCAAACTTTGACGCATCAATCGAATCCCTATAACTATCTACTAGAACCTTGGTCGATCGCACTTCCGATCGACTATCCGACTTCGCTATTTAAACAACTCCAACCCTATCTTGGCTCAACCGATGGCGTCGCACTTCAACTCGCTTATGAAATTGCGGAACGATCACAGAACAATGTGACTCAGTTTTTAAACGAACTAACAGAGCAAATCTACACAAGCTGCCAATATGTGATTCGGGAAACTGGAAATCCTTATCCGCCTGGACTCACTTGGACACAGAAACAAGGATCTTGTCGAGATCTAACGGTGCTATTTGTCGAAGTCTGTCGCGCGATCGGACTTGCTGCAAGATTTGTCAGCGGCTATCAAGAAGGAGATCCAGAACATCCCGATCGCTCTCTTCATGCGTGGGCTGAGGTCTATCTACCAGGTGCAGGTTGGCGAGGATATGACCCTACACACGGGTTAGCAGTCAGTGATCGACATATTGCGCTTGCTGCAAGTGCGATTCCAGAGTATGCGGCTCCAATTGTGGGAAAGGTCACGCGATCGGGAGGTGTACAATCTATAATGAACTATACCTTACAGATTCAAAGACTTTGAGATCTGCCGTTTCAGTAATGCTGCTCCCAATCAATGTTTGGCATCTGTTCAAAGGCTTCGTTGATGCACTTTTCCCATTGTTTGCGAATCCGAGTGAGGTAAGGCGCATCAATATCTAAACAAAGCTGATAGCGAACTTTGAAACTATCGGCTTCGTACATAATGAGATTGATCGGAGGCCCAACCGAGATGTTGGAAATCATCGTTGAATCGATCGATAAAAGCGCACATTTCGCCGCCGATTCAGTCGAGGTTTCAAACGATAAAACGCGATCGAGAATCGGTTTTCCATACTTCGCTTCGCCAATCTGCAAAAACGGCGTTTCTTTAGAAGCTTGAATAAAATTACCTTGACTGTAGATCATAAAGAGTTGGGGGGCTGATCCTCGAATCTGCCCACCTAGCAAAATTGTAGATTGGTAGTCAATTCCATCTTTTTCTAACCACGGGCGATTCTCGTCTTGAACTTGCCGCATCATGCTACCAATGTACCGTGCGATTTCGTATAAGCTCGGAAGCGTGTGTAAGCTTACTTCTGATTTGGCATCGATCGCTTGCTGCATCAAAGTCAGAACAGATTGAGTGACGGAAAGATTGCCAGAAGTGCAAAGGATTAAAGTGCGATCGTGTTCGATCGAGAAGTCAAACAGTTTCTGATAGGTCGAAATGTAATCGACTCCCGCATTTGTTCGAGAGTCCGCTGCCATGACTAAACCTGTTTTTGTCAGAATTCCAAGGCAATAGGTCATACAAGTTGTCCTGTACTAGTCATACTACTGATGAGCGAAATCATCGAATTCGCGTTTTTCTATCGCCCTAATTTTATCGTCCCAATCCTTGCGGTGTGATTTGAAGTTCCACTCGTCCGCCTTCTTGCCCACCGTTGACCGCGACCTGTTGAGTGTCGAGCTTTCCGGAGGCTTGCGGCCCGGCAATGCTAAAAGGTGGATTGTTCTGCTGATAGCTGACATTACCATTCGCTTCAAATTGTTGAGTGGCAAGAAACCACTTCACGCGATCGGCGCTCAAACGCGATTGATTTTTCTCTCCCACCCCGCGCACATTGCCGCTGAGGTCTGCGACTTGCTGATCAATCTGCATCTCACCCTGATTTGCTGTCAAGGTGACTTGTTGGGCGGAATTGACGATCGTAATGGGTTCACTCGCTGACAAGGTTTTTTGATCGATATTCCAAGCGAGGGCATTTCCGTTAATTTGTGTGTTCGACTGCTTCAGAGCAATTCGAGCATTCTGGCGAAGCGTGACAATCTTGGCCTTCAGATCGACTTCACTCTGGTCAGCGCTGCCCCGATCGGTAATCTGCTTATTTTCATATCGATCGATTTGAATCGGTCGATCGCTGTTGAGCTTCTGATCCTGAATCAGCCAAGTTAAGCGTTCTCCTCGCATCTGAAGCGACGGTTCTTTTACTTGCGCGACAATCTGACCTGTGAGATCAACTCGGCGGGTGCGGGTCAAAAATCGCCCTTCTTTTGCCGCCAGTTGCACCTGTTTGTGATCGCCGTTGAAGCCGTTCCGAATAATTAGCACGTCTTCAGTCGGTCGCCATTCGAGTTCGTTTCCTTTCAACACGGAGCCATCGCGAATGTCAATGGCGGTAATTTGCCCTTTGAGAACGATCGATTTCCCGTCTTGCTGAATATCGCTGCGCTGCGCCTCGATCTTGAATACAGGCTTGCCGTCCTGGAAAAGCTCACCTTTCGGCTCCTCAACGGTCGCATTTTTCTGATCCTTTGCATAGACAGCCTGCTTCGCCTTGACCCGCCACCAAAGCTGCCCCTTATCGTTCGCTTGCTCTAAGGTGACGTTGTTAAAGGTCAGGTTGCTGTCAAACTTTTGTGCGCCTTGAGTATCTTTTGTAAGCTGTTCAGCAGCGCGGTTGCGATTTCCACAGCCGCTTGCACCGATTAGAAGCGTAATTAGAGCCAGATTTAATAAAATTGAGCGACGCAAAATACAATTCCTCAAGCCAGAGAACCAAGGAGCAAACCCTGTGGGAAACGGAGCTACCGAGATAAATGACGAAATCTATCTCGATATTGCTCCCGACCTCTCTACTTTAAGGCGAATGCTCGTCGTCGTGGTCATCCATCACACCAATACTGGTTAATGGGCGGTAAGTATAGCTCCGAGGCGTTTTCTGAATGTCTTCTTTAATGTTGTCAAGATCAATATAGCGATCGGCAACATTGATCAAGCTATCACTGGTCATCGATCGTAAGCTGACGACTTCGACCCGGACTCCCCGATAGCTCACTGCGTTTACTGCATAAGCAAGATCGCCATCACCGCTGACTAAAACGGCTGTATCATACGATCCCACAAGCGACATCATATCGACCGCGATTTCGACATCTAGATTGGCTTTCTTTGAGCCATCCGGCAGTTGTACTAAATCCTTGGAGATCACGCGGTATCCATTGCGGCGCATCCATAGGAGAAAGCCTTGTTGTTTTTCGTTGGTACGATCGACCCCTGTGTAAAAGAACGATCTCAGCAATCTTGACCCAGAGGTTAGTCGGACTAGAAGCTTGGTGTAATCGATTTCGATTCCGAGCTGTAGAGCGGCGTAGAATAAATTGGAGCCGTCGATAAAAATGGCAACTCGTCCGCGATTTTCTAGCACTTGCTCAGGCGAAAACACGGTCTCCGTTTCGTGATTAATATGATTCAACACAGTTGATATCCTCAGATTTTATATGAAAGGTTTTGAACTTGAAAAAGTAGCGAACACGCTCAAGGGGAACTTTCGACCGGAAGTTCGAGTTTTTGAAAGACAGGTTGAGGCTTTTGAAGGGCTTGTTTAGCACGCAGTATTCCCCATCTTGCTTGATTGGAGAAAGTGATTGACATATCACTTAAGTTAGCGTCATTAAAGTCAATACTAAAACCTAATTGTTGATAAACTGCCGTGCTAGTACGAGGAATAATTGGTGATAAAAGATACGCAGCAAGCCGCACCGATTCCAAAACCGCATACAAAACTTCTTCTGCTTCTTGATTTTTCCCTGCTTTGTAAAGTGACCAAGGGGCTTGTTCGTTGATGTATTTGTTACCGAGCCGAATCAGCGTTAATACTTCCTCACAAGCGACATTGAAGGCTAATGATTCGTATGCTTTGGAAACTCGATCGCCTAATTCTTCTGCTACCAATCGTAATGGATGATCGGCTGAAATCTCAACTTCAGGAACAACACCGCCACTATTCTTATGAATCAATCCCAGCGTCCGATTGAGCAAGTTTCCGAATCCGTCTGCCAGATCCGCATTGCACATATCGACAAAGCGCCCTTCTTCAAACACGCCATCGCGCCCGAATTCAATTCCTTTAAGAAAATAGTATCGAAAGGCATCGACTCCATATCGTTCGACTAGGGCAACAGGATCGATCGCATTCCCGCTACTCTTGCCCATCTTTACGCCATCCTGCACGAGAAATCCATGCCCAAATACCATTTTGGGAAGTGGCAATCCGGCTGATATCAACATTGCAGGAAAATAAACCGCGTGAAATCGCAGAATATCTTTTCCAATGATATGAACATCAAAGGGATACCACTTGGAAATTGCATTCTCTAATGTGGGTGCTTGATCCGGTTCTAGCAATGCCGTAATGTATCCGAGCAGCGCATCAAACCACACATAAATCGTGTGTTTCGGATCAACTGGAACTGGGAAGCCCCAGTCGAAATTTACTCGCGAAACTGAAAAGTCTCTCAGTCCCTGACTAACGAAACTTAGAACTTCATTTCGACGAATCTCAGGCTGAATAAACTCCGGGTGTTCAGCGTAGAGTTTTTCTAGTTTTTCTTGATAGTGGGAGAGCCGGAAAAAATAATTTTCTTCATCGCGCCATTCAACTTCTTTATTGACGTGAATGGCACAGCGATTTCCTTCTAGCAATTCACGCTCTTCCTTAAATTCTTCACAGGAAACGCAATACCAGCCTTTTTGCTGGCTGAGATAAATATCGCCGTTTTCCCACACGCGCTGAAAAAACTCTTTGACGATCGCATGATGCCGCTCATCGGTCGTACGAACAAAGCGATCGTAGTGAATGTCTAACTGTGTCCACAGCCGCTTAAACCCCTCAACAATCAGATCACAATGTTCTTGCGGCTCTCGTCCCAAACTTTCTGCGGTGCGCTGAATTTTCTGCCCGTGTTCGTCGCTTCCGGTGACAAACCGAACCTGCTTTCCACCCAAACGCTGAAATCGCGCGATCGCATCTGCCGCGATCGTCGGATAAGCGCTCCCAATGTGGGGCAAATCATTGACGTAGTAGAGCGGCGTAGTCAAAGCGAAAGTGGGCTTTTCTGAAGATAGAGTCATAAATATCGTGAAAATAACCCCTGTAATTTAATTTGCCAATCTGGGCAGGGGTGTGAATTTTGAGAGCCGATTAAACCAGCGTGATCGACATCGGGTGGAAGCATGGTTTTCATTTTAACCAGCAAGTTGTGCGCGATACGTCGCGAAATCTTAAATCTTACTGTCAAATTTTCTGAGGGGGATGAGTCCTCGATCGCGCATTTGTTTCTTTGCCTCAGTGACTCCCGCGAAATTATAAGCCCTGCGAAATTGCCTATATTTTTAGTCTGTGTTCGCTTACTCTGGCTTTTTATCCTAAGTAAGCTTACTAAAGTGACATCAAAACAATGATCAACTGAAGTAATCTAAGCCTGAAAACTCCGTAAATGTATCGTAATTCCTCTAAATTTAACATTTCAATTCAGAAGAAATATACGGATTATCTAGGCGTTTCTTAACCTGCAATTCATAAAACAGAGTGGAGCGAACTTGCTCGAAAATTCAGTACATTCCCTCAAAGCTTTGCTGCTGTTGGAAACGAATAATAGCAGGCATAGAGTTAGTCTGTTAAGGCAACATCATGAAATTCATCAAAGGTCTCTGTTCAGTTGTGGCGATTTCTGCGATCGCAGCACTCAGCCACGCAGGTTCTGCTCAAGCGATTTCGTTCAACATTACCCGTGGTGTCGCAGGCCCAAACGGTGTCACGAATCAAGGCGCATTCTCTGACTTCTCAAACAAAGCCGGAACGAGAACGATCGACTTCAATTCTGGCTCTGCACCGACCACAGGATTTGCAAAGTATACTTTCGAGAATGCAAGTGTCAGCAGCGTTCGTGCGGATCGGTGGGCACCCGCAGGCGCAAACGGTGAAGTCAACGAAGGCAACTACCTCGCGGTTTTCCAGGGTGGCAGCGTCACGATCGCGCTGCAGGAAAGCTTGAACTACTTCGGGATGAACTGGGGTGCAATTAGCCCTGGAAACGTTTTCTCGTTCTTCAAGGGCGATCGCTTGGTCAAGTCTTTCTCGACTGAAGATGTGAATCCGGTGGCTCCAGTGAGAGCGACTCAACATTCTGGCGAAGGAAACGGTTATCTCCACTTCTACGCGGATAAGGAAGCAGACATCTTCGATCGCATTGTGATCACCCAAACAGGGGGCGGTGGTTTTGAATCAGATAACCACTCTTTCCACATGGCAAGCTACGGCGATCCGAGAAAGGTTCCTGAGCCGACAGCGGTTCTGGGCTTGATGGCTGCGGGGGGTGCATTGTTGCTGAAGCGTCGCAATCAAGCACAAGTCGAGGAGTAATTTCTTCGGTCAGACAAATTAAATTCTAGTCGCACTAAAAAACTCCCGTCGATTGCACTCCTAAATTCAGGGGTGCTTTTTTCTGTTCAGAACTTGAAACGCACACTCTACAATAAGAGTAATTCTTTGACTTCGGCATTTTTATTTGTGTCTTAAGATAATGGTTGGCGCGAGTCAATCCCGTTAATAAATAGAAAGAGATTTGTTCTGCACTTGAGTATTGTAGGTTTCATGCCAGGTTTGAGCCCCCTTCAGGTTTCCCAGTTGATGCTGATGAGCGTGGGTACGAGGATGTATTCGTATCACTGCGATCGCGTCCCCAAAAACTGCGCTGTTCTCGTTGTGAGCAATCACCGCAGTGTGATGGATGCGATGTTGTTGATGAGTGCGATCGACCGCCCGATTCGGTTTGCCTGCCATCACTATATGGGGCAAGTTCCGGTGATGCGGGAGATTGTAACGCAGTTAGGATGTTTCCCCTTAGATAGCGATAAAAATCGGCAGAGCAGCTTTTTTCATCAAGCGATCGAGCTTTTAAAGTCGAGACAGGCGGTAGGCGTTTTTCCAGAAGGGACTTTATCGATGGTGCAGCCCCCGCAGCCGAATCACATGGGTGAATTTCATCGCGGGTTCGCACATCTCGTACTGAGAGCGCCGATCGACGAGTTAGCGATTTTACCCGTCGCAATCTCGCCGCAGCGCGAGACGATTAACCCTGCGATCCCGCTGAAAGTCTTGAGTTTCTTTGATCCCGCTGAACCTTTATTTGACCAAGAGGGGTGGCATCCGCTAGTTTTGTATCAGGATGTAAATATACTTATTGGACATCCAATCTGGATCACTTCGGCTCAACGTGCTGACTATCAAGGCAAATATGCCAAGAAAGCAGTCGTTGAACTGGTCGATCGTGCCCAAACTGAAATTAAGACATTGCTACACCAAGGCTACTTTTAAATTTTCACCTTTTTTCTCATGCTTCAAAGTTCTCCTTGCTTCCTTACTCCTAAATCGCTTCGCCCCCAGTTCCCGCTGTTTGTGTTTCTGCCTGGAATGGACGGCACAGGGCAGTTGCTAAGAGCGCAAACGGCTGGATTAGAGGCGGGCTTTGATGTCCGGTGTTTGGCGATTCCGCCGGATGATTTGACGAATTGGGAGGATTTGGCACAGCGAGTCGTGGATTTGGTCAAAACTGAGGTGAGAGCGGATCAAGATCGATCGATTTATCTCTGTGGTGAGTCGTTTGGCGGTTGTCTAGCGATGAAGGTGGCGGCGTTGGCTCCCGATTTGTTCGATCGATTAATTCTCGTAAATGCGGCTTCGTCGTTTAATCGCAGACCTTGGATCGGTTGGGGCGCACAGATTAGCCGCCATTTGCCACAGCTTGTGTATCAGTGGTCGTCGGTTTCTTTTCTGCCGCTGCTGGCTGCATTTGATCAAATTGCGCCACTCGATCGACAAGCCTTGGTCGAAGCGGTAAGATCGGTTCCGCAAGACACTTCGATCTGGCGAATGGGCTTGTTGCATCAGTTTGAAGTGCCTGTCGAACAACTGCGATCGCTCACGATCCCGACTTTAATTTTGGCAAGCGGAAAGGATCGATTGTTGCCTTCGCTGGTGGAAGGCTATCGGCTCAAAGCTGCACTTCAAAATGCTGAAGTCGTTGTTTTACCTGATAGCGGACATACCTGTTTGTTAGAGACAGACGTGAATTTGTATCAGATTTTAGAAGAGCATGAGTTTTTGGTTGAGCAATCATAGTTTCGCGATCACTTCTACCGCGTTGGTGACTTTTCAGTGATTCCAAGATCAGGCGGAATTGCAGCGTAAATCCAGTGATCAACCCACTGCTGATTTTCATAGATAAATCTACGACGAATACATTCTTGCTGCATTCCAGCGCTTTTTGCAAGCGCGATCGACGCATGATTATCTAGATTAATTTGGGCTTCGATTCGATGAAAGTTGAGGTCAGTAAACCCGCTCATTAATGCGGCTCGAACCGCTTCTTTTCCAAATCCTCGCCGCCAATATTGGTTATGAATTTCGTACCCTAAAATTGCCCATTGATTCTCGTCTCTGCGAAGTGTGGATAAATCAATGTTGCCTAAATGCTGATTTGTAGCACGACAAAACACGCCAAAAGAATAGCTTTGATCCTTTAATGCTGTCTGCTGCTGACGCTGACAAAGCTTGGAGAACCAAGCTCGATCGCAGTGTGAAATGTCCTCTTGCCCAGGATCGTAGGGATGCTGCTGTGGAAGCCGACCTGAAAATCCTGCATACCAATCTTCGTAATCGCTTTCCTGATGTGGACGAAGAATCAGCCGCGCTGTCTTAATCTGTGATGTCCAGTTCATATAATCTCGCAAGAAGCGCGATCGCTCCTGTTTGATGAAGCGATCGCATTTTTCCTCTATGATCCCTCAGTCCGCAGCTTTTCTAAAACACTACGATCTTCAAGCGTTGAGGTGTCGCCAGAGATTTCAACTCCTGCGGCTAAATCTCGGAGCAATCGACGCATGATTTTGCCCGATCGCGTTTTCGGTAAAGCGTCCGCAAATCGGATTTCGCCCGGACGCGCGATCGCGCCAATTTCGCTAACGACGTGCTTTTTCAACTCTTTTGCCAGGTCTTCACTCGGTTGATGTGTTCCTTCGAGCGTCACGAAAGCGACAATATCTTGACCTTTAATTTCGTCTGGCTTCCCAACGACTGCGGCTTCTGCAACTGCGGGATGGGAAACTAATGCAGATTCGACTTCCATTGTGCCTAAACGATGTCCAGCAACATTAATCACATCATCGACGCGACCCATTACCCAGAAGTAACCGTCTGCATCTCGACGCGCTCCGTCGCCTGCAAAGTAGATGTAGTTGCCGTCTTTGGGTGGAATGTGTTCCCAGTAGGTTTTGCGGAAGCGATCGGGATCTTTGTAAACCGTTCGCATCATTCCGGGCCAAGGATGACGAACGGCTAGGTAACCGCCTTCGTTTGTGGGGACGGAGTTGCCATCGAGATCGACCACATCGGCTAGGATTCCGGGAAAAGGGAGGGTCGCAGAACCGGGTTTTGTGGCGATCGCACCTGGGAGCGGTGTGATCATGATGCCTCCGGTTTCGGTTTGCCACCAAGTATCTACGATCGGGCAACGATCTCCACCGATGACGCTCTTATACCACATCCAAGCTTCAGGATTGATGGGTTCACCCACAGTTCCAAGCAGTCGCAACGAAGAAAGATCGCGCGAGTTCGGATGTTCGTCGCCCATTTTGATAAAGGCACGAATCGCAGTCGGAGCGGTGTAGAAGACAGAGACTTTATGCTTTTCAATCACGTCCCAGAAGCATCCAGGATTCGAGGCACGTGGCGCGCCTTCATACATAACTGTGGTCGCACCATTTGAAAGCGGACCGTAAACCACATAGCTGTGCCCGGTGATCCAACCCACGTCAGCAGTACACCAATACACATCATTTTCTTGCAGGTCAAAGATCCACTGAGTGGTGATGTGTGCGTAAAGATTGTATCCGCCCGTCGTGTGGACAACGCCTTTCGGTTTTCCTGTGCTGCCTGAAGTGTAGAGAATGAACAGCATATCTTCACTGTCCATTGGTTCGGCAGGGCAATCGGTTGAGGCATCCTTTTCGAGATCGTGCCACCAAAGATCGCGATCGCTAACCATCGAAACATCCTGACCCGTCCGTTTCACCACCACGACTTTTTCAACCACAGTGGTTCCTTCAGCCAAAGCCTTATCGACTTGAGGTTTCAGAGGCACGATCGCATCTTTGCGCCATCCGCCATCTGCGGTGACAACAACTTTCACTTCCGCATTCACTAATCGATCGCGTAATGCCTCTGCACTAAATCCACCAAACACAACCGAGTGAGGCGCACCGATTCGCGCACAAGCTAACATTGCGATCGCGGCTTCAGGAACCATCGGCATATAAATGCCAACCCCGTCACCTTTTTTCACTCCCAAGCTTTTCAGCACATTCGCAAACTTGCACACTTCTTGATGCAGTTCGGCATAGGTCAGGGTTTTAGAGTCTCCGGGTTCGCCTTCCCACACGATCGCGGGCTTGTTAGCGCGAGTTTCTAAATGTCGATCGAGACAATTGTAAGAAAGATTGATCTTGCCATTCACAAACCATTTCGCAAACGGCGGATTGTTCCAATCGAGAACAGTATCCCAATGTTGGAACCAATGAAGTTCTTGTTCTGCCAATTCTGACCAGAACTTGAGCGGATCGGCTTTAGCTCGATCGTATAAGGTTTGGTATTCTTCTAAACTCTTGATCCGGGCGAGTTGCGAAAATTCCGCAGTAGGGGGAAAGAGGCGGTCTTCTTGGAGGATTGATTCGATCGTCGGTTGTGACATCGCTTGTATTTCAAAGTATCTAAGACAGAATGGAGAAGTCTCCTATCCAAACGATACTGGCTTCGCGGGTTCGATCGGTAGAATTCAAGATTGAATTTCGTTAAGGGAGCGATCGTAGATTCTACGATCGCTCTCTATTGTTACAAGGTTGGATCAAACACGATTTGATGGTTTGTCTCTGGCAGCAATCGCTTCAGCGCTTTGAGATATTCCTCGGCTTCTGTCCGTTTGCGAAATCGCTGAATGATACTGCGCTGCAAGTTTGGCAAGAATCGAACAATGCACCAGGGATGAAGTTGAACAGAATAAGTGAAACCCGCAGCAGGATTACCCGCGCCGATCGAAGGTTCGACTGGTATCATATTGGCTATCTCCATTGTGAGATGTGCGATCGCTCTTGAGTTGTCCAGACCGAGGAGCGATCGCCTTTGAACACTTTACATTAAAAGGTGATATTTCGCCTGTGTCAAGAACGAATTTGTTTCGGGTGCGAATCCGCGAGTTAGCCAAAGAGCAAAATTTGAAGCTGAAGGAAGTCGCTGATCGTTCAGGCGTAAATTACAACACCGTCAAAAGTTATGCTCGTACTGAAGTGATGTCGATGGCAGATATTGTTGCCTTGATCAAGATTGCACGATCGTTTGGCGTAACGGTTGAAGAGTTAGTTGTGATTATTGAAGAGTAAGGCTCGATCGATTCAGCAAACGTTAAAGCGAAATCAACAAATGCTTGAGCAAAATCAGCAAACGTTAGAGTGAAATCAACAGACGTTAAAGCAAAATGAGCAAACGTTAGAGTAAAACCTGTAATTGCATCAACGATTTAAACAATTAAATGAGCGATTTGAGTAATTGCTTAAGATTTATGGGAAATGCTTAGAGAATTAAAGAGTTTGAGAGAACGATCGCGGCTTTTTTATCAGTAGGTAGACAGGTCGAAGAAGCGACGACTATTTTGATACCGCTCAACCTAGACGTTTTGCTTTGCAAAAACTAAGATTGCAGTACAGCCCTCAATTCTGCGATATGCCCGGATTCGATTTCTTTAAGCAAGTTACAGATCAAGCAGATTTCTGGAAAGTTGTTACACCGTTACTTGCCATCATTGTTCCATTCATTGGCGGCGGCGGGTTGGTTGGTATTATCCTGCTCTGGTTGAACCACCGACAACAGCAACTAAAACAGAAGCGATATCGTGAAATACCCTCTGGCGATTTTCCCTTTGAAGTCATCCTGCCGAATAGTAATACCGTTCTAAAACAACTGATGCCGGGGAGCAACGAGAACGATCCTTTGGCAGATACAAACATTCCTTACTTGCAGCGACAGCCCGATCGTAATATCCGTCAAGAGCTAGAACGCGCTTTTGAGGAAAAACCGTGGGTCTTGATTCTGGGGCGGACAGGATTAAGAAAAACGCGAGAAGCGGCACAACTGGCGAAATTATTGAACGCTGAAGGCTGGACAATTTTGAACTTCACGGATCAGTCTGGAGCATGGCTTGATGTGCCTCGGCATTTTCCGTCTGAGCTTAACCCGAATACAAAGCTAAAGCTGTTGTTTTTCTTGGATAATCTCAATCGCTGGGTTTACCAAAAAGACAATCCGCGAAACATGCCAAAAGATGCGGATGATCCGGCGCAATTGTTGGAGGTGCCGATGCAAGAGCGGTTGCTGAAAACACTAGAGTTTTATGAGCGCGAATATCGTCAGGTACGAGTAATTGCAACAGCACGAAATGAAAGCGATCGTGATCCCGAACGATCTCACGAGCAGAGTCAGATCGAGAAATTGCAGTTTGAGAAATATCCTGGTTTTTGGAAACGGTTTCATCGTTATGAGCTTGAAGCACCTTCGGATGAAGCGATTGAGCAGTTATTAAGCGATCTTGTTAAGGCAGCACATCTGAGAGCGAAAGCTGAGGAGTTTCCGCATATTGCTCGCAAAAACGATGGAACGTTTGACAATATTGTTCAGTACTTACGCCATGTTGCGATTCCGGATCAAAATTTAGTCGTGAGTGTGAAAGGGTTTTCTGAAACGCTCGATCGAACATGGCGAGTTCGTTACAAAGCGGCAGTCAAGCGTTATCCAGAAGCGCAATATATTTACGATGCTGTAGAGGTATTGCGATCTCTGAATCTGTCATTGCACCCTGCAATGGTAGAAGCAACTGCAAGGATATTTATTCGGCAGCGCAGTGTAAAACATTTCTGGAAACAGTGGAAGCTTCGGAAATCACTGCAATTTTTAACCAGGTCTGAGGCAATCTTAAACCCCAGAGATGGACAGATTGAAGCGAGAGGGCATCAAGTTGATCTGGGGAAGTATGTTCTTCTAATTTTGGAAAAACTTTCTGATGTTGGAAAGAAGCATTACTCTCAAAACGTTTTAGCCTTAGAATTTTGCGGTTGTGGTAATGCTTTGCGGAGGCTAGAACGCTACGAAGAAGCAATCGTTAGTTATGACGAAGCTCTGAAATGTAAACCCAATCTTCGCAGAACTTGGCTCCTTCGTGGCTGTGCACTTCAACTACTAAAGCGTTACGAAGAGGCAATTATAAGTTACGACGAAGCCATCAGATGCAAGCCTGACCGATACGAAGCTTGGTTCTTTCGTGGTACTACACTCTATTTATCAAAGCGTTATGAAGAGGCGATTATAAGTTACAACGAAGCTATCAGACGCAAGCCTGATGATCACGGAACTTGGTTCCTTCACGGTGCTGTACTCCAGAAGTTAAATCGCTATGAGGAAGCCATTACAAGCTACGACGAAGCTCTGAAATACAGACCTGATAATCATGAAACTTGGTTCCTTCACGGTGCTGTACTCCAGAGGTTAAATCGCTATGAGGAAGCCATTACGAGCTACGACGAAGCTCTGAAATACAGACCTGATGATCATGAAACTTGGTTATTTCGCGGTACTGCACTCCAGAAGTCAAATCGCTATGAGGAAGCCATTACAAGCTACGACGAAGCTCTGAAATACAGACCTGATGATCATGAAACTTGGTTTGTTTGTGGGCTCTTACTCATGCTGTTAAACCGCCAGGAAGAGGCGATCTCAAGTTTTGATGAAATACTCAAACATAAGCCGAATGACGATCGAGTTTTGTATCACAAAGCTTATTGTTATGCTTTGCAAGGTCAAGCTGAATTCGCTATTGTAAATCTCAAGGCAGCGATCAACCTCAATCCAGAAAGTCAAGAACGGGCAAAAACTGATATGGTGTTTGACAGCATTCGCAACGACGATCGCTTTCAAGCCTTAATCAACGAGAATCACAATGAATGAGTGATCGTATTAATCATGCCAGAGTAGCGATCTCACTTGATAAAATCAACTCAACCTCAAGCTTGAACAAAAATGATTCGCAAACAACAGCAAGAGTTTTATGTCGTCATTGAACGAGATGAAGATGGCATCTACGTAGGAGAAGTGCTGCAGCTTAGAGCTTGCTACAGTCAAGGCGACACAATCGATGAACTCATGATCAACATCAAAGAAGCGATCGAGCTTTGCTTAGAAGACCAAGCAGATGAACAAGTATCAGAATTTGTCGGCGTTCAGAAAGTGACTCTCTGATGCCAAAACTTCCAGTTATAACGGGCGCAGCAGAAAGCACTTGAGAAAGCTAATTTTCAGACCGTTCGCCAATCTGCTTGAGAATTTGTCGATCGACCAAATTCAACAATTCATGCAATAAAAAAGAGGGCACATCGTCCCCCTTTTCCAAAGTTTTGAACTAAATCTAAACCTGTCCACCTGCCGCCTGAAGACGGGCACGAGCGCGTTTTAAAGCTTGAGTCGCTTGCAGCTTTCCTTGTCTAGAATCGCCTTGATCCGCTTGAGCAAACTTCGCTTCTGCTTCGGTGTAGGCAGTTCGAGCCGCATCGAGATCGATCGATTCACCGCGCTCTGCTGCATTCACAAGAATCGTAACTTCGTTCTTTTCAACTTCTGCAAAGCCGCCCATAATTGCGATCGGAACCCAATTCTTATCAGACCGAACGCGCAGAACTCCCGTTTCGAGGGCTGTCAATAAAGGAGCGTGACCGGATAAAATGCCAAGCTGCCCAGTAGTGCTAGGAAGAATCACTTCCTCAGCCGAAGAATCCCAGACTGTTTTATCTGGCGCAATGACACGAACCGTTAAAGCCATAGTAATTAAGGAGAATAATGAACGATGAATGGGTGCAGAATCATCCGCACCCTTGAGAGTTACTTAGCTTCAGCCTTCATTTTTTCAGCTTTCGCGATCGCTTCATCGATGTCACCAACCAAGTAGAATGCTTGCTCTGGTAGATCATCGAGTTCGCCTGAGAGGATCTTCTTGAAGCCTGAGATCGTCTTTTCCAACGACACATACTTACCTGGCGATCCGGTGAAGACTTCAGCCACGAAGAACGGCTGCGACAAGAAGCGCTCAATTTTCCGCGCGCGAGCAACAGCAGTACGATCGTCTTCCGACAGTTCATCTAAACCAAGAATCGCAATGATATCTTGCAGTTCTTTGTAGCGTTGCAGGGTAGCTTGCACTGAGCGAGCCGTATCATAGTGGTCGCTTCCAACGATCGCGGGTTGCAGCATCGTAGAAGTTGAATCCAGCGGATCGACTGCAGGATAAATTCCTTTTGAAGCCAAACCGCGAGAAAGTACCGTCGTTCCGTCTAAGTGAGCGAAGGTCGTTGCTGGAGCGGGGTCAGTCAAGTCATCCGCAGGCACGTAAACCGCTTGGATGGAAGTAATCGAACCTTCAGTCGTCGAGGTGATCCGCTCTTGCAAGTCACCCATGTCTGTCCCCAAAGTCGGCTGATATCCTACCGCAGAGGGCATCCGACCAAGCAGCGCCGACACTTCAGAACCCGCTTGCACAAATCGGAAGATGTTATCCACGAACAGCAGTACGTCTTGCTTGTTCACGTCGCGGAAGTATTCTGCCATCGTCAGACCCGAAAGACCGACACGCATCCGCGCTCCCGGTGGCTCGTTCATCTGACCGTACACCAAGGCAATCTTGGACTCGTTGAGGTTGTCCTTTTTGATTACGCCCGACTCGATCATTTCGTTGTAAAGGTCATTTCCTTCACGAGTCCGCTCACCCACACCCGCAAACACGGATACACCGCCGTGATTGGTTGCAATGTTGTTGATGAGTTCCATCATGATGACGGTTTTGCCGACACCTGCACCGCCGAATAGACCGATTTTTCCACCGCGACGGTAGGGAGTCAGCAGGTCGATCACCTTGATTCCGGTTTCAAACACTGACGGCTTGGTTTCAAGCTCGGTCAGTTTCGGCGCGGCGCGGTGAATTGGAGAAGTTTCGGTGTTGTTGACGGGGCCTCGATTATCTACAGGTTCGCCCAACACATTAAAGATGCGTCCAAGGGTTGCGGTTCCGACGGGAACGCTGATCGGTGCGCCCGTATCAGCGACTTCCATCCCGCGAACTAGACCATCTGTGGTGCTCATTGCGACGGTGCGGACTTGGTTATCGCCTAAAAGTTGCTGCACTTCGCAAGTCACAGACACTTCTTGACCCGACTCGGTTTTGCCAGTGACCTTTAAAGCGTTGTAGATTCGAGGCATTTTGCCGTCAGGAAATCGAACGTCTAGAACGGGTCCGATAATTTGTGTGATGAAGCCGATGTTTGTTTTCTCTGCGGTGGTGACCATGAAGAACGCCCTACAAGTTGTGGTTCTGTCTACTATCTTAAATACACGAATTGCGCTGATTCGCCACAGATTAGATTATCACTGAAGGGTTACAGATGATTAAGCAATTTTTCCTATTGACGATCGTTTTGTTCTCTATGACACTGCAAAAGAATTTAAAGGCTGAGTTCACAATTCGTCGATCGTACCTAACCCACTGTCTGTAAACTGGATAACCAATTCTTGCCCATTCAGTAAAGCGGTTCCGATTAAAGGTCGTCGCCCTTTCGCAAAGACACGAATGGCACGTTCCTCTCCACCCCAAAGAATCGTTGCTTGATGAACGGGGACTACAGTTCGGCTATTATCTGCCAAATTCACCCGAAGAGCGTGAAGAAACGGCAACTGTAACAAGGCAACAGCATCAGGCATGCCGGTCGATGACGATTCCAGAAATCACCGTTTGATTCGCTCCATCACACCGCCGAAAGAAGCAGCAACGTTGTACCCGATGCGAATTCCGAACAGTCGAGCAAGGGGACGCTTCTCCCTGAGAATTCGAGAGGCTTCTAACCCAGTCTCATCGACTTCACAATCACCTGTTTCGATGTCAATGATCACCATTTTGCTGATATTTTCTTCTGTCTCGACTTGATGACGAATGCTGTTTTCGTACCATTCCTTTGCAAGTCGGGCGACTTCTTCACGGCTGAGGAGAATTGCTTGCAGGGGCTGACTCTCGATCGCTAACTCATTGGTTTCTCCATCCTAACGTACAAGCCGCTTTTGGCTTGCGATCGATCAATTCCACAAAGTCTTCTCAATCACGTCGAAATTGCTACTTCAACAGATCGACTACAGCCGATCAGAAAAATCATAGCTTAGACTCAAGCCTGTCTTTCCAAGGGAGCATCGCAAATGTGCAAGTTTGAATGAGATCGCCTAGAGTAAAGTGATTCTGATTGAGGCAGAAAGCGCATGACTCCAGAGCAACAAGCACGGTTCAAAGCTTGCATCCGAGAAGCAACCAGCCTCCTTCCTGTATGCAACGAGAGGAGATGCAAACGCTCGAAGACATTGAGCGTGTGGTGCGGCGGCAGGTATTGAGTGAAGTTGCACCGGAAATCGGGCATTTTTTATCGAGCAGGTCACGCACACCGTCCGGGGTCGGATTCG
>JAHHHU010000008.1 GCA_019359175.1 Phormidium tanganyikae FI6-MK23
ACCGGTGATTGAAACGGTCGGGAGCACAGGGGAAGCGGGAGAATGTCAATCAGATGCTCAAGTTGCGCTGTGTTTATCTCAATGCAACCTGAGCAGCTTGAGTCTTTTGCACATTTGGGTTGCTCCCTTATGTTGAGCGAGTCGATCGAGCAATGAAGAAGATTCTTTCTAGTCGAGCTTGGACACCTCCGCAGCGCCGCTGGCTAGAGCGAATTGGAAAGCAACTGAAAGCGGAAGTGATTGTTGATCGAGAAAGTTTCGATCAAGGTGCATTTAGAACCGATGGCGGGGGCTTTGAGAGATTAAATAAAACATTTGGGGGAGAGTTAGAAGCGATCGTGAGTGAGATTCGCGATCGACTGTGGCAAGACGTGAGCTAATTGCATCAGCGCTTGCCGAAGGGGATCTTTTACGCGCAAGGGGTGAAGACGAATGTGCTGTTTTTCCAGCGTGGGAAGGCGGAGAAAGGCAACACCCAAACCGTTTGGATCTTCGATATGCGATCGAATATGCCAAGTTTTGGTAAGCGGATTCCGTTGACGCGAGAGCATTTTCGGGAGTTTGAGGCGTGTTATGGGGCTGATCCGAATGGGCAGAGTCAGCGCATGGATCAGGGGGAAATAGGACGGTTTCGGTGTTTTTCACGGGAAGCGATCGCGAAACGGAGCGATAACTTAGATATTTCTTGGCTGCGGGATGAAAGTTTGCAGTCGGATGCGTTGCAAGAACCGGAAGTGATTGCAGCGGAGATTTTGGAGCGATTGCAGGTAGCGACGAAAGAAATGGAAGCGCTGATGGTACTGCTGGAAGGAGAAGAAGCGGCAGAGGCGGTGCTTCAGTTGGGTTGCCGTAAAATCGAATTGGGTGGAATGGAGGCTTTATGAGTCTTGAGCAAAAGATCGATTTAAACCAAGTTTTGCGCGATCGCTTAAAGGTGTCAGAGGATGTGATCGCGCAGTTTTGCCAGAAGTGGAAGATTGTTGAGTTTGCCTTGTTTGGGTCGGTGTTGCGGGATGATTTTCGCTCAGAGGGCGAAGATCCGAGCGATATTGATGTTTTAGTAGTGTTTGCTCAAAATTCAGGCTGGAATTTGTTTGATGTGATGAATATGCAGCGAGAGCTTGAAGGACTGCTACACCGTAAAGTAGATTTTCTGGAGAAGCAACAGTTAAAAAATCCATATCGCCGTAGCAACATCCTGAAAACGCATCGGGTGATTTATGCAGGCGAATGAGCGTGATAGTGCTTCTTTATGGGATATGGCACAGGCAATCCGAAGGATTCAGGAGTTTAGCGCCGATCTCACGTTGCAGGACTATTTGGAGAGTGTTTTTCTACAGAGTGCGATCGAGCGACAGTTTGAGATTTTGGGAGAGGCAGCGCGACGAATTTCGCCGGATTTTCAGTAGGCGCATCCAGAGATTGATTGGAGGAATATTATTGGTCTAAGAAATGTGATTGCTCATCGGTATGAACAGGTGAAAGGTTGATTTGATTCAAAAAAAGTTATTGAAGAATCCTTACAGTAGGGCTGAAATTTTGCGAAAGTATCGAGCGATTTATGCAAGCAAATAACCGTAATGCGACATCGCTTTGGGATATGGGGCAAGCGATTCGGAATCTTCAAGCTTCTTCTGCCTCCGATACCAGAAGAATAAGAACGATCGAGCTTCTTTGTTTCTATATTTATTTCGTCGGTTTAATGGTGAGAATGAGAGGATACAAGCGATGAGAGCGGGAGAAACAGGATGACGATCGTTAAACTTTCTAAGCAATATCTGATTGCTCAAGATGATGATTCAATTACGATCAATTTACCAGAGTCGATGGTGAAGAAGTTGCAGAATGGTGAAAGGTCAGATGATTCAAGATGAAGGGTCTAAGCCTTCATTGGGAAAGCGTTTGCGGGCGATTCGGGCGAAGATTGTTGAGTCCGGAGAAGGCTTGATGACGATTGAAGAAATTGAGCAAGAAATAGCAGAACAGCGAGATCGCTTAGGGTTTGTGGACGAATGATCCGAACTTATCTTGATTCTGGTGTGCTGTTCTCTGCTGCAAGAGAAACTGATGCTTTTTCCGAGAAAGCCTTGGAAGTTTTAGAGGATGAGAATCGGAACTTTGCGTCTAGCCTGTTTGTGCGATTGGAAGTGTTACCAAAAGCAATTTGTTATCGCAGGGCAAATGAAGCGCAGTTTTATCAAGAGTATTTTGAAGCGGTGCAATACTGGGCAAATGATGTGGCAACGCTGATAGAGGATGGTTATCAGATTGCTTGTAAGCATGGATTGTCGTTGATCGATGCGCTTCACGTTGCGGCAGCGTTGGCAGTTGGAGCGGATGAGTTAGTCACAACAGAGCGATCGACAAAGCCAATGCACCATGTTCGTAAAATCCGTGTGGTTTCAATGGTTGGTTAGAAGAACGATCGAGCTTTTTGTTTCTATATTTATTTTGTCGGTTTAATGGTGAGAATGAGAGGATACAAGGGGTTAGGGGATGAGGGCGAAGATCTCGGCATCAACTAATTCATATTCCTTGGCCCGTTGTTGATCTTAACTGTCTATCCACCTTACATGTCTTGAAAGCTATGGTTCAGCCTCGCATCGATTCTCTAGCGATCGGCTCTGACTCAACGGACTCAGAGCCGCTGTTAGAATTTGACAACGTGGGTTTAGAGTATCCGTTTGAAGGTTCAATGCGTCGGATTATTCAAGAGGTGAGCCTGTCGATTCAACCGGGTGAATTTGTGTCGTTTGTGGGCCCAAGCGGGTGTGGTAAGACTTCGATTTTGCGAATGGTGTCAGGGTTGAGTCCGGCTCCGATCGGAGAAATTCGCTACCGGGGAACGCCAATCAAAAAGCCGCTTCGCAATACTGGGATCGCGTTTCAGAATCCGGTGATGCTGCCGTGGCGCAATACGATCGACAATGTGATGCTGCCGCTAGAGATCGTTGAACCGTACAAGAAGGATTTTCGCCAGCGCAAAAGAGAATATGTCCGCATGGCGCAGGATCTCTTGTCAACGGTGCGGTTGCAGGACTTTCAGAAGCAGTATCCGTGGCAGTTATCTGGGGGAATGCGGCAGCGGGCATCTTTGTGTCGATCGCTGATTCATAGTCCAGAGATTCTCTTGCTGGATGAGCCGTTTGGAGCGCTAGATGCTTTTACCCGCGAGGAAATGTGGGGAATGCTGCAAAGTCTCTGGATGCGCGTGAAGTGCGTGGGAATTTTGATTACGCACGATTTGCGGGAAGCGGTGTTTTTGTCAGACACGGTTTATGTGATGGGTCCGCGTCCAAGTTCGATCATCTACAAAGTCAAAATTAATCTGCCGCGTCCGAGAACGCTGGAGATGGAATTGAGTGATGAGTTTAATCATTACTTCGCTAGCATTCGCCAACACATTCACCACAATTAATATCAACTATGGAAAAGTTTCTTAAGTCAAAGTCGGCTGGCTTTGTCCTTCCTTTCGCTGCAACAGTTCTACTGTTTGTTGTGTGGGAATTGGCGGTGATTCTTTTCAAGATTCCAGCGTTCAATTTGCCCGCTCCGACCAATATTCTGAATGCTCTGATCAATTTTGCGCCACAGTTGACCGCCAATGCACTCCGAACGCTTTGGACAACGATGCTAGGGTTTGCGATCGCGGTTGTCGTGGGCGTGATTTTGGGATTCATTATTGGCTATTCGAGGGTAGCTTATCTGACGCTGTATCCATTGCTCGTTGCGTTTAATACGATTCCGAAAGCGGCATTGGTTCCGTTGTTAGCAATTTGGTTTGGAGCAAATGCGATTCCGGCAACGTTAACGGCGTTTTTGCTGGCGTTTTTTCCGATCGCGGTAAACGTCGCACTCGGTTTGGATACGGTTGAACCCGAAATGAAAGATGTGTTGCGGGCACTGGGCGCAAACCAAGTCGAAACCTTTCAAAAGGTGGGATGGCCGCATACTTTGCCGTATATTTTTGCATCGCTCAAGATTGCTGCATCGTTTGCTTTTATTGGCACAGTGATCTCTGAATCGGTTGCCTCGAATGCAGGACTGGGATTTTTGATTGTGCAAGCCACAGCGGATTTTAATGTGCCGTTAGCATTCGCAGCGCTGCTAATTTTGGCATTGATGGGAGTATTGCTCTATTGCTTCTTTATTGTGGTAGAGAAGAAGGTCATTTACTGGGCACGGTAGAATTTTGCATAGAAAAAGCGGTGAGGATCGAATCCTCACCGCTTTTTTGTTGAGCCTAATTTGCTGGAATGTAAGCAGGTGTCGATCGAGCAAGTAGAGTCCATTGATGGTCGGTATTCACATACCCGACTTCAGCAATGTAAGTTCGATCACTCAAAGAAATCGGCACATCGCAGCTTAACGCCATGTCATCAATATCATGCTGCTCGTAGCGGGCTGGAATTCGAGTTCCAGCATCCGTGACATCGTATAGCCGCAAGACTAAATTATCGCCAGCGTTGCGATCGATTCGCGATCTGAGCGATCGCGGTAAATCCCAAGACGCATACGCCCAGCGAGCATTACGCGGCGTGAGCATCAGACGACCTTCACCGCTCCCGGTTGGCAGTGATGACTCGATTGTTTCACTCGTCAGATAGGGATTGACATCGGTGGTTTCGCCCGTTGCGAATGATGTCGTTTGATAGGCTGCGGTGTCTGATTCCAAGGGACGACTCACACCCGTGGTTTCACCTGTCGCGAATGATGCGGTTTCTGTAGGAGTCACTTCGGCGCGGGGATCAGCCGAACTCCGCTGACCGGAGACGAAAGACCAAGCCGCTGCTCCCGCTCCTGCTGCTGCTGCGGTTCCACCCGCGATTGCTGAACCGCCTGCTTGCGTGACATCGCTTGCTGTATCGGTGACTCGATGCGTAATCCGTTGGAGCCAGTCGGGAGATTGGGGATCAGTCGCTTGTGTTTCAGTCGGGGGAACGACCGTTGGTTCCACTTCGGCATCTCGATCGCCGGACAAGAACGATTTCGCAGAATCAACTCCCCCACCTACGACTGCTGCACCGCCTACGACCGCTGCACCTCCAGCTTTTGCTGTGTTGCCGAGGAAGTTAGAAGCGGCAGGAACGCGCACATGAGTCGATCTCGCTAAACTCAGCCATTGATTATTGGGAGTAAGATAGCCGATTTCCGCTAGATAGTCGCGATCGGGAAGTGCGATCAGAAGTCGTTGGCGTTGAGTGAGTTCATCGCAATCGAATTGCTGAACGCTGTGGGCAGGTTGCCGAGAAAGATCGATATCGGTGACATCGTAGAGCCGGAGGGCTAACTTTTCTCCGCCTTGTTGCCGCATTGCCTGACGTTCTTCAGCCGGGATATCCCAGAATGCCTCAACTTCTTGAGAACTGCGGGACTTTAGTACCACGCGACTTTGTTTCGCACGATTTCCGTCTAATGCTGACCAAGCCGCTGCTCCGGTTGCTGCTGCGCCGCCTGCTAATGCTGCCCCGCTTAAGTTTCCACTGATCGGACTAAAGCGATCGACGCTACCCGTGATGTTTGGGTCAAGGTCGAGATTGCTCGGTTGAGGGGTTCCCGCGTTCCAATCCAAATCGGGTGGAGCATCGACATTGGCAGAGAAATCGCCCTGCATCGGGTCGTATCCGCCTTCGACATACGGTGCGGCGCGATTGGGAGCGTCGTCATATCCGGGAGCATTAAAGGTTCCGGTTGCGCCGCGATCGCGACGATTGCGACGACCGCCTGCAAGTGCCCAGAGTAGCGCGGCTCCTGACCCGATCGGGAGTAGCCACCAGAGCCAATTTGGGAGTCCGGTTGTGGGATCAGCGGTTCCTGTTCCCGCAGTGTTTTCGCCAGGGAAGAGGAAGGCTAACGGGTTGCCGCCACCTGCTTGAGAATTGCCGCCGCCTTGAGAGGTTGTCACCGTTTGACCGCCTGCGGGTTTTGCGGCTGTGGTTCCGTCTTTTGTCGCAGTCGGTTTCTCAGCGGTTGCGCCCGTAGTGGTCTTTTGAGTCGTCACGGGTTTGGCAGCAACAGCATCAGCCGCACCAGATTTCTCGATCGCAGTTTGTCCAACGGGTGCGGTTGCAAGTCCTAGAAATGCTTGAACGGCTGGATTGGCTCCGTCTTTGTAGACGTAATACAGCGGCTGCGAGAACGGATAGCGGGCATCGCTCGGTCGGGTTCCGTGCATGGTCACAACCTTTGCACCGGATAACCCTTTGGTTTGGTTTACGGTGGTGTAGCTGATTCCAGTGTTGCCAAGGCTCGCGACGACAGCTTGGGTGGTGTCCTCGTTGAGCTTGACTGTCGTTGTGCCTGTCGCGAACTTTGCTTGTTTGAAGACAGGATATTCTCGAAAGGCTTGACGAGTATCGCTGCTGTCGGGTCGATCGACAAATTTGATCGGGGCATTGGTTCCGCCGACTTCTGACCAGTTTTTGATTTCGCCGCGAAACATTTTGGCGAATTGTTCGATCGTTAAGCTTTTGGCGAATGAGTTATTTGCGCCAACGAGAATGGCGATTTTGTCGCGTCCGACTTGAACAGCTTTTAAGCCTTGAGCTTTTTCGGCATCGGTGAGGGGACGACCGATTGCGGCGACATCGACTTGCCCGTTTGAAACGGCTTGAATTCCGGCGGGTGTGCCGTTGGCGGCGATGTTGACCTGTGTGCCCGGAAATTGCTGTTCAAAGCGCTGTTTGAGAACATCGTTGACGGCTGCCATGCTGCTGGAGCCATCGACCCGAACGTTAGTTCCTTGGGGAACAGAAGCGGGGAGTTTGAAAGCGGAGGTCTGCGATCGAACCAATTGCACGTCTGCGCCAGAAACAGCGGTTAGAAGCAGTGCAAGACCGACTGCGGAGGAGTAATTTTTATGCACCATATTTTTGTGCCCGTGGTAGCAAAAACTTTTTTACACTGTTGCAGCCTAATAAGGACAAGTGCAACTGAATACAGATAATGAGTAGCCATTGGAACAGCGGTGACAAAGCAACGAACACTCCGTGCAGCAGAGCTAGCGCACTTATCCCAGAGAACGAGAGCAACTGATGATTACAATACGGTGAATTGTATCGATTTGATCGGTCGTTAAGACTTTATTAATTAATCTGTAGGAAAAGCAGCGATTTTTAAGCGACGGTCACGAAGAGAGGGAGATCAGGATAATGCCCTTATCTCCCTGGATTTACGATCGAGCTTATTCCGTCACTCGAAACAGAGATTGTGCTGCGGATTTAATCGTGTCACCTGCATCAGATATCGCTTGAGTGATCGGTCTCTGAGATTGCAAAATCACTCGTGCAGCGTTGCGTCCTGGTAATCCTGAAATTGAGCCGCCTGGGTGCGTTCCTGCTCCGGTGAGATATAAATTCTCGATCGGAGTCTTGTAGTTCGCTAACTCCGGGAGCGGTCGGAAAAACATCATTTGATCAAATGTCATATCCAAATGATAGTAATTTCCTTTCAGCACACCGATTCGCTCTTCTAACTCTGGTGGACTTTCTATCCGACGCGCCAGCACTGACGATTTTACGTTCGGCGCATACTCTGCTAGTTTATCGAGAACGCGATCTGCCACTTGATTTTTGAGTTCTTCTGTCCACCCTGTTCCCTTCAAACCCGTGCCTTCTGCTCCCGCGATTTGATAAGGCACAAAGTACTCAATCCACAAAGTATGCTGACCTTCTGGAGCAAGCGACGGATCACGCATACTCGGAACCGCCGCATACATCGAGGGATCTTCGAGCGGAATTCTGCCAATGTTTGGATCGGTATGAGCAAGCTCGACCTGCGCTACCGAATCTGCAATTAAAACTGAGCCGATCAAATATTCATCCCGATGATTATGATTGACAAACCGAGGAGCCTCGGAGAGCGCACAATCGATTTTTAGAATGGCTTCATTGTGATTCGTAATCCGTCGAGCAACGCGATCGCGTAATTTCGGATCAGCCGCATCCACATCACTCGGATCAACTAAATGCAAAAATAATCGTTGAGCATCAAGGCTTGAAACCACGCCCACTTTTGCCCGGTATTCTTGCCCACTTGTGAGCTGAACGCCCTCTGCGCGACCGTTATCGACCAGCACCGATTTTACTTGCTGATCGGTGCGAATCTCTCCGCCCAAATCTTTCACACAGCAAACCAGTGCTTCAGTAAGTGCCCCCGTTCCGCCTTTCGGACGAGCCATTCCTGGATTGTGGCGCAGGCACATCATGATCGAACCGACTGCCATATTTTTCTGCGAAGGTGGCGTACTCAGTTCCGCTGCCAGTCGCGCTAATGGAGCTTTGAGAAATTCTGAATCAAAATACTCGTCGATAATATCCATCGGACTCGTGAACATCGATCGAATAAAGTCGAGGGTTTTGTCTGCTGATCCCATCAAAGAGAACATATCTTTGAGCTTTGCAATGTCATAGTTGCCCGCCATATCTACAACTGATTTCGGTGGCGCATTAAACATAGGAGTGAGCATTCCGATCACTCGTTGCCAAAAATCATTAAACTCGGCATATTTCTCAGCATCGCGTGGACTATAACGGGCAATTTCTGCGCAAGTTTTTTCAACCGATCGATGACCCAAAAAGTACTTACCATCAGGATGCGGACAGAACACGACTGGATCACAGAACAGATACTCCAGCCCATATTTTTCTAGCTCTAATTCCCGCACGACTGGACCCAAATGGATGAAAAGATGGTCGATCGCACAAGGATTAAACTTAAATCCAGACACGACATCGGGCAGCAGTGGCTCGGTCGTTGCGGCTCCACCTGGAATTGAGTTCTTTTCTAGCAGTAAAACTTTGTACCCTGCTTTCAGCAAATAAGCAGCGCACACTAAGCTATTGTGTCCCGCTCCAATCAAAATGAAATCATAGCTATCCATATCGCATCACTTCTAGAAGTCACTTTGCGAATTACGATAAGCAAAATCGCGATCGATTGCTTCACCCTTAAGTCAGGCATTCTTTCTCGTATGCGAGTTCACCCAGAATATACGTGGCTTGAATTGCGCGGTCGTCACCCATGATGATCAGGCTGAATAACAGATCGCTTAATGCGTCCAAAGTGGCCGGGGTTTCTGCTTGATTTCGTAATGCCATGATCGGAGTCGATCGCGGATCAACCACAATAAAATCCGCTTCTTTACCGACTTCAAAATTTCCAATCTTGTCCTCTAAGCAGAGCGCTCTTGCTCCTCCCAATGTTGCTAAGAACATTGCCTGAAACGGTGAAAGCTTTTGTTGTCGAAGTTGTGTGACCTTGTATGCTTCACTTGCCGTTTGGAACATTGAAAAGCTAGTTCCGCCGCCAACATCGGTTGCAAGTCCAACTTTAATTTGGGCAGAAGTCGCGCGATCGAGGTTAAACAATCCACTGCCGAGAAAGGTATTAGAAGTAGGACAAAACGCGATCGTAGATTTCGCTTCAGCTAATCGATCGAACTCACTCTCGGTCAGTTGCACACAATGAGCAAAGATCGATCGCTCTCCGACTAAGCCAAATTGATCATAGGCATCGACATAGCCTTTACTATCTGGAAATAGTTCTTTTACCCAAGCCACTTCACTTACATTTTCAGACAAATGAGTATGCAGATAGGTATCTGGAAATTCTTGTAAAAGCTTGCCTGCATAAGCTAACTGTTCTGGGGTTGAAGTCGGTGCGAATCGCGGGGTTACAGCATAAAGCGATCGACCTTTTTTGTGCCACTTTTCGATTAAGGCTTTGCTTTCGTCATACGAGGATTTCGCGGTATCTCTGAGAAAGTCTGGAGCGTTGCGATCCATCATCACCTTGCCTGCAATCATTCGCATATTTCTGCGATCGCTTTCTTCAAATAAAGCCTCGACCGATTCTGGGAACACAGCCGCAAGCACCAGCGCCGTTGTGGTTCCATTGCGTAATAGTTGATCAATAAAAATTGGTGCAATCTGATCACAGTACGCTTTATCTCGGAACTTTCGCTCAACTGGAAAGGTGAATTTCTCCAACCATTGCAGCAATTGTTCTCCGTAAGCTGCCATCATTTCGGTTTGGGGGAAATGAATGTGCAGATCAATGAATCCGGGCAGAATCAATTGATTGGGGTAAGCTGCGATCGCAATTTCCGCATACTTTTCTTTTAGTTGTTCATACTCGCCCAGTTCCTTAACCGTTCCGTTCTCAATCACGAGCAATCCATCTGGAATGTATCGCACACTATCTGACTCAGAAACATAGAACGGATCAGCAACAAAATCTAAAATCGCACTGTGGAATGCTTTGACGGTCATCTGAGAATCTGGGGGCTAGACTTCTGCTTGATTTTACTCGCTCTCAATCAGAATGCTGGAATCTCGGTAGGATTGAGAAGAAGCTATGACCAAAGTGAATGACTACAAATCCATTACTTGCCTTGAATTACGAGCCTGCCTTTGAGCGATTGGGAGATGAGTTTTCCGATCGCGTTTCCGCTGCTCAGTTTCCCCAACACATTCTGCGATTCCGTAATGATGATATTTTGGCGCAGTTAAGCTTAGAGAACGTGACGGACGATCATTTTATCGAAGCGTTTGGCAAGTTCCAGGGACGAGAGCCTTTCTTAGCGATGCGATATCACGGTTATCAGTTCGGAACTTACAATTCGGCTTTGGGAGACGGGCGCGGCTTTTTGTATGGGCAAGTTCGCGCGAAGGATGGAGAGCTATACGATTTTGGAACGAAAGGATCGGGAACGACTCCTTATTCGCGGGGTGGAGATGGTCGATTGACGCTGAAAGGCGGCGTTCGGGAAGTGCTAGCGGCGGAAATGTTGCATCGATTGAAGGTGAGGACATCGCGCTGTTTGAGCTTGGTTGAAACTGGAGAGGGACTTTGGCGCGGAGATGAACCGTCGCCAACACGATCGTCTGTGATGATTCGATTTAGTCGATCGCATATTCGATTCGGTACGTTTGAAAGATTAGACGCGATTAACCGAAAAGATTTGATTGCAATTCTGTTAGATCATGTGATTGAAACTTACTATCTGCATTTGGTTAACGAACGCGATCGCTATGCGTTGTTTTATGCGGAATTAGTCGAGAAAGTTGCAGAATTAGTCGCGCAATGGATGGCTGCGGGCTTTTGTCACGCGGTTTTGAATACTGATAATATGTCGGTCACGGGCGAAAGTTTTGATTACGGCCCGTTCGCGTTTATTCCAACTTATCAACCGGATTTTACTGCCGCTTATTTCGATTACTCTGGTCGGTACGCTTATGCGAATCAGCCCGAAATGTGCCGCTGGAATCTAGAAATGTTGCAGGTTCCATTAAAGCGAATTATTTCTGCGGATGATCTCAAATCTGGCTTGTCTAAATTTGAATCTCACTATGAAAAAGCGTATCAACAAAGAATGCTTTATCGATTGGGACTTGATCAATTAGAAGACTCGATCGCAAGAGATCTAGTCTATCGAACCGTTCAGTTTTTGCAATCGGCTCAAATCGATTATCACGATTTCTTCTGGGAAATTACCAAACAGTTCGATCTCAGTTGGAGCGAGAACGCGAGTAATATTTTCTCTCAACACGAAACATCGAATACGGAGTTGGCACAATCGTTTGAGAACTGGCGACAGAGTTATTGTCAGGCTTTGGGAACGTTAAGCAGTTTTGAGATTGATCAAATTCCAGCCAGACTCAAGGCGTATAACTCCGAAGTGGAATTAGTACGACCGGAGATTGAAGCCGTTTGGAACTCGATCGCAGATGACGACAACTGGCAATCGTTCTACGATTTACTCACCCGAATTCGCAACTAATTTTTTTGACTAAGGCAATGCTGCAAACTCCCGTCCTGTTGACCTCGCGACTCATCGTTCGATTGCTTCAGCAAAATGATACAAATGCGATCGTCAATTACTATATAGAAAACCAATCGTTTCTAGAACCGTTCGAGCCATTTCGTCCTGCCAATTTCTACACTCGTGATTTCTGGTCGCAGCAAATTGAGAGAAGCATTATTGAATTTGGCTATGATCGATCGCTGAGATTATTTCTATTTAAGAAAGACGAACCTCGAAAAATTATTGGTGCAGTGAATTTCACAAATATCAGTCAAGGAATCTTACATTCATGCAGCTTAGGATATAGCCTTGCTGAAAAAGAACAAGGACATGGCTATATGAATGAAGCTCTACAAGCTGCGATTCAATATGTATTTAATGACCTCAATTTACATCGAATTACAGCAAACTATATGCCGCATAATCGAAGAAGCGCAAATGTTTTAAAAAAGTTAGGATTTGTAATCGAAGGCTATGCCAGAGATTACTTATTAATTAATGGAAAGTGGGAAGACCACATTCGATCGAGTCTTGTCAACGAACGCTGGAAACCGCTATGAGTGAAACGATTGCCGCGATCGCGACTGCCATTGTTCCCGAACAAGGAAGCGTCGGCATCGTCAGATTGTCCGGCTCCGAATCAGTTGCGATCGCCAAAAAACTTTTTCACTTTCCCGGTCGTCAAACTTGGGAAAGCCACCGCATCTTATACGGCTTTATTCGCCATCCTGAAACTCAACAAACGATCGATGAAGCTTTGCTGCTCGTGATGTTGGCTCCTCGATCGTACACGCGCGAAGATGTGGTCGAATTCCACTGTCACGGTGGCATCATTGCTGTTCAACAAGTGCTGCAACTCTGCATCGAACAAGGTGCAAGACTGGCGCAACCCGGAGAATTCACGCTAAGAGCCTTTCTGAATGGACGATTAGACCTAACACAAGCCGAGAGCATTTCGGATCTCGTCGGAGCGAGATCGCCGCAAGCCGCTCAAACCGCTCTCGCCGGACTCCAAGGCAAACTCGCGCATCCGATTCGCCAGCTCCGCACCACTTGCCTCGATATTTTGGCAGAAGTCGAAGCCCGAATCGATTTTGAAGACGACTTACCGCCGCTCGATGAAGCCGAAATTCAAGCGCAATTTCATCAGGTTCTAGCTGAAGTGACTCGAATTTTAGCGACTGCTGATCGCGGTGAACTGCTCAGAACTGGATTGAAAGTCGCGATCGTGGGTCGTCCTAATGTCGGAAAATCTAGCTTGCTCAACGCTTGGAGCCGTAGTGATCGAGCAATTGTTACGGATCTTCCTGGCACAACTCGCGATGTGGTTGAATCCCAGCTTGTCGTCGGTGGCATTCCGATCCAAGTTCTCGACACGGCAGGCATCCGCGAAACCGAAGATCAAGTCGAAAAAATTGGCGTTGAACGATCGCGATTAGCGGCTCAATCTGCCGATTTAGTTTTGTTTACGATCGAGGCTCAATCTGGTTTTACAAAAAGAGATCGCGAAATTTACGATCGAGTCAACGATCGACCTTTGATTCTCGTCATCAACAAAATCGATTTATCCGAAGTCACTGGAGAACTTCCCAAAGCGCTGCAAATCGTAAAAACTGCGGCATCACTAAACCAAGGAATTGACACATTAGAAACAGCAATTCTAAACACTGTAAAAGCTGGAAAAATTCAAGCTGCAAATTTAGATTTAGCGATCAATCAACGTCAAGCCGCAGCATTAACCAGAGCGAAAATAGCATTAGAACAAGTGCAAAATACGATCGCTGATCAACTCCCGCTCGACTTTTGGACGATCGATTTACGTAGCGCGATTCAGGCTTTAGGTGAAATTCTCGGTGAAGATGTAACGGAATCAGTTCTCGATCGTATTTTCAGTCGATTCTGTATCGGAAAGTAGTAGAACAAATATCCTACCGTGATACACTAAATTCAACTTCTTGTGATGCGAGGTAAGGGGATGGCAACCACTCAAGACGCTTATGAAGTAGCACGCCTACTTGCAGAAGTTCAATATCCAGATTCAGATGGCAGACCGATAGCAGAGACCGATTTTCAGCGCGTGTATTTGATTTACTCGGTGAGCGTTTTGGATCTCTACTTTCAAAATCAATCGGATGTCTATGTGTCTGGAAACATCCTGATCTATTACGAAGAAGGCAATTCAAAAGCTTGTATCTCGCCGGATGTTTTTGTCATTCGTAATCAGGAGAAGCGAAAACGTCGATCGTACAAAGTTTGGGAAGAAGGCGAAAAATATCCGAATTTCGTTCTAGAAATCACCTCAAAATCGACCGTCAACGAAGACCAAGGCTCAAAGAAAGGACTCTACGCTTTTTGGGGCGTTGAAGAGTATTTTCAATACGATCCTACAGGTGACTATCTCAAACCACAGTTTCAAGGATTTCGCCTAATCGAAGGCAACTACTTCCCGATTCCCCAAGTTTCACTCAACGAACCGAATGATTTTTTACTGCGAAGCGAAGTTTTAGGAATCGATTTGTGTCTAAAAAATCAGGATCTCAAATTCTTTGAAGCAAGTTCTGGGGTTCAACTGCTTGGACTCGAAGAAACTGAATCGGCTCGTCGTGCCGCAGAACTTCGCGCCGAACAGGAAGCCCAAAGAGCGGATCGTTTAGCGGCAAAATTACGAGAATTAGGAATTGATCCCGATCGTCTTTGATGCCGATCGTATGCGGGTACACGCTCGCTCTAAGATAAAAGATTGTTGTGTAAGAGCGATCGTATGCGAATTCTGATCATGGGCGGGACTCGATTCATCGGAGTCTATCTCACTCAGCTTTTGGTGTCTCAAGGGCATGAGGTTATGTTATTCAACCGAGGCAATAAGCCTGCTCCCACGGAAGGCGTGAAACAAATTAAAGGCGATCGTACAAGTTCCACCGATCTGCAACAGCTAGCCGACCTCGATTTTGATGCAGTCTTCGACAACAACGGGCGCGAACTGAGTGACACCCAACCTTTAGCGGAACTGTTCAAAAATCGAATTCAGCATTTTGTCTACATGAGTTCGGCAGGGGTGTATCTCAAATCTGATCAAATGCCGCACGTCGAAGGTGATGCCGTTGATCCGAAAAGTCGGCACAAAGGCAAACACGATACGGAATCTTATCTCGCTGAATCGGGAATTCCGTTTACCTCGATTCGTCCGACTTACATCTATGGCGCACAGAACTACAACGACTTAGAAGCTTGGTTCTTCGATCGCATTTCCCGAGATCGACCCGTTCCCATTCCTGGACATGGACAGCACTTCACCCAATTCGGGCACGTCAAAGATCTCGCAGCAGCAATGGCGAAAGTCTTGGAAAATCAGAAAGCGATCGGGCAAATTTACAATGTTTCTGGAGATCGAGCGGTGACATTCGATGGATTAGCGCGTGCTTGTGCAGAAGCGGCAGGAAAAGATCCAAGTGCGCTCAAAATTGTGCATTACGATCCGAAAAAATTCGACTTCGGCAAAAAGAAAGCCTTTCCGATGCGAACCCAACACTTTTTTGCCGAGGTTCACAAGGCGATAACCGAACTCGATTGGAAACCCGAATTCGACCTGGTTTCTGGGCTGAAAGATTCCTACGAGAACGACTACCTAAAGACTAGACGCGACCAAGCTGAAATCGATTTCTCCTTGGACGATCAGATTTTGGCTTAGTACAGTTCTGTAAACCCTACCTTCGCAGATCGAAGCTTCGCAGTACAGTAAATGTAGTTTTTCCGAGTTGGGGGCAGCAAAGATGCTGACATATCTTTTAGCATTGACGATCGCATTAGGAAGTTTCGGGCTGTATATGTCCGCCTTCTTCTATCCAGAAATTTATCGCAAAGGCGATCTGACCCTTTCGGGTGTGGGATTGTTTTATGCGCTGGTGCTTTGGATTTGTGCCGATCGAATTACAGGCGCAGTTCTGCTGGGACAAATCGCAAGTGTTTCGCTGATTGGTTGGTTTGGATATCAGGCGCTAACTTCCAGACTGGGGTACACCCCTTCAACCGCCGAGCTTCAATCGAAGTTTAACGAAGTCGTCAACTCGGAAAATACTGCAAAAGTTTTAGAACAAGGGAAGCGAACGTTTGCAACGGTGAAAGACCGCGCTCAATCTTTGTTAAACAAAACACCTTCGACTCCTCCCGTTGAACCTTACCAGCCTTTGAAGCGAGAGGATTTCGGTAATCCAACCCCTGAAGCTTCTAAACCAGATGTCATGGACACGATCGGAGCCGTTGGAAGTGCGATCGGTGGAATGTTCAAAAAGCCCGAAAAGAACACCACGACTTATGTCCGCAAAGACTTCCGCAAGGAGTCGATCGAAACCGATGAAGCGTTCGATTTTGAAGAAGATATCATCGCCTCTGAGGAAGCCGTAGAGTCCAAATCTGTGCCCGTTGATCAAGATGGGGCATCGGAATCAACCTATGATGCGGATGAGATCATGCAAGAGGAAGTCGCTTTTGAAGCGAGTCATCCGCAAGCCGTTCCGCCGCATCCTCCGACTCCAGAACAGGTTGAAGCCGCGATCGTAGATGCTGAAGAGAAAAATCTTCCCGCCGATCCCCCTGAAGCTGAATAAAAATCAGAAAAGGGCTTGAGATCATCAAGCCCTTTTTTATTGGAACCCTAAACAGTCATTGGAACTTTGGCATTTACAGAAAGTGGAGCCGCGATCGTAATTTCGAGCGCTTCAGCTTTCAGTGCCATCCAAGGCTGAGAATCAATCAGCGTTGCAAACGGGCTAGACCGTGGAACCTCAAGCTGCGAACTTACCAGTGACACATTGCCGATCGCCGAACTCTCAAACCGCATCAGTTCCGCTGCAAGCTTTGTATAAGTATCAAACTGTCCGCTCAGTCGCCACAGCTTAAACTGCCAAGCCTGTGTGAAGTTGCACAAAATTTGATCGCCTTGTTTCACAGTAGCACCGCCCTCTGGCTGCCAGAGAAACTGGGCATCTTCTTTCGGTAAGCCCCAAATTTCTCGACCTCCCGCGATCGAACTCGAATCATCTACGTAGATGTGAGAAATCCAACTTCCAATCTTGTCGCCGTACCGAACTAAACCCGCAACCGCAATCAGTTCTCCGTAGGTCAATATTGACCCCGATTCATATTTACCAAGCACTAAACCGCCGATTGTTTTTCCAGGCAAGACTTGAACAATTTCGAGATCTTTTGGAATCACTTTTGCAGCATCAGAGAAATCAATCAGATGCAATGTCAAAAAGCCGTGTCCTTTCAATATCCAAGGCGCAGGTGGGTAATTCATGGCTGTGAATAAGGGATCGTAATTGTACCCTAAGCAAGTTTTATAAACTTTACCTCTATCTTTAGTAGCAGAGTTGCGCGAATAAAGTACGATCGTAGAAGTTCCTTCAATATGTAGAGATACTCTCTGAAAAGCTGCCTTACATTAAGACATATTCCTGATTCCTAAACGTATGTCTGAGCCATCCCGTCCTGAAGAGAATGTCTTTTCCGAATTTGCCAAAGTCGTTCTAGGAACCCAACTCGACGAGTTTAGAAAGGTTGCTGTGTCCGCTAGAACCAACCTGATTAAGTTGTTCCAGGGAGAGGTTGAAGATATCTCGTTTCAGGGGCGCAACATTGTTAAAGACGAAATCCAAATCCAGGAAGTAGAAGTTCAAACAGATCAAATCTCGATCGACCCACTGAGCATTCTGTTAGGAAAAGTCCGATTGAGTGAGCCGATCGATAGTCATATGCGGCTTGTCTTGTCTGAGGACAATCTGAATCAGAATATGAATTCAGATTATATTCAAGGCTTTCTTAAACCGATTCAACTAAACGTTGAAGGTGAGACTGTATCGTTAGAATTAAAGCCACCATTTAGCATTCGATTGCTCAACAATAACAAGATGCGTTTTACAGGAAATGCGACAATTCGGACTACAAAAGATGCAGAAAATATGGCATTCACTTCTGTCATTTGTCCGCGCACAGATACCAAGCCTGTTCGATTAGAAACATTCTGCTGTACTCCGAATGATGGTCGATCGATTCCGTTCATGATTTCGTTGATGCAATGGATGCAAAGCCTTGTGAGTCAACCTTATCAGGAATTTGAAGGAATTGCTTTTCAAGTGAAATCGCTCTTGATTGAGAACAAAGAATTGATCACTGAAGTTGAAATTCACGCGGCTCAAATTCCTGATTTATAACTTACTCTAGCTCGACTTTTCTTTCGTTCGCTCTTATAAACTTTCATTTCATCTGTGATTTGTCGCACATCATCTGGGAACCTTAGCAAAGACAGTGATGTGTAAGACGGAACTATTAGGTGATGAGCCAAGCTCAAGATGTTGAAATAACGCTTTTCTTCCAGAAGGGGTTATACCTCAATAAAACGAAAGCCTACGAAGCGGCAATTTCGAGCTACGAAGCTGCGTTGAATTTGAAACCCGACTATCCCGATGCTTGGTATAACCGAGGCAACTCGCTTTACCACTTGGGGCGCTACGAACACGCGATCGAGAGCTATACCCAAGCGATCGAATATCAACCCGGTTTCCCCGAAGCCTGGAACAATCGCGGCAATGCACTTGATGAATTAGGACGCTATCAAGAAGCTGTCCTAAGCTACGACCAAGCGATCAAATATCGCTCTGATTACCATTGGGCGTGGTACAACCGTGGCATCTCGCTACGGAATTTAGAGCGCTACGAAGATGCTGTAAATAGCTACGACCGAGCAATCGAATTCAAGCCAGATTACTATTGGGCCTGGTACAGTCGTGGATTAGCTTTGCGAAAATTGGGACGGTTAGAACGAGTCGTTGCGAGTTACGATCGCGCTCTTGAACTAAAGCCCGACTTTGAAGAATCCTGGACGAATCGCGGCAATGCGCTCTATCACATGGGCAACATTAATGCCGCGATCGAAAGCTACGATCGAGCGCTCGCACTCCGACCGGATGCGGCAACGGTATGGTACAACAAAGCCTGCTGTTATGCGCTTCAGGGCAGAGCAGATCTCGCCTACGAGCATTTGCAACGAGCGATCGAGCTTAGCCCAGAGGAATATCGCGAAATCGCTCAGAGCAATGCGGACTTTGCCGCATTGCGACGAGACAATCGATTTTTGTCGCTCCTCAGTGTCCGCCCACCTCGCGAGACATGATCGCTTGCTATGACTCCCTCTGATGAAACTCGGTATCGCAATGTCGGACGATCGCTTTCTTTGCTCGGTCGGTATGGTCAACAATATGCCAAATTTGAGCAGATTCTAGCGATCGATCCGGCTCACCCGAATGCTTTGTTGTGTCGTGGGTACGCCTCAGAGAAATTGGGGCGTTACGAAGAAGCGATCTCAACATTCGAGCGGGTGATCTCACTGCGTCCACGGCTGAGTTTGGCTTGGCAGGGTCGAGGGATCGCACTCGGTCGATCGGGGCACTACGAAGAAGCGCTAACCAGTTTTAATCAAGCCTTAAAGTTTGAGTCAGAAGATTATCGTAGCTGGCAAAATCACGGCAAAACGTTGATCAATTTGTATCGCTATCGGGATGCGATCGCATCGTTTGATCGCGTGATTGAGCTTAAGCCGGAAAACTATAAGGCTTGGTACAATCGAGCGATCGCGCTGGCATCACTCAACGACAATCAAACTGCACTAACGAGCTTAAATATCGCGCTTAAAATTAAGCCAACTTCCGATTACCTCTGGAACTATCGCGGACAGGTTTTAGGCAAATTGCATCAAGTTTCTGAAGCGATCGTGAGTTTTGAAAATGCAATTAGAATCAATGCTCGAAGCGCTAGTGCTTGGTATGGAAAGGCTTGCTGCTATGCGATCGAACAAAATGTAGAAAGCGCGATCGGATGTTTAGAGCAAGCGATAGCACTTTCACCTTCTGTCTATCGAAATCTTGCCAGCACTGACATAATCTTCAGTTTTCTGCATACCGACGAACGATTTCAAGCTCTGATTCACAGTCCAGCCGTTACCAGTGCTTCTTGAACAATCAGCACCGAACACTGAGCGTGGTGCATAACGTAATTACTAACGCTACCTAAAAAGAATTCGCTAATTCTTGATCGACCTCTGCGTCCCATGATGATGAGATCTGCGTTCCAAGTTCGTGCGATCGTGCAGATTGTTTCACCTGGATCGCCAATATGCTGAGTAAATTCGCATCGAACTCCCATCGCTGTTGCCTTCGCATCTCGCGCTCTCAGCATTTCTAACCCTGCCCCTTCCGCTTGCGAAAACAACTGAGCCGTAGAGCGAATCAAGGCTTCGTGCTGCATTGGGTAAAGGCTATCAGGCATCGGATACATCGGAGGCGGTATCCCTTCATTGATCGCGCTGATAACGTGCAACAACATCACTTGTGCTTTGTTTGCCGCTGCAAGTTCGATCGACTTTGCAAATACGCTATGACTACTTTCAGAATGATCAAGCGCCACTAAAATTCTTTGAAACATACCGATTCTCCTAATGGTTCAATCGAATGCTTATTACTACTTTGAAGCGAGGTTTATCAGACCTGATATTTAGAGTATAAAGCTGTAATTTCCTAACTTCGTTTGAATTTTTCGCTTCTTAACACTTCGGGAAATTCAAACTTTGGCTAGATGAATTTCTACACTCATTTTCGAGAAACTAGACTCTTTGCATTAAAGCAAATGTTGATTGAAGCCATTCGACGATCGAGCCGGAGAATTCTAACGTTTTGGCGGCGGAAAGTTGGAAATCAAGTCACACCGCTGCTTAGTGCGGTTCGTTTAGCCGGATTGGTGACGGCTACGATCGCGCTTTGGGGATTCGCAGAACTTGCGGAAACTGTAATGCGTGATCAAACTCAAGCCTTTGATACTAACATTTTGCTAGCGGTTCAAAAACTGCAAGCTCCATGGTTAACACCGATTATGTTGTTTATTACTGACATCGGTGATCCAACGGTGCTGCTTGTGGTTGGAACCATCATGAGTGTGGTCTTACTGCTGCGACACCAAAAATCGGAGGCAATGACGATCGCGCTCGGTGGGTTTGGAGCGCTGGGGCTAAATCTATTACTCAAGCGATTGTTTGAACGATCTCGACCTGCGCTGTGGTCGAGAGTCGTGGAAGTGAAGTTTTATAGTTTTCCGAGTGGGCACGCGATGTTATCGATCGTGATGTACGGATTGTTAGGGTATTTATTAGCGACTCGTTATCCGAAATATCGCAATCTTATTATTTTGTTCATGTCACTTGTGATCGGGTTAATTGGCTTTAGTCGTATGTATTTAGGAGTTCATTGGCCAACAGACATTATTGCTGGATATGCAGCAGGATTTGTATGGTTAATGACTTGTGTTCTAAGTTTAGAAATCTGGCGATATCGAAAAGATTTATCTAAATCAGAGCCTGGAATTTAAATTTCACAATTTTTCTTACAAGACAAGATATGCAGGGTTTTGCGATTACACTATTACTTCTCCAGAAAAACGTTTAGGAAGGAAAAGTAATGAGTAGTACCCCGCTTCATTCGACTCGAATTGATCTTCCAGTAAATGTACGATCGAAGATTATCGAAACCCTAAATCAAACGCTTGCTACAACGCTAGATCTCAAAACTCAAGTGAAGCAAGCCCCTTGGAACGTGAAGGGAATGGATTTTTATCAGCTTCACGAGTTGTTTGATGAACTGGCATCGGAGTTAGAAGAGTATGTCGATTTGTTTGCTGAACGCATCACGGCATTAGGTGGAACCGCTTTAGGAACGGCGAGAATTGCGGCGGCAGTGTCAGAGATTCCGGAGTACCCGATCGACATTTTTGACGGCAAATCTCATGTGACTGCATTAACCGATCGATATGCTCCTTACGCGAAATTGTTGCGCGATGGAATTGCAGAAACGGATGATCTCGGTGATGCGGATACGGCTGATTTGTATACCGAAGTATCGAGAGGAATTGATAAGCGGCTGTGGTTCCTCGAAGCCCATTTGCAAACCGATACGATCCCTGCTTCAAGCAATGGCGCATTTCCAGAAACAAAATTGACAAACGGCAAAAAAGCGAAATCGAAGAAGTAGTTTAATCTTCGTCAAATCGCGCAAATAGCTTTGTCAAAATCACATTAGAAAATAAGAAGCCTTCTGGATCGGTTAGCCTAATTCTGTCTGGCCTAATCTCAACCCAGGCGCCTTTTTCGTAGGGCTGTAAGCAGTCGAGAATTTGAGCGATCGCACTTTCTCCAAATCGCTCTGTTAAATCTTTCAAACGAATTCCTTCTCGCAATCGCAATCCGACCATCAAGCTATCTAATAAATATTCGATTTGCGATGTTTCACTCGCTGAATGTGGCGCTTCAATCCAACCGTAATACTCCCGAAGTTTTCGAGGTCGAGAAACACGATCGCCTTTTAAGTAACTGGTCGCCCCCATGCCAAATCCATAGAATGATCGATTCTCCCAATACACTCGATTGTGTTGACATTGATAGCCTGATTTTGCATAGTTTGAAATTTCATAATGCTCGAATCCAGCATGGGTTAATTTCTGTTGAGCAATTCGATAAAGATCTGCGGTTAACTCATCCGAAGGCAAAGGTTTCTCACCAGGTTGAAATTGCTTACCAAAAGGCGTTTGAGGTTCGATCGTTAAATCGTAAATTGACAAGTGAGTTGGAGAAAGCGCGATTGCACGATCTAGAGAATCTTGCCAAATCTCGATCGTTTGATGCGGTAATCCTGAAATTAAATCTAAGCTGAAATTCTCAATACCAGATTGATGAATTAGCTCGATCGAACTATAAATATCTTCAACGACATGAGTTCTTCCACACGCTTTGAGTAATTCAGATTGAAAGGCTTGTACTCCTAAACTGATGCGATTTGCGCCCGCTGATTTGAATCCTTTAATTTGTGTCAGGTCAAACGTACCGGGATCGATCTCCATCGAAATTTCAGCATCTGAGGCAATTCCAAATTGTCGATCGAGTCGTTCTAAAATCTGATGAAATTGTGAAACTGATAAAAGCGAAGGCGTTCCTCCACCAAAAAATATAGTTCTTAACGATTCACCAAAATTATTCGCACGATCGATCTCTTCACAAAGTTTTTCAACGTATTGCACGATCGTTCCAGAATTGCTGCCGTTACGTTGATCCCCGACGACAGAAATCGGAAAATCGCAGTAAAAACAGCGTCTACGACAAAACGGAATATGTACATACGCTGAACTCGGAATATTAAATTCCATAACTGGTAACTTATTTTTCAAACTCAATTCAGTGCTTTGAACGACGAAAAGCGCGATCGCTTCTCAGAAATCGATAAACTTTGTATCACAAATTACGAGCAGGGTGAGGTAAACTCCCCATCGGATAAGCATTTGGGCGCAGGAATCCACAGACAAGCAGGATATAATAAGGCCAAGTCAAGCGGTTCGCCAAGCCTGACACTCTCACACCAATTTGACAGGATTTTTATCCAAATCAAATTCGCCACAGTCACTTTTAGTCACTTCTTCTAGTCGTGTGGCGCAGTGCTTCACCGTCTTGCTTGACTTGCAATCTTCCCGTACAGACGCTCCCAATGCGTCTCCATCTCCATTATGATTGACGCAATTATCATCATCTCATTCATCCTAGCAGGGGCGGGAACTGGCTTCCGAGGCATCGAAGCATTGCCTGGAAGTGTGCTGCAACAAGTCTCAAATCCAGATGCACTGCGCTGGGTTTGCGGCGGATTCGGCGCGATTTTCGGTTTAGCGATCGGTCTTGCCGCTCAAACTGGTTTTCGTCGGCTCGAACGCCAAATTCGGCAGCTTCCAGCGTATACCTTGCTCAGTCGCGCGATCGGTCTGGTCATGGGGCTATTGGTTGCTAACTTGCTCCTCGCGCCGACGTTCCTACTGCCGATCCCACCCGAATTCTCGTTTCTCAAACCGCTTACTGCTGTGGTGGGTAGCATTATGTTTGCGGCTTCAGGAATGTCACTTGCCGATGTGCATGGTCGATCGCTGTTGCGCTTGCTCAATCCTAGTAGTGCTGAGACGCTTTTGCTCTCAGAAGGAACAATTAAAGCCGCAGCGACCAAAGTTCTCGATACAAGCTGCATTATCGATGGTCGGATTGCCGATCTGCTGGATACTGGATTTCTTGAAGGACAGTTACTTGTACCGCAGTTTATTCTGCAAGAACTTCAGCAAGTTGCGGATGCTTCTAATGATCAAAAACGAGTCCGGGGACGACGGGGACTTGATATTCTCACTCGCATTCGGGAAAGTTATCCCGATCGCGTTGTGATTCACCCCGCAGATTACGAGGATATCCCGACAGTCGATGCAAAACTGGTTCGACTCGTTCAAGAAATTAATGGCACATTGTTGACCACCGATTACAACCTGAATAAAGTTGCAACCGTTCAGAAAGTTCCTGTTCTAAATGTTAACGATTTGACTCAGGCGATTCGTCCGTCTTACCTACCCGGAGACAGCATCGATCTGAAGATTCTGCGAGAAGGAAAAGAACCCACTCAAGGAATTGGCTATCTCGATGATGGAACCATGGTCGTGGTTGAGGATGGTCGCAATCATGTTGGTGGAGAACTACAAGTTACTGTTACCAGCTCTCTGCAAACGTCCGCAGGTCGAATGATTTTTGCCAAACTGAAAGCTTCAGCTTTAGCGTAAAACCATGAGCCGCGATCGAGAAAAAATTTGTTCTCTGTGTGCAAAATCCGCTCCCGTTCTCTACCGTATTCAATACGATGAGTCCGCTGAGTGGATTTTTGTTTGTCGAGACTGTTAGGAGCGTGTGAGCCAAAACAACCCGTTCTATGTTTACGGCGGCACTTGGAAAGCGCACAAACGATAAAATCTCCACAGTATTGGTTGTGCTTTGAGAATCTGTCTTCTACGATCGCACTGATCATCCTTCACCGATTTGTCCATGATTTTGACTCCCGCCCACCTGACCGAGATCCGGCACATTGTTCGATCGTGTGGACAACAAGCCAAAACCCTTTCCGTTCAGAACTACGAAATTTTTCAGAAAGAACCCGGCGATTTTGTTACGACAGTGGATCAGACGCTCGATCGACAACTTTCCGAATTCTTCGCAAACCTCTTTCCCGATGATGGCGTGATCACTGAAGAGAATGCTGCTTCTCGAAAACACTATCAAGTTGATTACCCTCGATTTTGGTGTATTGATCCGCTTGATGGCACACAGGACTTTATTCATGGTGATCCCGATTACGCGGTGATGGTGGGATTATTGGAGAATCAGATTCCGATCGCAGGTTGGATCTATGCGCCTGAAAAAGATGCACTGTATTACGGCGGAAAAGCATTAGGAGTCTGGCAAGCATTGGGAGATGGAGCGCCAGAACTTTGTGAAATTCCAGCAGCGCGGGTGAATTCGTTTCGCGTGATTATTGGCGATAAGGATTTCAAAAATACTGCTGCGAAAATTTCTGCTTCGATTCCTGAAATTGATTTTTTGCGATCGCCCGGTAGTTTCGGACTGAAAGTGATGAACGTAGTGCTGGGAAAAGCCGAGGTGTATTTGTATCTCAATCGGCGGGTTAAGCTTTGGGATACGGTGTCCCCGATCGCGATCGCGCAAGCAGCAGGGTTGATGTGTTGCGATTTGGAAGGCAATCAGATTCAGTTCACACCGGAGGTCTTAGATCTCGAAAGTTTGGCGCATCGGCAAGCGATCGTCATTGGGCAAGCGGATGTAGTCGAAGCCCTTTTACCGCGTTTGAGAGCGGTGCTCGATCCCCAACTTTCGCTGTGATGTGTGTCACGCTTGGAAATGGGGAACGATAATACCGACCCTTTTCCCCGTGGATCGTTCAATGCAGACTGAAGTTTTCAGTGAGCTATTTCCGTTACTGGCGGCGGCAAATCCGGAAACCCTCGATTGGTTACTCTCCGTCGCCACTGAACATGAGTACCCGACTGGCAGAGCCGTTTTGATGGAAGATGCCTGGGGAAATGCTGTGTATTTCGTCGTTTCGGGTTGGGTCAAAGTGCGGCGGCACTCTGGTACAGGCGAAGATGTCGCAACTTTGGCGATTCTGGGTCGCGGCGACTTTTTTGGTGAGATGGCGATTTTAGACGAATCTCCGAGATCGACGGATGTCATTGCTTTATCGAATGTCCGCCTGATGAGCATTTCGGCTCAACGTTTTATCCAGACCCTTTTCAAAGATCCGCAACTCCATCATCGAATGCTGCAATTGATGGTGAGACGGTTGCGGCAAACGAATTTTAGATTCCAGTTGCGTCATCAGCCCGCAGCGATTAAGTTAGTCAACACGCTGGTTGGACTTGCTGAAAACTATGGGCAACCGTCTGGATCAGGTGTTGACATTTTCAATATTCCAGCGAAAGACTTGGCGGATGTCACGGATATTACGGTTGAGGAGACGAGCAAAATTCTTGAAAAGCTCGATAACAAAGGCTGGATTCAGGTGAATCCGAGTCAACAAGTGATTCATCTCGTCAATCTGAAACAGTTGACGCAGTTGGCAACTAAAAAGGGGTGAGCGCGATTCTGAATTGCGGCATGATGGAAAGATGAATTCTTTCTGCCGGAGTTGAGCGCTATGAATCACGAAGAGTTTGACGTGTCCCGATCGCTACATCCAGAAGCCGAAACCTCAAACTCTTCTACGCCTTTGTTGCTTGATTATTCTGTGGCGATGCCTGAACCGGAGTCGCACTTGTTTGAAGTGACTTTGCAGATTCAGGGCTGGAAATCGTCAACGATCGAGCTAAAAATGCCAGTTTGGACACCGGGATCGTACTTGGTGCGGGAGTATTCGCGGCATTTACAGAATTTCAAGTCTTCGTCGCCTTGGCAAAAGTTGGCGAAGAATCATTATCAAATTGAGACTCAAGGAAAAGATTCGATCGAGGTTCGGTATCAAATTTTTGCCAATGAATTAACCGTTCGGACAAATCATCTCGACGAAAATCACGGCTACTTTAACGGGGCTGCTCTGTTCTTCTACGTGCCTGAATTTCAACAGCAGCCAATTCGAGTCACGATCGTTCCGCCTCGTTCGGATTGGCAGGTGGTGACGGCGCTTCCAAAGGTTGCACCGAATACATTCGAGGCGAAAGATTTTGATACGTTGGTGGATAGTCCATTTGAGATTGGACAGCATCAAGTTTATGAGTTTGAAGTATTAGAAAAACCGCATCAGTTTGTGTTTTGGGGAGAAGGAAAGCTGGATGTCGATCGCATTATTCAAGACACTCAGAAAGTGATTCAAGTCGAAGCTGAGATGTTTGGAGGATTGCCCTACGATCGCTATTTCTTCTTGTTACATTTGACTGCAAATTCGTTCGGTGGATTAGAACATAAAGATTGTTGCTCACTAATTTACTCACGGCTCGGATTTCGGGCGAAAGAAAAGTACGATCGCTTTATTCAACTCGTTGCTCATGAATTCTTTCATTTATGGAACGTAAAGCGCATTCGTCCAAAGGCACTTGAAGTTTTCGATTACGATCGCGAAAATTACACTCCATCGCTCTGGTTTAGTGAAGGCACAACGAGCTTTTACGATTTGATCTTCCCGTATCGTGCAGGAATTTACGATACGAAGACTTATCTGAATGCTTTAGGCCAAGAAATTTCGCGCTACTTGACGACACCGGGACGTTTAGTACAGCCATTGAGCGAATCGAGTTTTGATGCTTGGATTAAGCTATATCGCCCCGATGCGAACAGCGCGAATTCTCAAATTTCCTACTATCTTAAAGGGGAAATGGTAACGCTCTTATTAGATTTAGCGATTCGGATCAAACATCAAAATCAGCGATCGTTTGATGATGTGATGCGATCGATGTGGCAGCAATTTGGCAAAGACGAAATTGGCTTCACGCCTGAACAATTGAAAACCACGATCAAATCAATCGCTGGATTTGATTTGACGAATTTCTTCGATCGCTATCTTCACGGCACAGAAGAACTTCCATTCGATGAGTATTTAGCAGGTTTTGGATTGCGACTGCGATCGAATGGAGAAGCTCCGAACTTGCCGCCGTTTACAGGAATGACTGTGAAATCTGAGGGCGGAAGAGAAATGATCAAATTTGTCGAAGCAGGTTCGCCCGCTCAGAAAGCCGCGATCGATCCAGGGGATGAGTTGGTCGCGATCGATGGATTACGGGTAGGTTCTGGACAATTTGACGAGCGACTGAAAGACTATCAGCCTGGAGATACGATCAATCTTACTGTGTTTCATGGCGATGAATTGAAACAGCGATCGCTGATTTTAGCCCCACCACGCGCGACGAGTTATTCGATCGACTTCATCGAAAATCCGTCCGATCTTCAGCAGCAGAACTTTGAGCAGTGGCTCGGTGTTTCGTTCGCTTCCATCTCCCGCTAAAATTAGAACTTAAAGAGAAAAATCATGATTGCAATTGCACCCCAAGAAACCTCAGCCCCATCTGAAGAATTGCCCTCTAAGCCATTCACATTAGAGGATTTCGTAGAGCAGTCTCCTCAAGACATGGAATGGGTAGACGGAAAATTAGTTGAGAAGACAGGAATGACAGTTCAGCACGCATTAGCTCAAAGTAAACTTGTCACTCACTGGAACAATTATAGTGCTACGCATGAGCCAGGAGGAGAAGCTCTAACCGAAGCACCTTGTAGAACGCTGAAGCAGGGAAGAAGACCTGATATTGCTTATTTGCCACCCAGTGTTTTTGCTCAAGTTAGACAGCTTAAAACTGCACCGCAAAGCTACCCTTTGATCGCGGAAGTTGCTTCACCAACAGATTATGCAGAAGAACTATTTGCGAAAGCAATCGAGTATTTAGAATCTGGTTGCGAAGAAGTTTGGCTCGTCTTTCCTGAAGCAAAGCTGATCATGGTGAAAACGATCGAGCAATCTTGGCAAGTTTTCAGCGCAGGACAAACGATCGCAACTCAGAAAGTTCTCAGCGGCTTTAGTATTGCTGTTGATCAAGTTTTTGCTTAGAAGCTCAAAACGCCTCGAGCGCCATCTAGCTCGACTGGAATTCCCACAGGTAAAGCGGCATTTTCGCCATCGTGACCAAAAGGTAACTCAGACACGATCGGAATTCCCAGATCAGACAGTCGATCGCGTAATACTTCTTCGATACTGAAACTTGGAACATTCGCAGGCGGATCACATTGACTAAATCGCCCGATCGCAATTCCTCGAATGTGCTGAAATTCTCCACACAAACGCCATTGAGTCAACATTCGATCGATACGATACGGGGCTTCGGTGACATCTTCGATCGCTAAAATTACGCCCGAAAAATCCGGTTGCCAAGGTGTCCCTAGTAGGTGTGTTGCAACTGTGAAATTTGCCGGAAGTAACAATCCAGAAGCTTGACCATTTCCCCAGCCTGAACCTTGAAGCGGAGACAGAGAGCGACCTTCTACCCAATCAAATAAGCGCTCTCTTGACCAATCTGGCTCAGAAGCGATCGTGGTTAACAATGGAGCATGAACGCTCGAAATTCCTTCTTCAGCGTATGCCCAGAGCAAACTGGTGATATCTGAAAATCCGATTAGCCACTTTGGTTCAACGGCTGGAAATCGCCATTTTTCTAACAATCTTGCGCCGCCCCAGCCGCCACGAGCGCAAAGAATTCCGCGACAGTTCGGATCTTTCAGTGCAGTTAAAAATTGAGCACGGCGGTTTTCATCGGTTCCGGCAAGATAGCCATGTCGATCGTCAAATCCAGGAATCAATTCAACCTGATATCCTCGCTGTCTCCACACTTCAACGCCTTGATTAAATGCGGTGAATTCGCGCAATGTGCCGCTTGGAGCAATCACGCGCAGAAGATCACCAGGTTGAAGTGGAGCGGGCGATTGACAGCGTTTCATAGAACTTACAAATTTTGCGATTGTATCAAGTTTGGGATAGCACAATGCGATCGAGCCAGATTTCCAAGCGCTCGCCCATTGCTTCTAGAGAATATTCGCGTTCGGCATCAAGGCGGCAATTTGTTCGATCGATTTGGTCTAATTTGGAAATCGCTTCTGCTAATCCATCCACGCGATCGGGTTCAACCAGCCATCCCGTTTTGCCATCCTGCACGATCTCAGCAGGGCCGCCCCGACGATAAGCAATCACCGGAACACCGCAGGCTAAAGCTTCGATCGCAACATTCCCAAATGCTTCGAGCCAGTGAGGTGTCATTAACAATGCGCGGGACTCTCCTAAAGCTTGCTGTAAGTCCTGAGTGGAGAGGAAGCCACAGTATTCGATCGGGGCATTCGGATAGTTCGTTTGAATGTGATTCCAGTAAGATTCGTCTTGAATTACACCCCAGATTTTTAACGGGATTCCAACCTTTTGAACGGCTGCCACTGCGTCTTCTAACCCTTTTTCGGGCGCAATTCGACCGACCCAAGCTAAGTGATTTTTAGAAGTTGGATTGAATTGGTATTGAGAGAGATCAAAGCCATTTTTGAGATTGAAACAGCGATCACGAAATGAAAACGTTTCTGCTTGAGCCAAACTATGAACCGCAATCGTCGTTGGAAACTGTTCGGCAACTTCTGCGATCGCTTGATCCATTGCATCGGTCAGCGATCCCATGCTGACTAAATGTGCGATCGGGCGTTCAAAAAATGGAGTCAAATAAAACGGCAGCCAATCATAAGCAAAGTTGATCAACACATCGTAATCGTGCTGAACTTGACGCGCATAGTTCCAGAAATTGCCCAACACCGAGTTTGCAGGCAGCGTGATCAAAGTCTCGCGTCCTTGAGATTGAGCCGTGACTTGAAGATTTCCCGCGATCGACACCAAAGGAATTCCATCCAGCACAGACCCTTCAGGAGCGACGACTGTGACCGAATGATTCAGAGCAATCAGCGATCGAGCAATATTTGTTAGCGTCAGTTCAACACCGCCACCCCGTCCTGAACCGATCGCACCAACCGGAGTCGAAATCAGCAATAATTTGAGCGAAGACGATCGAGACACAAGATTTCATCGTGGAGTGCTTTTTCACTCTAGTGCTTTTTCACTCTCTAGTGCTTTTTCACTCTCTAGTGCTTTTTCACTCTATGGCAAACTCTCCGGTGGACTCACAGAATTTTTGAGCGCAGGTAACGAATCTGCGGGAGTCGATCGAATTCGGTTCAACTGTCCTAACGCCCATTTCGCCGTTTCTTGCACATCTTGATCCGAATCCTCGGTCGCTTTGTGCAGCAAATTACTAATCTGCGAAACCATGTCGTACACACGGGTTAAATCCCGAATCGCATTTTTTCGCACCTCTGAATTCTCATCCTGTAGCGAAATCGCTAACGCTCTTGTCATCGGCTTCAGCGTCCGAGTTCCAATCTCTGAAAGCGCCGATAGAATTAAGCTGCGCTGTTTAGAATCCGAATCGATTAGCAGATCTACCAATGGCTGAACGGCGCGGGTATCGCCTCGCTGTCCCAATTCCCAAATCACTTTCCGCCGCTTGACCGGATCAGGAGCGCAGAGATCCTGAATCAATTCATCGACGATATTGACTTTTGCGAGGCGAGTCGTTTCTTCAAGCTTTGGTTGGGGGGTCGGTTTTGGCGGCTCGACGACTTGCAGCAGAGTTTCTAGGGCTTCAGCTTGCGAAAGGGTCTCGGTTTGCGTATGTCCGTTGCGAATCGAAGAATCGGGTTTTGGGGCAGAATGGCTTGTGCCGTTCACGATCGATAGCTTTGGCGGTGGAACGGGTTGGGAGTCGGGGAGGCTTATGCTGTGCTTTGCGATCGATTCTAAGATTTCATTCGACTCTAAAATTTCAGGAGTTGGGCGAACGTTTCGCTTCAGGATGAAAACGGTGACGGCTCCGACCAAACTCGTTGCGCCAAGTCCGCCCAGAAATAAAGGCGATGCCCAAAATGGCGGTTTTGCTTGCTGTCCGCTTTTTGCCAGGAGAGGCGTGACGAATTGGGGCTGGGCTGCTTGAACTGAGCGCGTAGACAGGCTGAGACAAGCCGCACAAGTGACAATCAGGAGTTGAGGGCGAATCATAGCTGAATCCAGAACGGGAAGTGACATCGCCATCCGGCTCCGTTGCCTAACGCTGAGAGTCGGAATCGGTTAAGGTCGTAATCTCACTGAGATTTGATTCGGCTTGCGGTAGCAATTGCCTATTCTCGGCTATGTTACCCTGAACTTCTCCGATCGACTCAGAAATTGATCCGCTGAGTTTCTCACCTAAGACATCCCGCTGATTGATGAGGTAGATGCTCACGAGCGTTAGCCCAACACCAAACCACTGAATCGGACTCAAGACTTCAGCTAAGAACAGATTCCCAAACAGCAGCGCGAATACGGGTGTCAAAAATGTTAGCGAACTCAAACTTGTCAAACTTCCACTCGCGGCAAAGTAGAAAAATAACCCGTAAGCGATCGCACTTCCAAAAATTGTTGAATACGAAAGCGATGCCCAATTCGCCGCAGTCAAATCGCTCCATTGCCCGCTTTCCAACTGATTCGACAATCCAAACAGCGGCAGTCCTCCCAAAATCATGTGCCATCCGGTCGCCGAAATCGGATCAGCATACTGGCATACATAGCGCGAAATAATCGTTCCTACTGCCATCGACAACGCCGCCAACAGCATCAACCACTGTCCGTTATCAAATAAACCTGCAAGCAGATCAGTGAACGAATTGACATCGACCAAGGCATCTCCGAGTTGCGATCCAGCCGAGAGAAGCAATTCTTCGGGCAATCCGAGCAAGCTGATTCCGCCAACGCCGATCGCTAATCCCAACCAGCCCCAAACCCCAATCTTCTCCCCAAATAACCACAACGCCATCAACGCCACCGCTAACGGCTGCGAATCGATCATTACCGATCCCAATCCTGCACCCGTTCTCATTAATCCTTGTGCTAGAAAGCCCTGAAACATTGCCCCATCGACTAGCGCAAACAAACTAATCCAGAGCCATGCCGCCCATCCTTTCGGCTGCGATCGACCCATCCACATCGCCGCTATCAGCACCAAAACGCCCGCAGGCAGTAAGCGCACCCCTGCCAAAAAAAACGGGGTCGTATTGGGGATCACGCCTTTCATTGCCACCATTGCGGTTCCCCAGAGGAAAAACGGTGCAATTAACAAAAGCGGAGAGCGAGATTTCGTCTGCATAAGGATTTGGGAATGCGGTTCTTCTCATCTTAGTAAATTATGTAGATCTGTTAAGTATTCTTTGTGGCGATGTCGATCGCATGGATTGCAGAAGGAAACGTTAAAATCGGTTTAACTTGTGATGGTTAAAGCATTATGGTTCGGTTGTTTAAGCGTGGGTTGCGGAAACAGATTGCTCGGATCGAAGTCAAAGGCGCGATCGCGGGCGCAACTCGAAATCGAGTGTTAGCAAATCTCAAAACGGTGGAAGAACGAGAATTTCCAGCGTTGCTGCTGAGAATCGATAGTCCTGGTGGAACCGTGGGCGACTCGCAAGAGATTTATGAAGCGTTAAAGCGATTGAAACAAAAGATCAAAATCGTTGCGAGTTACGGCAATATTTCCGCATCGGGTGGCGTTTATATCGGTATGGGCGCACAGCACATTATGGCGAACCCTGGCACGATTACCGGAAGCATCGGCGTGATTTTGCGTGGAAATAACATCGAACGTTTGTTAGAAAAAGTCGGCGTTTCGTTCAAAGTGATCAAATCCGGCCCTTACAAAGATATCTTGTCGTTCGATCGAGAACTAACGGAGCCAGAACAAAAAATCCTGCAAGAACTGATTGATATTAGCTATTCCCAGTTCGTTCAAACGGTTGCAGAATCGCGCAATCTTTCTGATGAAACGGTGCGAACCTTTGCAGATGGGCGAATTTTTACAGGGCAGCAAGCCGTCGGATTAGGAGTCGTCGATCGTTTAGGAACCGAGGAAGATGCGCGACGTTGGGCGTGTGAACTAGTGAATTTAGATCCAGAGAAAACCAAAACGTACAGTTTCGAGGAGAAGAAATCTCTGGTGAATCGGTTTACGTCAAACGATCGCTTAGATGGATTGATTGGAGCCTTACCGCCGCTGATTATTGGCATGGACTGGCTGGAGTTTGAACTAGAAACTTGTGGCTTGCCTCTGTGGTTATACCGTCCCTAAGCGTAAAGAATGCGGCATTGATCCGGATTCAACGATTCTCCGTTCGTTGATAAGCTAGGTACGGACTAGCAAGATTAGGAGGACAGGAACGTGCATTGGCGAGTACGAGCAATTCGGGGAGCGACTACCGCTTCAGACAATACGATCGAGGCAATTCGTGAAGCGGTTACGGAGTTATTAGACGAGTTGGAAGCATATAACCAACTAGACCCTGATGAAATCGTCAGCGCAACGTTTACTGTGACTCAGGATCTTGATGCAACTTTTCCCGCTGCGATTGCGCGTGAACGTTCTCACTGGGAAAATGTGCCGCTGATTGATGTGCAGCAAATGTACGTCAAAGGCAGTTTAGAGCGCTGCATCCGGTTTTTGATTCATTTCAATACGCCTGACCCAAATGTAAAGGTTCACCATCCCTATTTGAGACACGCGAAAAACCTGCGTCCCGACTGGTCATTAACCTCGATCGCAGGTTCACAAAATTAATTAAAAAGGGCGGTAATCGTACCGCCCTTTTTCGTATCAGAATTTTGCTGCTAATTACACATTCGTTTTGAAATCAGCACTGCGTTCAGCAAAGTACTTATTCAAAAAGGTGCTTGCCAGTGACAGAATGAACGGCGCAACCAAGAACGAAATCAAACCGTGAGCTTGGAAGCCTGGAACTAATGCGGCAGCCAGCGTAAAACAGATGCCGTTAATCACAATCGAGAACAATCCCAACGTCAGCAAATTAATCGGCAACGTCAACAGCGACAAAAGAGGTTTCACAAACGTATTGACCAAACCGATCGCGATACCCGCAATCAGGGCAACTGCAAAGCTTTCAATATTCACACCCGGCAATACAATGTCGACCACTAGCAAGCTCAGTGCAGTCACCAAAGTAGTTAGAAAATATCCCATTTCCTTTTCCTCAGATTAATAACATTTCTTCTAATAACGATTCTGACGCAGCGATCGGGGTTGCATCCTCTCCATCCAGGCAGATATTTCAAAGCCCAAATCTCTGGTCGAAATTTGGGGCTTTAGAGTTATTTGGCGATCGTACTTTCGGGAATTTCTTCCAGTGGCTTCGGTTTGGGATGAATCCGAATGCCTAAGAAAATGTCATAAACGAATCCAAGGAAATCTTCTTTGAGTAGCCCGATCGATTGAGGCGATCCTTTTTCGTCCAAAATCGGCTTCGCAGCGTAGTAGGCTGCCTCATACTTGTACCAAGGCACAGCGGGCCAAAGATGATGCACCAAATGATAGTTCTGCCCCAAAATCAGCCAGTTGAGAATCCGACTGGGGTAAACTCTGGCATTTTTCCAGCGATCTCGTTCCTTAAACGGACGATGCGGCAGGTAATCGAAAAATAGCCCTAAAACCAATCCTACGATCGCCAACGGCACAAACCAGAAATTGAACACATAGCCCAAAAAATCATATCGACAAGCGACGTAAACCACCGCAGCCAAGGACAAACGCGCCAAAAACCACTCAAACAGTTCATTCTTACGCCACAGCTTGCGCTGGAAGAAAAAGAACTCGTGGTACATAAATCGTGCATTGATAAACCACAGTGGACCGAAGGTCGAAACCACATGATCGGGGTCGTTCTCTGGATCATTGACATTGCCGTGATGCTGAATATGTACCCGCGTGAACACCGGATACGAAAAGCAGAGAAAAAACGCGCTTCCATGTCCAAGCACAGCATTCATCACTTTATTACGGTGAGCGACTCCATGACAGGCATCATGAATCACCGTTCCCACCATATGAAGTGCCACCGTGTTTAGACAAAAACACACCCAATCGACCCATCCCCAACACCAGTAACCCAATGTCGTGATAATGGCGATCGCGATCGACAACAAAAATATCAATAACGTTGGATTAAAATCACCGGGCGCTCCCAGCAACTCTCTTGGAATCGTCAGGGGCTTTGTTGCCGCCTCCGACATCACGCCATCTCTCCTTGCGAATACTTTGCGTAGTATACGATACGCAACGTGATTAAGTTAAGTAAAGCCATTTTAAGGATTTATGATCGATCGTAATTCCTAGAGTTGAATCGTCTGTCCGACTTTCAGGACTTGCAGTTTAGTTTTTACTTTTTGTCGATCGAGTTCGGCTTGAAAGGCTTGAGGCGTTCCAGTCAGCGCGGGAAATGTTCCGAAGTGCATCGGAATCACAACATCAGGTTTGACAAACTTCACCGCTGTCGCCGCGCGTTTTGGCCCCATGGTGAAATGATCGCCAATGCAAGCCAGCATGACAGAAACTTTGCGGAATTCAGGAATTAGAGCCATGTCAGCAAATACATCTGTATCGCCCGTGTGATAAATCACTGGGCCATTTTGCACTGTGATCAAAAATCCGCCTGGATTTCCGGCAAACTGTGCAGGACTGCCATCCGATGCCACAGTCGAGCTATGAATCGCAGGAATGAAAGCAACCTTCACTTCATTGTTTAATAGCGTCAGTTCGCCGCCAAAATTGCCCTGAGTGTCAAGGCTGACCAATTTTTTGGGATAGCCTGTCGTGATTAATGTTTGTCCTAAATCAGCAGTGCTGACCAAGGGAGCATTTGTTTTTTTAGCGATCGCGACTGCATCCCCAACGTGATCAAAGTGTCCATGTGTCACCAAGATTAAATCCGCTCGATTCAGATTCGCGAGGTCTGTTTTGCCGTTTGGGTTGATCGGGTTGGTGAGCCAAGGATCGATGAGTAGAACTTTGCCAGAAGGTGTCGTGAGTTTGAAGGCGGATTGTCCGTACCATTGCAGTTGAGTTTTGCCAGCGGGTGCGCTCGATCCTTGCGTGGTTGTACTGAAGATGAGAACTGCGATCGCAAACACAGCGGGAATTGTGACCTGAAGGAAGCGTTTGAAATTCATAACCGAATCCAATGACCAAAGGATATTTTTCTCGATTTGAGACACCGGATTTTAATCGAAATTCCGAGGGATTACGGAGAATTTTGCCAAACTTTACGGTTGACAACGGAACGAAACCTTGGATCTTTTCGTCAATCGGTCTATAATCGAGGAGAGTTAAACGCCTCTGATGCCCAGTTAAGTCTGGTCTGCTACGTGAGTTCCTGATTAGTGGTTTGCGGAGTCGAGGGATGAATCAGACGGTCGAAAAATGGTTAACAATCGGGGCGCTCGTGGGCTGGGTGGCTTCGATCGGGAGTTTGGTCGGGTTGGTGCTTCGGGCTGCCTCTCCTGCGATCGCATCTCGTCCAGTTCAGGCTTCTCGCTTGCACTCACCCAGCCGCAATTTAGAAATGTACAGTTTCAAGACGCAAGTGAATCAGCCTCCGTCGGATCTGTTCGCGATTCAGCAAGAGATTGTAGCGCCTCAGATTCCGATCGATACCTCAAAAGGCTTTTGGGCAGAATCGCTGAAGGAACGATCGAACAGTTCCTTCAAGTGGATGAGTCAGCGATCACAGTAGGTTTGTTGATAGGCTATTCGGATTGCAGGTCTGTGTCATTCCTATCATGATGAAGCTGACGACGCGCGGACATTACAGCGTGAAAGCCTTACTTGACTTGTGTTTTCAGCCAGAATACGGGCCTGCCTCGGTGAAAGCAATCGCCGATCGACAAGATCTTCCTGCTCCCTATTTGGAAAAGCTTCTGATCGAAATGCGTCGCGCTGAACTGGTTCAATCCATTCGGGGCGCACAGGGCGGCTACCAACTGGCGCGGCATCCTGCGAAAATTTCGCTTGGACAGATTCTCGCGGCGGTTGGTGAAAACGTGGAGCCTTTGTCGCGTCATACGCCCGATGATGCTCAGGCAGAAGATTGGGTGGCGTTTAGCGTGTGGAATCGGTTGTATAAGAAGTTGCAGGATGCGCTGTACAGCATTTCGCTAGAAGACTTATACTACGATGCACGCAGTTGGCAGGCATCCCAGGGAGAAGAGGCGAGCTTTGTGGTTTGAGGCAGGCTGGATTTTAATCGGAGCGGCAGGGCTGGATTTTTGCATCGGTGATCCCTGGGGATGGATTCATCCGGTACAGGTGATGGGATGGTCGATCGAGCAGTTCAAAACGATCGCGTTTCGGATGACAAAAAATCCTGCTGGGCTTCGAGTGGCGGGAATGGTGTTGACGATCGGGTTAATTCTCGGCAGCGGTGCGATCGCTTCGGGTGGGATTGCGATCGCGAAATCGATTCATCCGCTGTTAGGAAATGCGATCGCGATTGTTCTTCTCGCAAGTTGTTTTGCGGGGCGAAGTTTGAGGACTGCCGCAGACAATGTTTTGGGATCGCTTTCGGATTTGGAAAAAGCGCGATCGCAGTTGCGGTTATACGTGGGGCGGGATACTGAAAATTTATCGGAGCCAGAGATTCTCAGAGCTGTTCTAGAAACTGTGACCGAAAATGCTGTCGATGGTGTGCTAGCTCCGTTGTTTTATGCGTTGATTGGCACATTTACACCCGTGGGAAGTGTTGGATTTGCGATCGCGTATAAGGCTGCGAGTACGCTCGATTCGATGATCGGATATCGAGACGCGCCCTTTACGGATTTCGGTTGGTTTAGTGCCAAAACGGATGATGTCCTGACTTGGCTTCCCTGCCGTTTAACGGTGTTTACGTTAGGTTTGGTGTCGGGGAAGCCGCTTAAGGTATGGAGACTCTGCCGACGAGATGCGCCAAAGGATTCGAGTCCCAATTCGGGTTGGAGTGAGTGCGTGTATGCAGCGAGTTTAGGTGTCCAGGTGGGCGGGGTGAATTATTATCGTGGAGTTGAGAAGCAGAAACCGCTACTAGGGGAGCCGTTGCAGCCAATTACGATCGAGATTATTCACCAAGCAACGAGGAAGACGCGATCGTGCTTTTTAATTTGGTTAGCGATAGTTCTGTTGATTTTGATGGCTCAACGATTTTTAGATGGATGAGTAGTTATGCCGTTTCAAGAGCTAGAGTCGATTTTGGGTGCGATCGAGCCGCATTATCAGTCTTCAGAACGCCGACAGCTACAGCGCATTTTGGAGATTTGGACAACCTTGGTGACTGACGCGATCGCAGCTCATACCCAACCGATTGCGATTCAGCGCAACATTCTAGAAGTCGCAACTGCTAGCCCTGTTTGGACACAAACGCTGGTGTTTGAGCGCCCGGTAATTTTGAGAAAGATTCGCGATCTGTTGTCGATCGAGTTGAGCGACATTCGATTTTCCACGGTTCAATGGCGACCTCCACAGGCTGAGGCTCCGATAGAGGCTGACCCGTGGCAAAGTCATCCGAGTCGTTTGCCAGATGAGACACCAGAAGTTGAGACGCAATTAGCGCTGTTTAGCAATGCGAAAACGGCGTTCGATCGTTGGTCATTGATCATTCAAAGTCGCGCTCAACATTTACCGCTCTGTCCAGAATGCGGCAGTCCAACGCCACCGGGAGAACTTCAGCGCTGGTCTGTTTGTGCGATTTGTGCGGCACAACGTTAGAGAGAAGTTTGGAGCGAGAGAGTCGATCGAATTCACGCTAAACTAACGTCAGTTCGGCAAGCTGCTCACTCCAATGCTGAGATCTTCGCCCCCAAAATGGGGGATCTAGGGGGCAGAAGCCGACCCAAACGGAGCGATGAACAACTTGTGTGTAAATGGTAGAAATGGAATTCGGGGCGGATGAGTAACGCAGTCAGTCGATTCATCGAACTGAAGCTAAACTAACACCCAACTCGATAAGTACTCTCGCGATCGACTCTCTTCAATCCTGTGTTTCAAAACGCTCTCTTGAAATTTCTTACTTTCTGTTTGGGTGGGTGGATTCTACTCAATGTGCTTGCTCATCTGGGAGCAGAGATTTTCTGGTTTCAGGAAGTTGGCTATTTGCCTGTTTTCTTGCTGAGAATAGCAACTCAGGGAATGTTGTGGCTGATTGTTACAGGAAGTACGATCGCATATTTTCTACTGAACTTAAAGACCGTCGATCGATTAAAATGCGAGCCGCCCACTGAAGAACTTGAACCGAAATCGACTCGTCCCGACTCTATTCTTTCTCTACGATTGAGAACACTACTGCCGCTGACATTCGGATTGAGTTCATTGATCGGGTTAATGCTTTTTCACTATGGTCAGCTAGCTTGGCGCTACTGGCAAACCAGTGATACACCCACGGTTTCATTGTTCAATCTGAGCGCGATCGAACAAATCATTCAGCAACTCAGCACCCAAATTTGGTATTCAGCGATCGGGATTTCTGCTGCAATTGCAATTTTGATTTATCCTCAGTTTTTTCTAAGCGCGATCGCAATTGGATTAAGTCTATTACTGGGTTTTTTACTATCACAGCATTGGATCGATGGATTGCAGTCTCTTTATCCGACTGCTTTTAATGCGACAGAGCCTTTATTCGATCGTGATATTAGCTTTTATATTTTTACGCTTCCTGTTGCAGAGTTACTTTCGCTTTGGTTCGTTGGATTGTCGCTGTATGGTCTGATCTCTGTGAGTCTGAGCTATTTACTATCAGGAAATAGCTTAAGTGAAGGACGATTTCCAGGATTTTCACCCGCACAACAACGGCATCTATTCGGCGTGGGTAGTCTGTTCATGTTTTCATTGGCGTTTAGCTATTGGCTGAGTCGCTATGAACTGTTGTACTCAACGCGCGGTGTGACTTATGGTGCAGGTTATACCGATATCCATGTGCAGTTACCTGCTTACATTGCATTAGGACTAACTGCATTTGCGATCGGGCTTTACCTCCTCTATCGCTGGATCTTTTGGAGATCACGATCGAAACGCCGTCGATGGGTTGGTGTTGGATTGATCGTTTATGGTGTTGTTTCAATCATTGGGATTGTTCTACCCGTTGTGATTCAATATGTGATTGTGCAGCCGAATGAACTGGTACGAGAGCAACCTTACATCGAAAGAGCGATCGCGCTGACTCGTCAAGCCTTTGGTCTCAATCAGATTGATGCACAAACTTTTAATCCACAAGGAAAGCTAAGTGAAGCAGATCTAAAAGCAAATGATCTGACAATTCGCAACATTCGATTGTGGGATCAGCGACCCTTGCTTGATACCAATCGACAACTACAACAAATCCGACTGTACTATCAATTCCCGGATGCAGATATCGATCGCTATACGCTGCGAACTGGAGAGGCAAAAAGTTCAGAGATCGAACGCCGACAAGTTTTGATTGCTGCACGCGAATTAGATTACAGCGCAGTTCCAGAACAAGCACAAACTTGGGTGAACCGTCACTTAGTTTATACACATGGATATGGATTCACGCTCAGTCCGGTGAATGTGGTCGGTGCGGGTGGACTACCTGAATATTTTGTCAGAGACATTGGCGATACAAACGGTGGAGCGCTGGTCACATCAAGTGAAGCAATTCGCGACAGCATTCCGATTGGGCGACCTCGGATCTACTACGGCGAAGTCACCGACACGCACATCATGACGGGCACTCGGCAGCGTGAACTAGACTATCCGAGCGGCAGCGATAATTCCTACAACACTTACGACGGACAAGGCGGGATTTCGATCGGCTCATGGTGGCGACGGGGACTGTTCGCGCTGTATTTGAAAGATTGGCGATTGCTAGTCACGCGAGAATTTTTACCAGAAACGAAAGTCCTGTTTCGACGCAATGTAAAGCAGCGAATTCAAGCGATCGCACCTTTTCTAAAATACGATAGCAATCCTTATCTCGTGGCTGCGGAGGGCAAATCGAATTCAGCCACTCAGAACTATCTGTATTGGATTGTGGATGCTTATGCAACTAGCGATCGCTATCCTTACTCTGAGCCAACCCAGGACAATATCAACTACATTCGCAATTCTGTGAAAGTGGTGATTGATGCTTACAATGGCTCAGTCAGTTTCTATGTTGCTGATCCCAGCGATCCGATGATTACAACTTGGTCTAAGATTTTTCCAAGCTTGTTTAAACCTCTGAGCGCAATGCCCGAAACGCTTCGCCAGCATACCCGCTACCCTGTAGACTTTTTCAAAATTCAGTCCGATCGACTCATGGCCTATCACATGACCGATCCGCAAGTGTTCTACAACCGCGAGGATCAATGGAAGATTGCAAGTGAGGTCTATGGAAATGAGTCTCGACTGGTAGAGCCTTATTATCTCATCACAAGCTTACCGACCGTTCCGTTTGAAGAATTTATTCTGCTGTTGCCTTACACGCCGCAAGCCCGCACAAATTTAATTGCTTGGTTAGCAGCGCGATCGGATGGTGAGAACTATGGACGATTGTTGCTGTATACGTTTCCGAAAGAGCGCTTGGTTTATGGGCCGGAACAGATCGAAGCGCGAATCAATCAAGATCCGGTGATTTCGCAACAAATCTCGCTGTGGAATCGCCAGGGGTCGAGAGCGATTCAAGGAAACTTGCTCGTTGTCCCGATCGAACAATCGCTGCTCTACGTCGAACCCATTTACCTAGAAGCAGAGCAAAACAGTTTACCGACTTTAGTCCGAGTTGTGGTGGCTTACGAAAATCGTATTGTCATGACTCCAACGCTGGAAGAGTCTCTCAGAGCCATCTTTCGCCCAGAAGTGACTCCTGCCCCTGTGATTATTCGCCCCGTCGAAGAACCCGCAACCGGAACTCGATAAATACCGGATAAATCTACTATCTAGCCTTGATGAAGTTTACGTATTTTCCGTAAATCAGAAAAACCGCATTGGTAAAATTGTGTTCGCTCGATCAGGGAATTCGACGCAGGCTACCAAGTTCGTTTTGGCAGAAATCTCTTTAGCGTCGTTGTATGACTTTTACTTCTAAAAAAACCGTGAGTTCCTCAGGTATGGAGACTTCACGCGCGAAAAAGCTTTGTCGAATTGTAGGATTCGCTTGTTTGATTGCGTTTGCAGTCGATTTTCTAGTGGTCGTGTTTCCGATTAACTTCGCAGAAGCGAGTTGGCGACTGGGAACGCTGCAACAAATCGGCGATCGCAGTATTGTCGCGTTGTTCGGGTTGGCATTGTTAATTTACGGAGTTGAGCAGCGGAAACTTCTGAGATCGCTCTCATTGCTCTGTTTTACGATCGGAATTGCATTTCTATTGTTCTGTGTGGTGGTGGCGCAAGATAGTTTGGCTTTGCGGCGGCAAGCGGTCGATCGGATTAGCGCCCAGTCCTCGCAGTTAAGTTCGCGCATCCAAGCGATTCAAGGAGATTCCAACGCCGCTGCAAGAGTTACCCCAGAGCGATTAGAGCAAGCGACTCAGCAACTCACGACGCGGACAGAAACCGCAAAGCAATCGGCAAACAACAGCATTCTCAAAAGTGGCTTTCTGAGTATTGGAAATCTTGCAGTGGCGGGAGTTTCCCTACTCATTCTGGGACGCTACGGGCTGTACTTCCTAAAACACTAGACTTCTTGCACAAATGCGTAGAGAAATTTCTGATTTTAGATCGAGTCTGAAATCCATTCACAGTTGGATTCTTTTGCTCGGTGCAGCATTTGGACTAGGGGCTTACTTTCCCACCTGGCTCTCACTGACCGCATCCGTTCGGGTCAGCGGTATTCCGCATTTGGTTCTCAATGTCCTGTTCATCGGTTTAGCAGTTCGGCAGTTGAAGCACGATCGCACTTCTTCGACCGAACCTGCGATCGAAGATCAATGGCTCGGAAGTGGTTTAGTGCTGGGAGGACTTGCGATTTTTTATTCGTACCACCCAGCCGTGACCCCGCAAGCATTTAGCTGCATGATCATTCTGGTTGGCGGTGTGCTGAGTTACCAAAGCTTGCAATTTCTGCGGCGACAGTGGTTCGCGATCGCGTTACTCGCGGTGAGCCTACACCCGAATTTGGAACGAGTCGCGCGACATCTTTGGAGTCTTTTTGTGCCGCCGCAAGCACTATCAGAATTTATGGCTTGGGGCGGCAGTTGGCTATTAAGAGCGATCGGGCAACCTGCTTCTTCGGAGAGTCAGTTTGTGGTTTTACCCACTGGGAGCGTTAAGGTTGCGCCAGGATGTGATGGGTTTGAAATGACGTTTGTGATTGCGATCGCGGCAGTAATTATTGGGATCGCGTTTCGAGTGCGATCTCGCTGGACGATTCAGCTCATCGCGATCGGAATCATGCTGGCACTGACGCTAAATATTTTTCGCATTGCGGTGATGGTTCTCGCTGTGGTGTATTGGGGGAAAGATTCGTTTGAGTTTTGGCATGGTGCGATCGGCGGGCAGGTCTTTTCTGGAATTCTATTTACCATCTACTACTATGCGATTCAGCCGATTTTGAATCTGAAAACTAAAGAATGAAGGCATTGAGAAAATCATTGCCTTCATCGTTTTTCACAGTCTTTCTGGGGCTGAAATTTGCATATTTGCACTCATGTTTACAGTCGGTTGAGCTTCTGAGTGAGCAGCCGGGGCAACTTGGGGCGCATTCGGGTTGATCGATGTATTCGGCGTGGATTGATGTGAAAGCCAAACTAATCCACCACTCAACACCGCTGCATATCCGAGATACAAATGTACAGGTTTCAAAGCCATTCCACCAAGTTCGATCGAGCGTTTCTGAGGATGATACCAAGTCGGCAGGACAGCTTTCACCGGATCGACCGCTGGCAGCAGATCGAGGAGTCGAACGCTATCAAGGTTTAGGACTTTGGCAATTCGTTGGATGAAGCCGCGCAGGTAGACATCTTCGGGCAAGTGTGCGCCGTGGCCTGCTTCGATCGCTTGGATTTGGTGAACTGGCACGAGGGTTTTGCTGTGCAGTTCTGCGATCGACATGGCTCGAACTTGCCGCGCGGTGCGAATTTGTGCGCCCAGTCGTGCTAAACCTTCTCGGCGATGCTGCTCCGCTTCGGGCACTGCCTTCTTCGGGCGAATGGGTTCTGTCAGTTTTGGGTTTGGGGCGGTTTGGGGCATCATTTCCCGGAGCGCCAACCGAATCGCTTCTCGTCCAATGGATTTGAGACAAAACTGTGCAGATGTGCCTTCAGGGGCACTTTGTTCTAAGCTTTCCAAAGCGCGACGATATACTTCGCTACGATAGAGTTCTGCTTCGATTTGAGAGAGCAGGGCGCGGAATCCGTCTGAAAATTCCTCTCCTGTTCCCGTTACGCTGACCATGATCGAATCTTGCGCTAGCATTTCCAGTCCTCGTCAAAATCAAAAATTGCGATCGACTCCGTAAAAGGTTCGGGCAATGTTTTCTTAAATACCTAGAAACTTTTACGCGCGATTGTTTCGTTCTTCCGGATTGGCGTGAAGAATCTGGATGATTTTACTGGATTTACGCGAATTGATTTGCTTTACGTGCCCACTCAACGTCTTTTGAGGTAATGCCTCCCGCATCATGGGTCGTTAAGTCGATCGTGACACGATTGTATACGTTGAACCATTCAGGGTGATGTCCGAGCGCTTCGGAGACAAGTGCCAAACTTGACATGAATCCGAAGGCTTCGACAAATGAGGGAAATTTGTATTCGCGGTGAAGTTTGCCGTTGGAGATCGTCCATCCGTCGAGTTGTTGCAGTTCGGTTTCGAGTTCTTGCAGGGAAAGGGGGGACATGATGACACCTCAATTAGAGTGAGTTCGCGATCGCGGAAGCTTGCACTGCGATTTCAACACGATCGCCAGGTTTGGGTTCGATCACTTGTATGTTTAAGTTCGCTTGGGCAAGTTTCGATCGAAAATCGTCGGTCGTTCCAACGGCTTTGAGCAATGAGATCAAAATGCCTTCAAATTGAATGTCTCCACCTGCTGCGGTTGGGAGAATAATTTGTGGTTTGACTTGTTGGGCGAGGTCGATCGCGCTTTGAGTGCCTTTGATGATCGAACCGACGAGCGGTAAGGCTAGGTCAATGAGCGGCGTAATCACCACATCGATCGAAGAAGGCAAGGCTGAAGGATGATTCCCGTGGGGTTCGTAATAAAGCGTGACCCCTGTGGGCAATTCGGTGAATAAATAGCCGTTTTCTTGCACTCCAGGACCTAACGATGATCCAGGTGTGGCTTGAATTTCGATCGATTGAGCGATCGTAAAAGATTCGCCATGCTTCAAAACGGTGATCGATGAAAAACCGATCGCTTGTGCGACTTTTGCGGCACTTGGAGAAGCCACGATTGGAATCGAGCGATCGAGCTTTTTCAGAGTTTCAGGATGGGCGTGGTCTTCGATGCCTTGAGAAAGCACAATCAGATCGAGATTTTCGGGAATGGCTCGATCGCTCGATCTCATTCCCTTAAACAACCATCCAACATTTCCAAAGGTTAGATCCCCGACTAGCCACGGATCAAGCAAAATCCGTTTGTCTGCCAATTCGATCAGCCAAGAATTACTGTCGAGCCAAGTGAGATACATTGTTGCTGACCAAAACGCTACTTGATTCGATTTTACGCTTGTATCAACGCTCGTTCGACGGGTTCTCTCGCTCCGTTGTTGACGGCTTCTGCCCCCTAAATCCCCCATGCTGGGGGACTTTGAATCGGAATCTTTGGCTTGAAGTCCCCCAGCATGGGGGATTTAGGGGGCTTCCCGAAGTCACAACCGAAGCGAACTACTTCTATCAAACTCACGTTGTATTAGACCTGGATCGTTTCTCCCAGTGTCGTAACGCGATCGCCTTTAAGTAATTTGCGTCCGCGTCGGGTTTCTATGGTTCCATTCACCCGCACTTCTCCAGACTGAATCAACAGTTTCGCTTGTCCGCCCGTTTGCACCACTCCTTGAAACTTGAGAAACTGATCTAATTTAATTGTGTCGTCCTGCATTGTTTTATCTTTGATCTTCTACTGCGATCGTATCGAATTGTGGAAAAAATCGCAGGTTAAGCAATAAAATAGCGCAGAGCCAGATCGCTCTACGCCGCTGAGAATTTGAGCCTTGAATGTCTAATAGCGTCTAATAGCGATCGACGCTGCCTGCAAAGACTGGCTCCACTCGTAAACCAATCACTCGCGCGGGTCGCACGACCATGTATTCGCCCTGAACATTCTTAATCGGGACGCTGATAAAATCTTCCGAAGCTGCTTTCGGCATCAGTTCGCCACTGTACCATTTTTGAAATTCTTGAATCGTGGGAAATCGCACTTCCTCGCGATGTCCACCTTCCATCATGATGTGGACTGAAAATTCGGTCGGCGTTCTAGGCATCTGAGTTTACCCCCAAACAGGACAGATTCAGTATGGGCGAACCGATGAAAGAACTATCAAGTGAGGCTTTAGATCGCACGAATTATCGAACGCAAGCCTTTTTTACCAACCAATCAGACCGTTTTGGTCACAAACGAGATCGTATTTGTCACAAATACGATCTCGTTTGTGACTAATCGACTCGAATTCACCACGTAATCAAACGCTGAACTAACAAATAGATCGCCGTTCGTTACCACTCAGCTCGTTTTGGTTACAAATTCAAACAACTCCTCAACTCTCCGCCGCTTTTGACAACTCCGCCGTTTCCGATCGTGAAACCGCCACTGAACGAGCATCAGTCGCCACCAAAATCGTTGAACTTGGCGATCGCAAAGACACCAAAATGCTCTTAATCACAACCGCGATCGGAACTGCTACGACCACGCCGAGCAATCCGCCCACTCGTGCCCCCATCAAAATCGAGATAAATACCCACACCGGGTTCAATCCCGTGAAGCTACCCAAAACACGCGGCATGATTAGATTCTCGATGATCTGCTGCACAATCAAAGACGCGATCAACACCTCAACGCCCAAACCAATATCCCGCAGCGCCACCAGCAACGTAACCAAAGCAATCCCCACAGAGCCACCAAAGGGAATCAGCGCCATTGTGCCGATCGTCAATCCAAACAACAACCCAAATGGAACTCGCAGCGTCAGAAAAATCACCGTCAGCACAAAGCCCATTGAGGTAGACGAAATCAACTGACTAAAGAAGAAATTCTGAAAACTCAGGCGCAACGTCTCACTAAACGAGTCCCGAATCTTTTGCGGCAACCATTCCACCAAACTTTGCCACAGTCCATCGCTATGTTGCAGTAGATAAAATGTCAACACCAACGTCAATAGAAAATCGAGCAAACTCGTCACCGTAATCACGGCTAAACCAAGAATGTCGCCCGCTAAACGTTGCAGTTGATTTTTCAATGGCGCAGTGATTTGATCCGCCAACACATCAAGGCTAATCGGAAATCCCGCTTTCTCGATTTGATCATTGAGCAGAATCACTTGTCGCTGTCCTGAATCGATCCAATCCGGCAATCGAACCACCAATTGTTGCGCCTGTTGGAGTGCCAGCGGAACGAGTGTGACCCCGATCGCTAACAATACCGAAATCGTAAATAGAAAGACAATGATTGCAGCACGTCCTCTGGTCGTACCGTGTTGCTGCATATAGCTGACCGGATAATTCAGCAGAAAAGTCAGCAACGATGCGCCAATGACGATCGCTAATAAAGAATGAAAATAATTAAAAATAGACGAAATCGCCAGAGCATTGAGTACCAGGAGCGGCATAAAAGCAGCAACGGAGATCGCTCTTGATAAGGGAGACAGGGACTCCCACCAAATCCACAACTTATTGCGATGAGGCATGATGCAACAACTAACGACAGTAACTCAAGAGAGCATTTTGGGCAGTCTCTAGTTATTATTATCGCGCTTTGGTTTCGGTTCATCCTCCTTCCTTGTGATTCCTTGAGTTTATGAATGACTTCGATCGCTTAGAACCTGATGCAGTTCGGCATCTTCGGCTATTTTTCTATCTGTTGCCGATTTTTGGATTTTTCCCCGCAATTTGGACGCTGTATCGTCGATCAGGCGGGCGGCAAGAGCGGGCATTGAGTCGATTTGTGGTGAAGTTTGCGCTCGGTTGGCTTGTCCTGTATGGATTAATGGGCACGAGTGCCTTCACGTCCGAATCCGCTCAACTGCCGTTGTTATTAACGGCGAGCTTTATGACTTCGGGCTACTTTGTGCTGAATCTGTTCCTCATGGTGCGTCTGTGGCAGCGAAAAGCGATCGCACTTCCGCTTATCGGGAAAGTTGGGCGATTGCTTTAAGAATGTGACGCAGTTCGATCTCTGAATTATTTTGTGAAAGTGCTGCAATCGCGGCGAGTTCTGCAATCTTCTGAATCTCCCCGCCTGTCAAAATGTGCTTCTTGGCTAACGTTTGCCAGTCAATTTTTGTGATCGGCGTTTCCATCGGAAAGGCTTGTTTCCACAGTTGCACACGAGCAGCGATATCGGGTTTGGGAAACTCGATCGTGAAGTCAATCCGCGATCGGAGCGCTGCTGGAATCGCAAGCCGATGTTGCACGCTGAAACAGGTTAAACCGTTTCGAGAATCCATCAATTCAATCACTTGCGAAATCGGGGCTGATCGCTTTAACCACCGTTCAGCCGATTTGATTAAGAGCAACATCGGCGGCTGATCGATCAAGTCTTCGATCAAATCGGTTAAATCATGAACGATCGCTAAATCAATTTCGATCAGCGGCGTTGCCAACTTTTGCGCGATCGATTGAACGGCGATCGTCTTTCCGGTTCCACTTGCTCCAATCAGTAACGCTGTCACACCCGTCGCCTCTCCAAATCCCCACGCTCGTAACTGTGGCACGAACCGGATTTGTTCATACACCTGCTCTAATTGCGCCTGAACCGTCTCCGGCAGCACGAGATCAATCGATTGCACTTTCGATCGCGTCATTGCGACTTGAACAGGCATTTCTGACGCGATCAACTCTTCCAACACCGCTAATTCTGCTGGTTCACTCAGCAAAAAATTGACGCATTCCGCCGAAAGCTTCAGCGATCGCGCTAAAAACGACGATCGATCATTCTCCTCCACCTCGATCAGTCCTGATTGCATCAACCGACTCGAATCAATCAAGCTCGATCGCACAGTTCGCCATTCTGCATCCGTTCGACAAAGCAACCGCAAGATTAAATCGATCGTCGGTCGTTCTGAAATATCCTCGCCGCTTTGCAAATAACCAAACAGTTGAGCATACCGACGATGGACTTCAGGCGCAAGCGCAATCAAAATCACATTCTTCTCAAACGTCGTGAGATTCAAGCGATCGCACAATATCGGCAACGCTAACCCAATTCCTCGTTGCCCACTCGCTTCAATCCGCGCCTCCAATTGCTGCTGATAACTTGCCACAGGTGCAGCTTTACGTCGCTCCACTGGAGAATCCGACGAGATCGGTTCTTCTAAACTAATTAACCCTTTCCACCAGTGACTCGTCGCGCGATCGGCTTTCGTTTGCGCCACTCGTTCGATCGTCTTCGTTTCCTTTCGCTGACGTGCCACTGCGTTTAATAACAGCCGTTCCAGCCAATTAAATTCAACCTTGAGATACGTCCAATTATCGAGAAAGGGTTCCGCGCGCATACCATACCGAATCGATCGAGAAGTGAGAGGATCGTACTCTACTTCAGCCGATTCAGAAATTCGATCGGTAATCCATCCGCATCGGCAATAAACGCCACTTCATAGACGCGATCGCCAATCATCTGCTGCGTCGGCTCTAACAGTACTTTCAACGCCTGATCTTGCTCGCTTAATTTCGTTTTCAGCGACTCAATCCACTGCGGTAATTCGTCCGCTAACTCCGTCACATCGAACGACAGATGGTAATACCCCGTGTAGTGTTCGTCATTGAACGCATCGGGCGCAGGTTTCGGTTCTGGAATCTGCAAGAGTTCAATCCGACCGCCCAAACCTTCCATCCAACACGCCAGCGTATAGCCCGTCTGGAAGCGTTCGCAGACTTGAAAGCCTAACTGCTCATAAAATGCGATCGCTCTGAAAATATCAGCCGTTCGGATCGAAACGTGGTGCATAAAACTTTTTAAACTGAGCGTTGGTCACTCGCCTGAATATATCTGCGCAACACCGAATTAATTTCAGCTTTGTATTCGCTGCTTTGATCCTGAAACCATTTCAAGACATCTGGATCAATCTGCACCAATCGACGAGCCTGAGATGCAGGAATTCTCAGCGTTGCTTTCTCAAAAAATTCCTCACTCAAGGGTGGAATATCAGAGTAGTCGATCGTCTCATCTTCCATCGCTTCAAGTGCTTCCCAATTCGTTCGAGAGGTACTGCGCGAATTTTTGTCGCTCATATCGGTTTGCCCTTGGTGCTGAAATGATACGAATTACATTGTCTTGTCGCTCTGTCCAGACGATCGCTACGACACCAGGATCAAGAAATCCAATTCCAAACCATCGATCCTCGCCATAATCAAACCGCTCATCGAGTTCAACTAGCATTTCACCGTCAAACATCCCGAAAATATCTGCAAAGTCGATCCCATGTTTGCGAACATTCTCTGAATTCTTTGCTTCGTCCCACTCAAATTGAAGGGTCACTCAAACAAGCGGAAATAGGGATACCGAACAGGTGCGCCAGGTTCTTTTTCGAGATCAAAATTAATCACATCCCAGCAGGGATCATCTTTTGGATCAGGACTGAACTCGACGGGAAGCCCATAAAGTCGAGGCTTTGGAGAATCAGACTGTCCGCGCCAAGGCGTACTCCGCTCCAAATACGTACTAATCAAATCCTTATACCGTTGAGCAATAATCACACGAGTCGCGCGATAGCCCTGCGTATAAAGTCGATCGAGCGCTTCATGAATCTCAAACCGAATCCCATCCGGATGAGTATGTTGGCGATACCATTCGTCATTCCACAGCCGCCAATGCCGCGCCGACTGAAGATGAACCAATTCGCCCGTCTTCGGATTCGCCTCGAATGCACCATGACGCGGACACAAATAAGTATCCGTCAATGTCAACGCTGGAATCGTTTGGCGACAGTGCGGACACTGGATTTCGGGGCCAAAAATTGGATACTGAAAACTAGGATTAATCATGAAGTACGGGCACTCAAATCATTAATGTGAAGCGCGATCGTGAAATTATTATAACGGTCAACTTTTGCGCGTTTCTAAACTCATTATCACCGTGAATCCTTCTGAATTTCCAACTCTTTTTACTCCTTCCTACTGGAATCCCCCAAATTTGTCGATCGCTGCCTTCGTCGCTCCCAATGCCACCGTCATCGGTGACATCGAAATCGCATCGGGGGTAAGCATTTGGTATAACGCGATCGTTCGTGCTGATGTCGAACGAATCATTCTCGGAGCCAGCACAAATATTCAAGACGGAGCCATTCTCCATGGTGATCCTGGTCAACCGACGGTTCTCGAAGAATTCGTGACGGTCGGACATCGCGCCGTGATTCATAGTGCTCACATTGAGCGAGGCTGTCTGATCGGAATTGGGGCAATCGTGCTTGACGGGGTTCGAGTCGGAACAGGCAGCATTATCGGCGCGGGATCAGTCGTGACTAAAGATGTCCCGCCCCGATCGCTCGTTGTCGGCGTTCCTGGCAAACCGATCCGCACCCTTTCAGACTCCGAAGTCGAGCATTTGATCGAACACGCACAGCGTTACGAAAAACTCGCACTCGTTCATGCTAACAAAGGAACCGATCTCGGTTTCCATGTACAAATGTGAATTGCCTGAGAGAATTGCTTTGAAACCCACACAAAGTACGGTACAAATTTAAATAATTGAAACGTCTGATTAAACAAGAGAACTGGTATGGATTTCGACTTCCGCATCCTAATCGTGTTATTTCCAATCATTCTGGCGGGTGGTTGGGCAGTTTCCCGTATTCTTCCTTACGCATTGCAACAAGTTAAGAGCTTCTTGGCGAAATAATCGTCGATCGAGCCTTTGTAAGCCGACTTTTCTAGCAATGGAGAGGTCGGTTTTGTTTAGAAATCTTGCTAAACTTATCGATCGATAGTGATTCTAGGTAGCTGCGATGCTCGACGAACAGGCAAAGAAAGCAATGTTGCTCAAAATCCCTCACGGTTTATACATCTGCGGGGTGAAAGATGGCGAAGACGTAAACGGCTTTACTGCAAGTTGGGTGATGCAAGGCTCGTTTAAACCGCCGATCGTCGTTAACTGCGTCAAAAGCGACTCTGGCTCCAATCAGATGATCCGCAAAAGTGGCGTATTTGCCATCAGCTTTCTTGAAGCCGGACAGAAAGAACTCGCCCAAAAGTTTTTCAAACCTCAACGTCGCGTTGGCAATAAATTCGAGGATGTGGAATTCTATTTAGGCGAAACCGGATGCCCGATTATTTCCGACGCGCTCGGCTATGTCGAATGTCAAGTCGTCGGAACCGTTGATCATGGGGATCACACAGTCTTTGTCGGTGAAGTGATTGCCGCTGGGGTGCATCGCGAAGGCGATCCATTGCGGCTTGAAAGTACAGGCTGGCAGTACGGCGGCTAATTTACGAAATTGCGATCGCGCGATTTGAAGCTTATCTTGGACGAAATCCCGGTACTTCAGAAATTCTATGAATCGTGCAATCTTGAGCTTAGCTGTGGCGATGTTTTCAATCTCGCCTCTAATCTCTGCGATCGATCTGCCCAGTAAAGCGATCGCAGAAACTCCCAAACAAACCAACTCAAATAGTTTCCCCACTCAAGGCGCAAGCATCCAAGCGTTTGTCCCAAAAGGCTGGAAAGTCGAGTCAAAAGTTGAAGGCGACTTAAATGCAGATAGAAGACCCGATGTGGTTTTGAGGCTGATTGATAACTCAAAAGGTGATCACGATCGCGTTCTCTTAGTGTTGCAGAAGCAATCGAATGGTCAATGGCAGCGAATCGGCTTCGCTCCAAAGGTGTTGCTTTGTTCGACCTGTGGCGGAATGCTGGGATCGATTCAGCTCAAAATCGAGAACGGTGTGATCTTAGTGGATCAGTTGCGGGGTTCTCGTGAGGCGGTAAACACCTTACATCGCTTCTGGATCGATAAAACTTCTAAGAAAGTTGTGCTAATCGGACTAGACGTAGATATTCGCGATCGTGCAACCGGAGACGAAATCCGCGAAAGCAGAAATTTTCTATCAGGTCAAAAGATCACAGAGAAATATCGTGCAAATCGGCAGCAAGATGGGATCGAACTCGTTTCACGTCAACGATCGACCATTCCAAAAACAACAAGCGCGATCGAAACGGTTGATTATTGAAGCGATTAGCCTCTAAGTCCAATCGTCGTCATCGTCCCAAACATCAGAAGCCGGAGTCTTCGATCTCTGAGGTTCAGGCGGCTTAAATTCCTGCTTCTTGGGCGGTTCGACTTCCCAATCGTCCCACGGTGCAGGCTCAGAAGGCGGGGAAACATACGGCTCCGTTTCATCAAGCGCAATTTCTTCGACAAATTCGTAAGCCTGTTCGGTAAACGATCGAGCTTTTTCTTTCAGTCGACGGGCTTTTTCTTTTGCAACTTCAGCTAGAGATCGAACTTCTTGCGTCACCTGCGTTTTCTCATCGTTCAGCAGATCTTTCACTTTCGAGAATTTCTCCTGAACTCCGCCCCGATACACCGCAAAGGATTCCACCGATTCTTTGGGAACCATCACGCGCCGATTTCCATATCTCAAAATATAGTTCGGCGGCAGAAGATAAACGCTTCCGACAATACCGCCCCAACCATCCGAGACATACAAATAGTGTTGAATTTCACCCGTTTGCAAATCAAATAAGTAATCCACAACTTTACCGACTTGATCACCCGCATCCGTCCAGACCTCACAGCCCACCAGCGATTCGAGCTGCTTTACCTTCTCGGCATCAGTCTCCACAGGCTGCGAATTCACCAAAACGCCATTGCTCCCGATCGTTTCTAGCTGATTCAAGTTGAACGCCGTTTTCTTTTTGCCAAGCCAGCCCGACTTGCAAATAAAGCCCAGCACCCGATGCACTTTGGGATACATCCACAGCACTTCCACGTGTCCGACCTCTTGCATCGAACCTTGGTCAAGGACAGTCTGATTTAGAACTTCGCTCTGCTTGACAATCTCTGACATAACATCTCAAATGCTCTCCTTCTCTCAAGTGTATCTTGCACCCGCAGAAAATGTGACTTGACATCCTTGCATTTCATTTTGCATACTAGATAACTGGCTAACCATTCAGGCTCGGATCAGGTATTTGTCAACTGCGATGTTTTCGACGCACACAAGTGTGTTCGCAATTCACGATCGCGACCTGTACGGCAATTACTAGGAAAAACTCATGGCTTACGCAATTATCGAGATCGCAGGGCAGCAAATTCGGGTCGAACCGAGTCGCTTTTATGACGTGAATCGCCTTGTGGGAGATGTAGACTCGCAGCTTGATATCGATCGCGTTTTATATGTCAACAACGCAGGCGAAATCAGTATCGGCGCACCCGTTGTAGATGGTGCAACCGTTCAAGCAACCGTGTTGCGGCATATGCGTGGACGAAAAGTGATCGTTTACAAGATGCAGCCGAAAAAGAAAACCCGCAAAAAACGCGGTCATCGTCAAGAACTCACCCGGATCATGATTGATTCGATCAGCTTGGGTGGAAGTACGATCGACACGAAAGATCAGCCGCGCGGTTAATCTAGAGAATACGAGAACACAATTTCAGAGGGAATCATGGCTCATAAGAAAGGGACAGGTAGTACTCGGAACGGACGCGATTCTAACGCTCAACGTTTGGGCGTAAAGCGTTTCGGCGGTCAAGCGGTCAAAGCAGGCAATATCTTGGTGCGTCAACGCGGCACCAAGGTGCATCCGGGAAATAACGTCGGTCGTGGCAGCGATGATACGCTGTTTGCGCTGATTGCGGGTGAAGTGAAGTTTGAGCGGGTAGGCAAAGACCGTCAGAGAGTCAGCGTTTATCCGATCGCAGAAGTTGCGGCTTAGGTCGAACTTGAACGATTAAAAAGGCCGCCCAGAATTGGGCGGCCTTTTTAGTTGAGATTAGATTGATTGTGGTCAAACAGTTGCAGCGACTGCCGGTGTTGCAATGATGAATAAATCGATGGTTTCGGCGGCGGGCTGAGTCACTTGAACGCGCACACCCGGCCCAAAAAAGGTAGTCATTTTCTCGATCTTGTTTTGCCAGGTTTGAAGCGTGATAAATGGCGAATCGAATTCGAGAATCATCGCGTAGGCTCCGTCGATATTCTCTTCGCGGATACCCACGATCGTGGGTCGATCGTCATCGCTCGGAGCAAGTCCCAAGAATTTCAATGCGCTATCTAAATGAGCATCTTGCCCATAGCGATATCGGGTCAAGTCATCGAAGATTTGCTTCTGGGGATCAGTGGCTTGGGTGGCTCTGAGTGCTTCTACTTCGGACGTTGTGGGGATAGTGAGGGGAACAGGACGGAGTTCGGTAATTTTGAGAGCAACGCCGCCTAAAAGTAGAGGAATTCCGTAGAAGAAGCCAATCATGTTGAGCGCCGCGTAGTTGAGCGCGTAGGCTGTAAATCCGATGATAGTGATAATGGCTCCTCCACCGAGGCATAACGTACCCAAAGGAGGCAATCGACGAAGTAGCGATGACATAGGACTGACTCTTTGCAAGATTTGTTAATTTTTATTATCGCTGCTTTGGGTGCAGCCGCGCTTGTTCACAGAGTTTTACGCAAGTTGTGTGCTGAATCTTTTACCCTGGAGACAGCATTCAAATCTAGATTTCAGTATGACTCGTGCAGTGATTAAGTTTTCGTCTGAAGATTGTGGGATTTGTCACAAGATGGCGTTCTACGATCGAAAAGTGACTGAAGAATTGGGTTTACAGTTTGTGGATGTGAAAATGCAGGACACCGCAACCTATCGCAAGTACCGCAAGATTTTGTTGAGCCAGTATCCTGATAAGACAGAGATGGGATGGCCCACTTATATTATTTGTGACTCGCCGGAAGAGGATTTTAAGATTTTGGGCGAGGTGAAAGGCGGACACCCGAAAGGAGAGTTTCGCAGTCGATTACAAGCGGTGCTAGCAGAATCGAATTGAGTAGCATAGCAGTGGCGTGAATGCGATGTCTTTCAATTCGTTTCTCATTCACGGACGGATGGGAAACGAATTGAAAGACATCGCATTCATTTTGGGTTTAGGTCGCTCTACCAACGTCATAAATGTTGGTATCAACTCAAATGTTTCTCCACGGTCAAATGCTGCTGCACGGTCGAAACCAACTGCTCTGTCCAGTGCGTTGCTAACTCCGCACTTTCCGCCTCAACCATCACCCGAATCACAGGTTCCGTCCCCGATGCCCGCACTAGGATTCGTCCTTGATTGCCCATTGCAGATTTAGCTTGCTCGATCGCAGTTTGTACCGCATGATTTCGATGCCAATTCATTCGCAGCGCCCGATCTTCAACGCGGACATTTCGCAGCAGTTGAGGATAGGTTTTGAAACTCTGATCGACAAGTTCCGACAGCGAAGACCCCGATCGCTGAATCAAACTGGCTAAATGCAGCGCGGTTAACAATCCATCGCCGCTCACACTATGTTGGGGGCAAAGAATGTGACCGGACTGTTCGCCGCCCAAAGCCGCCCCGTGTTTCACCATCTCCGCATGGACATACTGATCGCCCACTGCCGCACGAATCAGTCGTCCGCCCAATTTTTCCCAAGCTCTTTCAAAACCGAGATTTGACATCACCGTTGCCACGATCGTCGCTCCTGGAAGCTGACCCGCTGCGAGTAGCTCCTGCCCCCACAAATACAGAATATAATCGCCATCGACCGTTCGACCTTGAGCATCGACCGCCAAAACGCGATCAGCATCGCCATCAAATGCAAATCCCACATCCGCAGAATGCTCTTTCACCGCAGCTTTAAGCAAACTCAGGTGAGTTGAGCCGCAGTTGACATTAATCTGATCGCCATCGGGCGTTTCATGGAGTGCAATGACTTCCGCACCCAAGGATTGGAAAACCTCGATCGCCGATCGAGTTGCTGCCCCCCAAGCCAGATCCAAGACCACTCGCAATTCTGCTAAAGGTCGCTCAGATTCAGCCATCAACGGTTTTTGAATCGCTTGAATGTAATCATTCACTAACTCTGAGCGATAAAAATGCTGCCCCCACTGATGAGAAATCGTTGCAATCTTTCCTTCGCCTCGCAATCCTGCTTCGATCTGCTGTTGAAGTTCCAGTGCTAGTTTCGAGCCGTCGGAATTGAAGAATTTAATTCCATTATCTTCGGGTGGATTGTGGCTCGCAGAAACCATCACACCTCCGATCGCTTCACTGTGATGCGTCAAATGTGCCACTGCTGGAGTTGGACACAAGCCCAAATCCCAGACCTCGATTCCGGCTGCGGTCAGCCCTGCCGAAAGCGCCATCGCCAGCATATTACTCGAATTGCGCGAATCTTGGCCGATCACCACAGGCGCACGAGTTCCAGAGCCTAAAACCTGTCCTGCCCAATAGCCGATCTGCATCGCCAGCGGAGCCGTTAACAGTTCTCCAGCTTTTCCCCGAATGCCATCGGTTCCAAACAGTGCAGACTCTGGCAGAGGGAGCGCATCCCAGTGATGGATTTGCGGACGAGACGAAAAGCGGCTGAACAATTCAGCTTTGGTTGGCAATGACACCATAAATTCACATCCTCACACAGTTGACACATTCGATCACACCCTTGCAGTCTACCTTGGTAACCCAATTTCCTCTAGATGCTTGAGTTACACTCCGACCGCATTCAGTAGACGCTGAAACGCTTCCCAACTCAGTCCCTTCTCCACATAGCGCGGCGCATTCGGGTTATACGGGCTTTCGAGTCGATCAACAGACTGCACGATCGCAGAATCCGGTAAGACTGGGACATCCGGATCGAATGAGGTCGGATTCATCAGCGAACTGGAAAATCCCTTAAAAATCGCGACTTGATCTGGTTGTCCATCAATCTCGATCGACAACAGCAAAACCTCACTCGGACACTTAATCGTGTATTGCTCTAAGCGATGCCCAATTGAATTGCTCATGAAAGTCTGTGGTAACAAGGGTTAATTTTCCATCGCAGAACGCTTACGCTTGCCCAATCGAAAGAAGACAAAGTAGCCTAAATAAAGCACGTAAATCGCTAGTCCTAGAATGCCAAAAAATCCGAGAACAAAGGGTCTGACTCCAGAGTGAAAATATTCACGAAACAGGAAGGGCGGATCAAGCCAAACGCGACACTGAGCATCGGTAAGAATTTGCTGACTGGCAAGCGTGGCACAGCGCAACACGGGAATTTGTCCGATCGCACCGAGAACGCAGTACAGCGAAACCGCCCAACGCCAAGAAACTAGCGATAATTTCAGCAAGTTCGCGGGCGAATCGCGGATTTCTTCATTTAAGTCCACCCAGTACCACAGTCCAAGCGGAATTAAAATCCGCGCCAACCAACCGGAAACAAACCCGATCGGCAAAACTCCAATCAGTAGATACACCGTGATCGCGAGCAAACTCGCGACGCGCCAGTAAATCAGCAGCAATTTTTGAATGGCTTCTGCACGTTGAACGATCGCCCAAATCAGCAACCCTAGCGGCAGGATGACAGTAAACAGAACTGCCAATCGGTAATCTGTCCAAACGATTGAAGATAACCAGGCGGGAACATCTTGCATAGCTCAAAAAGTAAAACGGGGTTTAGCCCCATCAGTATATAAAGGAAATCCGGAGTTTCAGCGTTTTTGACTGTACTTTGCGACGGTTTGTGCCAGTGCAGTGAGGTCGATCGGTTTAGAAACGTAGTCGGCGGCTCCCGCTGCGAGACACTTTTCGCGATCGCCTTTCATTGCCATCGCCGTTTGCACGATGACGGGAATTGAGCGATAGCGTTTTCGCGATCGAAGCTGTTGCGTCAACGTTAAGCCGTTGACATCGGGTAGGTGGATATCCATCAAAATCACAGCGGGGACAGATTGTTTGAGCGATTGCCACATTTCTTCACTGTTTTTTGACCAGGTGACTTCATAGCCGAGTTTGCAGAGGTAGGTGATGACGAGGCGGGCGTTGTGGGCGTTGTCTTCGACGAGGAGAATGTGGTTGGAGCGGGTGGGATTGAGGCGGGAAGAGTTGGAGAGTGGAGGAGTGGAGGAGTTGGGGGATTGAGGAGAAAGGCAGAGTTCGGTAGAGGTGAGAGCGGGAGAAACGGGAGCGGTGCGAGGAAGCGCGATCGTAAACCGGGAGCCGCAGTCGGGTTCGGATTCGAGTCGCACCCAGCCGCCGTGTAGTTCAGCGAGTTTTTGGGTCAGCGCGAGTCCGAGTCCGGTTCCTTCACCGGGGGTTGCATTTTGTAGCTGCGTGTAGGGACGGAATAGAATTTGCTGCTGTTCGGGAGAAATACCAGTTCCAGTGTCCCAGACGGTGAATTCGATGAAGTCTTCGACGGCTTTGACTTCGAGACCGACGGAACCTCGATCGGTAAATTTCAGCGCGTTAGAAAGCAGATTGAATAACATTTGCTTGAGTCGCAGCGGGTCAGCAACGACGATCGAGACATCGGGCGTGACGACCAGTTTTAGAGACAGCCCTTTATCGCTGGCTTTTTCTTGAACCAGTTTGAGCGCGAGTTTGCAGACTTCGATTACGTCGATCGATTCTTGCTGCAAGGTCAACTGATCCGCTTCGATTTTCGACAAGTCTAGAATGTCGTTGATCAAAGCAAGGAGGTGCTGACCGCTGCTGAGAATGATTTTGAGATATTCTTGGTGGCGCAGGTTAGAGGGGGTGTAGCCTTGTTCTCGGAGCAGATGCGTAAAGCCGAGAATCGAGCTTAGAGGTGTGCGGATCTCGTGGCTGGTGTTGGCGAGAAATTCACTCTTGAGTTTGCTGGTTTGAGCCAGTTCGCGATTGGTTGCCGCCAGCGTTTGACATTTTTCGATTAGGGTTTCGGTCTTTTTCCCGTGGCGAATGACCTGAACGGTTTGAGTGATCGCGCGACTCACACATTGATCACGCAGTTGAATCAGTGCTGCATCGATCGGGGTGGTTGAGATCGGAGAAGAAGCGGTGACGAGCCAGCCGTATGTGGTTTTGCGACCGCACAGTTCCCAGGCGTTTTGCCATTCCGTTTGGCGCAATTGCCGTAGTTCTGCAAGCGTGAAGGTGTTGCCTACTTCGAGTTCGGTGGCATGACGGGCGGTGCAAATCGAGGGGTTAAGCTGCATCATCGAACCCGCCAAGTGCTGAACTTCAAACTGTTCGGCATCGACTGGAAGCGCAATCGCGATAACTTCGCCTACTAACACTTGTCCCAGTTCATCAGCTAACGTTTGCCAGAGCCGCGCTTCGGTCGGTGCAGAATTGAGACCGTCTAGGAGACGGGCATTGAGATGATTGAGAAATCGTTCGATCCAAAGCTCAACAGCGAGTTGATTGGTCGTGCAAGAGTCCGATTGCGTAAAGACTTGACGCAAAGAAGCACTAATCGAATTTCCTCGGATCGTCTGATGTAAATGCAATTGCAGAGTCATGCAGCATTCTCGATCGGTATGACATCACGGAATCGGGCAGGTAGGGGGTTTTCTGGGCTTGCTCACTATCCTACTGAGATCTCCGTAGATCTCAGTACGGCAGGACGGTGAGCTTAACCAAAGCCTTAATAAATCCCACGCGAGTATGAAGCTTAGAATTCCCGCCGCGAGAAAATCAGCGACGCGATCGACAACGTAAATGCAATGTAAAACAGCGCATACAGCACGCTACTGAGTAAAATTTGCGATGATGGAATCAAGTTGTAGACGGCCTGATTTTTTAGATCCAACCGCGCTAGATCCGGTAGAACCAAATACAGCCCTTGCGTAGCGGCTTCGATCGGGGGATTTTTAGTCAGTCTACCAAATTTCACAATATCTTGACTAAGTTGCCCCATCAGATAAACGCCGAATGTTAGCGACATGGCTAGTAGAGAGCTTGTGAAAACGCTAAATAGAATCGCGATCGCACTCACAAGCGATAATTGCAGCAGCAGAAATCCAGACGAAATTAGAAGATTTGGCAGCGAGAATGGAATCTTGAGAGCGAATAGAAGTGCGATCGCAATTGCAGTCATTGCTGTAACCAAAACTGCCAATACTGCTGACAACCCCCAATGCTTACCAATAATGAACTCTGCGCGAGTGACAGGTTTTGCTATCAGAACAAAAACGGTGCGCTTTTCGATCTCCTTGTTGACCAAACTTGTACCGATAAAGATCGAAATGATTAAACCCAATACAGGCATCGCAGCCAATGCAAGATCAAGCAGAATTTTATTCTCTGTTGCCGCTGCAATTTCGGGTAAAAGGCGACTTGCTAACATCAGTACGCCTGCGTAAAGTCCGATTAGGTACAGAATACGATCGCGAATCACTTCTCGAAACACATTCGACGCGATCGCCAAAATTCGCGTCACCGTTCCACCCATGGTATAAATCGCTTCACTCATCGCTGTTGCTCCTTTGGGAAAACGCACTTTGGATTCCCCATTTTGCCCGAAGAATTACGATCGAGTCGGTTCAATTTGTCTCGGTGGATCGATCGCGCCGCATTGCACGGTTCCGACGATTTGCGGACGGGCAGGAGCCGTTGCGGGGGGAGCCGGGGAATTGAAATTAAACTCCGAAGGCGTACCGGGTTTACGAGTTTGAGTAATGCGACAAGTGCGAGTGAGTTCGTAACCTTGCCGACGCGAATTGGGGCGATTCCAAAGGGCTTGAAGCTGCAAATCATAAGCTGAGGAAATGACCCGACCATTCAGCGTCCACAAATCTGCTTCTGTCGATCGCGGTAATTGATCTCGAACTTGCTGTCTTAAGCGCGGAACTTGCTGATCGAGTTGTTGGAGCCAGCGTTCTACTTGTCCCCAAGGTTTGCCTTCAAGTTCGGTACGGACATTCTGCGCGGCAAGGTTGAGAATATCAGCTCCGCGTGATAAAGCTGCGGCTCGATCGAATCGCTGCGGCTGCCAAACAAAGGCACTGCGCGAGAAGTCTTCTGCCCGAAGCGCCGGATTTTGCGCGATCCAATCTTGAATCTGAAAGTAAAACTGAAACCAGCAGCTAATCACCAAATTGGCGAGCAGCACCAAAATAATATCTTGGCGTTTTGGCTTTGTGGGATTGCTATAAATGGGGCTTTTCGTATTTGGGTCAGATTTCACAAATTTTGGAGATGCCCAGATCAGCGCTGAGATCGGCGGCCAACTGATGAAAGCGGTTTGGGTCGGAACGGTTCTTCCTTCGATCGTGCCAAAGAGATAAACACACACTAGAGCACCAACGATCCAAGGGCCAAGAAATAATCCATAAGCAGTCAATTTCTTTTTCACTGGCGGTTCGTAGACAAACCACCACACGCTTAGAATTAAAAATATCCAACCGAACGATGAAATAATCCGTTGAGCAACCTGCGGCGGCGGCGAGGTCGTCAGCGCTGCCACGATCACACTAAAAATACTGAGAAACAATAGAGTCTGCCAAGAGGCCCACTGCGGCGGCTTGACGCGATCTCGAACTTGCTTAAAAACTTGATTCATGAATGCCATCGCTCGTGCCCCCTAAAACGTAACGGGCGGTTCTGAGAACGTCCGAATTGCAATAATTAATGTGATCGCGCTGAAACTCGCTGCATTTGCCAAAAGCACAGCCAATGCTCGGCTTGGCACATTTGAAAAGGGTTGTCGCTGTGCGTTTCTGCCTTGAAATTTAGTGCGATCGCGAACTTCGATCGTGGTTGGCTGCTTACCTTCGAGAATTAAATCCAGCCAGTTAAGGCTTTGAACCTTCACGATAAACGTTCCTAGAAATGTGAGAAAAGCTAATCCCACCAGCATCGGTGGATTGCTCGGCTCATCAAAGAAAATATAATTCGTTAATTGTTGCTGCCAAGGTTGAGGAAGCCAGGGTTCACTGACAAAAAACACAAACCAGCCAATCACCGTTGAGAGCAGATTTGCTGTAGACGCATATTGAATACTTGATTTTCGACCAATGAGCAAATATTTTTGCAGCACGAGCGATTCAACTGCGATCGCCAAAACAATAAACAGAAGCTGATATAAAATCGCACGCAGGGGCAACACATCCGACATAATTCGATCTGCACCAATTCACACCCAAGATTGTAAGTGCAGTTGTTCGGGTTTGCATCAAAAAGATGTAGAGAAACTGAAGAAAAAGCAAACATTCCGCAGCGCAACCCAGAATAAAGAGCAAAATGCGCCCAAGTTAGTTCTACAGTGCTTATGTCTCAAATTAAAATCGGCATCATTGGCGGCAGCGGTCTTTACAAAATGGAAGCGCTCAAAGATGTAGAAGAATTGTCGATCGATACTCCATTCGGATCACCGTCCGATGCTTTGATCGTGGGAACTTTGGATCAAACCCGCGTCGCTTTTCTAGCTCGTCACGGACGCAATCATCATCTTTTACCATCAGAACTGCCGTTTCGCGCCAACATCTACGCGATGAAAAGCTTGGGAGTTGAGTACTTAATCTCTGCTTCTGCGGTTGGCTCGTTGAAAGCAGAAGCGAAACCGTTGGATATGGTGATTCCGGATCAGTTTATCGATCGAACTTATCACCGCACTGGCACATTTTTCGGGGATGGCGTGGTCGCGCACGTTGCATTCGGCGATCCAGTCTGTTTGGAACTTGCGAAAGTGCTTGGCGATGCAGTTGAAAGTTTGAACCTCTCGGATGTTAACTTACATCGTGGCGGAACTTACGTCTGCATGGAGGGGCCTACATTTTCAACCAAAGCCGAATCGAATTTGCATCGCAGTTGGGGCGCATCAGTGATCGGCATGACAAATCTACCCGAAGCGAAATTAGCCCGCGAGGCTGAGATTGCTTATGCGACGTTGGCACTGGTCACAGATTACGACTGCTGGCATCCGGATCACGATAGCGTCACCGTTGAAATGGTGATCGCCAATCTTCAGCGCAATGCGGTGAATGCACAGAAAGTCATTTTAGAAACGGTGCGACGATTAACCGAAAATTCGCCTGTTTCCGAGGCGCATTCTGCTTTGAAATATGCGATTCTGACTCCGAAAGATCGAATTTCTGCGATCGCGAAAGAGAAACTAGGACTACTTCTAAACAAATATCTGTAATTCTAAGCATCAGATATCAATCGCCCTCTGCTCTACTAATCATCTGTGCAACCTCTTCATTGGTATACAAGCTCATAATTTGTATGTCTGGATGTTGCTTTCTGAAAACGCGAAAAACCTCATCTGCAAACGCCTGCCCGATCGCTTCTACGCCAGAGAAATCAAACATCACCACTTTGAATTTATCAACTCTAGTCAGTAACCTTTTGGCTTGAGAGCGTGACACTAATCTTTCATCACCGTATTGAGCGAGACGAACAGGCACGACCGTTTTTGTAAACGCATAATCATCACCCGATGAAAAATTATCAAATACCTGTTTAAAAGTTCTCGATGTGTTGTTGTCGAGCTTCATAACAACAAGTGTTCCAGCTTGAGCGTGATCCTCTTCTAAAATCCAATCTTCTGCTTCGTTAAACTCGTGCGAGAACAGCACGTTTCCAGAGCGAATGACAAATTCGTCAAACATCCGCGATGTGAAAAAGATGCTCTGCCCACTGTGATGATCGGGATCAGTTGTAAGCTTGCCCTTCGATAATTCCAGAACCGCATGACGCTCATCATGAAGTTCTAACTCTCTCTAAATCTTCCTAAAAATTCCTTCTCCATCGTCGCAGATGGTCATCTGAGTACTCGTTACTGTTTTCTCAACTTGAATCACAACCTCTCTACCCGATGAGTGGTTGATCGCGTTATTCAGCATTTCAGTAAATCCGTACACCCAAATATCTTTGACATTGCTGGGCAACTCGAAGACTAAAGGTTTGATGTCGGACTCCCAAACAATGTCTTCTTCAAGCTTGGTAGTGATCGGATAGGTCTTTGTCAGTTCAACGAATGAATGGAGGTGATAGCTTTTATTCTTTGTAGAGCCTTTCATCTCGATCGCTTTCTGCTCAACTAGCCGTTGAATATGTTTGTTAACGGCTTGCCGAGTAATGCCAAATTCTTGAGCGGTCAAGGTAGCAACATTGTTCGGATGCTGTTCTATCTTTGTCAAGATAAACTGACGAATCTGTTCACCCCGCTGACGAGCCTTTGCCACTAGCGCTGATTTCCTATCATTGTCAACTTTACGCCTATCATTGTCAATCTTATGCCTATTATTGTCAACTTTCTAGCGTGTGATGATCGTCGCAAAATCTCAAAGTAAACCTTCCAACTGGCGACGAATACGATCGAGATCTCCATTCGACATCTCAGGATCTTCCTGTGGTTGAGCTTTCTCGTCTGGATTCCAATCCGTTTCGTCGATATTGCGATCGGGCGGAGCTAACAGCAATCGCTCAAACTCATTTTGCGGTATGAAATTCTCTGGAATCAGATACGCCTCGTATCCGGCATCTTGGCAAAATTCCTCAATTTCTTCTTGGTCAATCTTTTCCACGCTCGGAACCGCAAAATCTTGGGCTTCCAACATCAATGCGTAGCGCGTGGCATCGTCTTCTTGAGCAAACATCAACACGAGATTCTGATCGCCCACACTGATTGTGTGAATTCCTGGATTATCAGTGTCGGAGTTGAAAAGTAAGACGAAAACTTGCATAACTCTAGAGAAATCGATGGATTAGATTTAAGGGTACTTCACTAAGTTCGCTTACAGATGAAACTATTTCGGAAATGTTGACTTCATTTGTGTATCAGTACAAATTGATACTAAGTCAAACCGCTGGAGTGGAAAGATGTCAGGAATGCGAAGAGTGGATCGAAAAAGTGGCTCTGATGACAATGCAATCAATAATCCTCGGTCTCAAAACTCAGAACCCCTTTCCTATCATGAACTGAAGCAGCATTGGCTATCTGCACGATCAACACAGAACGAGTTGCGGGACATTGCTAAAACGAAAGAGCAAGAAGCCGAACACACTCATCGCCTATACCTAGAAGAGCAGCAAAGGCATCAGACAGCGCTAACGCTGTATCAAGAGGTGCAACAAAACTATCAAACAACGCTGACGCAGTACGAGGAAGTGCAGATTCAAGCCCGATCATATCTAATACAGTATGAGAAAGCTCAAACGCAAGCAAAGTCCTACTTTACGCAATATCAAGACGCTCAAACCCAAGTACAGTCCTACTCTGCATTGTATCAAGAATCACAAACGCAATTTCAATCCTATTTAACGCTGTATGAGTCCGAGAAAACGAGAGGCGATGAATTATCTGTCAAGTTTGAGGAGATTCAAGCTGAGCGAGATCGCTATTTGACGCTATACAACGAATCACAGAATGAGCTTAAATTTGAACGCCGATCAAAGGCAGGAATTAAGGGTTGGGAGACTCGTCGCAAGCGAGAAAATGAGCGATTGAAACAAGAGATTGGGGAGATGACCGTTCTACTGCGAGATTCTCTAGAGCGGAAAGAGGAAGCGGTCAACAGTTTATATGTTGTAGCTGAACGAATGGATCGCATTCAACGATTAGTGGATTCGGTCGATGACGACGCAGCAGCAAATCCAGTGGGAATGATTCAAAAGCTACAGCGGATTTGGCAGACAGTAAAGGAAATTCTGGCAGAGTGAGACGACCATGAGTGAGGGTACTAGGGCAGTTGACAAAACGTTAAGTCAGGGGACAGCAGGCGATCGTATTCGCGCAATCGCCGATCAATTAAGACAAGAAACGAGTTTGCAAATTAAAGCGACCTCGCGAATTTTAGGGGCAGCGGCTCAAATTTCGGAGAATCACGATCGCTTAATTGATGACGTTGTTGAAATGGTAGAAGAAGATCTAGAGCAGCAGACTCAACCACCGATTAGCGAAGCAGTCACAGTCGAGCGACTCCAGCGGCAATTTAAAACTCTGAAGCAGGCAAAACTACATTTTGGAATAAAGGCAAACACTTGGGCATTGCTAGCGGATAGGCTAAGCCAACAATCCACTGTTCCTAACGATAATCAAGTTTCTGTGTTCCAGCGTTTAGACGCGATCGAGGGTGAGTTACAAGCTGTACGATCGGATTTGAATCAAGCGTTAAAAGTGTTGGAGCTAATTCTGAGAAAGATGTCGTAAAAGGCGATCTGGGATCAGCCATGATGTTGTAATCACAGGCGGTTCGCCCGAACTCTAACCCGTCCCAGATCGCCAGTTTTGCCATTATGTCAGTGGTTTATGATGTTCGTGCCAATGTTTAGCAATATCAATTCGACGACAGAGCCAAACGCGATCGTGTCCTTGCACATAATCCAAAAATCGCGCTAGTGCTGCCGCTCTTCCCGGTCTTCCCACCAATCGACAATGCAGCCCGATGCTCATCATTTTCGGTGCAGTTTCGCCTTCTTCGTACAATACATCAAACGCATCTTGCAGGTAGGCAAAAAATTGATCACCCGAATTAAATCCCTGATTCGTGGCGAACCGCATATCGTTGTTATCCAGCGTGTAGGGAATCACCAGATGCGGCTTACCATTGCCCTTCACCCAGTAAGGCAAATCATCCGCATAGCTATCCGAATCGTAAAGAAATCCGCCTTCTTCGATCACCAGTTTCTGAGTGTTTGGGCTATTGCGTCCCGTGTACCATCCGAGCGGACGGCTTCCGGTCACGCGGGTATGAATGTCGATCGCCGTCTTCAGATGCTCCCGCTCTGCTTCTTCAGAAAAATCTTTGTACTCGATCCAGCGATATCCATGACTCGCGATTTCCCAATCTGCGGCTTTCATCGCTGCGACGACTTCAGGGTTTCGCTCTAATGCCATTGCCACCCCGTAAACCGTGACCGGAATCCCGCGCGAGGTAAACATCCGATGCAATCGCCAAAATCCTGCCCGACTGCCGTACTCATAGCACGACTCCATATTCATATGGCGCAATCCTGGAAATGGAGCAGCTCCAACAATTTCAGATAAGAACGCTTCTGAAGCTAGATCGCCGTGCAGGATGCAATTTTCGCCGCCTTCCTCGTAATTAATGACAAACTGAACCGCGACCTGGGCTTGATCTTTCCATTGGGGGTGGGGCGGGGTCTGACCATAACCCACCATGTCTCTCGGATATGAATTTATAGAGGCAGTCATCAGCAATTGACCGATAGAAGTTGCTGATTGAGAAATATAACAAGATCTCGGACAGTATGTAGCATACCCACATCCAGTCGATCGCTAATTTCAATCCCAAAGCGATCGCGAAAATCATCGCACAAGTTACATTCCCAATCGAACCAGCACACGAGGGGAAGCTGCAAATCTTCGGTTAAGCGATCTCTTGGTGTGACTTTGGCGAAGGGCAAGCCCGAATAAGATTCCATCTGTTGATAAATAAATGCAGAAAGGTCTTGTGAAATTGCCAGCGGTTGCCAGAAAGAGCGATACCAGTCTTCTGAATTCCGTGCAGGGCGCAATCTCCAGTCTTGATGAATCCGACGACGAACGCTCAAGTCTGGACTGAGATCCGCATATGTTCTTACATTTAGCACTACGTTGTTTAGCTCGCGCCACATTCTCCCTGCTGCCCGGTTGCGATCGATTTGTCTCAGTATTCCCACTCAGGAGGAGACTTCCACATCGATTCTGTCAGTTGTCAACCTTCCGAACCGCCCGGATTTGAGTACAGTGAAAAACAACCCCCTTATCATTCCTGCTGGGTCTTGCAGCACAACCATGACGGAGATCAAACTTATCAATATCGGTTTTGGCAACATCGTCTCCGCCCACCGCGTCATTGCGATCGTGTCTCCCGAATCCGCCCCGATCAAGCGAATCATCACCGATGCCCGTGAAAGTGACAAGCTGATCGACGCGACTTATGGCAGGCGTACCCGTGCCGTAATTGTGATGGATTCCGGTCATATCGTGCTTTCAGCAATCCAACCTGAGACCGTTGCCAATCGATTTTTATTTCACAAAGATGGAATAAATGAATAGAATTTCGGAAATCCCCCCCGATCCTTCACCCTTTCATTGACTTATTCTGCCGAGTTGCAAGCTATACTCACAGAATCAGAAAACGGGAACACTAGCGCACAAATTACTTAAGCAGCTATGAGCAAGGGCAGACTCGTTGTTTTAACAGGACCTAGCGGTGTCGGAAAGGGAACCTTGCTGCGATCGCTGATTCAGCGCCACAAGGATCTGTATCTCTCGGTTTCGGTCACAACCCGATCCCCCCGCCCCGGAGAAGTCGATGGCAAGAATTATTACTTTGCCACTCGCCCTCAATTTGAACGCATGGTTGCTCAGGGAGAATTTCTCGAATGGGCAGAATTCGCGGGGAACTGCTACGGCACTCCCAGACGCACGGTAGAGGAAAAGATTCGAGAAGGCAAATGGGTGATTCTCGAAATCGAACTCGATGGCGCTCGCCAAATCCGCAAATCGTTCCCTAGCGCACTCCAAATCTTTATCGCACCGCCTTCGATGGTGGAACTCGAAGCCCGCATTCGAGGACGCGGACAAGATGCGGAAACCGCGATCACTCGACGGCTCCAGAGAGCTTGGGAAGAAGTAGATGCTGCAGGAGAATTTGACATTCAGGTGGTCAATGACGATTTGGAACGAGCGTTAACCGAAATCGAACAAGCGTTATTTGAGCCAGTTGCTGCGATTTGTTAACTTATCGTATTGCCTGCTTGAACGATCGTGCAGTCAATTTCACTACACAGCGAAACAAGTGGGCGATCTTCAAGATGCCCACTTGTTTCAATTCAGTAACAGCGTTATAGTCCGCTGGTAAAGTTTTTGAACAGCGCTAAGTTGGTCAGCACAAAGTAAGCAAAGGCTGCGCCACCGACACCGCCGACGAGGAATCCCGCTGCATATTCATTCCAGCCATGCCCAGTTTTGAGTTCTGCGGGCGGGTTTGGAGTCGTGATGGTGGTCATTGGAGCCGGAGGATTACTCGCGCCGTAGAGCGAGATAGACAGGGTAGAGATGATGATTAGCCCGATCGCGGAAAGCAATCCTGCCAAGTTCGCCAAATCCGTGTCCCGCAGAGGGCCGAGTTTTGCAAAGGGCCCGATAATCCAGTAGCCGTGCGCTAAACCGACTTCTAGACCGCGCCGCAAGGGAGAAAGTCCTTCACGATAGGCGGGTAGAGCGTTGATGTAGGAGCGGACGAGCGGCGAGGCATTGATCGGCGTTGCAAGGTTGCCGTTTTGAATATCGAAGGCGGGAAAGATGACCTCTTTGTTGCGGGGATCATCAGCGCGATCGGTGACTTCAGGATGTCTAAGAATTTGCATAAGAAATCGTCCTGTTTTTCAATGTGCTGGGGCGATTGTAAAAGCGTTGGTTTTCCGGCTTCATCGCTCTGAAGACACAACCTTAGTTAAGTGCAACGGAACCACAAGGAATGTGAGGGTTTGTGAACTCGTAAAGCTGATCACAACTTTCAAAGCTTAACTAGTGACATAATTCCAACATCGCTTAACCAAGTTTCTTTATAAAGATTTAAGATTTTGCAACATCCTGCCCCAAACCTGGAAATCCCCCGTATCGTTGGAGAAGTTCCAATCTGTTCTTAGTTCGCGTTAGGTGGTCTATGTCTTTTCATTATCTCCGATCGCTCCTTCTCGCCAGTCTGTTCAGCTTTCTTGTACCGATCGCGTTTATCGGTGGGATGCTCTCACTCTTGCTGCTGCTCGGATTTGTACCGGGACTGATGCTGCTCGGACAAGCCTGCACGACTCAAATGCTGGCGTTTCTGGGAACGTTTGGCAACGGCAGTGCGTTAGAAGGCACGATCGTGATCGGCTGTGCTTGCGGTGTCGTAGGGGCGCTGTTCGATACGTATATCTTCACCATTACAACTCCGATCGACTTCAACAAAACTGTTTCCAAGTAAGCCATTCTTGACAAAACTCTCTATCCTAGAAAACGTGCCTTGAGGGTTCGTTGATATGGTGAGAATGAGTCGGACGGTTGTTAGCTTCGTTTTAGTTTTTTTATTGACTTGGAGTAGCGTTCCTGGACTTGGACTCGCGCGGACGCTGCCATCACAGTCGATTCAGCCTTATCTCGATCGAGTGATTCAAAATGTCACCGAGTTTAAGTTAGAGAATGGACTGAAGTTCATTGTTCTAGAGCGTCATCAAGCGCCCGTCGTTTCGTTTCTGACCTATGCGGATGTGGGCGGCGCGGACGAACCGGAAGGAAAAACCGGAGTGGCTCATTTTCTAGAACATTTGGCGTTCAAAGGCACGACTCGAATTGGGACACAGAATTTTCAAGCTGAAAAGCCGCTGTTAGAAAAGTTAGATCAGCTTGCAGCAGAGATTAGAACCGCAAAAGAACAGAAGAAAGAGGTTCGCGCACTGCAAACAGAGTTCGATCGCATTGAAGCTGAAGCGACGAAATTAGGGCGGCAAAACGAATTAGGGCGGATTGTTGAGCAAGCGGGCGGAGTTGGATTAAACGCAAATACTTCCGCTGACGCGACTCGTTATTTCTACAGTTTTCCGTCGAATAAGTTAGACCTTTGGATGTCGTTGGAGTCAGAACGCTTTCTAGATCCCGTGTTTCGGGAGTTTTACAAAGAGAAAGCGGTGATTTTAGAAGAGCGGCGACTAAGGACAGAAAATTCCCCGATCGGGCAATTGATCGAAGCCTTCACGGGTGCAGCTTTTCAAGTTCATCCTTACCGTCGTCCGGTGATCGGCTATCCCACCGATTTGGCAAATCTAACGCGGCAAGATGTTCAAACTTTTTTTGATACGCATTACGTTCCGAACAATTTAACGATCGCCATTGTTGGCGATGTCAATCCCACCGAAGTGAAGCGTCTTGCTCAAACCTACTTCGGGCGTTACAAAACCAAACCCGCTCCGCCCGATGTGGTTGCCATCGAACCGCCACAAGCTAAACAGCGCGAAGTCTCTCTCAAGCTACAATCCCAACCCTGGTATCTCGAAGGCTATCACCGTCCTGCATTGAACCATCCAGATAATGCGGTGTATGAAGCGATCGCATCGATTCTAAGCGACGGGCGAACTTCTCGACTTTACAAATCATTAGTTGAAGAGAAAAAGTTAGCATTAGCGGCTCAAGGAATCAATGGATTTCCGGGCGATAAGTTCCCGAATTTGATGTTGTTCTATGCGCTAACGGCTCCAGGTCGATCGCTAGAAGAAGTCGCGCCTGCACTTCGAGCCGAAATCGATCGCTTAAAAACTCAGCCCGTTTCCGCTGAGGAACTCGATCGCGTCAAAACGCGATCGAGAGCCGGATTGTTACGATCGCTCGATTCCAACATGGGAATGGCTCAGTCATTATTAGAGTACGAAGTCAAAACGGGAAGCTGGCGCAATTTATTCGAGCAAATTGACGCGATCGCAAAGATTACCCCTGCTGATATTCAACGGGTCGCTAACGCCACCTTTACGAACGAGAATCGCACCATTGGACGCATTTTGCCACAAGGATGACGAGCCATGATAACTAACGTTGAGATTCGATCGCTTGAAGACTGGATGAAAGACCCACCGAAAGGAACAGAATGGGTCGATGGGAAACTCATCGCTAAACATCCCAATGTTTGGGTTGATGACGTATTAGTTGAGCACCAAATGACGTTAAGACACAGTAGGATTCAGGCGAATCTTGCAGGAGACTGGAAGAATTACAAAGAGCAGCAAAACTTAGGCGGAGAAATCTACACAGAAGCACCTTGCAGAACCCAAAAACAGGGACGAAAACCGGATGTAGCTTATCTCACTCCAAGTTTGTCCGCTCAATTTCGAGATGTCGATATTTTACCTCAGAGCTTTCCATTAATCGCTGAGATCGTATCACCGACTGATTTTGCTGAAAATGTGATTGCGAAGGCTCAGGAATATTTGCAGTCGGGAGGCGAAGAGGTTTGGCTGATTTTTCCGCAAAATCAGTGGATTATTGTGGTGACGCACTCATTGAGAAAAGTATTCGTTTCTGGTGAAATTGCAGATACACAAGTCGTTTTGCCTGGTTTTAGTATTACCGTTGATCAGCTATTAGCGTAAATGAAAACATTCCGAATCCCTACTCTATTTGTTCTAGCGTTTCTGGCTGTGTTGATGTTTGTGCATCCAGCCATTGCAGAAACCCCGAAACACTATACTGAACTCAAGTTTTCGCCACCTCCAGAAATTAGAGTTCCAGACTACACGCGCTTTCAACTGAAAAACGGCATGACCGTTTACCTGATGGAAGATCACGAATTGCCCTTAGTTAGTGGAACCGCGATCGTGCGAACAGGCGATCGATTTGAGCCTGCGAACCAAATCGGACTGGGTGAACTAACCGGAACAGTTATGCGATCGGGCGGAACTCAAAAGCGCACCGCCGACCAACTCAATCAACTCCTTGAACAGCGTGCGGCAGTGATTGAAACCGGAATCTCAACGACTGCGGGAAGTGCAGGCTTCAATACACTGACCGAAGATTTGCCGGAAGTCTTCGATTTGTTTGCAGAAGTGATTCAGCAACCTGCGTTTGCACCGGATAAATTGGCGATTGCGAAAGTTCAGCTTCAAGGCGGCATCGCTCGACGCAATGATGATCCAAACGGCATTGTCGGGCGGGAGTTTCAGAAATTAATTTACGGCAACGAAAGCCCGTATGCGCGTACCGTGGAGTATTCCACGATCGCGAATATTTCCCGCAATGATTTGATTCAGTTTTATCAGCGATCGTTTCGTCCGAATCAAATCCTGCTGGGAATTGTGGGCGACTTTGACCCGAAGCAAATGAGATCGTCGATCGAAGCGAAGTTCGGAACATGGAATCCTCAGATTCAAGCGATTCCAACTCAGCTTCCCCCCGTTTCCCAAGCGAAACAAGGCGGAATTTTCTTTGTCAATCAGCCCCAATTGAATCAGAGTTACATCGAGATGGGGCATCTCGGCGGACAGTTAAATAGTCCTGACTATCCAGCATTAAGCGTGATGGAAGATGTGTTGAGTGGATTCGGGCGACGATTGTTTAATGAAGTGCGATCGCGTCAGGGATTAGCTTATTCGGTTGGGGCGAGTTGGAGCGCTCAGTTTGATCATCCAGGCGTGTTTATCGCCAGTGGAGAAACGCGATCGCAAGCTACGGTTCCATTTATTCAATCGGTGCAGAAAGAAATCGATCGAATTCGCAAAGAACCCATTTCAGCAGACGAATTAGCGTTTGCAAAAGATACTGTTTTGAATTCCTTTATCTTCAATTTCCAAGATCCGGGTCAAACACTTTCGCGTTTGCTGCGGTATGAATACTACGGGTATCCAAAGAATTTCATTTTTCAATATCGCAAGGCGGTAGAAGCAACGACGATCGCGGATGTTCAAAAAGCTGCCCAAAAATATCTTCAGCCTGAAAAGCTGGTGACTTTAGTGGTTGGAAATGAGAAAGAGATTCAGCCATCGCTGTCGAGTTTAGGACAGCCTGTAACCGCGATCGATATCACGATTCCCAAGCCTCAGTAGTGCTCTGGTGTCAAACTCGATCGAGCGGTTGATGTGGCGCTGGTGGGAGTTCAACTTGGATCAAATCGCCCGGACGAACCTCACCATCCGCCACCACAATACTCATCACGCCAGACTTACGAATCACCTTACCTTGTTCGTCTCGATCCAGTACTGCTGCCATCAGTCCCGCTTGGAATCGATCTAACTGGGCACAAGGATTTCGTAGACCCGTCAATTCAACGATCGCGCGATCGCCCAAACGCAAGCGGGTTCCGGTCGGCAAATTGAGGAGATCAATGCCGCGCGTTGTGATATTTTCACCCATCTGTCCGGCTAACACAGAGAAACCCGCCGCTTGCAACTCATCATGCAATTCACCGTGAATCAGATGGACTTGTCGCAAATTCGGCTGAGTCGGGTCAACTGCTACGCGCGATCGATGCTTGATTGTCTGACCTAGGTGAGCATCGCCCTCAACCCCAAAACCGCTTATCAGTTGAATCCTGTCTTGATTCAGCTTACTAAATGTGTGGGTTGTGCTGCGGCTAACTGCGATAACAATTCCACTCATAAAAACTCCCCTTATCGGCTCAATCTTAGATGAGTCTGAAGCGATCGACGCATTACATCATCTGGAACCGATCGCTGTGTCCAAATCTCCAAAGCCGCCGCGCCTTGTTGAACTAGCATTTCCAAGCCGTCGATCGCTTCTGCTCCGCGCTGCTGTGCCTGTTGTAAAAATCGAGTCGGATTTGGAACGTAGATTAAGTCGTAAGAGATCGCACTCGATCGAATTAAATTGGCTTGTTCCTCGGTTAAAGGCGATTGATCGGAATTCGGGGACATCCCGATGGGCGTTGTGTTCACAATAAGATCCGCTTTCGGCAAAATCTCAGACATCTGATCCCAAGTATGAACCGAGAGCGAATCTAATGTCCAAGTTTCTGCAAACGCTTGAAGCTTCTCCGCACTGCGTCCAACAACGTGAATTTCTGCAAATCCTAATTCTGCACAGCCTGCAACGACAGCTCTCGCGGCTCCTCCGTTTCCTAAGACGAGCGCGATCGACGAATTCCACGATCGACCTTTCAGCGGCGAAACAAATCCTACAATATCGGTATTCGTGCCACTCCAACCGCGATCGCTTTTCCAAACGGTATTCACTGCCCCGATCGCTTTTGCCACCTCTGTCATGTCAGACAAGAGCGGCATGATCGCTTGTTTGTGCGGGATCGTGACGCTGAATCCTTGGAGATCAATCGCGTTGAATCCTGCGATCGCAGTTTTGAGATCACGTGATCGAATCCGAAACGGAACGTAGATGAAATCGATCTGCATTTGTGCGATCGCCGCATTGTGCATGATCGGAGAAAGCGAATGTTCGATCGGATCGCCAATCACGCCGAGCAGCTTGGTTTTACCCGTGATTCGGTTCATTCTTTGGAGGATTCGGGCTTAACGGGTGAAGTTTGGGGCAGGTCTTCGGTCAGAGTAGCCTCGGTGAGCGTCAAATCAAGCTGAACGGTTTCGCCAGGTTTAGGCTCTGGAAGGGCTCGAATGCGACGAATCGGTAAATTGGCGATTAAAGCCGTCGATCGCTGATGATTTTCCAGCACGAATTCCATGCCTTCATCGAGTTCGACATAGCGCGACACCACCTCTAGAATCTCTTTTCGCAATTCCTCAACCATGTGCGGCGGCAAATCTGCGCGATCGTGCGCCAAGACCAATTTCAGCCGACGTTTGACATCACTGCGGCTATTGTCTATCCCACGAGGAAATAAGCGTTCTAGAAATTCGGTGATCATGAGCAACAGATGCAAACGGTTAAACGAAACGTGAAAAATTAGTTCTTTTTAGAGAATCGACCAAGCAGCCGCGCAAAGAACCCTTCATTTTGAGGTTCTAGATTCATTAAGGGTACTCGTTCCCCTTCGAGGCGGCGCACGATATTGTCGAATGCGATCGCTGCTCGTGAGGGTGTTTCTGATAATACCAGTGGTTCACCTTTATTCGTTGAGACAATCACTTTCTCATCATCAGGTATAACACCCAACAATTGCACCGCTAAAATTTCTTGTACATCTTCGACGGACATCATATCGTTTGCCTGCACCATATTGGGTCGGATGCGATTGACGATGAGATTAATCCGTTTGATGTTGTTCGCTTCGAGCAGTCCGATCACTCGATCGCCATCTCGAACTGCCGCAATTTCGGGAGTCGTGACGATGATTGCTTCTCGTGCAGCTGCGATCGCGTTTTGAAATCCCATCTCGATTCCGGCGGGACAGTCGATCAAAATGTATTCGTACACCCGTGACAACGCATTCACCAATTGCCGCATCTGATCCGGAGTGACGGCTTCTTTGGTGCGATTTTGAGCCGCAGGAAGTAAGACCAAATTTTGGAATCGCTTATCTTTGACCAGTGCTTGTTCGAGTCGGCATTGTCCTGCAAGAACTTCGACAGCGGTATAAACGACACGATTTTCAAGCCCTAGCAATAGGTCTAAATTTCTCAGTCCAAAATCCGCATCAATCACGGCAACTTTGCGTCGCCGTTTTGCCAATGCCATGCCGATATTTGCAGTCGTGGTGGTCTTGCCGACTCCACCTTTACCCGAAGTGATAACGATGATACGCGCCATTAATAAAAATCCGCCTTTGAAACGAACGGAATATCCCGATTACAGGTTTTATAGAATATCAGAATTCGGAATTTGAAGCGTTCAGAATCTAGCACGATTTTGAGATTAGATAAAGAAAACTCTTCAGATCCAAGTTCGATCGCCCACTAGCATAGCGCAAGCACCAAACCGCACAAGTCTTGCTCTACAAAGCTTTACTGCTTGTGTAAACCATCGTGACGAATTCCAAACCCAGGCAAACCGTTTAATCTTCTTTCCGCATGACAAAATCTGCTGCTCTCGCAATCCGAATACTGCCTTGGGGCGAAACATACGCCACTTCTGGAAAGTATTGAGCCAAGGGCGTTTCGGGTGCGCGTGCTACATAATCGGCAATCCGAATCTGCGTCGGTTCGAGTTGCAGCGCCATGATCAGACATTTCACGTTGCCCTTACAGCCTGCGTGAGCGACTCCCCGCAAGCGGCCCCAGACGAGAATGTCACCTTCAGCCACGATCGTACTTCCTGGATTGAGATCGCCCAGCACGATCACCGTTCCGTTGTGGCGGATTTCAGTGCCCGATCGTAATGTCATCTGGATATAAAGCGGCTCCTCCATTGCAGTGGGAGTTTCTTGCTTGGGAGCGAGCGGATCAGCGGCGGTAATTTGTTCGACAGAATAGCCTGCGGTGGCAGCGACGACAGCAGTTTGGCGGCGGCGCGTGTGGACGGATTTGAGTTGCAGTTGGACTTCGGTGAGAGCTTCCGCGATCGCGCTAATTTGCCGCGTGTCGAGTAAGCGATCGTCGGCGATCAGATGCACGATCGTATTCGGCTGCCAAAACCGTTCTCGTCCGGCTAGAAGCTGTTTGAACTGCTGCCAGAGTTCTCCCCAGGCTAGAGCAACTTTAGAAGCGGCTTCAGATTCGGGCGGAAGGATCAGGTGCATCGCGCCATCTTTGGATTTGAGGCGGACTTGTAGATCTTCGATCGCGATTCTCGGCGCATCTGGAGTTTCGAGCGGCGGCAGTTCCAGTAAATCTGCTTCGATATCTGGGCTGGACACGGATTCCGGGGTCATTGGCGTGGGGTCGTTTGAGAGAGGCGAAACAGAAGTGTCAGAAGTCATGCCTTAACTGGGGGCTGCAACGGATAGATCATATTCACTCATTGGGCTGATTGCAAGATTGTTTCGATCGACAGACGCGATCCCCAAGTTTATTGATTAAGGTGTGGTTGCGATTTTGTGACAAGCAAGATTGTGCAAGGTAAGCAGGAGATAAAATGTCAGACCTAATTCAAGCCGTTCTAAAGAGTGATGAGAAAACCTGTTTGCGTCAGTTTGCCAGTTTGTTGAGAGCTTCTGATAAGCGATATTTCCTCAGAAATGAAATTTTGCAATTGTTCGGTGAGTATTGCCAGCAGTACAGAAAATCGGATCAATTCCACGCTTCATCTCATTTGGAGAAATTGATCAGCTATGTACAGGAAATTATTCTAGAAGACGGAAGTTTGTGTCTGATTATTCGTCCCAGGATTGCGCGACAAGAGGCGTATCGACTGCTTGAAGATTTGACGATCGAGCCAATGACGGTTCAAGAATTGTTAGATTTACGCGATCGTTTTGTGAATCACTATCATCCGCAGGAAGGTGATGTATTCGAGATTGATTTTGCGCCTTTTTACGATTACTCGCCTGTGCTACGCGATCCGAAAAATATCGGAAAAGGTGTGGATTTTCTCAATCGCTATTTATCAAATCAACTCTTTCAAGACCCAAAAGAAGGGCGATCTTCGCTGTTTCAATTTCTACAGTTGCATCGATACAATGGGCTTCAATTGTTGATTAATGAGCGAATTCGATCGCAAGATGAATTAAGCGATCGAGTAAAACAAGCTCTGGGAATTGTTAGCGATCGAGATTCGGGTGAGGCGCATGAAACATTTCGATTTGATTTTCAAAATCTCGGATTTGAACCTGGTTGGGGCAATACCGCAGGACGAGTTAAAGAGACTTTAGAGATTCTAGATCAGTTGATTGATTCACCGGATCATCAAACATTAGAAGCGTTTATATCGCGCATTCCAATGATTTTTCGAGTAGCAATTATTTCGCCTCACGGATGGTTTGGGCAAGAAGGGGTGTTAGGCAGACCGGATACAGGCGGGCAAGTTGTCTACATTTTAGATCAGGTCAAAAGTTTAGAAAAACAGTTGCAGGAAGATATTGCACTTGCAGGATTAGACGGACTGGGTGTAAGTCCAAAAGTAATTGTTTTGACTCGACTCATTCCGAATAGTGATGGCACGCTTTGTAATCAGCGACTTGAAAAAATTCACGGAACTACAGATGCTTGGATTCTTCGAGTTCCATTTCGCAAATCTAATCCGAATCTGACACAAAATTGGATTTCTCGTTTTGAGATTTGGTCATATCTAGAAACATTTGCGATCGATGCAGAACACGAACTTCGAGCAGAGTTTCAAGGCAGACCCGATTTAATTATCGGAAACTATTCGGATGGAAACTTAGTTGCGTTCTTACTTGCGAGACGTTTGAAAGTAACTTATTGCATTATTGCTCACGCACTCGAAAAGTCTAAATACTTATTCAGTAACCTTTACTGGCAGGAATCCGAAGAAAAATACCATTTCTCGCTGCAATTTACGGCAGATTTGATCGCGATGAATGCCGCAAACTTCATCGTCAGCAGCACCTATCAAGAAATTGTAGGAACGCCCGAAAGTGTTGGGCAATATGAGTCCTACAAATCGTTTACAATGCCAGACTTATATCATGTTGTCGATGGCATTGAGTTGTTTAGTCCGAAATTTAACGTCGTTCCTCCTGGTGTGAATGAAGCTGTATTTTTTCCATTCACACGCACCGAAGATCGATTATCAAACGACCGAGAACGCCTAGAGAATCTCTTATTCACCGACGAAGACCCGGATTTGATTTATGGCAAGCTCGACAATCCGGACAAGCGCCCATTGTTTTCGATGGCAAGACTCGATCGCATTAAAAATCTCACTGGACTCGCAGAAGCCTACGGCAAAAGCGAAGCTCTACAATCCCGCACTAATTTAATCTTAGTAGCTGGAAAGCTGCGGATCGATGACTCCACCGATTACGAGGAAAGCAGCGAAATCGAAAAGCTGTATGAAATCATCGATCGATATAACCTCAAAGGCAAAATCCGCTGGCTCGGTGTGCGCTTACCGAAAGGTGACACCGGGGAAGTTTATCGCGTTATTGCCGATCGACAAGGCATCTTCGTACAGCCTGCCCTGTTTGAAGCGTTTGGACTAACGATTCTCGAATCGATGGTGACTGGACTCCCCACCTTTGCGACACGATTCGGTGGTCCGCTCGAAATCATCCAAGACGAAACGAATGGGTTTTACATCAATCCAACGAATCCCGAAGAAGTTGCAGCAGTGATTTTGAAGTTTTTAGATCGATGCGATCGCGATCCGAAGACTTGGAGTGAAATTTCTCAACGGGGTATCGATCGCGTCTACACAACCTACACTTGGAAAATTCATACCACTCGATTGCTATCACTTGCAAAGATCTACGGCTTTTGGAACTACACTTCGCAAGAAAATCGCGAGGATATGCTGAGATACATTGAATCTTTGTTTTACCTCTTGTACAAACCCAGGGCGCAAGGATTGTTACAGGAACAGATGCAGCGATAAATGAAAAAGAGGGTGAGATTGCTCTCGATCCCTCTTTTGTTCAAGTCTCTTTTGTCGTTTTACACTTCAGCGTCAATCTCTTGCTTCTTGCGGTATCGAAGTGCGATCGCGCCTACTAAAGTCAAAGCTGCGATCGTGCTGGGTTCAGGTACTTTTCTAGGCTTCGGTGTGGAAACTGGTGGTGTCGGTGGAGTTGGCTCACTGGGCGGTGTCGGTGTTGGCGGGTTGTTTGGTTGAGTTCCATCGATCGGTGTATCAAACCGTGGCGGTGTTGGTGCAGGTGGAGCTGGCGGTGCAGGTGGCGGTGTTGGCGCAGGTGGAGCTGGCGGTGCAGGTGGCGGTGTTGGCGCAGGTGGATTAGTCACGGTTGTAATCGACGTTCCGCTACCTGTTCCACTTGCGCCCGAAAGCCCAAGGGAATTACTACTGATGCTCTGGTAACGAACTCCAAAGTTGCTCAAGCTCAATGTGTTTACGCTGCCACTCAATGCAAGCGAGAACGTGAACTTTCCAGTATCAAACGTTCCCGGAAGCGAAGTACTGTTGTTAACACCACCGCTCGTTCCACCTTGGCAAGTGTTTCCAGTGTTGAAGCACACATCAATATTGCCGAACTGGTTCGGGAACGCACCCCTTAGATGAGCGCTATCAAATACGCCCGTTGTGGTCGAACTTACGATCGTCTGGTTGGTGTTGAAGCCCAATCCCGAAACACGAGAGAACATATCGCCACTGGAAGTGTTGTCGAGGAAAATGTCAAAAGTTGCGATCGTGTTTCCATTCTGGGTGGTAAATCCCTTGAAGGTGAAATCAGCAAACGAGGACAATGCACTCACTGTTTGGGTGTCGACATTTCCGTCAAAGTTGACGCGGAAAATTTTACCTAAATCTTCTAACCCGACGGCGAATGAACTGGTAGCTGGCGTTGCTGGTTGAGTTGGAGCTACAACGGTCTGATTCGGAGTTGTAGTCGGAGTTGTAGTCGGAGTTGTAGTCGGAGTTGTAGTCGGAGTTGTAGTCGGAGTTGTAGTCGGAGTCTGTTTTTTGTCCTGAGCTGCTGCTGAGTTGCCATTACTGTTGGCAGATTTTGCAGATGCCGGATTAGCAGCAAGCAATAAATTTAAGCTCGCAACCCCAGAACATAGCATCAAAATTGCAGGAGATAAGTTTTTAGCCATCTGAGTGATTTTTGAAACTTCATGTATAACCTATTACATCTACTCGTTAGAAGCTCATGATGTTTCTGCTGACTTAATTGACTCTTTAAGAAAATCGGCTGTTTCAGTAATATTAGGGGAAATTTTTTACTTGGATGGAGCGATTTCTGCTCCAGCGGGAAGCATACTTGCCGATTTTTCAGTAAATCGCGTTAACAGTCAGTGAATTTATAAAGCCTATTGCAGTGCAAACACGGTAGTAAAAAGTGCTGCTACTGAGGGAGTAAGCAGAGCAAATGAAAATTTAAGGCTCTGCAATTTTACTGAGGTTATTCTGCCTAAGTGTGCGTAGCCCGTTGTGCCGAAACATTTTCTCGGACGCTCCCCGTGAATTTAGCATTGTCGAAGTTTTGGTTCTCGACATAATGGCTCTTGTTTTGACAATGCCATAGGTCGAGAATATGCTGGCGATCGTACAATCTTTGACTTCCTTCAAGCCCATACAAAAAGCGCTGATCGGATTGTGCTGTATTGCCCTATTTTTCGTCGGCTTACCGCTTTCAGCCCAAACTCCGCCCGAAATCAATCAGCTCAAACAGCAACAGCAACAACTCGACCAACAGAGATCGCAGGTACAAAAAGAACGCGAAAAAGTGCAGCGCCAAGAGCGATCGGCGCAAAAAAATCTCACAGGCATCCGTCAAAATATTCAAGTCACCACAACCCAAATTCAAACGACCGAAGCACAACTCAGCACCGCAAATCGAGTGCTGAAAAAATTAGAAGCAGATTTAAGTAACGCAGAAAAGAGCTATCAGCAAAAACAATCTTCCACCATTTCTCGACTGCAATTTTTACAACGTCAGCAAGGAAGTAGCGGCTGGGCGGTCTTACTGCAAAGTGAGAACCTCAATGATTTTCTCGATCGACGATTTCGCCTCAAACAGATCTACAAAAACGATCGCAAAACCCTAACCGACCTAAAAACCGAAGCAGAAAAAGTCGATCGTCAACGTCAACAAGTCGAGCAGCAGAAAAATAACATTGCGCTCATTGCTCAACAATTAATGGCACAAAAATCGCAGTTCGAGCAGCAAGCAGCATCTCAAAAAGAAATTGTCGATCGACTCAGAACCAATCGCCGCGCTCTCGAAGCCGCAGAAGCCCAACTCGAAAAAGACTCGAAAGGCATCGGAGAACTGATCCAGAAGCGCATTGCCGAAGAACGAGCTAAAAACGGCATCGTGATCCTAGGAACCGGACAATTTAACTTACCGAGCGATGCACCGATCAGCAGCGGATTTGGCTATCGAATGCACCCGATTCTAGGCTATCAGCGCTTTCATGCTGGAGTTGATTTCGGTGCGGACTATGGCACGCCGGTTTTAGCCGCCGATCGCGGAGTGGTGATTTTCGCTGGATGGTATGGCGGATATGGAAACGCAATCATTTTGGATCACGGAAACGGTATCACAACCATGTATGCTCACGCTCAAGAACTATATGTTTCAGAAGGACAAACCGTAGAACGCGGAAAAGCGATCGCGGCAACAGGTTCGACGGGACTATCGACAGGTCCTCACTTACACTTTGAAGTCCGAAAAGACGGAGAACCTGTCGATCCGATGAACTATCTCTAGATAGTATCTGGGTCGCGCTTGCCCATGAGGAACTGAAACGCGTGACTGGCTTCAGGAATCGCGAGCAGGAAGGATGCGATCGAACACAAAGTCGCCACCTGGCAGTAAGCGCAGAATGCTTCGTTATCTCTCCATTCGATTCGGGCTAGACGGAGCGCAAAGATCGAGTCAACCAAGGTTTTTCCAGCAAGCGCGATCGGTAAAAGCGGGACTTGCGTGGCTCGATTTGCAGTGCCTGCTCCCGCTAACAATGCTGTGATCGAATAGTTCACCAGCATAAAAAAGCCATCAGGCGTATCTAAGACGCTGTAGGCATAATCCGCAGCATCAACTTTGTTAGAATCAATCCCCGGAATCGGCAAATCTGGTAGCTCTTCAATCACACCGACTTGATACAGCGAAACTGCTTCAGCCATCGTTGCACCCAGCATCGAAAGCCCGACAATCAACCGACGGCGAGACAAGTCAGGATTTTTGCCTTTGCGGAGTTCAAGGCTAAGTTCTCTCGGTTCCATCTCAAAGATTCTCCTTGGTTAGTGAAATGCCTTGAATCATCGCTCTCGATTCGATGGCACAGTAAGTTTTCTCGATCGTGCTGAGACTAAAAATCTCCCACCCCATAACCTTATGCACAACCAAAATCGCGTTCGTCTAACTATCGGAAGGAATCTTTGGACAGAAATCTAGGTATTCGTTAAACCAGGGATGAGACTCTCGCTTTGAATCCTGCTTTCTCTAAAGCGGTCACAGTCGCCTGTTCGTCTTGGACGCGGAACTGAGAACCAAAGCGGACAATTTGACTGCGAACAGAGGTTCCAACGATCGCAATGACCGAAACTTTAGAAGTATCTCGATCGCCTTGTTGCTGCAACACTGTTTTGAGCCGATGACGTTCCATTGCATCATCTGCAACTTTTGGATCGAGTTCAACCATGACCATGCGTACATCGTCGATCGGTTCCGCATCGTCGACGATGAACTGGAACTGATCTTCGTCGCGTTTGTCGATTTTGCCCCAAACCATCAGCCGCGCATCCGGTTCGATCAAGCTCCCAATTCGCTCGAATGATTTCGGGAAAACAACGGCTTCCGATCGACCTGTGAGATCTTCGATTTGAATCACTGCCATTGCGTCCCCTTTCTTAGTGGTGACTCGTTTTACAGCCGTAATCATGATAATCGCGCTGACCGTTGAGCCTTCTCGACAGGTTGATAAGCTACCTAAGCTAATCGGTGCTAACACTCTCGCGGAGTCTTGTAGTTGTTTGAGCGGATGATCGGAAATGTAAAAGCCGAGGACTTCTTTTTCGAGACGGAGCTTTTCTTGGGAAGGATATTCGAGAACGACCGCACTTTTCGGAGCCGTTTCAAAGCTACCTTTCTGAGTGGCTGCACCGAGCAAATCAAATAAGCTACCTTGTCCACTGGCGCGATCGCGTGCCCTCGATTGTGCCCAGTCCATCACGAGTTCTAAATCGTGTGCAAGTTGGTGGCGATTCGGTTCGATCGAGTCAAAGGCTCCACAGTGGATCAGTGCTTCTAATGCGCGTTTGTTCACAGCGCGGGAATCAACTCGATCGCATAAATCCGCGATCGACTTAAACTTACCGCCTTCGTTTCGAGCTTCGAGAATTGCTTCGATCGCGCTCATTCCCACATTTCGCACCGCAGACAATCCGAAGAGAATTGCATCTCCGATCGGGGTAAAGTCAATTCCCGATCGATTTACATCTGGCGGCAGCACTTTAATTGCAAGATTCAGACAAGTTGCAATGTAGCGCTGAATCTTATCTTGTTCTCCACTGTTGATGGTTAGAATCGCCGCCATGTACTCAACGGGATAGTTCGCTTTGAGATAAGCAGTCTGAAAGGTGACATAACCATATGCCATTGAGTGAGACTTGTTAAAGCAATACTCTGCAAACATAACCATTTGCTCGAATAGTTCTTCTGCAATCTTTGCAGCAACTCCTCGCTCTTTTGCACCTTTAACAAACAATGCTTGGTGCTTTTCCATCTCAGACTTTTTCTTTTTCCCCATTGCTCGTCGCAACAGATCCGCTTGACCGAGCGAATAGCCTGCCATGTCTTGAGCAATTTTCATGATTTGCTCTTGAAACACCATGATGCCATAGGTTTCTTTTAGAATGGGTTCAAGAATGGCATGAGCATAGTCAATCTTCTCGCGTCCGTGTTTGCGATTGATGAATTTTGGAATCAGTTTTGCATCGAGCGGGCCTGGACGATAAAGCGCCAGAACTGAGGAAATATCATCGATTCCATCGGGTTTAAGGTCGCGTACAATCTGACGCATTCCAGAAGATTCAAGCTGGAAGATCCCTTCAAGTTCACCTCTCGCTAGAAGCTTGTAGACTTCCGGATCATCGAGCGGCAGTGTATCGAGATCAAGCTTCACTTTGCGGCTTTGTTCGATTAGCTCGATCGTTTTCTCAATCATCGTGAGATTTTTCAATCCCAGGAAGTCCATTTTCAGCAAGCCCAATAGCTCAATGTCTTCCATTGCATACTGCGTCACGATGTTACCGTCTTTGGTCATTTCTAACGGCACTAACCGATCGAGCGGTTCTGAAGCAATCACAACCCCCGCAGCATGAACTCCAGTCGCTTTGTTTGTGCCTTCGATCCGCATTGCCATATCTAGCCAACGACGGTAAGTAATTGGCGGAGTCGTGTTCGGAATGACTTGATCTTGAAGATATTTTTGGCTGAATTCTTTCGACGGGGTTTCAGTCGAAGAAACCATCACTTTGAGCTTCGTCGATTTGCCGCGAAACACCGGAATTTGCTTCGCCATGCGATCTGCTTCACTCAGCGGAATGTTTAACACTCGCGCGACATCTCGCAGAATCGCTTTCGAGTTCATCCGGTTGTAGGTAATAATCTGCGCGACTCGCTCTTTGCCGTACTTCTGAGTCACATACTTGATCACTTCATCGCGTCGATCAATACAAAAGTCGGTATCTACGTCCGGCATCGATTTCCGCTCAGGATTCAAAAACCGCTCAAACAATAAACCATGATGCACTGGATCAATGTTAGTAATTCCAAGTGCAAAAGCCACTAACGATCCTGCTGCGGAACCGCGTCCAGGGCCGACCGGGATTTTATTGTCTCTTGCGTATTTGATGTAGTCCCAAACCACTAAAAAGTAGGTTGAGAATCCCATCTGCTTGAGCATATTTAGCTCATAGATTAAGCGATCGCGATATTCTTGACTAATCTGATCGCGCGAAGTTAGCTTTTGTCGTTGAACGAGCGCATCCCAAGTAATCTTCTCGATGTAGGTATCGGCTGTAAATCCCGCTGGGATTGGATAATCCGGTAATCGCGGCTCACCTCCGAGCAGATCATAAGCTTCAACTTTGTTCGCGACTTCAACTGTGTTCGCGATCGCAGTTTCAACAATCTCAATCGGTAGATGATCCCGAAACAGCGATCGCATTTCATCCGCCGACTTTAAATACTCTGTTCCGGTGTAGCGCAAGCGTTTCTCTTCAGAAATTAGCTTCCCAGTTTGAATACACAACAAAGCATCGTGAGCTTCCACGTCATAGCAAGAAACATAATGCGAATCGTTCGTCGCGATCAGTTTAATATCAAACTCTTGAGCAATTCTAACAATCTCAGGATTCACGATTCGTTCTTCAAACAATCCATGATCCTGAATCTCAAGGTAGTAATCGTCCCCAAATTGCTCTTTGTACCAAGCGGCAATTCTCCTAGCAATTTCGGGCTTTCCTTGCAGAATCGCTTGCGGCACTTCTCCACCGAGGCAAGCACTCGTCACGATCAAGCCTTCGTGATATTCCGCGAGTAAATCTTTGTTGATGCAAGGACGAGAAAAAATTCCTTTGCCCTGTACGCCCTGCAAATGGGAAATCGTCGTCAGCTTCACAAGGTTCTTATAGCCTTGAGTATTCTTCGCGAGAACCACTTGATGATATTTCGGGCGGCGTTCCTGCTTCGTGATGTCGCCGTTGATCACATACATTTCGTTGCCAATGATCGGCTTAATGTCTTTGCCCTGACAAGTCTTGATCAGTTCGATCGCACCATACATCACCCCGTGATCCGTCAATGCGATCGCGGGCATTTCGAGTTCAACGGCGCGATCGACGAGTTTCGACAACTGCCCCGCACCGTCAAGCAGACTGTAATCACTGTGAATGTGCAGACCGACGAAAGACATAATCACTCAACCCACGCGAAGGAATGAGTCTTACATTAACCGATCCTGAGCGCTATATCTACAAATTTCTTCAAAGATTTTTCCCAACTGTCCCCAGATATAGAGTCAAGCGGAAATACGCAACCCGATTCACACCCCAATACCAATGTACCAAATTCAGCGGCGATCCGGCGTTGTACCCGTTACCGTTTAGGCTGAAAGGAGCGAGATCAATGGGGAAATATGTCGCAGTTAATTCAAGTGATGCAAAGTGTGTTCGATCGTCCTCCGGTGCCCTTCAATCCAGCCAATCAAACGCTGAAAGGATGGGCGATGTTTTGTTTACGCGATCGCGGTTTTATGGTGCAGTCCGCCCAAAATGCCGATTTCGCAATTAGTACGAAAGGCGAAAAAGTTGCATTTCGCGTCACCCAATCGGAACCCAGCGATCGTGCAACGGGTTGGATCGTGGTCGATGCCTCCGGGAAACAAGCCAGAGTCATCGCCCCCGAACCTTAGCGAACGACAACTTTTCGACGGCTCCGGATCAAAAAGATCCGGCGTTTTCTTGGCATATCTGAAGCGAGAATATCCCGCATTTCTTGCCAGAAGGGACGATCCGACTGATGCAGATCGACCAGTACGATCGCGACGCTAAACAACAAAATGGCAGTACCCGCCACGAACAGCGCCATCGATCCGGTAACAAGCCATTCAGCACTAAAAACCGTCCGAATTGCCAATGCAAACGTGCTTGAAACAAACAAAATAAAGGCATAATACATCACTAAAATGCCGTTGTTTGCAGATTTTACGCGCTGTTGCAAATAGCGAATCTGCTTCTGGAGCATTAACAAGCGATTCGATTGATCAAAGCGATCGAGGCTCTGGAAATATTCAACATTGGTGATTTGCAAGCGATTCTCGATCACGCTTCGTCGCAGCAGTAGCCCACCCAATACAAACGCACAGGCAAGCAACATCAGCACCGAATTAAGAATCAGTTGAATCAGTTGGGTCGTGTCATCTATACTCATGCCGTCTCTGATACTCTCTAACGACAAAAAGGATAGCACAGAATTTTAGTACCAGCGTACTAAATTATAAAACATCCTGATAGAAAACTGGAAACTAAGGAAGCGTCAGGATTTCTACGCCTTCTTCAGTCACAGCAACGGTATGCTCGAACTGAGCAGAGAGTTTCTTATCTTTCGTAATCACTGTCCAACGATCGCTTAAAAATTTCAAATCATACGTGCCTTCGTTTAGCATTGGCTCGATCGTAAATACCATTCCAGAACGTAACTTTACACCTGTGCCGCGTTTCCCAAAGTGCGGAATCTGCGGTTCTGTGTGAAACACTCGCCCCACGCCGTGTCCGACCATATCACGCACGACAGAAAATCCATTCGCCTCAGCATATTCCTGAATCGCCGCGCCAATATCTCCCACTCTCGCACCCGGTTTCACTGCTGCAATCCCGCGCATCATCGCTTCTTTTGTCACTTCAACTAGATTTCGAGCAGTCTCGGAAGGATTACCCACTAGAAACATTCGAGAAGTATCTCCGTGATAACCATCAAGAATCGGAGTGACATCAATATTGAGAATATCGCCATCTTTAAGAATGTGCTTTGAGCTAGGAATACCGTGACAAACGACTTCATTCACGCTCGTGCAAATCGAACCAGGATACGGCGGATGATTGGGAGGGGCATAGCCTAAAGTTGCGCTGATCGCACCGTGGGATTTCATCCAGCGATCGGCTTCGTCATTGAGGTTTTGGGTGTTAACTCCAGGTTGAACTAAAGGTTCGAGGTAGTCTAATAGCTGTGCTGCAAACTTCCCAACGGTACGCATTTTGTCGAGTTCTCGCACTGAAAGTAGGACAATTCCGCGAGGTTGGGTAGCAGGTTTCGCGATCGATAACAAATTTTGCAGATTCATAACATTTTATTGCTAGCACAGCATAGGCTAGCATAACACAAGCTAGGCTATTAACGGTATGCTATGAAAAACCAAGCGATAGAACTCACTTCTTATGGGCGGTAAAACAGATTTAGAGCGAGTGGTTGCCTATGTTCCTTTTGAGTGGAAAAAGGAACTGGAAACTTGGGCGCAAACGGATGAACGCTCTGTCTCATGGTTGGTTTCAAAGCTAATTGAGAAAGCATTACAAGAGCGACGAGAGCAGCAAAGCACTACAGAGGTCGTGAACGTTCCGAGATGATTTATGATTGACGGAGTTGCGTCAGCTTTATTCTATGGTTTTATCAACCCCTCAGCTTCAGAATCTAACGCTGCATCTTGTAATTGAGAAAACTGATGCGGGACAATCAAGAGCGAGAGTTTTGGAATTACCGGATTGTGTTGTGGAAGCGGCAACCGATGAACAAGCGATCGAGCAATTGCAGGCAGTAGTATCTGCTTATTTTGCAGAAGTAAAAGTGATGCCGCTCGAAGTCGCGATCAATAACGAGGCGAGTCGAGAGAATCCGTGGATTGAATTTATTGGAATGTACGAAGGGGATGCCGACTTTGCTGAAATTGCAAGAGAACTGCGCTCACCCTACTAGGATGAGTTCAAATGAAGTGGAATACAAGCTTAACGATCGCAATTCTCAGTGCTTTTCTGATGGGGCTTGCCACTGCGCCGATTAGCATTTGGTGGCTGGCTTGGGTGGCATTGGCTCCGTTGTGGGTGATGACGGTTAAAACACGATCGATGAAACCTGCGATCGTGTGGGGCATCGTGTATCACGGGTTTGCGCTGCATTGGATCACGGGGCTGCATCCGCTGATGTGGTTGGGAATGTCGTGGATTACGAGTGTATCTGTTGTAGCGTTTGCGTGGGCGTTTATTACGCTATGGGGAGCTGTCTGTACGGGCGTTTGGGCGTGGGTGCTGGCGCGAGTTCCGGGAAATGCGATCGCGCGAGTGATCACAGGCACAGCGTTGTGGTGTGGGTTGGAATGGATGCGGCAGTGGAGCGCGTTGGATTGGACGACGCTAGCTTATACGCAGAGTCCACATAACTTGATTGTGCTGCACTTGGGGCGAATTTCTGGAGTGTTGACGGTGACAGCGGCGATCGTGGCAGTGAATGGATTGATCGCGGAAGCGTGGTTAGCCAGAAGTAAGCGGTTGATCGGAAGTGCTATTACGCTTTTCGTCATTCTGCATTTGATCGGATTTGGATTGTTTCAAAGCTCGATCGTGCAATCTTCTGAAGCGAAGTTAACCGCAGGAATCGTTCAAGGAAATATTCCAACACGAGAGAAGCTGTTTTCAGAAGGATTGAAACAGGCATTGAATAGGTATTCGTCGGGATATCGATCGCTCGCGGATCAAGGAGCGGATTTTGTGGTGACTCCAGAAGGTGCTTTGCCGTTTTTGTGGCAGGGTGAGAATTTGCGAAATGCTGTCAATCAAGCGATCGTAGAAAAGCGAGTGTTGGCATTGCTCGGAACATTTGTGCCAGAAGGAACGCGATATACACAGAGTCTGATCGCAGTCGCGCCGGATGGAAGTACGATCGCGCGTTACAACAAGATTAAATTAGTTCCTTTAGGCGAATACTTGCCGTTTGAAAAGTTACTGGGCGGATTGATTGGGCGATTGTCTCCGATTCAATCTTTCTTAGTTCCAGGCGATTTTAAGCAACAGTTTGAAGCGCCTTTCGGACGAATTGCGATCGGAATTTGTTTTGATTCTGCATTCTCTGAAGTGTTTCGCAAACAAGTTGCAAATGATGCACAGTTCTTAATTACAGCATCGAATTTAGATCCGTATAGCACTGTTTTGATGGCACAACATGAGGCGCATGATGTGATTCGCGCGATCGAGACAGATCGCTGGGCAGTTCGGGTCACGAATACAGGATATTCGGGAATTGTTGATCCTCATGGTCGGGTGAAATGGCGATCGCAGAATAATCAATATGTAATTCATGCAGATACAATCTATCGCCAACAAACCCAAACGCTTTACGTGAAATGGGGCAATTGGCTGACACCAATATTGTTAGGAATGAGTGCCGTTCTGTTCTTCATAAGTCGCAACCAGCGGTAGATCTTGAGGATGATTACTCGGTCTAAGTTCGGTTAGATCTCGGATGTTTTTTAACATTGTTTCGCAAATTGCATCGAGTGGTAAATCATTCGGATCGCGTCCAAATGGATTCTCGATTTCAATCCCGATCGCTTCAATTCCAAATAGCGTAAAGCTAATCAACACAACAACAGGAGGTGTCCACCAGCCTAAATTTTCAACCATTTGAAACGGCAAAGATAGACAGTACAACAGAATCAATTGTTTGAGATGAATCGCATAAGCGATCGGCATCGGAGTTTTCAGAATTCGCTCACACGCACCCAAACAATCCACTAATCCATTGAGTAGGTTCTGCATCTCTGTAAGCTGATGAATTTTGATGCGATCGCGCTGATGCTGTAGCTGCAAATAATCGCCAATCCAAAAAGCAACTCTCAGCGGCGAATTCTGAACGCCTTGCAATCTGGCAAAGTGATCCGGTTGAATTAATGATTTGATTTCGCTTCCTAATGGCTCTTGTCGCAAATGACATTTCATCGCTACAGAAAAAGCCACTAATAAATGCAACGCTTCAACTTTATCGGCTCGATCTCGCTCTGTTACTTCAGAAATTGCAACCCAAATTTGTCTCGCCAAATTGCGAGTATCATTCACTAATTTTCCCCAAGCTTTTCGACCTTCCCAAAAGCGATCGTAAGCCGTATTCGTGCGAAAGACTAAGAGCAAACCCAGCACAATATTGGGAATTAAACTTGCTAACGCAGGCATCGAAACGGGATGACCATGGACAAATGCGATCGTAATCAACAGCCCAAACACACCGCAAAAGAGAGATCGAGGTAACACTTGCGGCACCACCGAGCCTTTGATTTGCAGGGCAGTCTGTAGCCAGCGTCTTTTTTCGGAACTCATAAAGCGCGATCGCAGTGCAACCGCTTCATGATATTGCACCCATCGACAAATGTTAAGAATTTTGTGGCTCTCTCTATGGAAGCGTTTGCAAACATTTCATCGAAGTGAATGCAACATTGCAACATAATAAGGATTGGAGCACTCGTGAGGTACGTTATGCCCGTCAAAAAAGGCGAAATGGTTCGTGTAATCCGCGAAAAACTTGAAAATAGTGTTGAAGCAAAAGCGAGTGATTCTCGCTTCCCCAGCTATATCTTTGAAACGCAAGGCGAAGTGGTCGATCTCAAAGGCGATTATGCCTTCGTCAAATTCGGCAAAGTTCCCACTCCAAACATCTGGCTGAGACAAGATCAGCTTGAATCCTTTAAGTAGGCTGAAATCTTAAAGAATCCCAATCTCGCCGCTGGTTGGTCGATCGTCAACGCTAAACTGGAGCGATCGCAAAAACTGGCGGCAATTTTATGGTTTCTTCAACTTGCACCCCATTTCGCGTTTCTGTGATCGGTGCCGGAAATGTCGGCAGCGCACTGGCACAACGGGTCGCTGAGAAGAATTTAGCCGATGTCGTTCTGCTGGATGTGATTGCAGGTCGCCCACAAGGGTTAGCGCTCGATCTGATGGAAGCAAGAGGAGTCGAACGCCACGATCGACAGATCATCGGAACCACGGACTACGCGGATACGGCTCGATCAGATGTGATTGTGATTACCGCTGGAATTCCTCGCAAGCCTGGAATGAGCCGCGATGATTTGTTACTCACCAATGCCAAGATCGCGCGCGAAACGGTACAAAATGCGATCGCTCATTCTCCCCAAGCAGTTCTGATTGTCGTTACAAATCCGCTGGATGTGATGACTCATTTAGCATGGCAGGCAAGTGGTCTACCGCCTCGACAAGTGATGGGAATGGCAGGCGTTCTCGACTCGGCGCGATTTCAGACCTTTATTGCAATGGAGATGAATGTTTCGATCGCAGATATCAGTGCGACGGTTTTGGGTGGACATGGCGATTTGATGGTTCCACTGCCGCGCTATTCGACGGTGAGCGGGATTCCCATTACTGAATTGCTGCCTGAAGAAACGATCGCGCGATTGATCGATCGCACTCGCAATGGCGGCGCAGAAATTGTTGAACTCATGCAAACCGGGAGTGCTTTCTATGCGCCCGCTTCATCTACTTGTGCAATGGTCGAAGCGATTTTGTACAACAAATCCCGACTGTTACCGATCGCGGCTTATCTGCAAGGCGAATACGGGCTGAATGATGTGTTTATCGGTGTGCCTTGCCGATTGGATTGTCAGGGAATTGCAACTATTTTGGAACTAAACTTAACCGATGTGGAACGAAACGCGCTTCACACTTCAGCCACATCGGTACGGCAAAATGTCGATCGCGCAAATCAGCTTTTAGCGGCTACAGTATAGGCGATTCTAAAACTCCCCCGTAGAAAGAGACGATTTAGCCAAAAATTAGGCAGACTGTTTTTCATGGAGTTTTGTACCTGTGTTGCCTTAGGGAACTGACCATGAATCGACGCTGGCTAGAGGGTTTGGTGGGTCTGATTTGTTTTGCAACGGTAGGATATACGATGTCGATCGTCGCGGCGACTCCTGAAGAAATGATTCGTCGTCCCTTCACCTGTCCAGGGCAATCGGAAGCTGAGGCAAAAGAGTTCCAAGTTCTCACGGTGCGAAAGTGGAAGGAGGGCGTAGTGGCGCTATATCGCGGAAGTTGTGACAGAGATCGACCCACAATGCAGTCGAAAGATTCCATGTCTCAGCCGATGTTGAGTTATCGAGTCGTTAAGCGCAACGGTATGGAATGGAACCTGCTCAGTACAGGTCGCTATTTCACCGAGCAGTCTAAGACCAAGAACGCTTCTAAGAAACTGATCGAATACAGTGTCGGACGCACGAACATCGCAAACATCAAAGGCAAAGAGAGTCACACCGTCTTTTATGGTGAGCTACTGTCTCCAACGGTGGCGGCGGTAGAAGTGACGTTTAACAATGGGAAAGTGCTGCGGGATAGTGGGTTAGATGGAATGCTGCTGCTTGTGGCTCCGGGAGCGACGGGAATCTGTGATGTGAGAGCCTTGGGCGTTGATAACCAAATCTTGCAGCGTGACGAGCTGATTCCGACAAGTGCGATCGCAGTCAATAACACCTGTCAACCGATTTCTGGACAACTCTAGCGGGCGCGAATTGATTAAACTTTCTCTATGAATCTTCTTCGATCGATAAGTAGATTGATTAAGAATCCCCGTAGATTCTACATCTAATCACGTCAATTAAAAGTGGGCTGCTCTCCGCAGAAAGCAACCCACCAGTATCATCTTTGTGAAGATGCGGAACCCGGGACTTGAACCCGGAAGTCCTTGCGAACACTAGAACCTGAATCTAGCGCGTCTACCAATTCCGCCAGTCCCGCATAGCGAACTTATTTAAGTGTCGCGATCTCTGATTGTTACGTACCTGGTGAGAAATGTCAATCCCTCGCGCGATTTAGATTAAGATGCGCGCTCGCAGAACATCCCCCTTGCTTTAAAGTGCTGTTTACTACAACGCTGGACAATCGCCAACTTTCCGGTAGAATCTAAACCAAATTTGAAGTAATTGTAGATATGCCGACTCAGGAGGACAAACCCATTACTCTCGCGCCCAGCTTGTCTAATTCCCATTCTTCACCCGAAGAGAGCCATTCTGTCCTTCACGTCTGGGGCAAGCAACCCCTGAGTGGGCAAGTCACCATCAGCGGAGCGAAAAACTCTGCGCTCGTCCTGATGGCGGGATCAATTTTATGCTCAGGTACTTGTCGATTGCGTAACGTTCCTTCGCTGCTCGATATCACCCGGATCGGTGAGATTCTGTCGGCGTTGGGCGTAAAAGTTTCTCACAGCCAAGGAATTCTCGATCTCGATGCGTCTGAGATTACGCAGTCGAGAGCGCCTTATGACTTGGTGAGCCAACTGAGAGCCAGCTTCTTTGTCACAGGCCCCTTGCTGGCACGACTAGGAGTGGCACAGGTTCCTTTACCGGGTGGATGTTCGATCGGCGATCGACCTGTGGATTTGCACGTCAAAGGACTGCAAGCCCTCGGAGCTGAGGTAATCATCGAACACGGAGTCGTGAAGGCGCATATTCGCGGCAATCGGAAGCGGTTGACTGGAGCGCGAATCTATCTCGACTTTCCGAGCGTTGGGGCAACCGAAAACATCATGATGGCGGCAACCCTAGCAGAAGGGGAAACGATCATCGAGAACGCGGCTCAGGAACCGGAAGTCGTTGATTTGGCAAATTTCTGTCGGGCAATGGGCGCACAAATCAAGGGCGCTGGCACGAATCGGATTGTAATCAACGGTGTGCCACAGTTGCATGAAGTGGATTATTCAGTCGTTCCCGATCGCGTTGAAGCCGGAACCTTCTTGCTGGCGGGTGCGATTACTCGATCGGAGATTAGCTTGTTTCCGGTTGTGCCGGATCATTTGAGTGCTGTGATCGCGAAGTTGAGCGAAATTGGCGTTCGAGTCGCGATCGATGCTCCGGATCGAGTGCGCGTGCTTCCGGCGGGTTCGTTCCGAGGTACGGATATCGAAACTCTGCCTTTCCCCGGATTTCCAACGGATCTGCAAGCGCCGTTTATGTCATTGATGACTTTGGCGGAAGGCGATAGCATGATTACGGAAACGCTGTTTGAGAATCGACTCCAACACGTTGCAGAATTGAACCGAATGGGGGCAGATATTCGCTTGAAGGGCAATATCGCGATCGTTCGGGGTGTGCCTCAGTTATCGGGTGCACCTGTCCAAGGAACCGATTTACGCGCATCAGCGGCGTTAGTAATTGCAGGATTAGCGGCGGATGGCATGACCACAGTGCGAGGGTTGAATCACCTCGATCGCGGTTATGACAACATTGAAGCGAAGCTGCGCGGATTGGGGGCGAAGATTCAACGCGCTCAAGAGGACGTGGTTACGGTGGCTCCACTGGAGTCGAATCCGGTCTAGTGTGAGCGGATGGGGAGACGGGCAGTGATCCTTGTCTTCCCAAGCGATTTGGATGTCGATCGTGGAAGATTTTTGATGTGCATCCCTATTTGAGAAAGTGAATTTTGGTTTGAACCTTTACGATCGCACTTCAGTCTAAGGGTAGGAAGCTGATTTGTTGGCTTTCAACTGTCCCATTTTGACTGACAAGATGAAAAAATTCTCTCTGATCCTTCCTGGTGCAATCGCGCTTTTAATGGTGGCAACACCGTTTGCCGTTCAAGCTCGTCCCTCCGGTTTGTTAGCGCAGCAGACGCAGCAACAACCCAAACGAGTTCGAGCAAACAAACTCAACTTGACGGACACCCAAAAGCAGCAAGCGAAAGCGATTCAAGAACAAACCCGCAATGAAATCGTAAGTCAAGTCCTGACGCAAGCACAGCGCAATCAGTACAATGCAGCAGTGCAGCAGGGTCAAAAAGGATCATGGCGATCGCTGAATTTGACGGATGCTCAAAAAACTGAGATTCGCAACCGGATGCAGGCATCACGCCAACGGGTTGAACGCGAGGTGTTGACGCAAGCACAGCGCGATCAAATGCAGCAATTCCGCAACCAGCAAGGACAACGCAGAAGCCGTCCGGGTGCGTAGTTCAAGTTCCTCATCACCATAAGAGTTCATCGAGGGCATCCGATTGGATGCCTTTTCTTATAGAAAAGCGATCGCAAAACCACGATCACTCTTTCCTAATTCTGGTTCATTTCCTAATTCTGTTTCAGTGTTTCCTTGCGTTGCGATGAGAACCAAGATCGACCAAACAACGATTTGAAATAGAGACTGCCAACAGTGGTAAGAAAGACGAGATAAGCGATCGCTTGAACCAGATACAAACGATCGGTATATCCAAATAATGCACTCAGGATCGAACCTGGGAATCGATCGGCTGGCATCACTTTACTCAAGTTCCACACCATGCCACCGAGAACACAATCTCGGTCTTGAGGCTTGGCGAATCGCTCATAGAAGAAACAGAGAGAAGCTGATTTGCGATCGACTTGTGACAGTGCGTTCATTCCTGCATCAAAATGACCTAATGCTGTCACAACCAAGCCAGACACAATTAGTAAAAGTAAAACACCCATCACCATGAAAAACTTGCGGATATCGAGGCGAATTCCCCATCGGAATAACAATGCTCCGATCCCCGCTGCAACTCCGATTCCACCCAACGCGCCCAAGGTCGGGATCAAACCCTGCTGAAACTTTCCAGCAATGAACAACACCGTTTCAAATCCCTCTCGCATCACAGCAAAAAAGACCAATCCGAAGATTCCCCAACCTGCTTGAGCATCTTGTTTTAGAGCAGATCCGATCGCACCTTCAACATCGTGTTTAAGCGATCGAGCATTGCGCGTCATCCAAATCAGCATCCAACTCAAACACGCGATCGCTAACACACTAAATGAGGCTTCTAAAAATTGCTCAACGGAAACACCCGCTGTTCCTGCCTGCTGCACAATCCAGCCAAACAATACGCCAATCATTCCACTCGCAGCAAGTCCTACTCCGACACCTCCCCAAACCCAACCCCTCAGATTGCGCCGATTCGCTTTGTTCAAGTATGCCAACACAATCCCAACGACTAAAGCAGCTTCAACCCCTTCGCGCAGGGTGATCACAAAAGTAGGAATTGCAGAACTGAGATCCATGATTGACTCCAACATTGCATCGAACATTCAAAAAGGCAGATCAAGCTTGATCTGCCTCCTAACAATTGACTTGATTCTAAGAGGCTTTTGCAACCTTTTGGGTACTGCTCTCGATATCTTTGATTAGCGTCGAAACTTGATCGCTGGTTTTCACAAGTGTTGCAGGGGGAGTCACAGTCGCCCAGGTTTTGGTCAATTCAGCCATTTTCGTTTCGATCATCTTATGTGCTTCAGGCTGAGATTTGAGCATCGTAGCAGAGATGCTTTTGTAGAGTTCATTCGCGTATAGTATAAATCCGCGTGAATCCTGGTACTCAATGACTTGAGAGATTTTGTTATCCGCGATCGCTGCTCCGTACTCTGAGTTTGCCGTATCTAACAATCCATTGATTACTTGCAGCACAAAGCTTGGAGATTGGCGTTGAGCTTCAGGTAAAGCCGCGATCGCAGTTTCGACCGATTGCATTGAAGTCTTATACCCAGTACTGACTTTCTCTGCATTCTTCGCACCCGCTTTCACTTCGTCTTGCAGTGCAACCAAGGGATCTTTGAATGCAGGGACTTTGCGTTCATTCAGTTGCTCTTCGACATCAGCATAAATTTCTTCAACTGGATGCCCGATGTGAGGTTCTGCTTGATCCGGTTTCTGAAGATCTAACAGTTCTTTTGCAACATACAGATGCCCTTTCATCAAGCCGAGCTTTGTCATGTAATCGATATCTTTGGCTTCGCCTTCGAGCTTAATATCTTCGATCGTCACCATTTCTTTGATCTGATCGAACTGTTGCTGATTGACCACATTCTTTGAAACCAACTCTTCAGTCTTGCCATAAGGGCGGCTTCCCTGAATCTTATTCGACAGTGCTGGAATTCCTAACTTTGCCTCTAGCTTGTCTAGCTCGGACAGAATTGCACTATTAATGTTGATCTTTCTACCACTATGCGACATTTGACCCATTGATGAATTGGTCGCTGATGAGTTGGTTGTTGGAGCAGGGGAACTGGAATTGTTTGCGGTCTGAGAACTACACGAAATCAGGACACTCAAGCCCAAGGCGCAAAGAAAACAGGCAAAGAATTTAAACTTGATAGACATGATTCGAGGTTCCAGAAATTGCAAAGAGAAAATCTTGTTGTTGAAAAACTTTCTACTTAAGTGGTGACATCGCTCATTGTGTGGCTTAATCAGAGTTTCTGTCAATAAGCAGCTTGTTAAGTTCAACTAAGCTGTCGGATTTGGAATCACATTAAACACGCCCATACAACCCGCTTCAGCAATATAGTCTTGGTGCGGATGGAACATAAATTTCCCAGTGTGATGAAAACTGAACTCTAAGATATGGCGTTCGGCTGTTCCCATCGTGATCACGTCAGTTTCTTCACTTGGCTCCAAAGTTCGCCCAGTGCGGTAAACGCGAAACATATTGGCATGAAGATGAAACGTTGCAACCGGATCAAATTCGATGATGTTCAGCACATATAGCCGAATCAATTGATCTTGCTGGATTGGAATCGGATTCTTCATGTAGTAATCAGGCAATCCGTTGAACGCATAGAGTTCATTTTTACGATCGTCATTCACGTCATACCCTGCCATGATCAAGACCATTTCATCCGCAGGAGGTCGCGGCGTTGGCGGATCAATAATGAACATCCCATACAAGCCTTTCCCAACATGGCGCGTAACTGGCTCAATATGACAGTGGTAAAGATGCACTCCATAAGGCTCTGCATCAAATTCGTAAATCTCTACAGCCTTATGTTTTACAGGCTTCACGCCATCCATGTCTGCGGGATGCACGCCATGAAAGTGCAGCGAGTGAGAATGTCCAGCCTTGTTGTAGAAAATGACGCGAATACGATCTCCTTGTGTTGCACGAAATGTAGGCCCAGGAACACGCCCGTTGAGATTCCAAGTCACAAAAGAAGTCGACCCATTTAATTGCAGTGGAGAAGTTCGCGCTTCAACCCGAAATTCCCGCACAGTGCGACCATCTTCCTGGGTCACCGTTCCGTAATCAAAGTCACGCAAGACTGCTAACGGATTTGCGGCATCTTTCGTTTGTGGAATGTCGATCGGTGGAATGACAACTTTTTGATCGCGTCGATTTTGAATCAGATTTAGCCCCAAGACTGATCCGGCTAATCCCGTTCCTGATAGCAGTCCAAGTTGGATCAACTGCCGTCGGCTTAGGGTTTTGAAACGGTTGAAAGTTGACATCACGCACTCTAACAATTGTGTCAGACGGATCGAGCCTTAAGATTATCAATTATTTTGCAGTTTAGGGCAAGCATATTGGTAATTGTTCTCAATACAATGTCAACAAGAGCAAGTCTGAATGAATGTGCGGGAGCTTTATGAGCCTTTTTGGTTCTGCGATCGAAATCGTCCTTCAAGAAAATCGCGCTGTTTCAAATGCTTCGTTTTGCGTCCGCTGACTCGTTCGCGCCACATTTTGAAGCTCAATCCTTTCATTTCCCGCCGCATCAATGCGATCGTTTGTTTTTCATCGAGTCCAAATTGCAGTTCGATCGCTTCAAAGGGAGTGCGATCCTCCCATGCCATTTCGAGAATTCTATCGATCGTTTCACTGTCTAATTCTAGCTGTCTCTTCATGCCCAAGCCATTCATCAAAACGCTGCTTTATTTAGTTTAATTCTGTCTGGGCTTTTGTGTCGATTTTACTGAGTTAGATACCCGTATTGACATTCTGGAAATTGAGTAAATTTGCGAATTTATATACAGTGGCAGTACTTAGAGGTTTTTTCATACGAAAAATAAAAACCGGAATTTCGGTAAAAATGCGACGTAATCAATTCACGATCGACATGGCAGCATACTAGGGGCTCTGTTACTTAAGTGAATTTCAGTAAGTAATTTGCCGACGAGTGAAAAGGTGTTGGGAGTCCAGCATCAAGTTTCTCTTGCTCAAATCGGAACGCCTGTTGCCAAAACTGTTGTCGTGTATAAAAAGTGTTCTGCTGATGGTGTCACAGCGTTATAGTTTCATTTTCCTAGTGGTCAGTTGCTTGATCAATCTTGTCTATCTGGAGAGTGCCCAAGCAGATCAGATTTCGACCCTTCAGACTGCTGCAACAGTTCGATTGTTGAACAATACCGTTTCAACTCCGGCAGCGAGTGCGATCGCTCAAAATGTGACCCCGGCACCCAATCAGATCGTCGTTCCCCAGCCGCCAGATTCAAAGCTGCCTGAAATCACGATTCCTGATTCTATCCTGCCCCAACCCGTAACACCGCCAACGCCTGCGGTTGAAGATCCTGCGGTTAGCCGCAAAATTCTCAATGCACTCATGCTGAATGCTCTGAAAAATAGCGCGGCTCGTTATCCTTGGTTTGTCAATCCGACAAATTCGGTCGCCGCATCCTCAGTTCCTTTCGACCCTAATCAAAAGCAAGACTACTCCACCTTAGATGTCCGCGCTCGTGGGAACCAGGTGATTGTTCGGAACTTCAACTATTCATCGTTTCGGAAGGACGAGCAATTTTACTGGGTACTCCCTGGGAACCGAGTCGTGGTTGAAACCCAAGGCTGGCAATTTGGCATTCGCTATCACGGCCAAACGAGACAGACACGGGTTGAACGAAAAATTCAACAGACTCAAGGACTTTGGGGACTGCAAACGGCTTGGACGATTCCTCAGCCCTTCAAAGATTTAGTCGGTGACATTGATCCGAAAACCTTGACGATTCGATCGATCTCGGGTGAAGTGGTCAATCCGGTCGGTACTCCCACCGGGCGAGTCGTGCTCAATACTGGAGTGAATGATACGAATGCGATTCGGATTCCCACCGCAACGCTGAAGTTGGGAACGGGTTCTACGTTTAGTGGAACGGGTGGAAGCGCGCTCTTTCAATTCCTTGATGCCAAGAATACACCGTTGATTTTACAAGGGTTTCCAACGAGCAATTTGCAATCGTTACTTCAGGGAGAGGGATTGTTTGTCGGAGCAAAAATCCCAAAAACGGCATTGGCTCAAGCGGGTATCGTTTGGGGTAATCCGACTATGGGAACGGGTACGATCGCTGCTCCGCCTATTTCTTCGCTGCCTGGAATTAAGATTGGTCAACTCGGCAAGTTCGACAACTTAGATTTGCTGAATGTTTTGGTCAATTCTAGTCTGAGCCAGCCGGAGCGAGATTTTCATTATCTAAACTCTTTGTATTGGGTATCTCTTGGAGAAAGAGCGCCGAAGATAGTCCAAGAAAGCATCAGTGTTGAAAATAACGACTGGCATCAGATTTCGCTGAGTTTGCCGCATAGTCGAAGCTTGTTGCAGTACGATTCGACGGAAGCGAAAGCAACGTACTCTAATGTGTTTTCAAATCCGGGAGCCGCAATTTCTTTTTCGTTTGAAAAGGGGAAACTCAATGATTTACAGACGTTTAATGCAACGTTTGCGTTGTTGATGGGGGGACTGTTTAAGTTTGTTGAGCTTCCGGCTTTAGACCAAAGTTTGCAAGAAGCTGGAGCGCGGTTTAAGAAACAAGAACAGTTCGCCAATTTGGAGACGAAAGCAACTTCAGAACAACGTAGACAGATTAACCAACGCTTGAATCGAAGCTTGTTTTTTGCAAATCGGCTGAGTGGGTTGCAGGAAACCTCTGGATCGGTCACGTTTCCCAGTACGGTCACACCCGATCGAGCAAGTGTATTTCAGATTCGCAGCGGGATGACTCAACGGCTGGTGAGATTTATTCAAGCAGAACAAACCTGGACTGAAGGTGATACGGTCTTTTCTCGGTTGAGATTGTCGAATGAGAATTTTGGGCCGTTGACTTTTCTGGGTACCCCGATTCCGGCGACTGAGACTTCTCTAGAACCGAGTAATCGATCGTTTGCGACTCAAGTGGTTCTGGATGCTCCGGATGGTCAACGGTTTTTCCAGGAATTTAACTCTCAAGACTTGACGACCTCTGACTTCACGACTGTGCCAACGGCAATTCGATCGTTTGATATGGCATTCGATCTGATTGAGCTAAAGCAAACTGGACGACAAATCACGCGGATTAATCGCTTTGATGGTTATCTCTTTTTGCCTACGGTCGAGGCTTTGTGGTCAGGTTCTCACGGAAAGTGGAACTATACGGTAAATTCTGGGCTTTGGCTAAACTTCAACGGAAATGCTGCGTTTGAGGTTTCGACAAACAATCGTGGCACCCCGGAACCAACGGTTGGGATGTATCTGAATGGGTTGGTGAATCATATTGATACACGGGTGCGGCGCGGTAAAGACGGAAAGCCACGATCGCTGATCACGATGTCTCCTGCATTGCGGTTTTCTTGGAATACTGCCGCAAATCCTTCTAATCCTGGCTATATCAACTTGAGCTATCTCTATTCTGAGCAGTCTCCACGGTTTAGCTATTCGCTGACTCCGGGTGTATTTGTCACGAATGATAATGCTCGCGTTCAATCGATCGCGTTTCTTCAGGGGCAGTTTGAATTGCCGCGTGGCTTTGCGTTCAACAGTTCGTTGGAGTGGGGAGAGAATTTCTACTACTCGATCGAGGCTTCGCAGAAGGTCGATCCGTTCTGGACAGTTGGAAGCTATGTACAGAACTATCGATCGGATTCGAGTTGGGTGGGTCGGCTGTCGGATATGTCTTACGGAATCTTAATTCGACACCAACCCTTGAGCCGAGCCGCGTCTTGGGAAACCAAGTTGGGAATGAGCGGCAATCAGTTTGAGGTTCGAGTTGAAGGAAGCTTTCAATTTTAACGCTAGTTCGATAAGCCTTTTCGCTTCGTTTCGGTGAGCTTCTGCCCCCTAAATCCCCCATTCTGGGGGACTTCAAGACAAGAATCCGGCTCAAAGTCCCCCAGAATGGGGGATTTAGGGGGCTTCCCGGATTCACAAACGAAGCGAATTACTTCTGCCAACCTCACACAATTTTAACAATGCTCTGAGCCTCAGCGATCGCACTGAACGATTTCTTAAGTACAACAATTCTTCAGAGATTTTGCGCGATCGCAACTAAGGCTTTCAGGGATGACTATCTACAGGCGAATTGTCCATTTATTCAAAGTGCTGTCCCTATGTCCCTCGCTGAATCTTTCTTTAACTCCGATCGCTCACTCCTTGCTGCTTCAGAAATAAAGCATTCTGCATTTGTCGATCGACTTTCGGAGTCGCCTGCTCGATCGATCCGTTCTGCTGCGACTGCGATCGTATTTATTGATGCGAATGTCAGCAATGCGGCAACGCTCATGGCGGGAGTTCAGCCTGGGACAGAAGTGCATTTACTCGATCGGGGAAATGCGATCGAGCAAATCACCCAGACGCTTTTAGGACGGAACAACATTGCCAGTTTGCATATTGTGTCTCACGGGCAATCGGGCGGGGTGCTATTGGGCGAAACGTGGCTGGGCGCAGAGAACCTCGATCGCTATGCTGATCAACTGCGATCGTGGGGAGGCTCACTCACCGAGTCAGCAGATATTCTCCTCTACGGTTGTGATGTGGCAGAAGGCGAACGGGGTCGAAGCTTTGTTGATAGCTTCAGCCAATTGACAGGAGCAGAGGTCGCCGCTTCAGATGACTTGACTGGAAAAGGAGGCGATTGGATGCTTGAAGTGCAGACCGGAGCGATCGAGACAACTTCTCCATTTCAGACCAGTACCTTAGCCGCTTACGACGATGCTCTTAATGTCATTATTAACGAGTGGTCACAGGGAAGTAGCGGCAATAAGGAGTGGGTGGAACTCCTTGTCACAGCTCCTACGGATCTGCGCGGTTGGACTTTGGCTGATGAAACTCCAGGTAACACCTACACCACCTTCAGCAATAGCTTACTCTGGCAGAATGTAGCCGCAGGAACTTTGATTGTCATTTACAATGGCGGAGATCGAGACACCGCACCCTTTCCAACGACTGATGACACCGATTTCAGCGATGGCAACTTTCAGATAGTAGCCGCTCACACCAATTTAACTCTGTTTACTACACCTACGAGTTGGAGTGGCTTTAATAACACTGACATAAATGATAATCCGATTCTACGCAATGCAGCAAATACGATCGTTCACGATTGGGATCAGAGCAACAATGCTGCATTTACAGCAGTGCGACCTGGAGGGACTCAATCCATTTTTTACACAGGAAATACAGTCGCAGGAGTCACGACTTCAGGAAACTACTCGCAAACTTCAGCAGGTAGCGCAACACCAGGCATCGGTAGCGGTGGTGCTAACACAACTTGGATTAACAGTCTGCGAACGACAGTGCCAACAGTCGCTCTATCTTCTCCCACTGCAACGGCAACTGAAACAGGTGCAAATGGTACTTACAGAATCGCCCGCACTGGTGGCACGACTCCATCTCTAACCGTAAAGTTGACTCTCAACAGCAGCAGCACTGTCAACAGCACGACTCCGACGATCGTAGGTAACGTCCTCACTACACCAGACTACACGCTAACGGGTGGTACAGGCATTACGCTAAATAGCCTGGTCGGCAACGAACTCACCGTGACACTAGCGGCTGGAACTAGCACCGCTGACCTCACCTTTGCTGCAATTAATGACATTCAAGCTGAAGCATCTGAATTTTTGCGGTTTGACTTGGTGAATACAGCCGATTATGACCCTGACAGCACAAACAACACTGCTACAGCCACGATCGCTCAAAATGATTTCGTCGTCATCAACACCACCGATAACGGCGAAGGCTCCTTGCGTCAGGCAATTCTGAATGCAAATGCGATCGCGGGGACTGACACCATTACCTTCGCAGGCAGCACCTTCACCAATGCCACACCCGACACCATTACCCTCACAACGGGTCAACTCGCGATCGCTAGCGACCTTACAATTACGGGTACAGGAGCAAACCTACTCACCCTTAGTGGCAACAATGCCTCCCGCGTGTTCAGCATCAGTAGTGGCAATGTCAACCTGAGTGGAATGACGATCGCAAATGGAAATGCGGGCAGTGGAACAACCTTTGGCGGCGGTATTTCTTTTCAAGGAGGAGGCACACTTAATCTCAGTAATAGTGTCATTCGTAACAATATTACTGGTAGTGGCGGCGGCGGTTTATACGTCTCGCGCAGCAGCATTGTAGTGACCAATACAATCATTCAAGATAATACGAGCGGCAATCAGGCAGGCGGAATCAACAATGAAGAAGGCTCTCTGACCCTGATCAATAGCACGGTGAGCGGCAATACTGCTAACGGTTTTGGCGCGGCTGGAGGCATCCTCAATATCTCCTTCACAGCCGGAAGAGTTGCGACTCTCAATGTGAACAACAGCACGTTCAGTGGCAATAATGGTAGCAGCGCTGGTGGTGGTGCTATTACTAACTATATTGTTGCAGGTGATGCGATCACCACAGTCACTAACAGTACTCTCAGCGGCAATAGAACTGCGGGTAATGGTGGAGCGATCTGGAATCAGGGCGGGACGTTCAACTTGAATAACGTTACCGTTACCAACAATCGTGCGGATAGTGACAACAATGGTGTGGGCGATGGCGGCGGCATCCTTCGCGAGGGCGGTACAGTTACCATTAGAAACACCATCATTGCAGGCAACATAGATGGAACAAACGGCACTGTCAATCCGGATGTTTCTGGCACCTTTACTGATAGCGGTAATAACCTAATTGGTAATACCACTGGCAGCACCAGTTTTACGACCAGTACTTTGGTAGGCACTGCCGCCGCCCCTATCAATCCGCTCCTGGCTCCCCTCGCCAACAATGGCGGCTCCACCCAAACCCATTCACTACTCCCTGGTAGCCCTGCTATCAACAGGGGCACCAGTACAGGCGCACCTACCCAAGATCAACGCGGCATCATCCGAACTGGAGCGATCGACATCGGCGCACTGGAATTGCAGAATGTCGCCCCAGTCATCACACTGCCTTCTGGCACAGTCAACTACATCGAAAACGCAACCCCACTTCTTCTTGACCCCACCGCCATCATCACCGATGCCGACAATCCGCCCAACTTCAACACCGGAGTTCTGACCGTCAGCTTCTCCGCTAACGTCTCCGCAGACGATCGACTCGCAATCCAGAATCAAGGAACAGGCGCAGGACAAATCGGCATTTCCGACAGCACGATCACCTTTGGGGGAACTGCGATCGCAACCTTCACAGGCGGCACAGGCACCACAAACCTCGCAATCACCTTCAACACCAACGCTACGATCGCTGCAGTTGAGGCACTCTTGAGAAACCTCACCTACGCGAATGTCTCTGACGCACCTTCGGCTCTCGATCGCACGGTTAGTTTTATCATGACTGATGGCGCAGGCGGAACGAGCACTGCGACAACCAAAACGATTAGCGTCACCTCAGTCAATGATGCCCCTAGTTTTGCTGCTGTTAATCAAAGAACTAGACTCGGGCAGCAAGTCATTCCGCTCTCACTTTGGACACGCAACTTTAACCTGGGGCCTGAAGAAACCGATCAATCGATCGACAACTTCATTTTCACCAACAGCAATCCTGGAATGTTCACCGAATTCCGATTTGAATCAGACGGAACGCTTGTGTTTACTGCGTCTAATGCGCTGTTGACCCCCACAACTGCAACGATCAATGTCAGAGTTCGCGACGACGGTGGCACTGCTAACGGAGGCATTAATGAATCTACCATTCAAACATTCACGATTACCGTCGTTCCGCCGCCTCGAATTGTGATCGAAAACGTGAGCCGCTCCGAAGGCAACAGTGGGACAACCTCATTCGACTTCAATGTGTCTCTCAGCCATCAATCGCTTGATCCTGTCACGGTTCGATACGGAACAGAAGACATGTCCGCCAGAGTTGCAGATCGAGACTATGCCTCTACTTTTGGCTCGCTCTCTTTTGCACCCGGTGAACTGAGAAAAGCAGTCACCGTGAGAGTGATTGGAGATACAAAGGCAGAACCGATCGAGCAGTTCCTTGTAAGGCTGAACAGTCCTACCAATGGTATAATCCAGTCTGGAATCGCCATTGGCACGATCTTCACCGACGATTCTGGCTCGTGGATTGGTAGCAGCAGTGCAACCGCGACAAGTTTCGTTGCTCCTTTGCTCTCTAGTCCTACAACGACCCCTATCGCTGCTTTACGCAGTAGCTCACCGATTGCTCCAACTCCGGTGAACCTGCTCCGTATCCCAAATCTGACGCTTCCCTCGATCGTGACCGTTCCTCCGATTTCAAGCCTTTCTAACAGCACCAATCTGTTACAGCAGAATCCTAATCCGGTCAAAAAGACGGTATCGATTGACGACGATTCAACTGTTGTCTAACGATCGATTTCTCTAGTCCAACTGAAACTAAAAGGGCAGGTAATGTTACCTGCCCTTTGTTTGTTGAATGATGTTTGTGCTAGTCCATTCAGAAAGCCTACCGTGTGCACAACTCGATCGGTCATTGCTGAAATCTTCGCCCCCTAAATCTCCCATTCTGGGGGACTTTGAGATCGAGAGCTTTCCAGAACTTTGAGAAATTTCTTAGGTTCAAAGTCTCCCAAATTTGGGGGATTTAGGGGGCTGAAGCCGACCCAAACGAAGTGATGCCTATGGCACACGTGAGCGAACGACTTGTATGCACACGGTAGATTAAAAAAGCGGAGGCACAAATGCACCTCCGCTAACTTTATGAACAGATAGATAAGTAGAGACCAAGCTCTAACTCATACAGACTGGAGAACGATCGTGATTATTCCAGACCGTCTGCGCCTGCTGCTGCTTTCAAGATTGCAGCATAAGCATCCAAACCAGGTCGGGTAGCAGGGTCGAGTCCGTCCAATTCTGCAATTACAGCTTGCTTGATTGTGGTACCCGCCGTAGCCACAGGCACTACAGTCGGCTCGCCGCCGTTGATTGTCAATACAGGTACGCCTGCGGTTGTAAAATCGCCAGTGAAAACATAATCACCACCCGCTCCAGGGTAGTACAGACCTTCAGGCAGAACTGCTTCACCGGAAACGGTGGTCACAAAACCTGCGGGGGTAACTTCAGAAACCGATCCTCTGATTGCGGATTCTGCGGATGCAGGCGAAGCAACCAAAGCAGCCAAGCCGAGCACGCCTGCCAATGACAAGCCAGTTTTCAAAATCATCTGAGCTGAGTTAGAAAGAACACTCATTGTTATTAGTCCTAAATAAGGTGACAGATTAGTGTTATGTGACACCACTTACGTGGCAGCCTCACCAATCAAGTGTTCTCGTATTATTGCCCGGCACCTAATCTGAGTCGTCCGAATCCCTACGCAACGTTTAAGTAATCTTGATGTTGAAGTAGTGATTAATACATAGGACTACCAAGAAGGAATAAAATGCTCCAAATAAGGTGATATCTATCTATCACAAACAAAGAAAAAGGGTACGATTATCGCACCCTTACTCAGCTCAAACTATAAGATGATTTGGATCAATCGAAGCGCAACTTACTCCAAACCATCAAATCCTGCTGCTGCCTTAACAATTGCAGCATAAGCTTCTCGATCAGAGCGATCGTCGAGGTCAAGTCGATTCAGTGTGCTGATCACCGTTTCCTTCAAAGTCGTCGGCAAAGCATTGTCTCCATAGACCGTTCTGATCGGGAGAGGAGCACCTGCATCAATGATCAATCGTCCCTCGCTGATCGCACTGCCACAGTTACAGTCTTCAATCACTCCGTTAACTGTGAGCGGTTGATTGAAGAACATTCCTCCAGGAGCAACCATTTGCCCTGCTACCGAAGTGACAAAGCCGCTCGGAGTCACACGGGTCATTGCACCGCTGATCGACCCATTCTCTGGGTAGGCAAATGCGGGTGCAGCACCGATCGTCATTGCGCTGAACGCACCGATCGCGGTTAAGCCTTTGAAAGTCACCAATGCAAAATTAGACAAACCGCTCATCGTTAATTCTCCTATTCGAGTCGCTCAGTGGTCGCTTGGAATGCTGACGATTGTTCGACCAGTTCCTCAAAGCTTCTTACTCCTCAATTGTTTTCCAAACGTTGGTCAATCATCCCCAGAGACTTTATCTAACTTTGAAGCACATCACTCGACTAAAGTCGAATAAAATCGGAGTTACTACTGATATCATCTTGATAGAGAAAAAATAATACAGACCTCAAAGGTCGAAATCGCGGCTTGGCTCGAATCAAGTATCACGATAATGGCTTCGACTTTGATCGAGTCTTCTATGAAGTCGATAGCCAGAAGGCTACTACTGCTGATTTAACCTTTGTCTCAGATCGCGGATCGCTGCACTTGTCGATCGCTCCAGAGCAATCTGCACACATTCTGCAACGATATCCAGAATCGGGATGTCTGGGAAAAAGCGACTTTCTTCCCGAAGCATATAAGCATCGTTCTCTAGTCCATAAATCCGAAGCTGTTTATTCCTGAACATCCATACTTCAGGAACTTTGAAAGGGAGATAGTCATCCACCTTGCTGTAACTGGTGACATCTATTTCAATTACCAAATGCTCCTTATCGTTCCATTGCTTCGAGTGATTTCGGAACTGCTGCTGTGAGGATTTCATTCCCGGTTTCGGTGACTAACACATCATCCTCAATCCGGATGCCGATACCGCGCCAGCGATCGCTAATTTCAGGCTGTCCCTCGATCGATTGAAAGTCCGATCGAATGTAAATTCCAGGTTCAACGGTCACGACTTGTCCAGGTTGGAAGTTCAGCCAGTTTTCACCAATCTTCCGCGCTCCTGCATCATGCACATCTAACCCAAGCCAGTGTCCTGTTCCGTGCATAAAGAAGGCTTTGTATTTCTCTTCTTTGATCACTTCTTCAATGTCACCTTGCAGCAAGCCCAGATCCATCAAACCTTCAGTGATCACTCGAATGGCTGCATCATGGAATTGATTCCAAGGATTTCCAGGCTTGACTTGCTCGATCGCTGCAAGTTGCGCTTTCAACACTAACTCATACAAAATCCGTTGTTCTTCGGTGAACTTGTTGCCCACTGGATAAGTCCGAGTGATGTCTGAGTTGTAATAGTTATAGGAACATCCTGCATCAATTAGAAGTAGCTCACCATCCTGCATTTGGCGATCGTTTTCTGTGTAGTGCAGAATGCAGGAATTTTTGCCAGAAGCGACGATCGAGGGATATGCAATTCCCTGTCCGCCCCGCAATCGGAACAAATGCTCCATTTCAGCTTGAATCTCATACTCATACAGCCCAGGCTTACGAATGTTCAAAGCCAAATTATGAGCTTCCGCCGCAATTTCTACCGCTCGTCGCATCTCAGATAGTTCGTATTCGCTCTTGACGACTCGCATCGGATGCAGGGTAAAACTGGGATCTTCGATCGCAGTTGGACCGACTCCATTTCGCTCATACAATGCGATGCAGCGCTGCCACAGTTTGAGAACCCGATCGTTAAATCCGCGATCGCGTCCGAAGTGATAGTAAAGCCGTTCTGCTTTGGTAACATACTGCGCCAATTTCTCATTCAATTCAGCGATCGGGTAAGCTTCATCGGCTCCATACTTTTCCTTTGCCGCATCAACCCCAATCCGATACCCTGTCCAAGTTTCCTTGTCACGATCCTTGGGCTGCACAAACAAAATAAACTTGTGTTCTTCATGCCAAGGTGCAAACACTGCGACCGCATCCGCTTCGTTAAATCCGGTGAGGTAGTAAAAATCGCTATCCTGACGGAAATTGTACTCTACATCGTTGTGCATCACTGCCATCGGCGCACTGCGGAAGATTGCGGTTCCGTTGCCGATTTTGGACATAAAGCGATCGCGTCTTTGCTTGAATTCGGAATGGAGCATGAATCTAGAATGTGAAGGATAAAGGAGGTGCTTCAGCCTTCATTTTAGGGCGGATCTAAAATCTCATCGCTTTGAAAGGTGTATCCCCCAAGATTTGACAAGTTTAGTACACTTGCTCCAAGCTGAACTAAGATGAAACAATTGCTTTGGGCGCGGTTATGGATCTAGAGAAGCCATTAGGATCAGTCATTCAAGGATCTCTGAGCCAGGGATTAGAAGTTCGGCTGCATCCTGATATCTCAGTCGAAGAAATGCGAGTCGGGAAGTTCTTAGTCGTGCAGGGAGTACGATCGCGCTTTTTCTGTATGCTGACCGATGTTTCTCTCGGAACTTCAAGCCAGCGCATTATCGCCAATCCTCCGGAGCCAACGAATTTATTTTTACAGGAAGTTCTTGCGGGTAGCGGGACATACGGCACGATCGAACTTTCTCCGATGCTAATGTTTACGCCAACGGATAAGCCCGTTGAGAAAAAGAAAACTTCGTCAAAGCTGGCATCGTTTGAGGCAAATTCGAGTGAAGCGATCGAGCTTTTGCCCGTGAAGACGATTCCGAGCCACTTTAGTCAGGTGTATGACGCGAGCGAGCGAGATTTTCGGGCGGTATTCGGTTGGGAAGATGACCCGCATCGACGAAATTTTGCGATCGGACAACCGATCGATATGGAAGTGCCGATTTGTTTGGATCTCGATCGCTTTGTCGAACGCAGTAATGGCGTATTTGGTAAATCAGGAACCGGAAAATCATTTCTCACGCGATTGCTACTTGCTGGCATTGTGCGAAAACAAGCTGCGGTGAATCTCATCTTTGATATGCACTCGGAATATGGTTGGGAAGCGACGAGAGAAGGCAAGCAGTTCAGCACTGTAAAAGGTTTACGCCAACTATTCCCAGGACAAGTGCAGATATTCACACTCGATCCTGATTCCACTAAGCGTCGAGGTGTGCGCGATGCTCAAGAACTTTATGTGAGTTACGACCAGATTGATGTCGAGGATCTGATGCTGGTGCGCGGAGAGTTGAACTTATCAGAAGCCGCACTAGAAAACGCAATCATTCTCCGTAACGAATTCGGCAAAGCTTGGATCAATCGTCTTCTCACGATGAGCAATGGCGAAATTCAGGAGTTCTGCGAAACAAAAATGGGCAGTAAGTCTTCGATCATGGCACTGCAACGCAAGTTGAATCGATTGGATGAACTGAAATACATTCGTAATAGTTGTCCGCATAACTATGTCGGTCAGATTCTCGACTGTATTGAAAGCGGAAAGCACGTTGTCGTTGAATTCGGTTCGCAGTCGAATTTGTTGTCGTATATGTTGGCGACCAATATTATTGCGCGGCGGATTCACCAAGCTTATGTGCGAAAAGCAGAGAAATTTTTGCAATCTAAGGAAGTGAGCGATCGACCTCAGCAGCTTGTGATCACGATCGAAGAAGCGCACCGATTTCTCGATCCGTCTACTGTTGGACAAACGATTTTCGGTACGATCGCGCGGGAAATGCGAAAATACTTTGTCACCTTGTTAGTCGTCGATCAGCGTCCATCTGGAATTGATAACGAAGTGATGTCACAGGTTGGAACACGGATTACAGCACTATTGAATGATGAGAAAGATATTGACGCGATTTTTACTGGAGTTTCGGGCGGTCAAAGTCTTCGATCGGTACTTGCCAAACTCGACTCGAAACAACAAGCATTAATTCTAGGGCACGCAGTTCCGATGCCTGTCGTTATTCGGACTCGCCCCTACGATGAAACGTTTTACAAAGAAATTGGCGATACCGCTTGGGAGGAATTACCCGATGTCGAAGTATTCCGCGCGGCTGAAGCGGCTAAGGCAGATTTAGGGTTTTAGATTTGATGCAGGGCAGCCAGTTCTACGATCGCGGCATCCCAAAAATAAAGGAGATCGCAATTCTGAAAAATCAGCGATCTCCTTCGTTTGTTCTAGGATTGGAGCGCGTTAAATCAGCAATGGACGAAATCCATGCTTCATCGAAGCGGCTCCGATCTGCTCCATCTTCTCCACCGTAATTCGATTGCGTCCCCACGAAAAATTCGTGTGCAGCTTCTCAAACTCCAGCAGCATCGACTCCGCAAAACACGCAAACAACTGACGCGCCGGAACATCCATATTTACAATGCTCATGATCCGCCAGTCAATATCGAGCGAATGTTCGACAATGCCGCCATTGAGAACAGTCACTCCTGGATGCTGTACCTTTGTGCCCAAGTTCTTCGGATAGCCACCGTCGATCAGCAAACAAGGCTGCTTCAATTGAGTCGGATCAATCTCCACGCCCTTCGGCATACTCGCCACCCAGACAATGATATCTGCCTGTGGTAGTGCTTCCTCTAGGCTCTGAATTTTGCCGCGTCCGAGTTCTGCTTGCAGATTTTGAAGGCGCTCTTGATTTCGAGCAATCAGCAGCAGCTCTGCCACATCAGTTCGAGCATTTAACCAGCGACAAACTGCACTGCCAATATCACCCGTCGCGCCACAAACCGCCACCGTCGCTTTTGACAACTCAATGCCCAACTGCTTCGAGGCTTGCTCAACTTGACGAGCGATAACATAAGCGGTGTGAGTGTTCCCGGTCGTGAACCGCTCAAACTCCAGCATCACATTTCGCACTTGTCGAATCTGTGATAGATCAAAATTCTCGAAGATAATCGACGAAAATCCGCCCAGAGCCGTGATACTCATCCCATGCTTTTGAGCGTGCGCCATCGCATTAATTATTTTTCGGGTTGCAGCTTTAATCCGACGAGTCGCCAGCATTTCTGGGAGAAAGCAAGACTCGACGTAACGCCCTTCGATTTCTTGTCCAGTCACACTTTTGACTCGGATCGAATCAACAATCAGAGGCGGTGCGCTACACCAGAAATCCAACCCTTGCTCCGCGTATTCGGGATACCCTAGCTCGCCTGCAACAGACTGAGCGTGTTCCAAACTTGTAAGATGACCAATTAGACCAAACATCGATCGTATGAAGAAGCTCGGCTTCGGTGAGATGGATAAATGGAACCGTTAAACTTATTTAAGAGAAAATGCCACAAATTGACGATGGACGCAAGAAATTCGAGAGTCCATCGTCTGAAATTTAAATCGCTGTGCTGTTATACAGCAGCGAGTCCGTGAGCCGACATCCGCATGACATCGCGGGTCGTAAAGCCAATGTTGTTCAGCGCTTCACCGTATTGAATCATAAAGTCTTCGACCAGGGCTTCGCGCTCCATCCCGAGAACGCTGGCATCTGTATCGACTTGATTAAGCATTTTCCACACCAAAGGAAGATTCGCTTTGTTCGCTTCTTCCAGCTCGGCTTTCGATGCCTCAAAGTTCGCTTTCAGCCACTCTTCACCGTAGTTCAAGTGCAGATATTCGTCTTTGACTACGCCTTCGGTGATCTTGCGGGCAAAGTCATCGGCAACGGGAATGTAGATGTTGTATGCAGAAATCGCGAAACATTCAATGATCAGCGATTGAATCAAGAGGCAGGTCACGATCTTGCCCTCAGATGCTGCAACTTGGAAGTTGTTGTGCAAATTAGAGAAAAACTCGCGGGCAAAATCCATATCTGCGACCACGCTCAGGTTGCGACCACAGGCTTCAAAGCCTTTTTTGTGACGGTTCTCCATCCGCGCGAGTCCCATTAGCTGATCTTTATCGTTTGGCATGAGTTCTGCCAATCTTTGATAATTCTCGTGCGCTTCTTGTTCGCCTTCGATGACGATCGCGTTAATTCGACTATAGGCATCTTTGTATTGTTCACTCTGGAAGTCAATCTCTGGGGTCGCCGCAAGTTGGGGCATAGATCAGATTTCTCCTGGTCATGACTACAATTTCCGCATCGTTGCGGGTTTAAGGTCGGGTTAGGTACGGTCTTGCCATTCTTTCCCCCTCTCACTTTACCGTTTAAGGTTGAGGATACGCTAAGAATCGATAAAATATCTGCATTAAGGGCCATCGAGGCGCTAAAATGACCGATTCTTTAGGGTTTTGAGGATGGAGTACGAAGAGCAATCGGGTTGGAAGCGCATTTTTAGTTTGGGAGTTCTGCTGATCGGAGCAGGAGTGATCCTGCTGCCCCTGATCGTGGTATTCATTACGTCGTTTAAGCCGGCCGGAAGTTCCCTCGATTCTCCAGGTTGGTCATTGGAGAATTATCGCGATGCTTGGAAACGTGGGGTTTTTTTGCTGGCGTTTGCAAATTCGATTTTTGTCGCGATCGCGGTAACACTGTTCCAAATTTTCACCTCTGCTCTCGCGGGTTATGCTCTGGCACGATTAAAATTTCAAGGTAAGCAAGCGCTGTTATTAATCATTCTTGCGACTTTAGTGATTCCGTTTCAAATTTTGGTGATTCCAATTTTTCTGGTGCTGAAATGGGGGCATTTGATTAATACCTACGGTGCGTTGATTTTACCAACTGCGGTGAACGGATTCGGAATCTTTTTGATGCGGCAATTTTTTCAAGGAATCCCGATCGAGCTTGAAGAAGCGGCAATGTTAGACGGAGCAGATCGCATTCAGGTTCTCTGGAAAGTAATGCTACCGTTATCGCGTCCTGCTTTGGTCACGTTATCGCTATTTACATTTATTGGAGAATGGAACGATTTATTTAAACCGCTGGTGTTTACGACGCGCCCAGAATTGCGGACAGTGCAATTGGCGTTGGCGAGTTTTCAAGAGCAGTTTACGAATAGCTGGACGTTGTTGATGGCAGCGATCGTCATTGCGACGATTCCGATCGTGGTGATTTTCTTAATCGGTCAGCGCCAATTAATCCGAGGCATTGCGACAACGGGAATTAAGAGTTAGGTTGCGCTCAGGATGACTCGACATTGGTTTATTCGACTAAGGTCTAAGCTTGGCAATGTAAAGCGATCTCGACAAACTTTTGAACTAGAGTAAAAGTGAAGAAATCCCCAAGGCTGAGGGCAACGGTGGGCAGATAGCGCTACCGTAAACTCAACTTCTACGCTGAATTTTACGAGCGACTTTATGACGAACTATCAACCGAGCTTAGAAACCATAACCCCTGAAGAAACCGCAGAGGCTGGCGTTAACTTGATCCAAGTGATCGAAACCGTGATTGGCAGCTTAGATCAGTCCGAGAGCGCCATGGTCAGTCACCACGAAAACGAAGGCGGCTATGTTTGGAAGTTCAAATATGGCAGTGTGGAAACCTTCGTACAGTTAACGGGCACAAGCGACGAAGATACTTTCACAGTCTGGGCAAGTGTGCTAAATCTCCCTGTGCAAAACGAGTCACAATTGACGCGCAAGCTGCTTGAGATGAATTGGCTGACGACGTTTGAATCACATTTTGCAATTTTCAACAATCAAGTTGTGGTCGTTTCTTCTCGAACGATCGCAGAATTATCACCCGGCGAGGTTTCGCGGTTAATTACGGTAGTCGCCACGATCGCAGATGACAATGATGATGTTTTGAGATCGGAGTTTGGAGCCGCGTAATATGAGAACTCCAGGGCTTCTAAAGCCTTGGAGTTCTACGATGATTGAGCGTCTAACAGTTGTTATGCTTTCGAGGATGCACCCATTCTCTGCACGCCAGCTTGCATAAATTCAACTCGTTCTTCAAAGCTCAGACCAGAGATAAAGTCGCTAAATTCGTGTGTTTGTTCTGGCAGCTTGTAATCTGAAGGCACGTTGATGATTTCGCCGCTCTCCATCCCTTGCCCCAGGAGCAACCAGATTTCAATCCGGGCGCTGTTGCTCAATGCACTATAGGTTCTGCCAAACTGGCTATCTGCACCGCTCAGAATGTCGCGCTGCACTTGAAGCTGTTGTTCTTGAGGAAGTACCTTGATTTCGTCGTAAATTGTGTGCGCCATGCGATCGGCAGCTTCAGGCGGGCCAGGGTTTAACTCATCTTTGATATCGAGATAACCATACCAAAGCAGTGCTAGCTGTGTATCAATGTCGTAGTTCTGAAACATTGATAAAGCACGCTGAGTATTTTCGCTGTGATTGTAAGCCATGAATCCTCCATAAATTTGGATGAATGCTCTTAAGGTAATCGTCGGACTCGAGCGCTTAACCCCGCAAAAGATAGATACGATACAATTGCCTTTTAACAGATGCTGAATTCAGATGTTGAGTGGCGTTTAATTCCAATGATTCAGGCTTCTGGGCAGATGCAGATGGCGATCGATACGTGGTTGCTTGAACAACATCGATCTCGTTTACATCCGCCAACGTTGCGCTTCTATACTTGGTCGCCTGCTGCGATTTCGCTCGGTTATCATCAGCGACACTATCCTGAAGGTTGGGAATCTTTGACTTGGAACGGAAACGCGATCGATTTAGTACGTCGTCCAAGTGGAGGCAGAGCCGTGTTGCATCAAGGTGATTTAACTTATGCGGTGATTACCTCTGGACTCGGACAGAATCGAATGCAGGCGTATGAGACGATTTGTGATTTTCTGATTCGAGGATGGGATCAGCTAGGGATTGAATTACAGTACGGTGAGGCGGGGCGGGGATACATTCACAATCCCAATTGTTTTGGAACTGCGACAGGTGCAGATTTAGTCACTATTGAAGGAATCAAACTGATTGGTAGCGCTCAGTTGCGACGAGAAGACACAATCTTGCAGCATGGATCAATGCAGATTCAATCGGATGCACTGTTGTTTGAGCAAGTGTTCGGACAGAAGTTAGAGTTCCTTAAAGTCGCAACTCCGATCGATACGATCGTAGAAACCTTAATCAGTGCTGCAAAAGATCGTTTTGAGATTGATTTCTTAGTTCAACCATTAACAGAATCGGAATGGCAGGACATTACTAAACTTGTTTAAGATCGTCTGGAGTGTTGCAATTCAGAAGGATGCGTCGATCGACAATCTTCAATTCCTGCACCGACTCAGCATCCAGCCAGGTTTGAAACGATCGCTGATTTCGCGCAATGTAATTCTGCAAGCTCTCTAAACGATCGCGGCGATAAAATCCGCACAATGGCTCCCAACCTTCCTGGCTTTTCGCAACAACAATTGGTGCATCAGATAGTTGCGCTGTCCATTGTTTTAGTGTTTCACCATCTAATCGAGGTAAATCACAAGCAAGCAATAACACCCAATCCGTTGTAGCTTGCTCTAAGGCTTCTACAAATGCAACCAGGGGAGATCGCGGACTTGATTCCTCGATCCATTGCACCTCTGATACGATCGATTGATAGCGATCGCGCCAAGAAGTGACCACGTAAATTAGATCGGTACAATGTCGCGCTGCATCACAAGTTCGTTTCAATAGCGGAACGCCATCAATTTCGATCAAAGCTTTATCACGTCCCATTCGGGAGCTTTTGCCGCCTGCAAGTACGATCGCACTTAGAGAAAGATTCATAATTTTGTGGCGAGGAAGCTGTCTTTCAACATACCAGAGCAATCTCCGAAGCGCTAAACTCAGAAAGATTCATTATCAATAAAAACTATGGTGATCGAGTGGTTGAAAGTGAAGGTTCCACTAGAACTGCGCGAAACTTACATTCAAAAAGATGCTGAGATCTGGACAGCGGCACTTTCAAAATATCCGGGCTATGTTGGAAAAGAAATCTGGTTTAATCCCAAAGATGAAACAGATTTGATTATGGTGATTTATTGGGAAACGAAAGACGCTTGGAAAAGCATTCCGGCTTCTGTTCTCGAAGACACCGATCGACAATTCACCGAAGCAATGGGTCAAACCTTTCCCTTTGCCGAAGAAGGCGAATATCACGTCCGTAAGTTTAGCGATCGTTCTTTATGATCAACTGTCCTCGCTGCGGTCAATCAATCAAATCAGATGCGATCGCTTGTCCACGCTGTCGAACTCCACTCAAAGCGTACGGTCATCCGGGTATCGTCCTGCATCGAGCGACCGGAGCAGAACCGCTGTGCAAAACTTGCATTTACGACGCGGATGATACCTGCAACTATCCGCAGCGCCCCGATGCCTACGAATGCACGATGTATCACAATGTCACGATTCCGATCGTCAGTACGCCGACGCGGTACGAGATGACTGCGGGCGTATGGGCGCGACGTAATGCGGGATGGATTGCTTTAGTGATTCTGCTTGTATTAAGTTTTGGATTGGCGTTATCGCGTCGATAGCGTTATACAAAGTGATACGGAGGCAATGCTTCTCCTAATCCTAATTCCCAATTTGGGTATTGATTTTGCCATTCGCCTAGATGTTGATAAAGCGTCATCTCTTCGCGCTTATCAATCAGCAAATATAGTTTTTCAACACCGTCTGATCCTGCTTTTAGCTTTGTGTCCGGATAGACCTGTTCAATCTCTGAAAGGATTGTCTGAAATTCTTGCTGCTGTTGATCTTTTTGATCAAGGTGAGCTTGATACTGCTGCTTTTTTGCCTGGAAATAATCGCGCCCTCTTGCGCTGCCATTCATCTCTGGCTCGCTCGGCAACTCTAATTCGATCGGCGTAAGTTTCAGACGATATTCCGCCTTACCTTCTAGCTGATTGAGCTTGTCTAAGTACTTGTCGCGGTTTTCGATCAGATGGGCGATTAAGTGAGCGTGTGACAGAAACTTTGTTCCAAACCGCAGCGGTAGGATCGTGACTTGCCAAAACAAATCACAAATCACGCGATCGTGCGTCAAAACTGCTTGCACGAGTTGAGTATCATCATTTTGAATCGCTTCAAACTCTAGCTCTGGTTCCACTAAAGCAGACAGAGTGCCCGTTTCAATCACTGCCAGATCTCTGGCAATTCCTTCACTCAGTTGCAGTGAGGTCGTAGGCGTTTTGAAGAAAGCGTAGGTATACATTGCAAGCTCGATCGATGCGCCATTCTGAGTCTATGCGATCAACTTGGATTCTCGGTGAACTTCATACGAAAGTTTGGAATTCTGGATGCGTCTTGGAACTCACATCGTTTGTTACAGGTAACTTCATCGTTATGAAGTGTGTATACGGATGCAAATAGCAGGGTTGAATTATCGAGCTGAACCAGAGAAAATCAGCCTGTGTGACTTGCGAGTGAGGAGAGAGAAATGCGGCGATTCTTTTTAACTGGGTTAGCTTTGGTTGGGTGTTTGTTGGGTTCGACTGTGGTTAGGGCAAGTACTCGATCGAATGCACCCGTTGACGATGCCGCGCATACGTACTGGCTCGAAGCGCACAATCTGATTCAAGAGCAAGTGAGATTGCTCGATCGGGTCGAGCAATCGACTGAGAAACCAGAGTTGAGCCGACTCAAGACATTGAGTGGACAAGTTTTGCTGCATACTTCTGCCGTGAATCGCTTTCTCAAGTCCAACTGTCCAGAGCCTAAGCTTCTTTGTATGCCTCCTGCGGGACTAGGTGAAGTTGCAGGAACCGATGGTGCAACTTTGGAGCAAGTTCAGGCTTATTGTTCGCTGTATCGATCGACGCGCGATTTAACGACGATGAAATCGCGGTTGGATCAGCAGGCAAGATTGATGACGATCGAAACAAGCAGAATTAAGCCTGTTCAGCAAACTGCAAGAAAGAAGATTGTTCCGGTGAATGTGGCGGCAGCGGTCAATGTTTCGAGTCGGGATGTTTTGGTGTTGGTGCAGTCATCACGACAACGATTAGCACAGATGCAGCCCGCATTTCCAGAAGCGCTACGAATCTCGGAGGCTTCACTGCGTGGAGTGGCTGTACAACCGGGTCAAACCGTCCCAACTCAATCCGCTGATATGCGAGGGCGCTAAGGAATGAGGATTGAATAAACTGTAATAAAGAAAAGTTGAATGACTGGCTTGACCCATTATGAAAAATTCGGGGTAGAACTGAAAAGGTAAACCAGGATTGAATCATGAGCGATCAAGCCGAAACCATTAGACAAGCTTGGGCAAATCAAAGAGCGCAAGCCTATAAAGCAGAAGAAACCGGAGTTCAGTCGTTTCAAGCCAATCCTTCGATTAGTTTGGATCTCAGCGATGAAAAAGTACGATCGACGATTTCGCAGCCCGTTCTAGAAGCTTACGACTACTACTACGAGCAAGTTGAATCAGCCGATTGGGGATCAGTCGCGGCTTCAAAAGAACAGATTCAAAGTCAAGAAGTTTACGCCGTTACGGTCGTCACGGATGGCAGTGATGGTTGGGTGGAATTGTTTGACTCCGCAGGGCAGAAACTCGGAGCCGCAAGAACGCTTGAAGAATGGACAGCTTGGGGTGATACCGAAGCGATTCGAGCCTACACGCAGAACTCAGCGTTTCCTGAAGAACTGCAAGCCAAACAGGAAACTGTAGCGAATCAGAACGCCTAGACCGATTTTCGCTACTCTAAAAATAGGCGTATTGATCAAAATTTCAGCATGACAACAGAAAAGCGCGACCTTGCCCAGCGGGAATATCAAGCCGGAAAAACGGCGTTTGAGGGGGGCGATTATCGGCAGGCGGTAATGTATTTAGAGCAATCAAATGCTCTCGTCGAGCCGGGTTCAAAACTGGGCGGTGAAATGCAAATTTGGCTCGTCACCGCTTACGAAGCCGCAGGACAAAGAACCGAAGCGCTGACTTTGTGCCGAAAAGCCTGCCAGCATCCCGATTTGACCACGCGCAAACAAGGAAAACGCCTGCTCTACATTCTCGAAGCGCCTCGACTAAAAACGCGCCCGGAATGGCTAACAGAGATTCCCGACCTGGGCACGATCGACGAAAACGAATCCGATCGCGATTTTGGTCGCTCCAAATTTGCCCCCACAGCCCCCCGAAAGCGGGTGGAGAAATCGCGCTCTGTCGTGCCAGAAGAAATCGATCTCAGCCAGGTCAACACAAAGGAGAACGGGTTTATCTGGGTGGCATTGATTGCAGGCGTAGCGATCGTTGCGGGATTGGTTTGGTTTAGCTGATGCTGCGAGAAATGATCGAGGACTTTTCTTACTCAGTTGTCGATCGAATTAATTCTTCTCGGATCACCAGGAGCAATTCTTGAAGCCGAATCGGTTTGACGAGATAACGACGTGCGCCGAGATTGAGCGCCCGCTGTTGGTCGGCGATAAACGCCCGCGCCGAAACGACGATCACGGGAATTCTGCGCCATTCTGGGTTTTGCCGCATCTGTTCTAAAATGTCGCACCCATCGATATCGGGCAGTTTTAGATCCAATAGAACTACTTGAGGCTGAAACTCCCCGATCGCGCGATCAAATCCTGTCCCAACGGCTAACGCTAATACGCTAAAGCCTTGGTAAATCAGGTAATCTTCGAGCAGTCTTCGGTTTGGTTCATTATCCTCAATTAGCAATATTCGGATCGGAAGATTCGATCCTATGTCTTGGTCAGTTGTCATCGCGTATGCACCCTTGTTGACTCCATTTTCGGTCAACGTGGAGAAATAGCGGGAGCAATTCGAGAATTCAATCCCTCTTTCGAGGACGGCTGAATTTTGCGAAGCGCTCGTATGTATCAAATTTCACACGCTTATCTCAGCAAATCAAGCCCATCTTGCAAAAAATGAATATTTAAAGCGCTGAATCTAACTCGGTAGGGATACCGCAGAGGGAAATAAAAGCGCTCGATCGACGAATTCAGGTTCACCTAACAGCACGATTGAACACTGGATCTGGGGTGCAATCTGAGCCGTTAAGCTGTTCAGCGCTAAACCTCCCGCACTGATCACTCGTTGCGGCGATCGTAGAACTAAGAGATCCGTCGATCGTGCCGAAGTCGCGATCGCGCGAGCAATATCGTCATCAGGCACGATTTGAATGTCAGCCGTGAGTGAGGGAAGTTTTGTCACGAGCAGCGAAAGCTGTGATTTGATCCAGGCGATTTTGCTAGGGGAAGTGGTTCGACCGCAGACGTGAAGAATGGTGATCTGTCCGTTCGTGATCGCGGCGATGCTTTGAGCAAACTGTAAGGTAGAAATCGATCGTGGAGTCAAATTCTCGATCGGGATCAAAATTTGCTGAAATTCACTCGGAGATTTGACTAATCGCGCGATCGCAACTGGACAAGGAGCGGCATATAAAACGCTGTTGACGATATTTCTAAACAGCCGTTCTCCCAGCGCACTCCTACGCCCCCAACCCATCACGATTAGATCCGCACGAGATTCGCGACTGGCCCGCGCGATTCCTTGTGCAATGTTGTCATCGATTCGCAGCAGGGGAGAAACGTGAACTCCATATTCTTCGGTCAGTTCTGCGGCTCGTGCTAATTGAGATTCACTGTGGGCGAGGCGTTCTTGCATCTGGGGCGAATTGAGAGACGCTTGGGAAAGCGCGATCGCTAAGGGAATCAATCGTCCAGAATGCGATCGTGCAATCAACGCTGATAACTCAAGTAAATAGGCTTCTGTATTCGGGTTGTAGACCGGAACAAGGATGGTAGCTTGGCGTGTCCAAGTCGGGGTAGAAATGCTTGGCTCGATCGCGTCTAACGTTTCGACACGCAGTTCAGTTGCAAATCGAGCGGTTAGAATCGGGCCTAACGTCGAAGTAACGATCATCAATACAATGACGCTATTGAGAACGCCTTCGGTGAGCAGTCCAGCCCGATATCCGACTAGCGTTGCCGCGAGGGTTGCCGCGACTTGAGGCAGAGAGAGCGATCCCATCACCATCATTTCTTGCCAGCTATAGCGGTACGTCAGTTTTGCCAACACAGCGGCTCCAAACTTACTGGCAATGAGTCCGAATACGATCGCTGCGGTCAGCCCCAACAATTTCGGATCGGTCAAACTCTGAACAAACGCCGGAACCCGAATCAGCAATCCCATGTCCACAAAGAAAATGGGAATAAACAAAACGCTGCCGACAAATAAAACTTTTTCCTTAACTGGGCTATCTCCCACGACGCGATTGACCGCAAGCCCAGATAGAAACGCACCTACAATTTTTTCGACTCCGATCAACTGCGCTCCAACTGAAGCGAGAAACACAGCCAGCAGAACAAAGAGAAATTGATTGCCTTCTTCGTCACCCGATCGCTTAAAAAATTCGCGTCCAGCTTTATCAAATCCAAAGAGAATGACGATCGTATAAATTGCTAGCGATCCGAGCAGCGTGATCAATTTGACGATCGTGAAGTCCCCCGCATGAATTCCCACACAAATCGCCAACACCAACAGCGCCCCAATATCAGTAAAAATCGTGGCTCCGATCGTGACCGTTACCGCTTCATTTCCCACCACGCCCAATCGACTGACGATCGGGTAAGCCAGCAGCGTATGAGATGCGAATAGAGAACCTATCAAAATCGCGGGATTCCAATCAAATCCAAACAAGCGACCGATGATCGTTCCGGTAATCAACGGCACTAAAAACGTATAGGTTCCAAACCCGATCGAGCGATTTCGAGTCCGAGTAAATTGATCAATATCAATCTCCAAACCTGCCACAAACATCAGATAAACTAATCCAATGTCTGAGAGTAAATTCATCGTTTCAGATTCGTTTTGAATCAGCCCCAATCCATTAGAGCCAAGCACAACCCCCGATGCCAACAAGCCAACCAATCCCGGCAACCGCAGCCTCTCAAACAGGATCGGCACAACCAAAATGACCGCCAGCAAAAGCACAAACGAAACAATAGGTTCTTGAAACAAACCAGCGGTTAACAGCACCATGCAGACACATTACTCAATCAAACCCTACAATTATCAAGTTGAGATTCAGTACGGAATCCACCTAGAGATGAATTTGACTCAAGATCACCCGTAAGCGATCGTAATCATCTTTGAGCAACAGACTCAGCATTCGACCTGCCTGAACGAGCCAAGCGCGATCTGCTTTTCGCAATTGATAAATTTCTCGAATCGATGCGGCAGTCAAGGCATCGACCGGAGCGCTTCCCACTTGAAGTAAGGTTCGCAAGAAATCAAGCTCATTGCTGAATTCGACAATCTCTTTAGGGTCACAAGCGTAAACCGCTTGGTGAATCTGGGGCGGACGTGGCGGCAAATGTTGATAAAGCGTTCCACCTGTGGAGCCGTTCTTTTTATTTCCGCCTGCACGATAGCCAACGATCGCCGATCGAAATTCTGTTCTCAGCATGGCGAAGATCTGCGGCTGTTGTTCACGTAGTTCTGACAGCGACATTCCCAAGGCTCTCGCCCGGTGGACGGTATCGATCGGGCTTGTCGTCGCGTGGTAAACGACACCGTAGATCAGATTATTCGATTCTTCGTCGATCGCTTTGACCCAACTCCCGAACGGCGGCATCACTGGAAAAGAAAGATCTTCCGGTTCCAGACATTGTGCAAGAAACTCGGTCGTCGCCGTTTCGATCACCTCAGCGATGTGATTGGTGGGACGATTCTGGGCAGAAAATTGGGGAAGTGGGAGGCGCATAAGCAATCGTACAAACGTTCCGTACTCCCCCACAATCTACCGCATTCAAAAATCAAAATGCTTATTTCGCTGCTTTTTTCTTCCCTGTTTCTACAACTTCAAGCTCTGACATTTTAAACGTCACCAGCTTATCCCAGTTGCCACCTTCAAACAGAACGGCAACTCTTCCATCGGTAATCCGCTGCACGAGCCCTTGGAACCCGTAGTAAATGTCATTGATATTTGTGACGCGAACGGCTGAACCTGGTAAAAACATAATCTCTGCAAAGTAGCTTCACTCTCAAGTGTACAGGCGCGATCGTCCTCTCTGTAATTGATTGTGTTCGATAGCTCGATCGTACTTTTCCAATCGTTCAATATTTCGGTTTCTGGCGGAAGTTTGCCACCGATTCGACTAAACCGATCGCCATAAAATTCATCAACAACGCCGCGTTTCCATGACTCAACCACGGTAAAGGAATTCCAGTGACAGGCGACAAATTAATCGTCATGCCGATATTGATCGACACCTGAAAAATAATCATCGAAAACACGCCCACCGCCAGCAATGAGCCAAATTCATCCTTCGCGTTTTGAGCAATAATTAGCAACCGATAGCAAATCAGCAAATACGCACCAAGAACGAACGCTGAACCAAAAAAGCCCAACTCTTCACCGATCGCAGTAAAAATAAAATCCGTGTGCTGCTCAGGAATAAAATCGAGTTGCGTCTGAGTTCCGCGAAACAATCCGCGCCCCATAAGTTCTCCAGCCCCGATCGCAATTCTCGACTGAATCAAGTGATAGCCCGCTCCTAACGGATCTTGATCCGGATCGATAAACATCAGAATCCGCGCCTTCTGATAATCGTGCAGCACAAATTGCCACAGCACTTGTCCCAATCCACCCGCAACGAGATTAATCACAACTGGAACCAACGTTCCATAAGTTCGCCACGGCAGCGTTTTCCATGCGACCAATCCGACCACCACAATCCAAAGCCCGATCGCGCCAATTCCTAAGGCTCCTTTGGTAATCAGCGTCGTAAATAAAACCGCTGAAATCACCGGAGACAACAGCAGTAACAACCAGCCCGGATTCGCATTTCCCCAATACAACATCCCGATCGTAATCGCCCCAAACACCAGCGAAGTCCCCAAGTTCGGCTGCAAAAAGATCAGCACCCAGGGCAAAGCCGCAATCGCCAAAACTTTTAGCATCATCGGAATGGTCGAAGCCGATCGCTGATGTAGCACTGCCGCAAGCGTGATCACTGCTCCCAACTTGGCGAATTCTGACGGCTGAATCCCAAACCCGAATAATCCTAGCCACCGCTGCGCCCCCTTCGCCTCTAGCCCCATGACCATCACGAGCAGCAGCGAAACATTCGTCGCGCCGTAGATCCACCACTTCCACGCCAGCAAAGCGTCATATCGCAATCGAGCCATTGTTAGCACAATCGCAATTCCCACAGTGCCAATTAGCAGGTGAAACACCCAGTCTTGGCGCTCCGTATGGGCTAACTGGACGCTGTGAATCATCACACCGCCCAAACCCGTCAACGCCAACACTGCCGCGAACAGATACCAGTCCATCCCTTGCCAGGGTTGAAGCCACGGTCTAAGTGGAGAAGGAGACTTTTTCCGGAACATAGAAGTTTACGCGAGGGCTGCAATCGATACTTTAGCAGCTATTTGCTGGGCTATTTGGGTTAACGCTTTCGCGGAAGCAGAATCCGGATCACCCACCACGATCGGGATTCCGCGATCGCCGCCTTCCCTTAGCGGAATCTCCAGCGGCACACAGCCCAAAAGCGGGATATTTAGCTCCTTCGCGGTTTTCTCGCCGCCTGCTGAACCGAAAATATCGTATTGTCGATCGGGCATATCTGGCGGAATAAAATAGCTCATGTTCTCCACAATGCCCAGCACTGGAACATTGAGCTGCTGAAACATTTTTAAGCCGCGACGAGAATCAAGCAGCGCGACAGATTGAGGAGTCGTCACGATCACGGCTCCAGCCATCGGAACTGCTTGCGCTAGCGTGAGTTGAGCATCCCCAGTTCCGGGCGGCATATCGACGAGCAGATAATCTAAATCGCCCCACTGCACCTGATAAAGAAATTGGCGAATCACCCCGTTTAACATCGGGCCGCGCCAGATCACAGGCTGATCTTTATCGATCAAAAATCCCATCGAAACGAGCTTAACGCCGTGGTTAAAGGCAGGCTCCAAACTTTCACCTTCAGCCGTTTGCCGCACTGCCATGCCTGACCCTTCTAAGCCCAACATCATTGGGGCATTCGGCCCGTAAATATCGGCATCGATCAAACCGACTTTCGCGCCTGCTTGTGCCAAGGCTACCGCCACGTTGACCGCAATCGAGCTTTTCCCGACCCCACCTTTTCCACTCGAAATCGCAATAATATTTTTCACGCCATCGATGCCAGTGCGATCGGGCAATCCTTTTTGCTGCGGTGTTTCTGCCGTGACCTCAACTTCTACCGATTCCACGCCCGGAAGCGTCTTTACTGCTCGTTCACAATCCTCGACGATAAATTGGCGCAATGGGCAAGCTGGAGTCGTTAGAACCAGCGTGAAGCGTACCTTGCCATGATCGATCGATACATTCCGGATCATGTTCAGCGCCACCAAACTTTTTTGCAGTTCAGGGTCTTGAACGGGTTTAAGAACTTCTAAAACGGATTCTGCACTGAGAGTCTCTAACATGAGCTTTGTAAAGTTAAGCGATCAAGGAGTGATGCCTTGATCTTACCGCTCGGAGGACGATCGCCTAGAAATCAAAGCAGCTTCCTTGAGTTGATTTTGTGGAATCGATCGGTTGCTCTGCTGCATGAGCGAGATCTTCCGCGACTCGTGCAGCATAGGGTTTGGTAATCGACCAAATGAGTGGCGACAGCCAGCCTTGCAGCGTTACCGAATACGCGATACTGGTTCCCGAAACCGTCGATTTCACTTCATACTGAATCCGCTCTTCGATGCCTGGAATCGCGATAATTCGCACACTCAGCAATTCTCTTGGATCAACGCGCTCGACAAAAATCCGAATTGGAAACGGGCCTAATCGGGTCACAGCTTCATAAATCAATCCGGGTTTTGCCACTTGTCCGCGTGGCACATTCGTTTTAGAAATCATTGGATGCCAAGAGACATCGGCTAAATCGATCACTTTTTTCCACAGATCATCCACCGATGCCGAACTAATCGCTTGATATGTGCGTGCCAAGTTAGACTGAACGCGCCGCTGCTTGCGATAGAAAAATCTCCAAGGAAAGTTCAGCATAAATACATCTCCTACAAAGGGAATCGGTATCACCCGTGCCCTGAATCCGGGGTGTTCGATCTTAGCCAGATTCGAGTCGCGATCGTCATCCTTCTTAAGTTGATCGGCCAAAGACAGACTGGAAAGTCACAGAACGTTATAAACATTTACGATCGCGCTTTGCCGCACAGGATACGACATCCTGAATTTGAAACCAGAGAGAATCGCCTTGTAGTCGCCGTTTCGCGATAGTCTAAATGAACCGTCTCGTTTCTAGCAATCCTGCTGAGTGAGACTCGACGGAAACTTTAAACTTCTCCACCGCATAGTAAGACGATTCGTTCCAGGAACCGACGTTTATGACTGCCTTCTTTACCTCCAATGCGACCGAGACGACTCAAGCGCTACCGCCAAAAGATTCACGAGAGCGTGTGAGTCAATGGCTACAATCCTTTCAAGAACGAGTCTGTGAGGGCTTAGAAGCCGCAGACGGAGCAGCCACCTTTCAGCAAGATAGCTGGACGAGAGAAGAAGGCGGCGGCGGTCGATCGCGAGTGATGCGTGAAGGTCGCGTGTTCGAGCAAGGTGGCGTTAACTTTTCGGAAGTGTGGGGCAAGGATTTGCCGCCTTCGATTTTGGTGCAGCGTCCCGAAGCCAAGGGTCATAACTTCTACGCCACCGGAACTTCGATGGTTCTGCATCCCCGAAATCCTTACATTCCAACGGTGCATCTTAACTACCGTTATTTTGAGGCGGGCCCAGTTTGGTGGTTTGGTGGCGGAATTGATTTAACGCCGTACTATCCGTTTGAGGAAGATGTGATTCACTTCCACCAAACGCTGAAGCAAGCGTGCGATCGTCATCATCCCGATTACTATCCGACGTTCAAACTCTGGTGCGACGAATACTTCTATCTCAAGCACCGTAAGGAAACTCGCGGTGTCGGCGGAATCTTCTTCGACTATCAAGACACGCGCGGCGATCTGTATCCGATTTCGTATCCAGGATCTCAGAGTGACACCCCTGCGGCACGTCGGAGCCAAGAAGTTGGAACCGTTCCAAATCGAACCTGGGAAGATTTATTCGCGTTTGTGCAGTCTTGCGGCGATGCGTTCTTGCCTGCCTATACCCCGATCGTAGAACGTCGTCACAATACGGAATATGACGATCGACAAAGACAGTTCCAGCTTTATCGACGCGGGCGGTACGTGGAATTTAACTTAGTCTACGATCGCGGCACGATTTTTGGACTGCAAACGAATGGGCGCACTGAATCGATTCTGATGTCGTTGCCGCCGATGGTGCGATGGGAATATGGATATGAGCCAGAAGCTGGAAGTCCAGAAGCGCGTTTGTATGAAATTTTCTTAAAGCCGCAAGATTGGATCAATTGGTCGAAAAACGGGGCACACTAAGGGCGATGGTGATAAGCCATTGACATCCATTTGTTAAGCCTTGCACTCCGAGGGAAGCGTTTACTGAGCGCGACCCTCTTTTTATTTGCCAAACCGTTATCCTTTCTCCTCCTTTGGGCATAACTGATCGAGTAATCGAGAAAAGATTGCACGAGGCAAGTCATGGTTTACATGGAGCAAAAGCCGATTCTCATGGAGCAAAGAATTTTTAGTACCCCGGATGGAACGACGATCGTGGTGTTTAGCCCGACGGGACGACTAGACATCACGACCGCATGGCAATTTCGCACCAAAATACAAGACTGCATTGCCAAACAGAGCAATCATATTGTTGTGAACTTGCGACAGGTAAATTTTATTGATAGTTCAGGTTTGACATCGTTGGTCGCAGGAATGCGCGATGCGGATAAAGCACGCGGAAGCTTCAAGCTGTGCAATGTGCATCCAGAGGCGAAACTGGTGTTTGAAGTGACGATGATGGATTCTGTATTTGAGATTTTTGAAAGTGAAGAAGAGGCTTTATCGGATGGTAAACAACCGCAGATTCCTCAGAGTTTAGCAAGCTAGATTGAGCAGCAATTGAAGATTTCACCCAAGCGCGATCAAGGTCGAACTATGACTTTGATCGCTTTTCGATCGTTCATCGCAGCATATCCTTCTGGGACTCGATCGAGATCAACGCTGACATCCAAAACAGGAGACGGATCGATTTTTTCAGCAATCACATCGCTCAACAGTTCAGGAATATAAGCCCGTGCCGGAGCGACTCCACCCCGAAGCGCAATATTACTCATGAACATTCTGCCTAAGTTGATCGTTTCGCTGCCGTGAGGAACGCCGACAAAACTGATTGCACCGCCTGGACGTGCAATTCCGATCGCAGTTTTCATCGCAGCTTCAGTTCCCACACATTCCAGCACTGAAATTGCGCCCCCTTTTGTCAGGGTTTGAACTTCCTCGATCGCAGCTTCATCTCGACTCGATACGACATCCGTTGCCCCAAACTGACGCGCGATTTTGATCCGAGGTTCATGGCGACCAAGCAGGATAATCCGCTCCGCTCCCAACCGTTTTGCAGCGAGTACGCCCACATAACCCCACTGCGCCATCTCCGACGACTGCAACCGTATTTCCAGCAGTCTACACCCCCTGAAACTGCCGCATGATGCCCGGTAGACATGACATCGGTCAGGGGCAAAATTTTGGTCAACATTGCATCATCATTTGCAACTTCATCGGGAATCTTCACCAGCGTCGAATCTGCAAACACTGCGCGAATGGCTTCCGCTTGTCCGCCATCGTTTGTGCTGCCCCAGAAAACGCGAAAGGAGCCAGAACCCGATCGCCTTTTTTAATCGATCGCACATCTGAACCAACTTCTTCAACGATGCCCATCCATTCGTGTCCGGTGCGCCATCCGGGTTTCCATTGATCTTTGCCTTGATAAAACCATAAGTCTGAGCCGCAAATGCAAGCATGAGTAATCCGCACGATCACATCAGTGGGAGCTTGAATTTTCGAGTCTGGAACTTGTTCGACGCGAACATCACCTGGAGCGTAGTAAACCGTTGCTTTCATGAAATCCCAGCCTTGTAAGGAGAAACAAGCGCATTCGTGATCAGACAATCTTAATCTCATGAAATCTGTCCTTAGACTGTTCCAGGCTGTCCTGGTGGAAATCTATCTCAAGGTGCTTCGGGATTGATATGGTAAAGGCTAATGTGTGCAAGGACGATCGAGGTGATTCATGGTGGATGCAATTTTGGCGCGATCGAAAGAACTCAAGCAAGCGCTAACTGACTTTGTTTACGATGCGGAAGGTGAGTTGGCGACTGCATTTGAGAAGTTTGTAGCGGGGAGATTAGCGCAATCGCAGTCAAAAGATAGCAAGCATCGAGATACGATCGTTGATATTTTTCTAAGTCATGGGCACATCGGAACAAAAACGCCGCTGGAATTATTTATTGAAAGCGAACCGGAACTGTCGGAAAGCGATCGAGAATTAATCTTGAATTGGAAGCACAACTTCTCAGGACTGTTTGCAATTCAGGAAATCCTACCCGATGGTTTCAAGCTGATGAATTGGCTAACGACCAAAATGTACATCGTCAAGCCAAACGATTTAGACATACTAGCGGCAATGTCACGATTCAAGCTTGGGGAAATGCTGGTAACGCGAATTGCACCGATTGAGAATTACTGGACAGTGTTTAGCCCGTATGTGCAACTTGGAAATTTAGGAAAGCCAAAGTTAGCAGTTGCGATCGGGAATTTCAGACAGAACTATAAGTCGGACCTCTACGGAGATGCACCCGATCTGCTTGAAGAAGCCTGGAAATCAGTTGAGCGCTATCACCAAGATTTTCTCGACTTTTTCGGCGGCGATCAGATTACGCTATCGGGCTATCATTTGGGCAAAAAGATCGCAGAATTTCAGGACTTTCTGACGCAGCGACGCATGGATGAAGTCGGACTCGATCGCAATAAATCTTTGGCAGAAATGGCACAAGATGCAGGCGTGAGCGATGAAGAACTGACTGAAATGGCGGAAGCAATGGGACTCGATGCGGCAGCGGCAGCGAAGATGATGCAGAACAAAGCAGCAGCGAAAATGGTCACACCGCAAATCGAATTACCGCCCGATTTGAAAAAAGCAGAAGAAGTTACGGTTCTCGCGCATCCACGTTGGGGACAAACATTGCTCACAACGTATACACAGTTTGAAACACTACTGAAATCAGAAAATTTGCAGTCTGTAAAAGGGGCAGATAAACTAATTCGGAGATACTTAACGGATGCTGAAGCAAATACTTTTGTGTGGCATCGTTTAGCAGAGCAGCATCCGACTCAGTTAGAAAATGTTTTGCGATCGTTTCTCCAACGTCCAGAGTTTGACCTTCAAAAAGACCTCGATCCACTGTTGCAGGAACACCACAAACCTCTGGAGCCAGAACTGCCAGAGATTGCTAGCGTTCCACTGCATTTGCACAATTTATTTCAAGAAGCATTAGCAGAAGTGAGCAAAACCAAGGCAAAAGAAAAAGCCGACAAAAAACCAGCGAAAGGATTTCAGCGGAGCTAGATTGTGCGTTTGAAACCGCGTCCCCAAATCAACGATCGACTTTGGATCGGAGTTGCGTTAATCTTCTATTCGTTTGTTGCGATCGGGATTGCGGAAGGCGGATTAGGTGTTCTTCTGCCGTCTATTCTACAAACTTACAATCTCTCTCCTGCAACGGTCACACTGTTGTTTATCAGCCAAGTGTCCGGATATGCGATCGCTGCAACAACCAGCAGTTTGCTCACTCATCGATTTGGATTAGCAAGAACAATGCTGTTTGGCTCGATTTTGCTAACCAGTGCTTTGAGTCTCTATGCTTCCACAACGCATTGGGGCGTAATGATTGCGGCTGGCTCACTGTTAGGGTTCGGAATTGGATTGATTGATGCAGGCGGCAATACTTTCATTGCAAGCGATCAGCGAAATGCGAATCTAATGGGATTGCTTCATGCGTTCTATGGTGTAGGGGCGCTTTTGGGCCCAGCGATCGCAACGACATTACTCACCTTTGGAGTGCATTGGCGGCAGATTTACGCTGTGATTGCAGTGATTGTAAGTTTGTCGATCGTGGGAATGGTTTGGGCGGTTCTGCGTCGCTATTCATCGTTACAGCAGCGTTTTACAGAGGAGACAAATGCTCGATCGAACCTTATAGCAGCCGTTAGAAACCCGATCGTGATTGTTTCTGCATTGTTGTTGCTGATCTATGTAGGCACTGAAGCCTCGATCGGGAATTGGGCATACACGGTACAGCACGTTAGTCGAGGCATTTCGACGCAGATTGCAGGGTATAGCGTGGCGGGATATTGGGTCGGTTTAACGATCGGGCGCTTGAGCTTCGGTCAATTGGTCAATCGATTGGGTGCAAATCGCACGATCGCCTATTCGCTCATTCTGTTGATTGTTGGATTGTTCGTTTGGTGGCAGATCCCGAACGCATGGATCGCTCTGCCTGTTCTAGGATTTGCGCTAGCGACAATTTTTCCGGCGATGATTTGGTTAACACCGCAACGAGTCGATCGAGCGATTGTTCCAACTGCGATCGGTTTACTTGCCAGTATGGGCAGTGTGGGAGCCGCTGTCATTCCCACCGGGATTGGCTGGATTGCTGATCATGTGGGAATTGGAGTGATTCCGGCGTTGATGTTGCCACTTGCGATCGTGATGCTGGGTCTGCACAGTTGGTTAACCAGCAATGGATTTACTTAGCAAAAAAATCTAATTCCACTAAAAAGACCTCCAACTATCTAATGAAGTCAGAGGTCTTCAGAGCTGAGACATCAACTAACCAACTTGTACTTGGTTCGTATCGACCGCACTCGCACCATTCACGTTATTCGCGACTTCCACCATCTTATTTAAAGTGTCCTGGCTTGGAACACTGCCCTTCAGCACCACAGTCGTTCCCAACTGCGCCACCCAGAGCGTATTAACATCATCCAACTGTCCATCCTGGTCAAACGCCAGCGCAACGCGCTTCGCGAGACCGCTCTGGTCGTATTCTCCACTCAAACCCACCCGCTCAGGCGGAATCGTATCCCCTGCCGCAACCTGAGCCTCTGGGGGTGCAGATGCCGCTGCATCTGGTGCGGGCTGTCCGCTCACTGCCTGCTGAGGATCTTGAGGCTTCTCCTGTCCGAAAAGTCTTTGTAACCAACCCATAACAATCCTGACTCCAAATATCACTTTACATAGTGGATTGAACGATCGAGCCGCGAGAATGTCCATCGCTCTAGAGAAGGATTACAGCCAAAAAAACAGCTCGATCGCGTCGCTTTTCACCTTATCGGCAAAATTCTTCGGGTTCGGATTTTTTCAAAAATTCTTTCGCTCTTGGGTGGACAAGACAGAACGAACGTTGCACGATAGAAAGACCAAATGTTAGTTGGAATACAGCAATGAAGCACACCCTCTCGGTTTTGGTAGAAGATGAAGCCGGAGTTTTGACTCGGATTGCAGGGTTGTTCGCCCGACGCGGATTTAATATCGAAAGTTTGGCAGTGGGCCCTGCTGAACAAATGGGCGTTTCGCGGATCACAATGGTGGTTCCGGGAGACGATCGCATTATCGAACAGTTGACCAAGCAACTCTACAAGCTGATCAATGTAATCAAAGTTCAGGACATTACTGAAGTTCCTTCTGTGGAACGGGAATTGATGTTGCTGAAAGTGAATGCGGGGAGTTCGACGCGATCGGAGATTGTGGAACTGGCGCAGATTTTCCGGGCACGGGTGGTGGATGTGGCAGAAGATTCGCTAACGTTGGAAGTCGTGGGCGATCCAGGAAAAATGGTTGCGATCGTGCAAGTGCTACAAAAATTCGGGCTGCGCGAAATTGCCCGGACTGGCAAAATTGCACTCAGCCGCGAATCTGGAGTGAATACAGAATTCCTCAAATCGTTGGAGGCAAAGGTTTAGGGGACGATCGAGCGCGAACCTCGTAGATTGAGATTGCTGCGAGGTTCGGCTGGTGAAACCCTGAAAATTACAGTTAAACTCGCTCAGTGCATAACAAAATGCTGACTTGTGGGGATTCCTGATGCTTTCACTCCTCGAAATTAGCATTGCTTCGGAAATTACTGTGGGTGTGAAACTTTAATGAAAATTCAAAAAAACATTCTATTTTGCATCGACTAGCCCAACTGTCGTCCGCGCCATGTCCAACCCCAACCCGTCACGGTTTTAACAATCGACCCCAACACGATCGCGCAAACGAGCAATCCTCCGATTCCTGATGCCCACCAGTACTGCGGCGAAATCGAGGTATACGGTTCGCTCCGAACGCGGATGAAATAATGCTGCAACAGGGCAATCGCACTCAATCCAATCACGATAGCAGTTCCGGCTGTCAAACCAGAAAGCGCTAAATGGATTAGCCCGATCGCCAATCCGATCGAGGGCATGGCAAAAATCAGAAACGTCACAAACACGCAGTACAGCGCGACTTGGTAGTTGCGATTTGATCCTTCAAACCAATTTTTCGTCCAGCCTTCCCAAAGTGCCGAAAACGATCGATACATCTGCACCTCAGCCAATCCCCGCCCCAATCCGTACCACAGTCTAAAGTTCTGCTGTTTGATCCGGCGACCCAACTCTACATCTTCCACGACATAATCATGTACCGCTGCATGACCCCCGATCGCATCATACGCGCTCCGTCGAAACAACATGAACGGGCCTGCCGCAAACGCAGTTTCTGACATCGGATCATTCACAGGCGCAAACTCAAATGCAATCCCCAGCAAAGCTACGACAACTGGCTGCACTAACCATTCCGACCAGTGCTGACACAAAATCACAGCCGCAAGGGACAGCAAATCAATCTTTTCTTGTTGGGCATAAGCGATCGTCGTTTCAATACTCTGCGCCTTCAATCGCACATCCGCATCAATAAACAGTAGAAACTCGCCTTCAACCTGTTTTGCTGCTTGGGTACACGCCCAATTTTTTCCAACCCACACTTCTCCCGCTGGACGCGCCCCCGCCGACATTATTTTCAATCGTGCATCCTGTCGCGTTTCTTGAAATAAGTCGACGATCGCGACCGTTTCATCGCTTGATTGGTCATCAACGACCCACACTTCAATCTGATCCGCGCCGAGCGTTGTGCTATCCAAAACCGATGTGATACACGCTTCAATATTCGCAGCTTCGTTGTATGCCGGAATGACCACAGACACTTTTGGAAACGGCTCAATTTCCTGCGATCCGATCGCAATCACAGGTGCATCTCTGAGCGCTCGATCGAGCTTTGTCGAGAAAACCGCGATCGCATACAGCGATACCACTAACACAAATGCAACGATCAACACGATGCTAACCTGGACAGACAACGCCTTTTACCATATCGCATCTACAGTAAATCCATCGGAGATCGCAAAACCGTTGTATTTTGAGAAAGATAGAAATACCACGATCGCACTATGAAAAAGCTCCTCCGTTCCTTCTGCCGGGGCTGGCTCCTTGCCTTGGTTTTGTGTACCTCGTTTTGGGCTGCTCCTGCTTTTGCAACCAGTTTGTATGAAGTACCGTCTGCTTCCAGCGATACGCGCGTGGTTGATTTGGGTGAGATTATTAGCCGCTTTAATGAAGGCAAACTGAATGAAACCTTAACCGATCTGGCAAACAAAACCGGTCAAGAGGTTCACTTTGTCACGATTCGACGGCTCGACTATGACGAAACGATCGATACATTTGCTAATAAATTATTTCAGCAGTGGTTTCCCACTCCCGAATCCGGTGCAAATCAAACGCTAGTGATTTTAGACAGCGTGACGAACAATTCCGCGATCGTCACAGGCGAAAAGGTGAAACCTGTGATGTCGGATGAGATTGCCAAGAGTGTTGCTCAGGAAACGATGCAGGTTCCGCTGCAAAAAGGCGATCGATATAATCAGGCATTTTTGGATGTTAGCGATCGTTTAGTGGCGGTGCTGTCGGGTGAGCCTGATCCGGGCCCGCCTGTAGTGGTTGATAACGTGAAAACAGAAGGAACCTTTGCATCGCCAGAAGAGACTGCACAGAGTAATGCAATTCCTTGGGTGATTGGCTTACTAATTGCGGCGACGGTGATTCCGATGGTGACGTATTACTGGTACGTGCGTTAATGCTTTGAGATTAGGGAAGCAGGTGCGTTTTTTGCCTCTGCTTCCAACGGTCAGGTTTCTACTTCAAAAGCGTTTCTTTGATATACATAATTGTGGCGTAGAACTGAAAGTCTACGTTTTTCTTCTTTGAAAATCCGTGTCCTTCATCTTTTGCCATCAGATACCAAACTGGAACACCGTTATTTCTAACAGTTTTAACAATCTGTTCTGCCTCATTTAGAGGAACGCGCGGATCATTTTTACCGTGAATGACAAACAGCGGTTTTTTGATTTTCTGTGCGTTATTGAGCGGCGAGATTCTTAATAGAAACTCTCGCATTTTTGGATCGCGTTCGTCGCCATATTCCACACGACGTAAATCGCGTCGATAGCTTTCAGTACGTTCTAAAAAGCTGACGAAGTTAGAAATTCCAACGATGTCGATCGAGGCTCGAATACGATCGCTGTAATTTGTCGCAACCGCTAAAGACATATAGCCTCCATAACTGCCGCCCATGACCAGAGTTCGGTCTTTATCTAACGTGGGCTGACTCGCGATCCAGTCGAGCAATGCGCCAATATCTTTGACAGAGTCTTCGCGCAAAAAGCCATTATCAAGCTGTAAGAACGTCTTACCATAGCCTGTTGAACCGCGCACATTAGGGAATAGAATCGCGACACCCAATTCGTTTAGATAGTAATTATTTCGACCTAAAAAACTCGGTCTAAACTGAGCTTCAGGGCCGCCGTGAATGTTAATAATTACAGGACGTTTGCCTTGGAATTTTGCAGGCGGACGATAGAGAAATCCAGAAATTGTGCGATCGTCAAAACTCTTCCAGCGAACCAATTCAGCTTCGGGAAAGTTCGTGGTATTTAATCCGCCCGTTTCACTTTCTGTCCAGCGATCGATCTTATTTGTCGCAACGTTGAGCGAGTACGCATCCACCGTCGATCGCGCTGAAACCAAGGTGAATCCTAGATCCTGATTATTTCGATGCCAAGCAATGCCGCTCACTTGTCCGATCGGCAATTTCGGCAGAGTTTGCTCTCGATTCGTCGCAGTATCAATCAAATGAAGAACACTAATTCCATCTTCGTTTGAGACATAAGCAAGCGACTTACCATCTTCTGAAAGATCGAATTCTTCAATATCCCAAGGAACTTGAGTGGTTAGATAAGTATGTTTCAGTGTGGCAAGATCGACATAGGTTAAACGCTGAAATTCCGATTCTCGATCGGTCACAACATATAAACCCTTTCCATCTTTACTAAACACACCGCCTTGGTAAGAAATTTTCTCTTTTCCGCCTTTAGGTGTGATTAGTTTTTTCTCACCTGAATCTGTGTCAATTGTCCAGAGATAACTCTCATTAACCGACACATATTCCACCACTAATAATTGTCGATCGTCGGGTGACCAACTCATCCCACCCCATCCGCCACCTTCGACTTGAGCAAGTAAACGATCGCTCTTTGAATTCGCCGGATCAAGACTATAAAAATCGTTGTCTTTTCCGGTGCGACGAGTCGAAGTATAAATCATGCGATCGCCTTTGTTCGACCAGACTCCGCCGCTGTTGCGCGATTTTCCATCCGTGAGCAATGTTACATCGCCCGATGCAAAATCGTAGCGATAAAGCTGACTGAATTCATTGCCGCCAATATCTTTACTAAATACAAAATAATTGCCTTTTGTCGGTTGATACCCTGCTCGAAAAACGGGTTCTGCAAAAAATGTCATCTGCTGCCGACTCGCCAGCGGAAAAGCGACTCGATGCACTTGGGGCACATCTCCAAATCGAGTTGAAATGAGGATTTCTCGGCGCTGAGGATGCCAACTTAACAATCCTGCCGATCGAAACTGCGTGTATCGATCGACCGTTTGAGCTAACGATGCTGGAATCGCTGGAATTCCTTCGACGACTAGGTTGTCGCCCGGTGTGATTTCTGCTGCTTGCACGATTGTCATAAATCCAGGAATAAGGAGAACCGCTAAAACTGCGGCAAAAAATCGAGTAAAAAATTTCATCTCCTAAGTGTAATCCGTTTGCGCGATCGTGCTGCGCCACTGCCGCCGCGCTTCGTACAACATCAGTGCAGTCGCGATCGCAACATTCAACGATTCCACGCCTGCGACTAAAGGAATTGTCACTTGAACATCTGCCAATTCAAGCAGCTCCGCTGAAAGTCCTGCTCCCTCATTTCCCATCAAAATCAAGCTCGGGCGAGAGAAATCAATCTCCCAATACGTTTGCATTGCAGTGGGAACAGTCGCAATCAGTTGCATTCCTTGAATTTTGGCGATCGCTAAATCCGATTTCAAATCCGAGCGAATCGACATCGGCAATCGAAACCATTGTCCTGCTGACGATCGTAAAACTTTCGGGTTTTCAATGTCTGCACAGTCTTCGCTTAACCAAAGTCCTTCTACTCCTGTCGCGGCAGCAGTGCGGATGATAGTTCCTAAATTTCCGGGGTCTTGAATCGTTTCGAGAACCAGTCCAAGCTGCGAAAATTTCACGTCGCGAGTGTGAAAGCGATCGACCGTTGCCACAATACCGTCGGGTTCTACAGTCGTCGCGATCGCTTTCATTACTTCTGGACTCACAAGCTCGACCCGCTGTGATCGAGCTTGCAATCGCTCGAATAAATTCGGGTGTTGCTGCTGCCAAGTTTCGGTGCAACACACGGTAAGCAGGGGGACTTCGAGCGCGGTCGCTTCTTCGATTAGATGCGTTCCTTCGATTAGAAAAAGCTGTTGTTCGCGCCGTTCTTTGGTGCGGTGCAGTTTTCTTAAATCTTTGATCAGTGGATTTTGCAGACTTGTTAGCATCTTCTCTTAATGTGCGCGAACTTAAAGGAATTTTAGAGCGTTGCTGAATTCCTGTTACACTCAAAAAACTCAATTTTAGGCTGCTGTGATGCTGAGAAAAATTTGGCGATCGCTGATCCTCTGTGTTCTTTGCTTTTCGGTGGTGATGGGTTGTACTCGATCGACTCCTGAATCGGTCGCGATAGAGAATGGGCGAATCACGATCGGCACGACTGCCAGCATTAGCACGCTTGATCCAGCTGATGCGTACAGCGTTTTTGCCGGAAATTTATTGTACAACTTAGGCGATCGACTTTATCGCTACAAATTGGGTACCAGTGAGTTAGAGCCACAGTTAGCAACAGCATTACCGAAAGTGAGTGCGGATCAGTTGACGTATACAATTCCGCTGCGAAAGGGCGTTGTGTTTCACGATGGTGAGCCATTTAATGCAAAAGCGATGGAGTTCTCATTGCAGCGCTTTATTCAGAATGGCGGTTCGCCTGCGTTTTTACTGTCTGATATTGTGGATTCGATCGCGGCGAAAAGCGAAGAAGAATTAACGATTAAGCTGAAAAAACCGTTTGCTGGATTTCCCTCGCTGCTAGCGTTTTCGGGTGCGTGTGCAGTTTCCCCCAAAGCTTACAAAATCGAGAAAGGCGCATTTAATTCTGAAACGTTTGTTGGAACTGGAGCTTATAAATTAGCGAGGTTTGGAACAGATTCGATTACGTTGGATGCGTTCGATCGATATTGGGGCGATAAAGCTGCAAATCGCGGCGTGAATATTCAGTTTTTCTCAAGTCCGGCGAATCTATTTAATGCGTTTCGCACAGGCGCGATCGATGTGGCTTATCAAGGGCTTGCACTCGAACAGATTCGCAACTTGAAAGACAATGCGAACGACAATACTTGGAGAATGATCGAGCGATCAGGCAGCGGAATCGATTATCTAACGCTGAATATGAAATCTCCACCGCTCGATCGCTTAGAAGTCAGACAAGCGATCGCGGCAATGATGGATCGTCCAATTTTGGAAAGCCGAATTTTTCAAGGACAGGTTGAGCCTTTGTATAGTTTGATTCCAGGCAATCTACGCGAACAGAAGCCTGTGTTTAAAGAATATGGCGATCGCAATATCAACAAGGCGCGAAATCTACTCACCAAAGCAGGCTATTCAGAATCGAATCCGCTGAAAGTTGAATTTTGGTATCGATCGAACCTTTCAAATGATCAACTTGCGGCACTTACGTTAAAAGCGATCGTGCAAAAATATCTCGGCGATTTGATGCAATTTCAGCTCAACAGCGTCGAATCGACCACAGCTTATAAAAATCTCGACAAAGGCGCATATCCGATCTTTTTGCTCGATTGGACACCGGATTTTCTGGATGCAGACAACTACATTCAGCCGTTTATGGAATGTGTGAAAGGCTCCTCAGAAAAGGGTTGCGAAGATGGATCGAGCGTATTGCAGGGATCGTATTACTACAGCGATCGAGTCAATCAATTAATCGATCAAAGTCGCAAAGAACGAAACCCAGAAGCGCGTAAGAAACTGTTTGAGCAATTACAAGATGCGCTGTTAGCAGATGTTCCGTTCATTCCACTCTGGCAGAATAAGGATGTTTTATTTGTACAAAAGAACATCCGAAACGCAACGCTGGAAGTGACGCAGAAAGTACCGTTTGCAACGATGAAAAAGGCTTAAGGTGGGTTCCCAATAGAAGTGACTAGCTTCGATTTGAAATCCGGGAAGCCCCCTAAATCCCCCATTTTGGGGGATTTAGGGGGCAGCGATCTGCTAGCAACGAAGCGAAAAAGCTTGTCGAACTGAATTTAACGAGAAGCGGCTTCCTCTTTGTCTAGCTCTGCCACAATTTCATCGATCGAGAGTGTCCGAATTCCCAACGGGTTGCCGCCCGTCGCTTTTCCATCAAAACATCCGCGATCGTGGATATTTTACGATGTAGAAAGAAATCATTTCGATGTTTCAAAAACTACATCTGATCCAGTACCGTTTGAATCACAGCAGGCTCAACTTGATCCGTCACAATCACTGTTCCAATCTGGCGCGGCAGAACAAATCGCACCTTGCCATCTCGCACTTTCTTATCCGCTTGCAGGGTCGGCACAATTTCAGAGCGATCGCATTCTTCCGGAATCCGAGTCGGCAACCCTGCTTTCTCGATCAAAACTTTTTGTCGATCGCATTCTTCTCGATCCCACAGCCCAATCTCAACCGCAATCAGTCCAGCAGCCATCATTCCGATCGCCACACCTTCGCCATGATTCACAACGCGGTAGTTCGTTAAACTCTCGATCGCGTGCCCGATCGTATGCCCGTAGTTGAGAATTTCCCGCAGCCCCGACTCTTTCTCATCTTTACTAACGACGTGCGCTTTTGCTTGCGCCGATCGCACCAGCATTTCATTCACCAAATCATCTCCGACCGCTCGAATCTGATCCAACCGTTTCGCGCGTTCGAGCTTCTCAAACAGTTCCGCATCCCAGATGATGCCGTACTTAATCACTTCTGCGATCGCGGCTCGAAATTCTCGCGCGGGCAGCGTTTTCAAAACCTGCGGATCGATCAAAACGAGTCTCGGCTGATGAAATGCACCGATTAAATTCTTGCCGTTGGGATGATTCACCCCCGTTTTTCCCCCGATCGCGGCATCCACCATCGCCAGCAATGTCGTAGGAACTTGAACCACAGAAATGCCACGGAGCCAAGTCGCTGCGGCAAACCCAGTCATATCGCCGACCACACCGCCACCCAGTGCCACCATTACCGACGATCGCTCTAGCCGATTTTCTAATGCAGCATCGTAGATTTTTTGCAGCGTAGCGGGAGTTTTGTAACGCTCCCCCGCAGGCAAAATGCAAGAACTCACGGTAAATCCGGCTTCTGTCAGCGAGTCAGTCACGGCTTGACCGTACTGTTTAAAGATGGCTGGATTTGAAACGATCAGCGCTTTTTTGCCGAGTTTGGGTAAAGCTTGCAGTCGATCTCCAATTTCATCAATTGATGCGATCGCGATGTCGTAGGAATTTTGGGGCAGCGAAACGGGAATAACAGACGGCATGATTCGCTCTCAAAAACAGCGTTGAGGTTGATCTTATCAAGCGATCGGGTTAGATGAGGCGCTGCATTTGTCTGTATAGTTTTGTTAGGGATCTTTAGGAGACACAATTTATGTCAGCCGTTATTGCGTATTTCTTGATTGTCGGTGGCGCGATCGCGCTTGCTTATGCGCTGTTCTTTACCTTCCGCGCTATCAAATTGATCTAGGTTTTTCGTTTGGGGCCGTAGAGATAAATCTGTACAGCCCCAAATTCTAGCCGTTTAAGCTTTCGGCACAACTTTCAGAATGATCGGTGCATCCGGAACATCCATCGTGACTCGTGATGGAGTCGCAAACGTCGCAGTTGCAGCATCCGATCGATTCGGTAAAAAGGTCGCTGCTTCCTTCGTAGGCGTTAACAAATTTACTGTAACCCGCTGAGTTTTCGTCGCTTCTGTACTTTCCGAATTCAGCCACATCACCAAATAAAACTCACCGTTGCTCTTTTGCAGCAGCAGATGACGCAGATCTTTGACATTGCCACTGAAATAGTAAGAGAGTCCTCCATTTGCAGTACTTCCAGGCGTATCATTCAACACGCGAATCATGTTTCGCAGCGCATAAAATGCAGGCTTCGGAGTTCCATCCGCGCGAATGATTCCAAAGTTGTTTTCTGCATCAGGCGCAGAACGCTGATCCATTAGTTCATAGATAAACGTCCGCTTCACGCCGCGATTGAAGTATTCCAAAAAGGTTCGTGGAATGTACTTGGCTGAGACTTGCTCTGTGATCGCTGTGTGAGTGGTTTGACGATCGTCGACTCCATTGTGATATCCCGTCTCGGTTGCGATAATCGGTCGATCGCCCGCATACTGCTTGGTCAATGGCAGCCAACGTCGATCGAAATCAAACGACGGAAAGCGACCGCCCGCGTAGCTGTGCATATTGCCAAAATCGCTAAACTCAGCCAGCGATCCGACTTGCTCTCCATTTTCCGGCTGTGCCATCGATGGCGTTAACACAGAGAGATGAGCCGTCGCGGGGTCACCTTTCACCGCGCGATACAAATCTGCTTGATAGTCCCGCAGTCCATCCGGGAAAGACTTGCCTTTATAGCTCATCGTGCTAGGATTTGCATCCCATTCGTTCGGGCCTTCCACCGCTTCTACGCCAGGTAATGCCTGTTTGATTTGCTCCACAGCGTTCTGAGGGGTGATGCCGTCGCGTGGGTCTAAAACCAACGTAGACTTGATGCCAAAGGTCGCCAGTCGTCGCATCTTGGCATACATATCCGCATTGCTTCCACCATCCCGAATATGCCGCAGCCCCAATTCGCGCAAACGCGGCTCGACCACATCTTCAAAGCGCCCATAACTGGTATCGCCATAGCGCAAATGCGTTGCAATTCCGATCGAGTCAATAAACGTATCCGCAGATTTCGCACCCTCTCGGATCGTCTCTGCGATCGCAGAAGTCATCACATAGTTAGTATTCACAGGCTGATTTGCGAACACTTGCAGCAGATAGGTTCCAGCGCTCAACACTGCACCGATGGATTCCATCGTAGTTCCATCATTGGCAGAGGTGCTAATGATATCACCGCGCTCATTCAGCAGTTTGAGATCTGCATTCTCCGATAGATTGTCGATCGTGACGTTAATCGCAGCGGATTGAGTCAGGGTAAACCGATAGAAATCAGAAAGATTCTCTGGACTCAAAGAATCGTTAATCGGAGTCAGATCGTTAATGTTAATGTCTCGAACATTACTAAATAGACCCGCCCCCTGATTGATATTCGTGCTGATCAATGGCGATGTGAGCTGATTTTGCGGAATCACTTCCTTCGATTGACTTGGACTTGCCCACTGCAATTTCGCGATCGCTTCTCCTCCAATCTCTGCGTATTCCACCCGAATGTTGTAGTTTTGTCCAGCATCGAGATTGATCGTGGGATTGAGATCGACTGGAACTTCCCAACGATCGATTAACAGTTTGTCATTGATCCAAACGCGAATGCGATCGTCTGCATCCGCCGAAAAGGTATACGCCTCGGAATAAAGCGGTGCAAGCTGCCCAGTCCAACGCACCGAAAAGTTGTCTGCCTGGGTTGCCTGATTGGGAGCATTTCTCCCCCAGTTGAAATCGATCGTTGGATCGGTGCGAATCATCGATCGCTGAGTCAGATTTCCATCATTAAAGTATTCTGCTTTGAGTCCCATCGCCCCGTAGTTTGTAGAACTCGCGGCGGCGACGACGTTGAGCGATGGAAATAGCGTATCTGGATTCGGGTCAGTGGTCAGGGCAGCGGTTGGATTTGCAGACAGGCTAAAGCTGCCGATATCCCGCTGCGAACTGGAAGTCGGATCTAACACAATTTAATTTCCTCTGTCATTCGACGACAAACTTTGCCGTGGTTCTAGGACGGCGACGATTTGCAAAAAACTTGCACGTTCAGGAAACGGTCAGGAACGAGTCAGATGGAGATTGACAACTTTGGAACACAGATTGCTGTCAGCTAGACATACATATCAAAAAAACTCACTCAAGCAAGGTAGCGAAGCACACTAAATTCATTTGAACTATCACATTTGACCCGTTAAGCACCTGAAACCTTTTGATAACTCAGAGCAAGAGGTAAGCCAAATTGCTTAAGTAGTGAGCCTGTAATGTTTCTAATGAAGTTGCTCCGTATCTTATCGCAGCTTTATTTTATTTAGGTGATTCTTTTAGTGTGTTGACAACTCGCACATCTAATGTTGAATCAAACGGACACTTTGTGCCTTCTCTAACTTAGTGTAAAAATCGATGCAATCCTTTCGTCACCGCTACTTGATCAATTTCGCTGAAACCTCGATCGAGGTTCCCAATCTGCACCCAACTTTTTGCACCGAGTCAAAAAATGTAACGGTTCGCAACGTATAATTGAATCGAATTGCCGATCACAAGTTAGGTGAACAGACTAAATGCGAGTAGCGATCGCCGGAGGCGGCTTAGCAGGACTATCCTGCGCGAAATATTTGGTCGATGCTGGACACACGCCGATCGTGTTGGAAAGCCGCGATGTTTTGGGCGGATTGGTTGCAGCCTGGAAAGATGAAGACGGCGATTGGTACGAAACCGGGCTTCATGCGTTCTTTGGAGCATATCCCAATATGCTCCAACTGATGGGAGAGTTGGATATTCTCGATCGACTCCAGTGGAAAGAACACGCGCTGATTTTCAATCAGCCGGAGAAGCCAGAAACATATTCTTATTTCAAAGTTCCTGACATCCCCGCTCCGTTCAATGTCATCACGTCGATTCTGAAAAATAACGATATGTTGACCTGGGAACAAAAGATCCGATTTGCGATCGGACTTTGGCCCGGTGTGCTACGGGGTCAGAAATACGTTGAAGATATGGATAAGTACAGCCTGCTCGAATGGCTGGAACGTCAAGGAATTGGCGAGCGCGTCAGTTCTGACATCTTCATCGCCGCATCAAAAGCACTCACTTTTATCAATCCTGACGAAGTTTCAGCGACGATCATTCTGACTGCGCTGAATAAATTTTTGCAGGAACGCTACGGCTCTAAAATTGCTTTCCTCGACGGTTCACCCACCGAGAGATTGTGTCAGCCGATCGTCGATCACATCGTTGCAAACGGTGGTGAAGTTCACCTGAAAAAACCGCTGAAGCAAATCTTACTAAACGATGACAATACGGTGCAAGGTCTTTTGATTCGTGGACTCGATGGCGAACCCGACGAAGTGATCACCGCCGATCGCTATGTGTCTGCAATGTCGGTCGATGTGATGAAAGTCCTGATGCCGCAGCCGTGGAGAGAAATGCCCTTCTTCCAAAAGCTCGAAGGCTTAGAAGGCGTTCCCGTGATCAATCTGCATTTGTGGTTCGATCGCAAACTCACCGACATCGATCAGCTTCTATTTTCTCGATCGGACTTACTTAGCGTCTATGCAGACATGAGTATTACGTGCAAAGAATACGAAGATCCCGATCGCTCCATGTTGGAATTTGTTTTGGCTCCCGCCAAGGATTGGATCGACAAATCTGACGAAGAAATCATCGCTGCCACGATGAAAGAGTTAGAACGCTTGTTCCCGCAGCATTTAACGGGTGACAATCCTGCTAAACTCCGTAAATACAAAGTGGTGAAAACGCCGCGATCGGTTTATACCGCCTCTCCAGGACGGCAAGCCTATCGCCCGGATCAAGCAACCCCGATCGACAACTTTTATCTTTCTGGGAGCTACACCATGCAACAGTATCTGGGGAGTATGGAAGGAGCCGTCCTTTCTGGTAAGCTGACAGCGCAGGCAATTACGAACGCGCCTGTCTCTACCCTGACTGAGCCGAAACGTTTAGTCACCAGTAGCAATTAGCGCTTTGTCAACCCTTCCATCTGTCTTACGAATGCTGCAATTGCCCGAACAACCCTCTTCCTTTGTACGATCGTTAGTCTCTGTCGATGAGGCTTACGAACAATGCCGCCAATTAATGGAACACTTTACAAAGTCTTTCTACTTGGCGACTCTGTTATTTCCCCCTGAAAAACGACGAGCGATTTGGGCAATTTATGTCTGGTGTCGTCGCACCGATGAGTTGGTCGATGGCTTCAATGGTAAGCAAGCGACTGATGACACATTGGATCAGTGGGAAAGACGATTAGAAAAGGTCTTTGCGGGTTATCCAGAAGATGATTTCGATGTCGCATTGGTAGACACGGTGGAACGGTTTCCGATCGAGATCCAGCCTTTTCGCGACATGATCGCCGGACAGCGCATGGATCTCTATCGCAGTCGCTATGAAACATTCGATGAGCTTTATCTGTACTGCTACCGAGTGGCAAGTACTGTCGGCTTGATGTCTACAAACGTGATGGGATTGACTGAGCCGGATAAGTCTGTGCCTTGGTATGATCCGGAGCCGGGATATTCACCGCTTGATGATGCGATCGCGCTCGGTGTGGCGAAGCAGTTGACGAATATTTTGCGCGATGTCGGTGAAGATGCGCGGCGGGGTCGGATTTACCTGCCGCTTGAGGATCTAGAGCGCTTTGGCTACACCGAAGAGGATTTGTTAAAAGGCGTGAACGACGATCGCTGGAAAGCGTTGATGCAGTTTCAGATTCAGCGGGCGCGTCAGTTCTACACGCAAGCGGAACGAGGAATTAGATCGCTGAATGAAGATGCGCGCTGGCCCGTTTGGTCGGCATTGATGCTGTATAGCCGAATTTTGAATGCGATCGAGAATAACAACTACGACAACTTCAACCGACGGGCATACGTGCCAGGGTTGCGGAAAATGAGCCTGTTACCGATTTCGTGGCTACGAGCAAAAGTATTGTAGGTATCAGGTCAAAACTGTACTTTGTCATAAAGATCCGCGCTCGGTAGAGTCACATCCATCGATCGCAGTTTTATTTCAGTGTCTTGATCGTCGAATTGATCGATCTGCCAACGTTTCGGTTCGGTTTTGTAGAAATGATCGATCGCGATCTGATTCCGACTCAAAGAGAATGCCTGCCAAACAGATTGAATCTCTCCAAACTATCTAGCAGGCATCAAATTTTTGTTCAAATACAGTCTAGAACAAGCCGAGAGTCAAACCTTGACTCACGGGGAAAATTGCGCCGATCCCGAGCCACATCGTCACGAAGGTTCCAAACAAAAACACTGCCATTGCAACGGGGCGACGGAAGGGGTTTTGGAACTTGTTGACGTTCTCGATAAACGGAACAATGATCAAGCCTAGCGGCACAGAACCCATCAACACCACACCCAGGAGCTTGTTCGGCACGAGGCGGAGGATGTTGAACACGGGGTACAGATACCACTCAGGAAGAATTTCCAGCGGCGTTGCGAACGGGTTAGCAGGCTCACCATTCATCGAAGGGTCAAGCACAGCCAAACCGACACAAAGCGCGATCGTGCCTAAAATCACGACCGGGAAGATATACAATAAATCGTTGGGCCAAGCAGGTTCACCGTAATAGTTGTGACCCATGCCTTTCGCCAACTTCGCACGTAATTGAGGATCGCTGAGATCCGGCTTCTTAACAGTTGCCATTTAACGAAGTCTCTCCTTAACTCTAGAGATCAGTAAAACCATTTTGGACTTTAGACTTATCTTACTTGTAGTCTAAAATCCAAAAATCTTTACAACGGACCTGAAATTCCTTGCTTCCGAATCATCAGGAAGTGCGCCAGCATAAAGACAGCGATCAACCAAGGTAAGACAAAGGTATGTGCGCTGTAGTAGCGAGTCAAAGTCGATTGACCGACGCTTGCACCACCCCGCAGCAAGTCTGCAATCAGCGTTCCCACCACTGGGATTGCTTCAGGCACACCAGACACGATCTTCACCGCCCAGTAGCCGACTTGATCCCAAGGGAGCGAGTAGCCCGTCACACCAAAAGAAACGGTGATCACTGCCAACGCCACACCTGTCACCCAGGTCAATTCGCGGGGCTTTTTGAAGCCACCGGTGAGGTAAACCCGGAAGGTATGAAGAATCATCATCAGCACCATCATGCTGGCAGACCAACGGTGGATGGAGCGAATCAGCCAGCCGAAATTGACTTCGTTCATGATGTACTGAACGGAAGTGAATGCTTCGGCAACGGTTGGCTTGTAATAAAAAGTCATTGCAAATCCAGTTGCGAACTGAATTAAAAAGCAGACCAGAGTAATGCCGCCCAAGCAATAGAAGATGTTGACATGGGGAGGCACGTACTTGCTGGTTACGTCTTCGGCAAGCGCTCCGATTTCTAGGCGCTCATCGAACCAGTCATACACATTTGCCATAAAGCAAGCGTTCCTAAAAATGATTGCTGTTCATAAAAAATGTAACATATCTGAGGGTCGGATTTCCGGGCGGAAAGAGGCAATTTATCAGGGTTTCTGCCGATTTTCCATTGGTTTCACGCTCGATCGACAAACTTAAGCCCTTATGAAGAATAATTTCGTTTCACAAAAATTTTACCGGACTCGGTGTTCTCTGGCAAAGTGAATCATACTGGGATTTTGCTGCGTCAAATTACCCGATTTAGCGCTACTATCGATCGCTATGGGAAAACGATTCATTTGGCTTCGCTCACTGACGGCTGTTGGACTCTCAATCGCCGCTTCGCTGCTGTTTATGGCAGCCCCCGCTACAGCGCTGACTGAAGAACAGAAGTTAATCAACGAAGTTTGGCGAATTATCGATCGAGCTTATGTCGACCCGACGTTCAATCACAAGAATTGGTGGGGACTGCGGGAAAAGTATCTAAAGCAGTCGTTGCCGAATCGGGAAGCGACTTACGGCACGATTTCGCAGATGCTGGGGGTGCTAGGCGATCCGTTTACGAGGCTGTTGAAGCCGGATCAATATCGCAGTTTGCAAACGAGTACATCGGGTGAATTGACGGGTGTAGGATTGCAGATTGCGCTGGATGTGGAGACGAAACGGCTGAAGGTGATTTCTCCGATCGTGGGTTCGCCTGCGGCAAAGTCGGGTATTCTCTCTGGCGATACGATCCTGCAAATTGACGAAGTGACGACCGAAGGGTTGAGCCTGGATGAAGCGGCGGAAAAAATGCGCGGAGTCGTTGGCAGTCATGTGACCTTAACGATCGCGCGTGAGGGCGGATTCGAGCGAGAGTTTGATTTAGTGCGCGATCTCATTGAGTTGAATCCAGTGCTGGCAGAATTGCGCCCACAGACGGACGGGAAGAAAGTCGGTTATCTGCGGTTGAGTCAGTTTAATGCGAATGCGACGATGGAAGTGGCGCACGCGATCGCGAAATTAGAGCGCGACGGAGCCGATCGATATATTCTCGATTTGCGAAACAATCCGGGTGGCTTGCTGAACGCGGGAATCGAAATCGCGCGGTTGTGGCTGGATGAAGGCGCGATCGTTTATACGGTGAATCGGCAGGGTACGATCGGCAGTTTTGAGGCGACGGGCAAAGCGTTGACGAACGATCCGCTAATGGTTTTGGTGAATCAAGGAACGGCAAGCGCGAGTGAGATTTTGGCGGGTGCGCTGCAAGATAACGGACGAGCCACAATTGTTGGCGAAAAGACGTTTGGAAAGGGATTGATTCAATCGCTGTTTGATTTGTCGGATGGGGCAGGATTGGCGGTGACGGTGGCGAAGTATGAAACGCCGAATCATACCGACATCAATCGCTTGGGAATTCAGCCTGATCGAGTTGTGGCACTGGAAGCCATCACGCTTGAACAAGTTGGAACTGCCGCAGATACGCAGTACAAAGCCGCAATCTCGGCGTTTGCAGATTCTCTTGTCGCAGGGGCAAAGTGAGTTTTGAGCGCGTCTACCACGATCCGTTGCATGGTGCGATCGCGTTAAATTCCAGCGAGCCAACTGAAGCGCTTTTAATTCAACTGATTGATACTCCTGCATTTCAACGATTGCGGCGGATTCGTCAATTGGGCCCTGCGAGTTTGACGTTTCACGGTGCGGAAGGATCAAGGTTTACGCATTCGCTCGGTGTGATGGCAGTAGCGCGACGGGCATTCGATCGTATTGCGCGAGATTATCCGCAGCTTTTACCGCATCGAACCGTTTTGCTGTGTGCGGCGTTGCTTCACGATATTGGACATGGCGCGTTTAGTCATACGGCTGAAGAGATTTTTGGTAGCGATCATGAGGTGTGGACACGACGAATTTTGCGGGAATCGAAGCCGATTCGGGGATTGCTCGATCGCTTTTCGCCAGATTTGATCGATCAGATTGAAGCGGTTTGTCTGAAAAAATATCCGTTGCCGTTGATTTGGCAGTTAGTTTCGAGCCAATTGGATTGCGATCGACTCGATTATTTGATGCGAGATAGTTACTTTACTGGAGCATCTTACGGACGGATCGATCTCGATCGTATTTTGATGGCGATGCGATACGATCCGGTGACACAACAATTAGTCGTGGCTCGAAAAGGAATGGCAGCGATCGAACATTATTTGATCGTGCGTTATTTTATGTATTCTCAGGTGTATAACCATCGTAAAAATGTGGCTGCAACTTGGGTTTTATTAAAGATATTTCAGCGAGCAGAACATCAATTAAACCTGGGTCAATTAAACGCGGATCAAAATGTAAAAGCGTGGTTAAATAACCAAATTGAATTAGCGCAATATTTAGCCACTGATGACGGGACGTTTGTTTATCATCTACAACAGTGGCAAACTCACGAAGATTCGATTTTGGCAGATTTATCGAGGCGATTTCTCGATCGAGATTTGCTCAAAGCGTTAGACATTTCTCATTTGAATGAAAGCGATCGTTTGTCGCTACTCGAAAAAGTTCAACTTTGGGCAAAGCAATTAGGATTTGATCCAGAGATTTACTGTGGATTGAGAATTGCGGTGAGTCGCGGGTACACGCTGTACGATCGAGGAATTAATATTCAGACAACGCTTGGACTGCGAGAAATCGGAGAGCTTTCCGCACTCGTGCAAACCTTAACTCAGAACGTACAGCGTGTTTGGTTGATCTATCCGAGTGAAATCAAAACGAAACTACAGCATTTTTTCTAGAAACTGCTTCGCTCGATCGCATTTCGGGTTGCCGAAAAATTCGCTCGGTGGCGCATCTTCCGCAAGCTTACCTTGATCGAGAAACAAAATGCGATCGGCAACTTCACGGGCAAACCCCATTTCGTGAGTCACGATCGCCATTGTGATTCCAGTTTTTGCCAGTGCTTTCATCACTTCGAGAACTTCTTTCACAGTTTCGGGATCGAGTGCGGAAGTCGGTTCATCGAAGAGAATCACTTCGGGTTCCATCGCTAGAGCGCGAGCGATCGCGACTCGTTGTTTTTGTCCACCCGAAAGGCGTGAAGGATACACCTCGCACTTTTCACCGAGTCCAACTTTTGTCAGCAGATCTCTGCCTTTTTCTTCGGCTTGAGCGTGGCTCATTCCTCTGAGTTTGATCGGCGCATATGTCACATTTTTCAGCGTCGTCATGTGTGGAAATAAGTTGAAATGCTGAAACACCATGCCTAACTTTTCCCGTACTTTTGCAATGTTCGTATTCGGGGCGGTAATATCCCGATCGTTGAAATAAATCCGTCCGCGCGTGGGACGTTCTAGCAAATTTATACAGCGCAAAAAAGTTGATTTTCCAGACCCCGAAGGGCCCAAAATCGCAACTACTTCACCGCGTCGAATCTCGGTCGAAATATCATCTAAAACTTTTAAACTTCCGAAAGATTTCGTGAGAAATTCCGTTCGTACAACAACATCATTCACTGCGTCTTAACCTCTTTTCAAGAATCGATGCCAAGGAAGTCAATGCCATCACCAAAACGTAATAAAGAAACCCTGCAAACAGCAGCGGCTCAAAATAAATGAACTTGTTTGCACCCACAATTTGGGCACTCCGAAGAATCTCCACCACACTGATCGTTGAAACAAGCGACGAATCTTTTAGCAGCGAAATTGTTTCGTTTACCAACGCTGGCAAAATATTTTTCAACGCTTGCGGCAACACGACATCCCACATGAGCAACGGATAAGGCACTCCTAAAGACATCGCGGCTTCAGTTTGCCCCTTATCAACCGCCTGAATCCCAGCGCGAATCGTTTCGGACATATATGCGCCAGAGTTGAGGCTAAACGTAAACACTCCCGCCTGTAATGCAGAAATATCATATCCGGTAAGCTGTGGTGTCGCAAAATATACAAGGGATAATTGCAGCAGCAGCGGCGTTCCTCGAAAGATTGAGGTATACGCGAGCGCAAACCAGATTAGAGGCTTCACACCAGAAATTTTGAATAGTGAAAGAATTGTTCCAAGCAATAACCCAAAGAATACTGAAGCAAACGTAAATAATAGAGTTTGCGGAACGCCACTCAGAATAAAAGGAATATCCGAAAAGATACGAGAAAAATCTAAGTTCATATTTTGATTGAGATCATCCTCCTATTTGGTGGGTGAGGGCGATGGAGATGCCGGAGCGCTGGTCGCAAACCATTGTTTCGCCAATCGATCGAGTTCTCCGCTCGTTTTCATCTTTTCTAGCACTTGGTTAAACTCTGCCACACGCGCCGAACCTTTGGGAAACGCAATCGCAGATCCCGAAGGCCCTTCAGACGGAATCACGTTATATTCCAGATCTGGATTCGCTTTGGTAAATCCTTGAATCACGGTATCTTCTACGATCGCAGCATCAATTCGCTTTGCCTTTACTTCTTGAATGATTTCTGGCACTCGATTCAGCGCTTTGATTTGTATCCCTTGCACCTTTTCTGAAATCTTCTTCAGATCACCTTCTTGGATTGAACCGAGCTGCACCCCGACCCGTTTTCCTGCAAAATTTTCCGCTTTCGCTAGATTGTTGCCTTTGAGCGCGACGATCGTGTTTTTCGCCTGGAAATAGATCGTCGAAAAATCCACGTTCTTTTTGCGTTCGTCGGTCGGAGTCATTCCCGCCATGACAAAATCGGCTCGATTCACTTGAAGGGCAGGGATCAAACCGTTAAAGTCTGATTCTTGCACTTTCAATTCGTATCCCAATTCTTTCGCAACGTAATTCGCGATGTCGATGTCAAATCCAACAATCTTACGTGCGCCGCCTGCGGTGTCATAAAATCCATACGGCGGATAATCTGGCGAGGTCAACAGCGTCAGCGTTTTGCTGCCGCTTGTGGATTGATTTGCAGATTGATTGCCGCCGCAGCCGATCGTAATCATGAGTGAGGCGATCAACAATCCGCCTAAAAGTAGCCTCCGTCGCTTCATCTCGAAGTCCTCATCAGTAATAGAAATAGATTTAGAGTATCAAACTCAATTTTGACAACTACCGCGATCGATAACTTTAGAAAGCAAACGTTGTCCGAATCACACCGATCACCACATCCGGATTGCGATTGTCGTGGTTTGGAACGGTGAGCCAAATTACGCCAGGCGTGACCGAAATGTTGTCGCTGAGTTGGTGACGGTAAAAGGCTTCAATGTGATAGCCCGTATCTCGATCACTGCGCTGTCCTGCCGGAAGTCCGATCGCTTGCGCTAGAGCATCGTTACTGGTTCCCGTCAATTTCGGCTGCATTCCAAAGACGATTCCGCCTAAGTTGCCTTTTTTGCCCAGGTCTGGAAAGGCGAGATTGACCGCATAGTTCCAAATGCTGGCATCGCCTTTTGTGCCGTCACCGAGCGATCGAGCTGCTGTGTATCCAAGCCATCCCCCTAATTCAAACCGAGGTGAAAAGCGGTAGTTAAACTGAAATCCGTAGGAGTTTCCTTGAACTGGTCCTGCGCCAATCACCTTCGCCGCATTGCTTCCCGCCAGTGTATCCACCCCGTTCACGACTGAATAGGTGTTGATATACATCAAGCCAAACTTGAGCGCACCGGAGCTGTAAACTAATTGCCCCCAAGCACTATGACCGCCGTTAAAGATGCCGGATTTGTTGTCGGGAAAGTTAGCCCCGCCGATCGTAGAATCCTCGCCGTAGTAACCAAAGTCAAAGCTGATCGCCGGGGAGACTCTCAGGTTTGCTGCAATTCCAGCACGGTTGCCCACAGGGAAAAAGATCGGATTGATTTGCCCGAAGTTTGAGGGAGAGCCTAAAACTTGATCGTTAAAAGGCGTGATCGGATCAGTGACGATGCTGGGGTCGATCGTATTAGCATCGAGATAGACGGTCAGAAGTTCGCCTACGGGAAAGCGATACTGCAAGCGGTTTATAGTAATTTGACCGTTTTGGGAGACGCTGGTTGCGAGAAACCTTGATTCGTCAGTTTGTCCTGCTAATCCGGTTGGGAATTCGGTCGCAGTGTCGAGTCGTCTTAGGTTTGTCGATTGGAGTCGGACTCTTAAGCGATCGCGTCCCGAGAAGCTGGTGTCAAAATCCAATCTCAGGCGATAACCCAGATTCGGATTGTTCGCGTTGCTGGCGTTTCGACCAAAGGCATCGGCTAGATAGGAAACGAGTTCGACTCCTAGCTTTGTGGTGGTTGAAAACTGCTGTTTTTCTAAAGTGGCAGTCCGAGCTTCCAAAGCATCCACTCGACCGTGAATCGTTGCCAGTTCTACCGCGAATTGTTGTTGAAGTTTTTGCAGGGTTGCTAGGTCTTCTTTTTTGACTAAATCGGCGGTTGAAGCGGCAATTAGTTCGTTGACTCGATCGAGACAGGCATTCAGTCCAGCGGCAAATTCGTATCGCGTGAGTGCCCGGTTGCCGCGATAGGTTTTGTCAGGATAGCCCGCGATGCAGCCGTAGCGTTCGACTAGCGATTGTAGTGCTTGAAATGCCCAGTCCGTCGGGCGAACATCGGTAAGCTGCGAAACAGAAGTAACTTGTTTGAGGCTGGGTTCTGGTTCGGTTGAGGACTAGATCGCAGAAATTTTTAAGGGTTCTTTTGGATTCGCGAAAGCACTTGGACTAAAAAACGTGCTGGCTGTGCAGATAGATAAAGCGATCGTTGTGGAGACAATGGAGCAGTTTTTTAAGTTAGATAGCATACAAACTTACTTCACACCACAGATGAATAGAAACAAGCAAATCGCTGTTTCAGTGGTGAATTGCTTCTGCTTTTCACACATCGAAAGAGCGGCTAAAGTTTGACAAAAAACTATCCTATAGAAGCAAGCTTGTAGAGCGTTCAGTTTCCCCAAACTTGCTTGAATTAGAGACATCATCTCCGAACAAATTGAAGTTTTTTGTCAAGCAAGATACTTGCAGGTTTCGTTTTTTAGATTCACCTATCTGTAGTCATAAAATTAGTCGCGCGAATTTGATTGACCCGATTCTGATACTCCGACTCACTTAGCACCGGAACTGCTCGATCGACATTTACATCATCGATCTCAATCCACGATCGACATCCACCGTAAGCATCTCGATAAGCAATCATCTGAGGTTCTGGCAATCGAAACACTCGCAACAACAGTAAATACAACGGCGATCGCGATTTCCATTTCAGCCGTTCTTCGACAAATCGATCATTCCAAATATGAAACGGTAACAGCGATCGCACGACTTCTGGATCACTCACTTGAATCACATCGGTAATCTCTGCGATCGAACTAATCTCGATCGTGTCAGGATGCCAACCTGATTCAACGAGATCGACTAGATTGGGTTGCTTAAGCAATGTTGGATCTTGATGCTCATACGTGGGATACAGCAGCACTCGACGAAACGGAACTTCAAACCGTCCCTTTTCTTCTCGGATGCCCCCTTTGCGAAGCAACAAAATTGTTTCTCCCTGCTCTAGCGCTTTAACCGCGATCGACCATTCTTTGAGCGCCTGTTTCATGACTTATTAATTGGGTAAATTCAGCGCCGAGAAAAACTCTACACACACCACAAAAAACGGAAACATAATTCCTGCAAGTCCAAACCAACCGCCAAACTGACCAATCAACGAAGAAACTCTTCTTCCTGCTCGATCGCCTGCCGTTGCCAAAAACCGAGAACTCATACTAACCAATGCCGCTCCGCCCAGACCAAACGGCACACTGAGCAGAAACCATGTTCTCAGTCTAGCGCCCGGATCAATCAATCCTAGCGTCGGAAACAACACAAAACTCACCGTCTCGACCACGAGCCAAAGTCCCAAAGCCGTGAGTAAATCTTTCTTTTGCAGGTCATCGAAGGAGAAGTTATTCATCGCCAAAACTTAAGGGTTTCTCAATCCTTGGGCAGAAAAGATCACGATCGCATTGCCTAAAATGAAGTTACTACTTCGGAGCGCTGAAACATGAACACCCACGATTTATTCATGCTGATTGTGATGCTGATCCCTGGGATCTTGCTGTCTGTGGCAATTATGGCAACGTTTGCGGCAGGTGGCTAACTTATTTCAGTCCGATCTCTGCAAGTCGCTGCTGTAAGTATTCGCCTGCTGTGATTTTGGGAAATGCAACTGCGCCGCCCGTTCTTTCGATACAGGTCTGGAGCGGCGTAAGAGCGGTTTTCCCAACCGGATGCACAAAAAATGGCATTGAGAATCGTTGAGAACGATCCCCGGGATTGACGACGCGATGCGTGGTACTTTTCAGCAATCCATTGGTCAATTGCTGCAACATATCACCGCTATCGACAATAATTTGCCCTTCTAAGTTCGGGATTGCTCTCCAAGTTCCGTCGCGCTGCAAGAGTTCTAATCCGCTCTCGGTCGCTTCGCAAAGTAAGGTGATGAGATTGATATCTTCGTGCGGAGCCGATCGCAGACTCGCGGGATTCGCGTCTTCTGGAATCGCTGGATAGTGAATGATTCGGAGAATCGTATCTGCATCGATCGTAGTTTCGCTCAAAAACGATCGATCGACTTCTAAATACAACGCACACGCTTCGAGAAGTTGAACGGCACACTGTTCAAGCTGTGCATATAACTGATTCATCGTGGAGCGAAATCCAGGAATCTCGATCATCTCAAGGTTTGCCAGATGGTTTTCTCGTCCGACGTGCCAAAATTCTTTGAGATCTGGTACGGGGTGATCTTTTGCGTGTTCTCTCCCAAATCGCGTAAATCCTCGCTGTCCATTCAGTCTCGGATCTTCGTAGCGCAATTTCACTTCATCGGGTAGCTCGAAAAATGCTTCAGCAAATTGATACGCGCGCTGGATAAGAGCGCGATCGACACCGTGATTGATCAGCGCAAAGAAGCCGATTTCTTCTAGAGCTTTACCGATCGTTAAAACAAAGTCCTGTTGTTGAATTGGATCGTTTGATAGAAAAGACTGAAGATCTGCGATCAGAATGGTTTGCTGCATAGTGATACCTAAAATGCTGGGCAGACGAACAATGCAGCGAGTCGATCGAGCTAATTCACGCAATTACGCAATTACGCAATTCTTTTCTCGCTTCGTTTGGGTCGGCTTCTGCCCCCTAAATCCCCCAGAATGGGGGATTTAGGGGGCGAGAGGACTAGGCGATCGCAGACCAATCGATTCGTGTGTACACGATAGCTCCTAGATCTACGAGAAATTAGCAGCGACTCGCATCAGATAAAGACTAAAACTGATCGTCGTTGCCGAGAGTTGGAGTCGAAGCACCACCTAAGAAGAGATTCTTAGCGTTATCGCTTTGGTAGACACAATCGATCGATACTTTATCTTTGTTGTCAAGATTGCCGACATAGCCGAAGGTGTTCATCTTTTGGCGGCAGTCACGGACTTGATCAGAGGTTAGAAGTTTCCGCTGCTCTAAGACCGTCCAGTTTGCCCGTCTGATGATACAAGCAGGTTCCATTGCAGCTTGTGCGACAAATACCTTAAAGGGATTCAGCGTCACATAAAGGCGCGTGTTCACCGAAATCGCGCTGGCTCCGTTTTGGATACAGATTTCGGGATTGGGAGCTTGCTGGTCAATTTGCAAGTTCGTCACAACGCTTGTCGGGTTTGTGGGAGTCGCGGCACTGAAGGCAATTCCGACACCAATTCCTAATACAAAAATGCCTGCAATGATCGCGATCGTGGTTGCATTAAACCATGAGGGAGTTTTGTTCACGGCGGGTTTTCCTTGCTTCGGTTCGTAGTCATCTTCTCGATCGTAGTTGTTATATCGATCGTCGTTGTAGGAATTGTTGCGGGGTCTGCGCTTCATAAGGGATTGACTTGAGAAGGATTGGATTCTATTCTAGCGGCTCAAGCCTTGGCTTTCTTTGAGGAGTTCGTAATAGGCTTGGGCGGTGTCTTTCATGTACTGATATTCGGCTTTGACTCGTTCGTATTGAGCATCTAGCGGGACGTGCAAATCAAGTAAAAGGTCTGGATTAAAATCTGCGATTCGCGTGCCGATTAGGGTTTCTCGCACGATGCGGACGTAAACTTCGCTGAGTTCTTCGACTTTTTTAATTAACTTTTCGGTTTCGTCGATCGCTCTTTCGTAGATTTCTAACTGCGACGAATAGAAATCGGAAACGGCAACAAGTTCAGCAAGTTTGCCAATTTTGACGGATTGTTTCTCAAGAGCAACGGTATCAAGTTCAAGTTTCAAATGTTCTTTAATCACGGGCGCGAGTTCTGCCATCACGCGAATTTTGTTTTGGCGATGAGTCCGGGAGAGTGTAATCGGCGTAACTGAATTCAAACTGTGCCACGAGTAAATATATTCAACATCGCCTGCATCAGTAATCGTCGGGAAAACGACCTGAACGCGATCGGGACTGCGAAACCGATGTGGAACCGCAAAATTTCCCAACGGTAAATTGGGATAGCGGTCTTCGGCTCCTTTGACAATCACCACATCGCTATTGCGGATCGCACAAATCTGATGATTTTGGTACTGCAAGAACAAATATGCAATCAAACCCATAAATAGAAAGACCAGCAGCAAATCCACCGAGGCATCTCCAGACTTTATCTGTTTATTGTGACGAATTTGATCGCGATTCCGCCACCTAGAGAGAGTTCGGATGCGATCGTTAGTGCAACAATGATGAGACTGTAACGATTTGTATTCTATGCGTTCTTCTCTTCGTCGTTCTTCGCTGTCTACGTTGTGGCAGGATAGCCTGACTGTGTTTTGGGGCGATTGGCTCGATCTGCGGGTGCGAATGACGCAAATTGTCGCTTCGGGATTAGTGTCGCCGTTAATCTATATTTTGGCGTTTGGCTTGGGTTTGGGAAGTTCTTTAGACAGCGTGACGAAGCCGAGCGCAGGAGATAACTATCTGCAATTTATCCTGCCGGGAATGGTCGCGCTATCCTCGATGGTGATCAGTTTTGGGGGAACGACCTTTTCGATTTGTGGCGATCGCTTATTCACGAAAACCTTTGAAGAAATTCTACTCGTTCCGGTTCATCCGTTGGCGGTGCATCTTGGCAAAATGTTGGCGGGAATTGTTCGCGGGTTGCTGACGGCTGCATCAGTGATTTTGGTTGCAGTTCTATTTACGGGTAAAATCTGGAGTTTTCTCAATCCGTTATTTCTACTTGTTCTGGTTCTCAATTGTGCTGTGTTTGCTGGATTGGGAGTGATTGTCGGATTGAATGTGAAATCGTTAGAAGGTGTTGGAATTTATAACAACTTTGTAATCGTACCAATGTCATTTCTAGGCGGAACTTTTTTTGATGCTTCGACACTACCAGCATTGCTAAAAGTAATTGTTTATCTATTGCCTTTAACATATACAAGTTTGGGACTGAGAGCGGCGGCGTATTTACCGATTGGGCAATTTCCTTGGTTTGTGATTCCGGTTTTATTGGTGATGGCGATCGCGCTTTCTGCGGTGGGTGCATATCAATTCTCACACCTGCAAGATTGAAGGTCTGTACGCACTTTTCCGATCTCACTCGGCGGCATCTGTCACTGGCAGAGGGTTCTGTCCAACTCCAATTATGATAAAAGCCCTTTCTGTGGAAAGGGCTTTCAAAAACTCAACTCGTGACACTGGCAGTTTTGGCTTGAGAATCGCGGTACTCTTCAACAATCTGGCGGAATTGGTCGCCCTCGATCGTTTCTTGCTCCATCAAGATATCCACTAAGTAATCGACTAAAGCACGATTCTCACGGACAATTCGACAAGCTTCGTCATAGCATTGAGTTGCGATCGCATAAACCTGATGATCGATCTTGGTTGCCATTTCCTCAGAGTATTCTGCTTGAGGCATCAGACCGCGACCCAAGAAAACTTCGCTGCCGCCACTTTCTAGCGCCACATTGCCCAAGTCAGACATTCCAAACAGGGTCACCATCTGCCGCGCAATGCCCGTGAGCGCTTGAATATCGCCCCCTGCACCCGTGGTAATTTCATCATCGCCGTAGATGATTTGCTCTGCAGCTCGACCCCCCAATGCACAAGTAATTTGCGCCATTTTCTCGGCTCTTGTGGTTAATCCTTGTTCCTCATCGGGCGTAAACCAGGTGATTCCTAATGCTTGTCCCCGCGGAACGAGTGTGACTTTCTGAACCGGATCATGGTGCTTCAACATCGTTGCGACGATCGCATGACCGACTTCATGATAGGCAATCAGCCGTTTGCGCTTGCTATCTACCAGCGGTGGACGTTCCATTCCGGCGACGACCCGATCGATCGCATCATTGATCTCCAGCATAGTGATCGCCTCTTTGCGTCTCCGAGCCGTGAGAATCGCTGCTTCATTCAAGAGGTTGGCAAGTTCTGCTCCGGAAAATCCGGGAGTCCGACGCGCGATTGTATCTAGGCAAACTTCATCAGCCAGTTTTTTATTTCGAGCATGGACTTCTAGAATTTTTAAGCGCCCTTTGTAAGTCGGCAAATCGACGATAATTTGTCGATCGAATCGTCCGGGACGCAATAAAGCAGAGTCGAGAACATCCGGGCGGTTCGTCGCTGCAATAATAATGATTCCGGCATTGCCTTCAAACCCGTCCATCTCAGTTAGAAGTTGGTTTAGGGTTTGTTCGCGTTCATCGTTGCCGCCACCGATTCCTGCACCCCGTTGCCGTCCAACTGCATCAATTTCATCGATAAAGACAATACAAGGCGCATTCTCTTTCGCTTTCTTAAATAAGTCACGAACGCGGGAAGCACCCACACCGACAAACATTTCAACAAATTCAGATCCAGAGATCGAGAAGAACGGAACACCCGCTTCTCCCGCGATCGCTTTTGCTAACAATGTTTTTCCGGTTCCAGGTGATCCAACCAGCAGCACCCCTTTCGGAATCCGCGCCCCTACTGCCGTAAAGCGTTCTGGCTTTTTCAAGAACGTCACAACTTCTTGCAGTTCTTCTTTTGCTTCTTCAATGCCTGCGACATCATCAAACATCACCCCGGTTTTTGCTTCCATCTGGAACCGAGCGCGGGATTTACCGAAGCTCATCGCTTGTCCAGGCCCGCCCGGAGAATTGCTCGATCGCCGTAAGATCAGCAGCAATCCAGCGATCAGCAACATGAATAAGAGCAGATTCGCCACCAATCCCACGACGACGCTATTATCTGCGGTCGGTTGGGATTCAAACGTCACCTTGTTTTTGCGGAGTCGATCGATGAGTTCTGGATTGCGCTCTAAGAGTTGCACTTCGATCGGCGCATCATTCTTGCTTTTTCCTTGCAGACGAACCCGTGCAACGTTCTGAGCTTCATCAATTTCAACCCGCTCGACTTCACCCGCATCAATTTTTTTCAAAAATGCGGTGTAGCTAAGGCTTTCACGGGCTTGAGCCATCGCTGGGGCGCTCATGAGGAGGCTTTGGAGCAGCATCCAGCCAACGAGCGAGGCGTTGACCACCTTCGATCGAGCTTTAGTGAGAGACAGCGATTGCGCGAGGTTCCGTGAGCCTTTCATCATGTGTTGCCTTTTGTCGGGTTGGACAATGTGGGGACGATATCAAGGGTGAGACACTCGTTAAAAAGTGACCCTATTTCCCTAGTCTAGCCCTCTCAATACGAATTGGACACTTGAGCGGTTCGAGTTTCGGGGGTGTACTTGACAATTTTGAGGCAGTTGCGATGTCCTTCGCGATCGTAGCTGACTTTATCGGCGAGACGACGCAGCAAAAACCAGCCATATCCTCCTTCTTGTAGAGTTCCGGGCTGGGGTTCTCGGATATTATCTGGATCAAAGGGCTGGCCCCAGTCCCAAATCTCGATTTCCATGCGATCGTCATGCAGGGCGACCTGAATATCGATCGAGGTGTCATTCGAGAGTCCAGAGTGGGCGTGTCGAACGGCGTTGGTGAAGCCTTCGGCTAGGGCTAGATTGAGGCGGTGGAGTTGGTTCTCACGCCGGGGAAAGTGCGGGTCGTGTTGATGCCAGAATTTCTCGAACCATTTCTGGACGTGGTTCAACACCGTGAGGTTACTGTTAACCGACAGATACTCTTGTTGAAACATACTCCGATTCGTTCACTCGATCGCGGGTCTGGGAATGTGATCTTAGTTCCTAACTATATTTATGATACGTGGCTTTCTGGCGACAATTCTTTGTATTTTCTCCGAATTTCACCGGAACATTTGGCACGCCGTAGAGGTAAGTAATAGACCTTTTTCAATGGTTATCATTGATATCTAACGCTTGTCGCTGCAATTGTAGCAGTTCCGTAATTCCTTTCTCTGCCAAGTTCATAATCTGATCCAATTGTCCGCGCGTGAAGCTTCCTTGTTCGGCAGTGCCTTGGATTTCGATAATTTCGAGGGCATCGTTCATGACGACGTTGCAGTCTGTGTCAGCGGTGACATCTTCGGGATAGTTGAGGTCAAGAAACGCCTCGCCTTCGATTAAACCGATCGAGACTGCTGCGACTTGATGACGAATCGGAGAGCGATCGAGTTCTCCACGCTGGATCAATGATTCGATCGCGTCATGCAGCGCGACGAATGCACCTGTAATGGAAGTCGTGCGAGTTCCGGCATCGGCTTGCAGGACATCGGCATCGATCGTAATTGTGCGTTCTCCGAGTGCCCGCATATCGAGAACCGAGCGTAAGCTGCGTCCGATTAGGCGCTGAATTTCCTGAGTGCGTCCGGAGAGTTTGAGCAGTTCGCGTTCTTGTCGATCGGGCGTGGCTCCGGGTAGCATTCGATATTCAGCCGTGAGCCAGCCTTGCCCTTTGCCTTCGAGAAAGCGGGGGACTTTGGATTGAATGCTGACGGTGCAGAGAACTTGGGTGTCACCGCAGCAGGTTAGGACAGAACCTGCGGAAAATTTGGTGAATCGCCGAGTAAAAGTAGTGGGACGGAGCTGATCGGGTTGCCGACCATCTGGGCGCTGCCAGGGCATGAAACTTCCTCAAATCTGTGTTTCAGCATACCGTCCACTCTTTGAGTTGTGGGGGAAGATTCCAGATTGTTTTCAGATTTGAAGCTACAATCCGGCAAACCATTCGTAACCCTGATCTTCCCAATAGCCCCGCGATCGACCTAATTTACTTACCAGCGTAATTCGCGTAACCCACTTGCTCTGCTTGTATCCCAGCTTGACCGAAGAAGCTAATCGCAACGGCGCACCATTTTCGATCGAGATTGCCTCGCCATTTTTCTGATACGCCATCAAAGTCTGAGGATGAAGGCACGATCGCAAATCCCAACTTTCCAAATAGCGATCGGCTGACTCGAAATAAGCGTATTGAACGCCCGGTTTTGGTTGTGCCAGTTGGATCAAATCCCGTAACCGAACGCCGCCCCACTGTACGATCGCTGCCCATCCTTCCACACAGACATGGCGAATGATCATCGAAGTCAGCGGCAATTTGTAAAGCTCGTTCAGGCTCAACGATAAAGGCTGATTGACCTCGCCATCAATGATTAATCGAAATTTCGCCGGATCAATCACTGGGGTAAATCCAAACGTATTGACGATCAATTGATTTGGCTCGATTTGGCTTGCGGCAAATTCAGGCACAGGAGTTTGAGGCTTAAATAACAGCTCCTCAACGCTTTGATTAAGGGGTTCTGTGACTGTACCCACCACATCCCCAAAAATTGGGAGACCACAGCCGCCCAAGATTAATCCTGAACTTGAAACGCCAGCAATTTTGAGAAAATCACGCCGCGAAAAATTCTGCATCACCGTTACCAGAACATTGAATCGATCAATCGAGAGCCGCCGACTTTCAGCGCCAGAAAAGAATGTGCGATCGCGAATCCAATCACGGTCGGAACGCTAGAAAAATGCACAATTCTCAGCGCCTGCCAATCTCCAAACATCTCGACAATCCAAGGGAACTGCGCGGGTTTGTACATCCCGATTCCGCTGAGGATTGCGAGGAGGAGGATAGGAACGATCGCGGTATAAGCCACTCGATGCCAAGCGTAGTATTTTCGCTTCGGATTTTTCCCCGTCTGAATCGCTTTCACATCATTTGCACCGACAAATCGATGCTTCCAACGCCGCGTAACCAGCACATAAATTCCATACCAAAGCAAATTCAGCGAAAACAATCCCATTCCCGCGAAGTGCCAATCTCGCCCACCTGCCAACCAGCCGCCCAGTGTAAAGATCGGCGGAATCGGAATTCCTGCTCTACCCCCAAACACCGGATTCGCATTGTAAATCTGCAATCCGCTGGTCAGCATGATAAACACACTCACCACATTAATCCAATGAAACGTTTTGGCAAGAATCGCCTGTTTCGGTAAAACCTTGAGTTCCATTAGCGCTTCACAAAAGATCACGTATTGCTAATGTGACACAAAAAAACCCGGAGTCGATCGATAAATCAACTCCGGGAGGCTCATCCTTCGGAGAAAACTACTAACGTTTACCGTTACTGTGTCCAGTTGTCACTAAAAGCCGTTCTGCTAACTTGTCGGGGACTTCCTGCAAATGATCGAATTCACATTGGAAAAAGCCGACTCCCATTGTTTGCGATCGTAGTTCCACGATCAAATCGTGCATCTCAGCTTGCGGCAACAAGACAATCACATCATCCCAACCCATCCAACCTGATTTCGCATCGTAGCCCAGCACTTGACCGCGCCGACCGCTGGATAAACGCAACACTTTCGAGGTGAAATCAGATGGAACGGAGACTGTCACTTGTACGATCGGTTCTAACAACACAGATTCGCATTTCGCCATGCCTTCCTGCATTGCAATTCGCGCTGCTTGTCTAAAGGCTTGCTCCGAACTATCAACACTGTGATAAGAACCATTCGTTAAGGTCACTGAAACATCAACCACGGGGAATCCAAGCGGGCCGATCGAGAGATACTCTCGCACACCCATTTCGACGCCGGGAATGTACTGTTTGGGAACCACGCCGCCAACAATCTTTTCACCAAATTGGAAGCCATCCCCACGCGACCCAGGTTGAATGCTGAGATAAACATCTCCGAACTGCCCGTGTCCGCCTGTTTGATGTTTGTAGCGTCCGTGTGAACTGGTGGATTTGCGAACCGTTTCTTTGTAGGGAACTTGTGGAAGATGCGTGGACATCGGTAGATTGTATTTTCGACGCAATCGATCGAGTGCAACTTGCAGATGAATTTCACCTTGTCCCCACAAGATAATCTCATGGGTATCGCCGTGTTGCTCCCAACAAATCCCACAGTCTTCTTCTAAAAGTTTCGCAAGTGTTCCAGTCAGTTTCACTTCATCATTGCGTTTTTCTGCCTGAATTGCCATTGCGTAGACAGGTTTAATCTGTTCCGGTTTGCGAAGTGCACGGACTGGCTCGGTTGAAAGGGTCGCTCCAGTCTTGACTCCTTCCATCCGCGCAAGGGCAACAATTTCACCTGCTTGAGCAGAATTCACGCTTTGTTGCTGTTGACCCATCAGGCGATACATTCCACCAATGCGAACGCCATTTAAGGGCATGCCATCGGAGATCGTGCCTTGCCAAACCCGAACTAGAGAAAGCTTTCCGCCTTGCTGTGTATTGTAAGTTTTCAGAACTTGAGCAATTCCAGTGTTGCCTACTTTGATGCCGCGATACTCTGCGATCGTCTCCGGCTCTGGAATTTCCCGCAGCAGTGCTGAGAGTAAAGGACGAACGCCAAAATCTCGATCGGCACAGCCAAAGAACACAGGCACAATTAAATCCGCGCCCAGTTCCATCTTCAGATCTTGCAGAATCTCATCTTCAGGCGGTTCAATTTCTTCGAGTAGTTCTTCTAATAGATGATCATCCCAATTCGCCAGCGTTTCGAGCATTTCCATTCGCGCGAGCTGCTCTTGATCTTTTAGCTCTGCGGGGAACGGAACCGGATCAGCAGGCGCACCGGGATGATAGTGATAAGCCTGTTCGGTCACTAGATCAATAAATCCGGTGAGCGATTCGCCACGCCCGATCGGATATTGATGCGGCACGAGCGGGCGACTCGACACGGTTTTCAGCGCGTGTAGCACTTCCATAAAGTCCACATCGGCGCGATCCATTTTGTTGAGAAAGACTAGATGCGGAATTTCCCAATCGTCTAAAAATTTGAACAATGGCGATAGAGTCAGAACACGGTCGACTAAAGGTTCCGTCACCACGACAACCGCATCGACCCCGATCAGCGCATTTAGTGTTTCTTGCGCGAACTCTACAGAACCGGGACAGTCGAGAAACGTAAACCGCACATCTTCGTAGAGCGTGTGAGCAGTGTTAAGTTCAACGGTCATTTGGCGATCGCGGGCTTCTGGGCTACTGTCTCCGACCGTATTTTTGTCTTGCACTGTGCCTTTGCGAGAAACCGCATTTGTGACCCAAAGCAAGCTTTCGAGTAAGGTCGTTTTACCGCTGAGGTAAGGGCCCACGATCGCCACGCTTCGGATGCCGATTGAATTACTTTTCATACCATTCTCCTAGATATAGAGATAGCAATCTTTCCTCGATTCAAAATATAGAAATTCAACCCAACTCTTTGCAATTGCAGAGCGCAAAGATCAAGCAGTTCCTACTAATAAATCGAAGTTATTCGTTCTTGTTGAAATCGAAGATTGCTCAACCTTGAGGATCGATAACATTGGATTATCAAACTGTTTTGATTACCTGAATCAAAACCTCAGATTGTCTTAACAAAAAAGGGGCGCGATTGAACGCACCCCTTTTTGATTATCTTACGAGCGATTCCACAGTATCACTCGTTGAATGTTTGCCATTCCCGTTTTGATGGGTTTGGTGTCCATTTTGGTCGTGAGTGTGTCCGTTGCCGTTACGCGGCTGAATTACTCCAAATCCGCTGTGATTGCGCTCGTAGGCAACGTTAATTTCGCCCGTATCGACGTTGCGGAACATATAGAAATCGTGTCCCACTAGTTCAAGCTGTTCGATCGCTTGATCCACCGTCATCGGCGGCATCGAGAAATACTTAGTGCGAACCACCTGCGCGGGAAGTTCTGGTTCTCGATCGAGATTCAAATCTTCAATTAGCGGCTGGTCGCCCAAGTTTTCTGTGGTTTTGTCATACCGATGTTGCGATCGTTTTTCTTTGTATTTTCGCAGTCGTCGGGCAATTTTGTCCGCAACTAAATCGATACTCGCGTATAGATTTTCGCTCCCTTCCTCTGCTCGAACAACAGTTCCATTTGCGTAAATCGTAACTTCAGCAATTTGCTTCACGATACGGGGGTTGCGGCTAACAGAGAGATGAACATCGACTTCGGTCGTTAGGGTTTGATAATGGCTTACCGCTTTTTCGATTTTCTGGTGAACGTATTCTCGAATGGCATCCGTGACTTCAATGTTCTTTCCCTGGATCACGAGCTTCATATAAGCTATCTCCTCCCCTGAAATGGTGGGTGATTAATCTCACATTAGCACTTTGTATTGTGGCGAACAACTCGATTAAAGATGATTTGCATCTATTGACAATTCTTATTTGCAAATGGCGGTAATTTCATCAGAATTTCGCTTGATCTTTTTTCAAAAGTAATTCAAAGTAAAGTATTTGGGATCAATCTTTCATGCGATCGTGCCTTCTCTACACTCAAGGTTTAATGCCCTACAAAACCGCTTGGGAGTGGCAGCGATCGCTAGTTGACGCGCGTAAACAAAATTCCGACCTCGATGATGTCTTAATCCTGCTGGAACATTTTCCGGTTTATACGTTGGGACAGGGTTCCGATCTAGGCTTTCTGAAATTCGATCCGAATCAATCCAATCATGAACTGCATTGCATCGAACGTGGGGGAGAAGTCACTTATCACTGTCCGGGGCAGATTGTTGGCTATCCGATCCTGAACTTGAATCACTATCAGAAGGATTTGCATTGGTATCTTCGACAGTTGGAAGAAGTAATCATTCGCGTGTTAGCAGTGTATGGATTGGTCGGAACGCGAATTCCGGGACTCACTGGAGTATGGGTAAACGATCGAAAGTTCGCTGCAATCGGAATTAAAGTCAGTCGCTGGATCACGATGCACGGTTTCGCATTGAATGTCTGTCCAGATCTGAGCGGATTCGATCGCATTGTGCCTTGTGGAATTGCAGATAAGGCTGTGGGAAGTTTAGAGCAGTTTGTACTTGGGATCACTGTCGATGAAGTGAAGCGAGAAATAGCGATCGCGTTTTCTGATGTGTTTGAAGTATTACTAGAGCCATCTTAAGTATGGATAGATCTCCTCGTCGTGGAAGACATAAGATTTTCATTGGTATGTCTCCAGGTGTTGGCAAGACATACCAGATGTTAGAAGAAGGGCATCGGTTGAAAAAAGAAGGGGTGGATGTAGTAATCGGACTGCTCGAAACTCACAATCGGCAAGAAACGATTGAACAAGCGATCGGCTTAGAACTGTGATTCCGCGTAAATCGATCGATTGTTCTGGTGTGACGCTAACCGAAATGGATACCGAAGCTGTAATCGCTCGTCAGCCTCAGCTTGCCTTAGTCGATGAACTCGCTTATACGAATGTTCCAGGCTGCGAGCATGAAAAACGCTACCAAGATGTGGAACTAATCTTAGCGGCTGGAATTGATGTGTTTTCAACCGTGAACATTCAGCATTTAGAAAGCTTGAATGATTTAGTAGCTCGGATCACAGGAAGCGAATCCCCGATCGACTATTATAGAACAAGCAGATGAAGTTGTGGTTGTCGATGTGACTCCTGAGACGCTAGAGGAGCGCTTGAGAGATGGTAAGATCTATGCGCCTGAGAAGATCGATCAATCTCTGCAACACTTCTTTCAGCGTCGTAACTTGATTGCTCTGAGAGAACTTGCTTTGTGAGAAATTGCCGACAACGTTGAGGAAGATGCCCGTGGGAATAGTATTTCAGATACCAATGCACCTTACTGCAACATTCATGAACGAGTGTTAGTCTGCGTCTCGACCTATCCCAATTCAATGCAATTACTCCGACGGGGAGCGCGAATCTCAAACTATATGCGTGCCCCGCTCTATTGTGTGTTCGTCAACGATCCGGATCGGTTTCTCAGCAAAGCAGAAAGCTTACAAATTGAAACTTGCGAAAAGCTTTGTCAAGAATTCGATGAGCAGTTCATTCGAGCCTCAGATCTAAACATTGCAAGAGCCATTTCTGAGGTGGCGAAACAGTATCGCATCACTCAAATTGTGATTGGAGAAAGTCAGCGATCGCATTGGAAAACCTTGCTTAAAGGATCGCTCACGCAGCAATTGTTAAAGTTACTGAAAAACATCGATGTTCATATCATTGCAACTGAGGAAAAATCTCGATTATGAGAATTACGATCGTAGATGTTCTATGTACTTCACTCAGTCGATCTCATACAATTAATTCAGCGCTTTGAGGGAGTTCCATACTTATGCAAATCACGATCGATCTTCCCGACGACATTGCACATCAGCTTCGTTCCGAAAATGCTTCTCGTCGAATTTTGGAACTACTTGCGGCTGATTACTACTGCCAAGGTCGCATCGGTGCTGGTGAAGTTCGACGAATGCTAAATTTCTCTTCTCGCTGGGAGACTTACGACTTTAGCTTACTTGTCCTATGGTGAAGATGAGCTAGATCAAGACGCTAAAGCCATTCGTAACGTAATGACTTTAGAATGATCATTGTCTCAGATACCTCTCCAATCAACTATCTCATTCTAATTGGGCAGATTGATCTTCTTCCTGCTCTATTTAAGCAGATTGTTATTCCTGAAGCTGTTTATGATGAGCTATCTGATTCAGCGGCTCCGCAACTCGTTCAAGATTAAATTTCTAACATACCGTGTTGGTTAACAGTTTGCTCTGTCACCCAACCTGGCGAGAAAATTGTTGATCAGCTTGATCCTGGAGAACGTGCTGCAATTCTTCTAGTTCAGCAGCTTAGTGGGGATTTAATATTATTAGACGATATGAAAGCGCATTAGGTCGCAATGCGCAGAGGCTTCGCGATTACAGGCATCCTCGGAATTCTAGATCAAGCTGCAATGATGAACCTAATTGATTTACCTGATACTGTTCAGAATCTTCGGAATACTTCTTTCTGGGCATCTGATGCTTTATTTCAAAAACTGTTAGATAGACACTTGTAGGAACTGTAAATGCGCCCGATTTATCTCGATAATCATTCCACGACACGAGTAGACGATCGCGTTTTAGCCGCAATGCTGCCGTTCTTTACAGAGCATTATGGCAACGCTGCGAGTGTGACTCATGCTTACGGTTGGGAAGCAGAAGCCGCAGTCACACAAGCACGCGAAATCGTTGCTGAAACGATCGGCGCGACTCCAGAAGAAATCATTTTTACCAGTGGCGCAACTGAAGCAAATAACTTAGCCATTAAAGGCGTTGCTGAAGCTTATTTCAGTCAAGGGCGACATATTATCACCGTTCAAACCGAACACAATGCTGTATTAGATCCTTGCCGCTATCTAGAATCACTTGGGTTTGAAGTGACTTACTTGAATGTCGATCGCTTCGGTCTAATTTGCCTGGCTGAACTCGAAAAAGCAATGCGCGAAGATACAATTCTAGTCTCCGTCATGGTGGCGAACAATGAGATTGGTGTGATTCAACCGATCGACAAAATTGGTGAGCTTTGCCATGATCGTAATATTCTCTTTCACACGGATGCCGCTCAAGCGATCGGGAAAATTCCGCTAACGGTTCAAAATGTTGATCTGATGTCGATTACGGGACACAAGCTTTATGCTCCAAAAGGTATCGGTGCATTGTATGTTCGGCGTAAAAATCCGAGAGTTCAACTTTCAGCACAGTTACACGGTGGCGGACACGAGCGAGGAATGCGATCGGGAACACTCTACACGCCGCTGATTGTTGGATTGGGTAAAGCAATTGAGATTGCTGATCCAATTTCTGAAGCAGTTCAAACTAGACAATTACGCGATCGCTTATGGAAGCAATTAAACCTTGATGGCATTCACCTAAACGGACATCCAACCCAGCGCCTACCTGGAAATCTGAACATTAGCATCGAGAATGTAGATGGACAGGCTTTACTGCTAGGGTTGCAATCTTCGATCGCGGTTTCATCCGGTTCCGCTTGCACTGCGGCAAAGATCGAACCTTCTCACGTTTTAAGAGCGATCGGAGCTCCTGATCCGTTAGCATTCGCTTCGATTCGCTTCGGAATTGGGCGATTTAACACCGAAGAAGATATCGATCGAGCAGCGAACTGTGTTAGAGAAACTGTACAAACACTCCGGGCAGCAAGTTGAATAATGGTTCAACAATCACAACACAGCTAATTTGATGCTTTAAGGTTCGTCAGTTGCTTCAAATTGCGGCTCGATCCCTAAAATTCTGGGAGTTCGACCATACAGTCGATCTAGGACTCGTTTGACTGAAATGCGCTGCCATTGTTGACCGCGCTTGGTGGTGTAGCCGCTTTGGTTGAGCCAGTCGGCAACCTGTTGAAGCGACTTTCCAGATTTGTGGTGTCGTCGGATCAGTTCAATAATCTGCTGCTCGTCTGGATTTTCAACCAGTTCGCCCTTAAGCGATCGTTGTCCAAATGCAGGAGACCCATAGCCAACATATCCACCCTGAGCCGCTTTTGTTTGTCGTCCTTGTTCTAGCCGTTCCCAGTCTCGCGGTCTTGAAAGTTCTCGGCAGCCATCGTCTATGTTGAGAATTACTCTGTTGAGGATGAACAGTTGAGCAATCACATTGCTCTATTAACTGAAGTATCAGCTTTTGTAGCCTATGTCATCTTCCTGAGAATAGAGCGTTCTAAACAACGGATTTGTTCAAGAGTTGCAAAGCTCGATCGATGTCTTTTCCAGTTCCTTAGATCATCAAAAGAAGGCAAGCAGTCCAACATCCAACAATAGCCTAGACGTACCAGCGAGTAAGTTACCTAGGATAAATCTTTTTTTCAGCCTGATCTCTGTTTCTGAACAGCGATCGTCATTCGTTGAATCCAGATAAATCTCTAACGCCTCGGTGCGTACATAATCACTAAAACACCAAGAAGCGCAATCCATCCGCCCAGCCAGTCATACTTGTCAGGACGAACTTTATCGACTAGCCAACCCCACAAAATCGACAGCACAATAAACACGCCACCGTAAGCTGCATAAGCCCGCCCAAAGCTCACAGGCTGCAACGTTGGTACCACTCCGTACACCGCCAGAATGATCACACCCAACACCGCTAGCCAAATGCTTTTGCCTTCGCGCAACCATAGCCAAAACAAATAGCCGCCGCCAATTTCACACAGTCCAGCTAGCACAAAGAACAGGAGAGATTGAATCATTACTTTTTGCGAGAATCGCTGAGTGTTGCAGGTTCTTCGATATTCAAAGCTGCTTCGTTCTCTTCGATCGTGAGAATCCGAATAGCCCGACTCACCGGAATCACAAACAGCTTACCATCTCCGATCGTGCCTGTTTTCGCAGTTGAAACGATAGTATCGACGACTTTTTAGCAGAATCGGGCGGAGCTTGCAATTGGTAAGTTGTCCACAAGAAAGCACTGGGTGCAATCAGAGCCATTGCATTAATGATGATCTCGACTAAGCCGAGTGTGGGTTTTAGTTCACCACTGGTTGAGTTAGACATCTTTTTCTGTTACATCCCTCTAAAACTTGCATAGATATCTTTGGGCGTAACTTATTTCCATTTAGTACTGGAAAATACAAGGCATCATCTCAAGTTCCGATAATTCTCCGTGAAAACCTAATCACAGAGGACTTAGAAGCAATTATCAAGTTTATACTTAGTAACATTTTTACTAAGTATAGTTAAGCGACAAACTTATACAAAGTTTTCAATTGTTCTGACAATTGGTAATCTGCAATACAAAAAACTTATTTATCTCTTTCTACTATGTACCGAGTAGTCAACCTAAAATATCACCCAATCTTTAAAAGCCGCAAGTTTCATAGTCAACTCCTGTTACATCCGTCAGCTTTACCTGATTGATTCCTAGAAAAGAGCTTTCAAAATGTTGCTGAACAGAATGGAACTTACAAAGCTGCATTCCTAGTCCAAACGAAGGCATCCAGTCGCGTCTGAAAAGTGCTAATTGTCAATTTGAAGGAGTTGCGCGACCGTCAGAACTCTCCCCAATGGGGTCGCCAGAGTCCGAAGGGTACGACAACAGAGATCAAAATTTGACAGCTTGCAACTGCTTCTCAGACCTTTCCTAAGCGCAAAGCGTTGGTGAGGGAGAGCGCAACTGTTTTTTTTCTCCCTTTTCGCGCTCCAGTTCACCAGGAGATTCAGTGTCATGAAACGCGCACACTGCGATGGTTCGCCGGCAGTAGAGGAAGCTCCATCGCTTGAGGAGAATCGTCCTAAAAAAAACAAGAAACACAAGAAACATACCATTCACCTTTCTACTGAGAATCAGCCTGCCGAGAGTGAACCGCCCGAACAGAAAAAGCTGAGTTCTAAAGCTTACGAGATTGAACTCGCACGCTTACAGGCAGAATTGGTAAAAATGCAGTATTGGATCAAGCACACAGGCTATCGTCTCGTCATTCTATTTGAGGGGCGAGATGCGGCTGGAAAAGGGGGCACGATTAAACGGATTGCAGAACCCCTAAACCCACGTGGCTGTCGTATTGTGGCATTGGGAACACCTTCCGATCGAGAAAAAACCCAGTGGTATTTTCAGCGCTATGTCGAGCACTTGCCCGCAGCGGGTGAGATTGTATTGTTCGATCGAAGCTGGTATAACCGTGCAGGGGTCGAGCACGTCATGGGGTTCTGCAATGATGATCAGTACCAAGAGTTTCTGCAATCCTGCCCAGAGTTTGAGCGGATGTTAGTGCGATCAGGGGTGATGTTGCTCAAGTATTGGTTCTCGGTGAGTGATGACGAACAAGAGCGGCGATTTCAGTCTCGGAGGACTGACCCGGCTCGTCGTTGGAAGCTCAGTCCGATGGATTTGGAATCGCGCGATCGCTGGGTGGAATTTTCCAAGGCAAAAGACACGATGTTTTCTTGCACGAATATTCCTGAAGCACCTTGGTTTACGGTTGAAGCGAACGACAAGAAACGCGCTCGCCTGAACTGTCTTAGCCATATTCTGAGCAAAGTCCCTTATACTGACATGACTCCCGAAGCGATGGAGTTACCGCCGCGCCGTGTTGCACCTGATGACTATGTTCGTCCGCCCCGGAATGAACAATTCTTTGTGCCGCCTACCTATTAATCTTTACCTTCGAGGACAATCTTTATGAGCCATGAATTGAGAGTTCAAGCGATTTCACAAGTTACCGATCGAACTCCTTTACCGTCGAAAATTCCATCACGTCTAGAAGCAATCTGGGCAATGGATGTGTTTACGCTGAGCAAGATGCAAGGGTGTCTCCCCAAGGATGTGTTCAAGTCTGTACAAAGCACAATCAAAAAGGGTGGGAAGCTGGATGTTTCAGTTGCAGGTGCCGTTGCGGCTGCAATGAAAGATTGGGCGATTTCCAAAGGTGCACTCTATTACGCTCACGTTTTCTATCCGCTAACGAATGCTACTGCTGAAAAGCACGATAGTTTCATCTCTGTGCAGAGCGATGGTTCTGTAATCTCAGAGTTTACCGGAAAAGTCCTCGTACAAGGTGAACCGGATGGATCGTCCTTCCCGAATGGTGGCTTGCGCGCGACGAACGCGGCTCGTGGCTACACCGCCTGGGATGTGACTAGCCCTGCTTATGTGATGGAAACCGATAACGGCATGACCTTGTGCATTCCGACAGTGTTCGTTTCTTGGACTGGGGAAGCACTCGATAAGAAGACACCGCTGCTGCGATCGAATTCAGCCATGAGCAAGGCTGCAACTCGTGTTCTCAAGCTATTAGGCTACACGGATGTTGCAACTGTGAACTCAAGCTGTGGTGCTGAGCAAGAGTATTTTCTGGTCGATTCTCACTTTGCTCACAATCGTCCTGACTTGTTGTTGACAGGTCGCACGCTGTTTGGAAAGTCACCCGCTAAGGGTCAGCAGTTTGATGACCACTACTTTGGAGCAATTCCAGAGCGGGTTCAGGTCTTCATGCAGGACGTAGAAGAGAAGCTCTATCGGTTGGGCATTCCAGCGAAAACCCGACATAACGAAGTGGCTCCTGGACAGTTTGAAATTGCACCGTTCTTTGAAGCTGCAAACGTTGCAAGTGATCACCAACAGTTGCTCATGACCCTTCTGAAGATCACAGCGAAGAAGCATGGTTTTGTTTGTCTGCTGCACGAAAAGCCGTTTGCAGGTGTGAATGGTTCTGGAAAGCACGTTAACTGGTCGGTTGGCAATCCGACACAAGGTAACTTGCTTGATCCGGGCGACAATCCGCATAAAAACCTACAGTTTCTATTGTTCTGTGGTGCAGTGATTCGAGGAGTGCATACCTATGGCTCACTGTTGCGGGCAGTAGTGGCAACGGCAAGCAATGATCACCGACTCGGTGCAAACGAAGCTCCTCCTGCGATCATTTCGGTCTACCTCGGAACGCAACTCGAAGAAGTGTTTGAGCAGATTGCCAACGGAGATGTCAAAGATTCAGCACATGGCGGCATGATGGATCTCGGTGTTGATACCTTGCCTATATTTGTTAAAGATGCAGGCGATCGCAATCGTACCTCTCCCTTCGCATTCACCGGAAACCGCTTTGAGTTCCGCGCTGTGGGTTCTAATCAGTCGGTATCCGGCCCGTTGGTTGCCATGAATACTGTTTTGGCAGATTCGCTAACTTGGGTGGGGGACAAGCTCGAAGCTGAACTCGCAAAGGGAATAGAGCTAAGTGCTGCGGTCTTCGCGGTTCTTAAAGAAGTGATGGACAATCACAGTGCAGTGATCTTTGGGGGCGATGGCTACTCTGAAGAATGGCACAAAATGGCGGTAGAAGAGCGCGGGTTGCCAAATCTGCGAACCACGGCTGATGCGCTGCCTGTCTTGAAAGAACCGAAGATCGAGGAATTGTTTGAGCGCGTCGGAGTCTTGACTCCGGTTGAACTCGAAAGCCGCTTTGATGTGTATGCAGAGCAGTACATTCAAACGATCGAGGTCGAAGCGAAGCTCGTGGTCAGCATGGCGAAGACGATCATTTATCCTGCTGCGGTGCGGTATCTGTCGGATTTGGGCAGTGCGATCGCGAATCTGAGCAACATTGGCATCACGATAGAGAAGGAAACGGCTGAGAAAGTCGCTTCGTTGACTCAATCGATGATGGATAATGTCAGCAAGCTGGTGGGAGCTTCGAGCATTCATGATTTTGAGGATGCTGAGGCTCATATGCAGTACTGCGCCCAAACCATTCGTCCGCTGATGGATAAGGTGCGCGAGTATGCAGATGCGCTTGAAGGCGAGATTGCAGATGATCTGTGGCCCTTGCCGACCTATCAAGAAATGCTGTTTGTGAAGTAGTTCTGCTCGACCTTCTGCATCAATCATGGGTGCAGAAGGTCTGTTGTATCATGGGGTCAAACAACACTCTACGATCGTAGTGCTATGACTGTACCGACGCTGAAACGGTTCACGATCAAGGAATATCACCGCTTAACCGAGTTGGGATTTTTCCAGGAAGACGATCGAATTGAACTCATTCGGGGGCAGTTAATTCATAAAAGTGCGAAAAGCAGAGCGCATTCAGTTTGTAATACTCGGTTAAATCGGCAACTCATTACTCTACTGGGCGAGCGATCAACGCTACAGAATCAGTCGCCAATCACTTTAGATAGGAGCCAGAACCAGATTTTTCAATCCTTTGGAATAAAGCAGATGACTACCTCTCAGCACATCCCAGTTCAGAGGATATCTGGCTGATTATTGAGATTTCAGATTCGTCTTTGACTTACAACCAAGAGACAAAGTTAAAGATGTATGCGGAAGATGGAATTCAAGATTATTGAATTTTTAATTTGCTCGAACGCGTTTTAGAAATGTACAGCGAACCGTATCAAAAACCAGAATCAGAATTTGGCTATCGCGTGAAGCGGATTGCGTTGCCGAATGAGCGTGTGAAATTGCCTCGGTTTTCGGAATTGTGGTTGGATTTGTCGATCGTGTTTCCGACTGCTTAAACTACAACAAAACCTTCAGCGCTAAAGTGAATCCCGGAACCACATCTTCGCCACTCAAAGTTGCTGTTTCGGGATACTGAGTAATTGAGCCATCCGCGCGGTAGACAAAAACAGTTTTGTTTTTACGATCGATCATCCATCCCAACCGCACCCCATTTTCGATGTACTCCTGCATTTTCTCTTTCAAGCCTTCGAGCGAATCAGTTTTTGACCGAATTTCAATGACAAAATCGGGCGCGATCGCAATAAATTTATCTTCCTGCTGATCCCAATCTTGAGGTAATCGACCTTTTGCAACGAAAGCGGCATCTGGTGATCGTACTGCTGTGTTAGCCAATCGAAACCCAGTACTAGAACTGAAAACATTTCCCAGTTCTTGCCCATGAACATGAACATAGAGAAAACTAATTGCAGCCGCTTCTCGATCTCCTGAAATTCCACCCGTTGGAGGCATCGTTAGCAAACTCCCATCTGCATTACGCTCGAATCGCAGTTCAGGATTTTTGGAACTCATTTGCATCAGTTCTTCATCGGTAATCTCGGTAAACGCAGGATGTACCATTAGCCTGTCCAGAATGCAGCGATATTCTTGACTATAGCAGGGAAACTCTCCATGATTGTCTGATGGAATACGCGATCGCACTTGGCAGTAATTTAGGAGATTCTCGATCGATTCTAGAATCTGCACTCAGCAGCTTAGAAACTGTGGTTGCGCGATCGTCTTGGTATGAGACGAAAGCCGTTACCTTACCCAATAGCCCACCCCAACCGAATTATCTCAACGGCTGTGCGATTCTTGAAACTGAATTAGAACCTTTGGAACTCCTCGCACAACTTCAGCAAATCGAAACCGAACTTGGACGAGTGCGATACCAGAAATGGGATGCCCGCACCCTTGACTTAGACATCCTCCTGCTTGATGATGTAATATTCCAAACCAAGACGCTCTTCATTCCCCATCCTCGGATGAGCGATCGCGCTTTTGTGCTTGTGCCATTAGCCGAAATTGCTCCCGATTGGAAACATCCGGTGTTGGATTGTTCGATCAGAGAACTGGTTCAATCCGTCGATGCTTCTGATGTGAGAAAGCTTTGAGCTTCTTTTTGTCCCTCACCTTGTTAGATTCATGTCTTTGGGATCAGAACCACCTCAACTGCTCAAGCAGCGTCTTCTCTATAAAGGACGCAAGTTCAATTTTGAAGTCAACAGTCTGCGATTGCCAAACAAAGCCGAGGGCGATTGGGAATGTATTCGACATCCGGGCGGCGCATTGGTGATCCCGGTGACGACCGATGGAAAGTTGGTGCTGGTGAAGCAATATCGATTTGCGGTGCAGCGGCGATTGTATGAGTTTCCGGCGGGAACTTTGGAGAAAGGAGAAGATCCGCTCGAAACGGTGCAGCGCGAGGTACAGGAAGAGACGGGCTATACGTCTGAGAATTGGAAAAAGTTGGGCGAGTTTTTCTTGGCTCCGGGCTATTCAGATGAAGTGATTTATGCGTTTCTAGCGACGGAAGCGACGATCGTAGAAAATCCGCCCGCGCAAGATGACGATGAAGATATTGAAACAGTGTTAATGTCGCCGCCCGAAGTTGAAGCAGCGATCTACGCTGGAGATATCGCGGATTCTAAGTCGATCTCAAGCTTCTTACTCGCGCGACCGCTGTTATTCGACTCGTAAGTTATGTCTGATTTGATTTTGTTTTGGCATCGTCGAGATCTTCGGATCTCGGACAATCGCGGTTTAGCGGCAGCAAGAGAACGATCGAAAAGAATCGTCGGTGTGTTTTGTCTTGATCCGTTGATTCTCGATCGAGATGATGTCGCTCCGGCACGAGTGAAATATTTGATTGGAAGTTTGGAATCTTTGCAGGCTCGGTATCAAGCGGCGGGGAGTGAGTTACTAATTATTCAAGCTGATCCGAAAGAGGGGATTCCGAAACTTGCTCGATCGCTGAATGCGGCGGCTGTGTTTCTCAATCAAGACGTTGAACCTTATGGACGCGATCGCGATCAAACCGTAATCACGGCACTGAATGCGAGTGGAATCGAAACACAAACATTTTGGGATCAGCTTCTACATCCACCCGAAGACATCAAATCGGGATCAGGTTCACCCTATACCGTTTACTCCCCATTCTGGAAGAATTGGAGCGCTCAGAAAAAAGCGGCTCCGGCTTCAGATCTCTCCGGTGTAGAAGGCTTGACAGATTCGGAGCGAGAACAGGCAGCAGGTTTGATTCCACTTCCGACCGCAAAAGACCTGGGCTATGTCTGGGACAATGATCTGATGCTTGACCCCGGTGAAAAAGCAGCGCAGGAACGACTAGAAGAATTCTGCGCGAGTGCGATTTATGAGTATCAGGAACAGCGAAACTTTCCGGCTCAATATAAAACTTCTTTGCTCAGTGCGGCATTGAAGTTTGGCGTGATCGGAGTTCGCAAAGTTTGGGCAGCGACGATCGATGCCGCAGAGCAGCGCGGCGAAAGTGATGATATTCGAGTCTGGCGGCAGGAAATTGCTTGGCGCGAGTTTTATCAACACGCGATGTATCACTTTCCCGGCTTAGCCGACGGTGCTTATCGCAAGGTTCTAAAGAATTTTCCCTGGGACAACAACGATCAGTACTTTCAGGCTTGGTGTGAAGGAAAGACGGGATACCCAATCATTGATGCAGCAATGCGGCAAATGAATCAAACTGCTTGGATGCACAACCGTTCTCGGATGATTACGGCAAGCTTTTTGACGAAGGATCTGTTCGTCGATTATCGCTTGGGCGAAAAGTACTTTATGCAGTGGTTGTATGACGGCGATTTGTCTTCTAACAATGGCGGCTGGCAGTGGAGTACATCGAGTGGAATGGATCCGAAACCGCTGAGAATCTTCAATCCGGCGAGCCAGGCGAAAAAGTTCGATGCAGATGCCGAGTACATTCGGGAATGGTTGCCAGAGTTGCGGAGCGTTGACACGGAGGATTTGATTTCGGGCAAGATCTCCAAAGAAGAACGCGATCGAGTCGGATATCCACAGCCGATCATTGATCACAACGTTCAGCAGCGAAAATTTAAGGAGCGCTTTGCAGCACAGAAGATCGCAACGGGAGACGGCGGCGGCGATTGATCGCTTAGACTAGCTTTAATCGCATTTCTGTTAGCCATGTCTTTCTCTGAAATCACTGTTCAAGATCTCGCCCAGCGCCTCGACAATCCAAATCTCCAATTCGTCGATGTCCGTGAACCGTGGGAGGTTGAAACCGCTTCTCTTGCGCCATTTCAAAACCTCCCGCTCAGTCAATTTTCTGAATGGTCAGAGCAAATTTACAGCCAGCTTGACCCTGAAACTGAGACGTTCGTGCTTTGTCATCACGGAGTCCGATCGGCGCAAATGTGCCATTGGCTAACTCAGCAAGGCTTTACGAACGTGAAAAACATTTCCGGTGGAATCGATGCGTATTCGCAAGCTATCGATCGCTCAATTCCGCGATACTAGCGATTTCGTCGGTTCTGCTACGATGCGTCACGCAAATCTAAAGTAAAACTAAGGAAAATGCTATCGTAGTCTCAATTCGATTAAGGCGTGATCGTTCTTGAAAATGTCGATAAACCCTCCCCTCAATCATCGTCAGCAGCAAGTCCTCTGGGCTACGGTCAGGCATTACATTGCGACGGCTGAACCTGTCGGATCAGGCGCATTGGTGAAAGAATTTAACCTCAGCGTCAGTTCTGCGACGATTCGCAACGCAATGGGACACCTTGAAAAAGTGGGGCTACTGTTTCAGCCACACACTTCAGCAGGTCGCGTTCCCTCAGATTCGGGGTATCGAATTTATGTTGATCAGTTGATTCAGCCTTCGCCCAAGGTCGCAATTCAGCTAGAGCAAATGTTTAGCGATCGCTTGAATTTGGACAAGTGGAGCTTTGAGGCGGTCTTGAAAGGAGCCGCGCAAATTCTCGCAGCTTTAAGCGGCTATATTGCGATCGTCACAATGCCAATGACGCACACGACGCAGTTAAGACATCTTCAACTTGTGCCGATTGATGCCAATCGCGTCATGTTGATTGTGGTTACGGATGCTTACGAAACGCAGTCTATTTTGATGGAACTGCCGCCCTGTGAAGAAGAACCAGATGCCGAAATTGTCGATCGAGAACTCAAGATTCTCTCGAACTTTTTATCGGATCACTTGCGGGGTCGATCGCTGACCGAACTACAAACGTTAGATTGGGGCGAATTGGGGCGGGAATTCGATCGTTATAGTACTTTGCTGACCTCTGTTTTGACGGATTTATTGCAGCGTTTAGCTCAATCATCTTTGCCATCTCAATTGATGATTAGCGGTGTTTCTGAAGTTCTGCGACAGCCTGAATTTTCAGAACTGCATCAAGTGCAAATGATTCTGCACTTGCTAGAAGAAGAGCAAAATCAAATTGTTCCGCTGATTTTTGAGCCACCGGATTCAGAAGGTCGGCGCGTTTCGATTCGGATTGGCTCAGAGAATCCATTAGAACCGATTCAGGCTTGTTCTTTGATTTCATCAACATACAATCGCGGAACAGTTCCAGTCGGAAGCATTGGCGTTTTAGGGCCTACTCGGATGCTGTATGAAGATACGATCGCGCTTGTGGAAGCAACCGCCGATTATCTCTCTGATATGTTGAGCTAAGAAATGTATTACGCTGGAGAATGTCGCTTAGCGGATTCTGCTCATGACTGCTTCTCTTGCTCAAGTTTCGCTCACTACACTCGCGCAACAGACTCAAAAGGCGGCGCGACAGCTTGCGGTGCGATCGACCGATATTCGGAATGATGCGATCGCGAAAATTGCCGATGCGTTAGAGAGCAATGCAGCCGAAATCCTGGCAGCGAACACAGCAGATTGTGAAGCAGCAAAGGCAGATGGAATTGCGTCTGCGTTGTATGCGCGATTGAAATTAGACGAAGCGAAGTTAAAAAGCGCGATCGTTGGTGTTCGAGATGTTGGTAAGTTAGCTGATCCGATTGGCGCAGTTCAGATTCATCGCGAATTAGATGAAGGCTTGATCTTAAAGCGAATTAGCTGTCCGCTGGGCGTTTTGGGTGTAATCTTTGAGGCGCGACCGGATGCGGTGATGCAGATTTCAAGCCTTGCGATTAAGTCGGGAAATGGCGTGATCCTCAAAGGTGGGAAAGAAGCGATTCGATCGTGTGAGGCATTGGTCAAAGCAATTCAGCAGGGATTAGCGCAAACGGAAATTGATCCATCTGTGGTGCAGCTTTTGACAACGCGAGGAGAAACGCTAGAGTTACTAAAATTAGATCAGTATGTGGATTTGATTATTCCACGCGGATCGAATTCGTTTGTGAAATTTGTGCAGGATAATACGCGGATTCCAGTGTTAGGTCATGCGGATGGAATTTGTCATCTGTATGTCGATCGAGCCGCTGATATTCCGAAAGCGATTAAGATTGCCGTTGATTCTAAAACGCACTATCCAGCAGCTTGTAATGCGATCGAGACTCTATTAGTTCATTCTGCAATCGCGTCGGAATTTCTGCTTGAAGCGGCCCCGGCACTACAGGCGAAAAATGTTGAACTCAGGGGAGACGATCGCACTCGCGACATTCTCAACATTCCAGCAGCAACGGAAATAGATTGGTCAACGGAATATAGTGATTTGATTTTGGCGATTAAGATTGTGAATTCGGTGGAAGATGCGATCGCACATATCAATACTTATGGCTCGAAACATACAGATGCGATCTCGACTGAAGACACAAAAACGGCGCAGTTGTTCATGGATCAAGTCGATGCAGCAGGCGTTTATCACAACTGTTCGACGCGATTTGCAGATGGTTTTCGGTATGGATTTGGGGCAGAAGTTGGGATTAGTACGCAGAAGATGCCTCCGCGCGGCCCGGTTGGACTTGAAGGATTAGTAACTTACAAGTATCAATTAGTTGGAAATGGTCAAATCGCGGCGACTTATTCGGGTGCAAACGCTAAACCTTTTACGCATCGAGATTTGTAGACTCAAAAAAAGAAAACTGGGCTTCTATAGGAATCCTAATTGGCTGGTAAAACGCATGAATTCTACCCACACCCTAAATCCCTCTCCTTGGGGGAGAGACTTTGAATCTTGCTCCCTTCTCTTGGGAGAAGGGACGGGGATGAGGGTAGAGCGAGTTTATGACTCATTTGGGATTGCTATAGGTGAGGCTATTCAACGATTTTAGATCGCTCGAACATGATTCGGACAGAAGCCCATCGTTTCTATGAGCGAGTTGGATACAGAGAGATTAAGCGATCTCTAGTGTTTCAGAAGCGGGTGTGAGCAGTTTTACCATTGCTTCCGCGACTCCGGTTGCAGAGGCGGGATTTTGTCCGGTGACTAAGCGATCGCTAACGACAACCTTTACTTGGAAATTTGCGGCTTTCTCGACAGTTGCTCCTCGTTCAATTAGCTTTGATTCCAAGAGAAAAGGAACAACCTCGGCGAGTTCAACGGCTGTTTCTTCTTCATTGGTAAATGTTGAAACCGTTTTCCCATCGACTAAATACTGACCATTTGCAAGCTTCAGATTCACCAACCCAGCAGGGCCGTGACAGACTGCCCCGACAATGCCACCCCGATCGTAAATCGATGCTGCAATCTGATCTAACTTAGGCGTATTAGGAAAGTCCCACATTGTGCCATGTCCACCTGCATAGAAAATTGCATCATACTCAGTTGGATCGATTTGGTCGGGATGCTGAGTGTTCTCGACTTGAGCCATTTTCTCGGCATCTTCAACAAAGGCTTGATTGAGTGGATCGCTCAGATCAATCCCAATCATCGGAGCTTTGCCACCTTTCGGGCTGACATACTCAACGGTTAAATTTGCTCGAGCGAAGACCGAAACCGGATGACTCACTTCTGGAAGATAGAAGCCTGTTTCTTTACCTGTGTTGCCTAATGTGTCATGGCTGGTCAGAACAATCAGAACTTTCTTAGACATAACGAACTCCTAAACGATTAACAACTTCATACTAAATAGAGTTCGTCTAGAATACAAATTATAAGATTTTGTATTTGCTATAAATTTGCTTATGGTTAATCTCGAATGGTATCGCAGTTTTGTTGCCGTGTATCGAGTGGGAACCGTTTCTGGTGCGGCAGAGAGTTTGTATCTTACTCAACCTGCTGTAAGTCAACACATTGCAGGTTTAGAAGCGACATTAGGGGTAACACTGTTTCAGAGAATGCCGCGTCGAATGTTACCCACAGAAGCAGGAAAACGGCTTTATACTCGCGTGGTGAATGCGATCGAAACATTAGAGTCTGTACCTACGAAGATTGCTGATACACCGCTTTTGATTCGGTTAGGAACTCCTACAGAATTTTTTAGCGAAATGATCTTGAAGCAGTTCGATGGACAAGTTCAGGTTGCAGTGCGGTTTGGATTGGTGCAGGAATTGATCGAGCAATTGCTATCGAATCAGATTGACTGTGCGATCGCGACTCAAAAAATTCCGAATTCAGCGATCGAGTGTCATCCACTGTTTGAGGAAAGTTTTTGGTTAGTTGCTCCGCCTGCTGTGAATGTTGAGCAAACAGATTTGGCACTGTTGGAACAATGGTTAAAACAACAGTCCTGGATTGCTTATGGTGAAGAGTTACCGATTATTCGACGGTTTTGGCGAGTCGTGTTTGGGCGACGGTTGGAAACGATTCCTCAGTTTGTGATCCCAGATCTGAGAATGATTCGAGATGCAATTTCACAAGGTCTTGGGTATAGCGTTTTGCCGGATTATCTTTGTGCAGATTGGGTTGCGGCAGGTCGATTAACTTTGATTCTTAAGCCTGAGAAAGCGGTGACGAATCAGATTTGGTTAGCGCATCGCAAATCAGAACGTCGATCGCAATCCGTTCAGTTCTTGTTGGAGCAATTTCAGCCGTAGAACAAGTGCATCCGACAATCCACCACTTTATGCAAAACCTGAATTATCATGATGCACTTCAATCATCTCGCAGCACTTTTTGTAGCAAAACTTACAAAATGAATTGTGGGATCTCATAGGCTGAGACTGGCAACGCAGCGGCGGACTAGCTTGTATGACGAAACAGAATTTGATTGTGATCGGCAATGGCATGGTTGGTCATAAGTTTTTAGAACGAATGATCGAGAACGGATCAGAAAATTGGAATCTAATTACATTCTGTGAGGAATCGCGTCTTGCTTACGATCGAGTGAATCTCAGCGGATTCTTTGCAGGCAAAACGGCTGAAGATCTGTCGCTAGTTGAGCCGAATTTTTATCAAGATCATCACGTTCAAATTCACATCGGAGATCAAGCGGTTCAGATCGATCGCGCTGGCAAACAAGTTACTTCAGCAAGAGGCATCACCATTGGTTATGACAAGCTCGTTTTGGCGACGGGATCGTTTCCATTTGTGCCGCCAATTCAGGGAAAAGAAACCAAAGGAACTTTCGTTTATCGCACGATCGACGATCTCGAAGCGATCGAGGCATACGCGAAATCCTGCCGAGTTGGGGTGGTTGTTGGGGGCGGTCTGCTTGGGTTGGAATGCGCCAATGCGTTGAAGAATTTAGGGCTAGAGACGCACGTTGTCGAGTTTATGCCGCGATTGATGCCTGTTCAGGTAGACGATGCGGGCGGGGCATTGCTGAAGCAGAATATTGAAGCGATCGGGGTTTCAGTTCATACAAGCAAATCGACGACCGAGATTGTGAGTAAAAACGGGCGCGTTCACAAAATGACCTTTGCGGATGGAACCGAATTGCAGACCGATATGATCGTGTTTTCAGCGGGAATCCGTCCGAGAGATGAAATGGCGCGATCGTGTGGTTTGGCAGTCGGAGAACGCGGCGGAATCGTGATCAACGAGAACTGTCAGACTTCGGATACGGATGTTTATGCGATCGGCGAATGTGCCCTCTACGAAAATCGCATTTACGGCTTAGTGGCTCCCGGTTATACGATGGCAACCGTCGCCGCAGATCATCTATCAGGAGCGCAACAGAGCCAGTTTACAGGCGCGGATATGTCTACCAAGCTCAAACTGTTAGGCATTGATGTTGCGAGCTTTGGAGATGCGTTTGCGAAGACACCGGGAGCGAAAGAAATAGCGATCGCAGATTCGATCCAAGGAACTTACAAAAAGCTCGTTGTGAATCAAACTGGAAAGTTGCTACTCGGTGGAATCTTAGTTGGAGATGCTTCAACGTATGGCAACTTACTTCAGTTGATACAGAATCAAATCGCATTGCCACCGCATCCTGAAGATTTGATCATTCCACCACGCAGCGGCAGTTCATCGGCGTTGATGGGTGTAGATAGCTTTCCTGATACGGCTCAGATTTGCTCGTGTAACAATGTAACAAAAGCAGCGATCTGTGATGCAATTCAAAATCAGGGAATCACAGAGATTGGTAGCTTGAAACAATGCACGAAAGCCGGAACAGGTTGCGGCGGATGTGTTCCCTTAGTGACTGATTTACTAAAATCGGAACTGAAAAAAGCTGGAATCGAAGTTAAGAATCATTTGTGTGAGCATTTTGCTTACTCGCGTCAGGAACTTTATCACTTAGTGCGATCGCAGAACATTCACTCCTTCGATCATCTACTGCAATCACATGGGACAGGTCGCGGCTGTGAGATTTGTAAACCTGCGATCGCTTCGATTCTAGCTTCCGCTTGGAATGACTATATTCTTGATTCTGCTCATGCTGGCTTGCAAGATACAAATGATGCTTTCCTTGCAAACATTCAGCGCGATGGAACTTACTCGGTTGTGCCGCGTGTTCCGGGTGGAGAACTGACACCGGATCAGTTGATTGCATTGGGTCAAGTGGCGAAAGAGTTTGGACTCTACACGAAGATTACAGGCGGTCAGCGAGTCGATTTGTTTGGCGCAAGAGTTGAACAGTTACCACTGATTTGGAAACAGCTGATTGATGCGGGATTTGAGTCGGGTCATGCTTACGGCAAAGCACTCCGAACGGTGAAATCTTGTGTGGGTAGTACTTGGTGTCGGTTTGGAGTGCAGGACTCGACCAGTTTAGCGATCGAGGTTGAACTACGTTATCGAGGCTTACGCGCTCCACATAAGATCAAATCTGCGGTGTCAGGTTGCACACGCGAATGTGCAGAAGCTCAGAGTAAAGACTTTGGCATCATTGCAACTGAGAAAGGCTGGAATTTGTATGTGTGTGGGAATGGTGGAATGAAGCCACAACACGCAAAGTTACTTGCAGCAGATTTAGACAAAGAGACATTGATTCGGTATATCGATCGTTTCTTAATGTTCTACATTCGCACTGCAAACCGCTTAGAGCGAACTGCAACTTGGTTCAATAAGCTCGAAGGTGGAATGGACTATCTCAAGCAAGTGATCATTGAGGATTCATTAGGAATCTGTGCAGAACTTGAGGCAGAGATGGCGCATCAAGTGGATACCTATGCTTGTGAGTGGAAAACGACGATCGATGATCCGACGAAAGTTTGCCGATTCCGGCATTTTGTGAACTCAGATGATAGTGATCCGAACCTAGTCCAAGTCGAAGAACGGGGACAGCAACGTCCGATTTATGAACATGAACGGCAGTTAATTTCGATTACTCGATCGTAGTTCGATAGAAGGGATTCGCTCCGATTATGAATTCGGAATGCCCCCTAAATCCCCCAGAATGGGGGATTTAGGGGGCAGAAGCCGACCGCAACGAGGCGAAATCGCTTATCGAGCTGATGTTAATTACTCTCAGTCCTTCACCGCACCAAACTATGCAACCTTCTCAGTCCATTGCTACAAACTGGCTCACTGTGTGCGACCTAGAAGATATCCTGCCGAATACCGGAGTTTGCGCTTTGGTTGAAGGTCAACAAGTCGCGATCTTTCGAGCCGGGCAAGATGCGCTTTATGCAATCGATAACTATGATCCGTTTAGCAAAGCTTACGTTCTCTCGCGTGGCATCGTGGGTGATCGTAATGGCGTTCCAAAGGTGGCATCTCCGATTTACAAACAGAATTTCAACCTCAAAACGGGTGAGTGTTTTGATGATGCTTCTGTTGTTGTTCGCACATTTGCCGTTCAACTGGTCGGAAACCAAGTGCAAGTCAGCTTAACCTAGCTGCATTTGTACCCATTGCCGAAAAGCTTTCAGGGTTTATCTGCGCCCTTCGGTTCGACTTTGTTCTAGAAATTGGGTTGTGTCGCAAGGATTTCAAAGTGACAAGCGAACCGGTCTCGTTCGTATTGCTTTAAGCACTCACTCCAAAGAGTTCGTTGATGAACTCGGCTTGAGATACGCTGTCCCCTTGGCTGATACTT
>JAHHHU010000009.1 GCA_019359175.1 Phormidium tanganyikae FI6-MK23
ACCGTGCGAACCTGGGGATGGAAGTGATGCACGAGCGTAATGCTCACAACTTCCCGCTCGACTTGGCATCGGGCGATGCTGCACCGGTTGCACTGTCTGCTCCTGCTATCAACGGTTAGGTCTTGAACTGGTTTGATTATTCAAAGCGCTCCTTCGGGGGCGCTTTTTGGTGTGTGGTTCACGATTTCAGTATAATCGTCGATCTCTAAATGTCGCTAACGTCTCCGCCCCGTTAAATGCACCGTTTAAATAGCATTTGTCAAACAAGTTATTGACGTAGGGATAGGATTAAACCGCCCTGCAAACCAGAATTGCAGTGAGCGTGAAACCGAATGGAGAAATTGCGCTGAATAAGCGACCCATTCAACTATCTGAGCTAGAAATTGGCGTTAGGACATTAGTACAAGCCAATCAGCAAGCCATAGTATTGATGACAAGCGCACCACTAACTCACTAGGATTGCTATGTATATATCTTAAGTTAGAGATTTTGTGTTCAACCGCATAAAGTCGTATGGAGTTCTATACGATAAGCACAGCTAGAAGCTATTTTTATCTCTTGATTGCAGTGGTTCCCGTCTCAAACTCTAACTCCGGTACAGGCTCAATTCTCTCGAATAGCGTTGCAGGCGCAATCATGGGTCTGCTCACGGTGACGAGTGCCGCATCGTTTGGTACGCTAATTTTTTCAGGAGATCTCGCGCCCTTTATGCCCTTTGGAATCGGGCTACTGCTATTTAGTTCGGTCATCATTAGTGCTGTTGTGACCGCTCTGAGTTCATATCCTGCGATCGTCGCGACGATCGCAGAAGTTACTGTTCCTATCTTTAGCTTAATCGTGCGGCAGATTGTTGCTGCGATGCCGGATGCCTCGATCGAGCAAAAGCTGATGACGGTCATTGCAACATTGGTGATCAATAGTTTTGCGACAGGCATCATTTTTCTGGGACTTGGCTGGTTTAAGCTGGGAAGCTTTGTTCGGTTCATTCCTTATCCTGTGGTGGGTGGCTTTCTTGCGGGAATTGGCGCATTGCTATTCACTGCGGCGTTTCAGTCGGTTTCAGGGTTAAGTTTGCAGCCGTTCTCGCTTGCTGCTTTCTTTCAGCCGAATGTTTTACTGCAATGGCTTCCTGGTGCGTTGTTTGCTGCTGCGATGTTTGTTTTGCCACAGCGGATTAAGAGTGTTCTTGTTTATCCTGGCATCATTCTTGGGTCAGTAGCGCTCTTTTATGCTGCCCTAGCGCTCACTGGAACCTCGATCGCGCAGGCAGTCCAGAATGGTTGGCTGTTGAGTAGTGTCCCCGCAGGTGGATTGTATCGTTTTGCAAGTGTTGAAGCACTCCAGCAAGCGAACTGGAGCGTGATTGTGCAGCAGATTCCGACATTAGCAGCACTCTGGCTGATTTCTGCGATCGCGCTTCTGCTACACGCCAATGGCATCGAACTTATTGCCTCACGCGATCTAGACCTGAACCGAGAATTAAAAGCAGCAGGGGTTGCTTCTTTGATTGCAGGAATCGGAGGTGGGATCGGCGGATTTCCTAGCGCGGGTGAGAATGCTTTGTCTTACCAGTTAGGTGCGAGAGGGCGATCGGTTGGCTGGATTGTTGCGGCAATTTGTCTAGCAATGGTGTTGGGGGGTGCATCATTGCTATCGCTCTTTCCTAAGTTTATTTTAGTTGGGATGCCGCTGTTAATCACGATCGAGTTTTTTAATGAATGGCTGTACGAAGCTTGGTTTAGATTCGCTCGTGCGGACTATGCCATCATTCTGCTGATTGTAATTACGACGGTGACGGTTGGCTTTTTGCAAGCAATCGGAGTTGGATTAGCGGCTGCGATCGTATTGTTTGTGATTAACTACAGTCGACTTACTGTAACTCGTCGAATTAGTACTGGAACGTATCATCACAGTAATGTTTTACGCACATCTGAAGAATTAGAAATCCTGGAATCGCAAGGTGAACAGGCTTTCATCGTAGAGTTGCAGGGACTAATCTTTTTTGGAACAGCAAATAAGCTGCTCAATCAAGTCCGCGATCGCATTAACAATGATCGCTTACCGCCTGTGAGCTATGTTCTGCTCGATTTTCGCCTTGTGAGCGGACTGGATGCCTCGGCAGTTCTGAGCTTTGCCAAACTGAAGCAAGTCGCGCATCAAAAGCAGGTACATCTGATTTATACTCACCTGTCTGCTTCAGCAAAACAACGTCTGGAGCAGGGCGATTGTCTCGATGAATATAACCCGTTGTGTCATCTCTTTAGCGACTTAGATCGAGGGCTGGAATGGTATGAGCAACAGATTTTACAACAGCATCAACCGTTGATGGAAGATCAGTCTCAGTCTCCTAAAGCGGCATTATCCGCTTATCTAAAAGCCGATTTTTCTGATCCGAATCAGGTCGATCGCCTAATGAATTGCCTAGAGATTTGCCAGTTAGATGAGGATGAATATCTATTCCACCAAGGCGATCCGTTTGATGGACTGTATTTTGTAGCATCAGGACAGGTGAGCGTTGTGGTGAAGTTGCGGAGTGAACAAACCAAACGGATTCGCACCTATACGATCGGTAATACGATCGGGGAGATGGGGCTTTACCGCCAGACAGTACGAATGGCATCGGTTGTTGCAGACAAGCCCAGCACCTTGTATTTTCTATCGACTGCAACCTTTGATCGGCTTGAAGATACTGATCCGATGCTGGCTTCTAGCGTTCATCGGTTTATTGTCGCTTTGTTAGCTGAACGGCTTCAGCATCGGGAGAAAGAACTCAATTACCTGTTAGAGTCGTTTGAAGAATAAATCGATTATCGTTGCATTGCAAGCTGAGTAGATGACCAGCGGGAGTTCGGACTGCTTTGCACCTATCTCCTCAAGTGCTGCGATCTCTTCGAGTTACCTGCAAGGGTCGCGCCCATTACATCGACTTCTGCCCAGCCAGGACTTGCTATTTTTCCGGTCACAAGAAATGTCGAAGCGAGGAGCTTGATCAAATTCGCGATAGATTAAGAACTTGCACTATTGTGATGTCAAGCATTTATGCACCGAATTGCCGCGACTCCCGGAGGCTGGACTCCTGATCTCGAAGGGGTGGTCTTCATAGAACAGACTCCTGCCCCGATCGTAGTGATCACGGCTGCGGATACCGATATTCAGACGCTTTCGAGCGCGATCGCACAATTGCCCGCTGGATTTCCAGAAGTGCGGGGCGTGAATTTGCTTCAGCTTCAGCAGCAATTGACGATCGATACCTATGCGGAAGAGGTTTTGGAAGCGGCAAAGGTGATTGTGCTGCGGATTATTGGGGGTCGATCGTATTGGTCGTATGGATTGGAGGTAGTGCGCGAGACGGTGAGCCAGTCTGGAGCGACATTGATTGTGCTGCCGGGAGACGATCGACCGGATCTCGATTTGATGAGCCATTCGACGGTTCCGTTTGCTCAGGTGGAGCGAGTTTGGCGCTATTTCAATGAAGGCGGGGTAGAGAATTATCGCAATGGGCTTCAGTTTTTAGCGAAGACTTATCTGGGAGTTGCGGGTGAGGTAGTTGATCCGCAAACTGTGCCGCGTGTGGGATTGTATCGGACGGGAGAGAGTTGTAGCTATCGACCCGAAAAGTGTTGCAGCGTGCGGAAAGTTGGGATTTTATTTTATCGCGCTCATTATCTGTCGGGCAATACTTCGGTGATCGATGAACTGTGTTCGGCGTTATGCGATCGTGATCTTTGTCCGGTTCCAGTTTTTGTTTCATCGCTCCGTGATCCGGATGTTCAAAGTGACTTGCTGACGTATTTTCAGCCGAAGGATCAGAACGCAATTGATGTTCTTTTGAATACAACGAGTTTCTCGCTCGGTTCTGCGATTCCCTTCGGGGGAACGGCTTCTTCTGGTGCGCCGGAATTGTGGCAGACATTAGATATTCCAGTGCTGCAAGTGATTTTGAGCGGGGGCACGATCGAACAATGGCAAGAACAATTGAGAGGGCTTTCACCGCGCGATACGGCGATTAATGTGGCATTGCCTGAAGTCGACGGGCGAATTATTAGTCGAGCGATTTCGTTTAAAGCGGTGCAAGCAAAGCATCCAGAATTGCAAACCGAGGTCGTGGCTTATCAAGCCGTGCGCGATCGCGTTGAGTTTGTGGCGGAACTCACGCGAAATTGGGTGGAGTTGAGGCGGAGTGAAATTCGCGATCGACGAGTTGCGCTCATTTTGGCGAATTATCCGACTCGTGACGGGCGCTTGGCGAATGGCGTTGGATTGGATACGCCCGCAAGTTGCATCGAAATTCTCAAATCACTACAACGCGAAGGATATATCGTTGAGAATATTCCTGAGAATGGAGATGAATTAGTTCTGCAATTAACAAAAGGCGTGACGAATGATCCAGAAGCGCGAGAATTACGCAATGTGAATCAATCGCTATCGTTATCAGAATATAAAACCTATTTTGCAACGCTACCTGTTCAGCAATCGATGCTCGATCGATGGAATTCGCCCATGGAATCTTTTGCGATTTCTGGAATTCAATTTGGAAATGTGTTTGTTGGAATTCAGCCTGCCCGGGGCTATGACATTGATCCCTCTTTGAACTATCACGCGCCCGATTTAGAGCCAACTCATGCGTATTTGGCGTTCTATTATTGGGTGAGAAAAACGTTTGGCGCACAGGCGATCGTTCACGTCGGCAAACATGGAAATCTCGAATGGCTGCCCGGAAAAAGCGTCGCGCTGTCTGAGAAGTGTTTCCCTGAAATTGCGATCGCAGCTTTGCCGCATTTCTATCCGTTTATCGTGAATGATCCGGGCGAAGGTTCCCAAGCGAAGCGACGCGCCCAAGCGGTCATTCTCGATCATCTTACGCCACCGATGACTCGTGCAGAACTATACGGCGGATTGCAGAAATTAGAAGCGCTGATTGATGAATATTACGAAGCGCAAAATCTTGATCCGTCACGTCTGAATATTGTTCGCGATCGCATTCTCGCTCTTGTTGAACAAGATAATCTTAAATCCGAGCTTCCGAGCGATTCTGATTCGATTCTGGATTTGATTACGAATACCGATCGCTATCTTTGCGAATTAAAAGAAGCGCAGATTCGAGACGGATTGCATATTTTTGGACAGTGCCCAGAAGGAAGGCAATTGAGAGATTTGATTGTCGCGATCGCACGTCATCCGCAACCGAATCGAATTGGATTAACTAGAGCGATCGCGGAAGATTGGCAGCTCGATTTTGATCCGCTGACGGCTGATCCGGCAGAACTTTTACGCTGCGATGACGAATCCGGGTTGCCCCCTAAATCCCCCAGAATGGGGGACTTTGAGAATGGGGAATTTCCAGGTTTAAAGGACTTTGAGAACGGGAAATCTCTAGGTTTGGAGTCCCCCAAAATGGGGGATTTAGGGGGCAGAAGCCGCTTACAACGAAGCGAAAGAACTGAACAATTTAGAACCGTTGGGGATGCGATCGCGGCAATTGAAATTGAAGCGGCGAATTTAGTCGATCGACTCAATGAGATTCCCCAAGGACGCGCCTACACCCCTGAACTGAACTGGATTCAAACCTTTTTACTCCCAGCCTTGCAAAACACGCATCAGGAAATCGATTTCCTTTTACACGGCTTGAATGGGGGTTACATTCCCGCTGCGCCATCGGGTGCGCCCACTCGCGGACGACCGGAAGTACTGCCGACCGGACGCAATTTTTATTCGGTGGACATTCGAGCGATTCCGACCGAAAGCGCGTGGCAGGTTGGACGCAAAGCGGCAGAAGCGATCGTCGAACGATACACCCAGGAAAATGGCGAATATCCCCGCACGATCGGGCTTTCAATTTGGGGAACTTCGACGATGCGGACGGGTGGAGATGATTTGGCGGAAGCTTTGGCGCTATTGGGAGTCCAGCCAGTTTGGGATGGGATTTCTCGGCGCGTGGTCGATTTTGAAATCTTGCCGTTGTCGGTGCTCGATCGTCCGCGTGTGGATGTGACGCTGCGGATTTCGGGATTTTTCCGTGATGCGTTTCCGAATTTAATCGATTTATTTGATCAAGCAGTTGCCGCAGTCTCACAACTCGATGAGCCACCGGATCAAAATCCGCTTGCTGCTCAGGTGAAACAAGAAACACAAATCTGGCAAGATTCTGGACTGAGCGCTGAAGCTGCCGATCGTCGATCGCGTCACCGGATTTTTGGATCGAAACCGGGCGCATACGGGGCGGGTCTGCAAGGCTTGATCGAATCTCAAAATTGGGAAACTGATGAAGATCTTGCTCGCGCTTATATTAACTGGAGTAGTTACGCTTACAGTAGTTCTGGTGTTGCTCAATCTGCGCCTGAAGCATTCCAAAATCGATTAAACGAAATGCAGATTGTTTTGCAAAATCAGGACAATCAGGAGCATGATCTACTCGATTCAGATGATTATTACCAATTCCAGGGTGGATTAACCGCAGCGGTTCGATCAAGTCAAGGCAAAAATCCCACGACTTACTTTGGCGATCATTCTCTGCCTGAAAATCCGAAGATCAGATCGCTCAAACAACAAATTGCACGAGTTTATCGATCGCGCGTGATCAATCCTAAATGGATTGCAGGCGCAATGCGGCACGGATACAAAGGCGCGTTTGAACTCTCAGCTACGATCGACTTTCTATTCGCTTACGATGCCACGGCTCAATGCGTTGAGGACTATATGTATCAAGGGGTTGCCGAGGCGTATCTATTCGATGCCGCCGTACAGAATTTCATTCAATCCAAAAATCCTTGGGCACTGCGCGACATGGCAGAGCGACTGCTCGAAGCCAATCAGCGGGGATTTTGGCAGCAGGCAGATCAAAAAACATTAGACGAACTCAGAACGATCGTGCTGGAAGCTGAAGGCGTGATCGAAGGACAGATATCCTAAAATCCCAGCAGCGGCAGCGTCAACCAGCGACGCGATCGACCCGACGAAGTGACTTCCGAAACCTGAAGCGCAATCTTTAACTCGCTCAAAGGCTTTGCAGTGCGCGCGATCGGTGTATTGAACAACAGTGCGATCGTAATTACGAGTATCAATGTCCAAGACAACGGAAATTTCATCAGCGGTAGAGGGCGATCCATCGTTTCATTGAAAACAGCTTGATTATTATGGCTGAAATTCGAGATTCTGGCGCACCAAACCGATAAGTCGTATCTCGGAATTATTGAATCGCCGCTGATTGAATTCCCCATCCTGTAGAATCGTACAGCGCAGAGTTTTTCAGGCTAATGCCTTATCGCTATTTACTGTTCTACAAACCGTACAATGTGTTGAGCCAATTCACCGATGACTCACCGAACGCACGAACGCGAAGCGCGGTGAAGCCAGCGACACTCAAAGACTTCATCCCAGTTGCAAACGTTTACCCAGTCGGGCGGCTCGATCACGATAGCGAAGGATTGATGTTGCTGACCGACAATGGACAACTGCAACACCGACTCAGCGACCCAAAATTTCACCACACCAAAACCTATTGGGCACAAGTCGAAAATGTCCCCACGGAAAGCGCGATCGCTCAATTGCGAACAGGCGTGAACATTCAGAACTATCGAACTCGTCCTGCGATTGTCGATCGACTCGATGAACCCGATCTACCGCCGCGCGATCCACCCATTCGATTTCGCAAAAACATTCCGACCGCATGGCTTGAAATTACGCTCACCGAAGGAAGAAACCGCCAAGTTCGGCGCATGACCGCAGCGGTAGGTTTTCCGACCTTAAGACTGGTGCGAACTGCGATCTCACAATTTCGCCTCACCGACTTATCACCCGGACAGTGGCGAGATTTGAACACTGAAGAATTGCAATTACTCAAGCGACTTTGGGTGATGCGCTAGACCTGTGGATCAGGTTTACAGAACCCATCAGCAGTGAGAATTGCAGCGAGGATATCCACAGGTCTAGACCACTACCCAAAAATCTTTTCAGCGATGGCTCTCGGCGAGACCTACGATGACTTGAGATTCGACAAGGTTCTAAATTTTTCTTTCAAAAGGTGTGGACAATTCAATACTACGCTTGTAGTATGAGAACAATAGATTTTTACTGAGGATTATGACTCTTACGATATCGCGCCATCCCAAGCCGTCCTGCTCACACAGACAACAGTGTGCGGGATTGCCACGGCTATGGATGTTAACAGCGTTGGTCGAACTGAGTGGGCAACTCAGCATTCAGGACGATCGCCGATTCGAGAGTTATGGCAGCGAAGACGAAAAATTTAATCTAGACAACATAAAAAGCGGGTGGTGTCTCCGTCTGACACCAATGTGAAGCAGCACATCAGGATACAAGGTTCTGATAACCCCCGCTCAAACGACTGAGACGGGGGTTAATTTTTTGCCAATTTGAATGGAGCAACGTATGTTAAAGCTCACTTACACCGAATTTGGACTGCACTTGGAGCGGGTCACGGTTTCACTAGAAACGCTAGTGGCTCAACGGGTTGTACTGGCACTGCGAATGGGTCAAACGCTGCACGTCGAGCCAAGCCGAGCCGCTTTCTTACTGTCGATCGAGGTTCCTGGATTTGCAGAGTTAGAAAAACTGGTACGGTTAGAGCGGGTCGCAACGGTGACGATCGTTCCCGTGGATGATCAGTTTGTCGAAGTTAGCGTGCAAGGAAACTGGGTTGCAAACACAGCGGATGCACACTCTGGAATGTTCGTAACGGTATTAAGCGATCAGACTGAGTTCTTTGTTTACAAACTGTGGCAAGCAACTCAACTGCAAGCGTCTCCACTGGTTTGATTCGATAGCAGGATTTAGGAGTCTCTCAAATCTTGCTATCGAACGTGAAAGCTCTGGAGAAACTCGATCGCTTCTGTTTGCGTGGGTGGAACAAAGATGATCGGCTGCGTCAGAAACGCGAATTCTTCTTCGGATTTGGAATATTTGATCCGGCGCTTGCCGAATTGGGGACTGTCGAAGAGCGCGATCGAGCGATTTGCAGAGCTGAATAACGTCGATCGAGTCGGAGCTTGGAAAAATCGGATCTTTTGAATTGCGATCGGGATTGCCTGCAAGAGTTTCGCGGTGTCTAATTTCTGAATGGATTGGCTGAGCGTTGTGACTAGCGTGTGAAAAAGCTGTAAGCCATTTTCAGATCCACTCACCGCTTCGGTTGAAATCGATTGAAGCAGTGCAATTAAGGCTTGCTGGGTCAGTGTCGCATCCGCAAACGGCAAAATTGCGACAAAGGCTGTCCAAAACAAATCCTCATCTCGATCGAGTTCAAACCTCAAAATCGTTCGTCGTTTGTGAATCTCAATTGTTGGCGGAACGATCGCGGTTCCTTGTCGCGCTAAATGTTGATAGGCAACCGCTAACGCACAATGAGCATCTGAACTTAAGCGATCGTCGATTACGATTTCTACGATCGGCGGCACTTCATGAAAATATTCACTCAGATCCTCACTGAAAAATTGATAAATCTGGCTTTGATCGCCGTTTTGACTGAGATCGATCCAGCGACAAGTTGCACCAGTGGTTTTAATCCCGAACGGTGAAACGGCATGAAGTTTCGCGCCCGTGAGATTTGAGCCACTGAGATCTGCCCCTGTCCAATCGACGAAAGCGAGATTCGATCGAGATAAATCTACATGAACCAAGGTCGCGTCTAACAGCGTGGCATGACTCAAATCCGCCCCGGTTAAATTTGCTCCACTTAGTTTTGCCCCGGTCAGATCCGCCCAGCGCAAATTCGCCCCACTCAAATCGACCCAGCGCAAATTCGCGCCTTGCAAATTCGCGCCTTGCAGATTCGCCCGATTCAAAGCGACCTGTCTCAGTTCCGCATAACGCAAATCAGCACCCGACAAATCGGTACTGCTGAGGTCGCTACTAGTGAGATTCGCGTGTTGTAGATTTGCAGAAACCAGCTTGGCGTGGCGTAAATCGGCGCGACTGAGGTTAGCGCGATTGAGATTGGCGCAGCGGAGTTTCGCATCTCGCAAATCCGCGTAACTGAGATTCGCTTCCTGTAAATTTGCGGCACTAAAATCAGTGCGGGTCAGTTCTGCTTTGCTAAAGTCGGCGTGCTGGAGGTCTGCATTGCTAAAGTCGGCTAGCGTCAGATTTGCCCCATGAAAGCTGGCATTTTGAGAAATCGAGTGGCTAAAATCTGCGCTCGTGAGTTTTGCGGCTTTGAAATTGGCATTGAGAAACGTTGATCGACTTAAATTCACCCCTGGAAGACTGACCCCGTTGAGGTTTAGCCCCGAAAATTCTCGGAGATCAGCAGCATACTTTTCGAGCAATTCCTCAGCGTTCATGTGAGTGTTTCGATCCTTATATGTCCTAGAAATTAGGGTGGATTTAGCGCTAACGTACCCAGTTGTAGATCAGAATTACCCTGTAGGACGTTGGGGAAAGGGCAATGCAAATTGGAATTGTGGGACTGGGATTGATTGGCGGATCGCTGGGGTTGGATTTGCGATCGCAGGGTCATACGGTTCTGGGAGTCAGCCGGAAATTCAGAACTTGTGAGGTCGCGGTTGCCCGTGGTGCGGTCGATGCGGCTGAAACCGATTTGTCGCTCCTGGCGGATACGGATGTGATTTTTGTCTGTACCCCGATCGTGCATCTTGCTACTACTGTCCAACAGTTGATTCCGTGTATTGCTCCAGACACCGTTTTAACCGATGTTGGCTCAGTTAAAGCATCGATCGTCAAAAATATCTCGCCAATGTGGAAAAATTTTGTCGGTGGGCATCCGATGGCGGGGACGGCAGAAAGTGGAATCGAGGCTGCTGTACATGGATTATTTGCCGGAAATCCCTATGTGCTAACGCCGACGGAGACTACGCCCCAAAGCGCGATCGAGCGAGTGGAATCGCTGCTGCGTCCGTTGCAGGTGAAATTGTTTCATTGCCAGCCCGAAGATCACGATCGAGCGGTGGCTTGGATTTCGCATTTGCCTGTGATGGTGAGTGCGAGTCTGATTAGCGCGTGTTTGAGCGAGTCGGATTCGACTGTGCTAAAGCTTGCTCAAGCGCTGGCGAGTTCTGGATTTCGAGATACGAGCCGAGTCGGGGGCGGCAATCCAGAATTAGGGATGATGATGGCGCAGTACAATCAGCCGGAAGTCTTGCGATCGCTGATTGCTTATCGCGAGCAGATCAATCGAATGATTGCGCTAATCGAGCAAGAACGCTGGATGGAACTCGAAGCGGTGTTGCAGCGGACTCAGGAAGCTCGATCGGCGTTTTTATAACAAAATCCATCCTTGCTTTGCGCCCAAAATTACCGCTTCAGTTCGACTTGAAACATCGAGCTTGCTGAAAATCGAACTGATATGAAACTTAACCGTATGCTCAGATAAATTGAGATGTTGCGCGATCGCTTTATTGCCCATGCCTTCCGCCAGCATTCTCAACACTTCAATTTCACGCGGCGTTAAAGGAGCGGGTTCAGACGATCGTACCGTTGGCACAAACAAGGATTCAACCCAATCGGGATGCAGCACCGTTAACCCGGCTAAAGTGGCTTTAATTGCCTCGGTCAGTTGTTCACGAGAAACATCACTGGGCAAAATCGAGCGAATGCCAGACTGAAGAAATTCAGCGATCGTCGAACTCTCATCCAGCAGGAGAACGATCGGGATCTCGATTTTGGATAAATCCGTGATCGCATTTTGTTCAAGCAAAATCACCGCTGCATCAGAATCCGCGATCGCAGAAGAGATCGAAGCAGGACGGATCGCGCTTCCAGCAATCTCGAAGTCAGACGATAAAAGTGCGGTGAGTCCTGCTTGAGTCACGATCGATTGAGCAATAATAAACACGCGAATCATGCGGCTTGTGGTTCAGCGCGGCGGCTTTCTAAGATAACGTTTCGGCTCAGGGGTTGCCCACCTCGCAAAAACTCGATCGTCATTCCATCCCCCACATTCGAGTTTTGCAAAATCCAGAATAGTTCATGCTGAGACTGAAACCGTGTACCGCGAACTCCGATCAAAATATCTCCAGGGAGCAGTCCTGCATTTTGGGCTGAACCATCGGATTCGATCGACGTAATCAGCCATCCATAAACAGGCTTTTGGGCAATGATCACCCGGACGAGATGGAGTTCAACCCCCAAATAAGGAGCATTTCCCATATTTTTAAGGAATTGCTCTACGGTTTTACTGGGAATTGCCAATCCTTTACCGTTCACAATCATTGTATTGATTCCAATCGTTTCACCTTTCACATTCACTAATGCACCGCCCGAATTTCCCGGAGCCAATCGCACATCGGCTTGAATCCAAGAATTTTTCGACTCGATCGTATGAACAATTCCTGCTGTCACTGCCCCCACTGTTCCGCCCGGATTCCCGACTGCAAACACTAATTCTCCGACCCGGAGCAGATCCGAATCTCCTACTGTCACCGCAGGAAGATCATCTGCACCAATTTGCAGAACAGCCAAATCGCGCTGAGGATTTCGAGCCGCGATCGAGGCTGAAAAAGCCCGACCATCTGAAAGCTCAACGATCGGATCATTCCCCCGTACGACATGATCATTTGTCACGATCAATCCATTCGATCGCCAAATCACTCCTGATCCAATTCCACGTCTTCCGATTCGCACTTGCACCGTCGATCTCCGAATCGGTTCAACCATCGCAGCAAAGCTTTCTGTGAGCGACATTAGCCATTCCTCCCTGGTCTTTCTCCAACGGTGATCGTTTGTTCTGTCAGCACTCCACCGCGCACAATCTTTGCGGTTAGCGATTGCCCTACTTGTTCAGCACTCAGAATGGCGTGGACATCTGTGACATCTTCGATCGCGCTTTCATTCAACGCCACCAAAATATCTCCCAGTAGCACACCCGCCTCATCCGCAGGTGCACCCGGTTCAACACTGACGATGATCACCCCGCCCGGACTCGACAAATTCAGCGATCGACAAAAGGTATCCGGCAAGCGAACCGCCTGCATTCCTAAGCCGAGATAGCCCCGCGCGATGCGTCCAGTCTGAAGCAACTGATCCAAAACCCGATCGACCAGTGCCACCGGAATCGTCAGTGGTAAATGTCGCGCACCCGCCGTATTAATGCCAAGCACCTGTCCTTCAGGATTGATCAATGCACCCCCCGAAAATCCTGGATACATCATGAGTGCAGGTTGGATCAATTGCGCCGTGCCCCGCGCTTTTTCTTTTCTGCCATGTCGATGAGGGTGATGCCAGCCTTCACTCATGGAACTGATAATCCCCATGCTGGCACTGGTCGAACCTTCTGCGCTTCTGGACACTGCAAGAACAATTTGACCGACTTTGGTTTGTGTCGAATTGGCAATCTCAGCAGTAGGCAAATCAGGGGTTTCGAGTCGAAGAACGGCTAAATCCAGCGTAGAATCGCGACCTGCTATCGTGGCTGTAATCGATCGTCCATCGGGCAAGATCACGCTGATTTCTTCGTCTTGTTGAATCGTGTGATCAGCGGTGAGAATCAAGTTTTTGCGCCAGTGAACCCCACTAGAGGTGCGTCTTCGGCGGGCATTAACGGCAACGATCGAGGATGCGGCTTTCTCAACCGCATCCGATAATTGATTCGAGAACGCCAGCACTGTCAAATTTGAATCTGTCATAGCGTGTAAGGTATACGATTTCCTGTTTCCAGAATGCCGTGACCCACTCATCCGCAGCATCGGAGAATCGGGTAGAACTTAACCTAGCAAATTGTCTGGGTCTGCTCTGTAAACCCTCCTATAGATTGGTGTTAAATCCCCACACGACAGAGAACATAATCCAATGGCTTAAGGAATGTTGTCTCAGCGAATCCTTTTAGTCACAGGTAGAGCAATTTTATCGATCGCACCTTTTGACGATGCCTGTAGAAACGCCTTAACGCTAAATTCTGAGCTAGACTATGTACTTTCAAACGCTGCTAAAACCGGACGGTCGCAAACTCACGCTTTATAGTCGAAGCGCGATCGCAGATAATATCATTGCTCCCAGTCCTAGCCCTGATCCGATTCAGGCAAATCCTCATCTGCGGTGGCATCCGTTGCGCGGCGAATGGGTGTGCTATGCCAGTCATCGACAAGGGCGAACCTTTATGCCGCCCCCACAATACAATCCGTTAGCACCCACACACGATCCCGAATTTCCGACCGAACTCCCACAAGGCAACTATGATGTTGCGGTGTTCGAGAATCGGTTTCCATCGATGTTAGTGACTGCACAGGCTGCACCGCACGGGATTGTAGAGACACTGCCTGCAAACGGCGCGTGTGAAGTCGTTGTCTTTGATCAAAATCCACAATCGTCTCTCGCATCCCTCGAACTCGATCATTTAGAACTATTGATTCAAGTGTGGGGCGATCGTACTCGTGCGTTAGGCGAAGCTCCTCAGATCCAATATGTTCTGCCGTTTGAAAATAAAGGCGTAGAAGTTGGGGTAACGCTGCATCACCCACACGGGCAAATCTATGCTTATCCGTTTGTTCCCCCTGTTCCAGCACGCATGGCAGAACAGCAGCAAATTTACTATCAGCAACATCAGCGCGGACTGTTACAGGATTTGATTCAGCAAGAAATTGCAGCGGATCAGCGGATTTTGTATCGAGATGAAACTGCGATCGCATTCGTTCCAGTCTGTGCCCGCTATCCTTACGAAGTCTGGGTTGCTCCGATTGATCCGGTTGCAACTTTCGTTGATCTCACGCCCGCCCAGCGTCAAGGACTCGCCAAAGCACTCAAAACCGTCACGCTGAAATTTGATGGATTGTGGCAGCGATCGTTTCCGTATCTGATGGCATGGTATCAAGCCCCGATCGACGGACAAGCTCATCCAGAATGGCACTTACACGCAGAATTCTATCCGCCCTATCGTACCGCCGATCGACTCAAGTATTTAGCGGGCACAGAACTCGCAGCAGGAATGTTTGCGAATGATGCACTACCTGAAGAAAAAGCAAAAGAACTACAAGCTGTGACTGTCCACCTCGAAGACAAGGTAACAGTTTAGGAATCAGGAGAAAGGATCAATGCAGACTCAACGACAACCCTCAGCACCGAGCAGCAATCGCAGTGCTGAAATTGCTCAAAAACTAGCCTGGATGCGCGATGCTCTGCGTGAAACTGATGCAGTGGGTTTACGGTTGCGCGGGATTGATTGGTTTGCGTGGGCAACTGCAGGCGGATCAAACGTAGTGCTACTCGCCGCAGAAACAGGAGTCGCTGAAGTGTTCGTCACCCTCAATGGCGCGTGGATTCTAACCGATGAAATCGAAGCACAGCGGCTTCAGGATGAAGAAGTCCCCGCCGAATCTGACTATCAATGGGCAATCAATCCCTGGGCGAAAAGTGACGATCGAGAATCTTTTGTGCGCGAAGCCACTCAAGGCAAACGGGTGATCAGTGATCTACCTGTTGTGGCAGAAGCATCGCTTCCTCAGAGTTTGATCGAACGTAAACGAGTTCTATTACCGATTGAAATCGATCGCTATCGCCAAGTTGGAAAACTTGCTAGTGAAGCGATGACCGAAGTTCTCACGCAAGCCTCTCCTGATTGGACAGAAGTTCAACTCGCGGGAGCAGGAGCGGCGGCACTCTGGACTCGTGGACTTCATCCCGCTTTAACTTTAGCTGCTGGAGAACAACGCTTACCCAGGTATCGCCACACGCTCCCGAAGCAGGAAAAGATCGGACGTGCTGCGATGTTGGTTTTTTGCGCCCGTGGATTTGGTTTATACGCCAATCTCACCCGCTTTGTTTACTTCGATCGACTTTCAGCATCAGAAGTCGATGGACATCGCCAAATCCGCGAAATTGAAGCGACTGCATTAGATCAATGTCGAGTAGGAACGCCACTGAATCAGATTTACCGCGTCTTACAGCTAGCTTACGAACATCACCGCTATTCCAAAGCAATCTTAGAACATCACCAAGGCGGAACGACGGGCTATCTATCGCGTGAAGTTGTTGCTACTCCTGAAACACTCGATCGCTTATCCGCAAATATAACAATGGCGTGGAATCCCAGCCTTCCCGGAGCCAAAATCGAAGATACCTTCTTGCTCCACGAAGATAACCGCCTCGAAAATCTCACGCTTGATCCCCGTTGGCAAAACATCGAAATCAACGGCAGACAGCGCCCGCTCCCTTTAGAAATAATCTAACGATGTCTACAGTAACCTTTGAACAGATTTTTAATGCTTCGCCTGATGTTCAAGCGAGTGCTCCCGGACGAGTAAATTTGCTCGGTGAACACACAGATTACAACGATGGTTTTGTGCTACCGACAGCTATTCCGCAGCAAACCACTGTTTATCTTGGATCTAGCCCGAATCCTCAACATCACATCTATTCACAAGAACTATCCGAGCAAGTAAGTTTATCGGCTAACGATCCAATTCCGCAAGGGTTTAGCAGCTATGTCATCGGCTGTATTCGCACCCTTGAGAAACAAGGATTTAGCATTCCTCCGCTGAATGTATTCGTAACTTCTTCAGTTCCAATTGGCTCTGGTTTATCCAGTAGTGCCGCATTAGAAGTCGCAATGTTACGCGCTTTACGATCGCGCTTTAATCTCAATATTGATGATGTCCAAATCGCCCAATTCGGACAGTATGCAGAGCAAAACTTTGCTCAGGTGCAGTGCGGCATTATGGATCAGATGGCATCGAGTTTAGCTGATTCTGAGCATCTTTTGTTTCTCGATACTCGCACCCTCGATCGCGAACTTCTACCTTTTCCAACAGGAACTAAGTTTCTAGTAATTGATAGCGGCATTCCCCGCACTCTAGCAGGCAGTGGATATAATCAACGACGGGCAGAATGCGAAGAAGCAGCAAAACTGCTCAGTGTTTCAGCCCTGCGCGATGTCGAGGACGTGAGCGCGATCGCGTCGTTACCTAGGCCGCTCAAAGAACGAGCGCGTCATGTGATCACGGAAAACAATCGAGTTTTGGAAGCGCGGCAAGGAGTCTCTGCGGAGCGATTCGGACAATTGATGAATGCGTCTCATGCAAGTTTGCGCGATGATTATGCGGTATCGATTGAGGGATTAGATACGCTCGTCGCACTGTTGCAAGAGACTCCGGGAATATTCGGGGCGCGGTTAACGGGCGCAGGATTTGGGGGCGCTTGTGTGGCATTGGTTGATTCTAATGCTCAAATTAAAACTGCTATCGCTGATGTACTAACCCGCTATCAGAAAGCCGGATATCAAGGAAAAATTTTAGTCGATCGAGCTTAACCACTCCTACTTTTGAGATAGATAAAAGCCGATCCTGGTGGTAGACAAGCCAATAAGTTCACGATGAAGAACGATCGAGCGGAGAACGATTCTGAACTACAGCAATCAAGGTTTTTTCGATGCGAGTTTGGCGAGTCTCAGGACGCTTGGCGCTGTCAATCCAATAAAGAATTACTTTTTTTGTCGAATTGCTAAACGACTCAAAATTTTGTTGAGCGATCGCATTTCTTCCCAATGCTTCAGCCAAATCGGGCGGGATGATTAAGGCTTCGATCGCATCTAGTAAAGTCCAAGATCCATCCAATTTTGCAGCTTCGATTTTCTTGATCCCCGCCTCAGTCATCAAGCCTTGCTCGAACAGTTCCTCAAGATATTGCTTATTGAGTTTTGACCAAACACTTTGCGGTTTGCGAGGCGTAAAAATCTGCATATATCGATCGATAACGATCGATTTCACTTTGCTATCAATCCAGCCAAAGCAGAGCGCTTCTTTCACCGCTTCACTGTAAGAAACGCTCAACTTTCCGCTTTTGACTTTGTAGTAGATTAGCCAAATTCCGATCGCGCTTTGATGATTTTGTTCGAGCCACCTTCGCCACGTCGCTCTATCGATCGCTTCCGTTTTGTCTAACTGATCTTCAAATTTTGCCACGTTTTTTACCAGAAATAAATTAACAATTCCTTCATGCTTCAGCCTGAATCGCCCGTATTTTCAAGGTATGATGTGTGGAAATTATTGAGATTTTAAAAACGAAATCCCAATAGTACTGAAAAAAACGCGCCTGAACTCAGAAAAACCACGGAGATTTTCAGGATTATGGGCGAAATGTAGCGCAGTGTACAAAAACCATTTGATGACTCAGTTTTAGTGGTCTAAAGTCATCGATTGTTCACAAAGCGAACATTGCACGATCGACTCGGTAAGCTGCTCTAGTTTCACTCGATACGATAAGGAAAGAAATGGTAGTGACCAAGGATAGACCGCTCGCAACAATGTTTCGTCAGATTGGAGGAGGCGCGTATCCTCCCGTTATTGAGACGTTTGAACGTGGCAAGACGATCTTCTTTCCGGGCGATCCGGCGGAGCGGGTCTATTTTTTGGTGAAGGGTGCAGTCAAACTGTCGCGGGTCTACGAAGCAGGCGAAGAAATTACGGTAGCGCTGCTGAGAGAAAATAGCGTATTTGGGGTGCTGTCGCTGATTACTGGACAGCGTGCCGATCGCTTTTATCACGCCGTTGCCTTTACGCCCGTCGAACTGCTTTCAATCCCGATCGAACAAGTCGAGAAAGCGTTGAAGGAAAACCCTGAACTCTCGATGTTGATGCTGAAGGGCTTGTCTTCGCGGATTTTGCAGACCGAGATGATGATCGAAACGCTGGCACACCGGGATATGGGATCGCGGTTAGTGAGCTTTTTGCTGATTCTCTGTCGCGATTTTGGTGTACCGACGCAAGAAGGCATCATGATTGACCTCAAATTGTCGCACCAAGCGATCGCAGAAGCCATTGGTTCCACTCGCGTCACCGTGACCCGATTGCTCGGTGATTTGCGTCAGGACAAAATGATCTCTATTCATAAGAAAAAAATCACCGTTCACAATCCTGTAACGCTCAGTCAACAATTCACCTAATTGGCGTAGAATTCTTTCCTTGAGGACGCGCCCGAAGTTTAGAGCCAACAGGCATAATGAAAGGCGAGTCTGGAATTGTCCTAGATCGCGTAGGTCTGGGGGTGTCTTGGGAGCTGTATGTCCGATGTCGGGCTGATTTTAATTCTGGTGGTGTTGGTACTGGGTGGGGTGATCGCGACAGTTGGCGATCGCTTAGGAACGCGCGTGGGAAAAGCGCGGTTGAGCTTATTTAATCTCCGTCCCAAGCAAACCGCTGTCGTCGTGACGATTTTGACTGGGACGCTGATTTCTGCCACAACGCTTGGTGTATTGCTGCTTGCGAGTAAAACCTTTCGCGAAATGCTGCTGAATTTTGGGCGGATTCAAACGGAATTACGCGATCGAGGACGTGATTTAGAGAAAACTGCCGCTGATCTCAAGGCGACCGATGCTCAGAAAACTCAGGTCGAGAAACAACTGACCGAAGCGCGATCGGAACGTGCCCAAGTCGAGGAGCAGCTAAAGCGGATCAATGCGGATTTGAAAACTTCGGTCGATCGACAGCGAGAAACAAACGCTCAACTTCGCACGACTGAGGCACAGCGCGATCTCACCCGCAGTCAGCTTGTGGCGGTGTCTGACCAAGCCCTAAAGCTTCGAGGTGAGATTGATCAACTGCAATCTGAGCAAAAAACATTGACCGAACAGCGCGATCAAGTGAAAGCACAGATTGCAGAACGCGATCAGGAGATTGCAGAACGCACGAGCCTGATCGAACAGCGAGATCGAGATATTAGCGATCGCGATCGTGTGATTGCTCAACGCGAGGAAGACCTGAAAAAGCTGGAAACACAGCGAGCCACCCTCACCGAAGCAGTGCAGCAGTTTGAACGCGCTGTGCAACAGATTCGCAGCGGCGACCTAGCGATTTATCGGACTCAAGTGCTATCTTCTGGCGTGGTGCGCGTGGTGGAGTCGGACGGAGCGAAAGCGGCGGTGGATCAACTCTTGCAATACGCCAATCGTGCCGCCCTCGAATCGCTTCAACTCGGGCGCAATGATCAAGTCGTGCAGATTCCGATTTCAGAAGTAGAAGATCTGATTCGGCAAATCAGGGACGGCAAGGATTATCTAGTTCGGGTGCAAGCGCGGGCGAACTACGTTAAAGGAGAAAATCGACCCGTTTTCGTTTACATCAATGCGGTTCCGAATCGAGTCGTTTTTCTCGCTGGGGATACCGTGGCATCCCAAACGATCGATCCGAGCAAGCTCTCCCCGCAGGACTTTCAAAAATCGATTCAGGATTTGCTTGCGGCTTCTACCTCGCGTGCCCGTGTCGCTGGCGTTTTAAACGACAACGTACAAATCGAAAAACTGCTTACATTAGGATCATTCATCGATCAGCTTCGTCGCTATCCCACTGCGGTAGAACTCCGTGCGGTCGCATCCAATGACACCTATACTGCTGGTCCGCTCAAAATAGAGCTAGTGGCAGTTCAAAACGGACAAGTGGTACTGAGAGCATCAAGCTAACAAGGAAGTAGAGGCATATCATGGCGGAACAGCCAGTCATTCTGGGGTTTGATCCGGGGCGGCAAAAATGTGGATTGGCAGTCATGGGAGTCGATCGACGAATTTACTATCACGAAGTCATCAGCGCCGAAACGACGATCTCAACGATTCAATTTTTACGCGATCACTTTCCGATTTCCCTGCTGGTGATGGGGGATCAAACTTCCTCGAAGGATTGGAAACAAAAGCTAGAGGCGGAACTGATTGAACTGCGCGTGATTACCGTAGATGAGCGCAATAGTTCATTAGAGGCGCGCGATCGTTATTGGCAGATTTATCCGCCGAAAGGGTTGACTCGCTTGATTCCAGAGGGAATGCGAACGCCCCCGCGCCCGATCGATGATATTGTGGCGATTTTGCTGATTGAGCGATATTTAGAACGATTGGTGAGTTAAGTTTATCGATCAATTTGCCTGGCGAGGAACTCCCTTGGTTTTAGGATAGAGTTCGCTACATCTTGGGAGATGCGGAACATGGACGTTTTAGAGCGGGCGGAATGGTTGCGGCAGCGGACGGAATTTTCGAGGCTGTCGATCGAGGCATTGCAGGCGATCTCTCAACAAGTCCAAGAACAGCACATTCAGGAAAATCGCCGGATTGGGCTAGAAGAGACTCAGCCCGAAGCGCTCTACATTCTTCACGATGGACATCTTGAGAGCTACCGCACCAGTAAAACGAGTGTGGCAAAAGTCACCAGTTTGATTCCAGGTGCGATCGTTTATCTCAAAGAACTCTTGCTTGATCGGGTGGCAGAAGAAACGACGATCACGCTAAACGATTGCGTGCTTTGGACGATTCCACGCGCAGAATTTTTGGCGATCGCGCAACAGTTTCCAGAGATTGCCCAAAGCGTTTCACAACAGCTTGCAACTCAGCTAGAACAGGTTTCTTCACAATTAGCGTATGAGCGGGAACGACAGATCGCCCTGCGTCCCTATCTTGTGCCGAAAGTGAAGCGCGGGATTGTGGGAACCAGTCGCTATGCGGTGCGATTGCGGCAGGACATTAAAAAAGCGGCAAGCGATCGCGGTTCTGTGTTGATCTTCGGGGAACCGGGACTCGAAAAAGATAACTCTGCGGCATTGATTCACTTTGGATCGAGCGATCGTAAAGAGCCTTTGATCAAAATCAACTGCAATATTTTGCAGCCTGCTGAACTGTTTGGGCGAGTGGGTAAGCCTGGATTGCTCGATTGGATTGGGCGCGGCACGATCATGCTGAACAATTTAGAAGACATTTCGCCAGAGTTTGAAGACAAACTGGTTCAGCTATTAAAAACAAGCGAGTTTACTCCGATTCATCGAGACGGGGAACCAGAGCCAGAAGCGCGATCGTATGAAGCGAGAATTCTGATGACTTCTGAGAAAATCTTGCCGCGATTAGAGAAATGCAAGCTGATCGATCATGTGATCAAAGTGCCACCGCTGCGAGTCAGAAAAGCGGATATTGCAATTCAAGCGGAATACTATCTCAGTTTGATTGCTCGATCGCGCGGCATTACAAAGCCTAAAATCACGCCCGAAGCATTGCGCCGATTGCAAGGCTATGATTTTCCAGGAAATCATGTTGAGCTAGAAAACTTGCTAGGACGTGCCTTAACTCAAGCGGAAGGCGCGGAACTCACCGAAGAGGTCTTTTGGTCAACGGGCGACAAAAACCGTCGATTTCGGGTGAATTTGCTCAATGTTTATCCGAAGCTGCGGCAATTTCTCAGAAGTCCGTGGTGGACAGACCGAATTAACTATGGCTTTACTTTGGGAGTGTTTGCTGTGGTTGTTACGGTGTTGATGGTTGCACCGCAGAGCCGCGATCGTAATTTTGCGCTGAATCTATTCTGGGCTTGGTGGTGGATGCTGATTTTGATCTCGTTTCCATTTGTGGGGCGGCTTTGGTGTTCGATTTGTCCGTTTATGATTTACGGCGAACTGGCGCAAAAAATATCCCTCTGGCTCTATCCGCGTAAGTTACAACTTTGGCCAAGACAATCGGCTGAAAAATGGGGCGGTTGGTTTCTGTTTGGAATGTTTACGCTGATTCTACTTTGGGAAGAACTGTGGAACTTAGAAAACACTGCGTATCTATCGGGCTATTTATTGTTATTGATCACTGCTGGAGCAGTAATTTTCTCAGTGTTATTCGAGCGGCGGTTTTGGTGTCGATATCTATGTCCGATCGGGGGAATGAATGGCTTATTTGCCAAGCTCTCGATGATTGAACTGCGGGCACAACAGGGAATTTGTTCGGCAACTTGTACGACTTATCAATGCTACAAAGGCGGAGCGCAAAAAGGCGAAGGACTGGAAACCGGAGGCTGTCCAATCTATTCACATCCCGCACAGCTTCAGGACAATCGAGATTGTGTGCTGTGTATGACTTGTCTTAAGGCTTGTCCGCATCGATCGGTAGAACTCAACCTCCGCCCACCTGGAATTGAACTGTGGACAACGCATCATCCGAGCTATTCTGAACTTTGCTTATTGTTCCTGCTGTTCGGAGCGGTTTTTCTACATCGATTGCCTGCGATTGAACAGTTGGTAGGTATCAGTTTGCACCTAGATCGATTTAGCAATCACGCGATCGTATCAATCTTCGCTTTGATGTTGCCTGGAACGATCGCGCTAATTTTCCACCAACTTTTGCGACTGTTGAATCGTCGATCGCGTCCTTTTCTCGAACTTGCCTACGGTTATCTTCCACTTGTTCTCGGTGTCAGTCTCGCCCACTATTTACATTTGGGTTTAACCGAAGCAGGACGAATTCTACCTGTGACTGTGGCGACGTTTGGCGGCAGTACGGAATTAATGGCAACACTACCGATCTCAGTTGCACATCCGGCAGTGGTTGAATTTTTGCAAGCTGTTACGATCGTTGGAGCATTTTGGCTGAGTGTCTTTCTGACTCAAAAAATCGCCCGTCAACCGATTCGTACCCTGATACCGCAACATTTAGCAATGGTAATCCTTGGATCACTCTTGTGGAAATTGATTATTATTTCATGAGGAATTCTGGGAAGCCCCGCGTCATCAGGATGATAAACTACCCAGAGGTACAGACTCTCTCTTTGGATAGGTTGCAACGATCGGTCAATCGGTCAATATTAACCAAATAAAGAATTTCTCTGTACAATCTGTACCCATCCATTCGATGTTCAACACATCACCATAGATATGGGCAACCGAACCATCCCCCTGAAAACTGTCACCGCTCCCCGATCGCCGAATCGATCGACTGAGCGAAAATCACACACAAAACTATCACACGCAAAGCCGTCGGGCTTACGTTTCCTACTCCACTTTGCACAGCGTCATCCCTTCATCTGTTTGTTAGCCGTTTGGAGTTCATTTCTCTTTTTCGGTTGGTTAGCCGTTTCAGGCTTAACCTACACCAATCCCGCCCCTGTGGAAGTGGCACAATCACCCGTCGCAGAATCCAAACCACCAAGCCCTTTTGAATTTAGCAAGCCTGCGAATACGTTCGGCTTATTAGCGATCGTAACTGCCAGTTGTGCGGTCACGTCGGTGCTCCTCGCGCGTCAGTTGCGCCCCGTCAAACCTGCGCCCCGTCGGGCAGTCAAGCGGCAATCTGCTCCCACTCCTGCAACAGTGCGCTCAACTCGTCCACGGCAATCGATCGAGAAACCGCCAGCCAATGTAAAAACTGCGATCGTGCCCAAACCTCCGACTCGTCCGTCCGTCGTCACAGTCATTATCGAAGACGAAAACCCGCTAGAAATGGGCGATGCAACCTTAGCGGATTTATTAGACATCCGGCAGCAAGCGAGAGGATAACAAGGATCTACTAATTTGTATTCATTGTTGCAAAAACCTTCCTTTTGGATTATTTCATCTGATGGAGGAAGTTCGCGTTCGTAACTTATACGCTGAAAGTGAAGTGTTTACTATGAGTAACAATGAAAACATCACTGAAGCGTTTAATTACTGGAATTTCTGCGATCGGCTTAGGAGTCGGTATTGCGGTTCCCTCGATCGCACAAAGCCAATTTACTCCCAACGCTGAAACCACCCCAGCAAATACGCCTCAAAATTCTCCTGCACCGACAGATCGTGATACCGGTGTGCCTCCGGTGAGCGGTCAATCTGGTCAAAACACTCCTGGAAGCATCACTTCTCCGAGCAATTCCAACGATTCTGGCACGACGAATCAAGGTGTTCCTAACAATCAAGGTGTTCCTAACAATCAAGGTGTTCCCAACAATCAAGGTGTTCCCAACAATCAAAGTGTTCCGGGTACTGTTGCTCCTGCAAATCGTCCTGAAACCAACAATCTACCAGGTGGAAATTCTTCGACGGGTACATCTTCCCCCTCGTTTGCTGGATCTGAAAATCAATCGATCGATCAAATCGTTCGCACCAGCCCTTCGTTTGAGTTGTTCAACGCTCTGTTGCGCGTAGCAGATTCCAACTCAAACGGTACATTCTCGTCTGAACTCACAAGCGGCGATTACACAGTATTCGCGCCGACCGACGAAGCACTCGCAACAATTCCTCCCGCAACGTTCAAAGCTTTAGTACAACCTGAAAACCGTGCTTTGCTAGCGCAAGTTCTGCAAAACCACGTGGTCAGAGGTAGAGTTTCCTCGGCGGATTTGGCATCGAAAGAAGTTCGATCACTGGGTGGTAATGCGTTGGCGGCTCAAGGTGGCGCAGGTAGCTTGACGGTTGGCAATGCACCCGTTGTTGGGGCTGATATCCAAGCTGATAACGGTATTATTCACGCAATCAATGGCGTGATTCTTCCGGCTGATGTGCAAGGAAGACTGTCTAGTTTAGCTCCTCAAGCGGGTGTGCCTGCAACTCAGCCTTTGCGCTAGAGATTTCTTGGCTCCTTTTCTTGGGCTAGTGTGTATGCACAAGCCGATCGGTCATTGCTGAGGTTCTTCGCCCCCTAAATCCCCCATTCTGGGGGACTTTGAGCAAGAGAGAAGTTTAGAATGCCGAGAAATTTTTCAGTTTCAAAGTCCCCCAAATTTGGGGGATTTAGGGGGCAGTTATCCGCCCCAAACCAAGCGATAAGCAACTTCTACCGCACCAAGAACATTTGCAACAATCCGCCGACAACGTTGATCAGGGTTTGACCAAAACCACCACCCGATCGCTCTTTCGGCGGATTTTTCAGCGTTTGGGCAAGCATTCCCGCAGTCTTCGCATTCCCGACATCGCCCTGCCGCTCAAACAATACAGAAGCCTGTTCAGAATCTAGAATTGCGCCCTTTTGATCTCCGAGTTCCAATCGCGCCATCGCTCGACCAATGAAAGCTGGAGCCGAATCGGGTTTGCGAACCAGGGCTTGATTGAAATTCTCGATCGCTCTTTCGTACTGCTTACGTTTACCAGCTTCCATTGCCATCTGGTAAAATATCTCGGCATTGCCCGCCGTCGTCGGAAGCCCAATCGCGCCTTGAATAAAGGCAGTTTCCGTCTGCGTTCCGTTTAGATCTGCACCGACGAGATACGATCGCGTTAAATCCGTTCCTTGCAAATTCGCGCCCGTTAACTTCGCCCCTGCAAGATTCGCGCCACTTAAGGTTGCCCCCGCAAGATTCGCGCCTGTAAGATTGGCTCCTGTGAGATTTGCCTGACTGAGATTCGCGCCTGCGAGATTTGCGCCTGTGAGATTTGCACCGGGCAATTGAGCAAACACCAATCCAGCGCTTGTTAACTCACAGTTGGCGCATTGTTTAGTCGAAAGCAGTTGGCGAACATGATCGAGATTTTCAGCTTGAACTGGGAGCGCGACACCGAGAGAAAACAGCGCAGCAACCGATAAATTCGTGCGAATCATAAACAGGAACCTTAACCGGGAAGGGTGAGCAGGAAAACACTTCATAGTACTGTCTCGTGACCGATGTGACGGATTTTCTGAGGACAGCTTGAGTGTTCCTGAATTTGGATCAAAAATCTAAAATGGAGAGATGGCTAAAAAACAAAAGTTTCCTCATCTCGTCGGCTCGAAGTGGACTTCCCAGCAAGAAACCTGGGGCTGGAGACATTTTCAGGTCGTCAATCGCAAAAATGAGGGCGAATGGGTATTTGCGGAAATGGTGGCGGCTTGTGATCCAAACGTGCGGTTTTGGATGAATGCGAAATTGCTCAAAGATCGATCGCAGTGGCAAGCAGGCTGGAAATCGCTGAACGAACAAGAAGAATCGAGCTTTTTATACTGAGCATAACTGTTCCCTAGAGTCTCCTTAACCTTACGGAGCAGATTGCCTTAACCTACTACCGACACACTGGGTTTAGAAGTTTCTACCTACAGTGGCCCATCGCTATGAGCGGCAATCACGTTATTTTTATTCATCCGGATGGAACTAGCCCATCTACCTATGCAGCAGCCCGATTTCAAAGCTTAGGCCCCGACGGACGACTGAACTGGGACACCCTCGATCGTTCTGCTGTGTATCTCGGTCACATGCAAGACCAAATCACCGGAACCTCAAATGCAGGTGCGGTAACTCATGCAACCGGAACGAAAGTGTATGCCGAATCGTTTGGGCTGAATCGAGACGGAACGCCTGTGCAGTCGGCATCCGGCAATACTGGAAAAACGATCGTACAAGAAGCGATCGCAGCAAATAAAGTGACTGCCTTGGTGCAATCAGGCTTTTTGGCAGAACCTGGAACGGCGGCGTTTGTGGCGCAGGTGGGCGAAATTACGCTCAATGGAGAACGGATTGCACCGCGTCGTCGGGTAGCTGACATTACCAAAGCGGTGATCGAATCGGGAGTCGATTTCATCCTAGGCGGCGGCGAACTGCATATGCTGCCTGTGGGAACGAATGGATTTCACGAAACAGCGACACAGCTCGATGCACGCAGTACGGGCGTGTTGGATCGTCCGAAAGAGAATTTGATCGAACTGGCAAAATCGCGTGGCTACACGGTGGTTTACACCAAAGATCAACTGTTTGATTTGCTCAAACTTCCTAATCCACCGCAGAAAGTTTTAGGGGTGTTCGCAGCGTTTCATACGTTTAACGATCGACCCGAAGAAATTCTCAAACTCGGTCAATCGGATGCAACGCCGCTCTACGTTCCAACTGCTCCAACCTCAGCCGAGATGCTAGAGGTGACGCAGAAACTAGCCGAAAAACATCCGAATTTCAATAACGGATCGATCACGGTTTTTGAAGAAGAAGGAACCGATAACTTTGGAAATGTCAACAATGCTGCCGGGACGATCGAAGCGGTTCTCAGAGCCGATGCCGCGATCGGGGTTGCTCAAAAATTTCTCGATCGTAATCCCAACACCTTGATCATCACTGCCGCTGATAGCGAGGGGGGCGGCTTACAAGTTCGAGACACTCGCGCCAATCAGCCTGTGGGAACGATCGCCGTTAATCCGACAACGAATACGGAGCGACAGAATCCGCTCGATGGACAAACCGGAACGAATACTCAGCCATTTGTGGCGGCTCCGGATGCCAGTGGAGATCGCTTTCCGTTCTCGGTCGGTTGGGTGGGAACTCCGGACTTTGCAGGCTCGATCGTTTCTAAAGCGAGTGGATTGAATGCGGATAAATTGCCTTCAACGATCGACAACACGGGCATTTATGAATTGATGTATGAAACACTATTCAACACAGAACTGCCGTCGAGAGTTGAACCTTTGACCAAGGCTCCTGCTGCCACGCGCGATATGGGAAACGTGATTTTCATTCACCCGGATGGAGCTAGCCCCTCGTACTACATGGCATTGCGAAACATCGATAAAGGTCCTGACGGTCGCACCAATTGGGACATGATGAGCAATGCCGGGGTGTACCTCGGACATATGGAAGACCAACTCACCGGAACTTCCAATGCGGGCGCGGTCATTCACGCCACCGGAACGAAAGTGTTTGCCGAATCGTTTGGATTGAACAAGAACAATCAGCCCGTGATTCCGCTGTCTGGCAGAGTCGGCAAAACGATTTTAGACGAAGCGATCGAGTCTGGAAAAGCAACGGCGTTGATTCAGTCCGGTCACATTGGCGAACCTGGAAGCGCCGCATTTGCCGCGAAGACAACGAATCGTGTCGGGAATGACATTCGAGCGCGAGACAAAACAGCCGAAATTGCAGAACAAGTGATTCGCTCTGGAACGAATGTGATTTTGGGTGGCGGTGAAGTCTATCTATTACCGAAAGGAACGACTGGATTTCATGTCACGGCTAAGATTGATGCCGAATTTGATGATCCCGCCGATCGTCCAAGTACAAATCTAATCGACTTGGCGAAATCGCTCGGTTACACCGTGGTTTACACCGAAGATCAGCTCAGCGCTGTAGTGAGTGGAGCTAATCCGCCCGAAAAGCTACTGGGTGTATTCGCCGCGAATCATACCTTTGACGATTGCTCAGAAGAAGCATTAGGACTCAACACCGCGAATCCACTGCCGCTCTATGTCGCGACAGCTCCCACAGTTGCAGAAATGCTCGAAGCTGCACTAAAAATCATCAAACGCGATCCCGATGGTTTCTTTGCGGTTGTGGAAGAAGAAGGAACGGACAACTTTGGCAACAATAACAATGCGGTGGGCGCGATCGAGGGAGTTCGACGTGCAGATGCCGCGATCGGTGTTGCAACGGACTATGTGCGATCGCAAGATCCAAACACCTTGGTACTCACTGCCGCAGATAGTGAAGCAGGCGGATTGCAGGTCACGCAGTTTAATCCGTTTACTCGTCCTGCTGGAAATGCCATTACGACCCCCGCTCTTCAAAACACTGAACCCGCTGTTCCGTTTATCAATGTCAATCCAATGACCACAAATACGGCTCGCAACTTCCTGGATGGCATCAATGGCAGTACCGGAAGTCCTGATGCTCCGTGGCGACCGTTTCCCTCAGCGAATAGCTTAGATGGCAACTTAGGCAACTTTGCAGTCGGTTGGGTCGGAACTCCAGACTTCCCTGGCAGCATCGTTTCCAAAGCATTTGGAATGAACGCAGATCAGCTACCGAGTACATTGGACAACACTGAGATTTATCGTTTGATGTACCAAACCTTATTCGGTGTGCGCTTCTCGAACCTTGCGAATCATGCAGATGGACAGAAGACTGCAACGGTTGAACAAGGTGAGGGAATTCTCGCTTCTGTGAATTTCACGGGCATTGGGCGCGGGGTTGATCCTTCCCTAGGGACGATCGCTGAAGCAGATACGATTCGATTCGTCGGCGAGGATCTCAGCGCTCAAAACATGATTTTGACGCAGGTTGGAAATGATTTGGCGATCGCATTTGAGGGTGTTGCTAACACGGGCGCGATCATTCGCGACTTTAAGCTAGAGAATCTAGACAACCTCACCAAAGCCACAGGCGCATCGGTGAACTTTGCCAATATCGAATTTAGCGATTCTGGCATTACCGATAGCTTTGATGTGTTCAATGCCGATTCTGTTGCCAAGGTTGTGTTCAATCGCAATACGGTGACGTTCCTGAATGATTTGGATAACGGGGTTTCTGGTTTTGATCAATCCGACGACGTGATCAATGGTCAAGGTGGAAACGATCGCTTATTCGGTCTGAGCGGAAACGATCTACTGCGCGGCGATGCGGGCAACGACATTCTAGATGGCGGACGGGGACGCGATATTCTCATCGGCGGATTTGGAGCGGATCGATTTGTGCTGGCTGAGAATTCGGGAACCGATACGATTCGAGATCTGAACTTGGCAGAAGGCGATCGTATTGCGCTTTCGGGTGGCTTGACGTTCGGGAAGCTTTCTCTAGTTCAAGGCACAGGCGCGGATGTCGATAGCGTTCTGGTACGAGTTGGAACTACGAATGAACTGTTAGCGATCGTGAATGGTATTCAGACGAGTAGCTTAACGAGCGGGGCGTTTACGTTGTTGGCGTAACATTCTGAATCCCTCTCCCAAATTCCTGTTTTATTGGAAACTACCGTGTACACATAAGTCGTTGGTCGCTCCGTTTGGGTCGGCTTCAGCCCCCTAAATCCCCCATTCTGGGGGGCTTTGAACCTAAGAAATTTCTTGAGGTTCTGGAAAGCTCTCGATTTCAAAGTCCCCCAGAATGGGGGATTTAGGGGGCGAAGATCTCAGCAATGACCGATCAAGAGACTTGTGTGTATACGGTAGTTTACTGGGAGAGGGACTTCACAAATCGAAAGATGATTTTGCCGAAGGGAAAGCAGTGACTATGATATTAAACATCCTCTGATTTAGCCCCTTCTCATTCATGGCAACGCTACCCGGATTAAGCGATCGAGAAGTCCGCGATCGACAGTTAGCAGGCGAAACGAATAACGCCAAATTGCCGACAAGTCGATCGTATGCTCGAATTTTGCAGGAAAATTTGCTTACGTTTGTCAATGCCGTTTTCTTTGCGATTAGCGGCGTTTTTATCTTGCTGCGTCGTCCGAGTGATGCGATCTTTGTTGCCGTTGTGATTTTCAGCGGCGTGGTGATTGGCATCGTTCAAGAGATTTGGGCAAAGCAGAAACTCGATGAGATTGCGCTGTTGTCGCGTCCTCATGCCACCGTGATTCGCAACGGCGAAGAGATCAATATTGACCCGTGTGAGATCGTTTTAGGCGATACATTGGTGCTGCGTCCAGGTGATCAGGTTTTGGTCGATGGGCAGATTGTCGGAGAGGGACGAGTTGAAATCGATGAGTCACTGTTAACTGGGGAATCCGATTTAATCGCGAAAGTTGCAGAAAAGCCTGTGTATTCAGGAAGTTTCTGTGTGAGCGGGATCGCGTGTTATGAGGCGCAAAAAGTGGGAGCGGATACCGTCGCGTATCAGCTAACGATGGGAGCGCGGGAATTTCGGCAAGTTTATACCCCACTGCAAGCTGAGATTAATTTAATTATTCGGATTCTATTGTTATTAGCATCATTCTTATGGTTGCTGATTGGAATCAGTTTTGTGAGCCGATCGCAAACCTTGAATGAAGTTGTGCAACGCGCGGCTGTGATCGCTGGATTGATTCCTGCTGGATTGCTTTTAGCGATTACACTTTCGTATGCGATGGGATCGATTCGGATGTTGGGGCAAAATGTTCTGATTCAGCAAACGAATGCGGTTGAATCGTTGAGCAATGTCGATGTGTTGTGTTTAGACAAAACGGGAACGCTGACCACAAACCAGATCGAGCTACATTCGATTTATCCGATCGACATCTCAGAAACCGAATTACGATCGCAATTAGGTAATTTCGCCGCCAGTACCCAAGCCGGAAATCGTACCAGTGAAGCCCTTCTAATCGGGTGCAGTGGATATGCGAAACCGATTCAGAATGAAATTTCGTTTTCATCGGCTCGGAAATGGAGCGCGATCGAGTTTGCCGATCAGCCTGGAACTTATGTTTTGGGCGCACCGGAAATTCTGATGAAATCGTCGAAATTGGACGGTGAGATTTTGGAATATATCGATCGACAAGTGAATCAAGGCTTTCGAGTTGTTCTATTTGCACATACGCCAAAGTCGATCGAGTCTTCTACCCTTCCAGAATTAACCCCGCTTGGGATTCTTTGTTTCTCTGATCAGCTTCGACCTTCTGCCCGTGAAACGCTGCAAGGATTCGCCAAAGCAGGTATCACGCTGAAAATCATCTCTGGTGACAATCCACAAACGGTCGCAGCCTTGGCAAGACAGGCGGAATTTAGTGATGAGATTCGGGTGATTTCGGGTGCAGAACTGGCGCAAATGGATCAAGCGCAATTTGTTCAAGCGGCTCGAAATTACAATGTGTTCGGACGCATTACACCGCAGCAAAAAGCGCAACTTGTTCGGAGTTTACGCAGTTCTGGTCATTACGTAGCGATGACCGGAGATGGCGTAAATGATGTGCTGTCTTTGAAGCAGGCGAATCTTGGAATCGCGATGGAGAGCGGCAGTAAGGCGACTCGCAGCATTGCCGATATTGTTTTACTAAATGATTCCTTTGAAGCGTTGCCGCATACTTTTCTAGAAGGACAACGGATTCAGAATGGGATTCGCGATGTCGTTAAATTATTCATGGTGAGACTGTGCTGCGTTGCGTTGCTGATTTTTGCGATCGCAATTGTCTCCGACAGTTTCCCACTCTTAAATAAACACAGTGCCGTCGTGACTCTAATCGGTGTCGGAATTCCAACGACGTTCATCCCAATCTGGGCACAACCCGGAGAACCACAGAAAAGCAGCTTAGTACGATCGATGCTGCATTTCGTCGTGCCTGCCACGATTACAATCACGCTAGTATCGCTCACAGTGTATCTATTCTATTTAGTCAGCGCTGCTTTAGATTTACCTCCTAACGTTGGCTTAATTGGAATCGAATTTAATATTCCTCGAACTGCATTAGTGACAATTTTAGTGTTCTGCGAACTATTGCTGATTCCGTTTCTCAAACCCCCTACAAATGCTTGGACAGGTGGAGAACCGTTGAGCGGAGATTGGCGATATACGATCGTTGCTGTTGCTCTTCTCATCGTGTATTTGCTAATCCTTGCGATTCCGCCGCTGCGAGTCTTTTTTGAACTCTCTCCGCTCAGCTTGCAAGACTGCCTCTTTTTAGGATTGGTTGCGTTAGAGTGGGCGTTAATCCTTCGATTAGCGTGGCGGACTCGATTTCTCGATCGCTTTTTAGGCGTAGATTTGGAGTAGAGAAGATGAGAGAACTACCGTCTAGAATTCCACAATACAAAGTCTCAGTTTGGGAAACGGTTGCAGTCGTATTGGGCGCGATCGCGACGTTGGGAGTCGGTTTAACCGGATTGGCGATGAAGTTTCTCAGCAACGCCGCGACTCCACAACGCGCAGAAGCGATCTCCAGCAACATTATGAGCTACAAACTGCCAGGAGACTCTCAAGGCTTGCTCGGTGTCAATATCGCAGGCGCAAAAGTGGCATTAGTCGCGAGTGAAGGCGATGAACCCGATATTCAGTTACTCATGGCGCGGGTTCCGGTGGATCAAGAATCGGGACAACGACGCATCGATCGGATTCTAGACAGCATTGCACTCGGAGCCGACGAGGAAGAACTCAAAATCGAATCTGTGCGGGCAGAGAATCGGAATCTGTGCGGGCAAATGACAGGCGTTACAGTTCGCGAAGGCTTGCTAAAATATCCAGATTCGCCAGAGAAAGCGACAGTGATTTATCGGGCAGGTGTAGTTTTGGGCGACAGCCGGTATGTGGTGAACTTGCTAGCAAATGATGAGAATATTGATGCAGCAAGAAAGAAAGCAATTGGGGTATTTAATTCGCTGCAATGTCGGCGGTGAAGAAATTTTCGCGCAGCGTAAGATCGACAAATTCAGATCTTTTTCAAGTGATTTATGATTCGTGCGTTCCGGCTTTCGCGCAAAATCTCTATTCTGTTGGCGATCGTATCGTTCATGGTGGCGATCGCATCTCATCCGCTCTCAGAGTCGATCGCTTCCGCCAAATCCAATTGGATCAATAGAAGCAACGAATATACGAATCTGTTGATCAAAGCTGGATCAGAGTCAAATTGCACAGATCAATCAACACTCAGTGAATCGCTGCTAAAGCTCGATTCAAATTACGTACAATGCTACGAGAAGAACTTAAACAATACGATTCAGACACTTCAGACAAAGCTAAATCAAGAAACTGATCCATCGGTCAAAATCGATCTTGAAATCCTAATCGCATCAGCAAACGAAGAACTACGATCGAATCAACTCGATCGACAATACCGCTTACCTTATGTGAATTTGGCAAGGGAAATCAATCGCAGCATCGGTGATCTCAATTCGCGAGATTTGAACAAACGATTGAAGCGACTCAGCGGAGAAGAAACGGGCACGACCTCGATCGCGACCCTTGCCACTCAGAAAATGCGCGAAGCATTAACGCGATCGAACATTTTCTTCCCCGAACGATCGCAGCTTGAGAAAGACCTCGCAAATACATCTCCTCAGTTAGAACAGATCAAACAACGCAGCGAGAAACGCCAGATTGATCCGTCGAGTTACACCAAACTCAAAGCACAATTAACTGAATATACGAATTTCGTTCGACAAGAGATCTTACCGAAAGCGCGATCGAGTTTTCGATTACCGACCGAACTTTATGCAGAAGAACTGGCAGAAAGAGGAGTCGAGATCTCGATCGATCAACTGCTCCAAGATGCCCACACTGCTTTTACAAATATTCAGCAGGAAATGAACGCGCTTGCGCCTCAAATCGCCAAGCAGAAAGGCTTTCAGGCGAAAGATTATCGAGACGTGATTCGCGCACTCAAACAAGAACAATTACCGACTGATCAAGTTCTGCCACACTATCAGAAACGCCAAAAAGAAATCGAAGCGATTATCCAGCGCGAAAAATTAGTCACACTCCCAAAACGCCCGTTAACGATTCGCCTGACTAGCGATCGAGAAAACACAAACTTTCCCGTCCCGCAATACTACGCACCCAAACCCTCTAGCAAAAGCGCGGGTGTCTTCATTATCCCGATCCTAAAACCGGACACTCAACCCCGCACCTACAACGATTTCACCTATCCCGCCGTTTCCTGGACACTTACCGCACACGAAGGCAGACCCGGACACGACCTTCAGTTCACCACAATTCAAGACAAGGGCATTTCCGATGCCCGATCGAAGTTCGGCTACAATCCTGCTAACCACGAAGGCTGGGCGCTTTATGCCGAAGCAATCACGCTGCCATTTATGCCGATCGAAGGACAATTTATCTCGCTGCAATTTCAACTCTTGCGGGCGGCTCGTGCCTTTTTGGAACCCGAATTACATTTAGGCAAAATCTCGATCGATCAAGCTCTGCGCGTTCTGACTGAAGATGCAGGCTATTCGAGCTTCTTTGCTGGACAGGAGATCGATCGCTACACCGTGAGACTTTCAGGACACGCGCCCTCCTACTTCTACGGCTACCAACGCCTGATGCAACTCCGCAAAGAAGTCGAACAACAACTCGGTCAGAAATTTGATCAGCAAAAATTTCACGATTTCATCTTGACCCAAGGATTTATGCCGCAGCGATTGTTGCGTCAAGCGGTGCTAGAACAATTCGTTAACTCGTAGATCATTGCATTGGGTGACTTGATCGGAGGAGGCTCCAACAATTTGCGCTCTCTATACTGAAGACACCGAAAACGAACGAAGCAAGTCTACCGCATTGGAACTTCTCCACCAGAGCGTGAAACAACCTCTTTGAAGCTGAACAAAAATCTCAAGCAATTGCATACACCTCTCTAGCAGTGACATCATGTCGCTGCTTTTTTCTTCACTTTGCAGATTGGGCATACTAGACGAGTGCGTTCTGTCTCCCCCGATCGCGTAATGTCTAATCCTCTACAATCTGACTCGATCGAGAATATTCTGCAAAAGCTACCCCCAGAAGCAAAATCATGGGCGGAAAGTTTGCCTTGGAATCAACGCCGCTACGTGCTGTCTCTCTGCCATTTGCTTTGTGCTGCTTCGCCGGATGTTCAGGCTGAATTTTTAGATGAATACACCGCAAATGGACTGATCTCCAAACTGATCGAAAACCACGAAATCAGACAGAAAGTTAAGCTCAATCTAGACCGATTTCAAATCACAACCGAACTGACTGAAAACGTTCTGAGAAGCTATATCCGTCAGTTCTATATCCACTCCGCTCAAGATTCGAGGCGAAAACCCGACTTAATCTTAGAATCTGCGTTGCGTGTCGTCGCCAGCACCGAAGAGAGAAATCATATTTTGAATTACGTTCTAGGCTTTGAAATCATTAAAGTCTTATTTCGGATGAGTTGGCTGCAACACGAACGCCTGTATCGACTCCAGCGCAATCAAGAAGAGTTCATCACGCTCTATCTCAAGCCGATTCAGCAAACCCATCGACTCAACCAAATTATTGTGCCGAAAGATCAAAAACTGTTCTTTGCACGTCGAGATTACTACGTTCAGCAACCCGATATTTCTGAGAAGAAATTAGTTGCACTCGCGATCGCAACATTCACAACCGAAGTGATCAGTAGCTTCGGCTTCTCTGTGATTCGCCACCCAGATGCGATCGCGTTTGATCACGATTATATTTTCGATGTCGATGTCGAAGCTGCCTTTCAGTGAGATTTAGCGATCTCATTTGCGCCGAACTGAGTTAAAATCATGCAAGTGCCTGGAGAGGTGGCAGAGTGGTCGATAGCGTTCGACTTGAAATCGAATGAACCGAAAGGTTCCGTGGGTTCGAATCCCACCCTCTCCGTTCTTTACAACCGAGCTTCAATCAAGGGCTGTGCGGTCAAACTGAACGATCGCACTTCGGTGATTTTAACTTTGACCGTTTTACCGCGCAGCTCGTCGATCAATCCTGCAAAAAACGTCAATCGATTGCCGCGCGTCCGTCCCATCACTTGCCTTGGATCTTTCGGATTTTGCGCCTCGACTAAGACTTCCTCGATTCGTCCTGCATAACGCTGCGATCGATCCGAAGCCGTTTGTGACACTAATCGATTTAAGCGCTGTAATCGATCTGCTTTCACTTCTTCAGTAAGCTGACTTTCCCACACTGCCGCAGGCGTTCCCGGACGTGGAGAATAAGCAGCAGTGTTGATCAAATCAAAGCCGATATCTTCAACGAGTTGCAATGTGTTTTGAAATTGTTCTTCGGTTTCACCCGGAAATCCAACGATCGCATCAGCACTGATCGACGCATCCGGCATATATTGGCGAATGGTTTCGATGATCCGGCGGTAACGTTCATGCGTATAGCCGCGCGACATCGCTTTTAGCACATCATTATCACCAGACTGAAACGGAATATGGAAATGTTCACACACTTTCGGTAACTCTGCACAAGCACGAATCAAACGTTCGGTGAAATAGCGCGGATGGCTTGTTGCGAATCGAATGCGATCGACACCCGGAACATCATGCACAAAATGCAGCAAGTCGGTAAAGGTGTGCAGATGTCGCCCTTCAGGAGTTGCGCCCGGTAAATCTCGCCCATACGCATCAATGTTCTGACCGAGCAGCGTTATTTCTTTGTAACCTTGTGCCGCCAAAGCTTCGATCTCAGCCCGAATTGCTTCTGGGGTGCGGGACTGCTCAACTCCCCGCACACTCGGAACCACACAATAAGTACAGCGCTCATTGCATCCATAAATCACATTCACCCAGGCTGTTACCTGACTATCGCGTCTGGGTTTCGTAATATCTTCAACAATGTGAATCGGATCAGTTGCAACCACTTGATTGCCGCTAAACACTTGTTCGAGCAAGTCTTCTAGCTGATTTGCATATTGAGGCCCCATCACCAAGTCGAGTTCGGGAACTCGGCGAAGCAGCGATTCGCCTTCTTGCTGTGCCACACATCCGGCAACCACGATTGTAATTTCTGGATTTTCTTGCTTCCGTTGCGCCTGCCGTCCCAGATATGAATAAACTTTCTGCTCTGCGTTATCGCGAATCGTGCAGGTATTGTAGAGAATCAGATCGGCTTCGTTCGGCTCTTCTGACCATTCAAAGCCCATTGTTTCTAAAATTCCAGCCATGCGTTCGGAGTCAGCTTTATTCATCTGACAGCCGAATGTAGTGATGTGATAGCGGCGAGAAGCAGTCATGGGCGACAAGAAGAAATAAACTCAGACCCCCATTCTAGATTGATTCGGTAGGTTTTGCCGTCGGGTTCAATCTCCAAAGCAAAAGAGGCACGATATGATCGCACCTCTATCCGCATTATTCAGTTAGATCGAAATTATCCAACGGTCGTCGCTTTCACATCGACTGCATCTTCAGAAGGCTTGCCATCGACGCTTGCAGTAGTCGTTTCTTTCTGTGCTTTCAAGCGATCCATCAGCATCGAGGAAACTTCAGCGACTAGAAGACCCAAAATCACGGTGTCATCAATCTGTCCGATCAGCGGAATCATGTCGGGCAATAGGTCGATCGGGCTAAACAGATAAGCGATCGTTGCAGCGATCACCAACCAGCGATATTTGGAGTTGCGAACGAGACTGCGATACCAGTCGTAAAATGGAAGCTTCATAGGTTTGTTTCCTTCACTCATGCTCTTATGATGTCAGATTGTATTGGGGCTGTCTTGGGGGGAAAACTGTCTGAGGAAGGGGGAGAAACCGTCATTCGGGTAGAATATTTTGTCATTGCGATCGCGTACCTCGGTTTGGCACTGGGATACATTCCCGGACTGCGAATGAATCGCGCCTCGATCGCGCTTGTGAGTGCTGGAGTTCTGATTGCGCTCAAGGTTTTGAGTTTGAAGCAGGCTTGGGACGCGATCGATAGTCAAACGATCGTGTTTTTGCTCAGTACGATGATTGTGAATGCGAGTCTGGCTCAGGCTGGATTTTTTCAGATTGCGATCGCGCAGCTACTCGGCTTTACCCGCAGTCCGTTTGGATTGATGGTGATGTTGACGATGGGAAGCGGAATCCTGTCTGCGGTTGTTCTGAATGATACGATCGCGCTGATTTTCACGCCGCTGATTCTGGAGTTAACGAGCGCTCTTGGACTCAATCCAATTCCTTATCTGTTAGCGATGGCGGGTGCGACGAATCTTGGGTCGGTGGCAACCTTGAGCGGTAATCCGCAAAACATTCTCATTGGGTCATTCTCGAAGATTGGGTATTTGGAATTTGCGCGATCGCTCTTTCCGATCGCAATCATTGGCTTATTGATTCAGATCGGATTGATTTGGTTACTGTATCCCGATGTGCGATCTAGGGTGCCATTGGAATCATTTTCACTCCCAAAACCTCGTATCTATAAGCCTTTATTGATCAAGACAGTTCTGATTACCGCAGCACTGTTTATTGCATTTATTCTTGGATTTCCGTTAGCAGAATCGGCTCTGCTCGCTGCGAGTTTGTTGTTGGTTTCTCGGCGGATTAAACCCGATCGCTTGCTTCAGCCGATTGATTGGAATTTGCTTGTCATGTTTTCGGGATTGTTTATTCTCACGAAAGCAACGCAGCTATTGAATTTAACTGAGCCATTGACAAACGCGATCGATACTCCTGCAAGGCTGCTCGGCATTACTGCCATTCTTTCTAATCTAGTCTCGAATGTTCCAGCCGTTCTTTTAATTCATCCGCTGATCGAACAGTCCGATACGCAATCGTGGCTTCGTCTTGCGGCTTCCTCGACGCTTGCGGGCAATCTTACAATCTTTGGATCAGTTGCTAACTTAATTATGATTGAGGCGGCAACGCGTCTCGGCTATCGTCTCTCTTTTTTGGAACATCTCCGCTTCGGGGTTCCGCTCACAGTGATCATGCTGTTGCTAACCTATTTTTGGATTCGCTGACCTCAGCTAACGGCGATTGAGATCGGACTGATTTCCGAGTTGATTGACGATCGCAATAAGATCCTGAACTGCCGTTTCCTTTTTACAGAAGGCATCGACTTTAGCCGTTTGCAGCATCACTTCGGTTTGCGGATCTTCGAGCGACGAATACGCCAAGATTTTGATATTCGGATGAGTGCTTTTGATCTGAGTCGAGGCGCTCAGTCCATCCATCACAGGCATCTGTAAATCCAAAACGATTACGTCTGGGCAATGACGATCTGCCATTTCGACGGCTTCTCGACCGTTGCTGGCAAGACCCACCAGTTCAATTCCTTCTTGACGTTGAAGCGCCAACTTCAGGCTGAAACGGGTCAATTCGTGATCATCGACAATTAAAACACGCAACACTTTGCACTCACTAGAAAGCATGGAACGGGCAAGATGACTCAAGGTGAATAAGAGTGTAACGATGCATACATCGATTAGTCCTCTATCCCAAGGACTAATCGAAAAAAAATCAGCGATTCATCTAGCCAGGAGACGAACCACTGATAGCAACCGACAGACTTGATTACATCCAATCCTTGAGCAATGCTTGACGACGAGGATGACGTAGCTTTCTCATCGCCTTTGCTTGAATCTGCCGCACTCGTTCTCGCGACAAATCGTAAAGCTGACCGATTTCGCTCAAAGTATAGTGCTGACCATCGGTAAGACCAAACCGCAGTTTGATAATTTCACGTTCTCGATCGCTCAAATGATCCAACACGGAGTTGAGTCGATCGATTAAAAGTCTGTGGTCTAAATTATCGTTCGGTGCAACGTTATCGGCATCTTCGATCAGTTGCATTAGTTCTGTATCTTCATCGCGTCCGACCCAAGCATGAAGCGATAAAGTGCGCTGGCTCACGTCTAGAACTTGTTCTAGCTTGTCTTCTTCCATATCGAGGGCAACGGCTAGCTCTTGCTTTGTCGGCTTGCGACCGAGTTCTTGAGAGAGCATTTGGCGCACTTTACGAACTTGATTGAGTTTCTCAACCATGTGAACGGGTAAGCGAACCGTTCTCGATTGAGAAGCGATCGCGCGGGTAATTCCTTGGCGAATCCACCAGTAAGCGTAAGTTGAGAACTTATAGCCGCGTTCGTAATCGAATTTTTCGGCGGCTCTCATCAAGCCCATTGCGCCTTCTTGAATCAAATCTAAGAATGGAACACCGCGATTGAGGTACTTTTTAGCGATCGAGACGACTAATCGCAAATTTGCCCGGACTAATCTCCGCTTTGCCCGTTCTCCAGTGGCTCCACCTTTCGCGATTTCTCTTGCCAATTCGATTTCTTGAGCTTGAGTCAGCAGCGGATACCTTGCCATTTCCCTCAGAAACATTCCGACCGAATCATCCGACAGTCCTAAGTATTCGCTGGTTTTTCCTCGAAACGATTTTGCTAAAGCTTCGGGTGAAAGATCTTCATTTTCGAGCGATTCGAGTTCGGAAAGATCGATGTCGCCTTCGGTTACAGCGGTGTCGATCGGAAAAGAATCAGTGGGTAATTTGGTTGCCATTTTTAGATTACGGTGGGGGGTCTTCAGTTCTTCTTAATGTCGTTCTTCAACTGCAACTTACTGTAATCGAAATGTTTGAGTCTATGACAACGAATTTAGGGTTTTTTGATTGTTATTTATGAGGTTTTTCAAGTCTTAGTTCATGAATTAGAATACGTCCGTTTTTTCGCTGAAATTCAGTACCCTCACGGAAGAAACAACACGGTACTAAGGCGCTATAGTAATCGGTTTTTGCTTAAGTAACTCGTAAGAAGTTCTACTGAGTTGTACGCTTAGATTAGCTCATTCTAAGAATTAGATCCGGGAAATTGCAGTGGCTTTCCCAAGTAATTTGAAATCTTGATCGTTTCTCCGAAATATTGCGTAGACCCCTAAGAAAACCTGATCAATTCAACTCAAATTAAAGCGCGATATCTTTTGTAGAGTAGCCTGCAATACTAAAAATGACTCAATAAATTGAAGATTGAGCCAAAGATCTAGTGTGAAATGCGATCGTTCTTGCACTGCGATCGATATTTGGTTTCTTCAACTGTGCAGAGACGCGATTAATCGCAGTTCTACACGATTTTGCAATCCGAACCAGCCGTCTTCTGAATTGGCAGTAATGCCTAATCGATAAAAAAAGAGGTGAATCGGCATTCACCTCTTTTCGATCGCTGCTCTAATCGCTGCTTTAACCCTGCTGTGCCATCTCCATAAAGATGCGCTGAGAACTTTGCTCTGGTTGGTCTGCTTGGGGTTTTCGCTGCACATACTTCCCATCGGGCTGCAAATCCCAAGCGTGCCGATTGTCCGCCAGCATAATCCCTAAAATCTCTTGCAGATCTTGAGAAAGGTTCAGTTCTTCAACGAAAACCACCGCTTCAACTCGTCGATCGAGATTTCGCGGCATCCAATCTGCACTGCCAATGTAGACTTCTGCTTCTCCGTTATTGTTGAAGTAGAAAATCCGCGCGTGTTCGAGAAAGCGCCCCACAATGCTAATCACTCGAATGTTTTCGCTGATGTCCTTTACGCCTGGGCGCAGACAACAAATTCCTCGCACAACCAAATCGACCTGCACTCCAGCTTGAGAGGCTTCATAAAGCGCTGTGATCAACTTTGGATCGACTAAAGCGTTCATCTTGGCAACAATCCGCCCTTGTCCACCGCTGCGCTGATGTTCAATTTCTCGATCGATGAAACTCAACATACGATCGCGCAAATTCACCGGAGCGACTAGCAGCTTGCGATAAGCCTGCTGCCGAGAATATCCAGTGAGATAGTTAAACAAGTCGGTTAAATCGGCTCCTAAGTCTTCTCGACAGCTAAATATTCCTAAATCAGTGTAGAGCCGCGCGGTCTTGGGATTGTAGTTACCCGTGCCGATGTGTACATATCTTCGGATACGCCCTTCCTCACGCCGCACCACTAACACTAATTTCGTATGGGTTTTCAGTCCGACTAAGCCATAGACGACGTGAACCCCGGCACTTTCTAACTTTTTCGCCCAGCTAATGTTATTGGCTTCATCAAAGCGGGCTTTGAGTTCGACTAATACGGCAACTTGAATTCCGTTTTCTGCGGCGGTGATAAGCGCTTGTACGATCGGAGAATCTCCCGATGTCCGATAAAGCGTCATCTTGATTGCGAGAACATTCGGATCGTGGGCGGCTTCTTCGATAAATCGCTGCACACTGCGAGAAAACGATAGATAAGGATGATGCACTAACAGATCTTGACGACGAACAACCGCAAAGAAGTTCTCATCGTGCGTGAAAGCTTCGGTGACTGGGACTTCTGTGACGCGCTTTAGTTTCGGATGTGTGACTGGACTCCAGGGCGGATCTTTGAGTTCTGGTAACGGCAAGCCGACGAACGTAAACAGATCGCTCAAACACAACAGCCCATCAGTTTCATAAACATCAGCCGATGTCAGTTCCATCTCTTCGAGCAACATCGATCGAATATGTTCAGGCATCGATGAATTAATCTCTAAGCGCACGACAGAACCCCCGACGCGGCGCTTTCTCAATTCTTCTTCGACGGCAGACATTAAATCCTCCGCTTCATCTTCTTCGACATCTAAATCGCCATTGCGAGTAATGCGGAAGGGATGATATTCCTGAATGTTCATGCCCGGAAACAAAGCTTCCAAATTGTGGGCAATCACTTGTTCAAGCGGAACACCCGCCCAAATCGTAGCGCGGCTTTTGGCAACAGAAGTCGGCAGATTTTGAGTCTCGATCGGTAAGAGAATAAAGCGCGGCAGAACTTTAGGAACCTTCACACGGGCGAAGAGTTCTTCTTCGGTGACACTATCTTTAATCACAACCGCTAAGTTGAGGCTGAGATTAGAAATATAAGGAAACGGATGTCCGGGGTCGATCGCTAAGGGAGTCAGAACCGGAAAAACCTGAGATTCAAAATATTGATGTAAATAAGCGCGTTGTTCTTGACTCAGATCAATGTAGTCCAATAGATAAACGCCCTGAGAAGCTAACTGAGGACGGAGGGCTTCTTCAAAATGGCGGTGTTGTTTCGCGACTAAAGGACGTAATCGCTCATTGATTAGCGTTAATTGTTCTTGAGGTGTGCGACCATCTGGACTGAGTTTGCTGACTTTTGCTTCGACTTGCTCTTTGAGCGCTGCCACTCGCACCATAAAATATTCATCTAGGTTTGAGCTAAAAATCGCCAGAAACTTGAGTCGCTCAATCAATGGAGTGCGCGGATCGAATGCTTCATGCAGCACTCGATTGTTAAATTCGATCCAACTGAGTTCCCGATTAAAGTAGTACTGCGGGTCGCTCAGATTCGTCTCGACAGTTGCCTGCTTACGTCGTCGCATTTAGAACACCTCATCCTCACGACCGACCCACCATTCGCCTAAGTTCATCAAATCCTGGTGAATATCTGCTAATCGCTGCTCATATTCCGCAGACGAAAGCTGCGATCGCTCTTCATTTAATTTCAAAAGTCTTAACTGAGCAAGCAACCAAGGTTTTGTCACATTGTCAGTTTGTTCGAGATAACGCGCGAGATCGTTGCTGTTCATGAGAAAGGCTAAGGCGCTGGTTTAGCTTCATTGTTGCGTTATTTTGGGTGTTGTGACGCGATCGAGCAAAGTTTTTTGCCCGCGTGTAATCTAGCAAACATCAAGTTTGCCATTGGGTTGACGCAAAAAAGCGAGGCAGCGATTCACCTCACTTTATCGATCGAATCGAAGCTTTTCTTAACGCGCGATCGTTGCAGAAGTCCGAACCTTGAGCGACTCACATGGAATCGTATCCGTCAAAATTGCGCTTGCGATCGCACCCGTGTGAATCTCTAAATGGGCATTTTGGGGCGCTTCAAACAGGAGTCGCTGCCCCGGAAATACCACCCGCTCAAAAGACCAGTTTGCAATATCGACAATTCGAGCAACTTGAATGTGGCGCGTTGCATTCACATAGCAACAGAGATCAAGCGCAAGACTCACTTGAGACGTAGGAGAATCCATTTTCCTTGAGAATAAAACTCTGGCCATCGTAACAGCGTTCTTCAACTCTGAAGCTCTATCTTTGAGCAGATCCGTGAGGTTCCCGAAAAAATCGGCTCGATGCGCGATCTCATTCCCTAAAAACGCCCGAAATCCTTATAGGTTTACACTTGCAGCGATTTTGAACCGGAGAATTCATGTAAAGCTTTGATGAAACGCTACATAGAAAGCTTAAGGATTGTGTTTGAATCTCGTTTCTAAACTTGTGTCTCTACCCAGAGAGGTGCAATCTGAAGACAGTCGAGAAAAGATTCGTATTCCAACGGTTGACTTTCTATGGATTTTTCTTTAGAGAGGTCAGAACTGCAACTCCAAATTCTTCTACCAAGATTTAGATTTACAGTTCCAACCCGTGCGAATCTTGCACATCAAGCGATATCACTCGGAATATTGGCTTCAGTCACCGCATCTGCCTGTCCTTGCCAATATTCATGAATCATCGCTTCTAACTCCGATCTCTGAACTTCTGTCCCAATCATGGCGTTTCCAGGCGTTTCAAAAAAAATCGTGCTGTAATCTTTATCCATTGCCAGCATTTGAAACAGGATATGCGTCACCGGAACAGGCAAAGCGATTAGATTCGGATCTGCCAAATTATAAGGACTAGAGGAAACGTCCTTCAGGCTGGGAAAGGCATAAATCACGTTTTTCTCGGTTTCGTCTTGGGTACGAGGGTTAAGCGTCAGCATCACCCAATTTTGATCAAGCGTCTGCACCACATAATATTGAAGATGTTGTAACCGTTGCGCGATCGCGCTCAAAACGGGAGCGATCGACTCAATTAACTCAGGAGTAGAGCCGTCTTTAGGGGCTTCATCGATCAGCGATTGAAGCTGTTGGTCTAAATTCATCACCGTGCCATCCACAAATAATCAGGGATTTCTACCACCATTGTGATCTAGGCATCACAAAAAGTTCCATCAAACCAATGAGAGTAAGCCATTGATTTGCACGACACTAGAAACTGTGGGGGAAATCTGCCAGAGCGTGGACGCGATTTTTCAGCTTTTGCTTAACGAACTGAAACAAGCCACCAACGCCTCTGAGCGAAACTGCCGGGAAGTTGCCGATCGACTGACCCAGGAAGTTGTCCGAATCTGTTCCGAAAGTAAGCGAATTCAAGCATCAGGAGAAGTCCAAACTTGGGCGACGACGCTTGCCAAACACCGACTCCAGCAATGTCTGGCGTATCAGCGTTTGGGATCGCGTCGGGGTCGCGCCGAACTACACAGCAATCTCAGCGCGGTGATCTACCGTTACATCACGCCGCCGCAAACCCAGTCGAGTTATCAAGCCCGATTAGTCTTGATCGAGGATTTTCTACAAGGCTTCTACATGGAAGCGCTGAATGCGTTTCGTCGGGAATCGCAGATGGGAGCGACTTATACCCCTCGATCGACGTTAGAACTCGCAGAGTATATGGCGTTTACGGAGCGCTACGGCAAACGGCGAATTCCGCTTCCTGGAAATCGCAATCAGCAGCTCATTATTCTACGGGCGCAAACGTTCTCGCAGCAGCAACCGATCGAAACGCTGGTCGATCTGGAACAAGCGGCAGAAGGCTCGATGTCCGAGTCCGAGCATCCTTGGAATATGGCATCGATTCAGCAAGTTCGCGAACAAATGGTCGCCCAAGAACCGGAACTCCCGGAAGACACGCTGCGGCAATCGGTGATCAAAGAACTGGTCACCTATCTCGAAGAACGCAAGCAAACCGACTGTATCGACTATTTCACCTTGCGGCTTCAAGACCTGCCTGCAAACGAAATTGAGACGATTTTGGGCTTAACGCCGCGTCAACGGGATTACTTACAGCAGCGATTCAAATATCATTTGATTCGATTCTCGTTCTCGCACCATTGGGAGCTTGTGCATCAATGGCTAGAGGCAGATTTGGAGCGCAATCTCGGACTCTCGAATCGCCAGTGGCATACGTTGCATCAACGCGCCACGGTATCCCAAGCAAAACTTCTGGAACTCAAGCAACAAAAGCTACCGGAAAGCGCGATCGCACAACGGTTAGGTTGCACCATGAATCAAGTTCAGAAACAATGGTTTAAACTCCTGGAGCAAGCTTGGGAAATTCGTAATGACCAAGATTCCGGAGGAACGCCATCGGCTGATGAATAGGGTGTTATCACAATGGATCACAACTTAGACACGCGAACGAAAGTTCTATTAAAACTGTTACAAAATCTCGGTCTTGTCGATCGCTTTGATCTCAAGACAGATTTGCTACAGCCACCCCTAAATCGTGATCCGGCTAGTGAAACAGGTTGTGGGGGTCGTTCCTCCCCACAGCGCTCCTCACACGAGGATTCATCACACCAACCGGGAGAGATACCTGCTGTGCAAGATCGTTTTCATGCGCTGCTAAAACGTCGTCTTCTACTTGAAGCTCAACAAAATCCGCCACTTTTTCCCTGGGAGAAAGAGGCTGTGGAGTATGAAATTGAGCCGACGAGTTATGAAGCACAACCTGCTTTAGCGGCTGCATCTGTCTGGTTACACCAAATTCGTCACATGAATTTGCCGATTCCCATGCCTGAAGCGGTGATGACCGAACTTTTGGCGCGGTGTCAGTCGGTGTTGTTTTCGTCGCTCCGAGAAGGGGCAAAGCTGGTTCGGGCAGTGGATACGCTGTTTCCGGGTCAGTCTCAACTGCTGAATAACGTTGCGGGTTATGTGATGGTTTCACCGGCTCGGTCTAAGGTTGCTAAGCTGCAAGACCTGGCGATCGAGATTGGCGAAGAGTTGCCGGAGTCGTTCGACAGTGCGATCGAGACGCAACAAATGGCGTTATCGCTCTTGGCGGCGCGGGAGATTCTGAGTACGTTGATGCTGACGGTTTCGCCTGTGCAGCCGCAACTCGAACGGGAATGGCTCACTGAATTGGGAGCGTTTTTGCTGAAGGTTGGGTATGAGGCGGAGCGTTTGCGAATTGAGGCGGTGCTTCCTTGTGGGGGCAGTCTTTTGTTCCAGGGCGAGGAGTCTCGATCGCTAGTCGATCGCAATGATGCGGGTCGGCTGAGTTTGGAGATTCGAGAATTTAACGTCGATCGTGTTTACCCGTTGGAGATTCGCTTGGGTGAACAGGATGTCCTGACGTTTGCGGTCAGCATTCAAAAATAGAGTTTGAGGCTGAAGTCGGAGGGTGAAGGCAGGATATCGCTTTCACCCTTTATTTTTGCGGGCTGAGTTTGAAAGTGCGATCGTAAACCCGGTCGAATAACGAAGCTTAGAATCTTTGTCGCAACGCTGCCCGATTCATTTGCTTGCCCGTTCAAGCTCTTCGCGTAAAACTCGTCTTAATGTCGCTTCTAAAGGTTCACGCTGTTGCTCGATATGTTGCCGTAATGCTTCATTGATTAAGCTTTGATAGTTACCGCCTTCTGCGGCGTGAACTTGTTCGCGAAACCAGTCCAATATTTCATCATCTAACCGAATTGTGATGCGAGTCTTTCCGGTAGAGGGTTCAACTGCACCTCGCTTTCCTTGGCTGAAATCGTACTCTGTTTCCATGAGCTTATCCCTCTTCGTATTGTGTCCGTTCATGACGCAAGATTGGAGGCAACGTTTTCTCTGTTCCATTGGTATGCCATGCTTTGATTGTATGCACGTTTGTACATACTGATGTCGTCATTCCAGATTGAGGGGACCTAGGAAGTAGAAGAAATCGCGCTTGCAGTTAAACTCAAAGCAGATTAGGTTCTGATGGATGAGCATTGGGGCAGAGTAGTTGCTCGCGTTCTTGTAGAACTTCAATATGAAGTGCGATCGCTTCTTGGATATTCTGTAGTGCTTCTTCGCGGGTTTCGCCTTGGCTTACACATCCCGGTAAACTTGGGACTTCTGCAATGATGTAGCCATCTTCGTCAGGATACAAAAGAACAGTACGTTGAGTGGGCGATGAATCTGGCATAAGCTGGGATAGTTGTGTATGACTAGCTTATCGCGGGATTTTAAGAGAGCGATCGGAGATCTCAAGATTCGAGATTTAACGGACGGAGGAAGTAGAAGCGATCGCTGCCATCATTCTCTTTCCTGCATCCAACGAATCCTGCCATCGGGGAGGAGAGTTCGATCAGGATTTTTTGTAGTTCTTCTCGGTCAAGCGGTTGAGAAGGGCTGGACGCATCGTAAACGCCGAGAATAAAGCCGAGCTCCAAAGCTTGCGGCGCTTTTTTATGCAAAAGTTGAACGATTTGCGCTCTGACTTTAATTTGCTGCCAGCATCGATCGACGTACTGATTTACTTTTTGGTCAGCATCTTCGCCAAAGGGCGGTTGTTCTAAGCAGGGCTTTAGTTCCCATAAATTAATTGCGCCTGGATGCTTTGCTTTGAGGTCAACAAGTCTTTCTAAGGTTTCAGGACGAATGACATTCATTTTATTTCCGATCGCAGTTTGTTTTGCATGATGGTTGAGCTTTCCCGCTGCCATGATCACTTTAATTGCTTGGTCATACTCTTTGTCGGGTAGGTGCTTATGACCGAGCTTGATTAACTGGGCTGGTGTACTATCGGGAACGGATTCTGTTTTGCTTGCTTTGCATTCGCCTACGATTGCGTAAGGCGCTTCACAGTAGAAATCGATTCCCCCTGCTCCGCCTGTGGCATTAGGATCAAGACTGACTTTGATATCGTTGCGCGAGTTCGTAAAGCCTAGTTTGATAAAGCCTTTGCGGACAACTTTCTCGAATGTGTCACCGTCACTAGAATTCCCAATAGTTGCGATCGTGGGAATCCAGTTCAAGTCAGAATCGGCACGATCGACGATCGCAGTTTCCGTCCAACCCAAGAAGCATTTCAAATCTTGTTCGAGATGACTGGCGCTTGGGTGCGTAGGCGTGAGTTGAGCGATTGCGGAATGTAATGCTTCTAGTTCTGGATGCTCTGGCGGTTCTAGGTTTTCGAGTTGGTGTTTGCGCTGGGCGAAAATGCGATCGCTCAGAACAGGGAGTATGTTAGAAACATCGGTCGGGCTGAGACTCGTGAATTTCCCTAGTTTATCAGGTGCAATTTCAGTGCTAATTTCGATAGCTTCTGGAAGACTGTAGACTCTCAAGAACGTTAGAATCAGTCGCTGTTTCTGCTCTAGATGATCTTTTAGCGCGTCTTTTGTCCAAATGGTGAGATGAGACAGAGATTCGATTTGATTGGCATCTTCGACCACTATGCAATGTTCACATTTAGCCCATCCCCGAAGGGTATTTGAGCAACTAGACTGCGGTTTTAGACGATATGTTCGCGTTGTATCGACACAAGGATAGAGCGCGAATGACCACCCAGTTTGAACAAAAACATTAGAAATCGCCACAATTGATTGCCCATAGAGCAAAGCTGCGATGTCTACGGCAGGCAAACACAAAGCCCTGTCAATTAACACCATCTCACACCTGAATCAGTAGATCATCTAGAACATCAGCACTATCAGAATCGCTTGAACTATCCAAGTCATCAAACAAATTAGACTCATCAGAGTCATTTGAATGATCCAAATTCTTTGGTGGCTCAGGTTCGTCGGCAATGTCTTCGGGGATCTGATAAGAAGGATCGCTCAAAATTTCTTGAAGAAGTGGGTTATGAATTCCTAGCCAGTACTGACTCCCCTTCTCTGCAATAAAATTGAGGATTTCTTCTTCTGTCACTTTATAGTCAGATTCCCGTTTCTTCCACACTGCTCGTAAAGCAAGAAGCGGCTTGATCTCTTTTTCATTTAACTCAACAAACTCACCACCCTGATTAATTAAAGGCTCAAGATGAGTTGTTCTGAAATGCTTATTAATCGGACGATCTTTTGAACGAACAAGGCAGCCACGAGTAATATCAAAGCCTGCTTTGTCCTGCAATCGCTTTAGCCCTGCACCAAACGCCCTGCCGCCCTCATATTGCAAAACAGCGACACCGATTCTGAACTCAGCACCGTTGTCTGCTCCAATAACTTTGAAGTTCAGATAGTCGTCTTTTTTGCCTCGCTTCTTTACTCCTGTAGTCACTTCTTGAATCACGAACTTGTCAACGCTCTGATTCACCAAGTTCTGGAATCCAAAGAATAGAGCATCTGCGAGAAGATAATTGTCTTCTATACAGAGTTTAATGTCCTCGCTTAGTTCATGGGTGAAAGCCATCTCTACCTGAGCAAGTGAATCATCTTGTGCAGGTTCATGTACAAGCTTATCTACAGTAGGTATCTCAGATACAGGTGTGCAGTTTGTACGACACCACTGGAGCACCTCTCGCATTGTTGGTTTTTCCTGTCCGATTTCGCGGAGTCGTACTTCATCGAATGGATAGATTGAATGTGGTGGCACGAGATCCCTTGCGTCGTAATACTCCTTGAGAAAGAAAGAAACAAGCTCGATCGTGGAATCGCCATCTAAATATTTCAGTTCTAAAGGCGAATCGGAGTAGGTCATCAGCTTTGTTGAGACACTGCGGGGCATTGCACCTGAGACCTTCTCTGTCCAGATTCCAGGCATCATTACGGTGAGGATAACGCCCCTTCTCAAGTTTTCAATTAACTCTTTGACCAAACTTGCAATCAATTGAGCTTTGTAAAGCCCTCCATCATTTATGTCAGCAACATCAAGTTCGTCAAAACAGATTACTAATTCGTTGTACTCACTGATTACATCAAGAATCTGAAGTACTGCATCAAATGATTCATTCTGGGTTGGTAGCCGCAATTCGTTTGATTTGAATTGAGGAAGCTCTTTTCCTGCCAACCACTTTGAGGCATCAAGAACTTGATTCTCTGATAGCGTCCAGAAAATTCCTCGAATGATATCTGGATCTTGAACAGTTTTGATTCTACAAAACTGGGTTGTTAGCTTTGTAACCCAAGCTGTAACGCTCTGCTCATTACTTTGATCGATTTTCTTGACGAGATCCTTAGGCTCCCATAGCTTCGCGTTGGGATTGGCAGCCCTAAAAACATCGTTCGCCATTGAGGTTGCGAGTTCTTGCCACTGTCTTACTCCTTGGCTACCAATATTACTTAAGCTATCTGCTAGAAGTTGTTGAAAGCCCTGCTTCACATTGTTCAGATTATTAAATTTATTGGCAAAGATGAAAAACGCGCCGCCTTGAGCTTGAAGCCGATGACGAATTCGACTAATGATGTGAGTTTTGCCTGTTCCATCCTGTGCGGTGATGAGAACTGAAACTGCATTGCACTGTCCTTTGCGAATTTCTTCTAAAGCCTTAAAAACAGCATCTGAAGCATGACTATTTAAACTTTCAACGTCTGGAAAGGATTTTCCCCAAACATTATTTGCGTTAACAAAAGGAGGTTGCGAGAACGGATTGTGTTCCAGTAGGACAGCATTGATCGCTTCGATCGAAGTAGAACTTGGCTGAGAAGAATTCATGGTTTACGAGCTTGGGTGTGAGCAGTTAGGAAATTAGAAAGTTAGGAAAAATGAAAGCCTAGAGACGTCTGGCATAGTAACGGATACTGCCCAGAGCAGTTTTAATAGAGTCTTCTGCTTTCTCTGGTGTGAGTTCTGGCATCTCTCCACCAATTAGTTGAATTGCATCTTGGGTTTGCAACTTCAGCAACCACTCATCAAAGCTCGATCGCTCAACTCGTTCCCCAATTTCGCGCCGAATCCGATAAATCGGCACTAAATTATCGAGGTTATAATCGCGATTCAATCGATCGTAGATTTCCAACGCCACAGGCTCGAATTCCTCATACGACGCGATCGCGCTTTTCTTCCCATTGCCGTTCATAACAGGCGCACTTGCCAAGCAATTTTGTCTAATCCATCTCAGCAAAGGATTAGCGGTTTTTGTGCTGGTTGCTCGATCGTCAAACTTAAAATCCTCTGACTTCAAGCCGTCCGCTAAAAGTTGCTGACCGATCGCAGTCAACTTGAGCGAACTGCTGACAACCTCGATCGCCTTCTTCTCGATTAGCGTTTGATAAATCGGCTCATAGTCAGAAGATTTCTCCTGGTTGCGTTTTAATTTCCCGATCAGGGCGCTTTTTTTGATTTCAGATTCTCGATCGTTCGCATCCCACAATGCCAGCAAAAGGCGGGTTTTTGCTTGGGCTTCATTTCCTCGTAAAGTCATCATCTATCTCCTTGGGGGCTAACCGCAACGCATCTACACAAATTCTGATTGCTGTCAAAGTACCTACGTATTAAAGCTGCAAGTTTGTAGGTCAATGCCAGAATACCCAGTCAAAAAAAGAGATTAACGTAAAAAATTTAACAATCTACTTAAGTGAAGCAAGAGTTACCCAAATGGACGAGAAACGCCTGTATTGCCTCTATTCAAAGAGATTTATAGATTACGAAAAGACATTGCTTACTAACATACAAGCTTTAAACACTGAGTTTCGACAGTAACAGATAGAGTTTCTACTGAGAAGCGTAAAGTTTCGGTAAAGAGGCTGATTCTTTGTCAATTTCGCGATCGTCAAATCCGCAATGTTGCTTAAGCCCTGAATCTCATAAAATAGGTTTTGTTCCCTGTTCTGTTGGTTTATGCGAAATCCTCCTCAGCCGTTGCCCGAAAATTTGTGGGGAGAACAATGGCGGTTTGCGTCACTCCGAGCAGGCGATTTAGTCGAAACGATCGCTAATCGCACAATCCCGATCGTAGAAATGCCCGAAGCACGATTTCCAATCAATTTGGGGATCGCATCAACGGTTCAGATTCCGGGAGTCGTGATTGATGGGGGACGACGATCAATGCAGTTAGCGCGATGGTTAAAGGCGAGTCAGCCTGTGTCGATGGATGCGATCGCAGGTGCGCCGGATGGGTTGATTTTGAATGCGGGAGAAGTCGATCGATGGATTGTGGCGACGTTTGAAGATCCAGAAATGCGAAGCGCTGCCCAATTATTTGAACAGCGCAAAAAAGAAAGCGATCTATTACATTTTCTACTGGTTGAGCCGGATGATTCAGGAATGACCTACACCGGATTTTGGTTGCTGAGAAGTCAAGGGTTGAAATAGGGTTTCTAATGCGATCTCTTGTGCCGTTTGCATTTGTCCATAGCTGAAGACGTAGGGAACATCGGGCGGCAAGTTTGGAAGAAAGCGATCGAGAACATAAGGACTTCCGTAAACTGCGATCGCATAAAGTTGATTCGTGTTTAACAAAAACGTAAACCAATCTTGTGCCGCTTGTGTGAGTCCTGCAATTCCACGAAAAGGATTACCTCGGATAAATAATTGCAATACTGTTGGACTTGAATCACGATTACTAAGATCAATGTGAGGAGTATGACGATCGACGATTTGAGTTTGAGTAAATCCGAATCGGGAAGGAAACGCGATCGCGGGAGCGGTTCGACCGAGAAAATCACAATCGAGAATGCTATCGACAATAGCTAAATTGCACCCGATACCGGAAAGGGAATCTAATCGAGAAGGATTTGGGTAATGCGATCGCATCGAATGGCGGAGTAGTTCAGCGTTGATCGATAATGCTTCCGGTTGAGCAATCTTCTCTGTTAAGCGATTCGTTTCTAAAACAGGTTCGGGTGGATTCTCCCAAGCGTGACCTTCTTCGGATGGAATCGAAACTGCACAGGCTTTCTGTTTTGCTCTCCAAAGTCTTTCAACCGAAGCTTGAATACGATCGCGAGAAATTCGCCCACTTTCCACCGCTTCACAAACGGCTAAAATCGCTTTTTCTGGCTCCAACGGCATCAGTAAAATGTCTGCACCCGCTTCGACTGCTAATACACAAGCTTCCTCAGTTCCGTATCGATTCGCGATCGCGCCCATCACCAGCGCATCCGTTACAACTAATCCCTCAAATCTGAGGTTGTGTCTTAGTTCATCGGTGAGAACTTTCGGGGAAAGCGTAGCGGGATAGTTCGGATCGAGGGCGGGAATCTGGAGGTGAGCGCTCATCACCGCATCGACACCTGCTGAAATCGCAGCTTTGAAGGGTGGGAATTCGATCTGTTCTAAGCGATCGCGATCATGCAAAATTACAGGCAATTCGAGATGAGAATCGATCGACGTATCGCCATGTCCCGGAAAATGTTTTGCAGTGGTTAAAATCGGGTGCTGATGTGCGCCTCGAATGAAGGCGATCGCAAGTTCGCTGACAATTTCTGGAGTTTCGCCAAATGCCCGCACATTGATCACGGGATTATCGGGATTGTTGTTGACATCAACTGTGGGAGAAAGCAGCCAATTTAAGCCGATCGCTAAACTCTCTTCTGCCGTAATCCGTCCCATTTGTTCCGCGTAGTGACAAGCGAGCGGAAGATCGTTTTTGGCAATTTCAGCGATCGACATCGGTGGCGGAAACCAAGTTGCACCCGAAAACCGCTGCCCGACTCCTTCTTCGACATCCGCACAGATTAACAATGGAATCGATGCCCAGGATTGAAGCTGCTGTGTTCTGAGGGCAATTTCTCCCGCACTTGCACCGAGTAAAATTACTCCTCCCACGCCCAACTCGACCCAATGCTGTAACGTTGCGGCAGGTGGCTCCCAGATTGGATACTGAATCTCGTGATCAAATAGAAAGCCCGAAGCTCTCACAACCACCATTTGAGCCACTTGCTGTTGCAGCGTCAGAGTATCAAGATTCGGCAGAAACGTCTTCATCATCGTTGCGTTCTTGGCTGAGTCGATTGATTAACCCTAGAACTTTATCACCTCGCTCTAGCGATCGATCCTCAACAAAAATCACTTCAGGAGTGCGGCGCAGCCGAATCCGCCGTCCTAACTCACTGCGGACATAGCCCGTTGCCGATTTTAAGCCTGCCATCGTTTCGGCTTTGGCTTCTTCATCGCCATAGATGCTGACGAAGATTTTGGCGTGCTGCAAATCGCCAGAGACATCGACATCGGTGACGCTCACCATTCCGGTTCCAACGCGATCGTCTTTGATGCCGTTTAACAGCATTAGACTCACTTCGCGCCGGATAGATTCTGCGACACGAGCCATTCTTCGATCTGTCGCCATATTGATTCGTTCCTATGAATACAAAACGTTGATTTTAGCATTTCAGTCTCTAGACCGGATTTAAGCCCAGCATCGCTCGCAGGGTGAAGGAGAAAAAGGCAACTGCGCCGATCATGAGTCCTGTGACTGCGATCGCGGTCACAGGACGTTTGAACAAGGGAGCGAACGGAGCCAAAAAATTCAGAATCACGCCCAAAATGACACCGATCACAAACTTGGGGTATTTAGAAACGGTGCTCCAAAGGTCTTGAATCATAAATGTTATTTCCTAAACTTAATTCCATCATATCGAGAACTGGGAGCCGATCAATTACAAAAGCTGATCAAACTGGTATTTCTGTAATACTTAATCTGATCAGATCAAATGTATTTTAGGTGTTAAATAAAAACATGATTATTCAAGTACAGTCCCCGGTTCTACCGCGTCCGTTTATTAAGTGGGCAGGTGGAAAAAGTCAGTTGATTTCGCAGTACGTTTCGCATTTTCCGAAAGATTATCAGAATTACTATGAACCGTTTGTCGGAGGAGGGGCAATTTTCTTTCACCTCCAGCCAAAGCATTCATTACTGATTGATATTAATCTGGAGCTAGTGAATGTGTATCGCTGTGTTCGCGATCGAGCCGAAGACTTAATCGATCGATTAGAGAACCATCATCAGCAACATAGCCCAGAGCATTACTATCAAGTCCGCGCCCAGCTTGCAGTTTCGGATGATTGGTTCTATGAAGGAATTAATCTCGATCGAGCCGCAAGGCTGATTTATTTAAATAAGACTTGCTTTAACGGTCTGTATCGCGAGAATTCCAAAGGACATTTTAATGTGCCGATAGGAAGCTATAAAAAGCCTGCGATTTATGATCCAGAGATTCTCAGAGCCGACTCGATCGCACTCCGAGCCGCGCAAATTGAACCTGGCTCATTTGCTCAAATCTTGCAACACGCTAAAAGCTCAGAAGACTTTGTGTTCTTTGATCCGCCTTACTATCCGATTAGCGCGACGAGCAGCTTTACCGCCTACAATCGCTATTCGTTCAGCGAAGATCAGCAGATTCAATTGCGCGACGTGGTGACAGAATTAAGCGATCGAGGTGTGAAAGTGATGTTGTCAAATTCTGATTGTCCGTTTGTGCGCGAGTTGTACAAGGACTTCAACATCCACACCATCTACGCAACGCGCAATATTAACTGCAATGCAGAAAAGCGCGGCAAAATCACAGAAGTGCTAGTGACAACTTACTGATCTCTCATTAGAAAGAAGGAATTCGATCGCAATCTCTCTACGATCCAAACAATCGATCTCCAAGAGCAGCTATGCGAATTCATCATCTTAACTGCGGCTGTATGTGTCCTGTGGGTGGAGCCTTGTTTGATGGCTTCAGTCGTGGATTCACTTCTCATCTTGTTTGTCACTGTTTGCTGATCGAAACGAATCAAGGACTTGTTTTAGTCGATACGGGCTTTGGGCTGCGTGACATTCAAGCCCCTCTCAATCGGCTTAGTCCATTCTTTATCACGTTTAATAACATTCAGTTTGATCGCAAATATAGCGCGATCGAGCAAATCGAAAAGCTCGGATTTTCGCCGCAAGATGTCCGTCATATTGTGCTGACTCATCTCGATTTTGATCATGCTGGAGGCTTGGAAGACTTTCCCAACGCAACCGTTCATGTGATGCAAAACGAAATGGAAACCGCCCACGATCGACAAGGCTTTATTGCACATCGGCGCTATCGCCCAGAGCAATGGGATGAAGTGCAGTCCTGGAAGTATTACACTGCGGGCGGTGAACCGTGGTTTGGATTTGAGGCAGTGCGAGATCTAGAAGGATTGCCGCCGGAAATACTATTTATTCCGCTTGCAGGTCATACGCGCGGTCATGCGGGAGTTGCGATCGAGACTCCTGAAGGTTGGCTGTTACACGCGGGAGATGCTTACTTCTATCGCGATGAAATGAAGCCGGAGTATCATTGCACACCTGGATTAAAAGCTTATCAGTGGATGATGGATGTCGATCGTAAAGCGCGATTGCTCAATCAAGACCGACTCCGCAACCTATCCCTCAATCATCAGGGAGAAGTTCGCTTGTTTTGTAGTCATGATGCGATCGAGTTCAAAACCTACGTTGAGCAAAAATCTCCGAACCTGAGTTCGATCTGATTGCTAAGGTTCAACATCATTTTTGCTCAACGTAAATCGTTTCATCCTCCTTACGCCAAGCTGGATCGACGATGCAGACAAAAACAATTGGCTCATCTCCAGAGTTGTGAAGAAACTGTTTCGCATTTGGTGGAATGTAGACTGCATCACCTGGCTCAATCCGACGAATCTCATTGTCGATCGACATTTCGCCGACACCGCTAAGAATGTAGTAAACCTCGGAAGTTGTGAGCGAATGAGGAATTGAAGTTCTTCCAACGGGCAAAATCGCGTGAGCAAGACTGTAACGGAGGTTAATCTCTTGTTTGTCAGGGTGAAGCAGTTCGCGCAAGATAGTCTCATCTCCAGCGATGATCTCTTCACAGTCATTTAGTTTTTGAATCAGCATAGTTAGCTCAAGCGCTCTCCAATAGTTCTTCGACAAACTGATAAAGCTCGTTCTCCGATCGCGATTCTAGCTGCATTTCTTTTAGCCCGATCAGTCCTTTTGCTAGCTCTGATGCTCGATTCTTATAGTGATTGTGTGCCGTTAACAGATCGGTAAACACTTCTTGTTCGATTTGAGCGCGGCTGGCATCTTCGGCTAACGGTGAAGCAAATTCAACCGAATCCGCCTCATATTTCAGCAAGAAGACCAACGCCTGACTTAACTGTTGTAATTGTTGCTGGAGCTTGCGAGTGTCCAACTCTAATCGATCGAATCCCACTTGTCCCTCGATTCGGAGTTCTACCATCGGCTGAATCTCTGGATTGAGTTCACCGGATTGAATTGCTGTTTGAACTAATGCGATCGCGCTTTGTTCGATATCCTCGGTGCTTTCTTGTCCGCGTGCTTTTAGCTTCAATCGCACCCACGGACGCTGATAGTAATCCTGCTTGAGTTGAGCATCAATTCCTCGATCGCTGAGTTCGACTAGAAACACCCCTCGATCGTAGTTCGCTTCTTCAACGCTGTTCGCCTCTGTTGATCCAGGATTAAAAATCCATCCTTGCTCGATATAGCTTTTGTGAATGTGTCCCAAAGCTAAATAGTCAACGCCTGCTTCTTTTAGCGGTAGTAAATCGGTGTACCGCATTGCTCCTTGATAGCGGGCGATCTGACCTTCTAGCCCTTGATGAAATAACATTACCGTCTGTCCCGGACTCGGTGGAAGCTGTTGGATTGCTTCTGCCAACCGCTCGATCGCTTTCGGTGCGGATGCGCCATACCAACGCGATCCCACCACTCTCACCCCACAATCGAGATCAATGTATCCGCCTGCTTCTCCGTCCCACATTTCAAACATCACGCCGCCTTCTTCAGCGCGATCGGGTTCTAGCAGCATCACTAATCCATCATCTGCCAAATACTTTAGCCAGTTCGTTGCAATTCCATACGGGCGATTATCGTGATTTCCTTCGATCGCAATCACTGGAATCTGAGCGGTTTTCAACAATTGAAGACACAGCTTTGCTTGATTGAGAATATTCGGCTGAATAATGCGATGTTCAAACAAATCGCCTGCAATCACGACGAAATCAACCTTAGCCTCGATCGCATATTTCTGTAACGCATCCTCAAACGCTAGAAAAAAATCCTTAGTACGTTCTTTGCTGTCATATTTATCAAATCCCAAATGAACATCAGCAAGATGAAGAAATCGCGGCATAGTATTCACAACGAGCGGTAAGAACAAGTTTACTGCTTAAATTTCGATCGTGCTGGATCAAAAATATCGTTCGCGATCGTGTCGCAGATACGGCATAATTAGGAGGTTTTCAAATTTTCAGCCCCTATTTTCAAGCGATATGCGTACCCTGTACTGTGGTCAACTTCGATCGAGCAACATTGGTGAAACGGTCACTCTGTTTGGATGGGTCGATCGACGACGCGATCACGGGTATGTGGTCTTTATTGATTTGCGCGATCGAGAAGGAATTGTGCAAGTTGTGAGCGATCCCGAACGCACACCGAATTCTTACAAAGCAGCAGGCGATTTGCGAAATGAATATGTGATCAAAATCGTCGGGCGAGTCACCAAACGCCCAGATGAATCGCTCAATCCGAAAATTCCGACGGGCGAAGTTGAAATCTACGCCGACGAAATCGAAATTCTCAATGCCGTTCGTAAACAGCTTCCGTTTCAAGTGTCTGCGGCTGAAACCGAATCGGTACGCGAAGAGTTGCGGCTGAAATATCGCTATCTCGATTTGAGACGCGATCGCATGAGTCGCAATCTCCAACTGCGTCATCAATTGATCAAATCGATGCGACGATTCCTCGAAGACGCTGAAGGTTTTGTCGAAGTGGAAACGCCGATTTTGACTCGATCGACTCCCGAAGGGGCGCGGGATTATCTCGTGCCATCGCGGGTGAATGCGGGTGAATGGTATGCCCTGCCGCAGTCGCCACAGTTATTTAAACAATTGCTGATGGTATCGGGACTCGATCGCTATTATCAAATCGCTCGATGTTTCCGCGATGAAGATTTACGCGCAGAACGACAGCCCGAATTTACGCAGCTTGACATGGAAATGAGCTTCATGAGCCAAGAAGAAATTCTGGATCTCAATGAAAGGCTCGTGTGTCACATTCTCAAAACGATCAAAGGCGTAGAACTTCCGCGTCCGTTCCCGCGTTTAACTTACGCAGAAGCAATGGATCGATATGGTAGCGATAAGCCTGATACTCGATTCGGTCTGGAGCTTGTGAATGTTTCCGATGTGCTGCAAGACTCTGGCTTCAAAGTTTTTTCTGATGCCGTGAAAAAAGGCGGATTAGTGAAAATCCTGCCGATTCCGAACGGGAATGATGCGATCTCGAATGTGCGGATCAAGCCCGGTGGCGATGTGTTCAAAGAAGCATCCGAAGCAGGAGCGCGAGGACTTGCTTACATTCGCGTTCGGGAAGATGGTGAGATTGATACGATCGGAGCCATTAAAGACAATCTTACCGAAGCTCAGAAACAGGAAATTCTCACTCGCACCGGTGCGAAACCGGGACACTTGTTATTGTTTGCGGCAGGTGATGCAGCAACGGTGAATAAAACGCTCGATCGCTTACGTCAGTACATTGGCAACGAACTTGGAATGATTGATCCAGACAAGCTGAATTTGCTTTGGATTGTTGATTTCCCGATGTTTGAGTGGAATGCCGACGAGAAACGATTAGAAGCTTTACATCATCCGTTTACTGCACCGCATCCCGATGATGCCGAAGACCTTAAAACTGCTCGCGCTCAAGCATACGACTTAGCCTTTAATGGCTTTGAAGTCGGCGGCGGCAGCGTGCGGATTCACCAACCCGAACTGCAAGCCAAAGTATTTCAAACGATCGGCATTTCTGACGAAGAAGCACAGAATAAATTCGGCTTCTTGCTCGAAGCATTTGAATACGGCGCACCGCCTCATGGAGGAATTGCTTACGGAATCGATCGCTGGGTGATGCTGCTATCCGGTGAAGATTCGATCCGCGATGTGATTGCCTTTCCGAAGACACAGCAAGCCCGTTGTTTGCTCACGAGCGCCCCTTCCAGCGTCGATGACAAACAACTGAAAGAACTGCACGTCGCTTCTACCGCCAAACCCAAACCAGGTACGCCTTAGTCGATCTAAAACCACGCATTTCTGACAAATGTTGTGATGTAAATCGCAGTTTTCCGTTTATCTCCGTAGCCATCTCTCTACGTTATTTGTTGTAGAAGATCGGCGATCGATAGAACTGAAATGAGGTTTGTCTGAAAGTCTCTTGCATTGCGCGTGACAATTGCATCTAAGTTCTGAGTGACTGCACAAGCAATTTGAACGGCATCTTCAAAATCTGATAGTTCAGAGTTAAAAGCTGCTTCTAGAATTGCGCGATCGACAAGACTGATGTGGAACAGTCTGAGTGTCATTGCGATGGCTCGTCGTCCTTGATTAATGCTTTTAGTTTGGCGGCGAGCGATGTAAAAGATGTCTGTCAAACTGGAGGCACAGACATATCCCTGAACTTGCTCCATTGCAATCGTAGCGAGTAGGGCGCTTGCTTCTTCAGCAAAGGGTTGACGATTCAAAAAGATGTCTAAAACGATATTCGTATCGACCAAGATTCTCATTGTAGATATTTCTCGACTCGTCTTTGGTCTAAGACGGCTTCAACTTCTTCGTCAGTCGGAGCAGGTTCTCCTGGACGGGCTAGGAAGCCGCGCATCTGATTGACGATCGCCAGTTTTTCTTGGGGAGTGGATTTTGAGGGAGGATCGATCTCCTGTTGGAGCGATCGCGTGATGGTGTTGAGCAGTGATAATCGTTCTGCAACAGATAGCTGATGAACTTGTTGTTCTAGTTCTTGCAGGGTCATGGCGGGTTCTATGATTTGCTGATTTTAAGATAGCACTGCGATCGACGTTGCCGTTCTTCACGCTTATTTTCGTAGCTAGGTGATCTACCAGAGTAAGGTGTGGGTATCAGGCTCTCACTGTTTAGTGAGGGTCGGCAGGATTGAGAAAGCTGTCTAAGATATCGTCGGGTAGCGGACTTGAAGTTGTCTGGAATGATGAGTTTGCCTGCATATTGTCCAGGAACGCGGAGTGAGCGATCGCGGTTTGTGGGGGAGATGTGGGCGATTGCTTGTCCGTCTTGGGAGATGATGATTTCTTCGCCTTGAATCACACGATCGAGGAGTTGGGTGATGTTGGTGGTGGCTTCGGGAAGGGTGACGTAGGTGATCATCGGGGATGTGATGGGGGCAGATGATGCCTGCATTATATGCGGGATAAAAACGCGATCGCACCTTTAGCCAAGAGATACTGGGCGATTGACATTCCCGTTTACTTCCGTAGCTGTGTGAAGGGCAATTACTAACTTAGATAATGCAGGCTTGAGATCTTCCCTAAATTCTTCTAAAAAAGGAGACTGGGAGAATTGCCAAGCGTTGCGGGCTACAGCTTACTTTCCCCATTCCCCAAGACACTGCTACGATACTAAGACTAAGTAGTCTAAAGCTACGCATCTCTTATGCCTGATCCTGAAATCTATGTCTAACAAAGCGTCGGATCGTCTCAAACAAAACGCTGATAAGATTATGCACTTGTGGGAAGTGAGGACGCGGAGCGAGGTTGAGGCATCGGTGCATCAAGATTCTCTGGTCTTACGAGACTCGCTGCCGTTGTACTTAGGTCAACTGGTAGACGAACTTTCAAGCAGAATCATCAGAACGTCTGCCCGCATCAACGCCGACGAGGTAGAAAGTAAGCGAATTGGCAAACTGCACGGGCAGGAACGGGCGGGCTATGCCGACTACTCTATGAGCCAACTCATTTTTGAGTATCAAATCCTGCGTCAAGTCATCTTTCAAGTTTTAGAAGAAGAAGCACCTTTAGAAGTGGGCGATCGAGACATCATCATTGGCTCGATTGAACAAGCGGTTAACGATGCTGCTACTCAGTTCTCCGAGACACTGCGAGACATTCAAGAGTTGTTTATGGTGACGCTCACTCACGACCTCAGAGGGCCCATCAATGTTGTAAAAATGGGAACGCAACTCACGCTGCGGCGGCTCGATCGAGGGGACACCCACGCGGATGTGGCAATGAGAATGATGAACGCAATTGATCGGCTTGACTCGATGATTCAAAATCTGCTGGATGCCAGTCGGTTACGCACAGGGCAAAGCCTCAATCTCAAATTTGAAGAATGCGATTTAGACAAGCTCGTTCAGGAAGTTGCAGAAGATTTAAGGTTTGCCCACGGAGATCGATTTGTCGTCGTTTCTAATTCTGATGTCACAAACAGTTGCTGCCCCAAAGAAATCCGGCGGGTGATTGAGAACTTAGCCATCAACGCCGTCAAATACGGTTCGCCCAATGCACCAATTACCCTGACGCTTGAGCAAACCGAAACGCAGATTGATCTGACGATTCACAACGAAGGCAACCCGATCGACTTGGATGCCCAATCCATTCTGTTTCAACAATTTCGCCGCGTTGCTGCTGAAGAAGAACAGATGGGCTGGGGGCTAGGATTGTTCTTAGCGAAAAGTATTGCTGAAGCACATGGCGGGACGATCGTGATTGAAAGCTCAGAAGGTAAGGGGACGAGCTTTATCATCCAGCTACCCAGATCTGTTTAGTTAGCCCGATCGAGGAGTTGGGTGATGTTGGCGGTGGCTTCGGGAAGAGTGACGTAGGTGATCATTGGGAATGTGATGGGGGCAGATGATGCCTGCATTATATGCGGGATAAAAACGCGATCGCACGTTTAGCCAAGAGATACTGGGCGATCGACATTCCCGTTTACTTCCGTAGCTGTGTGAAGGGCAATTACTAACTTAGATAATGCAGGCTTGAGATCTTCCCTAAATTCTTCTAAAAAAGGAGACTGGGAGAATTGCCAAGCGTTGCGGGCTACAGCTTACTTTCCCCATTCCCCAAGACACTGCTACGATACTAAGACTAAGTAGTCTAAAGCTACGCATCTCTTATGCCTGATCCTGAAATCTATGTCTAACAAAGCGTCGGATCGTCTCAAACAAAACGCTGATAAGATTATGCACTTGTGGGAAGTGAGGACGCGGAGCGAGGTTGAGGCATCGGTGCATCAAGATTCTCTGGTCTTACGAGACTCGCTGCCGTTGTACTTAGGTCAACTGGTAGACGAACTTTCAAGCAGAATCATCAGAACGTCTGCCCGCATCAACGCCGACGAGGTAGAAAGTAAGCGAATTGGCAAACTGCACGGGCAGGAACGGGCGGGCTATGCCGACTACTCTATGAGCCAACTCATTTTTGAGTATCAAATCCTGCGTCAAGTCATCTTTCAAGTTTTAGAAGAAGAAGCACCTTTAGAAGTGGGCGATCGAGACATCATCATTGGCTCGATTGAACAAGCGGTTAACGATGCTGCTACTCAGTTCTCCGAGACACTGCGAGACATTCAAGAGTTGTTTATGGTGACGCTCACTCACGACCTCAGAGGGCCCATCAATGTTGTAAAAATGGGAACGCAACTCACGCTGCGGCGGCTCGATCGAGGGGACACCCACGCGGATGTGGCAATGAGAATGATGAACGCAATTGATCGGCTTGACTCGATGATTCAAAATCTGCTGGATGCCAGTCGGTTACGCACAGGGCAAAGCCTCAATCTCAAATTTGAAGAATGCGATTTAGACAAGCTCGTTCAGGAAGTTGCAGAAGATTTAAGGTTTGCCCACGGAGATCGATTTGTCGTCGTTTCTAATTCTGATGTCACAAACAGTTGCTGCCCCAAAGAAATCCGGCGGGTGATTGAGAACTTAGCCATCAACGCCGTCAAATACGGTTCGCCCAATGCACCAATTACCCTGACGCTTGAGCAAACCGAAACGCAGATTGATCTGACGATTCACAACGAAGGCAACCCGATCGACTTGGATGCCCAATCCATTCTGTTTCAACAATTTCGCCGCGTTGCTGCTGAAGAAGAACAGATGGGCTGGGGGCTAGGATTGTTCTTAGCGAAAAGTATTGCTGAAGCACATGGCGGGACGATCGTGATTGAAAGCTCAGAAGGTAAGGGGACGAGCTTTATCATCCAGCTACCCAGATCTGTTTAGTTAGCCCGATCGAGGAGTTGGGTGATGTTGGCGGTGGCTTCGGGAAGAGTGACGTAGGTGATCATTGGGAATGTGATGGGGGCAGATGATGCCTGCATTATATGCGGGATAAAAACGCGATCGCACGTTTAGCCAAGAGATACTGGGCGATCGACATTTCCATTCTTCGCGCTTATTTTCGTAGCCATGCGATGAGAAGAACGATCGCAACGCCAACACAGACCCAGAGAACCCAGTCAATTTTGCTTTTGCGCCGGAGCTTTTGGATTGCGTCATCGCAATTCTCAACATCACGATCAAGCTCCATTCTTTGATATGAGCGACGAGCGTTTTGGAAGGCTTTGATCGATTTTTTCTGCCGATTGAACTTTGCCAAAGTACGTCCCAAGTTAAACCAAAAAACTGCTTCAGCTCTGGGTTCATCAAGCGTCCGTACAATTTCTAAAGCCCTTTGATGAGACTTCAGCGATAGTCGATACTGGCTTACACAAGAGTAGGCAAATCCCAAGTTGCTGAGGGCATTTGCTTCGCTTCTTGGATCTCTAATCGTCCGCGCAATCTCTAACCACTGTTGATAACAGTCGATAGCAAGTGGATACTGTTCTACCGAAAAGTAGGCAATACCTAGACTGCCAAGGGCATACGCTTCATTTTGGCGATTACCAATTGCGCGCACAATCTCCAAAGATTGTTGCAAAACTTCAATCGCCAGTTTATCCTTTCTTAGCGAATGATAGGCAAGTCCTAAATTGGTCAGAGCATTGGCTTTCCCTTGAGAGAACTCAATCTTGTCAAACATAGTTCGAGCCAATTCGTAAGCATCGACTGCATCTTGATACTGCCCTACAGAGTGATACAAGCCTCCCAATCGTGTCCATGCCCAACCCAAGTTGCGTTGCTCCTCTACATCATTAGGATTCACAACCGTCCAAGCTTGAGTAAGTTGCTCATAGATAGGCAGCAAATTGCGATAGTAGCCGCGTCGGTCTAAAAAGTTGACGCAGGTATCCATCATTTGATCTGCGATGGCATATTTTTCCAATTTACACCAGTGATAAAAGACTTCTAGCCGCTCCGTACAATCTTCAATCGAGGATACCGACGGCTTAAGATGCAGAAGAAAATACGCGATCGCATTCTGATGCGCCTCCCGATGTCGATCGCTCTCCTTCAATTTCTGCTCAACCAGTCCTCTCATCAACGGGTGCAGCGTCCACCGCTCTGACTCCTCCCGCAAAAATGTCCGCTCACCCAGCGATCGCAAATCCTCGATCGACGCATCCGCCAGCATCGCCTGAGCCATCTCCAACCCAAACGGATCTCGATACACCACGACTCCAAGTAAAAGCGATCGCAATCGTTCCGGCAACTCAGCAAACAATTGTGCAAAGATTTCCTCGACCTTCGCTTCCGCGTTGCCCTTGTACTGCCGAAACAACCGTTTAAAAAACTCCAACCCGTCCGCCCGAAGCTCTCCCTGTGCCTCCTGCCGCATCCAGCTCGCCGCCAAATTCAGCAACAAAGGATGTCCTTCTGCCATCCGCACCAATTCGCAAACCTGAGCTTCATCACGAGTCTGAATGCCCTGCTTCCTCAGGAAAGCGGCTCCCTCATCCTCTGCCAATCCCGCAAGCTCAACGCGATCGCGCCCCGTCACCCCAAACGTCGATCGCGTTGTTACTAGCACAACACTCGATCGCCCCCGATTCTGCCAAGTCTGCAAAAACTGCTCAAATGAAGCTCGATCGTTCGCATTCTGAACTGCCTCAAGCTGATCCAACACTACTAAACATCGCTTCCCAGTCAAGCGATACGCCAGTTCAACACTCAACGCCTCATCGGTCACACGCGGATCATCGATTAAAAAACCAATCTCCTGCAACACCCATCGCGCAAACTCATTAAAGGTCGGCACTTTACGGAAATTTAGCCACAGCGATCGCTCAAACTCTCCTTCAATCCGATGAAACAGCCAACCTGCCAGCAACGACTTTCCAAACCCACCGACCGCAACCAGTTCAATCAGTCTCGCCTGTGCCTGAATTCGCTGCAAGAGTTCCCGCTGCGGTTCTGTCCGATCAATCCACTCGTCCGCCTTGTGTTCCGGCGGAATCGGATCAAGCCCAATCACAGAGACACGCTGTTGAACAGTAACGCGATCGCCAAACTCAACCTTCTCGGCGTAGAGTTTCCCGATCGCATTTACCCGTGCATTGCCCTGGGCATCAATATCGAATCGCTCATCCGTCATGGACGCTGATCACCAAAATTAACCGTGGTTGCATTCAGTTCGTTAATCGCGTTCACCCGCGCTTGATCTCGTGCATCAATATTAAACGTAGCGCTATTCTGTTCTTGCTTCCCAATATTGATCACTTGCTGCGCCAACTGCTGTAAGGTCTGCGCGAACTGAGGATCATCCATTTCATCATCCAAATACACAGAAAGCTTATTCAAAGCTTCGGGCGATCGCTCTTGTTCAATTTTGACGATCGCTTCCTCTGCCTTTTGATTCTTTCCCTTAAACCGCGCCTTAATCGCAGAGCGCAATTTCTCAATTGCTCCCCCGACAGCTTTCTTCGCCACTTCTCCCGCCCCAGCTTTGACAGCCTCATCAAAAGCCAGTTTTACGATCGCTGCCCCAGTGAATTCCAACATAAGCCACCGCCCGATGTTTACCTTCTCCTTGTAGCTAATTCTTCTGCTTTTTTGTGCCACTTTCCGAAAAAATACAGAATTCGCTTTGATGCAAACTACAACAATCACGATCGTCATCATCCGCATTGCAGCATTCACTACCTTGGTTTCTCTTGTCGTTGTGTCGATCGCACAATTCCCTACGAAGCTTGTGACACTCACAGCCCCAATTGCACCATTCGTCTGTAACCTTTGAACATTACTGACGAACCTCCCAACCTTCACAACGAGCGCCACAGCCATTTCCGTAATCCTGTCACCTCTCCTCACAACGGCTTCAAAAAGCTGCGATCGACCCCCAAAAATCTTCTTGAAAGCAACATAGCTTTTTGTGAGATTCACGCATCTCGCTGCCCTCTCTCCCAAGCCAAACTGGTACTAGAAAACAATAGACAACAGGGGGCACCTCAAATGGCACGTCCACAAAGAACCTCTCGAACTCTCGAAAAAGCTCAACTCCGAGCCATGAAACTCAGAGCGATCGATGCCGAAATGGACTTCGGACTCAATCGCAACCTGAATACGCTCTCGACTCGAATTGAGAAACTTCAGAGCAAACTCAACAACTACAACAATTTAGTCGAGTTGCTTGATGCTTCAAAGCTTGAAATCGACGATCTCGAAAGAGAACTCGGAGATTTGATCGACCAAATGCTGAATGGCGTTTGTGCCCGATATGGTAACGACAGCCGCGAGTATGAGATGGCAGGCGGAACCCGCAAGAGCGATCGTATTCGCAAGAGTGCCGAAAGCCGGACAAAAAACAACGCGAAAAAGCTTGCCCAAGCTGCGAATAACTAACCATTACCCAATCCTCGATCGTCGCCAGGAGCACTTTAAAACTATGCTCCTGAGCGATCGATGCGGCAAATTCTAGATTAGAAACCCATTTAGCGCGATCGACTAACGTTCTCAGCCCTCACTACATACTGGGATGAGGGAACATTCTGTCCCAAAGGTGGCACTTTCCCTTGATTCACTAACGCTTGATGCACGATCGCAGCAACTTCACCACGGGTTGCAGGTCGTTCTGGATTCAGCCGTCGCACGTTGGGATGATTGACCACGACGTTCGATCGAGTCGCTTCTGCCACGGACTTAACTGCATACGAGGGAATGCGATCGGCATCGACATAGTACTGATTCACCCGACTCGGATCAAAAGATTGCTGCGGGGTGCTTGCTTTTGCTGTCGGCTGAGGTGGAGTAGCATTCTGTTGAACTGGAATTGCGGCGGCAGCTTGACGGATAGGATTGATAAAGGGCTGTAACATCATAGTGCTGGCAAGCGGCAACATGAAACCACGATTCGATCGACGAGCGGTTTGCTTGTTAGATGCCTGAGTTGGGGTTTGATTGTTTGCAGGTGCAGCGATCGCAGATTGATTGTTTGTCGGAGCTTTCGAGTTTAGTTCTAAAGTCTGCGCCAGCGAAACCAGTGCTTCTGCTTTTGTCACGGGTTGCTGTGGGCGAAAATAACCGCCCGGATAGCCGCTCATAAATCCTGCTTGATACGCTTCTTTGATTGCAGGAGCTGCCCAATAGCGTTGCGGAATATCTCGATAGTCACTACCGCTTGCAATGCGTCGCGCTTCGGGTTCGTTGAAGGCGGCTCTTAAGATGGCAGCGAATTCATCTCGATCGACGGTTTGTTCTGGGCGAAACGTTCCGTCTGGATAGCCTTTAATGATATTGCGGTTTGCTAACGATTCAATAAACGGCTGTGCCCAATAATTTTGAGTGTCAGGGAAAGTTTTGCTGGTGTTCTGAGCCGTACTGGGTGCAAAGGTTGAAGCGAGAAGGGCAATCGAACCCGTTGTAATGCTCACACCCAGCAAAGCAGCATTTTGCATCCAACGATCGCGCTTCAAGTTCAACATTATTCTCTCTCCTAGTAGGGCATCCGTCGACCGCTTATGTTAGTTCCTCTTTAGATCGATTTTCTCTGTCGCTTGATAGAGAGTTTGCAGCTAAGGAATATAAACGGGCATCGGTTCGATTCCAAGCTCCGATCGCCATTCTGCTAACGGCTTTTCCCAATGTTCTTCCCATCTCTGGGCGAGAAGCGGCTTTGCTTTTGCACCCATTCGATAGCCTGAAGCGACTCGATCGAGCAAGCGATCTAACTGTTCCGGTTGGTTCAGCATCGTGCTAACGAATGCACCCGCAATTAGAATTCCAGCCAAGGGGCGACGAGTTTGTGAGAGTTCAAATGCTTTGAGTCCTATTTCACCCGGAACATCGACACTCATTCCGGTGATAACGTGCCAAATATCGTGAGTTTGGCGCAGTCGAAACAGCAGGCAGGTTTCATCATCGACGACTTCCATTTTGCGGTAGAAACCGGGATCAAAGCCTGAAGATGAAATGTACTGAGCAAACGCATATCCCAGAGAATTTGTCGGGCAGGTCATCAATTTTGCTAATTCTGGTACGGGAGCAGAATAGCGATCGTGTGCCAAAGCTGCCACGTCTGGGTGTTTCAGCATATATTTGACCGATGCCGCCATCGTTTGCGGATGCGATCGTACTAATGCGTCTTCGACATCGTAAATTGATTCGGTTTGTGTTGGATCTCTCAATAAACCGAGAACGGATTTCAGCGTATTTAGATAATCTAAATTCAGGCGACGTAGTTCTTTGAAGTGCATAACTTTTGAATTGATCTCAACGTCATGCCTACCTTAGTCGATCTTCGTTTTTAGCGTGATGATTATTTAGATTTCTTCTTACCCTTTTTCGGTTTCTCATCGAGTGCGCCTTCGATTTTGGCGTTGAATCCGTAGACTTGTCGAGATCCTGCTAATGCAACCAGTGTCACTTCTCGATCGTCTCCCGGTTCAAACCGTATCGCTGTGCCTGCTGGAATATCGAGCCGCATTCCACGGGCACGATCGCGATCGAATTCTAATGCCGCATTCACTTCAAAAAAATGAAAGTGTGATCCGACTTGAATTGGTCGATCGCCCTGATTCGCCACACTTAACGTTACGGTTTCGCGTCCTGCGTTCAGTTCGATCTCACCGTCTTCGACAAACATTTCGCCTGGGATCATTGTTGTTTTCTCCTTCAGATTGCTTGGGGTTCGCCCCCTAAATCCCCCACTCTTGGGGGACTTCAAACCAAAAAGCTTTCCCATTATCAAAGTCCCCCAGAATGGGAGATTTAGGGGGCAGCTATCCGACCAGAACGAAGCGATACGAACTGTATCGGGTCTATCGAATCGGGTGATGAACGGTCACTAACTTCGTTCCATCCGGGAAAGTGGCTTCAACTTGGACTTCGTGAATCATCTCAGAAATGCCGTCCATCACATCATCCTGAGTCAGCAACGTCGTTCCATAGTTCATCAATTCGGCAACGGTTTGTCCGTCTCTTGCGCCTTCGAGAATTGCCGCAGAAAGATACGCGATCGCTTCAGGATAGTTCAATTTCAATCCTCTGGCTTTGCGGCGTTCCGCGACTAAAGCGGCGGTAAAAATGAGAAGCTTATCCTTTTCTTGCGGTGTTAGTTGCATCGATCTCTCTCTGGTCGAATCGGGAGTGTTGTCTTGGATTGCTCAATCATTCTGCTGCAGTGCAGAACTCCCAAACAATGTATGACAAAAGCAAAGCGGATGTTATGAAGATTTTTGGAAGTATCCGTACTCGATCGCACATCCCACCGTAGCTACTGGACTCCAAACGCTGAAACGATGCTGCTTGCAGCTTCTCGAACCTCCTGAGATTCGTCGCCCTGCGCGAGTTGCTTCACGATTTGCCGCACTTCAGGAAACTGGTCTTGAACTTGCCACAAGTTCTTTAGCAATGCCAGTTTGACTTTCGCTGATTTGTCGGTCTGTAGCGCTTGCTTCTGGCTCTGAAAGCTCTCTGGTGACATCTCACGAAATCCTAACGCAACTGCCGCTTCGACTCGAACGGTTTCTTCTGCATCGGTGCTGAGGGCTTGTGTCAATCGTCGATCGACAACTGGATCGGGAACAAGTCGCAGTGCAGAAATTGCCACGGCTCGAATCTCAGCTTGTGGTGAATCCGCGAATTGGGTAACTGAACTTAGCGATCGAGATAAGCCAGCATTGCCGAGCACCAGTAAATTCTGTCTCAGCTCATCGGGAGATTTTGCGGTCTTGAGTTGATCGAGAAAGCGATCTGCGATCGAGTTTGCGCGATCGGGAGCGGATTGAGCAAGATTGTGAGCAACAGTACCGAGGGCAAGTTGCGCGGTTGATGCAATCTGCGCCTCGCTGGAGTGAAAGGCTAAATCGCTCAACACTTTGACTGTCTCTGAAGTCGGAGCCGTCACACTTGCAAGGCTTGGAATCAGGACAGATAGAGATTCCCAATCTTCGTGGGACTGAATGATTTGAACTAAAGCAGCTTGTGCCTGTGGGTGTCCAACTGCACCGAGCGCACCTACGATCAGTTGCATCGATTGATTGGGTTTGCTCTTGATGATACGTTGCGCTAAACGTGCACTGGTTTCTGGTCGAACATAAATTAGAGCTTTTACCTTGAGATAGAGTTCGGTTGTGTTTTGGGCTTTGTCTGATGATTTTTCTAGCAGGTCTAATTCCGACGACAAGCTTTCTAATGTGCTTTCTCCTAACTGTTGTCGCTGAATTTTTGCTTCGGATTCTTGTTCAGAAATGGTGTAGGAAAGCGCGATCGCTTTAGTTTGACGTGATGTATTCGCTTTTTGCAGGGTTGCAAGCTCGGCTGCACTGAGCTGATTCTGCTCCAAATAAGTCAAGTTTAGAGTTGTTTCGCTTTGTCCAATCTTTTTCTTAGAGACCTCAAAGTTCTGAGTTTCTGTCCCGCTCAGAGAGACAAGGCGACCCGCTTTTGAATCGAATTTTGCGCTGAGTTGCCCCTGTGGTGTGATGATTGGTGTCAGTTTAGCGCCTCTGGGCTTCTGCGCTGGCTGTACATAGCGCAACTTCGACTTCTGGAATTGATCAAAACTGCTGCGATACTGAGCAATATATTGACCGTTGGGATCATCTTCCTGGGTTTCCCAAGTGTTCGACGTTGGAGATTTAGCGGTGACAAACTGAGTCGAAGCCAACAGCGATCGAGCAAAACTTTGAGCAATGCTGCTCATGCTCGGATCGAAGCGCACAGATAGAATTTTTCCTTGAGCATCCACCTCAGCAAAGATATCTTGATTGAGATCTTTCTGAACCAGTTGGGCTTGTTCTACGATCGATTGACCATTCGAGGTGATTTGCACAGTCAGATTTTGTAAACGGTAAGCGAGGATTGCGCGATCGTGGTTTTGTTCTAAAACAGTCATGACTAAATCCGCTTGCACCCGATTCTCAAACGCATTTACAAACGTACTTGGAGCCGCTGGATCAGAGTTGTTGCCTTGTTTAAGATCACTAAACAACGCGCGTAAATCAGAGTTCGCGACATTGCGATAGTCCAACTTGTAAGTTAAGCGCTCTCCCACTTTGAACTGATACTTTGGTGATGCCTGATTCACTAGCGACGAACTAAGAACTGTACCAAACTCGCTGATCTGTTTGCTACAGCCATACATCCCAGGAATTGCGAATGCAAGTAACAATCCCGATAGTGCAATGATCGATCGTCGATGCAGGGGAAATGCTTTTTTACTCGAAGTCATAATCTAAATCTCTCAAGAGCAGTGGAGTTAGCAATTCCGTCTTTCGAGACAGCAAAAGACGGAATAATCAACATTCGTTCAATCGTTACAGCGGCACAGTGTAAGCTTCATCAAACAGATAGCCATCGGTCTTGAAGCCTTGCCAACTCCAGATATTCCAGTTCCACTGCTTCTTCTTCCACGGCGGAATGCCAAACTTCGGAACATACATGTAAGCATAGGCGTAGGCATTTCCGCTCAAAGCATCGATCGTGTTGTAAGCCGAGAAATTCATCACCATTGAGGGCTTGCTGGTTGTAAGTCCAGCCAGATACGCTTGACCCCGCATATCCAGATCGTCGCGCACCAGCGTTAAGTTTGCACCCACACCTGCACCAGCGAGATAGATATCCGCGCCGCCTTGACCATACGCTTTCGAGTCCACGAACGGATTGACACGCGCATACGCCGAAGCATACGCCGGATTTGCTGCGACCGTATACTGAATTCCAGCACTTCCTTGCACCCCAAACGTGGCTCTCATCGGAATCGGACCTAAGCTAAACCGCAAATCTGCGATCGGTTGATCCACAGAGCGCGAGAAGGAGTCCGACTTAATCAGCAAGGTGTTGCGGCTGTCTTGGAAGTTATAAACATTTTGTCCAACTACATCCAGCCGAACCGCAACCTTAGCGTTGCCAGACTTTTGCGAACTCATCGACGCGGTTGCCCGCAGCAAGTTGGCTTGATTGTTGAAAATGTAGCCGCCCGCATTGCCTTCAGCGTAGGCGTTGGAGAAATTTTTCGACCCTTGAAGCTGAAGTTTTCCATTGACATAAGCCGAGAACGTATTGGGATTTCCCAGGTTATAGTTCCAGGATTTGCTGTAGCCTTTGGTCGGACTCCCAACGGCTGGCAGAATTTTATCGAGAAACTCCGGCTTGATAACCCGCAGTTGTTTTTGTTGCAAGGTGTTGAGGTCGAAGCGGGGATTGAGTTGCAGATTTTGCAGTGCACCAGGGCGAATTTGAAGATCGGGTGCTCTTTGCAGTTCATCCGAGATCCGAGTCGGATCAAGACTGGTTTTGAACAGCGATCTCTCTGGACTAACTTTGCGGTGTTCGTTTGACAGGGAATCGACTTGCTTTCTCAACTCGGATGCGTCGATTACCGATTCTTGCAGAACGACGGATTCTTCGGGCTGCCGGAACGAGTACCCAATTTGACTGAACTGTTGCTCTAGGCGGTTGAGTTCAGCATAGTACTCGCCTGCTTTGACTTGTTTGCCGTCGGGCAGGGTGAGTACTGTGTCGGGCGAAATCGGCTTGCCAGTTTCGGGATCTTGCACCTCGAACCGCTCGAATTGAACGGGAGCGCGCTTGAGCACCCGCACTGCATCCGATTTGACTTCGAGTTGCCGGGCTTGTGCGAGGACTGGCAAAGAACCCGCGAGATTGAGCGCAGAAAGCGTAACCAGTGAGCTAAGCGCAATAAAACGTTTAGACATAATGTTGGTCTGCTCAGTGAATGAATGGTTTCGATGCGGCTTCAGATTAAGTAGCTCGTCGTGAAGTGCATCTTGATTCCATCGTAGAGAGCACGATCAAGCTTTCCTCTTACCCGAATGGGGAGCTTCTAAGCGAGCACAAAATATCTAGCACACCTTTCCCCGATTCAAAGCTGCCAAACTCTAGGAATGCACACTGCTCGACCGGACATCGATCGTACTAATCCCCAAATCGCAATTAACCAACGTCGCGCATCGGTGCTGGAATGTCCTCGATATCGACAAAGTAAGCCAAGCGGTAAGCGTGTGACTCCAATTTCGCCAGATGTTCCTGTCCAAAGAGATCGCGCCTTTTCCACACATTCAGAATCGACTTTCTGCCCAATCCAAACGAAACTCGCGACGATCGGACAACCTGCTAAACCATGCGGACTATTAAAACTCGTTTCACTTCCGGGGAGCCATTGTCGATCGATCCAAATTGGTTTCCCATCTTGCCAAACTTCAGTGCGCGATCGCCAATCGCCTTCGATAAATTTCTCTCCTCGCGCACTCCGTCCAAACCGCGTAATTTCCCAACCGATCCACTGTGCGCCCGGAGCCAGATTTACCCGCATTTCTTGACGAAACAAGGCTTGATTAAACACGATCGTATCGAGCGGCAGCCATTCTAAACAAGTCCCTTCCGCTAAATCGATTTCGATCGTTTGTTGAGCTTCGCGCCCATTGGTTCGATAAATCTTAGTGGCTGCGGGAGTCGTGATCAGCGCTTTGCTGTTCGGTGCAAGGCGGAAATCGAAGGTTAAGCGATCGCCGCCCACGATTCCGCCCGCAGTGTGCATGATCACACTGTGACAAACCTCGCCGCCCTCCGGATAGAAGGGGCGTTGCACCTTAAGGGGAGCCTGTCCTTGATTGCGAATAAGCTGTGTTACACCGCGTCGATTTTCAAAACCCAGGCGCAATGTGCCATGCCAGTCGTTGGGGGATAAATCAGAGGAAACAGGACGAGATTGGTTCACAGAATAGAGCGGCTAAAGGACTTACCCTTAGCTTCTATGAAACCTACCACAAACCCCAAAAACCTTCAGAAGCTTTTCAGATTTGCGATCGAGATGTCACAATACTGTCGCAGCGTATTACAGAACGTTAAGAACGGCTGAGATTATCCCACAGGAGAACGATTGTGCAACAGAACCACCCGAAGTTAGCAGCTTTAGCAGTGTTCGCAAGCTTGATGATCCCGATGACGGCAGAAGCAAATCAGAGCGGCAATTTGAGAATTGTGGTGGATGGGTTACAAAATCAGCAGGGGCAGGTGTGCGTCAGTTTGTTTGCGGGAAGTCAGGGGTTTCCCGACAAGAGCGATCGAGCAATTCGGGCGCAATGTGTTCCGATGGGGAAAGGACAAACAGCGGTGACGTTCCAAAATTTGAAGTTAGGAAATTATGCGATCGCGGTGTTTCACGATCGCAATGGCAATGGAAGACTCGATCGTAATTTTTTGGGCATTCCGACTGAGGGGTTTGGGTTTTCGCGCAATCCGGTGATTCGGACGGGTGCGCCGAGGTTTAGTGAGGCAGCGGTGTTTGTGGCGGGAACGGAGACGACGGCTCAGATTCAGTTGCAGTATTTGCTGGGGGGTTAGAAAGTTAGGTCAATGCACCGCCGCAAGAACTTCCCGCGCCAGCGGTGCATCCAAAACAGTGCCGACCTGTAACGATCGCTCTTTCTTCTAACGTCTCCAAATCAAACTCTCGGATGTGTGGTGATTCACATTTGAGATCTAACATCTGATTGAAGTCGCAATCATAAAGGTATCCATCCCATGAGATCGATAATGTGTTCCGACACATCAATCCATCGATCGCTCCAGGATTAAACGAATTGACTAACAATTCCATGTAGCTCTGCAAATTTCCGGTTGCTTCAAGCCATTCGAGAAACCGGGAAATCGGCATATTGTTCAAGGTGATTAAGCGATCGAAGCTTACGCCCTGATATTTTGCCAATCCCGCTTTCCATTCTTGTTCGAGTTTGGCTTGTCCGCTCGCGAGAAATGCGCCGACCGGATTGCTCATCAGCGTTAATTGTTGATCGGGATCTCCGATTCCATATCCGGCTGCATTCAATCGCTTCAAAGCTTCGATCGACTTCTCAAACGTTCCATCGCCTCGTTGAGCATCGGTGTTCCGCTGTCGATAGTGTGGCAGTGAGCAAACGACTTCGACTTTCCGTTCTGCCAACCATTCCGGCAAATCTTGTATCGTGGGCAACAACAAAACGGTGAGATTACAGCGATCGATCACGTGCTTTCCACGCGCCACACATTGATCGACTAAGTAACGGAAATGCGGATTTAATTCTGGTGCGCCGCCTGTGAGATCAACCGTGTGAGCATTCGTCAGATCCAATGCGCGAAGACAGAGATCAATCGTGTCGCGCGTCATGATTTCTTTGCGATCGGGACTTGCATCCACATGACAATGCCGACAAGTCATATTGCACAACTTACCAACATTGATTTGGAAAATCTCTAGTTCAGCGGGTCGGAGTGTTTCCCAATTGTGAGCCGATAAGCGATCGGAGAAATTTCCTTGTTCGATCGGCAAGTTTTCTAAAAGGCTTTGTTGATATTCGCCCGAAGCAAGCGGCGATCGACGTTGTAAAAGTGAAGTCATGATCTACATTGCGAGTTTGTTAACTTGATCCAACATTTGCAAACCGTGAATGAGAGATGATCCGCCTCGAATCGCTGTGGCGACATGAACGGCTTCCGTCATTTGCTCTAGATCTGCGCCTTGTTGGAGACATTCTTTCGTGTAGGCATCAATGCAATAGGGACATTGAACCGTGTGAGCCACTGCGATCGCGATCAAAGCTTTTTCTCGTTTCGACAATGCCCCTTCTTCAAACACTGCACCATAGTAAGCAAAGAATTTTTCAGCAAGTTCGGGATTGCCTTCGCTGATTTTGCCAAAGTTGGGTAAATGATCGGGATTGTAATAAGTATCCATGGGGTGTCTGAATAGCGATCGATTTCAAAAATCTATTCTAGTGTCCAATCTGCCGCAGCTTCCCAGCCTAATCCTTTTCGCACGATCGCAGGTTCGTCGCTCGTCAGATCCAAAATCGTCGAAACGGCTTGAGTCGGCTCTTGTCCGATATCCACAATCAAATCTACCAGCCGAGCCATGCTGTCGAACAGTTCAGGCAGCGATAAATTCTCCGGATCGCGTACTTTTAGCGGGATTGTTTCATCCTCAACCGGAACATGAGCCGAAGTCGAAATGATCGGATTTCCTAATGATTTCATCAATGCCTGACAAACCGGATGATCCGGAACCCGAATCCCAGTCGTTTTGCGCTTCGGATTCATCACCAATTTCGGCACCAGTTTAGTCGCAGGCAGCAAAAACGTATAACTGCCCGGAACGAGACTCCGCATGATTCGGTAAGCTCGATCGGTGACGATCGCATATTGAGCAATATCAGACAGCGAGGGACAAAGAAACGTCAGCGGTTTGTCGTTTGCAAGCTGCTTGAGTTGGCGGACTCGCTGGACTCCAGATTTGGAATTGAGGTCGCAGCCGATCGCGTAAACCGTATCCGTTGGATAGAGCATCACGGCTCCATTGCGGAGTTCTGCGACGACTTGATCAACGGTGCGAGATTGGGGATTGTCGGGGTGAATGGAGTAGACAGTTGCCATAGCTGAACGCGGGTGTATTGTGGAGAGGTATTTACCCTTTTTGAAGCGTGATGAGCAAGATTGCTTACCTGGATTGCCCCACGGGAATTGCTGGCGATATGTGCCTGGGGGCGCTGGTGGATTTGGGTGTTCCTTTAGGGTATCTGACGGAAAGCCTCGATCGACTAGGAATTTCTGAAGAATATGAACTTTCTGCCGAAACGGTGCAGCGAAATGGACAACGCGCAACCAAAGTTCATGTGCAGTTAAAGTCTGATGTGAAAGTTTTACATCACCATGAGCATCACGAGCATGAACACCATCACGATCACGAACATTATCACGAGCACAAACCTCACCTTGATCATCAATACAAACAGGATAAACTGCGCCATCTGCCCGAAATTGAGCAAATGATTGACGGTGCAAAATTACCGCCACGGGCTGAAGCTTGGAGTTTGGCAGTCTTTCGGCAGTTAGCGATCGCAGAAGGAGCCGTTCACGGAATCCCACCCGAACAAGTCCATTTTCACGAAGTCGGTGCGATCGATGCGATCGTTGATATTGTCGGAACTTGTGTCGGTTTCGATTGGTTGAACGTCGATCGGATTGTTTGCTCTACGTTACCAACCGGAGGCGGAACCGTTTGGGCAGCACATGGACGATTACCCGTTCCGGTTCCTGCGGTGCTGAAATTATTTGAACTCCGACAAGTGCCAATTTATAGCAATGGAATTGAGCACGAATTAGTCACACCTACCGGAGCCGCGATCGCGACAACATTAGCGGCTGAATTTAGCGCTCCTCCGAAGATGACTTTACAAAAAATCGGATTGGGAGCCGGAACGATCGATCTACCGATTCCCAACATGATACGGATTTGGATTGGAACAACTGAAGATCATTCAACACACCAAACTGCTACACCGCAAATGGTGACAGTTCTTGAAACTCAGATCGATGATCTCAATCCACAAGCGATCGGCTATGTATTCGACACCTTGCTTGAAGCAGGTGCGCTAGATGTTTTTACACAAGCGATCGGGATGAAAAAATCGCGTCCTGGAATATTGCTGACAGTCATTTGCTCACCAGAAAAAGTAACCGATTGTGAATCGATTTTGTTTCGTGAAACAACGACATTAGGAATCCGACGAACAACACAAGAGAGAACAATCCTCGATCGTACTTTTGAGCAAGTCAAAACCGAGTTTGGGTCTGTTCAGGTAAAAATTGCGTCTCGCGCTGGCTCGATCGTGAATGTTCAGCCCGAATACGAGGACTGCGCCCGGATTGCACGATCGACAGATTTACCCTGGCGAGAAGTGCATCGAATTGCTCTACAAACCTGGCATCTTAACCAGTCTTAGGGAATGTTTTAGAAGTATGGAAAGATGCTTCGCTCACGTTTCAGCCCCGACTTCCAGTCCGGGGGCGGGTCATGCACTGAACGACTGCCTTTAAAGCATCCTCTTAAAATCGAGCATGATCGTACAAAATCCGAAATCGTCGCACAGTTTCCGGCTCACACAAATCCTCAAACTCAACCGCAGACAATCCCGCTTGCTCAAATCCCGCCAATTCCGTCCTAGTCAGCGGAAACGGAACCGTCGTTAAAGGCTGCTCTGGCTCCCGACCGCGACAAATCACCAACAACTGACCCGATGCCGCTACCAATTCCGCAATTTTGGGAATCACCTGCGAGCGCAGTTCCGGCGGCATCGCTTGAATCGTGTAAGACTCCAAAACAAAGTCAAACGCACCTTTCCAAGCCTCCAGGAGCGCAAAGAGATCCGCAACTTGATAACTCACAGGCGAATTTGGAAAACGCTTTCGACACCATGCGATCGCGCTTTCAGAAATATCAAACGCCGTAACCTCAAGCCCTCGTTTCGCCAACTCTTCCGCATCGTCGCCCAATCCGCAACCGATAACGATTGCTTTTTTGCCACGAATCAATCCTCGATCGAGCCACTCCAATACCAGCGCATTAGCCGTCAACCTTGCCCAAGGAACCGCAGTCGGATCGCCGTTTGCCGTAGCATAGAGTGCCTCAAACCATCCCAACGGATCACCGTTTTCGATGAATTCCGTTGAGAGTTGAACGGTTCGCGTGAAAGCATCTGTCATACGGCAACCTTAGCTTGTCGGGCGATTACACCTCGATCGAACACTAGCCCATCTGTGCCAATCCCTTCGATTTGTAGCCGATCGGGATAAACCTCGATCGCGCTAAATCCATAGCGAGAAACAGAATATTCGGTGGTTCTCGATCGACCCACTGGACGTAAACTCGCGCCACCGATCCCAGTCACTAAATACGTCGTGCCATTGATCGAAGTCGATCGCTCGTAGTGATGTTCGTGCCCGTTGATGTAAAGCTGGACTTGATGCTTTTTGAACAAAGGCGCAAACTTCCGAATCATTTCGCGATCTGTACCGTAATGCCCCGATGAATAGATTGGATGATGCCCGTAAACCACTTTCCAAGGTGCAGCACTGCGTCCCATCTCCGCATCCAACCAAACCATCTGATCTTTCCAATCCGCATTGGAATTGGTGTCTAACACAAAGAACTGAACATCCTTTTCGCGATAGGTGTAGTAACGCCCTTTCATATTGAAATTGGCGTATCGAACTTGCGGATCGCCGTTTTCGCTGCGAATATCATGATTTCCGAGACACGCTTGGAAACGAACATTTTGCTTGAGTAAAGGAGCATACGGCTGCTCAAAGGCGATCCCGATCCGCTCCATTTCGCCGCTGTTATAAATGTTGTCGCCTGCCAAAGTCACGAGTGAATAAGGATTTTTGCGGTGATACGCTGCCATCGCGTTTGCAGAATCAAACTGATTTTGGTCGCCCGCACCCGAATCCGCGACCGCAACAAACCGCAGCATTAATTTTTTGCCAGCGGGTTTTGGGAGTTCAGAAATGGTTTGAGCTATGTCAGAAGACGATCCAAATGGGCGACTCAAGGTTTTTCCGGCAACCACAAGTCCCAGGCTTCCGAGTCCTCCCAACACCAAAATTTGACGACGCTTTAAATTCATATCAACAATGTTCTTAAACAACAGTGCGATCGACAGATGATAGATTGAAAGCTCTACCGCTTTTCACTTTACTGGACTCAAACGGATTTCTTTTGTCGAGGAGATAACATCCATGTCACAACCAGACGCAAATTCCCCCACAAGCTCACGTAAAGAATCCGAGTCCAGTGTGACACAATCCCAAGCGACTGCCACAAAAATCCTTACCACGCTTAGAACAGGGACGATTCGGACATTGCGATCGACGAGTCGCTTTCTAGAAGGCACTGCCGAGCGCATCGAAGCTTCTGATCAACTCAATCCTCTCCTTCTAAAAGTTACGACGGGTGTGACGATCGCAGTAGAGCGATCTCTGCCCACTTGGAGAAAGCTGCTGAATCTAATTCGCGATCGACTCCCCACGGATCTGAATCGAAAACTTGGCGATCGTACACTCAGCGGAATCCTAGCAGGCTCGATCGTGGTTTTATTCTGGTTCACTTCTTCGCTCTTTTCTCCTAAACCCCCGCAATCGACGCAAGTTGCAACTCGTCCGCCCGTCACGATCCCCGTTCAGCCAACCCAATTTCCCCCGGATCTCACTGCCCCCGACGCTGCTCCAGAGGTTGTCTCGGCTCCGATCGAGGTGATTGAACCGATTGCAGAACCGATTGCAGAAGTTCCACCCGAACTTGTTGAACCTGAGATCGAGCCAGTGATAGAAACGCCGCAGCCTGAACCCGTTCAATCTGAAGCGACTGTAGAGGCGATTCAAGAAGCCGAAGCTCCTCCCCCAGAACCGGAACTCACACCCGAACAAAAACAGATTGCCGCAATTCAATCGCAAGTGATGGAAATCAGCGATCGCTTTATCGGTGGCTTAGTCACATCCGTGGAACCGCAAATCGATCGCGATCGCCTTAAAGTTCGCGTTTCAGAAGATTGGTATCGCTTCAGTGCCGACCAGCAAGACCGATTTGCAAATGAACTCTGGGCACGATCGCAATCGATCGATCTCCCCAAACTTCAAATCACCGATTCTCAAGGATCGCTACTTGCTCGTCCTCCGATCGTGGGTGAATCGATGGTGATTCTCAAACGCAAAACGACACTCACTTAGAACTCTTTCTTCAACTGGTAGAAACTATAGCCCGATGGATAATCATCCACCTGGGCAAACATTTCGTATCCCAATTTCTCGTAAAATCCCTTTGCCTGGAAGCTAAACGTATCCAAAATCGCTTCAGTGCAGCCCCGCTGTTTTGCTTCTTGTTCTGCCAACATCATCATCCGTCTACCAAACCCTTGTTGGCGCAAAGATTCATCGACCCAAAGCGTCTCAATTAGCAACCAATTCCAACGAGTTAAGCCAACCAATCCCGCTCTAATTTTTTGGCGATCGTCGATCAAAAAGACTTCGAGCGGTGTTCCTCGCAGTCCCCCTTGCTCAAAGAAGCCCTCTCTCACCGTGCTGTCAGGATTGTACTTTCGCAATTTCGATCGCACATAACCGCGATAAGAAGGGTGCTCTTGAGAAAATAGCGCGAAGTGATAGATTTCGTCGTGTTCGACTAAAAGCGCGGGAGTTTTGTGGCGTAAAGCGCGATCGAATGCCTGCACTTGCGCTTCGATTCCAGTAATCGCAGTCCCGACCACAACGGCATAAGCACCAAGATCCAGCGCTTGTCTCGCTATATCAGGGGTTGCAATCCCGCCCTCACATAAAACAGGCGTATCTAACTTTTCTGCAATCTGACTCAAAAGATTGAATCCGGGCGGAGAATGCTGCTCGGTTTCTTTGGTGTAGCCGTAAAGTGTAGTTGCAATCAAATCGACTCCCGCTGCGACCGCCGCGATCGCAGCTTCCAAACTATCCACATCCGCAACAACGGGCTTATGCAATTCTTGATGAATTCGATCTGTTAGGACTGCAACAGACTCAGGACGATCGCGCAATGTTGCATCGATCGCGATCAGATCGGCTCCAGCTTCAGCGATTTCCGCAGCATATTCAAATGTTGGAGTAATGTAGATTTCAGAATTCGGGATAGATTGCTTCCAGAGTCCAAGGATCGGCGCAGAAATGCGTTGACGAACTGCGGCAATATGTTCAGGGGTATCAATCCGAACAGCAACGGCATTCTGAGCGATCGAGGCTTCTGCGACCGCAGCAATGATCAAAGGGTGATGCAGTGGAGAGTCGGGTGGGGCTTGACAAGAGACAATCAGCCCATATTCCAGCGTTTTGAGAAGTTGGGCGAAGTTGTTTGTCATGGATTAGATCGTCACTCCTAGCACCATTTTATCAAAGAGAATAATAGCTAAAAAACTGCGTAGATTTATCTGGATCATCTAGATTAGTTTTTTTGATTTCATATCAAATAAGTTGAAGATCGCAATTCAAACTGAATGAATGACCGCCGCATTACCTAGCACGTCTCTGATTCAGCCTTAATTCTCTTATCCGTAAAACTGCGGGAAAGAATATTACCAAATGATAAAGGTTCCGTGATTGCCTCAGATAGTCCTCGATCGCTCTTGTCAACCTTAAGCGCGGGAGCCTCGAAATCAATCTTTGACCACTAAAGTTGATAAACGGTGCAACCGCATTCAACCACACATCAATACGGAATCAATCATGGCTGTTGAAAAAGTAAACTCTTCCTCAAGTTTGGCAGAAGTCGTTGATCGCATCCTTGACAAAGGAATCGTGATCGATGCTTGGGTACGCGTTTCGCTCGTGGGTATCGAATTATTGGCGATCGAAGCACGGGTCGTAATCGCATCGGTTGAAACCTATCTAAAATACGCCGAAGCAGTGGGCTTGACTGCTCAAGCTGCTGTTCCTGCTTCATAAAAAACCCTGCGCTGAACGACTTGATTCACTCAGCCAAATCCGAATCAAACTGGGGAGAATTATCCATTCCCCAGTTTTTTGAACTTGCAAATCGCGCGATTTAACTCTACTAAACGCAATGGCTTTCAAAGACTCCTGGCAGCAGCAACGGCAACTCAGACTCGAACAAGTTGAGCAACGCCGCCAAGCCGTTTCTTTACTCCTACAAGAAACACAAAAGCAACGTCAAACAAAGGCATCTCAACTTCGCAGCGATCTCAGCTTGTTTCGTGAAACGCTGTCCTACGATACCAGTGTGCGACGCGAGAAGCTACAAAACTATTGTGAAACGCTACACGAGCAAACTCAAGAATTTTTAGCGATCGTTCATGCCGAACGCGAATCGGTTTCACAACAGTTAAGCGAAGACTTGCACACATTTCGATCAACGTTAACCGAAACCGTAAACTCACTGCGACAAGAAATTCAAGCGGATCTACAACTTTTACAGCTTGAAACACGATCGCAGTTAGAAGAAGCGCATCAACACCGCATCAAGCAACGAGTTCGCCTCGCTCGTAACTTATCGATCTTCGTTGAGAAACTGCGCTCGGATGTGGCAGCGTTTCTAACCGATACAGTGTTGGAACGGCAAGAAAAAGCGTTGCAGGACAAGCGCGATCGTAAAGTAGAGATGGATCGGCTTTTTGCTGGATTCGCAGATTTTCGATCGCAGCTTAAACAGTTTCGCGCTGATCTGTCCCGCACGGTTTGGGGAGAGGGAGAAAGGCAAACGGCTGTATCTGACTCACCTGCGCCAGAAGTTCCCGCTGCGAAGCCTGTGATCAAGAAGCCAGCATCGCCCGGTTTTAGAGTCGTCGCTCCGGTGAAAAGTGTGCCCGCTGCAAAAAGCGACGAAGGCAAGATTTACGAATATATCGAAGTGATGCAGAGTGTTCGCCTGACTGAGATCGAGTCGGCTCTGAGCATGACCCGGATTCAAGCAGTTGAAGGACTACGATCGCTGATTCAGCAAGGCAAAATTACACAGCGCGATCGCTTGTATTTGATTTACACCCCACCAAATAAATAGAGAGTTTGCCCCATGACGACTGTATTAAGAGCTAGCCCCCGCCGCTTCGTCAGCACTCCTGCGATCGAACGGATTGCAGCCCGCGCCCTGCGGTATCTGCAATCCGGTTTTTCTGTCCATTTACGCGGTTGTGCAGGGGTGGGTAAAACCACGTTAGCACTGCATCTCGCCGATATGCTGTCGCGTCCGATCATGCTGATGTATGGCGACGACGACTCGAAAAGCTCGGATTTGATCGGCTCACAGTCCGGCTACACCCGAAAAAAAGTGGTTGACAACTTCATTCACAGCGTCATCAAAGTTCAAGACGAAATGAAGCACACTTGGGTAGATTCGCGATTGACGTTAGCGTGTCGTGAAGGCTTCACGCTGGTGTACGACGAATTTAATCGATCGCGTCCCGAAGTGAATAATGTATTGCTCTCGGCTTTGGAAGAAAAGCTATTGGTGCTACCGCCGACGAGCAATCAGACCGAGTACGTTCGCGTAAATCCTCAGTTTCGGGCGATTCTAACCTCGAATCCAGAAGAGTATTGCGGCGTTCATTCGACTCAAGATGCGCTGATGGATCGCTTGGTCACGATCAACATTCCAGAGCCGGACGAACTGACACAGCAAGAGATTTTGATCCAGAAAACGGAGATTGATCGATCGAGTGCTGCGTTTATTGTGCGATTGATCCGATCGTTTTGGCAGAAAGCTGGAGTCGATAAAGCATCAGGACTGAGATCAGCATTAATGATCGCGAAGGTCTGCAAAGAACACAATATTCCCGTAATGCCCGAAGATGCAGAGTTCCGCGGTATCTGTTCGGATGTGTTGCTCTCGCGCGTCGGCATTCCGATCGAAGATGCGACTAAGATTCTATGGGAATTGCAAAATGAGTTTCTCGGAGCCGTCGAGATTCCGATCGTGCCCCTCACTGAGCAAGTTGCAGAACTACTGGATGGACTGCCTGAGCCTTCAGATTTGGTGAATCAAATCGCTGAGAGTCTCACTCAAGAACAGCAAATTTATCGCTATTTAGTGCGATCGAACGGAGCCGGACTTTCTGATCTCGAAAGTGAATTTGGCATTGTTCGGACAGAACTTTTAGAAGTGATTCGAGCATTGACGATTCAGGGACTTGTGATTCATCGCGATCGACAGTTTTTTGCCGTTGAGCCTTCAGAGACTGAGATCTAAACACCCCCAAAAAGAGCAATCAGAGATGAGCATTCAGAAGACCATGCCCACCGCGACGGGATCAACCTTAGCGGATGTATTAGAGCGCGTTTTAGACAAAGGCATCGTGATCGCGGGAGACATTTCCGTTTCCGTTGCTACGACAGAATTGCTAACGATTCGGATTCGGCTATTAATTGCGTCCGTCGATAAAGCGAAAGAGATGGGCATCAACTGGTGGGAAAACAACCCCCATTTCAGTTCGCAGTCAAAAGCCCTGATCGAAACAAATCAGCAATTGCTCGATCGTATTGAAGCGCTCGAAGGAGAACTTGCGACCGTTCGGAAAATCATGCCGCAAAAACTGCCGCAAACGAACAGTTTAGAATCGCTGCTTGAAGATTTATAGAGCATAATGTTTATAGATCAAAGTTACTACTTTAAGCTATGAACGACGATACCCTGAAAGAAGTGCTGATTGTCCTCAAAGCGTTTGCGGGCAACAATCCCCCGAATTGGCAACGCCCGTTGAAAAACTACAAGGACTTCGATTGGTCAAAGATTGGGGCGACAGCGATCAATCAGGATGAGCATGGTGCGACCAAAGTGGTTTGGTGTGGTCATGTTTACACTCGTCGCAGTGGCGAAAATCGCAAGTATGGGGCCGCAATCTGGTTCTCGCGTGCCAACGGAAAAGGCGAAGGTGATGAAACGAACTATCTAAAGTTAATCACTTTCAAGGATTCGGCGGATGCGGAATCCCTGCCCGATTATGTCGTGCGAAGTCTGCGCTAAAACTCTCTAATTGGAGTGAAAAACGATCGTGCCCCCTGAATTTTCAAGCCAACTTGCAGCCCCTGCTTCCAGTAAAGCCGGATTAGCTCCATTGCTGCTGACTGTTGTTGAACTGATTCGCCAACTGTTAGAGGCGCAAGTGATTCGACGGATGGACAGCGGACAATTGAGCGATCGAGATCTCGATCGAGCCGCAGAAAGCCTGCGTCAACTTGAGGCGCAAGTGATTCAAATGTGCGGCATCTTCGAGATTGATCCGGCGGATTTGAACATTGACTTGGGCGAAGTGGGCACGTTATTACCGTCCGCTGGAGGTTACTACCCTGGTGAACGATCGGCGAGTCCAACGATTTTGGAATTACTCGATCGATTACTCAACACAGGCATTGTTGTTCAAGGTGATGTCAATCTTGGTCTTGCTAACATCGATTTAATTCACGCCAAACTTCAGCTAGTTCTCACTTCCAAGCCCCTTTAGCCCCGATTAACGATGAGCGATCTTTATCTATACGGTATTTTTCCCGCCCCCGGTCCTGAAAATCTCGAACTCCAAGGATTAGACCAAAAACCTGTTCAAACTCAAGTTGTCGATGGGTTTGTGTTTCTGTACTCCGAAGCAAAACAAGAACGTTATCTTGCAAGTCGCAGAAATCTACTCGGACACGAAAAAGTATTAGAACAAGCGATGCAAGCAGGCTACCGCACTCTATTACCGCTCCAATTTGGATTAACGATCGACACTTGGGAAACGGTTTCAGATGAACTGACTGCGCCTCATTCCGAACATCTGAATCGTTTGTTTGAGAAGCTCTCAGGGCATCGAGAAGTCAGCGTTAAACTGTTTTGGGACAGTGCTGAAGAACTGCAAGCATTGATGGCACAAGATGCAGAACTGAGAGCCAAGCGAGACAGCTTAGAAGGAAAATCGTTGAGCATGGATGAAATTGTCCGAATCGGGCAAGCGATCGAGCAAGCCATGAGCGATCGACGTGAAGCAATCATCACCGCATTTCAAACGACACTCAATCCGATGGCAGTCGAGATTGTCGAAAACGATTCGCTGACTGAAGCCATGATTTACAATGCGGCTTACTTAATTTCTTGGGAGTTGGAATCGGAATTTAGTGAAAAAGTGGAATGGCTCGATCGACAATTCGAGGGACGTTTGAAGATTCGCTACAACGATTTCACGGCTCCTTACAACTTTGCACAAATCGATCGAGGTGAATAATGGTTCTACGTTTGTTGTTTGCCCCTGTGACTGGACTGAGTTGGATTGCTGAACAGATCCAGGAGCGGGTCGATGTTGAGCTAGATCAAACCGAAAATTTGAGTAAGCGGCTTCTCGCGTTGCAGCTTGCTTTCGATATGGGCGAGATTCCCGAAGAAGAATTTGAAGTGCAGGAAGAAGAATTGTTGCTGGCAATTCAAGCGCTCGAAGATCAGAACGCTGAGGAGTAGCATAGAGGAGTCATATTGTTGCTCTCGTCCTATGCAAACTCAAGAGCCGATCGTATATCAAGGACAGTTCGGATCATTCACGATCGAGGATCACGACCGACAAGGTGTGATTCTTTATCGCAGTGGGTTAGCGATCGCGGCATTGAGTTTTGCGATCGCGACCGGACTTGCTTTCTTACAAAATTTCTTCTGGATTACACCGCTCTACTTTGTCTTCTGGGCTGCATTAGGAGTGAGTTTATTCACAATTCACATCTATTTCAAACCTTTGCATTTAGCACTTCAAGCATTTTGGATGATCGGGGGATTGGTTTCGATCGCGTTATTGTTCGTGAGTTCTAACCCGTTAGCACTGTATGTTTATCAGCATCCGATTTGGATTTTTGGGGTTGGATTTACGTTTGCGGCATTGACGGGGATCTTTTTCAAAGAAGCATTTTGCTTCGATCGCCTTGAAACAAAATTGCTAACCCCGATTATTCCATTATTGCTACTGGGGCATTTAACAGCATTGCTTCCTCTCTTATGGGAACAAGTTCTACTAGGAAGCTGGGCAGTTCTGTTTGTTGTTTTCGCAATTCGGAAACTGATTCAGCCGATTCCGCCGGACATTGGTGACAAGAGCGTATTCGAGTATTTGAAGAACCGCCAATCTGCTACGGTCTAGTCGGGAGTGGGATAATGGTTCAGAGTATTGTGATCGAGAAAGTCACGCTTTACGAGTTAGAGCAAACCTTTGGGTTACAGCAAGTCGAAGATCGTTCATTTTTCAGCGAATGGCAGGAGATACTTCCAGGATTAACCCTGGAAGAACAGCAACGCTTAGATCGGGTTCGATCGGCGTATGCAAATTTAGAACGTCGATCGATGTTAGAGAACACCGTTAAACTTGCTGTAGTCGCGCCTTTGTTAGATTTAGCTGGCTTTTTCTTACCGCCGTTTTATGTGGATACAGAGAAAGAAGTCCAGATTATGGCAGAAGATGAGAGCCTTCAATTGCGGGGGCGAATTGATGTGCTGGTGCTGAAGGAACAGTTTTGGGTGCCGGTGATTGAGGCGAAACGGGCGGGATTTTCCCTCAAGGTGGACATTCCACAAGCATTGGCGTATATGCTAAAGGCTTCGATCTCGAAACCCATGTTTGGACTGGTTACAAATGGCAGCAGTTTTATGTTTTTGAAGCTGGTACGACAAGAGAAGCCCCTGTATGCTCGATCGAAAGAGTTTTTATTGAATCAAGATCAAGGATTAGAAAAGACGCTTCAGATTATGAAACGTTTAGCAGATGTGATTGCAATAGATTAGACGCAATCAACACGGGAATACTGGAACTATGGTTTTGAGGATAGTTCCTTGAGTGACGATCGCGCATTTTGGTTGGCTTGGTCAAAGGTTTCAGGGGTGGGAGCAATCTTACAGAAACGAATTCAAGCTGAATTTGGCAGTTTGGGTGCAGCTTGGACAGCAACACCGGAAGAGTTAGCAGAAGTTGAAGGAATCGGGCAGCAAAGCGCGATCGCAATCTGCAATCACCGCCAGCAAATTAATGTCGATCGCTTACTGGAAGACCACAAGCAAGATTTTCTCACCCCTGCCGATCCTGACTATCCGCAGTTACTCGCCGAAATTCCCGATCCGCCTCCAGTGCTTTACTATCGCGGACAGTTTGAACTGATTCGAGAACTCGATCGACAAAGTGCTGTCGCGATCGTGGGAACCCGCGAACCTTCAGAATACGGAAGGCGGTGGACGCGCAAACTCAGCACAACTCTGGCACAACACGGCTTTATGGTGATGTCGGGTTTAGCAGATGGCATTGATGCAGAAGCGCATCGCAGTTGTTTAGACATCGGGGGAAAGACGATCGCAGTTCTCGGAACAGGCGTAGATGTCGTGTATCCGTTTAAAAATCGGCGCTTGTATGAGCAACTCTTAGAAACCGGATTAGCACTGAGCGAATATCCTGCGGGAACTCAGCCCGATCGCGCTCACTTTCCGCGCCGAAACCGCATTGTTGCAGGACTATCTCGCGCGATATTAGTGATTGAAGCTCCGATCAAGTCAGGAGCGCTAATTACTGCAAACTTAGCCAATGAGTACGGGCGTGATGTGTATGCGCTTCCAGGAAGTTTGGATAACCCTAAATCCGCAGGATGCTTATCCCTAATTAGCAAAGGCGCACAGATGATTTTAGGCGAATCAGAACTAATCGAACTCATCGGAGAAATTCCAGAACTCGATCACGCGAGAGAACCTCGATCGACACAGCCACCGATCGACCTAGCGCCAGAACTCTCACAGGTCTTGCAAACGATTTATACGATCGCTCAACAGTCGAATCACCCTTCAGTCCCGTTTGATTTGATCGTGCAAACAACAGAAATGCCCACTTCAAGGGTATCGAGTTCGTTGTTGCAGTTGGAGCTACTTGGATTAGTGACGCAGGTTCCAGGAATGCGCTACCAAGTTTGAATGCTAAGAGAACGATCGCGGCTTGCTTGAATTGCTGGGATCTAAAACAACCTACCTCGCCTTTGCGAAGAAACTCGTACAATAGGCAGGACGATGACTAAACGATGCAATTTGCTTGATCAATCTACCTCGGCAGCATGACGGAACAAAATCTGATTTTGATTGTAGAAAACAACGCGATCAATGCGCGTATTCTAGCGGATGTGTTGGAAGCAGCAGGGTACAGAACTCTAGCCACAAAAAGCGGAGAAGATGCGATCGACAAATTAACGGAGGTTGCACCTGATCTGATTTTGTTAGCGGTGATGCTGCCTGGAATGGATGGATTTGAAATCTGCGATCGCATCAAATCAAGTCCCAAAACTCAAGAGATTCCAATCATTTTTATTACGGCGCGTTCCGATGCGGAAGACAAAGTAAAAGGATTAAATTTCGGTGCAGTTGATTACATTACCAAACCATTTCAGCAAGAAGAGGTCCTCGCCCGTGTTCAAGTTCATCTCAAACTACGACAGCGAACTCAGCAATTAAAAGATCTCAACGATCGATTGGAACAGCGAGTGGATGAGAGAACCGATCAGCTTTCTCGATCGCTCAACGAGTTGCAAGCAGCTCAACTCAAATTGATTCAGCAAGAAAAAATGTCCACGCTCGGACAGCTTGTGGCGGGAATCGGACATGAAATCAATAATCCTCTGAATTCGATTACTGGAAATCTTGCCCACGCAGAACAATACGTTCAGGATTTACTCAGCCATTTACGGTTGTATCACCGATACTATCCTGATCCAATTGCTGAAATCGTTCAAGATGCGGAAGAAATCGATCTTCCGTTCCTTTCAACTGATCTGCTTCAACTGCTGAATACCTTACAAGTTGCAGCTGATCGCATTGCTCACATTAGTGAATCGCTCCGAACTTTTTCCCGCGCCGATAGCGAAAATACGATCGCGCTGCAAATCCAAGACGGGCTGGATAGCACTCTGTTGCTTCTACAGCATCGCATCAAAGCAAATTCGCATCGTCCCGCCATTCAAATTACACGCGATTATGCTGAATTGCCCCGTGTCGCGTGTTATCCGGGGCAGTTGAATCAGGTGTTTATGAATCTGTTGGCGAATGCGATCGACGCGATCGAAGAATCGAATCGAGGGAAAAACTACGCTGAAATTGTCGCTTGTCCCAACGAGATTCGCGTGATCACCGAACTGAAATCGGATAAAGTCACGATTCGGATTCGAGATAACGGGGTTGGAATGTCTCAAGCGGTTCAGCAAGAAATGTTCAAGCCCTCGTTTACGACGAAGCCAGTGGGTAAGGGGACAGGATTAGGACTTGCGATCGCGTATCAAATTATTGTTGAAAAACATCAGGGAAGCTTGATCTGCAATTCTGCTCCGGGTGAAGGAACAGAATTCACGATCGAGCTTCCCCTCTAGTTTTTATCCGAGAATCCCGATCGCATGGAGCGGGCCACGACCCAAAACCATCTCAATGATCAGGGCGATCAAGCCAATCATCGCAACTCGCCCGTTCCAAACTTCCGCAGAAGTCGTCAGTCCCCATTCCCAAGCTTCTTGCGGGTACATTTTCACTCGCTTCTGAGGACGGGCCACTTCTGAAAAATGCACAGACGGAGCATTTAGCGCATCCGTGACCATCGTGGCTAACTCATTGATAAAGATCGGATGCGTATTGAGAGCAGGAACGCGCTCAAACCGCTCAATTCCCGCCTCTTCCGCAATTTCTCGATACTCCATATCAATTTCTTGCAGCGTCTCGATATGCTCAGACACGAAACTGATCGGAACGACCGCAAGATTTTGAACCCCTTCTTCCGCTAGTTCTTCAAGCGCATCCTCGGTGTAAGGTTTAAGCCATTCAACCGGGCCGACTCGGCTTTGGTACGCCAGCGTGTGGGGATTGGGTCGATCGAGCGTTTTCATAATCAGCGCGGTACATTGTTCAATCTCGCTCTGATACGGATCGCCTGCTTCTTCGACGTAGCTCACCGGAACGCCATGAGCGCTAAAAAAGATGTGAACATCCTCTGGCTTTTCAAAGTGATCCAGTTCTTGAGCGATCAAATCCGCCATCGCTTCCAGATATCCAGGTCGATCGTACCAAGTCGGGATCACCGTGTAGTCGATTTTTTGCAGCACTGGATCTTGTTCCCAAAGCTGTTGTAGAAGCCGGAAGCTCGATCCGCTGGTGCTGATCGAAAACTGTGGATACAGCGGCAAAACGACAAGCCTTTCAATTTGGTCGCGTTTGATCCGAGAAACCGCCTCCTCGGTGAACGGATGCCAATACCGCATTCCGATATAGACGCTGGCTTCTTGTCCGCGCTGACGAAGGCGTTCTTCAAGCGCTTGTGCCTGTTCTTCAGTGATGTGACGCAGAGGAGAACCGCCACCGATCTGAAGATAATTGGCTTGTGATTTCTTCGCTCGTAATGTGGAAATCAACCAGGCAAGCGGACTTTGGAGCCAGGGATACGGTAGCCGAATAATCTCCGGATCAGCAAACAAGTTATAGAGAAAGGGACGCACATCCTCGATCTTGTCCGGCCCCCCAAGATTCAGTAGTAAAACTCCTACGCGACCCATAGCACTTTTATATCCCTATTTCTTCTCAGCTTTGTTACTGATTTTAACAATAAAATTCCTTGCAAGTTGAAGCCAGTCTAAGGAATCTCGAAGAAAAATTCAATGCGGTTAAATACTCAATAGAAATGGCAAGATTAATTCACACTCGATCGACTCACCGTAAAATATAGAAATTTGACACGCTCTAATTTTTTAGCATTGTTCGGTTATGGCAGATTTAGAGACGTTAGACGCACGAATTTCTCAAACCAATTACCGTCTCAAAGCAGCACAGTTGGGGCTTCAAGTGGAAAGGCGAGGCATCAAATTGGCGCTTCGGGGAACGCTGCCGCCGCGCCCAGATAGCTCAAGGTTGCGCCCGTATCAGCAGCGTCTCAGTTTGGGAATTCCTGCGACTCCTGCCGGATTGAAGCAAATCGAGCAAGAAGCGAAAATCGTGGCAGCGCAGTTGATTCAGGACAAATTCGATTGGCGGGAGTATCTCAGTTTTAGCGATGGAAAACGATTAAGTCAGCAAACGTTGAATCAGCAGATTTCCGCTTTTGAAGCGTATTTTTTTGAGCAGCCGCATCGATCGATAAATCCTGCCGCGACTAAAACCACTTGGACAGCCGCATACGCGCCATATTTGAGAAAGCTTGTTGCAACGAGCGCCGATTCTCCCACGCTGACGCTAACCGAAGCGATTTATAAAACGATCGACTCGACTTCTATTCATTCACGCAGTCGCCAACTTTGCTGCACGACTTTGGGCGCATTTGCTGAATTTCTCAATCTAGCGCTGCCGACAGATCTCAAAAAGCTTTCTGGTGGATACGGAGCCAGTCAGACTCAAGCGCGACAATTGCCTTCGGACGAGGAGATCTTGGCGGCTTGGGAGAAGATTCCGAATCCGGCTTGGCAGTTTGTTTATGGAATGATGGCAACGTTTGGGTTGAGAAACCACGAGGTTTTTTACTGTAATCTCAAGGGGCTGAAGCGAGAGGAAACCTCGATCGAAGTTCTTCCCACGACGAAAACAGGCAGTCATCAAGTTTGGGCGTTTTACCCCGATTGGATTGAAACGTTTAACCTCAGAGAGATTCAACTGCCGCAAGTCGAGACAGACTTAAATAAGACGACTTTGCGACAAGTGGGACAGCGAGTAACGGCTCAATTTCGCCGCTATGAAGTGCCGTTCTCGCCTTACGATCTGCGTCATGCTTGGGCGATTAGAACGATCCATTTTGGCTTATCTGATACGGTCGCCGCGAAAATGATGGGACACTCGGTTATGGTGCATACCCGCACTTACCATCAATGGATCACACAACGCGATCAGCAACAGGCGGTTGATGCAGCGCTAAAGAGAATGAGAGGCGATTGAAATGGCGACGATTTTGAGAGATTGGAGTTATCAGTATCAGTGGTTGTATGACGGGATTTCGAGGCTTGCGGCGCTGAGTGTGGGCGGAGAAGCAAGGTTTCGACAATTGGCACTGCAAGGAATCGCGATCGAGCCGGATATGAAAGTCCTCGATCTTTGCTGTGGAAGTGGTCAGACGACGCAATTTTTGGTTGAGAGATCGAACCATGTCACCGGATTAGATGCGTCGCCGTTATCGATTCGACGGGCAAAACAGAACGTTCCAGAAGCGGAATACGTAGAAGCATTCGCGGAAAAGATGCCGTTTGCAGACTATTCGTTTGATCTAATTCACACGAGCGCTGCAATGCACGAAATGGAAGCAGCACAACTGCGCCAGATTTTCCAAGAGGTTTATCGGGTTCTTAAACCAGGTGGCGTGTTTACAATGGTCGATTTTCATACGCCAACAAATCCGATTTTCGTTCCTGGATTAGCAGTGTTTTTCTGGCTATTTGAAACAGAAACAGCATGGCAATTAATCAAACTAAATCTTGAAGAATTGTTGCAAAAAATGGGATTTAAAGTTCAATGTTTACAGCTTTATGCAGGTGGAAGTTTGCAGGTCATTCAAGCCCAAAAATGATAAGAGCGCTGCCAATTGACAGCGCTCTCACAAGGTTTAGATAGTGTTAGGAAAAAGCGATCGCTCTTTCGATAATTTGGCTTTAGTGATAGGAAGGAATTATAGAAATGGCAGTGAACTCACTTGCTTGAAAGACGTTTCAGTTCGTTTCGCTCACATGAATAAACTACCTGGTTTCATAAGCGAAGTCGATCTATCTGAAGATAGGTTCGATCGCACAACTTCCAAAGAAAGGCGGGTTTGATTTTCCGCCTTATTGATTCAATTACCGACTCAGAGTTTCTCGAAAACGATCGACTTCCGATCGTCCATCGCTCTGCAAGATGCCATCCTCAAGGTAAGCAATGTGATCTGCCACATCCGCAATTCGAGGATCATGGGTCACAATTAACACCGTGCGCCCTTTCTCCTTGGCAAGCGATCGGAGTAATTCAATCACCGCATGACCGTTGTGGGAATCGAGAGCGGCGGTTGGTTCGTCTGCCATAATCAGCTTGGGATTGCCTGCAAGAGCGCGGGCGATCGCGACTCGCTGTTTTTGCCCACCGGAAAGATCCCTGGGTTGCTGATTCGCTCGATCTGCAAGTCCAACTTGTTCGAGTAATTCTAGGGCTTGCTGACGTGCTGCCGATCCCCGAACGCCTTTGAGATTGAGCGCCACTTCGATATTCTCGATCGCGCTAAGTGCCGGGAACAGATTAAACCCTTGGAAAATAAAGCCAATGTTGTCGAGGCGAAACTTGGCTAACTTAGAACTCGACAGTTTGGTAATTTCTTGACCCATCAAACGGACATTGCCTGCGGTCGGAGTCAAAATCCCCGCCAGGATCGAAAGCAATGTCGTTTTGCCCGATCCCGATGGACCCATGAGAAGCTGAATATCGCCATATCGCACTGATAAATCGACCTGGCGTAAGGCTTGATAGCGCTCGCCTCCGGTCTGGTACACCATTTCTACCCCACAGGCAGCGATCGCTTTATCCGTCCAGTCCAAGCTGTTCGGGCTGGGTTCGATCACCCGGCTCTCAGCGCGAAACATCAAATCAATCGAGGTTGCAGTCATTCGTTTAACAAACGGTAGGAAAACAGTTTAGGAGAAGGGGTGTGTGGGGAGCGGTGTCGAAGCGGTCTTTTCTGAAAATGACTTCAGGAGCATTCAGCCAGACTCCAGACGAATGACAAGTCATGCGGCAACTCTAATCAAGTTGCGGCAGAGTTTTCATCCCCTTGAGGCTTAGACTTCAGTTCTATTCTAGAAGTTCAAATTCTGCTATAGGATGAATTCGTGTGACAGATGTGTGAGCGATCGTCATCTCCAAAAACTAAGAAAGATGTCATTCCGTGTGCAGATGCGTAAAGATGATTCAAAAATTTTACGCTGATCTCTACGATTTCAGGGGAATTTTGCTGATTTCATGCTTTAAACACGATCGCGGGATCAACCCTAGTCACTTTTTGTACCGCGAACACGGCAGAACCTACGCACATCACAACTGTTAAGACAAAAATTCCGGCTCCCGTTGCAGGCGTGATTAAAATCATGATGCCTTTTGCCGCTTGCGTCCACGCACCCAAACCGAGACAGAAGGCAATGCTCGGAATAAATCCCAACACTGCCATCCAGAGCGCTTGTTCTAAAATCACGCTGTAGATTACCCAATTTGACGCACCCATTGCTTTGAGAGTTCCGAACTCGCGCATATGGTCGGACACCGACGAATAAAGGATTTGCCCGACAATTACCATGCCGACGACAAATCCAACGGTTGCACCGAGTCCAAGGACAAATCCGATTCCAGTGCGGTCTGTCCAAAAGGTATGGGTCAGTTCTGCGAGTTCAGCGCGGGTGTAGGCGCGGGTATCTGGCAGAGCAGCTTCGATGCGTTGTTTTAGCTGAGTTAGATCTTCTCCAGGTTTGGCGCGGACGAGGACAAAGGAAATCGGGTCTTGAACGTTGACGCGACGGGGAGAAGCGGGATTTGCGGGGGGACGGTTGAACGAAGGATTTTGATTGGTGCAGGCGATTTCACCATTGGGTAAGCGGGTGCAGGTGACTCCGGTATCTGATCCGCCGATCCCGTAAGCGTTTGCGTTTTCTAATGAGGTGTAGATAAACGCGCTCGACGCGATCGATTGAGTATCCCGTGTCGTTCCCACAAATTTCGCAGGTAAAGCACTAAAGGCTCCGATCGTTCCGCGGTCATTTAATTGTTTCAGACCAAGTGATTTCAAACTGTTGGCATCCGCCATCACCGTGTAAGGCTGATTCAGTGCGGAAAGATTTCCTTGAGTGATTTGCCAGCCTGCAAACATTTTGCTATTTGGATCAAAGCCGTAAATCCGAATCGGGTTAATTTTCCCGGTACTGTCGCGCCAAATGCTCGATCGAATCATTAGGGCTTCGGCTCGATCGACTCCGGCAACTTTCTGGGCATCTTCGACTCGTTGTGCAGGCATTGGGGAAGATAGTTCTAAATGCACAATGTCTTTTGAGGCGACCCAGAGATCGGCACTGGATTGATCAACGAGTCGAGCAGTCGATCGACTAAAACCGCGTAAGATTCCGATCTGAATCGTGACGAGGCTGACAGCGAAAACAATTCCAGCTTGTGCGACCAGAAAGCGCGGAATGTCTTCAAATAAATTTTTGCGGGCTATCGAAGCCATAGGACGAAGACGCGGCAGAGTGGGTAGAGCAGAGCGAACACTAGGTGTAGCAGAGCTATCGAGGTGGGCGGTCATGGAATGCGGAATCTACAGTAAATGTTATGACCATTTCGCGGGTTTGTCGTTCCCTTGTGGAAAGTGCGATCACGGATTTTCAAAAAGTTATGCAACAGAAGCTTCACGGAGATTGAGAGACTCCTTTAAGATAAGCTTGAGAAGCAAGGATTTTTTCCTAAGTTTTATCGAATGAATTACCAAATCGTTCACAGCATTGTGGGGCGGTTACGGATTCGTATTCCTCAGCTTGCTCAGGATGCCGAATTTGCAGCCCGATTCAGCGGGTTTGTGGAATCGCTGGCAGGTGTGGCACAAGTGCGAATCAATCCGGCAGCAAGTTCGATCGTGATTCAATATCAGCCGAGTTTCTTGATCGTTGAATCCGCTGTTTGATCATCGAACACCGAGTCCGGTAAAAGCGCGATCGCGTCAAGCTAAACGCCCCAATCGCCGTATGTTGTCTCCGTGACGAACTGAAACTGATTGGCAACTAATTCGATTCCTTTGGTTGTCGCTTTTGCTCCAAACACTCGCACGAATGTTGGCAATGCTGCAATTCCGCCTGTCATTGTTCCTGCAATGATTGCACCCGCACTCGCAGCAACGAGACATTCTCTCACCGCCTCCCAGAATTTTTCATCTGTATTTGCAGGCGGATTCACACAGAGAAACGCATGAACCGTTGTGTTTCGAGTTTGCAACACGGGCAAAGGAAGGATGCCTTGGTTATCGAAGTTCACTCTAGCTTCTGGAAGTCCAGGAAGACTGGCGATCGGGAATAAGGTAGGCATTGGGTAATTTGAATCAACACTATTGTTTATTATAAAACGGGTCTATTCTTTTTCTTGAAGGTTAGAAACCGGGCGGAATAAGCGATCGTGTTCGTGATAGTTCCAAGCAATGCCATCCGGATCTTGTGCGTGTGTCCATTGTCCAAAATCCGTTTTCACCCGACGACGAGTAATTGCTTGAGAAGTTACTTTTAATCGCTTGGCAAGTGAGGCAGTTGAACACACAGAATCACTCATCGTTATTTCCTCGATCGTGTGAGTTAATGTTTCTTCTAGAGTCGGTTCTGACATCGAGCAGGGAGGAAGTTCTTCATCCCAAGGTGAAGGAATTTCAAAAGCGCTCGATTGCTTTGATTTAAAGTGCGGTGTTGGTGGAGGAGGAGACGGCTCGCTGTGCGGTTCTGCGGGCGATTCGGCTGAAACAGGCGGATCACTCACAGATTCAGGCTCAACCGTGGGTGCAGTAGCAGGCGGAGTGAGTTTTACCTGTTGCATTACAGCAATTAGAGTCTCTTCCATGTTGGAGGGAAGGATACCTCTGGGGTTATACTCTACGACGATCGACTGTGCCAGCGGATTGATCCGCACTGTTTTAGCACCGTTTAGTTTTAACACCGTTTAGTGCTTCCACCAAGCGTTGATAGTTGCTGGTTGCCTGTGGATTGGTTTCGAGCCAAGGAACTCGAAGCCGAATTCGTCCAGAGATCGTACAATTTGATATCCTACTTGCTCCACAGGAATTGTTACCCAAGCAGTGAATTGCTCACATTCTAGCCCCTTTAGCTCTCAGGTCTAACCTAGGCTGGGTACGCTAGTAAGGTCAGCATCTACAAGAGTTTATCGTTAAGCAGAATGGTGTTAAGGGAAGTCAACACTTCAAGCGAGATTAGTTGAATTCGGGTGATAATGCACGATCAGAACTTCGATCGCGATTTGGTAGAGGCATTGCATCAGGCGCAATTTTATCCCTTTCTAGCTTGATTTAACAGCATTTTCTTATCACAATACATACTCCGGACATTTTTTAGAACGGTTTCAAAAGGCTTTTAGGGCTTACGACTTCAAGACTGAGCTATTTTTTCAAAGTTAGCTCCACCCCTGACTTGGAAGAAAAGATCCAGCCTACGGCGGAATCAGGGTTTGAGGTCTAAAATCTGCTCAAATTTTGTTCGGAGTATTGTTATCAGATATATTCAGAATTCATATTTAGAGGTCAAAACTGTGACAACTGCGGAAAAAGGCTCAAAAATGTCCAAAAAAGATTTGGTACTGCTCTGTTTATTGGCGTTTATTCCAATCGCATTAATCGCAGAATGGCTAGAGTTAAATCCGGTACTGGTGTTTATTGCATCAGGATTAGCGATCGTGCCGTTGGCTGCCCGCATTGCTCATTCGACCGAAGGCATTGCTGAAGTGATTGGGCCCACGTTTGGCGGGTTACTCACTTCGACGTTTGGGAATGCGACAGAGTTGATTGTATCGATCGTGGCATTACGCGCAGGATTAGTAGAAGTCGTAAAAGCCAGCATCACAGGGACGATCGTGGCAAATTTGCTGTTAGCTCTCGGACTTGCGACTCTGCTTGGTGGCATCCGATACAAAGAACAAAGCTTTCAGCCTACCGTCGCGCGAATTAATGCTTCGTCACTTAATTTAGCGCTGGTTGTCTTGATGACCCCTGCGGCAATTCATCTTACTTCTGATGGCTTACAACAATCAACGCTGAATGATTTCTCTTTGGTTCTCGCAATTCTATTACTCTTCTTCTATGGATTGATGCTGTTGTTTTCGATGAAAACACACACCCATATCTATCGGATTGCGGATACAGAGATTGAGCACGTCTATGAAAGCCAAGGACGATCGCGATTATGGCGACAAGTGGGAGTGCTGCTCATTTGTACGATCGCGCTTGTATTTGTGTCTGAAGTGTTGGTATCGAGCTTAGAAAAGGCAGTTTCGACCCTTGGATTTACGAACTTATTTACAGGTGTGATTTTGATTCCGATCTTTGGGGGTGCAGTGGAATACATCACAGCCGCAACGTTTGCGATGAAAAACAAGATGGATTTAGCGGTTTCAGTCGCGATGGGATCGAGCTTACAGATTGCAATGTTTGCGGCACCGCTGTTAGTGATTATCGGGCGGTTTTTAGGACAGCCGATGAACTTGGAGTTTAATACATTTGAAGTATTGGCAGTCGCGATCTCGGTTCTATTAACTAATTCAATTAGCAGTGATGGCAAGTCAAATTGGTTAGAAGGGTCAATGCTGCTAGTCACTTACGCGGCGTTGGGGGCTGCTTTCTATTTTCATCCTTAAGTTACAAACTACGTCGATCGCATTCATGCTTCCTTATACAGGATATCTTCCATGTCACACTCAGGCATTGTTGAGCCGATCGCTGCTAAGGCTTGGCACAAGCTGGAAGCAGACCTATTGCTAGATAAGCTTGACACCGCTCGAGAAATTGGTTTGACAAGCAAAGCTGCGATCGCGATTTTTGTCGTCGTGATTCTCAATGGGGCGCTGGGCTATCTTCAGGAAAACCGCGCTGAGAAAGCTCTAGCCGCTCTTAAAAGCTTATCTTCGCCAAGAGTACGAGTGATTCGAGACGGGAGAATCATGGAGGTAAATTCTAAAACATTGGTTCCGGGTGGTGTGATGTTGCTCGAAGCAGGCGTGAAAATCGCAGCAGACGGGCGACTGATTGAAACGGCGAACCTACAAGCGCGTGAATCAGATCTAACAGGCGAAGCTCATGCGGTGAACAAACAAGCCGAAGTCGTTTTGCCCGAAGATGCACCCTTGGGCGATCGGACAGAAGGCGCATTGTTATCACTAGCAGCAAAAGCGGTACTAGATAAGAACAAGAAAGATCGCTGGTTGCCGCGTGTCGCAGACTTTCCTTTTTCCTGGAACGTAAGCGCATGAGCGTGATTGTAGATGCAGCTGACATCGGCACGAATCGACGATGGGTTTAGCGATCGTTGATCAAAACCATATGCCCTATTTTATGTTCACCAAAGGTTCTCCCGAACTGACCCTAGAGCGCTGTACTCACATTGAGGTAAGCGGACAGATTGAGAAACTCACCGAGGCACAATGCACCAAGATTCTTCAACAAAACAACGCCTTAGCAAGCCGAGGCTTACGGGTATTAAGATTTTCCTACAAAACCTTAGATGAAATCCCGCCAGAGTCCTCTGAAGACCGTTCTAAGACGAATCTGATTTGGTTGGGCTTGGTGGGAATGTTAGATGCTCCTCGTCCAGAAGTGCGGGAATGCAGTCGCACATTGTCGAACTGCGGGCATTCGTCCTGTGAGGATTACAGGTGATCATCAATTGACAGCGCAAGCGATCGCAGAACAATGGGTATTGAAAACGCATCCCCGTTCGCTTGTCATTCGCACCAGTGCCTTTTTTGGTCCTTGGGACGATTACAACTTTCTCGCGATCGCGCTCAAAACCTTAATAGTAGGAGACCGTTTATTGCAGCAGAAGATGCGATCGTTTCACCGATTTACGTTCCTGAATTGGCTGGACTCGATGCCAATCGAATCGAAGCGCGCCCCAGCGAAGAACTAGGGTGGATTGCTCCTCGTCCTGCTTACAGTGTTCTAAGTAGTGAACGAGGAACATTACTGCCATCATTGGAAGATGCTATGGATCGTTATATTCAGCAGTACCTTGCAAACCGCGTTTAATCAACACTAACTTGTTTAATCTATGGAGAATCGGCACCAAAAGATTGTTCGAGATAAGAACGAACAGCGCGTCGGCTCAACGCTCGACCTAGCAAGAACCAAGCAAGATAACCAGCTAGAAACGTGACGATTAAGGCGAGGATAAGAGAAGGAAGAACTGGTAAACCAAGAACTTCTAATTCAGCGGCTAAAGCGATATAAAAACCACCGACCATACCTGAAAAAGGGACAATAATTTGTAGCTTTGCTTCCGTTGGTAAGGTATCAGGAGAAAGGTACTTAGACCAATACTTAATTCGTTGCCTGACTGCAATCGCGAATGGGATGGCACAGGCAAGGGTAATGAATAGTCCTGATAGCAGCAAAACGTAGGGTGGCGAGGGTCTAGCTGTTACCAACTCCTCAAATTGATTTAGAGAAATGAACCAGTCCATAGTTGAGGTAAAATGTTGTAGGTTTTAGTGAATTTTGAAAACTTATCTCAAGCGGTACATCGCCTTTTTGAAAGTGGATGAAGTCACCCTACAAAAACTAGCAAATAATACCCATAGTCCCAGCTCTACTTACAAAAGGATAGCTGTGGGGTGAAGCGCGATCGCACTTGTTAAGCAAGCGTCTTCAAATAGTGGATAGCTATAGTTTATGAAATTGGTTGTTGAGTCACTCCATCAAAAGTTGGAGGTTGAAAGTTGAAATTTTACACAGCACGAATTCATCAATTATTCACTGGTTATCTTAATTAGCAGTAATTGACATCAGATGGATAGTTAACCCTCTTTTGTTACTTTGATGAGAGTTAAAGGGTGTTTTAAAAGTTGTATGTGGTCACAATTTATGCCAACCGCTTCATTTAATCTGCGTTGCATCATGAGGATATGAATTAAGGTCATTTTCCATGCAGTGCCCTGAATGCCACAAGTTCTTATTGTTGTCGATCGCGGTAGTGTCGATCGAACCATTCAAACCGTTTCTCAATTCTCACAGTTTCACAGCAGCAAGTTTTCACTGTTGCATCTTGAAACAATGGAAAATGCGCCTTTGCTGAACCTTCTCTGTTCAATCTGTTACATCAGAATTTTGAGGATGTTTCTTCTCAAACTCGGAGCTTAGAAACTGCGATCGAGAAGGTTGCCCAACTTTGCAAAGCCGATTTAGTGATCATTAGTCTTTCTTTGAGACCAAGAAAGACTATGCAAATCTCATTCGAGCGACGAATTGCCCAATTTTGGTTATCAAATAGCCGATCAATTCAACAAAACCCTTATTCCGGGAACTCAAAAAGAATTCCCAGATTTTTTGTGTCTATGATTAAGCTCGATTAATCAATTGCCTAAAGCTAATAGATTTTTCTTATCTCTCCAGCAAGGTCTGTGGAAAACTGAGCTTTTTTTGTGGAAAACCTGTGGGAAAACTGTCGAAAACCGCGATCGAGATGCGGAAATCCCAGAGCCAGCGGAGAACCGATTTTAACTTTTCCACAGGATGCGATCGAGATTCGCCTGAAAAAATCGACATTTGTTGTGTTTTCCACAATTTCCACAGGTCGTACAATAGTACTTACCGCGACAGCATTTCGAGGCTCTTACGCCTACTTTTAAAGGGGAGTAGATCGATCTCCCTAAGGGTGTTACCATGCTCAAACATCGATCAAAACGCTAGATGTAGAATCTAAACTCTAAAATCTCGCTTTATATAGAGTACGCTTTACTTTTCCACAGCCTCCTCGTCCCACACTCTGGCAACTCCTATGAAACTGGTCTGCGCCCAAACTCACCTCAATTCGCACTTGTCGCTGGTTAGCCGCGCGGTTTCGTCGCGCCCCACTCACCCCATTCTCGCAAACGTCCTGCTCAGAGCCGATGTCGCGACTCAGCGCGTCATTCTCAGCGCCTTCGATCTGAGCTTAGGCATCCAGACCAGTTTCCCATCACAAGTCGAAATGGGCGGCGTTCTGACGCTTCCGGCAAAACTACTGAATGATATCGTATCGCGGTTGGCTGAGGGAGAAATTACGATCGAAAGCGATGCTGACTCCAATCACGTCACGACCATCACATCCGCATCCGGGCGCTATCAAGTACGCGGCATGGGAGCCGAAGAATTTCCCGAACTCCCCAAAATCGAAGAGGGAGAACAAACCAATCTAGCTGCCGATCGATTAGTCGATGGTCTACGGGGATCGCTGTTTGCGGCAAGTGCGGACGAAACCAAACAAGTGTTAACCGGGGTTCACGTCAGTATGCAGCCCGACGGTTTGGAATTTGCAGCAACCGACGGACACCGTTTGGCAGTTGTGACCACGATCGAAGAAGATGTTCCAGCGGAGACAGAACCTCAATTCGATGTGACTGTTCCTGCTAAGGCTTTGCAAGAATTGATGAAAATGCTCGATCGTCAAAACGGTAACGCGGTCAATGTTCAATTTGATCAAGGTCAAGTCGTATTTGAATGGACAGATCAGCGTCTTACCAGCCGATTGTTAGAAGGACAGTATCCCAACTATCGCCAGTTAGTTCCGCGTCAGTTTACGCATCAGATGACCGTTGATCGTCGAGCATTTCTCAGTGCTTTGGAGCGGATCTCGGTACTCGCTGATCAGAAAAACAACATTGTCAAAGTGCAGCTTGATAATGTAGGTCAACAACTCACCTTGTCGGTTGATGCTCAAGATGTGGGAAGCGGACGAGAAGCGGTTCCTGCACAAATTTCTGGTGAGGGAATGGACATTGCATTTAATGTTCGATACCTGCTGGATGGACTGAAAGCGATCAACACCGCAGAAGTCCAGATGCAGCTGAATACTTCGACGAGTCCTGTCATTCTGTCGCCCTTGGGTAATCTCAAGATGACTTATTTGGTAATGCCAGTTCAGGTGCGGACATAGTATTTCTCCATCCGTCTAGGCGGATGGAGAATCCTACCTAACTACCAAGGTGGCTCGATCGCTTCGTCTTTACGAACATATCAAGTTTAAGTTCGACGTTTTTTGTTATCGTCCAGAGAGTTCAGATGATTGAACTCTCGCTAAACTTGAAGATCGTAAGGTTAGAAACAGATTATGCTTCACCAATTTTCTATAGATACGAATAACGGCTACAAGTCTTTCGAGCTACCGGGCGCACGTCCTCACTACAATCCCGATCGTCCGGGGCAAGTTGAGCATATTTTTCTGGATCTGATCCTTGATATTCCAAATCAAAGCTACCGAGGAACCTGCACGATCCGGCTTAATCCGATTCGCAACGGCATCGATCGATTAACGTTAGATGCGGTGAATCTCAGTATCGAAACCGTTAAAATCGACGATGTTCCGCAGCAGTTCGACTACGACGGAGAACAGTTACAGATTCATCTCAAACAATCGACGAAGATTGGCGAAAAGATCGAATTAGAGATCGCTTATCACGTCGAAAAACCGCAGCGAGGCATTTATTTCATCGCGCCGAATCAAGACTATCCGAATAAGCCGACTCAGGTTTGGACACAAGGCGAAGACGAGGATTCGCGGTTCTGGTTTCCCGGCTTCGATTACCCTGGACAGTTGAACACTTCAGAGATTCGCGTGCAGATTCCCAAACCGATGATTGCGGTATCAAATGGTGAACTGATTGCCACAGAAGATCGCGGAGACACTCAAATCTACCATTGGTATCAGAGAGAAATTCATCCGACTTATTTGATGACTTTAGCGATCGGAGATTTTGCCGAACTGCGCGACGAATGGCACGGCAAACCTGTGACGTACTATGTCGAGAAAGGGCGCGAAGATCAAGCGCGTCTCAGCATGGGCAAAACGCCTCGAATGATTGAGTTTTATAGTCAGAAGTATGGCTACCCGTATGCGTTTCCGAAATATGCTCAGGTCTGCGTCGATGACTTCATTTTCGGCGGCATGGAGAACACTTCAACGACGTTATTAACCGATCGCTGCTTGCTCGATCAACGCGCCGCGATCGACAATCGCAGTACCGAAACCTTAGTCGCTCACGAACTCGCGCATCAATGGTTCGGAGATTTAGTCGTGATCAAACATTGGTCACACGCTTGGGTCAAAGAAGGCATGGCTTCTTATGCAGAAGTCATGTGGATCGAAGAAGAATACGGTCGGGAAGAAGCGCTCTATTACTTACTCGGTCAAGCGCGGCAGTATCTCGATGAAGATGCTTCTCGATATCGTCGATCGCTAGTGACGCACGTTTATCGAGAAGCGATCGAGCTTTACGATCGTCATATTTACGAGAAAGGCTCGTGTGTGTATCACATGATGCGGACGCAGTTAGGCGATGACTTGTTCTACAGTGCGATCGCGACTTTCCTCAACGACAATGCTCACCGAACTGTGGAAACGATCGATTTGTTAAGAGCGATCGAGAAAACCACGGGGCGAAATCTCACATTTCTGTTTGATCAGTATGTCTATCGCGGTGGACATCCTGACTACAAACTTGGCTATGCTTGGGACTCTGATAGTAACCTTACAAAAATCACAGTCTCGCAATCGCAATCAGAAATGTTTGATCTCAAAATTCCGATCGGAATCAACTTCGTAAATGAGGGCAAGGTCGAGCAAAAAACCTTTACCGTCCGAATTCACGAAAAAGAACAAAGCTTCTACTTTCCATTAGACAAGAAGCCCGACTTCATTAGCTTCGATGTCGATAACTACCATCTCAAAACCGTTGAGTTAGAGTATCCGATGCCGGAACTCAAAGCGCAATTGCAGCACGATTCTGATCCGGTTTCGCGACTTTATGCCGCACAAGCGATCGCCAAAAAAGGCGGACTCGAAGCCATCAAAGCTCTGTCAGATTCGCTGAAAAACGATTCATTCTGGGGAGTCCGGGCTGAAGTTGCAGAAAACCTAGCGACTATCAAACTCGATCAAGCTGTTGAAGCGCTGATTGCAGGATTAAGCGATTCGGATGCACGAGTTAGACGCGCGATCGTTGGAAGTCTCGCGCAAATTGCCACACCGGAAAGCTACGAAGCATTAGGCTCGATCGCGGAAAAGGGCGATGCCAGCTACTACGTTGAGGCGACTGCACTCCGCAGCTTTGGGAAAGTTGCCGCATCAGGACTGAGCGGCTCATCCGAAGAAGAAACTCTAACATTGCTCGATACCGTTCTCAAACAGCGCCAAGGCTGGAATGAAGTCGTTAGAGCAGGCGCGATCGGAGCATTAAGCCAACTCAAGACCTCAGAAGCCGCGCTGAATCTGATTCTGGAATACACTCAACCTGGAGTGCCGCAACCGCTTCGACTTGCCTCGATTCGCTCACTCGGCGCAATCTCCACCGGACAAGACAAAATCAACCTCGAACGGATTTTAGAGCGGCTAAAAGTTCTTTCTCGCGAAACGTTCTTTCTGACCCAAGTTGCAGTTGCGAACGCGCTTGGACAAATGGAAACGACAAAAGCGATCGGCCTGCTTCAATCTCTCGCGGATCAAACTCCAGACGGTCGCGTCCGCCGCATCGCTGAAGAATCAATTCAAACGGTGCAGAAAAATGCAGGCTCCGATAAAGCGGTGAAACAACTGCGCGAAGAACTGGATCAACTCAAAAAAGAGAATCAAGACCTGAAGAGTCGCCTCGAAAATCTGGAGGCAAAAGCGAAAAGTTAATTAAATCGATCGAGCAATTCAAAACGATAACAGACCCGACGCTGACTAGATATCGGTACAGCGCGGGTTTCTGCTTGTCGGAAACTGCCCCTACTGTGCCATCACCGCTTTAGTCTAAGTTTTAGCCGCCCTGGTAAGCGTCACTTTGGTTTAAAGGCGGGTACACTCGATTAGCACCTTGAGCGAACTCTAACCCGTTCACCAAGGGCATTGCGAATCGCATTGAATAACGAAATTTGGAACTTTGCCACACTTAGATGGGACAAAAGCTTCATCCCTGTTTTATTCAGCGCTCAACCACCCAAAAAACTGACACACGCTTCGCCAGAATTTCCCGAAGCCTTGTCGATACAGCGTGTAGCGACTGATGTATCTACCAGACCGAACCCCATGAAAGCAAAGTCTACCAAAGCGACGAACCCCGATTCCGCTCTTCTCACTGCGCCAGAGATGACAGAGCCTCAGATTGATGTTCGCACTGAGCAGCTCGCCACCCAACTCTCAACAGAACTTGCAACCGAATTGAACATTACCGGAACCACGATCGAGCGGGTTGCCCATCGAATTGCAACCGAAGTCGATCGCATTTGCAGCAAGAGCGATCGCATTCAAGCTTCGGGTCAGGTGGGATCTTGGCGGCTGACACTGGCACGATATCGGTTACAAAAATGTGTGCATTTCCATCAGTTGGGTTCTCAGCGCGGTCGGGTCGAGTTGCACAGCAATCTCAGCACGATGGTTTATCGCCCGATCTCACCTGCTCATCTGCAACTCACGTTTCAAGCTCGCTACACGCTGATCGAAGACTTTCTCCAAGGCTTCTATACTGAATCTCTTAGAGCATTTCGCCGCGAAAACGAACTTGCCGAGAACTATCAGCCGCGCACCCGATTAGAACTCGCGGAATACATGGCGTTTACTGAGCAGTATGCGAAACGCCGTATCACTTTACCGACTCAGCATAATCAACAGTTAATTATTCTACGCGCTCAACGCTTTGCGAGTCGCCAACCCCAAGAAATCGCGGTTGATATTGAAACAGCGATGGAAACAGCGAAAGGAGATGAAACCGAGTCGTATGGACGCTCTGGAATCATGCAAATGATTCGGGAACAGATGGTTTCAGAAAAAGCTGATCCATCAGAATCGGTATTGCGCGATCGAGTCGTCGTCGAACTGATGCACTATTTAAAATCCCAGGATCAAAAAGACTGTGTAGACTATCTCACGCTCAAACTTCAGGATCTTTCGGTTCCAGAAATTGATGAGGTTTTAGGACTGACCCCACGTAAACGCGATTATTTGCAACAGCGGTTTAAGTACCACGTCGAGAAATTTGTCACCTCTGGCAGTTGGAAATTGGTACACGAATGGCTGGGAGCCGATCTAGATCAGAATTTAGGATTGCCGCCGAATCAGTGGGATGCGTTTATGAATACGCTGACCGATGAACAGCAACACTTACTGAAGTTGAAGCGATCGGGAGTGAGCGATCAAGAGATTGTGCAGATTCTTAAATGCACGACAAAGCAGCTACAAAAACGTTGGGGGACTTTGCTTGATTTAGCCCGACAGCAGCGCAACCAAGCAAAGTAAGTTCGGAATTAGGTTTGGTAGTGCAACGGGATGGATTACTCCATCCCGTTTTTTTATCGGCACAAGGTTGGCGCTTTACGAGATTCTAAGTTGACATCAGTTCGACAGAAGTGGCTTGCTCCGTTTGGGAATCCAGGAAGCCCCCTAAATCCCCCAGAATGGGGGACTTTGAACCGGAAGCTTTGGCTTGAAGTCCCCCAGAATGGGGGATTTAGGGGGCAGAAGCCGCTTGCAACGAAGCGAAAAAACTCGTCGAACTGACGTTAAGTTGATGCGATTGAAGTTGGAAAAGCGACAATAAACAACCTTTGCGTATTAAGCGATTTCCGTCAGGGTTTTTCGATCAAGTAATAGAACTTAGGATCGCAAATCAATCCGGCGAATTCAATCGAGCTTCTGGCAAAATTAGCATCGCATCTCCAAACGAGTAGAAGCGATATTGATTGTCGATCGCTTCTTGGTATAGCGCTAACAATCGCTCTCGTCCAATCAATGCACTCACTAGCATTAATAAACTCGACTTGGGTAAGTGAAAATTGGTGATCATGCCATCCACCGTTTGCCATTGATAGCCCGGATAGATAAAGAGATTCGTTTTGCCGCAGTAAGGTTCAAGCTGCCCCGATTGCGATGCCCCTTCGAGAGATCGAACAACAGTCGTTCCCACTGCGATCACTCGTCCGCCTCTCGCTTTCGTTTCTCGAATCTTTTCCACCGTTGCAGGAGAAACCTCGATCCATTCTCCGTGCATCTGGTGTTGGGTAATATCCTCAACTTCGACTGGGCGAAAGGTTCCCACTCCGACATGCAGCGTGACAAAAGCTCGATCAATTCCTTTCTGTGCTAAACGCTCTAACAATTCGGGCGTAAAGTGAAGTCCTGCGGTCGGAGCGGCAACGGCTCCAATGCGATCGGCGTACACGGTTTGATAGCGATCGGGTTCTGCCTCGGTTTCGTGAATGTACGGCGGCAGAGGAACTTCACCAAAATAGTTGATGATCTCTAGCAGCGATCGACCATTTGAAGTTTCAAACTGCAAAATTCGTCCGCGCGTCTCTGGATCACTCGACAAAATCGATGCCGCAAGTTCGACTTCCGTATCGACGTGCGGTTTAAATACAATGCGATTTCCGGGTTTTAAGCGCCTTCCCGGTTTGACCAATGCCAACCACTGGTTCTGCTGATGTTCTTCGAGGAGGAGAATTTCAACTTCCGTCCCCGTCGTTTTTTGCCCATGCAGCCGCGCTGGAATCACCTGCGTGTTATTTAACACCAGTAAATCTCCAGGACGCAGCATCTCGTCTAGCTCTCGAAAAACCCGGTGACGATAATCGACTTGATCTTCGATGACGAGCAAACGGGCACTATCCCTGGGTGTGGCAGGATTCTGGGCGATCCGGTCTTCAGGTAAAATGTAATCATAAGCCGAAAGGAGTTGATCAGCTTCCACGGTCTCAGTCCTACTGGTCGTTACAGGGCGTGGTTAGTATTTTCGGATAATTGGGATCGTTTAAATTAATTATTTCTGAAGATTGGGTAAATTAATTATTTCTAAAGATTGGGTGAGATTCCCCACCCAATAGCGGGGGCTTCTCCCCTATTGAAGTCGATCGCTGTGATACAGAATAGAAGAGTAAGAGAAGAAGCATTTGCTGGGTCTATGTTCTATGGAATATCTCTACTGCCTTGCGAATGCCAGTCTAACCCTGAGAATTGTGGAACACCTGCACCACTCGAAGCAGCTTCCGCTCAGCTTCGTGACTGTCATTCATCAAATTGATGGTTGGGTCATTCGAGTCAAACTTGCGCGGTCGCTCGATGCCCAAACGGACGGCGATTTTAGAGCATTCCTCAACGAGTTGGGGATTGTATATTGTCCGAGCATTCGGATTCAAATGGTGCTGTGGGGACTCGAAACGGGACAGTCGCCGATCGAGGTGATGCAGCGCTATCAAGTGGCAGTCGTTTCACACGGAAGCCCCGATCGTGAGGAGATCGAGGAGTTTCGCAAACAGTTTGTTCAAGGATTGGGATACTGTCCCGAAACGCTGGCTTAACAGAAGGCATCACGGATGTAGTCTTGCAGCGTCAACTGATTTTTGGTGAGGTGGGGGGAAGTCGCCGGAGTGGGCTGATTTCCCCTTTTTCGTGCGTGATAGCGGACGAGGGCAACATCGAAGCGGCAAGGCAGGTCTGCAAGATGCGGATGTTTTAACAGAAACAGTTGAGCAGTGGTCAGCAGTTTTCGCTGTTTGGATCGCGTAATCGCCATTACGCCATCGTTGTCCCAATTGCCTCGACTGCGGGTTTTGACTTCGACGAATGCCACGATGCTTGCACCGCGCTCCGCGTTCGCATCTTGCATTTTCACGACGAGATCTAATTCGCCCGATCGACAAGTCCACTGCCGCGCTAACACGATCGCTCCTTGCGATTGAAGCCACTCCGCGACAAAGGTTTCGCCCGATGTTCCCAGCTCAGATGTCGAATTCGGCAGATCCACAGGTAGGATTTAAAAAAGTTCTCTTTCAACATTCCCCGATTGTCCCGATGAGTTCTAAACGCTTGAAAGGTTTTATTTGTGCGATCGTTCTTCTGTTTGCGGCTTGGATGAGTTTTTCAGCGCCCGTCCTCGCGCTGGACTACAACCGAGAATCACTGATTGGGATGGATTTTTCGGGTCAGGATTTGACTGACTCGGAGTTCACAAAGGCAAATATGCGCGACACCAATCTAAGCCACACGAACCTAAACGGGGTGCGGTTTTTTGCGACCAATCTAGAAAGCGCCAATTTAGAAGGGGCGGATTTGCGAAACAGTACGCTCGATGCGGCGCGTTTGACCCGCGCGAATCTGAAGGATGCGAATCTAGAAGGGGCGTTTGCGGCGAATGCGAAATTTGAAGGAGCGACGATCGAGGGCGCTGACTTTACCGATGTTGCGCTCAGACCGGATATTCAAAAAATGCTTTGTGCGATCGCAAAGGGAACGAATCCGATGACTGGACGAGAAACCCGCGAAACGCTTTATTGTGATTGATCGTTTTTCGCCTGTTTTGCTGCAAGGCGGGCTTGCCAAGCTCGAATTGCCATTGCCGTTCTGACGAGCGGCGAGATAAATTCGTCTTCAAGTTTCACCGATCGCATCGGTGAGAGTGGGTGATTGCTCAGACACGGGCGCAACGTTTCTAAATGCGCTTCGAGTTCCAACACCCGGAACACTTCATCGGCAGATTTAAAGCGATCGCGAATCGAAGCTTTCAGCATTTTTTCGAGAACTCGCCCAAAATAATCGCTCACCCGCACAAGATTCCGCCAATTGAGTTCGCCCGTATATGGATCGTAGTCTTGCTCATTCGGAATTCGTCCAGCAAGCAAATACAAGCAAGTGACTCCCAACGCATAAATATCACTGCTATAAACCGGACGCATTGCGATTTGTTCGGGTGGAGCAAATCCGATCGTCCCGACAAAATGCGTGGCAAGCGATCGAGAATGTGGATCAGGCAGCGCAATCCGTTCTTTCACCGCTCCAAAATCGATCAGCACCCATCGCCCATCTTCCCAGCAGCGCACAATATTCGACGGCTTGATGTCTCGGTGAATCACTCGCTGTTTGTGAACATACTGCAACAGCGGCAAAAATTGGTTGAGAAACTGTTTTACCGCCGCTTCTGTCCACACGCCAAATTTATGCACGTCTTGAGCCAGGGTTCGACCCCGCACGAACTCCTGAGCTAGATAAAACTCACCGTTGATCTCAAAATAATCGAGCAGTTGCGGAATTTGCGAATGCCCCCCCAATCGTCCCAAGGTTTTCGCTTCTTGCTCGAATCTCTGACGTGCTTTTTTCAACGCGGCAGGATTTTGGACTTTTGGGCAAAGCTGCTTAATCACGCAGCGCGGATTTCCGGGCAGTTGAATATCTCGCGCCAAGTACGTCACGCCAAAACCGCCTCGACCGAGCATTCCACCGATCGCATATCGATCGTGCAGGAGTCGATCGGACTGCCTCAAATCGACTTGAACCTGTGAAGAATCTGCGGAGAAGCTCATGTCGCACCACGCAATCAACAAACGAGCAAAGTTTTGCCCTGTATTTCTCTAGTTTAGGAGCGCTCAAGAGGAATGCGAGTAAATCTTTATACTTCGTTTTTGAATTGAAGGGGTCGATCTCGAATTGATATCGCTTGGTGAGAAAATCGACGATCGATTGATTTTGGCTGTGTAGAATGATGGCTGATGTCGTAGCGTATAACGTTAAGAGAACGAGATGAGTCAATCGATCGAATGGACTTCTGAAGCGGAAGCAAAGTTAAAAGAGATTCCCTTTTTTGTGCGTCCGGCAGCCCGAAAGAAGATTGAAAAATTTGCTCAAGAAATGGGCGTGACGCGGATTACGCCTGAGATTTATGACCAAGCGAAACAGCAATTTGGTAGCTAAACGAGGACAAACTCATGACCATTTCTGCTCAACCCAAAATCTGGACAGACGAGGAATTTATGGCATTGCCGGATAACGGTGATCGCTATGAGTTAATCAACGGACAGATCAAAGTTTTGGACAGTGCAGGAATGGAGCATAGCTATATTTCAGCGCTTGTCGGTTGCAGCATCGGCAGATACAGCTTCAATCGTAAGCTTGGTGTGGTTTGTGATTCCAGCACAGCGTTCAAGATGAGTTCTGGAAATCAGCGATCGCCTGATGTTTCTTTCGTTGCAAAAGATCGATTAAAAGGCTTGAAACAACTGCCGAAAGGCTTCTTCGACGGTGCGCCAGATTTAGCAGTAGAAGTAATCTCTCCAAGCAATACTTTTGAGGAAATTCATCAAAAGAGCGTGGAATATTTCGAGAGTGGTTCTCGCTTGGTTTGGGTGATCAATCCCGACGAAGAATCAATTGTGATTTACCGTGGCACAACACCCGATCGATTGTTGAAAAGGACCGATTTTCTGGAGGGTGAAGAAGTAGTTGATGGATTTCGGTTAGCGATCGCTGAACTCTTCACCGAACTCGATTTTGATTAATTCATCTGAAGCAGACCAGACTTGGCGAGTAGCTCTCGACTCCACTGCTCTACGATCGCTGCGATTTCCAACCGCTTTGCTTCAATCCCAAAGATTTCCTGAGCATGGAATTTCCAAACCGTTAATTGCCAACCGATTTGCAGTAGCTCCTCAGCAAGATCAAGACCAGCCTCGCTGTTGATCAGATCAAGTGTTGTAATTGTCCATTCGGTAAAGTCCTGACAGGTTTCAATGCTTGAGAGCGCGATTTGTTTTCCAACTTCATCTCCCTCGCGTAAGTTTGTTCTAATACGAGCTAACTCAGAAGCTAGATCACCAAGCTGATGAGAACGATCTAACTCTAAATAACTCTCCTTTTGTGCTTCTTGGTTCTTCATGAGTTTTCTAAGAGATTCAGTATAATTTGATCAATCTGAGTGCGAATTACTGGATCAAAAATTTCCATTGAATTGTTTGTGCGAGGGCGAATATTGATAATTGATCCATACGCAATTTGACGACGCATTGGAGTTCAATCACAGCCCGAAATATTCGATTGCAGACTTCCATTTTCAAGCAGAACCTGTTCGCACTCGTAATGTCTTCGTCCCCCACTTGCTAAAATCTGCCGCTCCACATCCACTGCTAGTAGTTAGTCAATCCAAGATTGAGGGGTAATTTTTTTACAAAAAGCCTTCAGGGTATTGCTTCTAGAAGTCCTCTATCCCTCAATTTAACTTTGACTGACCACTAGTTTAATGTAGATTCCAAGTTCTTCCAGCATTTCAGTGAGTTGGGAGGGTGTCGCTTGCGATCGGACAATCAAAATAGGCATCAGCTTTTCAAATAAAATTCATCGTCGCCTACTTTCGGGTATTTGGACGGCAAAAGGGCGGTACTCCGATCTCGCCAAAGTTGATCGCTTCTTTACAATGGCAATATCACGATCGATCTTACGAAGGGGAACGCGATGCAGCCAACCAACGCAGAAAAATTTACCGAAAAAGCCTGGGAAGCGATCGTCCGCACTCCAGAGATTGTGAAGCAGGTACAGCAACAGCAGATCGAAACCGAACACCTGATGAAGGCGCTGCTGGAACAAGAAGGTTTAGCGATTAGCATCTTCAATAAATTGGCTGTTCCTGTCGATCGAGTGCGCGATCGAGCCGATGAATTTATTCGCCGTCAGCCGAAGGTTTCGGGAAGCGGCACTTCAGTCTATTGGGGACGCAGTGCAGATGCGCTTCTCGATCGGGCGGAAGACTATCGCAAACAGTTCGAGGATGATTTTATCTCGATCGAACATTTGCTCTTAGGATATGCCCAAGATAGTCGCTTCGGGAAAGGCTTACTGGCAGAATTTAGAGTAGATGAAGCAAAACTTAGAAACGCGATCGAACAAGTTCGGGGAAATCAAAAAGTGACGGATCAAACACCGGAAAACAAGTACGAAGCATTAGAAAAGTATGGGCGCGATTTGACTCAGTACGCGCGCGAAGGCAAGCTCGATCCGGTGATTGGTCGAGATGACGAAATTCGCCGCACGATTCAAATCCTGTCGCGCCGGACGAAGAACAATCCGGTTTTAATTGGTGAACCGGGTGTGGGTAAAACTGCGATCGCAGAAGGATTAGCACAGCGAATCTTAAGCGGCGATGTGCCTCAATCGCTGAAAGATCGCAAGCTGATCGCGCTCGATATGGGTGCGCTGATTGCAGGTGCGAAGTATCGAGGTGAATTTGAGGAACGGTTGAAAGCGGTTCTCAAAGAAGTTACCGATTCTCGTGGCAATATCGTTTTGTTTATTGATGAGATTCATACCGTCGTGGGTGCAGGCGCGACTCAAGGCGCGATGGATGCCGGAAACTTGCTCAAACCGATGTTGGCGCGGGGTGAGTTGCGCTGTATCGGTGCGACAACTTTGGATGAATATCGCAAGTACATCGAGAAAGATGCAGCACTTGAGCGGCGATTCCAACAGGTCTTTGTCGATCAGCCGACCGTTGAAGATACCATCTCGATTCTGCGCGGACTCAAAGAACGCTACGAAGTTCACCACGGGGTTAAAATCTCTGACTCTGCATTAGTCGCAGCCGCAACGCTTTCGACCCGATATATTAGCGATCGCTTTCTTCCAGACAAGGCGATCGACCTCGTAGACGAAGCCGCTGCTAAGTTGAAAATGGAGATTACGTCTAAGCCAGAAGAGTTGGATGAAGTCGATCGTAAGATTCTCCAGCTTGAAATGGAGCGGCTCTCGTTGCAGAAAGAGAATGATGCGGCTTCACGCGATCGCTTAGAACGCATCGAACGCGAACTTGCAGATCTCAAAGAACACCAGTCTGGTTTGAATGCTCAATGGCAAGCTGAAAAAGGCGTGATCAGTGAGATTCAGAAACTGAAAGAAGAGATCGATCAAGTCAATCTTGAGGTTCAGCAAGCAGAGCGCGATTACGATCTCAACAAAGCGGCTGAACTGAAGTACGGCAAGCTCAACGAACTGAATCGCAAAGTTGACGAAACCGAATCGAAACTAGCGCAAACTCAGAAGTCTGGCTTATCACTGTTGCGTGAGGAAGTGATTGAAGCAGATATTGCCGAAATCATTTCCAAATGGACTGGCATTCCGGTGATCAAGCTCGTTGAGTCTGAAATGCAAAAACTATTGCAGCTAGAAGACGTTTTGCATGAACGAGTGATTGGACAAGATGAAGCGGTGACTGCGGTTTCGGATGCGATTCAGCGATCGAGAGCCGGACTTTCTGATCCCAATCGTCCGACTGCTAGCTTTATCTTTTTAGGCCCAACGGGTGTCGGTAAAACTGAGCTTGCAAAAGCCCTTGCTTCCTATCTATTTGACACCGAAGAAGCGATGATTCGGATTGATATGTCTGAGTACATGGAGAAGCATTCGGTTTCGCGTTTAATCGGTGCGCCTCCCGGATATGTCGGCTACGAGGAAGGCGGACAGTTAACCGAATCCGTTCGTCGTCGTCCTTACTCGGTGATTTTGTTCGATGAAATCGAGAAAGCGCATCCCGATGTCTTTAACGTGATGCTGCAAATTCTCGATGATGGTCGCGTCACCGATTCGCAAGGTCGCACGGTGGATTTTAAGAACACCATCATCATCATGACCTCGAACATCGGTTCACAGTACATCTTTGAATACGGCGGAGACGACGATCGCTATGAAGAAATGCGATCGCGCGTGATGGATGCAATGAGATCGAGCTTCCGTCCTGAGTTCCTGAACCGAATCGATGAAATCATCATCTTCCACAGCTTACAAAAATCCCAACTGCGCGAAATCGTCAAGATTCAAACGCAGCGCTTGGAAACTCGTTTAGCAGAACGGAAGATGACGCTGAAGCTATCCGATGCGGCGTTAGACTTCTTGGCTGAAGTGGGCTTTGATCCGGTGTATGGAGCGCGTCCATTGAAGCGAGCGATTCAGAGAGAGTTGGAGACTGCGATCGCAAAAGAGATCCTACGCGGACACTACACGGAAGGCGATACGATCTTCGTCGATGTGGGTGAAACGGAACGTTTGGAGTTCAAGCGTTTACCTGCCGAAGTGGTAACAACACAATAGACCGAATGGGGTGAGAGCTTTCTCGCCCCATATTTTTTAGCGCTCTATTTGCAGTCTCGCTGTAAATTGAGACTATTCACTTTCAATCTCAGCTATGCTTCACCTCAAAAAGAAGATTGTCACCGATGAATTGATGTGCCCAGTTGCTGTACTGATCGACTATGAGGATTGGGAGAAAGTCGAGCAGATTTTAGAGAATTATCAAACCGAAAAATCGACTGATTTGAATCGATTTGCAGGCGTTTTGCGACGCGACGGTGAAGACCCTTTGGAGTTTCAGCAACGAATTAGAAGTGAGTGGGATTAGCAATATCGATCGAGCAGTGTAATAAGAGTTAGACCGCCGTGCAGCTTTGATATAAATTGAGAGTCATGAACTGCATCATTCGACCACTTGCATCAAAAGATGAACTATTTCTCTGGGAAATGTTGTATCAGGCACTTTATGTTCCCGAAGGGCAACTGGCGCTGCCTCACGAAGCGATTCACCTTCCTGAACTTGCGCGCTATGTCCAGGGTTGGGGGCAACCAGGCGATTGTGGTTTTCTCGCCAGTGATGAAACGACGGGGCAGCCTGTCGGCGCAGTCTGGTTGCGGTTATTGAAGAACGAGAACAAAGGTTATGGCTATGTGGATGATGATACACCTGAGTTGTCCATTGCTGTCTTGCCTGAATATCGGGGCCAAGGTATAGGGACAGATTTACTCAATTGCTTAGTTGCATCGGGTTATAAGCATTCCTCTATTTCGTTAAGCGTCTCGGAAGGCAATCCAGCGTTCCGACTTTATGAGCGGTTTGGGTTCGAGGTCGTTAGCAAAAACGCAGGGTCGCTCACAATGAAGCGAGACTACTAAACAGCAGACCGCAACAGTCCACGGCATGGATTATCTGCTACTTGGGATTGCAGGCATATTGCTAATGCTCAAATTCAGGGGAAGTTGGCGGAGATTAGTCTTGATTTAGGCCATGTTCTACCTATTCTATTCTCTGCACACCAAACGAATTGATGGGAGATTAGATCATGTGGAAGGATGAGATTGTTGAAGAAATTCACCAAATCCGCGAAGCGTATGCCAAGTCCTTCAGCTATGACTTGGACGCGATATTTGCTGACTTACGAAAAAAGCAAACCGAAAGCGGCAGAGAAGTTGTGAACTTATCGCGAAAGCCTGGTCTAACAGCACGTTGGGGCGGACGGGTGAAAGATCTTGGTGGTGATGCAAAGGATACTAGCCGCCGCTCAAGTTAGCTGTTAAAAACAAACTATTCAAAAGCTTCTTAAACACCCTCTTAACCTTTAACAGCTTTCTTGCCATCTCTTAGTCTGCTTCAAGATCCCGATCGATACCTTCCCACATCTGAGAAAGTTTATTGCATGAGTGAATGCGATCGCATCAACATTAAGACTTGAAATGAAGACAAATCGACTCGATCGAAACCCTTGTATAGTTGTGAAAACATCCTTCTACATCAGGGCTTACGGTCTTCACTCATCGAATTGAATGTTCCTATGCTGCTTGCAAATCGATATCAGATTGTACGAATGTTAGGCGAAGGCGGGTTTGGGCAGACCTTTCTGGCAGAAGACACACAGATGCCTTCTAAACGGATGTGTGTGATCAAGCAACTGAAGCCAGTCAATAGCGAACCAGCGGTTTATCAGGTGATTCAAGACCGTTTTCAGCGAGAAGCCGCAATTTTAGAAAAGTTTGGGGAAAAACATTCGCAGATTCCGAAGCTATATGCCTATTTCAGCGATGCAGGACAGTTTTACCTCGTTCAAGAATGGATCGAAGGTGAAACGTTAGAACAATTGATGACGAATCAAACGGCTTTTGACGAAAGCGCGGTTCGTAAGATTCTGCTTGATTTGTTGCCTGTGCTGGAATTTATTCACAGTCAAGGCATGATTCATCGCGATATCAAACCGGAAAATATTATCTTGAGGAAATTCGATCGCGCTTCTGTACTGATCGACTATGGAGCGGTACGGGAAACGATGGGAACCGTGTTTAACTCTAGAGGCAATCCCACAAGCTCTATCGTCATTGGCACTCCCGGTTATATGCCCGCAGAACAAGCAGCAGGTAGACCGATTCCTTCGAGCGATCTCTACAGTCTCGGATTGACAGCGATCTATCTTCTAACAGGTAAAACACCGCAAATGTTAGAAAGCGATCCGCAGACTGGAGAAATTATCTGGCAGCAATTTGCACTGCGGTTAAGTCCAGAATTTAAGACAGTTTTGGCTCAAATGGTGCGATCGCATCCGCGCGATCGTTACAGTAGCGCTGCCCAGCTTCAGTCTGTCTTAGAACCCGGTGCTGTGGCGATTCCCCCGTCTGAAGCTTCTCAGGTTGGCACGGCGATCATGGGTTCCAATCCTTCGACAGCCGTGATGTCTTCTACTCCGAATCGCAATCGATCGAAGTTAATTGTTGCTGGAATTGTTGGCGGTGGATTACTGACGGCAGCGATCGCGGCAAGTTTGCTTCTCAATCGCGATAATCCGCCAGCCCCGATCGTTCAATCTCCTAGTCCTAGCATTACGCCCACTCCTAGCCCATCCGTTCAGACAAGTCCGCTCACTGTTCCTTCTCCTTCAGAGAGTCCTGTCGTTCGTCGATCGCCTTCTCCGATCGCTTCTCCGACTGAAACGCCTCAAGAGGCTCCGTCGATTTCGATTCCAGTTGCTTTAGAGGGCATTGCTGGGGGACAAGTTCGGGTATATTCGCAGCCTTCTACGCGATCGACTTCGCCGCACTATGGTTTGACGGGCGATCGGGTGACAGCACTGAGAGAAATGGAAGGAAAGGATGGCGATCTTTGGTACTTTGTAAAATTTTCCTCTGGGGCAGAAGGCTGGGTGCAACAAGAGCAAACGAGATCAGCGAATGAGCCGCCGAAAGTGGCAGAATTTCCGCGATCGGCGCAACTGGTCGGTCAAGCTTCAGGAAGCCGCGTGAATTTGCGATCGGCTCCTTCGACTAGCGCCAATTCTCCAAGCTATGGATTGATTGGTGACCAAGTTGTCGCACTTCAGCAAGCTCAGGGAGATGATGGAAAACTGTGGTACTTTGTGCAGTTTCCTTCTAAAGCAGCAGGTTGGGTGCGTGAGGATTTGGTTGAATTTCGTTGATTTAAGACCAAAAATTGCGATGCACTTCGAGGATTTCGTTTATCACTTCGGGAATCTCGCCCCACACTCGAATCGGTTTTTGTCCGTGTTGGAAGAGCGATCGACAAGGTAAGTTCAGTGTTGGATTCTCGAAATGATTGCCCGTGAGTTCGAGTAAGCGCGTTTCCGCAACTCCATAGACTAAACGACCGATGTTGCCCCAGTAGAGCGTTCCGGCACACATCGCACAGGGTTCAACGGTCGTGTAAAGTGTGCAGCCCCACAGGTATTCTGGGCTGAGATTTTGATATGCGGTTCGTACCAGTACCGATTCTGCGTGATTAACTGAATCGACATTGCCTTGCTCAAATAAAACGGTTTCGTGATCGGGTGCGACTAAGATTGCGCCGAACGGATGGTGTCCAACCTGCCGCGCTCTGACTGCAATCTCATTCGCGCGTCGGAGATGTTTTAGCATTTCTTCAGTCGTCGGATCGCGCGTGTCCATTATTTCCCCCAACGAGTAAACGCTTGACTTAAGGCGGCTTTAACTTGCTCTGCAACCGTTAATTCGCTTCCGCTGCCATCAATGCGAACAATGCGATCGCGATTCTCTTCCGCGAGTTTTGTAAATCCCATCTGGACGCGACGATGAAAATCGAGGCTAGCTTGTTCGATACGATCGCGCTTTCCTCGCTGTTTCATCCGCTCGAATCCAATCTCCACATCAATATCTAACCAAATCGTTAAATCGCTTTGTAAGCCCCCTGTCGCGACTTGGTTGAGTTGGTCGATGAGTTGGAAATTCAATCCGCGACCGTAGCCTTGATAGGCGATCGTTGAATCCGTATAGCGATCGCACAAAATCAGCGCCCCGCGTTCTAGATGCGGGCGCAGAAAGTGTTCGACGTGTTGAGCGCGATCGGCAGCGTAAAGAAGCAACTCTGTACGATCGTGAATCGGTTCGTCATCGCTGTGCAGTAAGAGCTGTCGAATGCTTGCACCGAGTTGGGTTCCACCCGGTTCGCGGGTGGAAATGACATCGGCTGACTGAATTGTCCTCAGCCATTGACGCGATCGTTCAAGCTGCGTTGTCTTACCACAGCCTTCAATTCCCTCAAAGACAATTAATTTACCGTCCATTTGTTTTCAGCAAACTGAGCTACGACAATTTAGAGTATTTCAAATCAGGTTTTTTCTATTCGATCTCCGCAAAATAGATCAGTTTTGGGGTTATTCGCTATAAAGGGGCTAGGGCAATTTGTCATCAAAAACGCCCCGCTGACTGTAGACGATCTCGATCGCCGCTTGTAACCGTTCTGAAAGCCAGATTAAGATTTACGGGCAGCTACCTAGACCAGGGTATCGTTTTAGCGTAGGTTGGAAACAGAAGAAGTGAAAATTCACTTGTCACAAGATTGGGGTTTGCTATGGCTCGTTACACCTGTCTATTCACTGTTGGAGTCCCAGTGCAGAATCTCCAGCCGCTGTTGAATCAGACTCTGAAATCCTGCAACCTGGATGTGATTTACGCGACCGAAGATTACATGATGGCGCGGGAGATTCCAGGCAAGGTGTCATTTCCGAAACTTGTTACGGTCGAGGTGCTGATTGATAAAACAACGGCGACCGATCGAGAAACTCGGATGAATTTTGTGGTCAAGAACGAGGAGCTACCGCTTCAAGTCGAAAATCACTGTCGCAAAATGTACACTCTCGTCAATCAAGCGATTAGCGAGAATCAAGGTTGGAATCTGATCGAAACAGTGGCGGGCTAGATTTTTTAGTGTCGAAAAAACTCCGAACTTCTGTTTTAGAAGCCGGAGTTTTTTCATGCTTGAACGATGTCGATTTATTCGTCGTCTTCTGGGTCGCCGACCATGTTCGGACTGATTAACGTAATATCGAATTCATCAGGCGGAACGGTTAATACAGCATCGCGTTTCAGCAAGTAATAAATCGCCCGGACTTGTGGGCCAAAGACAATTTCGTCTTGGTTGCGGAGGTCGCACTGTTGCAGTTTCCGACCATTGATCAGTAGACCATTTGCGCTGGGCTTGCCTTTGAGGTTGCCATCAACGATGCGGTAATAGTGCGTTCCATCTTCGTTGGGCAATTGAAGCACGGTTGCGTGACGACGAGAAACGAACTGCGAAACTAAACGGATATCGCACTTGGGGTCGCGTCCGATCGAATAAACCGGAGCATCTAACACAAACTCCCGGCGACCCTTATCGTCTTCGATAATGATGAGGTGGTTTTGATGCGGTTCTGAGGGCATTGACACTCGAATTAAAAGGGGTGGGTGAACAGCAAAGAATGGACTGACCTAGACAAGATAGATCGAGCTTGCAGGAAGCAACACAGTACGAGTACTGACCTTATTGAACACTCGTCTACTTACGGAATTTTATTGTAGTTAATCGAATCAAACAGGATTAAACCTCGATCGATTTAAGCCTCAACTAATCTAACTGATTATTGTCACTGTGACGACTTTGCAAAGCGTCGTAACAAAAGTGAATTGGTGACAACGCTGACAGAGCTAAATGCCATAAATGCGCCTGCGGCGGCAGGACTGAGCAAAATACCAAACGCCGGGAGTAGAATCCCTGCTGCGATCGGGATTCCAAGCAGGTTGTATGCGAATGCCCAGAATAGGTTCTGCTGGATTTTCGAGAAGGTGGCGCGACTGAGGCGGATGGATTCTACAACATCGCTGAGTCGATCGCGCATTAGAACGATTCCTGCGGTTTCGATCGCGACATCGGTTCCAGATTTGAGGGCGATACCGACATCGGCTTGGGCAAGGGCGGGCGCGTCGTTGATGCCGTCTCCGACCATGCCGACGCAGTGCCCTGCGGCTTGAAGTTTTGCGATCGCGCTTGCTTTTCCTTCGGGTGGAATTTCTGCGAAAACATCGGAGAGTCCGAGATCAGCCGCGATCGCTTCGGCAGTGGTTTGACGATCGCCGCTCAACATCAGGACGCGGAGGTTTAGATCTTGTAAGGCTTTGATCGTAGTTTTGGCATCGGGTCGAATGGCATCTGAAACGGCGATGATCCCAATTAACGTTTGGGTAGCGACGTAGACGATCGTTTTTCCCTGGGTCGCGAGGTGGTTGGCTTGCGATCGAGCGGTTTCAGAGATGTCGATTTGATTGTTTTCTAGCCATTGTGCGGTTCCGAGAAAGACTTGCTGCTGGACAGAATCGAGTTCGACTTTGGCGGAAACTCCGTAGCCCGCTTCGGTGTAGAAGTCTTGCGCGGGGAGGAGGGGTAAATCTTTGGCGGCTTGCAGAATGGCGGCGGCAAGTGGGTGTCGGGTTCCGCTTTCAACGGTTGCAGCGATTTGAAGTACGGAATCGCTGTTGAATTCGATGACATCGGTGACAATGGGCTTTCCGGTCGTCAAGGTTCCGGTTTTGTCAAAGACGATCGTATCGAGATGATGCACTCGTTCTAGAACATCGCCGCCTCGAATCAGCAATCCGCGCTCGGCTCCGATGCCTGAACCGACGAGAATGGCGGTCGGGGTCGCGAGTCCTAATGCACAGGGGCAAGCAATGACGAGAACCGCGATCGCTAACTTCAAACTCAGCAGCATCGGAGAAGGATGCGCCATCATGCCCATATCGTGAGCGTGTTCTAAGCCGATCGTCCACTGTGGGAGGTTCGTCCAAATTTTGGTGCCGATGAATTCCCAGAAGAGGAAGGTGCAAAGCGCGATCGACAACACGCCATAGGTAAAGTAGCCTGCGATCGTGTCTGCTAATTTCTGGATCGGGGCTTTGCGGGCTTGAGCCGATTCGACTAAATCGATAATTCGCGCAAGAGTGGTGTCTTTGCCGACGCGCGTGACTCGAATGGCGATCGCGCCCGATTGATTCATCGTTCCTGCGGCAACCTGATCACCTGTTTGTTTCTGAACGGGAATCGATTCGCCTGTGAGTAGGGATTCATCGATCGTGGTTTCGCCCAGAACGATTTCACCATCGACCGGGATTTGCTCACTGGGTAGGACCTGTAACCATTCTCCGGCGCGAACGTGCGCGATCGGGATGTCGATTCCGGTTTGAGTTGCGCCATTTTTGCCGATTAGTCTTGCCGATCGAGGTTGCAGGGCGACGAGGGATTGGAGTGCGGCGGCAGCTTGTCCGCGTGCGCGTTGTTCGAGGGTTCGCCCAAGTAAGATGAATCCAACCAGCATGACGGGTTCGTCAAAAAAGCACTCCCATCCCAGTTGCGGAAAGATCAGCGCTACGAAACTCGCGGTAAATGCGGTGAGCGTGCCCAGGCTCACGAGCGTATTCATGTTGGGCGCATTGCGGCGGAGTCCTTGCCAACCATCCACGATCATTGATCGACCGGGGAAGATCAGCGCTGCGATCGCTAACCCGCAGTGAAACCAAACGTTACTCAGTCCCAGGGTTCCGACGTGAAGATGTCCGATCGTCGAAAACGTGAGTAGCAGAATTGCGATCGCGAGTTGTTTGTTTTGCCGCTGCATCTCGGCTTGGCGGCGTTCGGTTAGGTCGGCTGTGTCGAAACGTTCTCCGGTGCGGGGTTGACTGGGAAAGCCTGCTTCGGTAAGTTTGGCGGCGAGTTGAGCGGCATCGATCGCGGGGTCGCATTCAACGGTGGCGAGTTCGGTGACAAGATTGACTGTGGCAGACTTGACACCGGGCTGTTGGGTGAGTTGTTTCTCGACGGCTCGGACGCATCCGGCGCACTTCATTCCGGTGACATCGAGCGTAACGGTTTCGCTTGATTCAGCAGTAGGGGTTAAAACAGTTTGCGACAAGACTCAACGCTCCGGTCAGTAAAACATCTCCTTCTTTGAGCGTAGAAGATGTTTTGCCGAAGTGGTGAATTTTTTCCGATTTTATTGGTTTTCAGTCTTTGAGGAGTCGCGACGAAACCAGAGAAAATAAATCACGAGTCCAATCTGCACCGGGACTAGGATGAGATAGTTTCTCAGGACTGGATTGATATCGATCGAGGAAAAGGCGTTGAAATAGCCCATTCCGAGGACAGCATAAAGAAAAAGCAGCGGGGATTTTGAGAGTTTTTGCATTGGGAGATGGTGGAGAACAGAACACAGCCTAACCTCGATCGCTCAAAATTAGGCTGTATCAGATTAGAGCCAACCTTTCTTATTCCTGACGTAGGTAGTCGCGAACTCTTCGTCGGATTTTGTCAGGTAGATAATGCCTTCGACTAATCCAAGAATCGAAGTTAAGCCGCAGCTCGGAAAGAAAGCAATCAGCATGATGATGCCTTCGGTCGTGTAGCCCAAGATGAATTTGTGTACACCCAGTCCTCCCAACAGAATGGCACAGATGCCTGCTGCAACTTTCTTGCTCTGGTCGTCAGATGTTCCGCTTGTCATAGATTTAGTTTCCTTTTGAAGCTCATCACTATCTGCTGGAAGTGTACCCTAGCATCAGGAATTACTTACACAAATTTTACATACAAATCAGTAGAATCACGGAATTAACGGCAGGAGTTTGATACGATACAGCGGTTTAGTTGAGTTTATTGCGATATTTTTGCTGAGAGAACTGACGAGAACGATCGATGAAACCCACGACACATGAAAAGGTTGATTCAGTATCTTGACCAAATCAAGCCCGGTAAAGCAATTCTCTGGTGCTATCTGATTTGGTACTTGGTGACGGTTTACTTTTACTTCGATTCATCTCCCAAACTCTGGCTAAACTCGATCGGGATTAGTGCCGTGATTGGTACAGGGCTGCTGTTCAGCGTTTCATCGCAGGGCGCAAGAGATCACTGGCAAACCTTCAGGCTGTATCTGATGCCGTTCTGTGTGTCTAGCTTTGCGGCGTTGATCAAAGGGCAGGGCTTTATTGTGGTTGTGTCGCCCCGAATTGAAGAAACGATCGTGGCGGTTGCGATCTGTGCGGTATTTATTAGCGCGATCGCGTTAATCAAGCTTGTACGAAGGAAATGACCACAAATGCCGCGCTATGTGTGACAAAAGCGATTCGATGACTCACTCACAGAATTCCGTTTGCCACTTCCATGATCCGATTTGTCAGTAAGCGCATTCAATTACTGACAAACGCAACGCAGTAATCCACGATCGAGATTCGGTTCGTCAGTAGAAAAACTGAACTGCCCTTAGAGCGCTCTCGATCGTCCAAAAGCCAAGTCCATTTCTTTAAACAACACACGCAAAATAGTCTGAGAAATTCTTGTTATTTACACAAAAGATCTGTGAGGTTTGCTGAACTAAATCTTTCGATCGTTCAGCCAGACTAGGGAGGTAAATAAACCTCGTTAGGAGTGCGTCATGCCTCGTCAGAAAAAGACCTCTCGCGTGCTTGAGAAAATTGAGATGCGCGTTGCAGGAATGAGAGCGATCAATCCCAAAATGGACTTCGGAGTCGATCGCAATTTGCCCTTAATGGTAGAAACCATCGATCGCTTACGTACGAAAATCGATGCCTACAATACAGCACTCGCCTCGATCAACTCTTCACAAGCTGAAATTGCTGACCTAGAACGCACCTTGAGCGAAATGGCAGAGAAGATGCTGATTGGTGTGGCGTTTACGTATGGCAACGACAGCCGCGAATACGAAATGGCGGGCGGCGTGAAAAAGAGCGATCGAGTCCGTAAGAGTGTTGCGACGCGCTTGAGAGCAAAGACAGAACCGACTTCGGGCGAAACAGCACAATCGGCTTAATCGTGGCTTGAACGAATCGGAAAACCCCTAGTGATGCTGCTACGATCGCGGATCATTAGGGGTTTCTCGATCGATGCAATGGATTTATTTAACATGGCGTGAATTCGGTCAATCTCTTCGTTTCGATTCCGTCTCGTCCACAATTTAATTTCATCGTGTATACATAAGTCGTTTATCGCTTCGTTATTGACGGTTTCAGCCCCCTAAATCCCCCATTCTGGGGGATTTAGGGGGCGAAGTTCTCAGCAGCCAACAGATCAAGAGCCTTGTACATACACGGTAGATTTTAATCGAGGGGCGGAATTGCAACAAAGCGACTCATCGAATTCCTATCACCTACGCTTCTGGCGGTGGCTCAGTTGGCGGTAACTCTTCCTCACCGAACGTCTGAGGCCAAGGGCGCGTCGTCGTCACATCGTCTTCGATCTCGATCGAAGCTGCCACAAAAAACTCAGGCGGCAACGTCAACGTTGATAAATTGGTTAACTGATTCAAGTCTTCAAGCACCGCCTCAGCCGATTGATAGCGCTGCCGAAAATCGCGATGCGTTAACTTCGTCAAAATCGCTGCTAGTGATCCACTCACGATCGCTCGATCGCGCCAAACCACCTCGCCCGTCTCCGGATCTTCTCTCAATTGACTCGGCGGTAATCCCGTCATCGCCTGAATTCCAATCATTCCGACCGCATATAAATCGCTGTTTAGCCGTGGATTCCCGGCACACTGTTCAGGCGGCATATAACCCTGCGTTCCAATTCCGATCGTCGCAGTTGCAATCTCGGTTTCTGTCAGTTGATGATGCAATTCCTTTACCGCGCCGAAATCGATTAAAACCAGTTTCCGATCGTGCGATCGCACAATGATATTGCTCGGCTTGATGTCTCGGTGAATCACACTGCGACGATGAACGAATTCGAGAATCTGTAAGAGATCTTGCAGCAAGGCCACGATCCGAACTTCGGGGAGATGTCGCCCGATCGTGAGTTCCTCGCTCAACATTGATCCCTCAATGAATTCCTGAATCAAATAGAACTCGTCCTCCTCCTCGAAGTACGCCAACAGGCGAGGAATCTGCTCGTGTTCGCCCAGCCGCTCTAAACTTTGAGCTTCGGACTTGAACAAACGCCGCGCCAGTTGTAAATGCTTTGGATTGTTGCTCGTGGGACGAAGATGTTTCACCACGCAATCAGGATGACCAGGGCGCTGTGTGTCTTCCGCGATGTACGTTTCACCGAATCCACCCGAACCGAGAACCTTTATAATCTTGTAGCGTCCACCCAGCTGTTTACCAATGATTTCCTGCTCGTGTTCCTGGAGCAAATCCTTGAAATCCTCTTGATCGCGAATCAGTTCTTGAACCATCGGCGCTCTGGCAAACTGCTTCAACGTCTTGCGGAAACGGCGCTTATTCCGGTACTCGTGAGCCAGCCCCGTTCCGAGATACGAAACACCCGTGAATAAGATTGCTCCGATCGGAACTGCGATCGGCAAAATCATCAACCCCTGAGTAAACGCCGCGTACCCGATTCCCGCCCAAGAGAGCGCACTCGCACCCGCCCATCCGAGTCTTGCGGTCGGTTGTTTTGCCTGAACTTGAATCAATCCCGCAATCAGTACCAATGCCGCGATCGCGAAACCTGCTGTCGTTTGATTCGGAAAGGCATTGCGAATCGATTTGTTTTCGAGCAACGTCGCGATCGCGTTGGCGTTTAACTCGACACCCGGCATCTTTCCGACCGGAGTATCGAGTTGAGCCTCAACATTAGAAGCGGTCGCCCCGATCAAAACGATCTTGTCTTTGAAGACTTGCCCCCGCTTGAGAAAATCACTGTTCCAATTCTCTTCAGACAACACATTCCAAAACGGAATCGTCGTTCTGCTAAAGGTTCCATCACTGCCATAGAAAAAGAGAGTCTCACCTTTAGCGGGCAGCGGTCGAAGATTTGCCGATCGCAGAGTAGCTTCTGCAAACGAGATGATTTTTTCCTCATCGAACAGAGCGGACATTTCAGCCGACGATCGCACGCTCTTGATCGCTTCACTTCCTAAACGATGCACTCGTTGATTTGCCTCGATCGGGTATTGAATGAATCCATAAGAGGCTTTCGGAGTGCGGAACGGGCAAAACGGCAAAGCCAGTCGCATCTGTTCACCCTGACGATTATCGAGTCGATCGCTATTCACCGAAAGCGTAACCCGCCCATCGTAGCGCTGTAGAACTTGCTGCAATTGACGATCGTCGTCTGTGATTTTCAGATTTGGATCGCTGCAATCGGTTGAAGTCTCCGTCTGACTAAAACTCGGCAGATCGAGAATAATATTTACCCCAACCGTTTTCGCCCCTGCTTGCATCACGCGATCGATTGCCCGCGCGTAAGCACTCCGTCGCAACAGCCGACTCGATCCAGAAAGTTGCAGCAGCGTATCATCATCGATCGCTAAAATCACCACACCCTCCGGCGGTGCAACCGCTCCCCGCATTTTAAACATCGCGCTCTGGGTCTGCCGTTCCCAATATTGAGTAGATTTCGGTTGAAGTGCCGTCATCCCGCCTGCCACGATCGCACATCCCACCATCAACCCGTGCCCCAATCGAACGAATTGTCGATCTCTCTTGTTTGAAGCGGGTTGCGTGACTGCGATCGCGCGATCGACAATGCGATCGTTTTTGTGATCATCCTCGATCGGCATCGTTTCGGTATGAAGATTATTGGGCTGCTTGACCGTCGTTTGCCGAAACAGTCCAGAACGTAGGGTCAGCGTTAGCGCTTGGATGAGAGCGGAAGGAGATACTTTTTTTGACATGACTGAGAAACTGGGCACGTTTGATCAATCAAGCGCGTCATCTCGATTCAGGACGATTTTTCCACCACGCTCGTTCCAAAGATGCCATAGAACCGCCAAATTCTGCCAAAAATCCCTCTAATAGCTGAGGAACTGTTCCAATTGCTCTAATTAACTAATGTAAAGCACTATTTCTTGTTGTCATATAAATCTGATTCAAAATGTTAGGAAAACCTCTAGAACTTAGCAACAATCATGACTGTCAGCGTGCTTCAAATCCGGCACTCTGGTTTTATCTCACGTTAAAGCAGAGTGGATTTGTGTGTGGGAAATTGGCGATGGATGCAGAATAACAGCGATTCACGACTTCGCCTAGAACGGAAGAAAGCCAGGGTTTTTGATCAAATCGGGGGCGTTTTATCCTAGGGGTAAGCGAGATTCGCGATTTTTCAGTTCGCTCGCAGTTTTCCGTTGTTAGAATTAATTATTCACATTTTTGCTTCTACAATTTTTAGGTCTTTAGCTTCTATGCATTACTCAATGAACCGTCTTTCTATTTTTGTAGACGGAAACAATATGTTCTATGCACAGCAGAAAAATGGTTGGTTTTTTGATCCCAAGCGTGTTTTAGAGCATTTCACGACAGAAAAAACTGTTGAGCTAATCAACGCTTACTGGTACACGGGACTCAAAGATCCTCAAGATCAACGAGGCTTCCGGGACGCGCTGATCAGTCTCGGCTACACGGTGCGAACCAAGATTCTCAAGGAATATTACGACGATACTTCTGGTCGCTATTCCCAAAAAGCAAATCTTGATATTGAAATTGTGGTCGATATGTTCAATACCGTAGAGCAATACGATCGCGTAATTTTATTTAGCGGCGATGGCGATTTTGAACGGGCGATCGAACAACTGCGATCGAAAAACACCCACATTACCGTGGTTTCAACCGAAGGCATGATCGCGCGAGAACTGCGGAATGTTACCGATCGCTATATCGATCTCAACAATATTCGCTCCTACATTGAGAAAGCGGAGTATTAGTCAAGCTTTCATCACTCGACTGAGCAGCGTACTACAAATAAGCGTTACAATCACTACAGAAATTCTTTTGCGCCTGAATTTTAAATGGCTGAAAAGTCGTGAAATCAAGCGCTTACCTGAATTGATTCGTAACGACAGTACACTACAACTACACCAGTCGAGCTATGAACGCATCTCATTCCGATCGCATTCTGATTTTCGATACCACTCTGCGCGACGGCGAACAGTGCCCCGGCGCAACTCTCCATGTGGATGAAAAACTTACGATCGCGCGTCAGCTTGCTCGACTTGGGGTAGACATCATCGAAGCGGGTTTTGCGTTTGCGAGTCCGGGAGATTTTGAAGCGGTGCAAAAGATTGCTCAAGCCGTTGGAACCCCTGAAGGCCCGACGATTTGCAGCTTGGCACGGGCGATTCCTGCCGACATTAAAGCCGCTGCCGAAGCACTCAAACCCGCCGCAAAACCGAGAATTCACACTTTTATTTCAACTTCCGATATTCATTTGGAATATCAGTTGAAGAAAACCCGCGCGGAAGTGTTGTCGATCGCCGAAGAAATGGTCGCTTACGCCAAATCTTTCGTAGACGATGTGGAGTTCTCACCGATGGATGCCGCCCGCTCTGATCCTGAATATCTCTATCAGGTGTTAGAAAGAGCGATCGCAGCCGGAGCCAAAACGATCAACATTCCCGATACAGTCGGCTACATGACTCCGAGCGAGTTCGGCGCAATGATTCGCGGCATTAAGGAAAACGTTCCGAACGTCGATCAAGCGATCATTTCCGTTCACGGTCACAATGATTTAGGTTTAGCGGTCGCTTGCTTCCTCGAAGCGGTGAAAAACGGGGCGCGTCAGCTTGAATGCACAATCAACGGGATTGGCGAACGGGCTGGAAATGCCTCGCTCGAAGAATTAGTGATGGCGCTGCACGTTCGTCGATCGTATTTCAATCCTTATCTCGATCGTCCAGTCGAATCTGAAATCCCGTTAACGAACATCAACACCCAAGAGATTTACAAAACCTCACGAATGGTTTCTAACTTGACGGGGATGTTGGTGCAACCAAATAAAGCGATCGTCGGAGCCAACGCTTTCGCTCACGAATCTGGCATTCACCAAGACGGAATGCTGAAGAATCGGCAAACCTACGAGATCATGGATGCGAAAACGATCGGTCTGGCAGATACCCTACTCGTTTTGGGTAAACACTCCGGTCGCAATGCTTTCCGCTCTCGGTTGAACGAACTCGGCTTCGAGCTAACCGATCAAGAAGTTAACAAAGCCTTTGTTCGGTTCAAAGAACTCGCGGACAAGAAAAAAGAAGTCACCGATCGCGATTTAGAGTCGATCGTCAATGACGAAGTTCAACAAGTCCCCGAACTCTTCCGCTTAGACCTCGTTCAAGTCTCTTGCGGCAGTACAATCTGCCCGACTGCAACCGTTCGATTGATCACTCCCAACGGCGAAGAGTTAACCGATGCGGCAACGGGAACTGGCCCGGTCGATGCCGTATACAAAGCGATCAATCGAGTTGTAAACGTACCGAATCAACTGATCGAATTCTCGGTGCAATCAGTGACAGCGGGAATTGATGCGATCGGGGAAGTGACGATTCGATTGAAATATGGCGATCGTATTTACTCCGGGCATTCTGCAAATACCGATATCATCGTGGCATCAGCACAAGCGTATGTGAATGCGTTGAATCGCCTGTATGCCTCGTTGCAAATCGCGGAGAATAAGCAAGCCGTGGCATCTCAGATCGCGAATTAGTGCTTTTGAAAGTTTCGGTGGTGCAGCTTTTCAGGTTGCGCCACCATTTTTTTAACGTGAGTTCGATAGATTCGATAGAAGTGGTTCGCTTCGGTTGTGACTTCGGGAAGCCCCCTAAGTCCCCCATTCTGGGGGACTTTGAATCGGAATCTTTGGCTTGAAGTCCCCCAGAATGGGGGATGTAGGGGGCAGAAGCCGACTGAAACGGAGCGAGAAAACCTGTCGAACTGGCGTTTTTTTAGATTTATCGACGAGGCAGCTTTAAAAGATGATTCCTATTCATATCGATGCAAATCTGGGTCAAACGACGACGATCGTAAGTCGCCAGATCGATCGCGAACCGGCTAAGCCAGCGACACGGGTTAGAACAATGCGTAAAGACACCGTTACGGCGACTGTTCATTGGAATGTAGGGAAAGGAACGGATACGAGCTTAGGATTTGGGTTGAACGCTTATCAAGGGTTTCGACCAGAAAACTCGAATAGTGCTGCTTACCGAAATAATATGGCGGTGATGAAACCGGGTTTGATTCGGTTTCACAATAGCGGTGCGCTGCAAGACTCAAGCACACCCGACGGATTGATCGATACTGCTCGCAGAACTTGGGATGCTCGTAAAGTAAAATCTGCGCTGTCTGCTTCGTTCTCTTCGTTCGGACAGCACCAACCGCAACGCATGATCAACATTCCAACTTGGCCCGATTGGATGGATGCCGATCGAGATGGATTTCTCGATCGGCATCAGTTTGATCGCTACGCTCAACTTTGTGCAAATCTCGTCAAGATCGTAAACAAAGAGTCGCGCTTCAAGGTGAAGTATTGGGAGGTGACGAACGAGAAAGACGATCGTTATTTTGCTCAGTTCCATACGAATGGTGGATGGGGTGGATTGAAAGATCCGACTAAGCTCGATCGCTTACCTGAGTTGGTCGCGATTTACAACAAAGCAGCTGTGGCAATGAAGCAGGTTGATCCTACGATTCGCGTGGGTGGACCGGGAATCGCGCGGGCAGATTTGCAGCCGTTTTATGTTCCATTCATCAAAGGAACAGTCAAGCATCTTGATTTTTTTACTTACCACTTTTATGCAACCGGAGAGGCGGCTACAGCAGACCAAGAGATTTTTAACAAAACTGATGCGATCGGGGATTACACCAATACGATTGTTCAAGCCTTGAAAGCTGCTAGTCCAAATCGAACCATTCCAGTAATGTTGGGTGAATATAACATTAGCTGGACTTGGGAGACTCGTGATGCTCGCATGACCAATCATAAGGGCGTTGTCTTTGATGCGTTGAGTATTGTTAGCGCGTTGTCAAATGGTGCGACTGCAACGATCTCTTGGAACGAAAAAGATGGCACTTACGGCAAAATGGACGATCAAGGCAAACTGCGCTTGAATGGAAAGTTTTTTAATTTATTAAATCAGTTCATGATTGGCGATCGTATTTCGACTTTGACTAGCAATGAAGCTGTAATTAAAACGTTTGCGGTGAGTAATCGCGCTTTGGGCTATCGGTCTTTCTTGATTGTTAATCGATCGAATGATTTCCAACCGATTCAACTCATTTCCAGGGGATGGAATCCGACTCAACCAACTTTAACAGCGTATACCCTGTCCGCTTCGGGCTACACCAAAGAAAGAGTTTCATGGTCAAACCTTAAGGCAGGTATCGCTGCACCAGCAAATTCAGTCATGTTGTTCACATCGGCTAATTAGATTGAATATTAATCTGGAAACATTGCACCTTTAGTCGTATTCAAGAGGATTAATCGCTTTTGATGGTTCGACTTTTTATGCGCGATCGCTCAATTCTTGCTTCTCTTCTTAGTCTGCTGATCACCACTTCGCTACCGATTGTTCCTGCTCAGGCGCAAATCAATCCAAGCTGCTCCCAACAATTTGCAGAAGATCTTGTGCGGCGAATTCCCTACCCGATTCAACCTTTACCTGCTATCGTTGCAACCAACTCAGTTTCCCGACAGTTTGCCGAACTCAACGAGATTGCTCAGTCTCCCTCTGCACTTGATTTGATTGTGCAAAATAATCTCGATCGCTGGTTGATTGGTAGACCTTTTGCCTCTCGCCCAGATGCTCCGACTCCGCCGCAGATGGATCTTTTGCTCAAGGAACTCTCACAGCCTAGTGAGAAAGCACAATTGTTGAGTATCTTAGATCAGCTAGCGACTCGAATTGATCGACTTCCTGAAACGGATCTCAAGTATGGATTGATATCGGGATTGGCTCGATACTATCAACAATTGGGAAGGACCGATCGGGCAACGATTGTTCTAACTCGCGCGATTCAGACAGTTCTAAAACAGCCGAATGCTCGATATCGGGCATCTCACCTCGGCGGACTGTTAACGACTGCTTCAGAACTAAAACAAACTCCGAAAATTGCGCCCTTGTTGAGCCAGATTGAAACCGCGATCGTATCGACCATGCGACCCCCGAATGAGAACATCACTTTATTTCAAGTCACTGTTCCACTGACTTTAGCGCAAGCGTATTTTGAAACTAATCAATCAGCAAAAGCATTACAGATCGTCGATCGAGTGTCAAAATTTGCTCCATCTAGTCAACTGAATCCTGATATTGCTCGACTCTATCTACAACTCAAACGCGAAGACAAAGCAAAACCTTATCTCAATACAATTCTGAGAAGTCCGAACTATGGAGATGATGAACGATATCTTGCTTTAGCAGCAGTTTATGACAATCCGAAGCTTTTAACGAAAGCCTGGGAGATGATCAAAAATCCACCTCCAGAAAAAGGGATTGCTCTTACAGCTTATTTTCAAGCAGGAGGAAACCCCGATCGTATTGCTCAAATCCTGCGGTCAAGTTCACCTGAGCTAAGAGTTAACTATCTACTCCCGGTTGCGGGAGAATATCGCAAACGCAATCAAGCACAGAAATCGAGTCAAGCGATCGAACAATTCGTCCAAGCCGTTCAGCAAGTTCAAAACGGGAGTACTGGATTTGAGCAGATCAATCAAGCAGTTCAACAAGGAGATTTACCAGAAGCAAATACTGCCTTTCGCCGCCTCGTGAACTTAACTATTATTACAGCGAATCCTTACGGTACGATTCCGCTCGCTCAAAAGCTGAATGCTTTAGATGTCCTTGCGCCGACTCTCAAACTGTTCTCTAACCCTGACCCAGACCTTCGAGAACAGGTGCTTCAACAATTCGCGATCGCTTACGCTCAAAAAGACATCAACAAAGCAATTTCCTTTGCTCAACAACTTCCGCGCCAAGATAGTTATGGAACTCGTTCTCCAGAGATCGAAGTTCTGACGCAAATCGCGGCGATTCAGCCTCAATCTGCCCAAGCAATATTCGCGATCGCGACAAAACTAGCAGAATCGATGTCTACTCCGAACATGAGAGCAGTCGCATACGGAGCGATCGCGCGTGGATACATCAGGATTGGGCAAGAGCAAGCAGCAGAAACAGCGCGTCAGACTGCGGTAAAAGCAGCAAAGACGATTCAGGTTAGACCCGATACAGGCATTGCCCCGAACTATGTGTTAGCGCTATTGTCTCAGCAGTTCCTCAACGAAAACCAGATTGAATCTGCTTGGAAAACGTTTCAAGAGCTTCCGAAAGATGCCTACAAAGAGACGAATATTAGTAATTTAGTGATTTCAGCAGTGCAAGTCGGACAATTGAGCATTGCACAACAAGCAGCTAGTTTGATCGATACCTATCAATCACCAGATAGTTACTTATCGATCGTACCTGGAACGGCTCAGGCTTATCTCAGTCGGAATCGAACTTCCGAAGCGATCGCACTCCTCGATCGAGCAGCAGTCATTCTGAACGGAAAAGAAGTGCGATCGCTTGATGCTCACATTCAAGTCATTCGATTGTATGCTCAAGTCGATCGCATTGATACGGCACGTCAGTTGTTGGCGAAATATCCTGAACCGGGAGAAGCGGGAAAACTCCGCAAGCAAGAACTAACGCAGTACATCAACTGTTATGCTCAACGGCGATCAGGAGCGCGGAACTGAGGGTTGGGGAACGGGTTGGGAACGCTCAAACAAGCTTCTCGGAGCCGCCTGACGAAAGGCACCACAGTAGTGCATGGTCAACACTGCTTTGTAAGCCCAATCTCTTGGGGAAACATCGACGAAAGGATTGGGCAAAGTTTCAGCTCGATTTTGGGTGCAGGCTTGATAGATTTCCTCGGTCGTTAGCTGCGGTGGATTTTGAGCATTGACCGATTTGGATGGAGCCGCAAAGCTAACGGTGGGCAGTGCGACTAAAAATATGGTTGCAGCGAGAAATGATTTCAGCATGGTGATGAGCGATCGCAGGACTGTTATCAGGATAGATCAGCCAATCTGCGATCGTCTTTTCTCTAAGGACATTCCAGCGATTCGCGCGTACTCACACCCGTTTTTGAATTTACTCCACTCGCTGTTTTGCACAGAGCGACTACTTGCGATCGATCTAACACGGCAAAGCTGAAATCTGCGCCTGTAATATTTGCACCTTTGAACACGGAACCGATCATCATCGCAGAAGTCATCACTGCATCACTGAGATCTGCGCCTGACAAATCTGAAATGTAAGCAATTCCATCCCCAAAATCGACTCCTTTCCAGTTCGATTTTCTCAAATCCGAGCCGCTAAACACTGCGCCGCGCAAATCTGCCCCACTAAAGTTACTGCTTTCCAGTCGAGCATTGCTAAACTCTGCTCGAATCAAGTTTTTCCCCGAATAGTCTTTGGTTGCTGCGCTCGCATCGTCGATCGCACGAATCGCACCGGAACTTGCTGCATAAGAACTCTGCGGCAATCCAAACATCATCACTACCGCGAGAAGAAATCCGAAAAATACTTGCAACATTCGCATACGATCGCCCAGTACCACCATGCTTTACATTTCGCAATTCTATCAGGCATCGGCGATCGTGTCTGGAGAACTTGCCAAAGAAGATTCTTCAACAGTAGCGAGTTTGTCAGAATTCAGAGAAATCTATCCGAGGAACGTTTAATTTCCTCTGCTAAATCCGTATTGATAGGTTTGTTGCCACGGATTTAAGCATGAGTGACTTTCTTTCGGTGCTGGAGCAGTTTTCTCGATCGCGGATTTTGGTCATCGGGGAGGCAATGCTCGATCGCTATCTCTATGGTGGCGCAACTCGCTTATGCCAGGAAACGCCTGTTCCAGTGGTAACGCTTTCGCACGCGATCGACCAGCCCGGAGGAGCCGCAAATACTGCAATGAATTTGCACAGTTTAGGGGCAGAGGTTACATTACTTTCGGTGGTTGGCACTGATTGGGAAGGAACACAGCTTCAGCGACTTTTGACGAAACAGGGAATTGAAGGTGTAATCGATTCAAGTCATCGAACAACATTGACAAAACAGCGGGTGATGGATGGCGATCGATTATTACTTCGGTTCGATCAAGGAAGTACAGAATTGTTAACGACGGAATTAGAAAATCGGCTAATAAGTGAATTAAGAATACAATGGGATAGTCATGATGCTGTAATCATTTCAGATTATGAATACGGGATTTTAACAGATCGCGTTATTGATACGATTAATCGACTTCAGCAACGTAGTGTAAAAATGCTCGTTGCTGATGCAAAGAATCTAGTAAAGTATCAAACTTTAGAAATAACCGCAGTTAAACCGAATTATCAACAGACATTAAATTTACTAAATCAAATTGAAGATATTAATTTATCTAGAGTTCGGTATGTGAAAAATAATGTAGATGAAATACTAGGGAAAACGGGAGCGAAAATTGTAGCGGTAACGCTCGATCGAGAAGGTGTCATTCTTTTACAACGCGATCGTGCCCCTTATCAAATCCGCGCAAATCCCGCTTGTCCCACTCAAACCATTGGCGCAGGGGATACCTTTACGGCAGCGTTTGCGATCGCATTAACAATCACAGATAACCCCACGATCGCAGCAGAAATCGCCGCCGCTGCCGCCGCGATCGTGGTACAAAAACCGGGAACGGCTCGCTGTACGCTGGAAGAACTCAAATCTACGTTTAGTCATGTCCTGGAACCAAGCTAAAAATTTACTCTGCATTCGGCTCGACACGATCGGGGATGTTTTGATGACGACTCCCGCTTTTCGGGCACTCAAAACACCCGATCGACAATTAACCCTGCTCACGTCGTCCGCTGGATCTGCGATCGCACCTCTGATTCCTGAATTAGATCACACGATCGTTTACGATTCTCCCTGGCTTAAGGCAACTGCTCCCCGCGAAACGCCCCGACCCGAATACGACATGATTGACTTACTGCGACAACACAAGTTCGATGGCGCAATTATTTTTACTGTGTACAGTCAGAATCCTTTGCCTTCTGCGTTCTTGTGCTACATGGCAGAAATTCCGCTGAGACTGGCGCACTGTCACGAAAATCCTTATCAACTGCTCACCGATTGGATCAAAGATCCGGAACCCGATCGCGGAATTCGTCACGAAGTTCAACGTCAACTCGATTTAGTCGCTCAAATTGGTGCAACAACGGAGAATCAGCGGCTTTCGATTCGGGTGCATGAGTGCGATCGAGATCGTGTTTCTCAGCGACTTGCCTCGCTCAATCTCCCGGGACGCTGGGTGGTAATGCATACGGGGGCAACGGCTCCCTCGCGACGATATTCAATCGAACAATTCGCGATCGTTGCCGATCAATTGATTCTCGAACACGATTACGCAGTCATCTTCACCGGAACCACGCTTGAACTCGATATCGTCGCTCAGATCCAGGCAAAAATGCAGGCAAATTCTCACTCACTCGTTTGTCAGTTGAGCTTAGGTGAATTAACCGCATTGATCGAACTTGCACCCGTTCTGATCTCAAATAACACCGCTCCCGCTCATCTCGCTGCGGCTGTGGGAACTCCGGTTGCCGATTTGTATGCCTTGACCAATCCTCAACACACGCCCTGGCAAGTCCCCCATCGCTTGCTGTTCCAAGATGTCCCTTGTAAGTACTGTTATAAAAGTATCTGCCCAGAAGGACATCATCACTGTTTAGCGCAAGTTGCTCCTGAAACGGTCGTGAAAGCAACTTGTGAACTCCTCGAAGAATCAGCGCAAATGCTAGAGATTTCAGCTTAAAACAAACTAAGTTGAATTCAGTCACTTAAACCCATTCTAAAAAGTGACTCTTCCTTGAGATATTTTTGATTATCACTTGCGGCAGATGGGTAAGTGCGAAACAACTTGATATTCTCTATTTGTGAGCTAAAAACTTTTAGGAGAAATTGATTATGAATCTTATCGCTTGGATTATCTTAGGTCTGATTGCAGGCGCGATCGCAAAAGCAATTTACCCCGGCGACCAAGGCGGCGGCATTCTCGGAACGATCATTTTGGGTGTCATCGGTGCATTTGTTGGTGGTAGCCTTTACACCTTTTTAACCACAGGGGCGCTAAATCTAACAGCGGCTTCCTTGAGCTTTGGCGGTATCTTGATCGCTGTTTTGGGTGCAATCGTCGCAATCTTCCTATGGAGTTTGTTGACTCGTCGTGCTGCATAGGTTAAAGCACGATCGCGGTTTAGTACAATCTGAAACTAGCTAATAACAAAAGCTTTCTCTGTATATGTTTAGAGAAAGCTTTTGTCATATCGAACCTATTCAATTAGAGCTTGAATGCTTTTCGGTTACTCTCCCTTCGGTTTTGCTTTATTAACTCGAAGCTGCCGCCCCATCCATTCCGCTCCATCCAATTCGGTGATTGCGGCATCCTCCTGGGCATCTTGTTCCATCTCAACGAAAGCAAAGCCCCGCATCCGTCCTGTTTCTCGATCGGTAGGTAGCACAACGCGCTTTACCGCTCCATACTCGGCAAACACCGATTTCAGGTCGTCTACGGTCGCTTGGTAAGAAAGATTTCCAACGTAAATGGTCATGGGAATATCCGAAACGAAGAGCAAATCTGGATTCTGAAACGACCGCTCTAAAGAAACTGCTTCTTGTGACGCTTTACGCGATCGAACTCCAAGGGGAGTTAATGTAAGCATTTCGATCTTTAGGCTGGAATCGCTAGAAACCCAACTCGATCATCCCTCTTTTCACATCATTAATTTTGTTTTGCTGACTACATCTTTGTAAAAAGATCGATTTTTGAGTGTTAAGTTTCTTATTATTTAGATTAATGTGGCTTCTAAGAGCTTTTGTACACCGTAAAAGTGCTGCCCAAGTTAACACTGCTTGAGCAACATTTTGTTTTAGTACTTGAAGAGTCCCACACCTTGAACTCTGTGCCCCGTCGGTTCAAGAATCTTCTGAGCCGCTTGTTTTCCCGAAATGGTTGCACCCTCCATGCTGTCGATGTAGTCTTGCTGCGTATAGCTTCCGGCTAGGAAGAAATTCGCGATCGGCGTTTTCTGAGAAGGGCGGTAAGGATCTTTGCCGGGTTCTTCACGGTAAAGCGACTGCGCTAGTTTCACCACGTTGTACCACGTCATATTGAGTTCACGCGAGGAAGGAAAGAGATCGTGAATCTGTTTCAGAGCGTGTTTGGCAATGTCTTCGTTGCTCATGGGAACAAAGGGATCGCCAGGAGTGAGAACAACTTGCATGAGTGAACCTTGCCCCTCTCGGTAGTAGTCTTTAGGACTGGTGAGCGCAAGATCTGCAAAGCAGGAAAAATCGGCATCTGAACTATAAAGTAGATTGTCCATTCCTGCCGATCGCTCAACTTGCTTGCGGGCTTCGGGATCGTTCATCTCAGTCACCCAACCATCGAACCGCATCTGAACCGTTGCAACCGGAACCGCTTCTAGCTTATAGATGTTGTCGAATTCTTTGATGCTGCGCCATTCTTGCGGCAAGAGTCGCTGAATTCCTGGTATATCACACGCCGCAAGGTACGCATCGGCGGTAATCGTTTCTTCGGTTTCGCCGTTTGCAACTGCCAATCCTGTCACTTTCGTATTTTGCCCTTCGCCTTCAAACAGAATTTTTCTCGTTTGTCTGCGGGTATGAATCTTTGTGCCTCTCGCTTCGAGATAATCAACGATCGGTTTATGCAAGTATTCCGCAGGTGATCCCGATAGCATATTCAATCTTGATGCTTCTGTTTTCGAGGCAAACATCATGAAGATGGTGAGCATACAGCGAGCAGAAATATTTTCGGTATCGATGAAGCCCAAGGCGAGCGCGATCGGATCCCACATTTTCTTGAGGCTATTTTGTGATCCGCCATGACTGCGAAACCAATTGGCAAAGCTGACATTATCGAGTGCGCGAATCATTTTCATCGCAACATCGAAATTGACTAAGCCAGGCACGATCGGACTTGTACCCAGCGCGATCGCATTCTGCAATTTATCCTGCACTGTCAGTTGTCCGGTCGTGAAAAACGCTTTCAACCCGTGAAACGGTGCACCGAGCAGGAACCGAAAATCGAGTTTGCCTAACTCTCCGCCGCGATTGACGAACGTATGAACGTGCTCTTTGGCTAACAGTTCATCGTAAACGCCCACTTTTTCCATCAGCGCGAACAGATTTGCATAGTTATTGAAGAAGACGTGCAACCCCATTTCGATATGATTGCCGTCGGAGTCGATCCAACTGCCGGCTTTTCCGCCCACAAACGATCGTGCTTCAAAGATTTCTACTTCGTGACCCGCATCGACTAATTCCACAGCAGCGGCTAATCCTGCCAATCCTGCCCCAACGATCGCAACACGCATTCCGACATCCCACATTTCGCGACTTTCTTAAGAAATTTTAACGCTCTTGTGTGATCGAAAACCGAAATCAAGGCATTCTAACGGGGTCGATTTTGTTCCAGGTTGTATGGTAAAAGGCTTCTGTTTGAGCAAGGGATTCTCGATCGTGACTTGTTTAGGGGTACTAGCCGGCTGTAATCCGCTTCCGACTCGCATTGTGCAATACACGCCACCGCGCCCTGTCGATCCCACTCCTTACGAGAAAAATGGCTACAAGTCGGGACTGACTGCCGATCAATTATTGCCGCCGAAAGCTGAGATCAAAGTGCCGCGTACTGTTGTGGCAAAACCGGGACAGAAACTTTCGGATGAGGATTTGAATACGTTGCTGAATCAGGCTGAAGATAAAGCGGTGAGTGCGGAAAATTTAGCGCGATCGGCACAGTCGAAAGAGGACTGGAGTTTGGTAATCGATCGGTGGAAAGTGGCGCTCGATCTTCTCAAGCCTGCTGCTCAACTGCCGCGCGTCCGAAAAGCCCTGGCAGAATACGAGCGCAATCTATCCGATGCCCAGATCCAAGCAAAAACGAATCCTCGGCAATTGGATACCAATGCTCGATCGACGAGTGATGGAATTCCACTGACCGTTAAATCTCCTGAGTCGCCCTCTCCATCGCCCTCAGCATCTCCATCGCCCTCAGCATCTCCATCGCCCTCAGCATCTCCCTCCCCTTCGGTATCTCCATCGGCAGCCCCTTCACCTTCTCCCTCACCGTAATCTTCTACCCTGTAAGCCGTTTGCCAGTTCGTTTGGATCGTCTTCTGCCCCCTAAATCCCCCAAATTTGGGGGATTTAGGGGGCGAGAGGTCTAGGCGATCACCGATCAATCAACTTGTGTACATACGGTAGATAGATCCCAATTGAGGGGGACTCTACACGGTTTGGAATCGTTTCTGCAATTGACGCACCCGTTCCAATCGATTTAGAACCCGATTCGTTAGCTCTGAGGGAATCACCGGATCGTGAACAAAATCATCTGCACCCGCTGCAAATCCCTGATTGATCCCATCGGGTTCTGTGGTCGTCATCATCAGCACGATCGGCAACCAGTTCCAGCGCCGATCGCGTCGGACGATTTGACACAACGTTAGCCGATCTAAGCCGATCGCATCTGCCGCTAATAGCAGTAGATTCGGTTGAGTCAGATCGAGCGTTTTCAACAGTGCAGAAGGATCAATCGATACTGCGATCGACACTCCACAAGGCTCCAGCAGCTCCTTCATTTCCTCAGCATTCTGAGTTTGATTAGTCACAATTAGAACTGTTGCTGTATGGTGATGCGATCGAATCGGCTCTGCATACCTCGGATTCAGGCGATATCCAACGCCGTACACCGTTTCGATCAAATCTGCTGCTCCAACTGCTTTTAACTTACGTCGCAATCCTTTAACGTGCGCCCGTACCGCTTGCTCACTCGGCAAATCGCAATCGAGATTCCATAACTGCTCCAAAATCGCGCTGTGTTTGTGAACCCAGTCACTTCGCCGCAAAAATAGCTTGAGCAAAAGATATTCCTTCAGCGTGAGGGCGATCGTGGTTCCATCAAAGGTCGCCTGATGGCGTTCTGGATCGATCTGAAGGCTGCCCCATTCGAGGCGTGTCGGTGCGATTGCAGGCGGACGACGCAACAATGCCCGCAATCGCGCTAATACTTCTTGAAACCCCACGGGCTTGATCAGATAATCATCCGCACCCGCGTCTAAACCGATGATCCGATCGTCGATCGTGCTTTGTCCGGTGAGCAACAAAATCGGAATTTGCTGTCCTGATGTTCGCACTCTCTGACACAGTTCAATGCCATTTAGTTTCGGCAACATCACATCGAGAACGATGGCATCGTAGTTGACTAATTGCAGCCATTCCCAAGCTGTTTCACCATCGTTTGCAATGTCTACTGCATAGTACTGTTTGAGAATTGCGCTTAGTTGTTCAGAAAAATTGACATCATCTTCGACAAATAGAAGGCGCATTGTTTTGTATGCTAAGGAGCGCGAAGCAGACGGATTTAGATTGTATGTCGATCGTAAAAGTTTTGATCATTGCGAAAGAACATTGGATCACGCTTGACCTGAAATATCGATTGCAACGTTTGGGATATAAAACAACGGTTGCGCTTGAAGATTTTCAGGACAAAATCTCCGCCGAACAGCCCGATTTAGTATTACTCGATCGACAAAGTGTAGAAAGTGAAATTATGGGTGCGATCGAAGCTGCCCAACTTCCTGCACTTTGTTTTAATGCAGAAAATCAGCCGTTTGAGATTCCCGTTGATCTCCCCTATCTGACCAATCCTTATCAGGAAACATTTCTCGATACTGCAATTCGCTCAACGCTGCGTCAACATCGAACTCAGCTTAAATTAGCCCAGCAGCTTAACGACAATCAAAACCAACTTCAACTGTTGCATACTGTCGATCACGAACTCCGAACCCCGCTCAGCACGATTCTGATCACTTCGGATTGGATTGAACTGATCGAGCAAGAAGAACTTTCAGCGCGATCGCTACAAAAGTTAGACCATTTAGCTTTGGCTCGAAACTCTGTGCGACAGATGGCAGATTTTCTCGATCGAACTTCTCTATTTTGTCGATGCCAAGCTGGGAAACTGGTGTGGAAACCGATTCAGATTAATCTTTCTGCATTTTGCAATACTCTGATTGCAGAAGTCGATCAAATCTACCGCAGTGCAAACATTGATTTTGTTTGTATGTCTTCTAATTTGGTGATTGAGTTTGATGAAATGATACTGAGACAAATCCTGATCAATTTACTCAGCAATGCAGTGAAGTATTCTAACTGCGGTAGCACTGTGTATTTGAAGCTAATTTGTCATTCAGAGCGAATGATTTTTCAAATTCAAGACAGTGGAATTGGGATCTCGGAGCGCGATCGAGATTTAATTTTCGCGCCGCTCTATCGAGGCTCAAATGTTGAGGCGATTCCCGGTACAGGAATGGGACTTGCGATCGTGCAGCAATTAGTTTCAGTCTGTAGAGGAAGTATCACCGTTGAAAGTACGCCTGCGATCGGAAGTACATTCACGGTGACGCTTCCGGTCAAGGCTTAACCCAGTCCCGAACTCCGCATCTGAAACGCCGAGTTCATACGGTAGCGCTGCATCGCTCCGGTAATTCGAACCGCGATCGCTTCAAAGCCTTGATACAACTGTTTCGGTAATGCCCGGAGCAAATAGGCAGCAAATAAGGTTTGCAGCGTGCGATGGGGTTCTTCGATTAAGATCGCGCCGTAGGTCGACAGCGCTTGGTGAATTAAATCAATCGCGACGGCTCCATCTCGCAGCGATACCGCTCGTCGCGCCAAATGCCGATATTGATATGCCATTGCGGGCGCGTTCCATTCCTGTGCCTCAAGCGGTGCCCAGTTTTCTAAATCCTGTAGCATGGCTTCCCAAGAATGCAGTTTTTTCATTAGCTGCGCCGAACAGCTTTGAGAACTGACCCGATACAGCGTTAACGCTTCTGGAACGCCTTCAAATTTACACTTTGTTTTCAGGGCAATCCTCAGCCAGCATTCGACATCTTCGGACGGGTGCAAGCGTCGATCGGGGTTGAAATAACACACCTCACCCGCTGCATTCACAAACTCGATTTCATCCAGAATCGACTTGCGAATCACGGGAACGGAACCATTTCCGATCGGGGTACGGCACAGCAAATCGAGCGGCGTAATGTCGGTCATTTTCGTAATTTGCAATAGCCCGATCGAGTCGCCTTTGTCGTCAATGAAGCGAGACGGACAAAAGCTCACACCGACTTCGGGATTGAGATCGAGATGTTCCACGTGCTTGGCAAGTTTATCCTCTGTCCACAGATCGTCACCGTCGAGAAACGCCACATATTCTCCTTGAGCATGGCGAATTCCCAAATTACGAGCGGCTGCGGGGCCTTGATTTTCTTGGTGCAAAATCTTGATTCTGGGATCATCAAACTGACTACAAATCTCGATGCTGCGATCTTGTGAGCCATCGTTGACTAAGATCACCTCGAAATGCGGATAAGTTTGAGCCAAAATCGACTGAATCGCTTCCCCGATATAAGCCTCGACGTTATAAACAGGAACCACGATCGTAATGTTTTTTACCATGACAAGCACTGAAAACTCACATCCGTAATTGTCCTGGGAGCAAGACCCGAAATCCAAGCCCACCTGCAAGAACTTTACTGCTTTATCACGAATGTAAAGACGAAAAAAAAGCCCTTGTATGGTTGCAAGGGCTTTTGAAGAGAAATAGCGCGTAGATTTACGCAGGCTCGGTAGAATTACGCCGCGATCGTAACGGGTGATTTCACGGGGCGAATCACCACTTGCTGATCTTCATCAACATCCGCGATCGCAGTGTCTCCGGCTTGAATTTGACCCGCTAAGAATGCTTCCGCCAAACTGTCTTCGAGCAGTCGAGAGATCGCACGACGCAGCGGACGCGCTCCATAGCTGGGATTGTATCCGTCTACGACCACTCGTTCTTTGAAACGATCGCTGACTTCGAGCATGATTCCTTGCTCTGCGATTCGGGCTGCCGCGTCTTGAATCATCAAGTCAGCAATCTGAGTCACTTCGCCGCGAGTCAACTGACGGAACACGATGATCTCGTCTACTCGGTTGAGAAACTCTGGTCGGAAATATTGTTTTAGCTCGTCGTTTACCAGATTGCGGATGCGACTGTACTGAATCGACTCGGAAGAGCCAGCCTCAGTCGCAAATCCTAATCCTGTGCCGCCTTTTTCGATCACTTTCGAGCCTAGGTTCGAGGTCATGATCAAGACCGTGTTTTTGAAGCTGACGGTGCGACCTTTGGCATCGGTCAGACGACCATCATCCAACAATTGCAGCATCATATTAAACACATCCGGATGCGCTTTCTCAACTTCATCGAACAGAATCACCGTGTACGGGTTGCGCCGAACGGCTTCGGTGAGTTGTCCGCCTTCGTCGTAGCCGATATATCCAGGAGGCGAACCGATCAGTTTAGAAACGGTGTGCGATTCCATGTACTCGGACATATCAAGACGAATCATCGACTCTTCAGAACCAAATACCGCTGCTGCTAACGCTTTCGCGAGTTCTGTTTTACCCACTCCGGTCGGGCCTGAGAAGATAAACGAGGCGATCGGGCGATTCGGATCTTGCAAGCCCACACGCGATCTCTTAATCGATCGTGCTACCGCTGTCACCGCTTCATTTTGTCCAATCACGCGCTGATGCAGCACATCATCTAAATGCAGCAACATTGCCGATTCGGATTCGGTCAGCTTGCTCACGGGGATGCCCATCCAGGAAGAAAGCACCTGTGCGATGTCTTCTTCGCTCACGGTTGGAAGCGTCCCATCTGGAAGATCCGCCGTGATTTGCTGCTCGATTTCGATTTCTCGATCGCGCAGTTGTCCCGCTTTGTCAAAGTCCTGAGCGTTCACTGTGGCTTGCTTTTCTTTCTGAACTTGCCGCAGTTCTTTCTTTAAGGCTTTGAGTGCAGGATTGTTATTGCGTAAACGAACTAGCGAACCTGCTTCGTCGATTAAGTCGATCGCTTTATCCGGCAAGAATCGATCGGTGATGTAACGATCTGCTAATTTCGCTGCTGCTTCGACGGCTGAGTCATCGATCAGCAATTGATGGTGCTGCTCGTAGCGATCGCGCAGTCCACGGAGAATGTCGATCGTTTCTTCGACGGTTGGTTCACCGACCATTACGGGCTGGAATCGTCGCTCTAAGGCGGGATCTCGCTCGATATGCTGGCGGTACTCATCCAACGTCGTTGCACCTAAACACTGAAGTGCGCCGCGTGCCAAAGCAGGCTTCATCAGATTCGCGGCATCCATTCCGCCACCCGTCGAGCCTGCGCCCACAAGCGTATGAATTTCGTCAATCATCAAAATGATGTTGCCGGACTGCTGCACTTCATCAAGGATTTGCTTCATCCGTTCTTCAAACTCACCCCGGAAGCGCGTTCCTGCCAACAGCGCACCCATATCAAGCTGAAACACCTGCTTTTCTTGCAGTGAGTCGGGAACGGCTTGATCGTAAATGCGTTGTGCGAGTCCTTCCCCGATCGCAGTTTTACCGACTCCCGGTTCGCCGACTAAAACAGGGTTATTTTTCGAGCGACGACCGAGAATTTGAATCACGCGATCGAGTTCTTTCTGCCGTCCGATCATCGGATCGAGCTTTCCTTCTGCGGCTCTTTGCGTCAGGTTCGTGCCGAACTCGTTAAGCGCTGGAGTTTTGTTTGAGGATGCAGCTTTGCGCGGAGCGGCGGGTTTACCGACAGTGGCGGGTTCTACTTGAGAACGGCTTACTTGGGCGCGGACTTCATCCGGATTCAAGCCCAACTGGCTGAGAACCTTGATCGCGACACCCTGGTTATCGTCTATTAGGGCGAGAAGAATATGCTCCGATCGCACATAGCGCATTCCCATCATTTGGGCTTGTTGTAGCGCACGTTCAAGGATTTGGCGCGTTTTGGGCGTAAAGGGGAGTTCTCCAAACGACGAGCCAGATCCGCGACCGACAATTTTTTCCACTTCTAGACGGGCGCTTTCCAACGCTGCGCCTAGTTCATTGAGAACCGATACTGCGATCGTGTCATCTTGTCTGAGTAAGCCCAGCAAAATCGCTTCTGTGCCGACGGAATTTTGCCGAAGCCGACGGGCTTCTTCTTGAGCAAACATGATGGTCTCGATCGCCTGATCGGTGAAGTATTCAAACATCGGGCTTTCTCCACTATGCGAGGTCTGCGCTGACTCCATACGGGTTTGCCAGCAACAGAGAGCTACGAACTATTCTCAGTTGTAAACTTTCCTGTAGTTCTTCACCCCACTCTAGCGGGGGAGTCTAAGTCGCAACGAGGGAGGATAACCGTCAAAAAACCGAGGCAACCGTACTATCTTCAGGCGCGATCGTCATCGCCTTCGATTTCGTTCATTTCGTCTGATTTGGTCATGCCTTCTTTGAAGTTGCGAAGCGTTTTGCCAAAAGTTCCTCCGAGTTCAGGGATCTTTTTTGGCCCAAATATCAGAAGGGCAACGGCGCAAATCACTCCGATTTCTACCCAACCTAAATTAAACATGGCGGCTCTCTCCGATGGAATTTCTCCAATGTAGCGGTTTCGGGGACGGGTTTGACAAATTGAATTGATCAGCGGCAAGACTGCGGTCGTGATTTCGTAGTCTTGCAATAGATTTTCTTCATTGTCATCTTTCTTAAGAAATGTTAACTTGTGTGTAACGTTCTATCTCTTGGAAGAGGAAACGAAGATGGAGAAGAAAGGAACTTTCGGCTTTACCAATTTTGCTGAAAACTGGAACGGTCGTTTAGCCATGCTTGGCATCGCGATCGGTCTTGCAACTGAGTTATTGACCGGAAAGGGCATTTTGGCTCAGTTGGGTTTGATGTAATTATCTGTGGGTTTATCGTTATGCTCCTGGGGGTGTTTCATCTCCAGGTTTTTTAACGTCTTTGCCACCAAATTACGCCAGCGGTGACGAAGCCGAAGAGAGGCACGATCGCTAATGCCAAAAATCCGATCAGCATCGCTTGTTCGTTGGTCAGGGCGATTCGACGGTTTTTCACTTCTTTGGGGCGAATCGAGAGCGGTTGGAGTTGGTCTTGACTGAGCCAACTGACGGAATTTAGGAAAACGTCACCGTTGAGTTGCTGATTGAAAAAGCCGTTAACAATAAAGGTAGAGTTTCCGAAGACAACCATTCGAGCAGGTTTCGCGATCAGGCTTGGAGACGGACTTGGAGAAGCGGTTGGACTTGGAGACGGGGAAGAAATTGGGGTTACGGTGCGTTCGAGGGCGACTCCGATCGCTAAAGGCCCAGGTCGATCGCCACCGTCCAATTTCAGCGGTTGCTCTTTGATATTGGTTTCTGCCCAACTTTTCGGATCGGTGAGTAAGAGTGGAACTGCTTGAACTCCGGGCGTGGTCGTAATCTCGATCGGACGAGCAATCGGATAAAACGAAATGCCGTTTCCAAAGTCTTTTGTAATGGGATGAGTTCCGTATTGTGTCACGACTGCAACCGCAGGGCCGGCATTTGTGATCTGCTGGTCGGGTGCGTTGATCGCAACTCGATCGTCGAGTTTGATGCCCCAAGTGTTGAGAAACGCATCAAGTCCAGATTTGATATTGGGATCGATCGCAATTAGTAGATTTCCGCCTTGATTCGAGTAGTCTTGGAGCGCTTTGATTTCGCCCTCGGCTAGTGCGCGGGTTGAACCTACAACGAGAACGACAGACGCATCAGCGGGCACTTTTCCAAGTTGAGCGAGATTTAGCGGTTCGCTCGTGAAGTTCTTGTCTTCTAACGCTTTGATGGAATTCGAGATTGCGCCTTCGCCTTCGGTGAGTAACTTTTCCCCATGACCTTGCACGAAATAGGCTTTAGAACGTCGATCGCTGGCGATTTGCAGAATTCCATTTGTGATTCGATTTTCGGAGAGTCGAACTTGCGAGGAAATACTTTGCAAAAATTGGCGGCGTTTACTCGATTGCAGCTCGATAAAGACATCGCGAGTGTCGCCCGCATTCTTGATCCCAAACGCTTGAGCTAAACCAGGATTCGCTTCTGGATCAACGTATTCAAAGGTAAATTTCGGGGTTCGGCGCTGATAGTTTTCGAGCAGTTCCCGATCTTGAGGATTTTGATCATTCGAGAACAGCCAAATCTTTACGCCCTGCTGCATTTCTCGCAAAACTTGCTGAGATTCGGGCGATAGCGTGAATAGGCGAGATTCGGTGAGATCAAACCGCTGGGTCGATCGCACTGCGAGAAAATTAATCAATCCGAGGATCGCCAAAACCGCGATCGTACTGACGATCGCATTGGTACTCGCTTGCGTCGATCGTCTTCGCCAAAAGCTCGGCTCTAACGGATCTTCAAACCGTCCGATCAAAATCATCCACAACCCGATCACGACGATTCCTGCGACAATCAATCCGATTGGAATCGATCCCCAACTCGCAGACACGATTCCTGCTGAAATACCCGCCAGAATCAGCATTGCACCCGGCAGAATCAGAAATTTTACGAAATTTAAGCGTCTTTTCATATGACTAGGAGCGCTGGAAGCGGAATGTATCGATCGATTGAGCGGTCAGAAAGATTCCTAAGAAAATGTAACTTGCAAATACGACAAGGCTACTTGTATCGACAATGCCTTGAATCAAATTCGTGTAGTGCTTCAGCAAGGATAAATGCCCGATCGCAGTTCCGACAGCGCCGCCAAAATTCTTCGCAACGAGATCCACAACCCACAACGCTAGGACTAATGCGAATGTGAAAATCGCTGCAACGATCGTACTATCTGTCAGCGATGACATAAACATTCCTAGCGATAATACTGCGCCTGCTAGTAAAAGTAATCCAGCGTGACCGAGTAGCAAAACACTGATTTGAATCGGTGGATTAACGCTAGAGAGCGCGATCGCTTCATACAATAATAACGGTAATGACATCGTAAAAAAGAAAGTCATTACACCGAGTAATTTGCCCACTGCGACCGACCAATTGGTTAACGGTGATGTCGCGAGTAATTCTAACGTGCCGCGTTTTCGTTCCTCTGCGTATAGTCCCATCGATAGGACAGGTAATACAAAGAGGGATAGCGAACCGATCACCCCTAAGATCGTGCGAATGAATTCGTAAGGAATGTCGATCGGAGCCGTTGCAATTCCCGCTGCCGTTGCTTGATCGTACTGTGCAGCTTGCTGAATCACCCCATCGAGCGTCACCGTAAACAGAAAGCCAGAAATCAGCCAAAAGACTGCTGCGATTGTATAAGCCAATGGAGACGCGAAGTAGCTGGACAATTCCCGTCGATAAATCGCGATGATGTTAAACAAAACGGTTTTCATACCTCTGGCTCCTCTGCGGTCGCGTCTTCAACAGGTTTCTCTTCAGTCGTTAGCTCTAAGAACACATCTTCTAAACTGGCTTGCACTCGCCGCATTTCATACAGTCCAATTCCACTTCTCACCAACGCGCCTGCGATTTCTCGTCCGGGTTCGGTTCCAGATTCCGAGACGACTCGGACGCGATAACGCTCCTCAGAACTCGAATACGGTTCGATCGATTGCACCGCCTGAATCATGTTCAAGCAATGTTCGATCGCAGTCCAATCTCCCTCAACTTCCAGTTCATACCCTGAGCCGCGATTTAGTTGCGCCATCAATTGATCGGGTGTGTTGGTGGCAACGACTCGACCGCGATTGATAATCGTGACGCGATCGCACGTCATACTTACTTCTGGCAAAATGTGCGTTGAGAGAATGACCGTATGATCGTTCGCGAGTTGCTTAATTAGATTTCGCACTTCGATGATTTGACGCGGGTCGAGTCCGACCGTCGGTTCGTCGAGAATAATTACAGGCGGATCATGCACGATCGCTTGAGCGATTCCGACCCGTTGCCGATAGCCTTTCGACAGCTTGCGGATCAGCGTTTTTCGCTTGTCTACTAATCCGGTTTTTTCTAGCGCAGTTTGGATTCGAGCAGCGCGATCGCCTGCACTCACTCCCTTAATCTGGGCGACAAAGCTGAGAAATCCCTGAACCGTCATTTCAGGATACAGCGGCGGAGATTCGGGCAAATATCCGATCTTCTGTCGTACTGCCATCAAATTCTCATGCACCTCAAACCCTGCGACTTTTGCGGTTCCTCGACTCGCGGGCAGATAGCCGGATAAAATTCGCATCGTCGTTGTTTTTCCAGCCCCGTTTGGGCCTAAAAAACCAAGAATTTCACCCGGCTCGACCGAAAACGTGACATCCTCGATCGCTGCTGTTGAACCGTAGAGTTTGCTGAGATGCTCAACTTCGATCATAACGCTTAGAGAATTAAGGTCGCAGTCTCGTAGGGTAGCAAAATTTTGTCACCGCTGCCCTTAAATTGACGCAAACCGATACGCTTTGCTCCTGAATGAGATCGTTTCAATAAGCAACGCTAATATCTGCCTATTGATGAACCGAATTCGATCGAGCGATAGAGGAAGCATTCAATCTCACGGCGGGCACGTCAAGCAAAACCATACCGTATGCTTTAGGCATAAGGTTAAAACACAGGTTTATCACCTTTATACCGAAACCAATTATGTCAAACTGGGGAGCGCCTAAGCTCCCCTTGTTATTTTTAAACTGTTCTTTTCAAAACCATGGAATTCACGGAGATCGTATTGTTGAAGCGTTCGTAAGGAAGCAACTAGAATTGCGTAAACATCCGGTCTGAATATTTAAGCTTGTGTAAAATAACGCAGCTACCTCTAGAAAATGCTACGGAATTCTGTTAGAAATACTTAGCTTTCTTACAGTTAGTTTGACAATTCTGCAAATTGACAGGATTGCGGGGGCATCGACCAAATTATCTCCGTCTTACTGTAAGGTCTCCTTGTATGAAAATTTATTCGCGTGGCTTCCGGAACCCCCCTAAGCCGCACTCTGACTCAGCTCATTCCTCGGATTTGGCTGAAGATCAATCTGCGTTTTGCCTTGCAGATACGGCAGAGATCGCGCAAAAACAGTCTTTATCGAAGCGAATTTCCTTTGCTCGATTAACGCTGGCTATCACGAGCGGCTGGCTCGCTAGCAGTGTTGCGCTTCCAGTTCATGCCGCCACTCTACTTAACAATTCAGGTATTCAATTTGATCAAGATACAGAGATCGAATCTAACTTTGTAGAGTCTCACGGAGCTTATCAATCAACTTTCGGGGTGATTAATCTCAATACCAAAGAGAAAACGCCCTTGCTGGTTGAAACTAAAGGCTCAGATAGTGCTGAATCCATCTTTAAGCCTTCTTCTCGTCGCAGCCATCTTGGAATGCCTACTGACTTTAAAGGAACGCCAGGAGACGCAGTCACAAACCCAAAAGCGCAGTATAAATTTAAGGCAAATCAGCGATATGTGCTGTACCTAGAATCGAGCTATAACGGGCGTGCCACGGGTGTCGTCTACTCGACGAACGTTCTCAATCCCAATCGAGAACAGCAAGTGCAATTTGCCGGGGGAGCGACTGACCTCTGTACGAGTGGGATTACGGTGGGTTGGGATGATACTGGCTCGAAGCTCGTGCGGAATCGCCAACAGCAAGACCGCGATTTTGATGACTTTATTGTGCAGATGAAGAGTATGAGCTGCGGCCTGGGCGGCGGCGAACCTCCTACGGTACAGGCAGAAGCTCCACCCGCGCCGACTGTAGGCGCTCTCCCTCCGTCTAATGGTCAAAGAGGCAGCTTACTCTGGGCGCTCCCGTTTGCAGCGCTCCCCTTCCTGTTGGGTGAAGACAGCAACAATAGTAGCGGCGTGAGTAACGGCAAAGTCAGCAGCGGGGGAAGCGGGGGAGGCAGCATTGTTCCGCCTCCGCCACCTGCAAGCTGTCCGATCGGGCAAAATTGTAAGGCAGTGCCAGAACCCCTGACGATTTTGGGCTCAGGAAGCGCGATCGCAATGGCAGCGCTAATGGAACGACGGAGAAAACGTAAACGTAAATAAAGAACGCGATCGCGAGATGCACTTCCTGGCTCTCGCGATTTTCTTAGGATTCGGGTGGATAGTTGTTGTTCCACCATTGCACCCATTCGATCCAGGCTTGTTCTAGCTCTTGTTGAGTTGTAGAAGGGGAAGCGGGATCGATTGGAGTCGAAATTCTTGTCCAGAGGCAGCGCAAATCTCTGAGCCGTTTTTGTCCTAGGAACCACGGGAGCGATCGCGCAATTAGGGCATCAGGGCGATTCTGGGCGCTACGAAATTCGCCAGTGGTAATCGTGGTTTCGCGCGTTGTGGGGATGCAGGCGGTGATGAAGAGTCGGTTCGATCGCTGATAGGTCGCGTGCGCTCCCACACTCGATCGAGCCGGGGTGAAATTAATGCGATCGTTCCGAATCGTCGATTCTTTCAGAATGTCGGAGACGGACGAGTAATCGCGAAAATACCGCATTTCAATTTCTAGGGGTTTGCCGTTGCGGAGATAGCGGTAGGATTGACCTGCGATCGTCAGATCGTCGATGCTGGTCGCAAGTGAAGGCGTGTAGAGTTTTTGCAGCCCGATCGGAGTGGCTTGAACAAATTGCCAGCGTGATAGGGGGACAGATGCCGGAAAGGGGTAGCTTGGTGGCAGCGGTTTTTGGGCGGGCGTGACTGCAAGCTTGAGCAATACTAGACTACTACTTACGAATGCGGTGGCTAGCCAGAAATTGCGAACTTTCTCCCAGGTTTTCATGCTTGTACCTCTTCTTCTTCTCGATCGGCTTGTTCGAGCAGCACGTAGCAGAGTAAGCCAAAGATCGAAACGGAAATCATTGAAAAAATCAGTGATCCAGTGCCCAGATGCCAGTAGTCAAAGGCTTCTCGATTGTTTCGCGCGACGAGGATTGCCATGAGTGCGACTCGGATACTGTTGGCGACAAAAGCGATTAGCATTCCTGCGATCGGCACAATCAGAGATCGTAGCCGACCGATCGGAAACAGCAGCACAAACAGAATTCCCAACGATAAATGTTGCCAAATTAGCACAATCCCGGAGCAACCTGGATACACTTCAACACTTCCGGTCGGCATATGCAGCATGACTCCGACTTGTGTGACGCGAAAGCCAGAATACCAAAGCAAACTGCCACTTAGCTCTGCGGTGAATGGAGAGATATCAAACTGTGAGAGCAGCGTAGTAGTCGGGATCGTCATGAGGGCGAGGGTGAGGAGTTCGTGCCAGTATCGTTTGAGATCGAAGCCAGAGGCGAGTAGGGCAACACTTAGCCCAGAAAGCAGCGGCACGAATCGCATAAACGAGTCGTATTCTGATACCGCAAGACTTCTGAGTAATATCCAAGCGATGCAGACAATCCCGATCGCACTTGGAATCGGACTGCTCTTGAAGGTGAGATCCTGCCGTCTGCGCCAGATCATGAACCAAGCGGCAGCCCAGCAGATCAACGAAGCTTCTAGAAATTGCCCTTGATGATCTGTTCTCCAAATCAATTGGAAATGAATCGCGGTGAGAGCAACAGCGATCGCGAGGAGTAGATAGCGAGTGTTAAAGAACCCTTTCATGCGGGATGACGTGATCAAAATAATGCAAAAAGTTAGGGCTTACATTACTTAGTTTTGCGTGTAATTTCGAGCCGCTCAGGATAGATTTATTCGGAATTATCTTGCTTTACATATTGTTTTTGAAGGGCGAGAACGGCGGCTTGAGTGCGATCGCGGACTTTTAGTTTATGAAAAATGGCATGTACATGGACTCGCACGGTTCCGGATGTGATACGAACATAGTCTTGTATGCAGGGGTAATGTTGCCGAATTCTGAGCGATCGAGCGGGTTTTAGAGATTGTGCTTCTATCGTCATTTTGCGATCATAAGCGTACAGCTTCATCGATGAAACTAGGAGGACGGGTCAGGATGTCGATCGCTACCAAACAAAAGCTCACCTTTGATCAGTTTCTTGAGCAATATCCTGAAGATGGGCGGTACGAATTAATTGATGGTGAGTTTGTGAGGATTTTAGCCACAAGACAGTACCAAGATGTTGCTGATTTTATTGCTGATGCAATGAAAGATGAAGTAAAACTCCGTCAGTTGAAGTACAAAGTTTCTGCCCGGATTGTTTTAGCAACACAAACGAAAGCGGGCAAAGAGCAGGGACGCACCCCAGATGTTAGCGTGGTTGCTCTAGAAATGTGGCGTTCTAATCGGCTTGCTTATTCCCCTTTGCAAGAACCGATTCAATTGGCGGGTATTGTCAACTTAACCCAAAGGTAGAATAACCGTACTGATTCCACTCGGTTTACGATTCCTTGCCCATGTACTCCCGTCATCGATTCCCGTCCGAAATCATCAGCTACTGTGTCTGGCTCTACTACACGTTTCCGTTGAGCTACCAGGCCATCGAGAAGATGATGCTATATCGCGGGATCGAAGTGACTTATGAAACATATCGGGAGTGGTGTCAGAAATTCGGACAGCAGTACGCCAATCAGCTTCGTCGCAAACGCGCGTTCATCACAGATAAATGGCATTTGGATGAAGTGGTGGTGACGATCAAAAAGCAGCAATATTATTTGTGGTGGGCAGTAGATTCAGAGGGGAATGTGCTGGAGGTCTTGTTGCAACGACATCGGGACACAGAGGCAGCCAAGCGATTCTTTCGCAAACTGCTGAAAAAACAAGGCTTCGTGCCACGGGTGAGCACGTACTCGTGTAGCGCAGCTATCGTGACGGATAAACTCAAAAGCTACGAAGCGGCGAAGAAACAAGTGATGAAGAACGTGGAGCATCGAACTCACAAGGGATTGAACAATCGAGCCGAGAACTCCCATCAACCGACACGAGTGCGAGAACGACGAATGCGACGATTCAAATCGTTGGGCAAGCCCAACGATTTGAATCGTCGCATTTGGACCAATTCGAGGCCACTTCCACCCGAAACAACACCAACTGACTGCACCCCGATATCGCCAGGAACTGCGCCAACGATTTCAAGATTGGCAAGAAGTCGCTTGCTTGAAAACTGCTGCGTAAAATTGAGCGAACCTGATGATTGAGGGATCGTTGTGCTTAATTTTGAATATCTCCGCTTAAGTTGACAATACCTCTAGCTGCCAACGTTCGAGGCGTAGTGTTTGAGGGTTGGGCAGAAAATGTTGGAGGAGTTTCACGACCTCTAGAACTCTGAAAAAGCGAATAGTTTCATTATGACGCAAGATCACCAAAAGCTTGGAAGAACCAAATGTGCTTGACACTTGATAAATGACCTTTTTTCGCTCGAATCGTTGCCATACCCCTTTCTCACTTTACCTAAGCAGCCTGACACACAGCTTGCTGCAGCGGGATTTCGATGACAAACTCAGCCCCTTGCCCGAAGGTGGACTGACAGGAAATCTTGCCCCCATGTTTTTCTGTGACAATCTGATGACTGATTGAGAGACCCAAGCCCGTACCTTTGCCGATCTGTTTCGTGGTGAAGAACGGCTCAAATAGTTTGGAGCAAACCGTTTTCTCAATGCCAGGACCGTTGTCGGCAATGCGAATCGAGACCGCTTGATGGGGTAATAAATCAGTACAAATGGTAATCGTGCTAGGTTTTGCTTGGATCTCATCGAAGTGGCGCTGCTGATCCTGTTCTTCTAGGGCATCAATCGCATTGCTTAGTAGATTCATAAACACCTGATTTAGTTGACTCGGATAACACTCGATCTCCGGCAGTTGCCCGTAGTTTCGCACCAGCCGAATCCCGGGATGATCGGGTCTCGCTCTCAGGCGATGTTGCAAAATCAACAGGGTACTTTCGATGCCTTCGTGAATATTGACGGCTTTGCAGCCATCCCCCTCTAAGCGCGAGAAGTTGCGAAGCGAGAGCACCAGTTGCCGAATGCGGTCGCTGCCCAGTTTCATGGAATGAATCAGCTTCGGCAGGTCGGCTTCGAGATACTCCATATTCACCTGCTCCATCCAGGTTTGAATTCTGGGGTCGGGTTGAGGGTAGCATTCTCGGTACAGATGAAGACATGTCATCAGATCCTCAACATGTTCTTCGGCAGGGATGAGGTTGCCGTGAATAAAATTCACCGGATTGTTGATCTCGTGTGCAATACCCGCAATCAGTTGACCGAGGGATGTCATTTTTTCACTTTGCACCAGATGCACTTGGGTTTGCTTTAAATGATTCAACGCCTGAGAAAGCTCGACCGTGCGTTGTTCGAGTGCTTTCTGGCTATTGCTAAGTTGCAGATGGACGCGAATCCGCGCTAATGTCTCTTCGTGTTGGATCGGTTTGGTAATGTAATCAACCGCACCCAAGCTCAACCCTTTGACCTTATCAATCGAGTCAGAAAGCGCGGTCATGAAAATGACGGGAATATCACAAGTAGTGGGGCCTGCTTTGAGTCGCCGACAAGTTTCAAACCCGTCAATTCCTGGCATCATCACATCCAGCAGAATGATGTCGGGATGGTAGGACTGAAGGCGTTGCAGCGCTGCTTCGCCACTTTTCGCGATCGCAACTCGATAGCCGATCTCCGTCAATACATCAAACAAGACTTGAATGTTAGTGGGATTATCATCCACGACCAGAATGGTTTCCGTTGCGGTTTCAGTGAACATCGGTGCTCTCCTTCAAAGTGAATGTCAGACACTAAACATGCGGTTCCAGCAAATCGAGAATGGCTTCGTCATCAAACTTCTGGCTGAGTTCCAGCACTTTGTTGGCAAAGGCAGCGTATTGCGGATTGATTTGCTTGAGGTGGTTGGCTTCTTGCTGCAAGTCGCTCATGAACCCGTCTTTGGCCGCTTGGTAGAGGGTTGCAAGTTCCTCCGAAGACGGCACCACGAAATCTGCCAGATTGGATACAGGCATTGAGGGTTCAGCCTCTGCTGAGGCTTCGTAAATCCATTGCAACTCCAGGTGACGTTGCAACTCACCCAGTAATCCCGTGAACTCGATCGGCTTTGGGAAAAAGCTATTGCAGCCTGCATCCATTGCTTCTTGCAGATCCACCTGCGATAGGCTAGCAGGAGAAGCAATAATCGGGGTTTGAACAAAATTGGATAGTTGGCGCAACCGGCGCGTCATTTCTAGCCCCGTCATGTTGGACATCATCACATCGGTGATGATCAAATCCGGGCGCACTTTCAGGGCTGTGTCGAGCCCCGTTTGCCCATCATCTGCTTCCGCAACCTGAAAGCCCAGCGGAGCTAGCATTTCCATTAAGACAGCCCGGTTTTCTAAGCGATCGTCAATCACCAAAATCTTGCGCCGTTTGCCCTGGTAGCCAATCACTTTTTGGTCAGCAGTGGCAGTCTGGGAAAGCCAATCGGTTGCAGCAGGCAAATCGAGCTCGAACCAGAAGGTACTACCCTTGCCAAGGGTGCTGTTGACCTGAATCGTGCTGCCCATCATTTGGACAATTTGTTGGCTGATTGCCAGTCCTAGCCCAGTGCCTTCGCTATTCCGGTCTCGCTTGCCCGCTTGTTCAAAGGGCCGGAAAATCGTGGCTAGTTTTTCTGCGGGAATGCCGATGCCCGTATCTTTCACTTGGAAGCGAACCCGATAGCTGCTATGGGATTCTGTCAGCGGATCAACAAGTTCAACGCGAAAAGTCACTGTCCCAAAGTCAGTAAACTTAACGGCATTGCTGAGCAAATTCAACAACACTTGTCGCAGACGTTTATCATCGGCACGAGCTGCTGTGGGCAGACGCGCTCCAGGTTGGTAATGGAACTCCACTCCCTTCTGTTCGGCTTTGACTCGGCAAATGTCAACAGTGGTGGTGAGGAAGTTTGCGAGGTGGAAATCCTGGGGATAGAGATCCATCTTCTGCACTTCGAGTTTAGAGAGATCAAGAATGTCGTTAATCAGCGTCAGCAGATGGGAACCGCATTGATGAATGACGCTTAACCCTTTCTGTTGCTTGGAAGTCGTGGTGGGATCGCGCTGGAGGATCTGGGTATAGCCGAGGATGCCGTTGAGCGGCGTTCGCAGCTCATGATTCATGTTGGCCAGAAATTCGCTCTTTGTGCGGTTTGCAGCTTCAGCGGCTTCTTTTGCTTGTTCAAGGGCAATTTCTGCCTGCTTGCGCTCGGTGATATCGGTTGAGATACCACAAACTGCATAAGGAACTCGCTCTGGAGTCAGCAATGGAAATTTGAGAGAAAGGTAGGTATGCAGCCCATCCTCCTGCGGGACAACTTCTTCCCATTGCATTGCTGTTCCAGTTGCCAATACCGCTCGGTCGTTTGCATCAAAGATATCCGCCAGCTCTGGCTCAAACAAATCACGATTTCGCTTGCCTATGATCTCGGCTTTATCCAGATGAAACAGGGTTTCAAATTGACGATTGACACTCATGAGTTGTCCCTGGGGATTTTTCATATAGATCACTGCAGGGGAGTTGTCGAGAATAGCTTGTAGACGCTCTTCGCTTTGGTGCAGGGCAATTTCTGCCTGTTTGCGCTGGGTAATATCGGTGTTGATTTCCATCTGAGTACAGGGTTGTCCCGTTGCATCACGCTGCAAAGTCCAACGACTCGACACGATGATTTTGCGACCATCACGCGTGATGTGATGCAGTTCGCCTTCCCACTGCCCCTGTTGCAGAAACTCGTCTAAGACGATTTCTAGCGGTTTCGGAAAGACGGTTTGCAGGAACGTATGAATATATTGCCCCACCACTTCCTCTCGCTTCCAACCATAGAGTTTCTCTGCCCCCTGGTTCCAGTAGACAATGCGATCATCCATATCTCGAATGATGATACTGTCGCTGGCTAAATCCAGCATATCTAGAGTCTGCCGCAGTTGTTGCTCTGCTTGTTTGCGATCCGTGATGTCGCTGTGAGCTCCAATCCATTCTCGAATGTTGCCACTCGTGTCAACAATGGGCACAGCCCGGACACTCATGTGACGGTATTCACCATCCTGCCGCCGAATCCGATGCTCTACTTCGTACAGCGAACGCTGAGCAAGAGCGGTTGACCAAAATTGAGCGGTATGCGCTTGATCGGCAGGATGAATGGCACTTAACCATCCCCAACCTTTGTACTCCTCAAACCTTTGCCCTGTAAATGCGCTCCAGCCAAGTTGCTCTCTGACAAGTTCCCCTTCGGCGTTTGTGTCCCAGATAATTTGAGAATTCGCGGTGACGAGACACCGAAACCGTTCTTCGTTCTGTTGCAGTTTTTGTTCAGCTAACTTGCGCTCTGTTACATCGGTGCAGGTACCGACCCACTCTCGAATCCTGCCATCCTCCTCTAAAATCGGTGCACCGCACACACAGAAATGACGGTAGATGCCGTCTTTCCCTCGAATGCGGTATTCCACCTCATATAGGGTGCGATTAGTGGTCGCCGCGGTCCAAACTTCCGCCGTGTAATCGCGATCGTCAGGATGAACGGCATCGAGCCATCCCGCTCCCTTCGCCTCTGCTTCACTTTGTCCGGTGTAAGCGATCCAGTCGGTGACATCAAAGCACAACCCTTCTGGCGTAGAAATCCAGACAATTTGTGAGGTTGTTTTCACCAGAGAGCGATAGCGCTCTTCGCTGTATTTGAGCGCCTCCTCGGCTTGTTTACGTTCATCTTCGACGCGCTTACGATCGCGGATGTCCTGGATACTACCCTGGAACCCAATGACTTCACCCGTTTCATTCTTGACTGGGGCGACATTACTCGAAGCCCAAAACCAGCTGCCATCCTTGCAACTGTGGCGAAACTCAAAGCCACTTTGTTTTTCTCCGGTTTCTGCAACTTGCTTAAGGAAGGCGAGATAGGCGGGTCGATCGGCTGAGTGCACCAGGGGGACAAAGGATTTTCCCAGAAATTCTGCGGGATCGTATCCTGCCATTTCTGTAAAGCAGGGGGAGATGTAGCTTAGCATTCCCTCTAGCGTGGAAGACCAGATGAGGTCGGTGGCATTTTCGACCAAATAGCGGAACTGGGCTTCACTTTCAGCAAGCGCGGCTTCGGCTTGTTTGCGATCGCTGATGTTACGACAAACCACTATTCCCCCTCTCAGCTGACCAGCCACATCCCTTAAGGGACGGCCATTGACCAGCACCCAGCGCCCCTGAGGTGCCTGGTCGTGGCGAACAAAGAGTTCGACATCTTTCGTCTCTTCTCCTCGAATGGCGCGTGCTAGCGGGAGTTCCTCTGCTGGGAAAGGCGTAACCTGGTCGGGCAGAAACAAGCCATATTGTTGCGACCACTCATGCTCGCGGGTCTGAGTTGCACCCGTGCCGAACATTTGCTCAGCCGCTGGATTGAAGACCAGAAACTGTCCTTGTTCATCGGCAACGATAATACCGTCACTCATAGACTGAAGGATGAGTGGCAGCAGATTGCTCTGTTCTTGCAGTATTGCTTCGGTATAGTTGCGCTCTTGATTATCGTTTCCCATCTAAGCGAACTCCTCATCTTGGTGAACATACAAGTTTTTGAACCGATCGTCTGTTAAAGGTAATTGCGCATCTTTTAAGGGTAAAAATCAGTATTCTTGCTGCTAGCGCAAGCTTATATAAAGAGAATTCCCGCAAAAGAAGAAATATAACTTAACGGTATCGTCAACTTAACTGGGAATATTCAAAACTAAGTTAACCGGGAATATTCAAAATTAAGCATGGTAATCCCTCAATTGTCAGTCTCGCTCAATGTTACGCAGCCAACTTCCACACAAGGGATTTCTCGCCAATCCTCAAAGCGTTGGCGCAGTTGTTCTCGGTATCGTTTTGCACTCAGGGTAATGTTCTAGACGTGTGGAGCGGTAGCTAAATGGGTAATCCAAACTCGTACTGATTGATGAACAGACCGATGACTAAATCATGCAACCATTCTGATTTAGCAAATGCTGCCTTGTTTCGCGTCGTGATTGTCCGAATGCGATGGCATGAGCCAACTAAGACCTATGTCGCGCGCCGGACGGTACAAAGATTATCGAAACGAGAAATCATTCGCTGTCTCAAACGATATGTGGCGCGCGAGATTTATCACCTCATTTGTAAACCGCATCCGACTCCTGAAGTGCCTGACGTGAGTCATGCTTAGAATATAAAAAATCCTTGACATCTATAGGAGCATCAATGCCGGGTCAGGAATCGCGAACGGAGTGGAAGCAGTACGATTATTCTACTTTTGGGTCAAGTTGACAATACCTCACAAACTCTAGTTTTCAATTCTTGTGACGTTAATTTACGATCTGGTTCAACAATCGGTATTGTCAAGTTGACAATACCGGCAATAGTCCTCCGTCCTGGGGCAGATTGCTCGCATATATTAAGCAGGATTTAATTGAGGACAGCGATATGGGCATATGGGCAGTACCTCAATGAAGCGCGATAAAACTGGCAAGTTCACTCAGGCTTGGGATGGAGAATCCAAACAAGCAGCCAAATTATCTTTGACGAACACTGCTTGGCAGTTGCTTGAGCAACAGTCGAGAGAAATGGGCGTTTCTCGCTCTGAATTGGTTGAGCGGTATGCCCGGCACGTTCAGTGCCACTGCTGTGCCAAAAACAAAATTGTTTCGAGCAATGGAAAAGTAAGCAGCCTTTCCCAAGCTGCGATAGCTCCCGATACCCAATCTCCAGAAACATTCCTCGCAAAGCAAATTGCTGCATTACAGCAACAGAATGGACAGTTGCAGGATCATATTGCTAAACTCCAGCAAAGGATTGAAGTGTTGCGATCGCAGGAACAGCGATTGCGTCAGATCACAGATGCGATTCCCCACATGGTTTGGACCTGCCAGCCAAATGGTGAAGTGGAGTATTTCAATCAGCAGAGCCTGGATGCCTTTGGAATTACCCTAGATCAGCTTTTGACTGAGGGATGGCAACCCCTGGTTCACCCCGACGATTTGCAGCGCACGATCGACACCTGGATAACGTCAGTCACCACCGAAACTCACTATCACCTTGAATATCGCCTGAAAATGGCAGATGGTTCTTACCGATGGTATCTGGCGCTGGCACTTCCTTATCGCGATGAAACAGGTCAAATTATTCGCTGGATTGGAACCTGTACCGAGATCGACGATCGCAAGCAGCTCGAACAGAGACTTCAGCAACAGGCAGATCGCCAAACGAGTGAACGGCAATGGCTAGAAGCAGTGCTAAATCTGCTGCCGACTCCCTTGATCCTGGTTGATCCAGAGCAACAGCGGGTGACATTCTCCAATCAAGCGGCAAACGCGATCGCAGGAGTTGACATTGCCAACGATGTTGGAGCAACTTACAGCGAAGATTACTACTGTACAGATTCAGCAGGACAAATCCTTCCACCAGAACAGGTTCCGGCAGTAAGAGCGGCACAGGGAGAGAAAATTACTGGAACTGAAATTAATTGGCATACTCCAGTTGGCGTTTTTCCGCTGCTTGTTTATGCGGATGTATTGCCCGCTATGTACGATCGTCCCCTCATTAGCGTCGTTGTCTTTCAGGACATTCATGAACGAAAGCAAATCGAGGAGCAGCTCAAGGAAAGCCAGCGCTTTATTCAGCAAGTGGCAGATGCAACTCCCGGAATTCTCTATATCTACGACCTGATTGAACAGCGCAATGTCTATGTGAATCGTCAGATTGGAGAAATTTTGGGATATACGACTGACGAAATTCAGGCAATGGGTAACTTGCTGTTTCCAACGCTGATGCACCCAGATGATCTTGCAACGCTGCCAACTCATGTGGAGCGATTCGACCATGCCCAGGATGGCGATGTGATTGAGCGAGAATACCGGATGCGTCACACCAACGGTGAATGGCGATGGTTATGGAGCCGAGATCTGGTCTTCTCACGAACGGAAGCGGGCACCCCCCATCAGGTCATTGGCATCTCCCACGATATGACTGACCGCAAGCAGGCGGAATTAAGTTTGCGAGCCACGGAAGAACGCCTATCTCTAGTATTACAGGCAACCAATGATGCAATTTACGATCGCAATCTGAAAACAGATTCGGTTTGGTGGAACCCGGCATATGATCAACTAGTGGGTAAGCGACCTTTGGAATGCAATTCTTCCCGATGGTGGGTTGAGCACGTCCATCCAGATGATCGAGATAGGGTCATTGCAAGCTTTGAAGCCGCTTTAACCAGAGGCGATGAACGCTGGAGTGATGAATACCGCTATCAACGAGCAGATGGTCATTATGCAAACGTGATCGATCGCGCCTATATTTTGCGGAATGCACATGGAACACCAGAGCGATACCTGGGAGCAATTTCAGATGTCACTCAGATCAAACAAGTTGAAGAAGACTTGAAACAAATGGAGGAGCGGCTTCAGCTTGCCCTTTCCTCGGCTCGGACGGTGGCTTGGGATGTGGATTTGCAGACGTATCAGGTTGTTTGTTCTCCCAATGCGCTGAACGTTTGGGGAATTCAAGCCGGAACCGCAGAAGACTTTTTCTCTACCGTTCATCCCGAAGATCAGGAACGGCTGATTCAAGCTTTAGAGCAGGCAAGATCTGGGAAGGAACAGTACTATCAGGAATACCGCATTATTCGTCCTGACCAAACCATCGGTTGGCTCAACAGCCAGGGGCGAGTTCATTTTGACCCGCAGGGACAGGCAACCCGATTTGTGGGAGTTTCGGTCGATATTAGCGATCGCAAACGGGCTGAGCAGGCAGCGGCTCAATCGACCGATCGCACGGCTTGTCTGCAATCGATTACCACAGCTCTGGCTGAAGCACTGACTCCCGGCGAAGTTTCCGACGTGATCATTGGGCAGGCAGTGTCTGCTCTGGGAGCTTATCGAGGGGCAATCACGTTACTGAAGCCTAACGGGGAAGAACTCGAAGTCATTCGCTCGATCGGATTTTCACCCGAACTCCTGAAACAATGGCAGTGCTTTCCCACGACGGCATCCGTGCCGCTTGCTGCTGCTGTCCGCACTCAAACCCCGATTTTTATTGAGTCGCTTGCTGCTGCTGCCGAGTATCCTCAGTTGGCTACCCTGGGCGATCACCTTGAATCAGGGGCGTTAGTGGCAGTTCCATTGATTACCGAACGAAAAGTTTTAGGGGCTTTAGGGCTGGGTTTTGCAGATGCGCGACAGTTTAACGAAGCGGAGCGGGCATTTATCCTGGCATTAGCCCGTCAATGTGCTCAAGCCATTCGTCGGTCGCAGCTTTATCAAGCAGAGCAAGAAGCACGAGCATTGGCAGAAGCCAGTGAACAGCGCTTCCGGTGTTTGGCAGAATCGATTCCGCCGATCGTATGGGTGGCTCAAGCTGATGGATTTACCGAATACTACAACCAGCGGTGGTTCCAATACACAGGTTTGACGCTGGAAGAAAGTCAGAATGCTAACGGCAGCTTCCGCCACCCTGATGACAACGATCACTTCATTAAAGCGTGGATCAAAGCCGTCACCCACAAGGAAACCCTACAAGCTGAACAACGCTTAAGACGAGCCGATGGGGTCTACCGATGGCATTTAACGCGAGCTTACCCTTTGCTGGACGAGAACGGGGAGATCGCGAAATGGTTTGGCACCTGCACTGACATTGACGATTGGAAGCGGATGGAGCAAACCCAAGGGTTTCTGGCGCAAGCTTCCCAGACGTTTGCGGCAGCCAGCCTGGACTTGCAAACCATTCTAGACACGGTGACTCGGCTCGCTAGCGAATTAGCGGGTGATGTTTGTGTCCTGAATCTGATGGCTGAGGATCAGCGATCGCTGAATCATGTCTCGTGCTATCACCCCAATCCAGAGGTTCGAGCCTTTGTGGAAGATTTACTAGAAAGATATCCCCGTCACATCCATGAAGGGATTGGAGGGCAGGTGATGCAGACCGGAGAACCCCTACTGATGCCTGTCTCTTCGCAGCAGGAGTTGAGTGCAATCATTAAACCGGAATATCGCCTTTATCTAGAGCGGTTTCAGATTCGCAGTACCCTGCTCGTTCCATTAAAGGTGCAGGGGCAGCCGATCGGGGTGTTAAGCTTTACCCGCCATGCGCCTGCCGATCCGCACACACAGGATGATTTAAACCTGTTTCAGGATTTGGCAGACCGGGCAGCGATGGCGATCGCCAATGCCCGACTCTATCAGCAGGCAGAACAGGCACGCCAGCGAGCAGAACGAACCGCCGATCGCACAATCCGACTCCAGGCGGTGACGGCTGCCCTTTCCGAGTCCCTCACTCCGGTTCAGGTTGTAGAAGTGATTGCCCACCAAACTATAGCGGTGGTGAATGCTGCCTCAGTTCTGGTTGCCCTAGTCACTCCCCAGAAAGACGAACTGGAGATTATTCACCATTTCGGCAATGAAATGGACATTACTTCAGAATGGCGACGCTTCCCGCTTACCATTGCCACCCCGTTAACGGATGCCGTTCGCACTGGGCAACCTGTGTGGGAAGAAACGTTGGAAGAACGCATTGCTCGCTACCCTCATCTAGCAAACAACTACGCTCAAGTGAAGCACCCCTTCTGGATCTCTCTGCCATTGATGGTCGAAGGGCAGGCGGTCGGTGGAATATCTGTTGTGTTTGCCCAGCTTCCTCAGCTTGAGCCAGACGATCGAGCATTTATGCTTTCGCTCGCGCAGCAGTGTGCCCAGGCGATTGCTCGTGCCCAGCTCTATGAAGCTGAACAACGAGCCAGATCGCAAGCCGAAGCCGCAAATCGAATGAAAGATGAGTTTTTGGCAGTGCTATCCCATGAACTGCGAACGCCAATGAATCCCATTCTGGGATGGTCAAGATTATTGCAGCGAGGCAACTTGGATGCGAGCAGAACCGCGATCGCGCTGGAAACGATCGAGCGTAATGCCAAATTACAGGTGCAGCTTATTGAAGATTTGCTGGATACTTCTCGCATCCTGCAAGGCAAACTGACTTTGAACCGTTGTCCAGTTAATCCCGCCTCGATCATTGGCGCAGCCATTAATACCGTTCGCTTACAGGCTGAGGATAAGCTGATTCAGATTCAAACCCAAATTGCCGCAGAGGTTGGTTCCGTTTTGGGAGATGTAGCTCGGCTGCAACAGGTGATCTGGAATTTATTGTCCAACGCAGTGAAGTTTACGCCAGAGCAGGGTCAGATCGAGATCCAGCTTGCTGCTGTGGGAGGGCAAGCGCAGATTCAAGTCAAAGACACAGGGAAAGGCATCAGTGCTGAATTCTTACCTTTCGTCTTTGATACGTTTCGTCAGGCAGATAGCAGTATAACCAGAACCTTTGGAGGGCTGGGGCTGGGACTGGCGATCGCTCATCACATTATTGAGTTGCATGGAGGTACAATCCATGCGGAAAGTGCCGGAGAAGGGCAAGGTGCAACGTTTACAGTCAAACTCCCCCTTGTATCAACCTCAACCGTCCCCACACAGGAGGCAGCCGTGGTGAATCCCACCTTGTCATTACAGGGGATTAAAGTCCTTGCTGTAGATGACGAAATTGACAATTTAGAATTAGCGACCTTCATCCTGGAGGAAGCAGGCGCTTCTGTCGTTGCGGTCTCTTCTGCCTCAGAAGCATTGCAAGTGCTGGCTCAAGCGAAACCTAATATTTTTCTTTTCGACATTGGAATGCCGCAAATGGATGGCTACAGATTGCTGAGACAAATCCGAACCCTGGAGGCGGAACGGGGCGGTCATCTAGTTCCAGCCATTGCGCTTACCGCCTACGCAGGAGAAGCCGATCAGCAGCAAGCCCTAGCAGCCGGATTTCAACAGCACATTCCCAAACCTGTTGAGCCAGAGGTGCTATTACGGGCAATTCTGAACCTAATCGGCTCCTAGCAAAATCATTGACTCAGTAGACGGGTGCATTCAACGAAGGAGTTAAAGGTGAAGCAGTGCCCCTTCCTTCAGCACAGCTTCAGTGCCCTGCTTAATCTAAACATCGAGTAAAACTGCTGACTTAACCCATTCCCTTTTTTATACGGCTATATCCCATGCTAGATACGGAAAAGACCAAAGAACAATTGCTGGATGAGTTGGCACAGTTACGCCAGCGCGTTCAGCAATTGGAACAGCGTGAGGAGCAGTGCAAGCAGCGAGAGCAGGGAGCGCATCAAAGGTTAGTCCAGGAACAGACAGCCCGATCGCAGATTGAGCAATCGCTCCAGGCAGTGATTCAAGAGCGAAACGTCCTTCAGGATCAGCAGCACTTTTTAGAAAAACTGACAGGGATGAGTCCTGGATTGGTGTATTTGTTTGACGTAATCGAGCAACGCAACACCTACATCAACGCCCGATCGCTCGACCTTCTAGGATATGCACCAGAGACAGTGCTGACGATGGGTGCTGACTTTATGGCACAGCGAATGCACCCCGACGATTTTGCCCGAATGCCTGCTCATTTTGAGCAACTTACCACGATGACCGATGGTCATTCCTTAGAATTGGAATACCGAATGCGTCATGGCAACGGGGAATGGCGATGGTTTAGCAGCCGTGATATCGTCTTTAGCCACACAGCAGATGGAAAGGTGCGTCAAATTCTGGGTACGGCTGAAGATATCACGGCACGCAAGCAGGCAGAACACCGCCGCGATATTCAGTATGCGATCGCCCAAATTCTGGCTGAAGCAACGACAATATCAGATGCCTTACCCACGATCCTGCAAGCAATCTGTGAAAATTTGGGATGGCAACTCGGAGTGTTCTGGAGTGTCAATCACCAAACGAATTGCCTGCACTATAGCGATAGCTGGCGATCGCCCACGACTGCTGCTCACGTCCTGAGTGAGTCCAACTTGCAGACAACGTTCGCTCCTGGGGTTGGGCTACCCGGTCGAGTTTGGCTAAATCGTCAGCCGCTGTGGATTTCAAACCTGAAAGAAGACAGCAATTTTCCCAGGGCAGCACAGGCAGCACAGGTCGGCTTACAGGCTGTCTTTGGGTTCCCCATCCTGTTGAGCGATCAGGTTTTGGGTGTGATTGAGTGCTTTTGCGATCGCGTTCAAGAGCCAGATACAGATCTCCTGAATATGATGGCAGCGATCGGCAGCCAGATTGGTCAGTTTATAGAGCGGAAGCGAACAGAAGCCTCCCTCAAAGAAAGCCACGAACTGTTCCAAAGCTTCATGAATCATAGTCCGATCGCAGCATCTATTAAAGATGAGGCGGGGCGATACGTCTACGTCAACCCGTGGATTGAGCGAGTTTACCAGCGATCGCAAGCCGATTTGATTGGTAAAACAGATTTTGAGCTGTTACCGCCTGCCATTGCAGAGCAGTTTCGCGAGCATGATCTGGCAGTATTAACTAGTCGCCAGCTAATGCAAACGCTGGAAACCATTCACCACGAGGATGGCGAGCATTGCTATATGTCGTTTAAATTTCCTTTCTGGAATGCGGCAGGGCAGCCGCTCGTGGCGGGAGTGGCGATCGATGTGAGCGAACGAATTCAAGCTGAAGCTGCCTTACAGCAGCGAGAAGCCGAACTGCGCCTGATTACCAATTCGCTCCCTGTTTTGATTTCGTTTATTGATTCGCAGCAGCGTTACCGTTTCATCAACCAAACTTATGAGGAGTGGTTTGGGCAATCTGCCAGCGAAATGTGTGGCAAGCATCTCTGCGAGGTGTTGGGGGAAGTTGCCTATGAAGGCGTTCGTCCTTATGTCGAGCAGGTGTTAGCCGGACACCCGGTTAGCTTTGAGAACGAGATGCCCTACAAAACGATTGGGACAAAAATTATTAGCGCGGCTTTTGTGCCTCAGTTTGATCCCCAGGGTCAGGTCGAAGGCTTTGTCGCATTGGTCAGCGATATCACCCAGCGAAAGCAAGCTGAAGAGACGTTGCAACAGAGCGAAGAACGCCTGAGAATTGCTCAACAAGCTGCAAACGCAGGTATATGGAACTGGGATATTGCGCTGAATCAGGTGACATGGTCAGAAGAATATTACGGTCTTTATGGGCTAGATCCAGCCGTCACTCAACCTTCCTATGAGAATTGGCTGAATTCTATCGCTGAGCAAGACCGCGATCTCGTTGATCAGTCAGCACGTCAAGCACTGGAACATCAAACTGATCTTAATGTTGAATTTCGTGTTCTCCATCCCAGTCAAGGAGAGCGATGGCTCACGGCGATCGGGCAAACGTTTTACGATGACGTCAAACAGCCCATTCGGATGACCGGAATTGCGCTGGATATTACCGAGCGTAAGCAGGCAGAAACAGCCCTGCGTGAAAGTGAAGTTAGGTTTCAGGCGATCGCCCGAAATGTACCGGGAATGATCTATCGATATGTACCCCGTGCGGATGGTTCTGATGTGTTTACTTACGTCAGCTCTGGCTCGCGCGAACTGCTTGAATTAGAACCAACAGACGTTCTCCAGGATTCAAGCTGCATTTGGAAGCTGTTTCATCCGGATGATCTACCATCGCTGCAAGCATCAGTGGCGATCGCGATCAACAATCTGCTGCCCTGGCAATGGGAAGGACGCTTGATTACACCCTCTGGTCGGCTCAAGTGGATTCAGGGCAAATCTCGTCCAGAGCCTACTGAAGAGGGCATAGTGTGGGATGGCTTATTGATTGACATTACCGAGCGTAAGCAGGCAGAGCAAGCCCTGCGTGAAAGTGAGGAGTGGGCGCGACTGGCAATTCAGGTGGGTCGGCTCGGCGGGTGGCGGCTTCACTTGGAGACAAACCTGGTTGAGATGGATCAGCGAATGCGGGAAATTTGGGGGGAACCAGAGGATGCCGTGATGGTTCCCCTGCCGAGGGTATTGGAGCGGATGCACCCAGACGACCGATCGCGCGTGGCAGATGCCGTGAGTGGTGCGATCGATCCCCAATCAACCGGGAGCTACGAGATAGAGTACCGGATTGTGTGGAATGACGGCACTGAACGCTGGGTGCTGGCGAAGGGGCAAGCCCAATTTGAGGGAGAGGGAGAATCTCAGCGAACGATTGATTTCTTTGGCACATTGCTGGATATTACTGCTACGAAGCAGGGTGAAGCGGAACGCAAACAGGTAGCCGCCGCTCTAGCTCAGAGCAATCAAACCCTTCAAGCGATCATTCAAGCCTGTCCACTGGCGATTATGGGCTTGCGCTCAGATGGCACAGTGCAGATCTGGAATCCTGCCGCCGAACGAATCTTTGGCTGGAGCCAACAGGAAGTTTTAGGCAATTTTTTACCCGCAATTCCTGATAATAAGCAGAATGAGTTCTTAACCAACCTGGCAGTGACAATTCAGGGACAAGGTTTAACTGGAGTTGAGGCACAGCGTCAGAGGAAGGGCAATGTCCCGTTTGATGTAGAACTCTGGACTGCGCCAGTCGATGAAACTCAGGCAGGAATTAGCTGTGTATCGGTCGTTGCCGACATTACCGCTCGTAAACAAACTGAAGCAGCTTTGCGTCTCAGCGAAGAGCGACTGCACAGCTTTGTCTCAGCGAATGTCATTGGAATTTTGTTTGGAGATCTGGAGGGCGGCATTCAGGAAGCGAATGACGAATTTCTCAGAATTGTGGGATACACCCGTGAAGATTTGCAGGCAGGAAGGCTGAGATGGATTGATATTACTCCTCCTGAGTATTTGCCGTTGGACGAGGAAGCCATTGTTGAAGCGCGGAGCCGGGGAGCCTGTACGCCCTATGAGAAGGAATATATTCGCAAAGACGGTCGTCGAGTTCCAGTTTTAATCGGTTTTAGTTTGGCTTATGGGGTGCGAGAAGAGGCAGTTACCTTTATTCTGGATTTGAACGATCGCAAGCAGGCAGAAGAATCGTTACGCCAAAGTGAGGAACGGCTACGTCTCGCCTTATCAGTGGGTCAATCAGGAATTTGGGATTGGGATATTGTCAACAATCACATCACTTGGTCTGAGCAAATTTATCAGTTTCATGGTTTAACGCCCGGCACCTTTAGCGGCAAAGCAGAGGATTTTGCAGAGCTAATTCATCCTGAGGATCGCACAAAAGTCTTGGCAGCCATTCAGCAGGCGATCGAACAGCGATCGAGCTATGAAACTGAATTTCGGGCTGTCCAATCCTCTGGGGCAATTCGTTGGCTCTCCACCAAAGGAGGTGTTATTTTCGATTCTCAAGGCTATCCGGTGCGAATGTTGGGGGCGACAATCGACATTACTGAGCGCAAAGCGATCGAAGCAGAGCGAGAACAGCTATTGAGACGAGAGCAACTTGCTCGTGAGCAGGCAGAAGCTGCTAACCGGGTGAAAGATGAGTTCCTTGCGGTGCTGTCCCATGAATTAAGAACTCCTTTAAATCCAATTTTGGGCTGGACGAGACTGTTACGCACTCGCTCATTTGATGCGGCAGCGACCGATCGCGCCCTCGATACGATCGAACGCAATGCAAAACTTCAGTCTCAGCTCATCGAAGATCTGCTAGATGTCTCTCGCATTCTTCAAGGAAAAGTAAGATTAGAGGCTCGCCCCGTTGATCTAGTGACCACGATCGAAGCAGCCCTCGAAACAGTGCGACTGTCAGCGGAAGCAAAAGGCATTCAGATTCAGACTGCATTCAATTTTAGGGGTGGACAGGCGAATGGCGATGGGAATCGTCTCCAGCAAATTGTATGGAATCTGCTCTCCAACGCCATCAAATTTACTCCGTCCGGTGGTCGAGTGCAGGTTCGCCTCGATCGCCTAGGAACTGATGCTCAAATTCAGGTGAGCGACACAGGAGAGGGAATTAGCCCTGACTTCCTGCCTTATATTTTTGAATATTTTCGGCAAGCTGATAGCAGCACGACCCGTCGATTTGGCGGATTGGGGTTGGGATTAGCGATCGTCCGTCATCTGGTTGAACTGCATGGCGGTACAGTGAAAGCGGAAAGTCCAGGTGTCGGTATGGGCACGACCTTTACAGTTCAACTTCCCCTGATGGTATCGGCGTTAACCCCTGATTTAGAGCCACGGTTACCCACTCAAGAAATGCATCATTTGAATGATGTTTCTATTTTAGTTGTGGATGATGAAGCAGATATGCGGGAGCTGATTCGTTTCATTCTGGAAGAACAGGGGGCAACAGTTAGGGTAGCAGCATCCGCAGCTGAAGCCTTGCAGCAAATTGCTGAATCATTGCCAGATATTATCATTAGCGACATTGGGATGCCCGAAATGGATGGTTACGCTTTAATAAGAGGAATCCGCATGAGCTTATCGAAGCAGGAAAAAATGACTCCCGCAATTGCCTTAACTGCCTATGCCGGGGATGTCAACGAGCAACAAGCCCTATCTGCTGGATTTCAACGCCATCTTGCCAAACCAATCGAACCAGAACAACTCCTGAAGGCGATCGCGCAGGTAATGGCAGAATCATTCCAACCTCCTGGTCTTTTGACAAATAATTAATTGGGGCTTGATCATTCACCACGGGAACAGCAGAGGAGCAGCTAGCGTGACATTCACATTATCTGGATTGACGATTGACGATTTAATTCAAGAAGGAACAAAATCGCTCATTTACCGGGGTGTGAGAGCGGAAGATGGTTGCTCTGTGGTCATTAAAGGGTTGCGTCCAGAGCAGTGTAGTGCTCGAAATATCGAGCAACTCAAGCATGAATACGCGATCGGACAACAGCTCAACTTACCAGGAACGGTGCGGGCATTGGCTTTAGAATTCAATCGAGGAGTTCCCTATCTTATTCTGGAAGACTTTGGGGGACAACCGCTCGATCGACTTTTGAGTCAGTTTCGCGAACCTGTTGCCTTTCTCAACATGGCATTGCAAATTGTAGATGCCCTGGCACAAATCCATCAGCGACACATTGTTCACAAAGATATTAAACCTCAAAATATTATTGTCAATTTAGATCAAAATCAGGTCAAAATTGGCGATTTCGGATTAGCCGCATTCCTGCCTTACGAAAGCCAAATTATCAGCAATTCTAACCGGATTGAAGGCAGCTTGCCCTATTTGTCACCAGAGCAGACTGGACGCATGAATCGCGGCATTGATCAGCGCAGCGATTTGTACTCGTTAGGGGTGACTTTCTATGAAATGCTAACCGGGCAGTTGCCGTTTCAGGGAAATGATCCGCTGGAGTGGATTCACTGTCATATTGCCAAAACACCGATCGCTCCTATTGCTATCAATCCAGCCATTCCTCAGGTCATATCTGACATTATCCTGAAATTGTTGGCAAAGGTAGCAGAAGATCGCTATCAGAGTGCGATCGGATTGCAGACGGATCTAGAGCGTTGCTTGCAGTTATGGGAAACGACAGGAGAGATTCTTCCATTTCCGATTGCCGAGCAGGATATCTCCGATCGCTTTCAGATTCCCCAAAAGCTATACGGACGCGAACCAGAAATTACTCAGCTCCTGACCGTATTTAACCGAGTTGTGGCAGAAGGAAAACCGGAACTGATTTTAGTCTCTGGCTACTCTGGAATCGGGAAGTCTTCTCTGGTCAACGAATTGCACAAGTCAATTGTGCAAACGCGAGGCATCCTGATTTCGGGTAAGTTTGATCAATACAAACGCGATATTCCCTACACCACGATCGTTCAAGCATTTCAAGGATTAGTCCGTCAACTTCTGACTGAGCCAGAAGAAAAGTTAGTGATTTGGCGCGATCGAATTCAATCGGCTGTCGGTAACAATGGCAAGTTGATTACCGATGTGATTCCAGAAGTCACCCTGATTATTGGCGAACAGCCTCCCATTCCCGTACTAGGTTCAACCGAATCGCAGAACCGCTTCAATCTGGTCTTTCAAAATTTTATTAGCGCATTTGCCCAAGCTGACTATCCCCTAGCAATTTTTCTAGACGATATGCAGTGGGCAGATAGTGCAACGCTGAGCCTGATTCAGACGATTGCCACAGGTTCAAGTCTTCAGTTCCTCTGCTTCTTACTTGCCTACCGAGATAACGAAGTCGATATTTCTCATCCATTTAACTTGATGGTAGAGAAACTGAACCAACAGGGAATTCCATTAACAGAAATTGTATTGTCGCCACTTGATCTTGGCTGCGTGAATCAGCTAATTGCAGAGACTCTTCGATGTTCACTTCAGCAATCAGAACCTTTAGCAGAATTAGTGTTGCACAAGACTGGTGGAAATCCCTTTTTTGTAAATGAGTTTCTCAAAACCTTGTCTCAGGAAAATCTATTACGTTTCAATTCATCTGAGAAAACTTGGCAGTGGGACATTGACCAGATTGAAACAAAGGGGTTTACCGACAATGTGGTCAATCTGATGATTGAGCGAGTGCAAAAGCTATCATCAGAGGCTCAACAACTTCTTAAGTTTGCTTCCTGTATTGGGAATCAATTTAATCTAGAGAGTTTGGCGATCGTTGCTGAAAAATCTGCTAATACAATCGCAGAAGCACTTTGGGAAGCAGTGCTGCGAGGTTTAATTGCTGTCGGAGAACAAATTGAATCTGCTGAAAAGCACTACTCTTTTGTTCACGATCGCATTCAGCAAGCGGCTTATGCGCTCATTCCCGATGCCCAGAAGCAACTCGTTCACCTCCAGATTGGGCGATTGTTGCTCAAAAACCTGAACGCTGAACAGTTAGAAGACCGATTATTTGAGGTCGTGAGTCATCTCAATCGCAGTCATGAACATATCACTGGCCTAGAAGAAATTAATCAGCTCGTGCAATTAAATATTGCAGCAGGCAAGCGGGCAAAAGCCTCGACTGCTTACGTTCCAGCGTTAAGATTTTTTGATGCAGCAAGCCACCGACTGCCGTCCGATGCCTGGAATACTAACTATCCCCAAGTCTTTCATCTCTTTACCGAATTGGCAGAATGTGAGTATTTAACAGGAAATTTAGAGCGAGCAGAGGCTTTGTTTCAGTTACTCCTGAGCAAAGCTCAAACTAATTTAGATCGAGCAACGATCTATATGCTTCAGATCAGGCTGTATCAGGTTGCAGGGCAATATGACAAGGCATTTAGAGTTGGATTGACAGCACTTAAGCTATTTGAAGTTACGTTTCCCGAAACAGATGAGCAGGTACAGCAGGCAATTGATTTAGAGAAGCAACAGGCAACCGTGAATCTGGGCGATCGTCAAATTGCTGACTTAATTGATGCTCCAGTCATTCAAGACCCAACCCTAAGAACCATTATTAGTCTCCTCACCTCGATAGGGCCACCTGCCTATCTTAGTAAGCCCAACTTGTTTCCCCTGGTGGTTCTCAAAGCTCTCAACTACTCGTTGAAATTTGGTAATACCGAAGAATCCTGTTTTGCCTACAGTATGCATTCCATGCTGCTGGTCTCGATGTTTCGAGATATTCCGGCAGGTTATGCTTTCTCGGAAATGACGATTCGATTAAATCAAAAGCTGAATGACCCTAAATACAAGGGCACAGTTCTCCACATTCACGGGAGCCATATCAACGTCTGGCGACATCACATGGCAACAGATTTGCCGTTTCTAGAACAGGGATTTCTGGGTTGTGTGGAAGCGGGCGACATCACAATGGCAAATTACAATGGCTTCCAGGGTTCCTGGCAAATGATCGAAGCCCTTACTCCCCTAACGGATGCCGATCGCGCCATTCGGAAATATCTTGCGTTTGCCCAGCAATCGAAGCACGAAGCAGCTTACCAGACGATTCGTTTGCAACAGCAATTTATTCTAAATTTACAGGGACAAACGCATCACTTCCAGACGCTAAATGGCGATGAATTTGATGAGGGGCAGACTCTGGCAATCCTGAGACGAACAGAATTTGGGAGCGGCATTGTTTTTTACTACATCATCAAACTGATTGTCTTTTTCACCTACGAGCAATATCAAGAGGCACTCCAGTCTGCTCAGGAAGCGTTCAAAGTTTTAGGTGCAGTGCGATCGCTGCCAATCGAAGCTAATTACTTATTGCATCACTCCCTCGTCCTAACGGCACTCTATTCAAGCCAATCCAGCAAGGTGCAGGCTGAGTCTCTAGCAACATTGCAGCAACAGCAACAGCAGCTCCAATATTGGGCAGATTATTGTCCGGCTAACTTCTTACACAAAGCATTGTTAGTGGCGGCTGAGGTTGCCCAAATTGAAGAACGTGATTTGGAAGCAATGCGTTTGTATGAGCAATCTATCAAATCTGCTCAGGAGTATGAATTTGTACAGTATGAGGCGTTGGCGTATGAATTGGCGGCAAAGTTTTACCTAAAACGGAAATTTGAAGCGATCGCCAAAACTTATTTTCAAGAAGCGAGAAATGCCTATTTGCGCTGGGGAGCAGTGGGCAAAGTGACCCATCTTGAAGACTGCTATCCGGCTCTGCTGCCTCAGTTCAAACCAGCTTCTCCTAAAGATCCTGCAACGTCCTCTAGCACAACCTTTGTCAGCAGTGGAGTACAGCTTGAGATTTTGTCGGTAATTAAAGCATCACAAACCATTTCCAGTGAGATCGTTCTATCCGAACTGCTAAAAACGCTAATGCAAATTGTGATTGAGCAGGCGGGAGCCGAAGTGGGTTATGTGCTACTATTTCGTCGCGATCGATTGGTCATTGAAGTCGAAGCGAGAGCAAATCGCGCGAACGAGCAACTGAGAATTCAACAGTCTATGGCAGATGCTGAAACTTCACCGCTTGTTCCTCAATCGATTCTCAACTATGTACAGCGAACCCAAGAAACAGTCATTTTAGAAGATGCTGCAACATCTACTCTTTTCTCAGAAGATCCGTATGTGATTCGTAATCAGCCCAAATCTATCCTGTGTTTACCGATCGCTCGCCAATCTAAACTCATTGCTATTCTGTATTTAGAAAATAATTTAGCAACCAAAGCGTTCACGCAAGCCCAGTTTTCTGCGTTGGAGATCTTATCGGCCCAAATCGCGATTTCATTAGAAAACGCTCAACTGTATCAGGAATTAGCCGAAAGCCGAGAACAGCTCAATCTGGCTTTGCAGTCCGGGCAAATTGGCGTTTGGAGTTGGGACGTGGTGAACGACCGGGTCGAATGGGACGACCAAATGTATCAAGCATTCGGCGTGAGCCGTGAAACGTTTAGCTGTACGTTAGAGGCTGTTCTGGGCTGTATTCACCCCAATGATCGCGACTATTTCACCCAAACGCTCAGCCAAACTTTGGCAGATCGAATAGAACATAACCTGGAATATCGGGTTGTTTTTCCTGATGGCACAATTCACCAGATTGCAGCGAGAGGCCGTCCCTTTTTTGACGAAGTGGGGCAGCCGATTCAGATGACAGGAATTGTACTGGATATCACCGAACGTAAATTAGCAGAAAAGCGGCAGTTACAGCTTCTTCAGGAGCAAACTGCCCGTGCCGAAGCAGAATCTGCGAACCGGATAAAAGATGAGTTTTTGGCAGTGCTATCCCATGAGCTGCGATCGCCCCTTAATCCCATTCTGGGCTGGTCACGGCTGCTGCGTACCCAAAAATTATCTGATGCAAAAAGAGTACAGGCATTGGAGACGATCGAGCGTAATGCCAAACTGCAATCTGAACTGATCGAAGACCTGTTAGATGTATCGCGAATTCTGCAAGGGAAACTGAGTCTCAATACTGCTCCAGTAAATTTAGTACCAATGATACAAGCAGCCGTTGAAACAATGCGCTTAGCAGCAGAAGCAAAATCAATTGAGATTAAGATGAGTCTTGATCCTCATATTGGACAAGTGCTGGGAGATTCAAATCGCTTACAGCAGGTTGTCTGGAATCTCATTTCCAATGCGGTGAAATTTACGCCAACCAGAGGACGGGTAGAGGTGAAGCTAGAGCAAGTCGAAATTGAGCCTAACGAATTGGAAATTCAAAATGGAGCGAACTCTCAGCTTGCTTACGCTCAAATTAGCGTGATCGACACAGGCAAGGGCATTCACCCATCGTTCCTACCCCATGTTTTTGAATACTTCCGTCAAGCGGATAGTGCGACGACCCGTAAGCATGGGGGCTTGGGATTGGGGTTGGCGATCGTGCGCCATTTTGTCGAACTGCACGGAGGCACAGTTCAAGCTGAAAGTGCGGGAGAAGAGTTAGGCGCAACGTTTACGGTCAGACTCCCGCTGATGCCTGTTCAATCGACGGTACAGGGAAGCATTCAACCCTTAGAACCTGCATTCACCCTGAATGGGCTTCAGATTCTTGTGGTTGACGACGACACTGACACTCGCGAGGTTGTTGCCTTTATATTAGAACAAGCAGGAGCAAACGTTTTAACGGCCGCTTCAGTTGCCGAGGCATTGGCAGTATTATCACAGTCCCAGCCAAATCTCTTGCTCAGTGACATTGGAATGCCGGATATGGATGGCTATATGCTGATTCGTCAAGTCAGAACCCTACTTCCAGAACAGGGCGGAAAAATTCCGGCAATTGCCCTCACTGCCTTTGCTGGAGAGATGAATCAACAACAAGCCCTAGCTGCCGGATTTCAGATGCACATTTCAAAACCTGTTGAACCAGAACATCTTATCTCTATGATTGCTAGCCTGGTCGTTCAATGAGCTGATGTTTGTCCTGAATTTTCTGAAAGTGGTGCTTGTATGGAATTGAATCCGATAAATGCAAACAGCGATCGCCTCCTATCACCAGAACCATTGGCGCAGCTTCCTTTTCAGGCTCAGGTTCTGTCGCAAAAATGATAAGAAGGCTCAATTTCCTCTGACCTCAATCTAAATGGTATCCCAATCCCTGTTTAAGTGGCGGCACTTCTTGCCCGAAATCATCGTGCTGAATGTGCGCGGTGGGTGTTGAGCTACGCCCCAGAACTGGACAAACGCATTCGTCCTCATTTGAATCCGACGAACGATTCAGATGCAGGTGGACGAGACGTACATCCAGGTGAAAGGCGAGTGGAAATATCTGTATAGCGCTACCAAAGCGTATTAGGACGTATATTAGAGGGGTAGTGTTGTGAAGCATGGCTATGGCTGCCCCCTACAGCGAAGATATGCGCTCCAAAGCAATTGCTGCGGTGAAACGTGGTGAA
>JAHHHU010000010.1 GCA_019359175.1 Phormidium tanganyikae FI6-MK23
CGATTAGTTAGGGACTATGAACGCCTGCCAGAAAATTCAGAAGCGCTGATTTATCTAGCGATGATTCGGATCATCATCCGTCGCTTGGCGTAAAATCTCACTCCCTATCACTTCTAAAACATCCTCTAAACCAGCTTGATCAAATTTACGCTGTCTGAGCAACTGAAACCAACCCAAAATTGGATTCAACGACGTTCGTAATTCATGAGACAAACCAGCTAGAAACTCATCTTTAATTTGATTCGATTTCGTTAACTGTTCGCTTATATTTTGCATCGTATAAATCATCAAGTAATGCGATTAGATCATCTGCTAAAAGCAACTCTCGTGTAGTGTCATACAGCAAATTCAACTTATCATTCTGTCTGCGTAAAGCTTGTTCTGCGACCTCTCGCTGAATCAAATTTCGTTGCAACTGCAAAACGAGAAATTCTAGAAATAATGCGATCTCCAAACAGCTTGGAATAGTCAAACTCACGAGCGTATTCAAACGCGATCGCTCTGCATCCGATCGCTTCTGTAATAATCGATATAATTGATTTTGCTTGATCAATTTGACCTAGCCCTGCAAGTTCGAGCGTCTGTCGCAAAATTTCCAATCGATCGAGCATTAATTGATTAATTCGCGCTAAACGTTGCTGCTGACTCGGATCATCAGTAGTTAATTCTTTTAATCGCGTAACTGTTTCATTCACAATCTCGATCGACTGTTCATACGGCTGCAAATATCGTCGATCGTTCGTCAGCAAATACCCCCGCTGTCCAACTTCCGCATCCTTCAACTGTGAAAGCAGCGATTCGGTTGACAATAAAACCTGCTGCGTGTGATTTTTCCACCGCTTCGCTTGTTGATACCCGTTCAATGTAGAGCAGGACAGCATTCCGATACCAATCAAGGCGACAAGAGAACATCAAACGTCGATCGGGGCAGTGCGTGAGAAAGACCGCTTCATTTAATGCTTCAAATCAACTGTGGGAGAGATTTTAATCGGCTTCACCCGCTTCTTGCTCTACTTCAAGGAAGCTCTTCAGTCATGTTTCTAACCTGAGTAAATATATTACAAAATGTTGCAGACTGACCAGGAAAGTGAACACAATGCCGCAGAATAATTGCGGAAGGTCGCGAAGTCAGAACGCTTGCGTAGCTGGAATCAACCCGGAAAAGCTTCATCGTAATTCAGGGAGAAATTCAAGCTTGACAGCCCTCAGACATCCTGAGAAGCTGAGAAAGCGGCTCCAAGCAGCTAGACTTACTAAGCCATTTGGGGAACTCCCGTTTTTAAACACACTCGGTTACATTCCTTGGAGGAATCCATCAATGAGTATTGTCACGAAGTCAATCGTGAACGCTGACGCTGAGGCACGTTACCTCAGCCCCGGCGAATTGGATCGGATCAAAGGCTTCGTCACCACAGGTGAAAAGCGTCTGCGGATCGCACAAACCTTGACCGAATCGCGTGAGCGTATCGTCAAGCAAGCAGGCGACCAACTGTTTCAAAAACGCCCTGATGTCGTTTCTCCTGGTGGAAACGCATACGGCGAAGAAATGACCGCTACTTGCCTGCGTGACTTGGACTATTATCTGCGCCTCGTAACCTACGGAATCGTCGCAGGTGATGTTACTCCGATCGAAGAAATCGGAATCGTCGGCGTAAGAGAAATGTACAACTCCTTGGGAACCCCGATTCCTGCGGTTGCAGAAGGCATTCGCGCGATGAAGAACGTTACTGCATCTTTGCTCTCGTCGGATGACGCTGGCGAAGCAGGCGCTTACTTCGACTACGTAATCGGTGCAATGCAGTAATTTCTGCTGGCTCGATTTCCTCATTTGTTAACTTAAGACCCCGCGACTTACGGAACTATAACCATGCAAGACGCAATTACCTCGGTAATCAACACTTCTGACGTTCAAGGTAAGTACCTTGACGGTTCAGCACTCGAAAAGCTCAAAGGCTACTTTGCAACTGGCGAACTGCGCGTTCGTGCAGCCACCGCGATCTCGGCAAACGCAGCAGCGATCGTCAAAGAAGCAGTTGCTAAGTCCTTGTTGTACTCGGACATCACCCGTCCCGGTGGAAATATGTACACGACTCGTCGTTATGCTGCTTGCATCCGCGACCTCGACTACTACCTCCGCTACTCCACCTATGCAATGCTAGCTGGAGATCCTTCGATCCTCGATGAGCGCGTTCTCAACGGATTGAAAGAAACCTACAACAGCTTGGGCGTACCCATTTCAGCAACCGTTCAATCGATCCAAGCGATGAAAGAAGTCACCGCTGGATTGGTTGGCTCTGATGCTGGAAAAGAAATGGGCGTTTACTTCGACTACATTAGCTCTGGTTTGAGCTAAGAGTAAGATGAAGGATGCAAGGATGAGCTAATTTTCATGCTGTGCGTTCTTTAACTTTCTCGACTGGTTTGGAAGTCTGGAGTGAGTATTAAGTGGTTGAGGCTAGTCTGGCTTTTACGATTTAATGTTGACTCTCGGCTTCCAACCTTTTAAACAGAGGTTTGTTTAAACCATGCTGCATTTGAGCGATCGACTCTTCAGATTTGTTAAGCCGCTATTCTTTAGCTGAATCCGAAGCGATCGACAACTTTTGAGATTTTTCTAAACTCGACTTACCCGCGAGGCACTTCAATCCTTGCGTTTTGCCTTCCTTAATCCTTTAGGAGAGATCCCATGAGAATGTTCAAGATTACGGCTTGTGTGCCGAGCCAAACCCGGATTCGGACGCAGCGCGAACTGCAAAATACTTTCTTCACCAAACTCGTGCCTTACGAGAACTGGTTTAGAGAGCAGCAACGCATCCAGAAAATGGGTGGAAAGATTGTGAAAGTTGAATTGGCAACGGGTAGACCGGGTGCAAATACAGGTCTAGCGTAAGCAGATTTTCTATGTTTGCTAACTCTGAGCATTAGCGGGAGGTTTTCGACCTCCTTTTTTATTGCGATGATTGAAGGAGTGGAAATGTCGAGATTAGATAACTTTGTTAAGCTGTGTGACTGAGTCCCTCGATCGATGACTTCTTATGACCCCAGAACTTCAAACCGAAAAGGATAAGCCACAAGCAACGACTGAGAAAAAGCCTGAATCAGAAAGCGAAAAAGTGCTGTGTCCTCATTGTTTGCGTACCGCGACAAACGGAATTAAGTGTCAGGGAATTTGTGTATCCGACGATGGTTATTAACTCGATTACGGCATCACATCGCTGAGGCGCAGAGTATTATCTAGCATTCAAAAGGATTTGTAGAGCGATCGAACAAGATGCCTAATCCACACATTCAATAAGCGTATTAAATCTATCCAATTATTATCAGTAACTTGTAGGTTTATTCAACTAACTTAACAACATTTATGAGGTGATCCCTCTTAGAGAAGATGAGGCGGGGATCAACGTCTTCGTACTATTCAGAGTGCTAGAGCTTCTACAGAAATGCTTAGTTTTAGCGATCGGACTTTGTTCCACTCATTCCTTTACTAACCGAAACGCGATCGACAAATCAACCTGCGATCGCGGGGTGATTTGCCTATGGAAATGCTACAAGAATATCGGTATAGATTTGTGCAGTTTTGGCGACGATCTCTGACGTTTCGGATGGTCAGTTCGTTCGTTGCCTTCGCGTTGACTGCACTGCTGATCGTTCTCCCGCTGAGAGCGCAGCAACCTGTTGTATTGTCGATTTTGATTCCTGCACCGGATGTTAAGCCGTTTCCACCTGTGATTGCAGAGTTCGAGCGGCAAAATCCGGGAGTTAAAATCAATATTGTTGAAGGCCCAAACGCTTCTAACTTAGTTGAAGATCTTTATTCGTCTGCGTTTTTGCTCGGTGACTCGCCCTACGATCTCCTGAATATGGACATCACTTGGGTTCCGAAGTTCGCCGCCGCAGGTTGGCTGCAAGATATCTCGGATATTCTGCCTCAGGCGGAGTTTGCAAAGTTTCTACAAGGAGACATTGAAGGTGGACGCTACAAAGGAAAGCTATATCGCTTGCCGTATCGAACTGATGTCGGAATGCTTTACTACCGCTCAGATTTGCTGCAACAAGCAGGTTTGAAGCCGCCGGAGACATTTCAAGATCTGCTTCAAGCCTCGAAAACGATTCAGGGGAAAAATGCGGCACAGTGGGGCTATGTGTGGCAGGGTCGGCAGTATGAAGGACTGTCTGCAATGTTCACCGAAGTTCTACAAGGCAATGGCGGCTTTTGGATCAATCCCCAGACGAACGAAGTGGGACTCGATCGACCCGAATCGATCGACACAGTTAAATTTCTCTTAAGCACGATCCAGCAAGGCATCTCACCACCAGGGGTCAACACCTACATCGAAGAAGATGCCCGCCGACTGTTCCAAAGCGGCAATACGCTGTTTATGCGAAATTGGCCCTATGCGTGGGACTTGCTCAACGGCAAAGAATCTCCGGTACAAGGTAAAGTCGGAATTAAACCAATGATTCGGGCGGCAGATGCGCGGAGTGGAGCCTGTCAGGGTGGATGGGGACTTGGAATCTCCAGCACAACCCGACATCCACAAGAAGCGCGTAAAGTCGTGCAGTTCTTCACCAGTCCTGAGATCCAGAAGCAATTGTCGATCGCAGGTGCATATCTCCCGACTCGACGCGACCTGTACAGTGATCGAGAACTGCTTCAGCGCTATGAATACTTCCCGCTGATTCTGAAAATTCTAGAAAATCCGGCATTGCGTCCTCCGATCGCACAATATGCCCAAGCCTCAGACATTTTGCAACGCTACTTGAATGCGACACTTTCTGGACAGCTTTCAGCAGAAGATGCAATGCGATCGGCAGCACGGGAAACTCGAACATTGTTAGGAGCTTAGGCGATGAAAGATGTGATTCGAGAACGAGAACGCCGCGCAGGTTGGTTCCTCACGATTCCAGCATTGCTGATTCTCGCATTGGTGTTTGCTTACCCGATTCTGCGGGCGTTTTGGCAAAGCTTGTTTGCTCAGAACTTAGGAACCCAATTGAATCCAGAGTTTATTGGGCTGTCTAACTTTGGTCGAATGGCGCAAGACGGGCGGTTCTGGCGCACCATGCTAAATTCAATGGTCTTTACCTTTTCTTCTGTGTTCTTTGAACTGATTCTGGGAATGGGGATTGCATTGGTATTGAATCAGCGATTCCGGGGACGAGGGACAGTGAGAACGATCGCGATTCTGCCTTGGGCGTTGCCGACTGCGCTGATTGCTCTGGGTTGGACTTGGATCTTTAACGACCAGTACGGCATTGTGAATGATATTTTGCTGCGGTTGGGACTGATTCAGAATGGTGTGAACTGGCTCGGTAATCCAACGCTGGCAATGATTTCTGTGATCTTTGCAGATGTGTGGAAAACAACGCCGTTTATTAGCATTCTGTTACTGGCGGGATTGCAGTCGATTTCTAATGATCTGTACGAAGCTCAAGCGATCGATGGTGCTAGTCCGTGGCAAAGTTTCCGAACCATCACTCTGCCGCTCTTGATGCCGCAAGTGGTGATCGCACTGTTGTTTCGATTGGCGCAATCTTTCGGAATCTTTGACTTGATCAGCGTCATGACGGGCGGCGGGCCTGGAGGTGCGACTGAAACGGTTTCACTGTATATCTATTCGACGGTAATGCGCTATCTAGACTTCGGTTACGGTTCAGCCTTAGTGGTTGTGACGTTTTTACTGTTGGTCTTAGCCGTTGCGATCGCATCGTATTTTATTACTCGATTTAGAGCCAGAGCAGCCGGAGAAACTTAACAATGACTACTGTATTTCCAGAATCTGTTGATCGCAGAAGACCAGGTGGGAAAGCCACAAAAATCGGGCGTAAAGTGGTTTTGCCGCTTGCGATCGCATTCACTGTTTTATTCTGTCTTGCACCGATTCTATGGCAGCTTTTAACATCCGTAAAACTCAATGCTGACATTGCTGCAATTCCGAACGTCTACTTTCCCACACGCTATACGCTGGATCACTATCGAGAACTGCTCGAACGTCGTCCGTTTCTAAACTACATCTTTAATAGCGCGATCGTGTCTTTTGCTTCAACGATTTTAGCCTTGGGTGTAGGCGCTCCTGCTGCGTATGCACTCGCGCGATTGAAACTCCAAGGAGAACGCTGGATTCTTGCAGCAGTTCTAATTGTCACCTTGTTTCCACCGATTTTATTGTTTATTGGATTGCTCGAAGTTGTCCGCTACTTTCATCTTGGTAATAACTATCTTGCGCTGATCATTCCTTACACCGCAATCAATTTACCGTTAACCATCTTAGTAATGCGGAGCTTCTTCCAGCAGTTACCGAAAGAACTCGAAGATGCTGCAAGAGTGGATGGTTATAGTACCCCTCGAATGTTAGTCGAAATAGTTCTACCCATGACGATTCCAGCATTAGTCACCACTGGAATTCTCACCTTCATCTCTGCGTGGAATGAATTCATTTTTGCTTTGACATTCATTACTCGCGAAGACATGAAAACTGTTCCAGTTGCGGGCGCGCAGCTTGGTGGAGCCTCGCCGTTTGAAATTCCCTATGGTCCGATCGCGGCTGCAACCGTTCTGGGTACGATTCCGCTCGTTTTATTAGTGTTGTTCTTCCAACGCCGCATTGTTCAAGGTCTGACTGCTGGAGCCGTTAAAGGTTAAATCTCACTACATCAAAAATCATGGAAAGAAACTTACAACTCATTGACTTGAGAAAGGCTTACACTCCGAAAGTCGTCCCGGTAAAGAACATCAATTTGGAAGTGAAGCAAGGTGAATTCCTAACCTTGCTCGGCCCGTCGGGATGCGGAAAATCAACGATTCTGCGATTGATTGCGGGACTCGAACAACCGACCAGCGGACGAGTGATGATCAATGGTCGGGATGTCAGTCGATTGAATCCGGGCGATCGCAATGTTGCAATGGTATTTCAAAGCTATGCACTCTATCCACACATGAGCGTGTATGACAACATTGCATCCGGGCTGAAACTGCGAAAAACACCTCACGCTGAAATCAAAGAGCGGATTCGCGAAGTCGCAGATTTCTTGGGTTTACATGAACTAATGGATCGTAAGCCTGGACAGCTTTCTGGAGGTCAGCGGCAACGGGTCGCAGTCGCGCGAACTTTGGTGCGTCGTCCTGATTTGTTCTTGCTGGATGAGCCGTTGAGTAACTTAGATGCCCTGTTGCGGGAGCACGTTCGGGCTGAACTGAAACAACTGTTTGGATCGCAAAATGCTCCGATCGTATATGTGACTCACGATCAAACCGAAGCAATGACGCTTTCGACTAAGGTTGCTGTGTTGAACAATGGTTATCTGCAACAGTACGATCGACCCGATGTGATCTACAGCCATCCTGCAACTCAATTTGTCGCAGGCTTTATTGGCAGTCCGCAGATGAACTTTTTGCGGGTTCCTTGTGAAAATGGAAGCGCGATCGTTGGAAACACCAAGATTCCTCTTCCGCACGGATATTCAGCGCGAGAGGTGGTCTTAGGCATTCGTCCTGAGCACGTTCATCCTGCTCAAGGTCAGAACGAACCTGTTTTAAACGGGGAAGTCTTCTTGACTGAGAATTTGGGGATGCACGATTTGGTGAGTACTCGAATTGGAACGATGGCGGGTGAGCCGATGAATGTTCGCGCGATTCTGCCTGTGCATTCGGGGCTAGGAAATGGAAGTGCGGTGCGATTGGCGTTCCCGGTGGAGCATATTCACTGGTTTGATGCGACCACAGGCGATCGCGTTTCCAACACTCCATCTCATGTGATGGCTTAGTTGAGCAAAATAATTCAGCAAAGTGCGATCGTATATTTCTATGATCGCACTTCATTCCAATCTATTCCAATCCCAACTCTCGTTTGAGTAAGCTGATCGATTTACTCACAATAAAGTTTTCGCAGCAAATCACTTGAGGCGGGCGAATAATATCGTCACGAGAAGCCGAAATCGTCGCTTTCACCGTCGCACAACTCACCTGATCAAAACTGAAAATCGTTTGCGCGGTTCTCACCATCGCATTGAGCTTGTAGCGATCGTTAACCTGTGCAGTCATGACCAACAAATCATCGCCGCGCAAACTGTGAATGATCACGTCTGCAACGCCCACGGTTCCAGCACTCAAGCTAACGATTCCTAGACAATTCCCTTTCGGCATCGCTTTTACGAGCTTCAGTTCTTGCTCAAAATCGTAGATATCAATGGGAATCACTCGCGCCGCTTTCGGTGATGCGATCGCTTCGGCTTGAGCAATAAAGTAACGACTAGTGACAACCGTACTCGATCGCGTCTGATCCAAAACCTGTGAAAGTTCTTCCATCGGTACAAGCTGCATCGGGATCGCCAGAGCGCGTTCTAGTTCCCGCATCAAAACTTCACCGTTCGCAATATCGTGCAGCGGAGCCGTGACCAAAACGGACGCACTACAGCGCAATCGCCAATCGATTTCTGCTAGAAATAATTCTCGCGCTTGTCCGAGCGAACAGCCTTGCTTGACCAACTCGTCTAAGCTCGATTGAATAATTTTGTGGGCTTGGGGATATTGATCTAGAAGTGGCGATTTGATGTGAGCCGCCGTTTCATGCCCCTGATCGCGGACGTAAATCCCAGAACCCGCATGAGCATCGACTACGCCTGCATCTTCTAGCTGACGATACACTTTGCTAATCGTATTGCGGTGTAGTCCGGTTTGCATCGCCAACTGGCGCGTACTTGGCAAACGATGTGCGGGTGGAAACTGCCGCGATGCGATCGCAAACAAAATCTGGTTATAGAGTTGAGTTGATGCCGGGATATCACTATCTGGCTGAATATGAAATTGCACCATGCCCGCGCCTCAAGCCTCACTCATTTGATTTTACAGAACAAATCTGTACATTATAATTTGCCCACTTTGCCCACTATTTTAGGTGACACAGTAGGCAGTAAGTTGGGTATTTTTTCGGGCTTGTAATTTAGCTACTTAGGTCGTTCAGTAATATCTCTGAATTCCCTAAATTCTTCTAAACCCCTGCTTTCTACAATTCTCAACAATCTCACCGACTCTGATAGCAACAGTATAACCCGTAGATTTTCGATTGCCATTTTAGAGCGTTTGTGGTGATCCGATCGACAATTCTCCATTCGCAATCCGTACCCAATTCGCCACTGATCTTTTTGCAGGTTTGCAACTCATAATCCTTTAGATCAGTGGATTTTGAATTCGTGTTTCGTTCACAATACAAAATGTTGCGTATTGAGATTGAGCGATCGTGAATTCCTCCTGGATCAAACTTCCGAATGGTTCTCTCGAAATCGATGCCTTTCTGACGGAACCGGATGCTTCCGATCGTGGGGCTGTTATTGTGATTCAAGAAATCTTTGGTGTCAACTTGCATATCCAAGATGTGACAAAGCGATTGGCGCAGGAAGGGTATGTCGCGATCGCGCCTGCCATTTTTCAGCGCACTGCTCCTGAATTTGAGGTGGGATATAGCCAGGAAGAAGCCAAACTTGGACGATCGCACAAAGACCAAACGACAGCGGATCAATTGTTGAGTGATCTTAAAGTGACGATCGCATTTCTTCGAGCGAAAGGGTTTAGCGAAGTCGGTGCGATCGGCTTTTGTTTCGGGGGTCACGTCGCGTATTTAGCGGCAACGCTGCCAGAAATTAAGGCGACCGCTTCATTTTACGGTGCGGGAATTGCGACGATGACTCCGGGCGGTGGAGAACCGACGATCGCGCGAACTCCAGAGATTCGAGGAACGCTGTTTGCTTTTTTTGGTACGCAAGATCCGCTGATTTCGATCGAGGAAATCGATCAAGTTGAAGCCGCGCTTGAAAAAAATCACATCGATTATCGTCTGTTTCGCTATCCAGCAGGGCATGGATTTTTTTGTGAGCAGCGACCTGATTACAACTCGCTCGCAGCCGAAGACGCTTGGGAGCAAGTTAAAACGTTATTTTCGGGAATGAAGCACTAAAATTGAAAAGCCAGCAAACTGGCACACCGTATTTTTTAGGAATCAAATTGCAATGCCAGATCGATCGACTGACGCTTCCTTTTCGATGGAAGATTTTGCTAAAGCCCTCGAACAGCACAACTACGAGTTTCAGAAAGGGAAACTGGTGACGGGCAAGGCGTTTAGTTACGAAAGTGATGGCGCGTTAGTCGATATCGGCGGGAAGTCTCCGGCGTTTCTCCCGATCGACGAAGCGAGCGTGCGACGAGTGGCGGATGTATCAACCGTGCTGCCGCTTGATGAAGAACGCGAATTCATCATTGTGCGCGAACAGGATGCAGACGGGCGCGTGACGATTTCTCTGCGTCAGCTTGAAGTCCGAAAAGTTTGGGAACGTCTCGCCGACTTGCAAGCGACTGATCAGAGTTTGCAAGTTCGCGTGACGGGATCAAATAAAGGTGGCGTGACTGTGGATGTTCAAGGACTGCGGGGATTTATTCCACGATCGCACTTGGTCGAACGCGAAGATCTTGACGCGCTAAAAGGGCAAACCTTGTCGGCAACGTTTTTGGAATTGGATCAGGATCGCAACAAAATCGTTTTGTCGAATCGCCTTGCGGCGCGTGCTGCAAACTTCAGCCAGTTAGAAGTCGGTCAGCTTGTCGAAGCGAAAATCGCCAGTCTGAAACCGTTCGGAGCGTTTGCAGAGTTTGACGGCACAACCGGATTGCTACACATCAATCAGATCAGCAAAAACTATGTTGAATCGCTCTCTTCACTGCTGCACGTCGGGCAAGTGATTAAAGCGATGATTGTGGATTTGGATGAAGGGCGCGGTCGAATTTCGCTTTCAACGAAGGTGCTAGAAAATCATCCGGGAGAAGCGATCGAGGATTTTGCCAAACTGATGGAAGAAGCCGAATCGCGCCAAGAACGCGCTCGAAAGAATCTGGTCGCTCGTGACTAATTTCCGGTTCAAAACCTTCGTCGAAAGCGAAAGAGGTTTTGGGATAAAATCGCTTTGATTGCCCTGCTTACTGCTCAAAACCGTCATGCTGGATTTTCAAGAATTTTTCAACGCTTGCTCTGGACTCTGGAAAACTGAGCGAATTTATCACTACATGGAAAACGGTGAGATCGAACGCTCTTACACGGAATTTCAGGTAAATCCGCTGACAGACGACGAGAAAGATAAGCTCTTGATGCCAAATGACAACTTGCAGGTCAATCGAAGCGTGGATGTGATTTTTCCAGGATTCTCGATCGCATTTGATACCGTTTCGGAAACAGGCGATCGGGTTTCGATGAGTCTCACGGCGCTGTTTGTGCCGGATAGCGCAGTCAGCCATTCCAACGCGCCAAAATTACCGATGCCCGCAGCGGCTGAGGTTCCAGACGATGTGATTCAAGGTTTCTATCTACGTGACGAGGGCTACTCTGAAGGAGGCGCGATCGCGGGACGATTTACGTATCAGCCTTCTCGACAAACGCTGGAAATGACGACGCACTATAAGCGTTCAGTGGCAGTCGATCAAATGCGATTCATTTCACCTGATACTCGACTGAGAACGATCGTCACTTATCAGCGCCCAGAAGCCGGCCAAATTCCGACGGTGACGACTCTGATCGGGTTTGGGGTAGAGCGGAAAAGTTGAATCGCGGCAGATTTACGATCGTGATACGTAGAGCAAGCGCGTTTCGATCCTATCGTGTACACACAAGTCTTTCCTCGCTTCGTTTGGGTCGGCTTCTGCCCCCTAAATCCCCCAAATTTGGGGGACTTTGAAATTGAGATTTTGGTGTTCTGGAAATTTCTTCTGCTCAAAGTCCCCCAGAATGGGGGATTTAGGGGGCGAGAGATCTAGGCAATCACAGATCAATCAGCTTGTGTGTACACGATAGGTCTTTTAAGCGAGGGAGTGTATCACTTCCAAAGCGCTTTCACTCGCATCCAAAACTGCCGCAGTTTCCAAAATTTGCTGCTTTCCATCGCTTGAATCACAGCATCTGCGTGTTGCAATTTATTCTGATAGTTTTGCTGCACCTGAACGCATTCCTGTAATTGATGCTGTGCTTGATTCAATGTATGTTGCAGTTGATCGAATTGATGCTGCGAATGATTGCGATCGTGTTGAAGCTGATTGAGATTATGTTGAGTCTGACTAAATTCATCCTGCAATTGACTACGATCGTATTGCAGTTGATTGAATCGATGCTGCAAATGGTTACGATCATGCTGAATCTGATTGAATTGATGCTGCAAATGATTGAATTCATGCCGCAAGTGACTCAATTCGATCTGATTGGAATGTCGATCGCTGCTCAACCGTTTCCACAAGTCGTCTGACATATCCAGATAAAGGGATGCTAGCGGTTCCTTCACTGCTCGATCTGAACAGATGGCCACAAAGTACATGGGCGCAGGTAAAGCATCCACAGAATTCACAATATTGCTGACATCACCCGAATACGCTTTGATCGTTTCGACTTGCGAAGACTCGATCGACATCATCCAAGAACTAACCGCGAGTTTTTGTCCGTAGAGACGCATTTGCTGAAAATAGCGTTTCAACAAATCGACTAGCTCTTCGTAATACAACTCCTTGACGTGAAACGGGTTCGCCTGCTTCGGTTCGTCGGAGTAAACCAATCGATTCGGAGAAGAAAGAATTAGAATTCCATCCGGTTTCAGAACGCGCTTAATTTCCTGCATCATTTCTTCGTGCTGATCGTGATGCTCGATCGTTTCAAACGAAACCACAACATCGATCGAAGCATCCGTGATCGGAATTGCACTACAAGAACCCACTAGAAATTTGAGATTCGGGATTTCACCGTAGTGAGATCGAGCATAATCGATCGAGGCTGAATCAATATCAACGCCGACGACAGATCCCGCCCGTTTTGCCAAAAGCGCACTTCCATAACCTTCACCAGAAGCGATGTCCAGCACCGATCGTCCCTCTACAAAATCAAGGGAGATCGCGTATCGGTGGAGATGCTCGTATTTGATATCTCCACTCAATTGAGGAACAAATCGCTCTCCGGTAAATTCCATCATATTTTTTCTTGACCGTCGCTAGAAATCTTTATCTTTGACTGCTAATAACGCAAAAGCGCTGGGATATTCGATCGCGATAATTCGACATTCTTGGAACCCAGCGAGAATCACCTGCCGCCAGGCATCACTGCCATACTCGGTATGAACGAGAAAATCGTTTTGCGCTTCCTGTGAATTCCCATGATAGCTATTGGGTAGCCCTTGTCGAGATCGGGTCAGTCGGTCAACCACGATCGGAACGGTAAATGCAAGCACGCCTCCTGGTTTTAGCACCCGATAGCATTCAGCCAAGCCCACCACCGGATCAGGAATATGCTCCAGCGTGTCTGAGTGACAAACGATATCAAAGCTAGCATCGGCAAAGGGAAGCGCCATCATATCAATTTCGGGATACGTTTTGATCAGGTGTCCCGGCAGACTGGCTAGATAGGGCGACAAAGCACCCGCTTCATTCACTTCTAAAACTTTTAGGCGCTGGATTTCAGCTTGCTGGATAAAATCTGTAAAGAGTCCTGAGAACTGAAAACCGGACATCAAAGCGCGAGCGAGTGCCATCGATCGCAGATTGGAATGACAAACCTGGCAGTAATAGCCCTGCTGACGGTTGATGTAGTCTACCTCGTGAGGCTGGAGTTGCCACTCTTGAATCAATTCACTCCAAAGAACAGGTGAAAAGACAAGTTGACTCGCTCCACAGCAAATACAGCGATCGACGAGAAACCTGGACATAACCTAACGCAGCGCAAGAAGGGACGACTACAGCGAACGATGATGCAAATCCTGATAATACGCAAAGAGAGAAGCGATGGACTGCAAATCTCCACCTAGAAGCTTATCACCAATGTTGTTATCTCTCATTTCGCGGATTGGGTCGGCGGGTAAATCGTTTCATGTGGAAGGAGAGCAGTGGGTTTGACATCGTAAGTGATGTTCACCTCGGAAACGCGAAGGATGCCAAATGTGAGACCGATGACACCCGAAACCAGACTAATGGGGCACTGTAGCCAGTCCAGCATTTCATGATTTTCTTGGCTCCCATCTGCGATCGCGGCTTCTAAGGTGTAATTCCCGCCCTGAATTTCGGGCCAGCGGAGGTGATACTGTATTTTCAGCGTTTCCCCAGCATCCAAGTGAGGCAGCTTTTGTCCTTGCTGAGTATTGTTAACACCGCTAATCTCAGTTCGCAAGCGATCGTAAACCATGACTCCGACGATCGGAGATTGGATCGGATCGAATGCTGCAATCTCGATCGTAATTCGCACGGCATCCCCTGGATAAACAAAGCTCACGGGGTTATCCTGTTGATCCAAAACCTCAAACCGGATCACTTCTGCTCGTCCAGTGCCAAAGCGCTTCACCTCTAAAAAGCTCTGATACGACTTTCCAGTGAAAGGATTCTGTCGAGATACGATCGCGCTTTCTCTTGAGTTGGTTTCGATTTCTGGTTGATCGGTTTCAGCGTCTTTCAGGACTCCTTTTTGATAGGCGTTGATTTGGTCATACATCCACGCCTGATATTGTCGAGCGATCGACGCAGGTTCTCCGAGCGCCATCATCTTACCGTTGTTCATCCAGAGCGTTTGTGAACAGAGCCGAGTCACCGCCCCAACATCGTGAGAGACAAACAAAATTGTGCCGCCGTGATCTTGAAAGTCTTTGATTTTTGCCATGCAGCGATGCACAAAGACTCCATCTCCAACCGATAACGCTTCATCGACGATCAAAATCTCCGGATTGACGTTGATTGCCACCGCGAACGCCAATCGCACAAACATCCCGCTGGAATAGGTTTTAACAGGCTGATCGATAAATTCTCCAATGTCGGCAAAGGCTGCAATCTCGTCAAACTTTTCGGCAACTTCCGCTTGGCTCAATCCCAAGATTCGACCATTGAAGAAAACATTCTGTCGCCCTGTGAATTCTGGGTTAAAGCCGCTTCCTAATTCTAGAAGGGCTGAAACTCTGCCTCGTACCGCAACGTTTCCGGCAGTCGGTTGCAGGGTTCCGGCAATGATTTGCAGCAAGGTACTTTTGCCAGAGCCGTTTTGCCCAATAATTCCTAGGGTTTCACCGCGATGAACTTCTAGATCAACCGCTTGCAGTGCCCAGAATTGTTCGGCGTAGGATTTTCGCGGCAAAAAAAGCTCTTTTAAACGATCGACAGGACGATGATAACGCCGAAAACATTTCGAGATGTCTTCGAGCGAGATGACAATATCACTGATGGCTTGTCCCATGATCTACAATCCGTTCCTAATCCACAGTATGCGTGTGCAATCTTTTCACCGCTTACAAAACATCTGCAAACGCAGGACGTAAACGACGATAAACCGAAAACCCGATCGTAAAGACAATCACCGAAACCAGGGATAGCAGTCCCCATTCTGTCCAGTGTTCCATTCTTCCGATCAGCACGAGATCGCGGTAAAGTTCAACCACGATCGTCATCGGATTCAGCCAAAACACCCAAAATCGCAGTCCCTCTGGAATTGCCGAACTTGGATAAACGATCGGAGTCATGTAAAACCATAGATTCAAAATCACCCCGATCGTTTGGGGAATGTCTCTCAAAAACACGGTCAGACCCGCCGCAAGATATCCCAATCCTGCCGTAAACAACAGTTGTGGAATCCAGACCAAGGGCAAGAGTAAGAGAGTGCCGTGAACCGCTTTTGTCAGAAACGCGACAAACGTGACCAGCAGCATGATGCCCATCGTACTATCCACAAATGCAGAGCAAATTGGCACGAGGGGCAAGAGCGCGACGGGAAAGACGACCTTTTTGACGAGATTCGTCTGCACCACGATCGTCGTTGCGGATTGAGCAAATCCAGTCGTAAACGCAATCCAAGGAACCAATCCGGCGAAAATCCAAAGCCCGAACGTAAAGTCATTGGTCGGCAGTCCGCCCAAACTCAGCTTCACTTTCAGCACGATCGAGAATAAATAGGTATAGACCAGCAGTTGTGCCAGTTGATTCAGCACCGCCCACGCATTCCCTAAGACTGAGCCTTTGTATCGGGCTGCTAAATCCCGCTGTACTAGGGTTTTGAGAAGATCTAACTTTGTCCACAACGAGTCAGGTACAGGCAGCAACCCAGTGACTTTACGGGTTGTTAATTTAATCGGCTTCAGCAAACTCAATGGATCTCCTCAACAAATGAGCGATCGGACATTTCAGTCAGAATATCAGGAGATGTGAGCTTAGACTACCAGTAATTGCTTTATCGAGTTCGTCTTATAAACTTCGATCGTGCAACGCCTTTAAATCGTGATCGACCATCAGTTCTACGAGATGCTCAAACGAGTACTGGGGTTCCCAGTTCAGACCGTGACGAATTTTGTCGATTTTGCCGATTAGTTTGATCGATTCATCTGGACGATAAAACGTTGGATCAATGGAAACATACTGCTCCCAATCCAAATCGACACAGCCAAACGCGCATTCGACCAGTTCTCGAACCGAGTGCGTCTCACCGCTAGCAATCACGTAATCATCTGCCTGCTCTTGCTGCATCATCATCCACATCGCGCGAACGGCATCCCCGGCATAGCACCAATCCCGTTCAGCATCCAAGTTCCCCAGTTTGACTCCGGTTGCCAGTCCTAACTTGATTTCTGCCGCTGCACGAGTCACCTTGCGAAAGACGAATTCCGAACCGCGTCGGGGAGATTCGTGCGTGTAGGTAATGCCGCAACAAGCGTAGAGGTCATACTGTTGGCGATAATTTACCGTCATCCAGTGCGCGTAAGCTTTCGCAACCCCGTAGGGATTTCGAGGACGAAACGCAGTGCGCTCAGTTTGAGGAGATTCGTCGGGTTGACCAAAGACCTCACTACTAGAAGCTTGGTAAAAGCGAGCATCGGGTTTGCAGCGTCGAATGGATTCTAGCAGCCGGGAAACGCCGATCGCGGTATATTCTGCGGTTAATGCGGGCTGTGTCCAAGAAGTCGGAATGTAGCTTTGGGATGCCAGATTGTAGATTTCATCAGGTTGAGCGTGAGCGATCGCGTCCATGAGCGAACACTGGTCGAGTAAATCCCCAGAGAGAATCTCAACGGTTCCAGACAGATGGCTGATGCGATCGACGTTGCCAGAACTAGAGCGCCGCACTAAGCCAAAGACTCGATACCCTTGTGTCAGTAACAGATCAGCGAGATAAGAACCATCCTGTCCGGTAATCCCCGTAATGAGCGCTCTTTTCATCATTCCAACCTGTGTATGAATTGATACTTGGAGATTATAGACGACCTCTTCGGTTTTGATACGATCGAGCATTTTCGCCAAGGGTGAGAACGAAAATCTCACTCTTGATCAATTCTTATTCCTGAGTCAGTCGATCGAGTGATTGCTTCACTTGTTGAGCGATCGACTGCCGTTGCTCCGCATCATATTTCCAACGTGATAGAAAGCCTGCATACTCTCCGTCCCCAGTTTGAGCACTTGCTTGAAACTGTTGCAGTCGAGTCGATATTTCTGGAAGTTGGATCATTTGTACTATTTGCTGAGTTCTTTGCTGTACTCGTTCTGAACCTTTTGCCATTTCCGGATTCTGGTTGTGAAGATGCGTCAAAATCATGGCAGTTGACATTGCCAAATTTTTGACTAATAACTCAGTTACAATTTGCGGTGAGGATTGCAAGGCTTGGATCACAGCCGTTGATGGATGATCTGCCAAATCGCGATCGCTCGTGAGGTACGTGACAAAAAATCCGCGTGCGCCGTTCTCACTTTGTACTAACGCAGTTATGATGCTTTCAAGCTCAGGTTCCGATACGCGACGTTGTTCGACTTCGGCAAGCAGCGATTGAGTCAATTCGATCGCATCTTCAAACGAAATCGAATCTGAAACGGAAAAAGTAGACGGAATCTCCATGTTCGAGATGTCTCTAGGTATGATTGTTCTCAATTATGGCGATCATTTCATCTAAAAAACAGCCCAACGATCGGGATAAAGCTTCTGCATCCTCTGGCGATTTGTCGTTGATGGTGCAGTCTGTCCCCAATGGGGATTCCAAGCCCACAAAGACCAAAATTCTTCAAGCTGAACCAGAGCCTGAAGAACGCAGCCGACACGAAGAAAGAATTCGTCCGCAATCGCTCCTAGAGTATGTCGGACAGAAAGACCTTAAAGATGTTTTGGATATCGCGATTCGAGCGGCTCGATCGCGCAAAGAGCCGTTAGACCACCTTTTGCTTTACGGCCCTCCAGGACTTGGCAAAACCACGATGTCGCTGATTCTGGCGCAGGAAATGGGCGTGCAGTGCAAGATTACCAGCGCTCCTGCTCTAGAGCGTCCGCGTGACATTATGGGCTTGCTAATCAGCTTGCAGCCCGGAGACGTTCTTTTTATCGACGAAATTCACCGATTGGCAAAAGTGGCTGAAGAGTTGCTTTATCCCGCGATGGAAGATTTCCGAGTGGATATTGCTTTGGGGAAAGGTCGGAGTGCCAAAACTCAATCGGTGAAGCTGCCGCCGTTTACGCTCGTGGGGGCAACCACTCGTGTCGGTGCGCTGACTTCTCCACTGCGCGATCGCTTCGGGTTGATCCAGCGTCTTCGCTTTTACGAACTCGACGAACTCACCGAAATCGTCCTCCGCACCGCTGCATTATTCAAAACCGTCATTACCCCCGAAGGAGCCGAAGAAGTCGCTCGTCGTGCCCGTGGGACACCTCGGATTGCGAATCGCTTACTCAAACGAGTGCGAGACTACGCCGAAGTGAAATCCATGAGAGAAATTGATCGCTCGATCGCATCAGAAGCGCTGCAACTGTTCAACGTCGATCCCTGCGGCTTGGACTGGACAGATCGCCGCTTACTCAGCTTTATGATCGAACGGCACAACGGCGGCCCGGTTGGACTGGAAACGCTTGCCGCTTCCACAGGCGAAGATGCTCAAACAATCGAAGAAGTTTACGAACCGTACTTAATGCAGATCGGGTATCTTAGCCGTACTCCCCGTGGTCGTGTCGCCACGGCTGCCGCTTGGAAACATTTGGGCTACACGCCACCCGATAGCCAACTGGCGTTTCTGTCTTAACTTTCTAGAGAGGTTTCATGCTTCGTTATCTGTTCAAATCCCTGTTGATTGTTGCGATCGCGCTCTCGTTCGCGTGGCACTCACCTGTTTTAGCTGAATCTGAGATGCCTTCTGTGACAAGCGTTTTTGAGAAGTTGGCAGGTCTGCGACAGCAAGCCTTTGAATCCACGAACAAAGGCGACTTTGCCACCGCTGAAACCTTCTGGACAGAACTGATCGACCTGATGCCCACTAATCCCGCCGTGTGGAGCAATCGCGGCAATGCGAGAGTCAGCCAAAACAAACTCGAAAGCGCGATCGCAGATTTCAACAAAGCGATCGAGTTAGATGCGACTGCTCCCGATCCGTATCTCAATCGCGGCACTGCACTAGAGGGACTCGGCAAATGGGAAGATGCGATCGCGGACTACAACAAAGTTCTCGAACTCGATCCAAATGATCCCGCCGCCTACAACAATCGCGGCAATGCTGAAGCCGGATTAGGACAATGGGAAGTCGCCGCAAAAGATTTCCTCAAAGCCGCTGATTCTGCCCCAGACTACGCCTTCGCTCGTGCAAACTATGCGCTGGCTGAATACCAACTCGGACAAACTGAAGAGGCAATTCGCACGATGAGAAACCTCGTTCGCAAATATCCCCAGTTTGCGGATATGCGGGCAGCACTCACAGCGGCGCTTTGGGCACAAGGCAAACAAGGTGAGGCAGAAAGCCAATGGGCTTCTGCGGTCGGACTCGACAAACGCTACAAAGACCTAAATTGGGTCAAAACTGTCCGCCGTTGGCCGCCTACGATCAGCAGTGCCTTAGAGAAATTTCTCAGTCTCAAAACTTAAGTTTTGAGACTTGAGTCGATCGTTGCTTGACCCGCTGGAGTGAACCTTGCGGGTCTTATTTTTGCGATCGCTCATCGTCAAATCACGGGTTTTGGAATCGTTCAAACAGCGCTGCATAGTCGCTTGGCTGTCCTTCATAGTTCAGCCCTTGTTCATCCAGACTCACCCACGGTTGTTTGCTCTGAGTCCAGAGATGTCCAACAGGATTTAACCAAGATGTATCGTCTAGTGTTCCTGGCTTAATGTTTATAACATTCGGATTGTGATCGCGCTGATGAAACAATCTCGTTCCACAATTCCCACAAAAGAAACACCGAACGGTTTGCCCACTATCAGCCCCGCGCGTCCAGTCTTTCGGTTGCCCTTGTAGAATCACAACTGCTTCACGCTGAACCGTCATTGACATTCCGAACGCGCTCGAAGATTGTCTCTGGCACTCTTTGCAGTGACAAGCATACAGCGTTAACGGTTCGGCTCGAATTTCATATCGAATCTGTCCGCATTGGCATCCTCCTGTGTAGGGCGCGTTCATCGTCGTCTCCTTTGCGATCGTGCCCCTAAAAGATAAACAGATAAGACGAAAATCGAAGCGGAAGTGACGACAGCGTTAACAAATCTAAATTGCCGCTAACAATCCACTGATTGAGTCCAGCGATCGACATATTGATATTCCCTCTAAGGCTAAAATTTACTCCCAAAATGCTTAGTGTGTTTAGTGCAGGCACTAAAAAAGAGGCACGATCACTCATGCCTCTTGACTTCAGTTCAATTGATTTCAGTTGAATGTGGAATTACTCAACGCCTTCGATGCGATCCTCAACTTCTTGGTAAAGTTCGCGGAGTCGATCGAGGTTTTCTTCCGAAGTTTCCCAATAGCCGCGACCATTCGCTTCAAGCAAAGTCGTGACCATCTTGCGGAACGAGTTCGGATTGAGATCCAACAATCGCTTAGACATTTCCTCATCTTTGAAAAATGTCGTATTGGTGTCTTCGTAAACCCAGTTATCGACTGCGTTTGCGGTTGCTGACCAGCCCATTGTGTTCACCAATCGCTTCGACAGTTCTCGCACGCCTTCATATCCGTGGCTCAACATTCCCTCGTACCATTTGGGGTTAAGCATTTTGGTACGGGCATCGAGTCGGACAGTTTCGGAAAGGGTGCGAATCTGAGCATTTGCGGTGGTGGTGTCTGCCATGTACGAGGCGGGCATTTTGCCATCGTCGCGCAGGCGAGACACGATCTTGGTCGGGTCAGAATCGTAGTAGTGCGAGACATCGGTGAGCGAAATCTCAGAAGAATCGAGGTTTTGGAACGTCATATCGGCAGTTTTCAGCGAGGCGCGGAAGACGGCTTCGTTTTGTTCCATCATGCCGGGATTGTCTGAGGAGAAGGCGAATCCTTTGCGCGCGAGGTACATATTTTGTAGTTCCTCCTCGTTTTCCCAAGTGCCATTCTCAACCGCTAAGTTGACATTTGAGGAGTACGATCCTGAAGCATTCGAGAAGATACGAGTTGCCGCTTGACGAAGATTGATTCCCAGTTCATCCGCTTGCTTCATCGCGTGTTTGCGAACGAAGTTCATTTCCAAAGGTTCCTCGGCTTCGGCTGCCATTTTCACAGCTCGATCGAGCAATGCCATTTGGTTGATAAACAAGTCGCGGAATACACCGGAACAGTTCACCACGACATCGATCCGAGGTCTGCCCAACTCTTCGAGCGAAATCAGTTCCAGCTTGTTAATCCGTCCGAGCGAATCAGGCATCGGGCGAACACCGACCATCCAGAGAATTTGCGCGAGCGATTCACCGTAGGTCTTGATGTTATCGGTTCCCCACAGGACACACGCGATCGTTTCTGGATATGCGCCGCCGTTTTCGGAACACTGTCGCGCGATTAAGCGATCGACCACGATTTTCGCAGACTTCACAGCAGCGGCAGTCGGAATCGATTGCGGATCAAGCGCGTGAATGTTCTTCCCGGTCGGTAGTACGTCGGGATTACGAATCGGATCGCCGCCAGGGCCCGGAAGAATGTATTCGCCTTGCAATGCGGTTAACAGCGCGCCGAGTTCATTATCTGCGACGACTTGCTTGAGACAGAACTGCGAGAATTCGATTAATGGCTTGATTGCTTCTTGATCAACATTCGGATAGCCCGCTTCTTGCAGTGCTTCGATCCAAGGCTCTTTCTTACCTCCAAAGCTAAACAGATTGCTTAACAGTGAGGATTTAGAAACGCGACCGTCTTGATCGATTTGCGCTTTCACCATTGCAGTGATAGCCGATCGAGTGGCTTGATTGATGTCGTTTAACAGTTGCACGTCATCGAGAATTCCTCGATCGCTGTTCTGAAAAATTTCATCAATGTCGCGGTTCACGCTATTCGCAATGATCCGAGGCAAGCTCAACATATTTTCTTCGGGGCGATCGAGGCTGGCGATATTCACCAAAGTCGCGATCGCTTCGTCTGCCGAAGGAGGCTTACCAATGACGTGCAAGCCGCAAGGTAATAATCGCGATTCGATCTCCATCAGTTTGATGTAGACCTTCCCAACGATCGTGTCTCGCTCTTCTTGCGTCAATTCGCTGGAATTGTCTGGGAATGCAATGTCTTTATCGAGGTTGCAAATCCGCGCTTTATCCATGATCGTATCGACGATCTGAACGCCGCGACCGGAATCTTTTAGCGTTTGATACGAGCCGACTAATTCGCTGAGTTCTTTTAGACCTTTGTACAGTCCAGCATTTTCAGCAGGCGGAGTCAGGTAACTAATTATTTCTGCGTAAGAGCGGCGTTTTGCGATCGTCGCTTCGGATGGATTGTTCGCCGCATAATAGTACAGGTTCGGAATTGTACCGATTAAGCTATCCGGGAAGCACTCATCAGACATTCCGATTTGCTTACCAGGCATGAATTCGAGCGAACCATGCGTTCCGAAGTGCAGAACTGCATCCGCTTTCCAGATTTTCTCTAGATAGGTGTAGTAGGCTGCGAATCCGTGGTGTGGACTTGCCGATCGAGAGAACAACAGCCGCATCGGATCGCCTTCGTATCCGAAGGTGGGTTGAACTCCAATAAACACATTTCCGAATGTTTTCCCATACACCAATAGATTCTGTCCATCGGTGTTTAAATGTCCTGGAGCCGGCCCCCAAGAGGGAATTAAGCGTTCGTGATACGGAGTCAGTTCTTCGTACTCTGGAACTGACATCTTATAAGCAATGTTCAGTTCGGGACTGTTGTATTGTGCGCGGGCATCGTGCAGCACTTCCAGCATCAAGGCTTCAGACGATTCCGGGAAACCCTGGACATCGTAGCCGTTTTGCTTGAGTGCTTCCATAGCTTTGTAAATGGAGCCGAACACATCCAAGTAAGCCGCAGTTCCGACATTTCCCTTATCCGGTGGGAAACTGAAAACGGTGATTGCAACTCGTTTGTGCAGTTTGGGTTTACGGCGTAAGTTCGCCCATTTCAACGCGCGTTGTGCGATCGCTTCGACTCGATCTTGGAGTGCGATCGCTTTTCCGGTTGCACCATCTCGACCCGAAACGATAATCGGCTCGATCGCGCCATCTAACTCAGGCAAGGCGATTTGTAACGCAACTTGAATCGGATGCAAACCAAGGTCGCTATCTTGCCATTCTTCAGTCGTTTGGAACACCAGCGGCAATGCCACCATGTACGGGCGATTCAAACGGCGGAGTGATTCGATCGCTTTCGGGTGATCCTGACGAGCAGGGCCGCCCACGAGCGCAAATCCGGTCAGCGAAACGACCACATCGACGATCGGGGTTTCAGTCGCGATCGGATCGTAAAAGAACGCATCGACAGGTTTCGAGAAATCCAAGCCCCCGGCAAACACCGGAATCACCCGCGCTCCCATGGATTCGATTTCTTGCACCATTGCGACATAGTGCGCGTCGTCACCTGTCACTAAGTGCGTTCTTTGCAGCACGATTCCAACCGTCGGAACCAGCGGATCGCGCATATCTTCTGGAATATCTTTGCGCGAACTAAACCAGTTCAGATACTCTTTGAGATCCTCAAACATCGCGGGAGCCATCGGATGCCAAATGCCGAGATCCGGGTAAACCTGCGGATCTTGAACATCGCCACCGACTTCGCCCTTAAACACATACTTATCTGCCAACATCAGCAGGAAGTTTTCCAGGTTCTCCGCGTTGCCACCCAGCCAATACTGGAAGCTCAACATAAAGTTCCGGGCATCCTGCGCTTTGTCCATCGGCAGGTATTTCAGCACTTTAGGCAGCGTATTCAGCAGTTTCAGCATCGCGTCTTGGAAGCCTGCGCCAGAATTTTCTTTGCGCTTCTTCATAAACTGCGCGATCGCGCTTTTTGACTGTCCTAGCTGTGCCATTGAGAAGCTACCTAATTTATTTAGGCGCATCACCTGCGGCATCGACGGAAATACTACCGCAGCATCTAAGTGATCACGATGCGGTTCCACGGCTGCAACAACTTTGTCAGCCAGGTCTTCGAGGAAGATTAGCGAAGCGATGAAAATATTTGCTTCAGACACATCTTTCTCAAACGCTACATAGTTCTCCGGGTTGCGGAGTTCTTCAATCAAATACCCACTAATTTCGACCGCAATGTTTGGATGGTTTGCGTTAATCGATCGAACGGCGGCGGAGAGCGCACTTTGATACTGTGGCTCTAACACGACATAGACCACCTTAAGTAAAGACCGTCCTGCCAAGTTCTCAGGGGCGATGTGTCGAACGGTGGGCTTGACGTGGGTGAACATGCGATCAGACTCCTTTATGCGTGTTCTCTTCTTAAAACAGCAGCGATCGAAGCGCTTTGTTCAAATCCTGAACAAAGTTGGAGAGATGTAACGCTTTATGAAGCGCTTTTCTCGGCTTCGCAATCGCGAAATGTATTTAATCTACATCTGTGTTTTTACCAGAAAACGTATACATAAAGCGCATTTCGGCGCGTATCTGAAACAATTTGATAAAAAACTCGCAAAATTTCGTTACCTACCGTTACAGAAATCTGAGGGGTGACTCATTTTTTCCTTAATATTTCTTAATAACTCAGCGCCCAGAATTTCAGTTTTGCGCATCTGAGTCTTTGAGAATAACTTGCTGTACCCAATCCGGTATTCTCTCGGCTCGACTCAGAACCGACATCGAAAACCCAACCACAATCAAACTTCCCACGATCGCAATCAAAGGAGAATGCCTTGCAATGCCAGAATCTCTGAGAATTCTTGCGATCGGGCGACTCTGCCTCCGGAGTTGGTGACTGGATAATCTCTTTGCCCGAAACGGATCACGGACATAATGACCGCTGAGACTGACGACTAAACGCGATCGACAGTGCGGACAGGTTAACAAACCACCGACCGATTTAACCGAGGGCAACCCTCCGGTGCGATGGCAAACTGGGCAAGCATTGGAACCGCGATCAAAGGTATCAGCATTCATCAGACACAAGACAGCAGCAGGACAACAAGAGTTAGGCGCTAAAGGTGCTTTTCTAAATGAAGCAAGTTTTGAACTAAGAATAATTTTTCGGCAAGAAAGTCGATCGAGACTAGCGAATTAATTTAGTTATAACCAGTCTACCCGCGATTTCTACCATCGGCAGCGATTTTGCTGAACATCGCTGAAACTTGATATTCTCCTCACTCTTCCGAGTCATCGCGCTTGGAAATCAGCGAGGTTTGTTCAAGCCGTTTTACGCCTACGAGCGTGAGCAGCGTCAACAAAGTTCCCAAAACGGTAAGTTGCCAAAGTCCAGCGCCTGCCGTGATGCCCAGAGCCGCTGTTACCCAGATTGAAGCGGCGGAGGTTAACCCTTTGACTTCTTGATTGCGACCGTTGGGACGCGATCGATGCAAAATTTCTCCAGCCCCCAAAAATCCAACTCCCGCTGCTACGCCTTGAATCGTGCGGCTCAATCCCTCGGCTGACCCACTCACCTCGATCGGCACTAGAACAAACAAAGCAGCTCCGAGACTGACCAGCATATGAGTTCTCAGTCCTGCGGATTTGTGGCGCTGTTGGCGTTCCCAACCGATCGCACCCCCTGCAAGAAGCGCTGAACCTAATCGAACCAGCAGTCCACCCCAGTTATGAATATCGATCGAGTAGTTAACCATAGTTGCAAAGCATTTCCTAGCACGAAATATTGGAATTGAAAGTTAAGCAGCATTCGATACAACTGCTGCTTTTTTCTGATAGCAATTAGCTTATTTTATGAGTTACAAAATAATTCTCTCGACTATAGAAAGCATTACCAAAATTAATACAGTTTTTTAGGGGACTCCACCCAAACAACGGGTAGCTTTCCCGTGGCAGAGATTGTTTTCGTCCTTTATCTTTTAAGTAAGGGCGGGAGCGAAGTTCAAACACGGTGGTGTCATCTCTATTCAAACTATGGTTAAAAGTCATGCCTGAATGTCCTTGTTGTTCTGAAAAACTCCTCCGTCACGTTCGTCATGGCAAAGTGTATTTGTTTTGCACACATTGTTGGCAAGAAATGCCCGATCTAGAAGCGCTTATTTGTAATGCTGCGGTAACACCCAAAGAAGGAGTTCCTGAAAAAGAGGTTGTACTAACCTGATGTGTAACAGCATTGGGAGTTGGGTATGGCGTTGGGAAGAATGGTAGACGGGAACTGGACAACCGATTGGAACGAACGCGACGACAGCGGGAAGTTCAATCGGACACCCACAAAGTTTCGCGATCGTATTACAGCAGATGGATCGAGCGGCTTTCAAGCGGCATCGGGAAGATATTACCTCTATATCTCGCTGGCTTGCCCTTGGGCACATCGAACGCTGATTCTACGATCGCTGAAAGGCCTGGAATCGGTGATCGGATTGTCGATTGTGGATGCAGTTTTAAGCGATAAAGGCTGGTTCTTTTCTGAGGAACCCGGAGCGATTCCGGATGCTGCGAATCACACGGAATATTTGCAAGAGATTTATCTCAAAGCTGATCCAAAGTACACGGGACGGATTACCGTTCCGGTGCTGTGGGACAAAGAGAAGCAAACGATCGTAAACAATGAATCGCGCGAAATCATTCAGATGTTCGACACTGAATTTAACGAATTTGCGACACGAGAAATCGATCTTTATCCGCAAGCATTACGTCAGCGAATTGATGACACGATCGATAAAATGTATATGCCCGTGAATAACGGCGTTTATCGATCGGGCTTTGCAACTTCTCAAGAAGCATACGAAGAAGCGGTAACAGAACTTTTCCAAAATTTGGATCATTGGGAAACAGTGTTAGCCGATCAGCGCTATTTGTGCGGAAATCAACTGACTGAAGCCGATGTTTGTATGTTCACAACGCTGCTGCGATTCGATTCGGTCTACTACAGCCACTTCAAATGTAATGTGCATCGGATTGCGGACTATCCGAACCTGTGGAACTATCTCAAGGAGCTATATCAACATCCGCAGATCAAACCGACCTGCAATCTTGACCACATCAAACGGCACTATTACATGAGCCAAACTCAGATCAATCCGACTCGAATTGTGCCGATCGGGCCTGAGATTGATTTTGAAGCACCGCACGATCGTCATCGTTTCAGCTAATCAAACCAGCCGATATCTTGATCGGAGACTTTGGGGGGTGCAGGATCAATCGGGAAGACAGGATGCGCTAGGGTAGCAGCTTGGCGCTGTCTGATAATCTCCCGATGACTTCTTAGATCCGCATCATTCACAGGCGCTTTCGTCGCTAACGTTGATGTTTGCTCAGGTGGCTTTTCGGTTAGCTTTTGATTTTCTTCGATGAGCTTTTGGTTTGAGTCGGCAAGTTGCAGCGCGGATTGCTGAACTTGTGTCAGTTCAACGCGAACCTGCTGGGCTTTCTTCACGTCGGCTTGAAGATGTTTGTTTTCTTCGATCAGTTTCTGGTTTGCTTCTGCAAGGTGCAGCGCGTCTTTTTGAGTTTTTGAAAGCTCAGTGTGAAGGTGAGACGCTTTCTCAGCGGCAGTTTTTTCTGAATGTTTGAGCTTGGTTTGCAGCTGAGTCACTTCTTCAGCGATCGTTTGAAGCTGCTGATTTTCTGCAATCAGCTTTTTGTTCTCCTCAGCTAGCTTTAGCGCGGTTTGCTGGGCTTCTTTAAGTTCCGTCTGAGCTTGATTGGTTTTCTCGATGTTAGTTTCGAGGGTTTGCACGATCGAGGTTTGCTCTTCGATCTGGGTTTGCAATTGCTCGATCGTTTGTTGAAGGAGTTTTTCGCTTTGTTGCGACTGTTCTAGCTCGTGTTTCAAGTCGTCAATCTTCGTCATCAGCTCTGTTTGTTCAGAAGAGACAGAAGGACTAGATTCTGCGATCGTAGAAGTTTTTCCATTTTGAGCGGGTGTTTTTCGCTGCCGTTGCGTTGTCATTATTCGACCCCTTAGTTCCTCTCTTCAACCCTACACCCGATCAGGATTGTCTCAAACTGATGTTGATGAATCTTTGCTTGAAAGTTTCTGAAGAAAATGCGTACAGCCCATCGGCAAATCGAACATATGCAATTGAAAGTGACGGGAAAGTTCTTCGCACACTTTGATGCCTCGCACACTATTCCCGTGAATATCTAACAATGGGGAGAAGACAGCGATGCCAACTTGGTTTGGGACAACCGCGAGGATGCCTCCTGAAACGCCACTCTTTGCGGGAATGCCAACCTTATACGCCCACTCGCCCGCAAAGTTATACATCCCGCAAGTGTACATAACGGAGAGAATATCGCGAATATATTCGGTAGTCACTGCGCGATCGCGAGTCATCGGATTCACGCCTTTATTCGCCAACGTTGCCGCCATCACTGCGAGATCATAACAACTCACTAAAATAGAACACTGTTGGAAATAAAGATCCAATGCTTCATCGATCTTTTCGTCAATCATTCCGAAGTGATACATTAAATGCGCTAACGCACGGTTTCGATGTCCGGTGCTGCGTTCAGACATGAACACGGAAATATCAATAAAGATATCGCGACCTGTATATTTCCGAAACATCTCCAGCAATCGATTGACTCGCTCAGTTGAATTGCATCCTTGAATTAGGCTAGTCGTTGCGATCGCGCCTGCATTCACCATTGGATTATCCGGTCGCTTCGAGTTTTCGTCGAGTCGAATAATCGAATTAAACGGATCACCCGTTGGCTCAACACCCACTTTTCTCAGTAAAGTTTCTCGTCCCTGATCTTCCAATGCCATGCCGTAAGCAAACACTTTTGAGATTGATTGAATCGTAAACAATTGACTCGAATCTCCGACTTCAAACACCTGCCCATCCACGGTTACAACGCAGATACTAAACCAGTCTGGATTGGCTTTTGCAAGTTCTGGAATGTAGCTCGCGACCACTCCATCTTTGAGGTTGCGATATTTCAGATATAGTTCTTCTATGAAGCCTTGAAAGAGATGAGTCATTGGTTTAAAGGACGCAGCAAAAGAATACTAACGCCATTTCAGTAATCAGTGTATGTTTCAAACGACGCGGCGACGATTAGCACTTTGGTACACCACCGTAACAGCAGTATTACTGTTTGTGTTTGCAAGCGGGTTCTATTTCTATGTTCGATCAACGTTGATCGAGCGGATCGACGATACTTTAAATCACGTTGCAGAAGTGGTTCAACGATCGCTAGTGATTGAAGCGAAAGGCGATCAGGTCAGTGTCAATGTCGAAGCGAGTTTTCGCGATAATTCGATTTCGCTCGAAGACGATCATATTGATCTTGAATGGTTTGATTCAAACGGGAATCAACTTTGGTCAACGTTTGCAGAACCGCCTTCTGTACCGCTGCATCTCAATCAAGCTGGCGAAACGGTTCACGCCTCAAAGACACAGCTCTTGAGACAGGTCACAGAACGGGTTCAGATTGGGCGGCGGGTGTTGGGCTATCTGCGCGTGAGTCATCCTTGGTTTGAGGTGACAAAGCCGACTCGTCAGCTCGTTCTCGATTTAAGTATTGGAACCGCGACGATGATTGGCATTGTTGCAGCGATCGGGTGGTTTCTCTCAGGAATTGCGATGCAGCCGATTCGCGAATCATACCAGCGATTGAAACAGTTTACCGCTGATGCTTCTCACGAATTGAGAAACCCGATCGCAATTATTCAAACGAATGTTCAAGTGGCACTTTCTGATCCAAATCCAGAACCGCAAACACAACAGCAGCATTTGCAGGTGATTGAACGCTTAACCCGACGGTTAGGAAAGCTAGTCGATGATTTGCTGTTTCTCGCGCGACAAGATAGCGGCATCGTGCAACCTCAACGGAGCGCGATCGAGCTAGATGAATTGCTTGATGAAGTGCTAGAAGAACAAGGCATGACCGCAGCAGAAAAGGAAATTTCGCTATCGTTCAAAGTCGATCGTAGTTTGGAATATTGGCTGCAAGGCGACCGCGATCAGCTATCGAGATTGTTTACGAATCTAATCAGTAACGCAATCAAGTACACACCAGAGCATCGAGAAATCACAGTAGAGCTTGCACAAGCGAAATCTGGATTGCAAACGAAAGTGATTGATACGGGGATTGGAATTCCTGAAGATGCGATCGCAAATTTGTTCGATCGGTTTTATCGCGTTGATCCGGCGAGAACGAAATCGACGGGCGGATCGGGATTAGGTTTAGCGATCGCCCAAGCAATTGTTGAAAATCACAGTGGACAGATTCAGATCGAAAGTCAGATCAATCAAGGGACGACTGCGATCGTGACGCTGCCGCAATCTCAGGTAGAATTGGCTTAGGATCGCGGATTAAATAACCTGTAAACTTTCGATTCGTCGTCGCTGAGATCTTCGCCCCCTAAATCCCCTATTCTGGGGGACTTTGAAACGGAAGGTCTTGGCTTAAAGTCCCCCATTCTGGGGGATTTAGGGGCAAAAGCCGCCTCAACCGGAGCGACTCGCTTCTTGGCGAAAGGGCAAGAAGTTACACCTTAATAAATTCACATTCCTTAGTGTCCTGTTTTTTGTGTCTTGCTTTTTTTATGTCTACGATCGCCCAGCGAATTATTCGTTGATCGTCCAATGAGGTTCCCATCTGGCAAACTGCGACTTGGGAAGACTATCTCGCTTGTTGCAAAGCCGCAGAAATCGAGCAACCAGAACATTTCAAAATTTATTTCAATCAAGGATATCTGTTTGTTGATAGGGGATGGGAAGGCATCGATCACACCAGAGTTAGAGAACTCATCACAATGCTGATTGCGTTTTGGTTTAGCCAACATCCTGAGCAATCCTTTGACTGTCTCGGCGGCTGCATTCTCGAAAAACCGAACCAGCGTGCTGCCGCTCCTGATCAAGTTTTGTATGTTGGAAGTGATTCCCCGCGATGGTAGGAAGGCGAACCCCGACGCATCAATTTACGACAATGGCGGGTTCCGAATTTGGTCTGCGAAGTAGGAGATACAACATTAGCAACAGATCTCGATGAGAAGAAACAGACCTATGCAGGTTTGGAAATTCCAGAGTATTGGGTGATTGATGTTGCAGGACTAAGAGTGATTGCGTTTCAGCTACAAGCAGATGGGAAATATCAACAGTGCGATCGCTCAATCGCATTGCAAGGATTGTCGATCGCGCTGATTGAACAAACGCTAGTTCGTCTTAGACATGAGACAAATGGAACGGCTGCACTGTGGTTTATCCAGCAAATCTCAAACCTGTAACAGTTCTGCTTCTGGTTCTTCTTGCCAACCCGATCGAGAGAGTCGATCGATCGCTTTTTCTAACAAATCTAAGCCTTGATTCACATTTTCAATCAAGCTCAGTTGTCCACGCAGTTCTGCTGCACCTGCAAAGCCTTTTGAGTACCAAGTCATATGCTTTCGAGCTTGGCGGACTCCGCGATCTCCTTTGTATTCCCAGAGCATTTGGAGATGATCACGGGCGCATTCTAATCGCTCGATCGGGGTCGGTTTGATCTTTTCGATTCCAGTCTTGAGAAAGTAATCAATTTCGCCCACCAAGAAGGGATAGCCCAAAGTTCCGCGCGAACACATCACGCCATCGGCTTTGGTGAATTCTAGACATTTCACAGCGGATTCCGCCGAGAAAATATCGCCGTTTGCAATCACCGGAATTGAGAGAATTTCTTTGACTTTGGCGATCCATTCCCACTTTGCAGCACCGTTATAACCTTGAGCGCGGGTACGTCCGTGAACGGTGATCATTTTCGCGCCTGCGTCTTCCATGCGTTTCGCAAAGTCGAGAATGTTGATTTCTTGATCTGTCCATCCGATTCGCGTTTTCACCGTGACCGGGACATCGACGGCGTTCACTACCGATCGAACAATTTCTTCTGCAAGTTCTGGCTGTCGTAATAAAGAGGAGCCGCCCCCGTTTTTGGTGATTTTGTTTACGGGGCAGCCCATGTTGATATCGACTGTATCAGCACCTTCACCGACTGCTTTTTGAGCCGCTTCTGCTAAGAAATCAGGACGACAATCAAACAATTGAATGCTGATCGGGCGTTCGTTTGGATCAACTTCCATTAAAATCGGCAGCTCTTTGACATAGTGCAAGCCTGTGGCGTTGACCATCTCGGTGTACATCATCGAGTCGGGAGCATGACGACGCACTAACCGCCGGAAAACGAGATCCGTCACGCCCGATAGCGGCGACTGCAACACGCGGCTTTTCACCTCGAAACTACCAATTTTTAGAGGTGCAGCGAGGCGAGTTTGCAAATCGGGAGGAAGAATCAACATAGCCAGAAAAGCGGGTGCGTGTACCGGAAGTATCAACGCTTTCCAGCATAGATCATCCTGTCGAGGTTGGGGGCTTGAGGCGGCGTGAGCCTCGATCGAGGTCTGTAGATTCTGTATCAACATAAACTCAGTGATTATTTCACTTTCATCCGCACGATAAGAGGTAGAAATATCTGCAATCAAATTGATAACAGATAATTCGATATTTCGATTGCAGGTATAGAAGTATGCGAATGATTAGTGTATTAATTAATATGGAGATTCCCCAAAAGGGTGAGTGTTGAAAACAACACAAATCGAGCTATTTATCCTGTATCTTAAGAAGCATTCACAACGGGAAAAGTTGAGACGCGAATTAACATGAAAATATAGAAATAATTTTCTGTATTTGACTTGACAGTCTGTAGTTCGTTTCTTACAGTTGGTTGGAGAACTAGCACTCATTTTCTCATTCTTGTCTGATGAGAAGAGCTTGCGATCGCGAATCCAGGTGTGCAGGTTCTATTCTTTACATACGATGCTTCTCTTTCCAAAACCGCCTGCGCTCAGATTGCCTATATGGTTCTATTCAGCAGCAGTATACTCTGAATAAAGTTAGCAATTACATCGTCATTCACGCTCCTTTGATCGGACTACGTTTTGTTGTCGATTGTGAGGTTAGTCGCTATGAGATTCGATCCGTTTCTTAGCTGCAAAAGCTGCTATTTTTATTAATCGAGAAACGTTCTCCGAAGCAGAATTTAGGCGGGTAATTTGATTTACTAATGTGTCGCTGGTGATTGTTTAGCTATTAGCTACGCCAGAACACAACAGATTTTTGGACAGGTAATTAAACGCGATCGTCCCATCTTCTGTGGACGACGATTTATCTTGAGGGAATTCGCCATGCACGATCAGATTAGCGCAGGTTCGTCCCCAACCTCGCCTCGATTTCGGGAACATTCGGAAGCTTTGATTCAACTTCTGCAAATCGACTCTACGCTTGCACGGGAATTGAGTCGATCGATGAATGTTTCTGAGTTCGGATTTGGCGAGAAGATTCCAACCAATCAGTTTTATTTGATTCAATCCGGGCGTGTCCGTCTCGTCAGTTTAGATCGGCAACAACAGGAAGTTTCAGTTGGCGTTGTCGAAGCTGGAGAGGCATTTGGGCAAGATGTTGCATTTTGTGAAACTGCGATCGAGTATCAAGCGATCGCTACGAGTGAAGTTCGCTTAATTCAAGTCGAAAATTTGGCGCTTTGGCTCGATCGACTGTCTCAATGGCGAAAAATTTGGACAGATCAGGCGGTTTTGAGAGAACAGTTAATCTTTCTAAAAACGCAGACGAATCTGGCAAGCCTGCGGGGAATGACCAGCACCCAGTTTCAACAGCTTTTACCGCTGATCAACACGATTTCAATTCCGGCTGGAAGTTTGATCTCTCAATCTCCTGCAAATCAAGGATTGTGCTGGCTGCGGTTGGGAGAGATTGAGTCGCCGCATGAAGCGGTTTCAGCAGTTTCAGCTTGGAGAGATACTACGACTGATTTAAGGGCTAAAACTCAGCTAACGGTGTACCAGCTACCCGTCTCGGCTTGGGATACGGCAGTCGTGATCGCGCCACCGCTCGGAACGGTTTTATCGCTTGACTCCAAGCCAGCGATAAAACCTTCTGTGAAAGCGACTCAAGCGCGGGTAACTCCTGCGGTCGCGGACGTGAAAGCCGAAACTGCGATCGTTGATTTTCCTCAACCGACGCGATCGAAATGGCGATGGCGGTTGGGGCGAAGGTATCCCTACATTCAGCAGCAGAGTTCGTCGGATTGTGGGGTCGCGTGTTTGGCGATGGTAGCGCAGTATTGGGGCAAGCGATTGAGCCTGAATGTGCTGCGGAATTTGGCAAAAGTTGGGCGGACGGGTGCAACGTTAAAAAACTTGGCAGATGCAGCCGAAACGGTTGGGTTTCAGGCGCGTCCGGTACGGGCAAGTTTGGGACGACTGCGCGATCAGCATCCGTGGATCGCACATTGGCAAGGCGATCATTATGTCGTCGTTTATCAGGTGAAAGGTAAGCGAATTTTGATCGCTGATCCGGCAAAGGGAAAACGATCGATTTCTGAGCAAGAATTTCTCAGCCAATGGACAGGGTATGCGCTGATACTAACGCCGACTCCGGATCTCAAAGTGCTGGACTCCAAGGAAGAGCAGAGTATTTTCCGATTTAGTCAAATTCTTTGGTCGTATCGCCCAACTTTGTTGCAAATCGTTTTTTTATCGTTGCTGATTCAAGTCTTTGGACTGATCACACCGCTATTCACGCAGGTGATTCTCGATCGCGTTGTCACTCAGAGAAGCCTTACAGCGCTGAATGTATTTGCGATCGGGTTATTACTATTTAGCGTTTGGCGTGTCGGTTTGATGGCAGTTCGACGATACTTGCTCGATTACTTTGCCAATCGCTTAGATCTTACTTTGCTGAGTGGCTTTGTCGGTCATGCGTTGAAATTGCCGTTGAAATTCTTTGAAGATCGGCAAGTGGGGGATGTGATCACTCGTGTGCAAGAAAATCAGAAAGTACAGATGTTTTTGGTGCGTCAACTGATTTCGACTTGGCTCGATGCGACAATGGCGATCGTATATCTCGGATTGATGTTTTACTACAATTGGCAGCTCACGCTGTTAGTGATTGCATTGATTCCGCCATTAGTATTGCTCGCCGCGATCGCCACTCCACTGCTCCGACGAGTTTCGCGCGAGAACTTCAATGATACGAGTGAGCAAAATTCGCAGCTTGTAGAGATGATGACTGGGATCTCGACGGTGAAAGCGATGGCGGCAGAACGCGATGTGCGCTGGCGTTGGGAAGATCGGCTGACGACGATGCTCAATAGCCAATTTCGCGCTCAGAAATTAGCAAACTCGGTGCAGTCTACAGGCGGATTGATTAGCGCGATCGGGAGTACGGCGTTGCTTTGGTATGGTGCATTTCTCGTCATCCAAGGACAGTTGACGATCGGGCAGTTTGTCGCGTTTAACTTACTGATCGGTAGCGTGATCAATCCGATTTTGGCGATCGTGGATTTCTGGGACGAACTGCAAGAAATTGTGATCTCGGTTGAGCGATTAAATGATGTGTTTGCAACTGCACCGGAGGAAAGCAGTAAGCGCTTGATGTTGGTGATGCCGCAGATTCGGGGCGATGTGCAGTTTGAAAACGTCACGTTTCGCTATGAAGATGCAGACGAGCGCAATACGCTTCAAAATCTGACATTCTCGATCGAGGCGGGTGAAACGATTGCGATCGTCGGACGCAGCGGATCGGGCAAGAGTACGCTGGTGAAGCTGATTCAGGGGTTGTATCAACCGAATAACGGACGGGTTTTAGTCGATGGTCACGATGTTCGCCACGTTTCGCCGCCTACCTTGCGATCGCAGTTGGGAGTCGTGCCGCAAGACTGCTTTTTGTTTTCCGGCACGATTTTAGAAAACATCCAACTCTATCGCCCCGAATACGATTTAGAGCAAGTGATCGAAGCAGCGAAACTTGCAGAAGCAAACGGATTTATTCAAGACCTCACGCTGGGTTACAACACGCGAGTGGGAGAGCGAGGCGCGAATTTATCCGGCGGACAGCGGCAGAGAATCGCGATCGCACGAGCACTTCTCGGTGATCCGGCAATTCTGATTCTCGATGAAGCGACCAGTTCTTTAGACACCGAATCTGAGCGGCGATTTCAGCAAAATCTCAAGCGGATTAGTCGAGGACGTACCACGCTGATCATCGCGCATCGACTATCTACCGTTCGCCATGCCGATCGCATTTTGGTTTTAGACAAAGGGGTCTTGGTCGAATCTGGCACACACGATGAATTGTTGAGTCAGCAGCGACTTTATCACCATCTCACGCAGCAGCAACTTGCTTTGTCTTGAAGTTTTCGGTCTTGACATTAAGTAACTTGCTTCGATTGCAAATCTAGGAAGCCCCCTAAATCCCCCATTCTGGGGGACTTCAAGCCAAGCTATTCCGGTTCAAAGTCCCCCAGAATGGGGGATTTAGGGGGCAGAAGCCGACCCAAACGAAGCGAAAAATTTCATCAAACGTGAAAGATCTCACCGAACTCGCTTGCTCTAAAGCTTGTTCACACCATTCAAACTTGAGGTGTCTGTATGTATCATCGTTTTGCTCGTCCAGCATCTGATCCTGCCCCCTCTCTTGCACCCTCTGCCGAACCCACTCCACCTGTCAAAGTTCTAGAACCTCCTCGATCGACCGATTGGTCGCAACCTGTCCAAACCGTTCTCGATCAGCCGCCTTCGAGTTTGCCGTTTCAATTAGCGATCGGTGGATTTGCGTTTGCGACTTGCTTTATTGGCTGGGCGTGGTTAAGTCAAATTAATGAAGTTTCTCACGCTCAAGGCAAACTGATTCCGAGAGGCGAAGTCTTCAAAGTAGATCCGATCGACACCGGAAAAGTCGCGCGGGTGTTGGTACAGGAAGGGCAACCCGTTCAAAAAGGACAAGTCTTACTTGAACTGGATCACGAAATTGCAGCAACGGAAGTCGATCGACTCGAAAAAGAACTTTCATCGGCTCAAACCGAACTGAATCAAACCCGCATGATGATCGGACAAGCCCAACTGCAAGCAGCGGCACGATCGACAATGGCACGATCTCAAACTCAAGCTCAATCGATCGAGCTTCTCAAAGCCCAAGAAGCCTCGAAAAGTACGGAAACTCTGGTATCTCAGCTTCAAGATGAAACTAAAGCACATCAAGAGCGTTTAGACCGCTTACAGCCATTGGTGTCTCAGGGTGCGCTCCCTCAAGAGCAGGTATTCCAAGCAGAACAAGCGATTCGAGAACGCGAACGCGCCATGACCGAATCTCAAGGAACCTTAGTGCGATCGCAATCTGAATCACAGCGATTAGCAGAATTAGTCAAACAGCAACAAGCGGATGAACAAAATGTACAACTCGAAGCCCAACAGCAGATTGAACAGTTAAAACTTCGCCAATCTCAACTGCAAGCAAAAATTGCTCAAATCCAAACGCTAATCGATACGGCAAAAGTGAAGTTAAAAGATCGGTATGTGTATGCCCCTGTGAACGGCAACATTTCCGCACTCAAAGTTCACAATCCTGGTGAAGTCGTTCAACTTGGACAAACGATCGCGGAAATTGCTCCCGAAAATCGCCCGATCGTCGTATCGGCAGTTTTACCCAACTCCGAAGCGGGCTTAGTCAAAGTTGGAATGCCCGTTCAGCTTAAGTTTGATGCGTTTCCCTATCAGGATTTTGGCGTGGTGCCGGGCAAAGTGAAGCAAATTTCGCCGGATTCTAAATCTGATCCGCAACTCGGTCAAGTTTACCGCCTGGAAATCGAACTCGATCGCGCAACCGTTACCAAAGGCAATCAAACGATCGCGCTGAAATCGGGTCAGACAGCAACCGCCGAGATTATTACTCGCCAACGCCGCATGATCGATGTCTTCCTCGATCCGATTCGTCAATTGCAAAAAGGTGGATTCAATCTGTAGTTGTTCCTCTACTTAACTGGTGATATGACTCAATTTAATCAGAAGCTCGACAAAACCATGTCTGAAGAGCAATTTACCGAGGTCGTAGATGCGATCGTATCGGGTAAATACTCCTGGGCGTGTGTGCTGATTCTCCGATTTGCGGGATACAATCCGCTCCACTACATTCCCTATCGGACGTATAACCGCTTGATGAAAGACTACGGCAATTCCAAGCAGCGAACTGAAACTCGCATTGATGATCTGACGCATTTGGAGCCAATTAGACCGGAAAACGTGCGCGGTGGATCGAACCGAGGATTAATTCACAATCTATTCTTTAGAATCCGAAATTGATGCGTTTTTGCAACACTATTTTCCGACTCGTATAAAGTCGGAAAAGCGCGATCGACCATTCATAAACTTAGCGCATTTCATCACTCAATAAGTTGCAAAAAGTGAAACAAGAAAATCAAATAAATCTGCCAAATTGGCAACATTACCTAAATCACTTTCCCTACAGTAATGACATCAACCAAACAAGGTTGTTGATCACACAAACATCATCAGTTTCATAGGAGAATTCCAATGATTATCTCAGACTTAAACTACATCGAAGTTGTGTCTCAAGAAGAAGTCAAAGGCGCAGCAGCATTTGCAACTGCACACGCAAGCGCAAATGCTGCTGGTAAGTATTTTGCATCAGCCCACACCTCAACGGGTACGGTTGCTTTTTCGTTCCCTTATCTGAATATCGCTCAATCGGGTTCTGGTTCTTCTTCTGTGGCTTTCGGCTAGTTTTAGCTGTGCAATTGTCCGGCTAATTTAGCCGATAAAGTTAGCCGGACAGCTAAACCATCTCAGAACCACAAATATTTCTAGAAGTCGCTGATGGTTCGGATTTAGGCAAACTTTCAGCGATTTCTACATCTGTCGTTGAACTTCAAATTTTAGGAGAAGAGCGTGATTATCTCCGATCTTGACCATCTAAAAACCGTCGATGCCAGCAAAATCTCAGGTGGGCTTTATGCGTTCTCTTTTGCAAATGCTTTCGGCAGTGCCGGAGCATTTGGCAATATTAAGGGTGTCGCGACTGCGGTCACAGCGACCGTAACAACAAGTATCGTTGTTGGTTCTCGTTCCTAAACGATTTCTCTACTGACTATCTAGGAGACCTTCCATGAACACGATCGCAATTTCTGATCTGAGTTTCTTTGAAAATTGTCCATTGAAGCACACCCTCAAAGGCGGAGCCGGACTCATCCCAACGGTATCGATCGCAGTTCAGTTTGGTGCGCTTAATCAGGCATCAATCAGCGCTCTCGTTAGATCTTCGAGTGCTGCGGGTGCTGCTGGGGGTGCTGCTGCTGGGGCTTCGGCAGGTGCAGTTTCCGTCAATGGAAATGCAATAGTGAGCGTCGGTGTCGGTGTTAACACTGGGTCTGGAGTGGGTTGAGATTGACCCACAAATTGAGAACTGGGAATAAACGGCTCTCAGATTGATGATTCGTAAATCTGAGAGCATCATTATTTTACGGACACCGAATTGCTTTAAGCATTGACCTTGTTATTTCAAGTTACCTTACTTACAATTTCGAGATGAAAGATAGTCGGTTCGGTAGAACTTCACTATGCAGCTATTTCCAATGGTTCACTTTGAGAATGTGGCAATTGCTCCAGATGATTTTGTGACCCAGTTGAAAAAAGATTTACAGTTTAAGTCTGTTTTTGAGCGGGTGCTTTCTCAGCAAATTCTCGATCGCACGGCACTCGATCGCGCGCTCGTAATTACTCCCGAAGAAATCCAAGCCGAAGCCAATCGATTTCGGGCGGAGCAGCGATTAGAACGCGCTGCGGATACTTTCAAATGGCTGGAAGAAGAGGGGATTACGGCAGAGGAATGGGAAGCTGGAATTCGCGATCGATTGCTAATAAATAAATTAAAAGAATCGCTATTTGGTGCAGAAGCAGAACGAGTTTTTACAGAAAATCGCGTCAATTTTGATCAAGCGCTGCTCTACCAAATTGTGGTTCCTTACGGGCAGTTAGCACAGGAATTGTTTTATCAAATCGAAGAGCGAGAAATTAGCTTTTTCGAGGCAGCGCATTTATACGATATTGACTTAAAACGCCGTCAGCAATGCGGATTTGAAGGCAAACTCTATCGCTGGAGCCTACATCCTGAGATGGCAGCGGTAGTATTTGGTGCAACATCAGGAGAATTGCTACGACCGCTACAAATGGAAGAAAATCATCATGTGATTCTAGTCGAAGACTTGATCACGGCTGAACTTTCAAGTGAAATCCGAACAGAAATTTTAGATCAGCTCTTTAACGAATGGCTGAAAGGTGAATTGAACTACTTATTGAATCGCTGAAGAGTGTCGATCGCACACTGGTCTTCTCAACGCTTCTGCAACTAAATTAATCGATCGCTTATCTGTCACCATCCAAGCATGAAGCGGCACTTTGATTTGAATCGATTCGCCCACAGGTAAAACCGAACTATTTGCAGGCACAATAATTCCATCTAACGGTGTCCAAATCGAAGTGAAATTAATGCGATCGAGCATTTGCACATCTCGATTCAAATCATTAATAAAGCCGCTATTCGGTCGCATTTGCAAACATCCTGGACGCTGCGATAAATAAGCCGCGATCGTGCCGTTGTGCGGGGCGGAAATGCTGACAAATCGCTGGACTCGATCGATTCCGCCCAATCGCTGAAGATAATAACGGCTCACTAGTCCGCCCATGCTGAATCCAATCAAATCGAACGGCTGATTCAACGGCAAATTCGCTTCGACAAACTCTGCCAATTGTTTCGCTAATCGATCAAGTTCACAATCACCATTCGCCGGAAGCAGATCCAAGCCGTAAGTCTCCCAGCCTAAACGATCAAGCTGATTCGTCATGGTCTTAAAAAGAGCAAACGTATCGGTGATACCGTGAACTAACACAACCGGATTGAGAGGCATAATTGATCGAGAAAAACATCTCTTTTACGCTACTGTTTTTAAGCATAACTGACAGATCAAAACAGACAGCCGCTCGAATGTCCTATTCAGGAATCTCATCTGGCGATCGCTCTGTCCCATTGCGCCGTTTTGCTTTCGGAATCGTCTCTGGATCGCGCACACTCGGCGGGTCTTTTAAAATCGCAATCAATCCCGAAAAACCGCTTTCTAAGTTTGTACGACTGAGCAACTGAGCCACCGAAGTCATTCCAACCTCTTCGATCAAAGCAATCACTTCAGCTTTCATACTATTTTCGAGTTCATCCCGAAACTTTTCAGCTACTTCTTTTCGTCCAGAATCAAGTAGAAACCGTTCTGCGGGGGTAGAAACTTGTTCTAGTACGATCGCTAATTTTTCATCAAAAAACTGACAGATCACTCTCTCTGGACGCTGCCCAGTTCGCTCTCGGTAAAGCGCCTGTAGTCGCTGCCCGATCGTGCGCTCAATTTGTCCACGAGTTGGATTATCGTTAGTCATGTTGAATAATCTGCTTAAACAAGCATCAAAAATAAATGGGAGCGATTGGAATAAAATTTGATTAAATGATTTCCGGAAAGTCGTTTGATCTAGTGTCAAAGTAAAAAGTTTGAGCCGTTTTCTCCTCTATCGGTAGAAAGGAATTTGATCAAGACGATGAGCGAATTCATCCGTTATTACTGCCATTTGCTGTGAGTATTTTATGTCGATCCGATCGTTCTTGAAAATCGTTTTAGTATCAGGCGGATTGTTCGCTTTCTCGCCTGTGGTGTTTCCTGTTCAAGCGGCTCCGTTTCAGTTAGCACAAGCTTCTGGACAGTCGGCTGAAGCGAAAGTCAACCAAGGATTAACGTTCATTCAGCAAGGCAAGCTCAATGATGCGATCGCGGCGTTTCGCCAAGCCATTCGTATCAATCCCAATTTAGCCGCTGCTCACTACAATTTGGGTTTAGCTTTGCGACAATCGGGACAGTTACAACCGTCTGCGGATGCGTTCTATCAAGCGGCCAAAGCCGATCCAAATTTTGCGCTAGCGTATGCGAATTTGGGTGCAGCCTTGCTAGAAGGCAACAATGTGAAGCAAGCGCGGGAATATTTAGCGCGATCGGTTGAACTCGATCCGCGATCGGGAGTGGCACAGTACAATCTCGGCTTGGTTCTGATGCAAGAAAAGAACTATGCGGGTGCAGTTCAAGCCTTCCAAAAAGCTGCAAATCTAAGCTTATCTGCGCCAGAACCGTTGTTTCAATTGGGGCAAACGTATCAGCAACAAGGGAAACCCCAAGAAGCGATCGCGGCATTTCAACAAGCGATTCAGCGCAATCCGAACTATGTGGAAGCGCACTATAGCTTAGGATTGGTGTCGTATTATCAGGGCAATCTCGATCGAGCGTTGAGCGCGTTTCGCAAAGCCACCGAGATCAATCCGAAATTCGCAAACGGCTACTATGCTGCAGGGTTAGCATTTGTGCGACAAGGCAAGACTGCGGATGCAGAACGGGTATTGCGATTTGCCAAAGATTTGTTTACGTCGCAAGGGAATACCGCCTGGGCAAAAAAAACTGATCAACAATTGCAGCAGATTGAACGGATTGGACAAGGACAACCGCGAAATCGATAAGCGGGGTCGATCGCGGAAATTCGGGTAGAAATGCGATCGCGTGTTTAATGGAGCGTTGCGCTGCGTTTTAGTCGGATAGTGCCCCTAAATCCCCCAAAATGGGGGATTTAGGGGTGTCTTTACAACCGAGATGCACACAGGGCTGCGCCGATTAATCCTACCTGCGGATTCAATACGATCTGTACCGGAACCCGTTCCATTAACGATCGCATTCTGCCCTTCAGCGCAAACGATCGAAGAAAACTTCCTTCTTCCATCAACGGCAAAATCTTGGCGGCAATTCCACCTGCAATATATAGCCCACCATACGAAAGCAGTTTCAGCGACAAGTTTCCGGCTTCCGCGCCGTATGCTTCGACAAAAATTTGCATGGTTTTCTCAGACAAACGATCGCGCTTTTCTAATGCCGCTTGAGAAATCGCCGCCGCTGGATCAGCCGTTTTCTCAGTTTTACCGATTTCCGATTCCCAAAGGTGCATCAGTTCGCCAATTTCAGGCGATTCGGGTGCAAAATTACGATCGCGCAAAAACTGATAAATCGCCACAATCCCCTGCCCAGAAACAATGCGCTCGGCTGAAATTCGCTCGATGTTCAGCTTGTCTAATAGATAGTGCGACAGTTGAAACTCTAATTCGGTTCGCGCTGCGAAATCAACGTGCCCCCCCTCTGAGCTAAAAACCTGATATTCCTTTCCGGTGTGAATCAGATACCCCTGACCCAATCCTGTCCCTGCTCCAATGACCGCGATCGGGGCGTTCTTGTCGCGCTTGCCTGCTTGCAGTGTGTGCAAGTCCGATTCTTCCAGTGCCAAAACGCCATAGCCGATCGCCGCAAAATCATTAATCAACGAAATCTGTGGAATCTTCAACTGCTCAACTAAGCGATCGGCTTCCAACGTCCAAGCAATGTTCGTCACCTTACTCGTATTGTTCACGACCGGTCCAGCAATGCCAAAACAAGCTTTTTCCGGCTGAAACGACTGTCCAATTTCTTGCTGTGCTTCTTTGAAAAAACTCTGCACCATTGGAACTAAATCAGGAAACTCATGGCTCGAATAGCGCTTTTCAAATAGACTATTTCGCGCCGTTTCCGCGTGATCTGCCTCGGCTTCCACCACTCGTAAAATCGTTTTCGTTCCACCAATATCGCCCGCCAGCAATAGCGTCATGTATTCATCCTCCGATCGTACAATTCTTCAGTAATCTACTCTGCGTCTCCAATACAATGCAATTGGAGCATAGATAGATAAAAAGATGGCTACTTCTTCGATCGCGGATCTCAGAAAAGACTACACCAAGGAAACACTCAACGAAACGGATGTCGATCCGAATCCGTTTCAGCAATTTCAGCGCTGGTTTGATCAGGCGGCTAATGCAGAACTTCCCGAACCGAATGCGATGACGCTGGCGACAGCATCTAAAGAAGGCATTCCTGCCGCGCGAATTGTCTTGCTCAAAGCGGTAGACGATCGCGGTTTTACGTTTTTCACCAACTACAACAGCGCAAAAGGCAAAGAATTAGAGGCAAATCCTCAAGCTGCACTGGTGTTTCTGTGGACAGAGCTAGAACGCCAAGTACGCATCGTGGGAACGGTGGAAAAGAGTGCGTCGGAGGAGTCGGATGGCTATTTTTTCAGTCGTCCGCACAACAGCCGTTTGGGAGCTTGGGCATCTGATCAGAGTGAAGTGATTCCGATCCGCGATGTTTTAGAGCAAAAATTAGCCGCATTAAAGCTCGAATATGAGAATCGAGAAGTCCCGCGCCCGTCACACTGGGGAGGATTTCGAGTGATTCCGCGTGAGATTGAGTTTTGGCAAGGTCGATCGAGCCGATTACACGATCGATTACGGTATCAGCGCAAAGAGGATAGCTGGATTATCGATCGTCTTTCACCCTAGAGGATGTTTGTGAGGGTGCGTTTGCTGCATGGAGCGTCCTGAAATTGAGAATCAAAGACTTAAGTTTGAAGTTGCACAACGCTGATAGGAGACACAGACAATGGAACTCACCCTTCCTCTCAAGATGAATCTGAAGCACGTTCACCTCACCGACGAGCAATTTTATCAACTGTGCATCCATAATCCCAAACTCAACATCGAACGCAACGCTAAAGGGGTCTTAATTGTTATGGCACCAGTTGGAGGAGACAGCGGAAGGCGAGAAGCCAACTACATTACAGATTTGAATTTGTGGAATCGCCAAACAAACCTGGGAGAAGTCTTCAGTTCCTCAACGCTGTTTAAGTTACCGAATGGGGGCGACCGCTCTCCTGATGCCGCTTGGGTCGAACGATGGCGCTGGCAAGCTCTCACCCCCGAACAACGCCAGAAGTTTCCGCCGATCGCACCCGATTTTGTCCTAGAACTACGCTCTAGAACCGATAGCCTGACTGATCCCCAAGACAAAATGCAGGAATATCTTGATAGCGGAGTTCGTCTCGGCTGGCTGTTAAATCCTCAAGACCAACAAGTCGAGATCTATCGTCACGGACAAGAAAAAGAAGTCCGCACTTTGCCCACACTCCTCTCTGGTGAAACAGTTTTACCCGGATTTGAGTTGCAGGTTGATTCATTTAGCGATCAGTGATTGCCTTTTGATTTAACCATTCGTTATTTTTCAGCATTTTTCCGTTTTTGGGCTTCGGAGCGCTGTGTAGTTTTGGCGTAGGGATTGGCTTAGAAGAAGGCTGGGCGATTAGCGGAGGTGTGCTGCTTGTATCGGCTGGCATCTATGAGCTAGGTCGCCGCGACGGTCAGAATTCCTAATTTTGCATTCCTACAACAAGCCCCCAAGACTTGCATCTTGGGGGCATCCCAGTCTATCCAAATCTTAGACAGCCTATCTAAATCTTAGACAGCCGCAAAGTACTCTTTCGACTTCACCGGATCAGGATTCATCGTTTGATCGCCGGGTTTCCAACCTGCGGGGCAAACTTCATCCGGGTGAGACTGCACATATTGAATCGCTTGCAGGGTTCGCAGCGTTTCGTCCACACTCCGACCAAACGACAAGTTATTAATCGTCGAATGTTGGATCACACCGTCTTTGTCGATGATAAACAAACCACGCAGTGCAATTCCCTGCTCAGGATCAAGGACGTTGTAAGCCGTGCTGATTTCTTTTTTGATATCAGAAACCAAGGGGTAGTTCAGATCGCCAACGCCACCCGATTTACGATCGGTTTGGATCCAAGCCAAGTGTGAGAATGCACTATCGACTGATACTCCAAGGATTTCAGTACCGATCGCTTTAAATTCTTCGTCGCGATCGCTAAATGCAGTAATTTCGGTCGGACAAACAAAGGTAAAATCGAGCGGGTAGAAGAACAGCACCACGTATTTGCCACGATAGTCAGACAGTTTGATGTCTTTAAATTCCTGATCGATGACAGCGGTTGCTGCAAAATCTGGTGCGCTCTGACCGACACGCAGGCATCCTTCTTGGGTCATGGGATTTAATTCTCCTTGCAAGAGTAGCAGTGTTCGTATCAAGATTACGAAACAGTTACAACTATATCATAGTCATTACGATTTTGACCTACGATGATTTCTCAAGTTGAACCGACGATCGCGCGGCTTGATTCGCACCAGTCCACATGGCTCGAAGTGGGCACTGAGGCGCGGATTGAGTATCTCAAGCGCTGCATGAATGGCGTGATGGCAGTGGCGGAGCAGTGGGCGATCGCGGCGTGTGAGGCAAAGGGAATCGATCCCAGTTCGGCGGGCGAAGAATGGCTCACGGGTGCGGTTCCGACGCTGATGATGTTGCGGGCGATCGTTAGAACATTAGAAGGACGATCGGCAAAAATCGAAAATGGGGTTGCAAAAGTATTTCCCGATCATTTGCTCGATCGATTGCTCTGGTTCGGTTTTCGGGGCGAAGTTTGGCTAGATGTAGCGGATCGGTCTCCGGCGAAAATCAGCCCCCTAAATCCCCCATTCTGGGGGAATTTGAAAGAAGAGATTTCCCAGATTCAACCAAATTACGAAGTTTCAAAGTCCCCCAATTGTGGGGGATTTAGGGGGCAGAAGCCGCTTAAAACGAAGCGAACGGAAGATTGGAAGGAAAAACCAGGCATTGCGCTTGTTTTAGGAGCGGGAAATGTTGGGTCAACAGCACCATTAGATGCGCTTCATAAACTATTTGCTGAAAATCAAGTCGTCTTACTCAAAATGAATCCCGTCAATGAATACGTTGGGAAATTTTTAGAGCAAGCTTTTGAACCGTTGATCACCGATGGTTTTCTGCAAATTGTTTATGGTGGTTCCGATTTAGGTCGCTATCTCTGTCAGCATCCTAAAATTGATTCGATTCACATCACCGGATCGCATCATACGTATCACGCGATCGCAAAAACATTACCCCAAGCCAAACCCATCACTTCTGAATTGGGCTGCGTGACTCCGGTGCTGGTAGTTCCGGGCGATTGGTCTGAGTCGGATCTGAGATTTCAGGCGCGTCATGTGGTCAGTATGGTTGTGCATAATGCCAGCTTTAACTGTGTTGCCGCGAAAGTGATTGTCACGGCGAAAGGCTGGAAATTGCGCGATCGCTTCCTGGATTTGATCCGACAAGAATTCGCCAAAATTCCCAATCGCAAAGCGTATTATCCTGGCGCACAGCAGCGCTATCAAGAATTTCTCGATCGCTATCCCCAAGCTGAAATCTTCGGAACTCGCACAGAAGAAATCGTTCCGTGGACATTTATCCCAAATGTTGAAAGTGACTATGCGCTGCAAACGGAAGCTTTTTGTGGAGTGCTTGCAGAAGTTAGTTTAGATGCCACAACCGCAACGGAATTTCTCGATCGAGCCGTTCCTTTCGCAAATGAGAAAATCTGGGGCAATCTATCCTGTGTGATTTTGACGAAAACAGGTGTAGAGAATGCGATCAGAGATTTGAACTATGGTGCGATTGGAGTAAATGTTTGGACAGGTGTAATTTATGCTTTACCGGACCTGGCTTGGGGCGGATTTCCCGGAAATCACGAGAGCGACATTCAATCCGGGCAAGGATTTGTGCATAACGCTTACTTTCTCGATCGACCTCAAAAATCAGTTTTATCCGCACCGTTCCGAATTCGTCCAACTCCCTTTTGGTTCGCCGATCATCGCAATCTGCTAAATTTTGCCCAACGCGCGGCAGAACTTCAAATCACACCGACCTGGAAAAAATTCGCTCAGGTAATTTTGGCAGCAGTTCAGGGATAGTTATCGAGAACGATCGTTCTTATCAATCACAAGGTTGAACAGCAACACATCGATAACGACAAAGAGAACCGCGATCGGCATGAGAAGCAATACAACAATATCAGGAATTTTCCAAAGACTAGGCGGTTCAGATGCAACTTTGTTCATAACAACCGAGGTAGTAAATCGAACAATCTTTCGGTCAAAGATAACGAATATTGAACAAAACGAACCCCCTACCTTTGAATGAACTTATTAGAGCTAGATCGACAAAGCGATCGAGCGTTCTTCAATTCCAGTAAGTCGCTATGCCGATTTCGGTTTGAATAATCCGCCGAGTTTTTCACCCACAGATGCGATCGCGGTTTGTACCGCATTTGAGACACTGGGTTTCGGACGGACTGCCAATTTAACCTCTTCGTCTTTGAATTCTTTCAGACGGTAGCCATATTCCAACGAGTCGCGCTCTTGTCGTAGCTTGGGAAACAACCGAAACGCACCTTTGAGCAGTTCTTCCTCGTTTGCGAAGATTGCCGCATCAATCTGAGTCGATCGCTTAACTGCGATCGCGCCGATCGGAAACCACTGAAGCTGCTTTTTGCCCTGGACTCGGAGATAAATCTCATACTCCGGTAGCCCCTTCGATTTGAAATCGTCGAACTGCTTGGAAGCTTGGCTACGCTTCTCGGTTCCAGACGACTTTTTCTTTTCTTTATGAACTTTCTTACCGAATCCAGGAGAGGTTGTCATAGTCGCAGTGTAGAAATGTCAATTAACAAAAGTTTACGACATTTTAAGAAACATTGAGGATCAGACCGCACCCAGCAGACTTGCCATCAGTGCTTTTTGGGCGTGCATCCGGTTTTCAGCTTGATCCCACACCTTCGACTGTCCGCCTTCGATCACTTCATGCGTGATTTCTTCGCCTCGATGTGCAGGGAGACAATGCAGCACGATCGCATCTTTTTCGGCATAGCTCATCAGTTCATCATTCACTTGATACGGCTGAAAAATCGGAATACGACTTGCAGCTAAATCCTCTTGTCCCATGCTTGCCCACACATCGGTGTAAATCACATGAGATCCTTTTGTCGCCGCGATCGGATCTTCGGTGAGCAGGACTTCGGATTTACCATTGGCGATTTTTTCGGTGAGTTGCACGATCGTAGAATCCGGTTGATAGTTTGCGGGCGTTGCAATCCGAACATTCATTCCCACTAGCGCACAGCCGATCATCAGCGAATGAGCGACATTGTTTCCGTCGCCCACATAGGTCAGCGTCAAACCGGAAAGCGTCGAGAACGTTTCTTGAATGGTTTGCAGATCTGCCAAGATTTGACACGGATGTTCTAAATCAGTCAGCGCATTGATCACCGGAATTTTCATCTCAGTTGCAAAGGTTTCGAGATCCGATTGTTCAAAGGTGCGAATCGCGAGAATGTCGAAATATCGATCGAGGACTCGCGCCGTATCTGCGATCGGTTCTCCTCGGCTGACCTGAGTTGCATTCAGCGGCAAGTCCAAAACCTGCCCGCCCAAGTGATACATCGCCGTAGAAAAGCTGACACGGGTTCGAGTTGAGGCTTTATAAAACAACAATCCCAGCACAGGAGGATGTCCGTTGACGGTCACACGCGGGCTTAACTTTCCCGACTTTAGCTGTGTAGCAATGTCTAATAGTTCCATCACTTCATCTGTGCTGAGATCTGACAATTTCAATAAATCCCGTCCCTTGAGTGATCCCATGTGATGCCTCTCTCGAAAAAATAAAAATCGCTCCCTACCAGAATCGTAAAGGAGCGTTGTTCTACTTAGAGTAGCAAATCTATTCGATCGAGCAGAGTAACAGAACAATCCAAACGTCGGGAACTTCAACTTTGCTTTAGCTGCACAAGTAGTTTTTGCCATTCTGCGAGCATTCCTGGATCAGAAGCCTGACCCCGCACCAACATCACAACCCCATCTTCAACTTGCCGCACACCGTACTGTTTCTCATTAATCAGTTGTTCGATCAAAGGCAACGTTGCAGCAAAATACATCTGACTATCTTTAAAGGCTTTGCTGTATTCCTTGAGTTGCCACAAATCCGCGATCGCATAATCAACTCTAATTTTCTGCTGTTGATCGTCATAGATGTCCAAACTCGGCAATCGAATAATCGCGCGGCGTGTCGAAAGTTGCGGAATAATGTGCGTCGTCGTACTTACACTCGCATTCTCTGGCACATTGCGAATCACATTGTAAATATGGCTAGCGTGTTCCCATTGTCGCGGCAAAGGCACGAAAACCCAGGGACGCACTGAATCTGGAATCATGAACGAAAAGGCTCGGTTCGGATTGCCACTGAACATAAATAACAGTGACAACACGATGCACACTTTCCACCAGCGGCGGAATCTTGGCGTAAAGCGTTCTCGGTTGTGTTCCCACCAAAGAATTGCACCATAAAACACGCCTGGAACCACTGCCACAGCATATCGAAGCGGAACCGTTAAGGCAGTCTGTCCCGATTGAGCAAACAGCGAAAGTAACGGAAATCCGGCGATCGTCCAAGCCACTCCCGATACCGCAGGCACAAAGGCTAAAGCAACCCAGTGCCCCGCAAGATAGCTAATTCGTCGATCGAGCGGCAGCAACAAACTTTGCGCCAGTCTGATCGGATGGCTAATCATGCCCCACAACACTTGTAGGGTAGTCGGATGATCACTATCCACAAACTGCCGGAACCGATTCGCTAAATACAATCGAGAAACATCGGGTGAAAACTGCGGCATGACTACATTGGTCACAAACGCCACATAGCTAAAGCTCAGAATGCAAACGGCAAGACCTATCCACGGATGCCGCCGACTGATCATCAGGTAAACGCCAATGCCAAAGAGAGTAATGCCCATCTCTTCTCGAATCCCCAGCACCAAGAGCGCACAGATCCAAAACCAAGTCCAATTCTTTTTCTCTAATGCAAGCAGCGTTCCAAAAGCAAACAGCGGAATTTGGCAATGTTCGTAGAAGTTCGCGATCGTTGATCCAACCACTGCGATCGCGCTGTAATAACTTCCTGTAATCCAGAGCGATAGTTGCTGCGATAAACGCTGTCGCGCCAATACATACAACACAGCTCCCCCAGCCGCCATCAATCCTACCTGCAATACAATCAATGTGACAGGATGAGGAAAAATCGCATAAAGTGGAAGCCACAAAATGAAATCTAAAACGAGATGCTGACCCAAATGGATAAAAGCTACCGTTGGAATCACTCCGTCTTCTAATGAAGCAACAGAATTTGCAGACGTGAGCGAACTCTGAAACCATCGCCCGTTTAAGTTGTTCCAAAACAGTTGATTGAAGAGTCCATGATCATAAGAAGTATAAAAAGAGAAATAACGGTTTAGCGAAATTGCTAATACGATGCTAAAAAATACGATCGTTAAAGTTAACGCTCGTCGCAATTCAACTCGATCGGGGGCGAACTTCTTCAAAACTCTCATCGCATTTCCTGCCAGTCTTTGGTCAATACTTCGCCCCACTTCGCCGCCAAGCTGACCTGAGTAAAAGGCACTTCAAGGGTTCGATCGACGAATTCAAATTCCAGCGCAATCCTTTTTCCTTTCGCTGGAAGCGCGTTTAATTCGATCGCTCGATCATTCACAAGTAGCCGAATATTTTGCACAGATTTCAGTGAAAAAGTATCGGTTTCAGTCACCGCTTTTCGCGTCGCTTTTCCAACTGTGAGAACATCTTCTTTTTGTCCCAAAACCGAGTAAATATCATACTTCGCCCGCCCGAATGGTTCCGCCCAGCGTCGATACGTTTCTAACGTTTGATACTCATTCCATCCGGCATACGCCAATCCGATAAACGCTGCCAACAATGGCAACCACAATAGCCCGTGTATCATAATTCAAAGCGCAAACGTAGCGGGTACGAACAACGACATTTCTCATCCTCGCATAGCTTCATCGTTCTCAACACACGGAAACAGACTGTATCCGTTATCGTTGGAGTGCAAGTAGGATTTTTGACAGATAGATATGAGAAAGCTCCTGATCATCGCCCTCTGTCTCGTGGGATTGGGCTGGACGATCGTACAATTTCCCGGTTTAGCGGCTCAAGGGACTTACGATCGCATTATTCTCGATTTCCGCGACGATCTCGCAACCACAGAAATTCAAACTCAGGTCAATGCGATCGCGCAAAACTACAAGGTTCACCCTGAACCGAATAGCCGATTTTCGCAGACCGAACATCTCTACATTGTCAAAGGCGATCAATCGCTCTTAAAAACGCTGAAAAAATCGAATTTGAAGCAATACACCGAAGCGATCGAGCCAGATTATATCTACCGCATTCCCGAAGGCGAAACGCTCAAAGCGATCGATCCAACTGCTGAACCGAAGCTATCCGCTCAAGCTCCCAATGATCCGATGTACAGCAAACAATGGAATTTGCACAACATCGGCATCGAAGCGGGTTGGACGGAAACGAAAGGGCGCGGCGTAACCGTTGCGGTGATTGATACAGGAGTCTCACCCGTTCCCGATTTAGAAAAAACAAATCTCGTCACAGGCTACGATTTTGTCAACGATCAAGATAGTGCCGAAGATGATAACGGGCATGGCACTCATGTGGCAGGCACGATCGCACAATCAACAAACAATAACTTTGGCGTTGCTGGAATCGCTTACGAAGCAAACATCATGCCGCTGAAAGTCTTAAGCTCTTTCGGGGGTGGAACGGTTGCGGACATTGCAGAAGCGATTCGATTCGCGGCGGACAACAAAGCCGATGTGATCAACCTCAGTTTAGGTGGCGGCGGTGAAAGTTCCGTTCTCAAAGATGCGATCGATTACGCACATGGTAAAGGCGTAGTGGTGATCGCAGCGGCGGGAAATGCCGATCGTAATGCAGCAGATTATCCGGCACGATATCCTCATGCGATCGCGGTTGCGGCGCTAGATGCGTCGGGCGAAAAGGCTCCTTATTCTAACTTTGGCGCAGGGGTAGACATCTCGGCTCCCGGTGGCTCAACGGCTCAAGGTGAAGCAGGCGGCATTCTGCAAAACACGCTAAATCCTCAAACGGGTGAGTCTGTGTTTGCAGCCTTTCAGGGCACGAGCATGGCGGCTCCTCACGTTGCAGGTGTAGCAGCATTGATCAAAGCAGCAGGGGTGACAGAACCCGATAAAGTGTTGGCAGTGCTGATGCAATCTGCTCGCAAGGTTGAAGCCGATGAACTCAATCACTTCGGAGCCGGAAAACTCGATGCAGCGGCGGCTGTAAAACTCGCACTCCACGGCAAAATCACGTTTAACGATTTCTTCCGCTGGCTGCGCGACAATGGCTATCTCAATCCGCGTTTCTGGATCGATGGCGGAGTCATCGCACTGGTTCCAAAACTTGCAATGGTAGTCGGTTCCTATCTGCTGGCATGGTTCTTGAAGGTTTACTTTCCGTTTAGCTGGAGTTGGGCGATGTCTTCAGGCTTAGTGGCTGGGAGTTCTGGGCTGTTCTTTCTCAAAGGACTGTACCGATTTGACTTTCCGCAATTTCCGTTCCGCATTCTCGGAAGTTCGCTGCCTGAACTTGGTAGCGCGATTCAAGCCAGTGGAGCGCTCAATCCGATTTCTGCCAGCGTGCTGATTCCGTTTATGCTGCTTGCGCTATTGTTAGGGCATTCTCAGGGGCGATCGTTTGCGATCGGAACGACGATCGGAGTGACCGCTTTTCTGGGAATTAGCGCGATCGTTGATCCACAAGTGATGTGGATCGGTGGAAGTTTCATCGGACGAGCGTATTTGATGATCAATGCGCTGCTGTGTTACGGACTCGCACGATTGGCTTTGAAAGTGGGAGAAAGAACGGTATGACAGTGACAGGTGTAATTCAGCGCAAAGGCTTTGGAACTGGGGCTTGGGCGATCGATGCGGATAGTGGCAAATCTTACGAGTTGCACAATCCCCCAGAAGCCCTTCAAAAAGCGGGTCTTAAGGTCAAAGTGGAGGGTGAGATCCGCGATGATGTGATGAGCTTTGCCATGATCGGACAGATTTTGGAAGTGAAGCAGTTTGAAATTCTTTGATTCATCCTGTTTGCTTGGATGTTCTCTGGTCACACTGGTTGCATCAGAGAACGTCCAGCAAGTTGAGGCAGAAAATTCATGTTTGCGAATATCCGAGGCACGCGAATCTATTTCGATATCGAAGGGGCTGGACTCGTTCCCCACGGAGATCGAATGCGCGAAAAGCCGATCGCATTTCTGATCCACGGTGGACCTGGAGCCGATCACAGTTCCTATAAGCCGACCTTTTCTGCATTAAGCGACAAAATGCAGCTTGTCTACTTCGACCATCGCGGACAAGGACGATCGGCAAGAGGCGACAAATCGACCTACACGCTCGATCAAAACGTCGAGGACGTAGAAGCACTGCGGCAACATTTGGGACTGGATAAAATTATTGCGATCGGGGGTTCTTACGGCGGTATGGTCGCACTCACCTACGCTACCCGCTATCCGCAAAACTTGTCACACTTGATCGTGATTGCCACGGTTCCCGATTCTCGCTTTCTCAAACGCGCTCAGGAAACTTTGCAAGAACGCGGCACACCCGAACAAATCGCGATCGCCCAATATCTCTGGAACGGCAACTTTGAAACCGAGGAGCAACTGAGCGAGTATTTCCGCATTATGCACCCGCTCTACTCGTTCACGGCTGATCCAACCCAAACCGTTAAATCTCGGACAATTTTATCGATCGATGCAATCAACGAAGCTTTCGGCGGATTTCTGCAATCGTATAACGTCCTCGATCAGCTTCACAAAATCACCGTTCCAACTTTAGTCATCGCAGGTCGGCACGATTGGATTTGTGCCCCAGAATTTTCTGAAGACATCGCCAAAGCAATTCCAAATTCGGATCTACGGATTTTTGAAAATAGCGGACATTTAATTCGAGCCGATGAGCCCGAAGCCTTACTGGATGCGATCGCAGGCTTCATTGTTTACAAAAAATAGGGGCGACCCGAAGACCGCCCCACTCAACCTATGCTTCACTCGTAACGTTATCTGTGCCTTCGCTGCTTTCAGCCCGCCGTTTAATAGGCTTTGGCAACGGTTCCGACCGCCGGGGTGCTTCCTGCTGAGGAGGAGCGCTACTCGGTCGCCGATCCGAGCCACCCGGACGGGGAGTAAACGGTCTTCTGCCGCCACCACCACCGCCACCAAAGCGACCACCCGGACGACCCATCGATCGACCGCGCTCGATTTCCTCTTTCGTCTTCTTCCGAGGCGGAATCATGCCGATCGATTTCGCGCTCTTAATTACAAGATCCGCTCCTTCGCGCCGCACGTTGAGTTCCCAGAAATAGCCGACGACTTTTCCACTCAACTCACCGTTTAGTTTCAGCTTGAAGCACTTTGCACGATCGTCTTTTTTACGGGGCGCTTGATTGATCTTCACCACCACAGATTTCTCGTCAGGCGTGTGGAAGATCACTTCGCCGCGAATCGAGAAATAATTGTCCTCGACCTCAGAAGAAGGCAAATATCCAGGCGTTTCTGTTTCTTCCTCTTCTTCGGGCTTGCTGAGATTTTCAGGCTCCCAAACGCCGACGATTTGAACGTGCAAATCTTCCTGCTTCTCGCGGGTGCGCGGGTAAACCACCCAGAGATGCTCTTGTTCGAGATCCAGGTGATTTTTCACCAAGCTCATCACGCGACCAAGTAAAACAGCTTCGATCGCCGTTCCGTCCTCAGTCGTCATTTCGCCACGCGTAAACTGCTCTTCGGAGGCTTTGTATCGACCCCGCAAAAGACCGATCGCCCGATACTGCATCGGCTCACTCGGAGCCGGAATCGGCTGCTGTCTCAAACTGGAGGGATCAAAAACTTCTTCTGGCTCTGGCGGAGTCTCGACCGGAGGTGGCGGAGGAGGTGCTGCCGCTGCGGGTTGAGGACGAGCGATAGGGCGTACCAGCGGGCGCTGGGGAGTCAGCGGCTTCGGATCAGATGCATCTGGGGATTGGGGCATGGCAGAGCCTTCAGCCGCACTTTCGGCGGCATAGGATTTGGGAGGCTGGAGTGGGCGGTTTGGCAAGGGACTCATAGGCTGTCATCGTCACAGGCTGAGGGCAAAAGCAATCAGTCGCTTATTGTACTGAATGCAAGCTGACTTGCAAGAATCCGAATGCTTTTTGATTGGTTTACAAAAAATTATTCAGATTTTGCGTTTTTTCTCGGAGTCTCTAGAGTTTTAGCGAAAATGCCATACTTAAAAATACGGCGACCTATAGAACTTATTAGCATTTCCGGCATAGCGTCAGCAATAGCACTATGCCTATGATACTGATTTCTAATGCTGTCTCCGTTGATTTATCTAACCGACAATCTTAAGATTTCCCTTGATTTGCGCGAGATCAACAGGCAGAATCACGGATTCAGTCGCTTCGGAAATTCCAATATCGAAATCTACCGATCAGTAGAGCGTAAAGAACCAATCGTTCTGTAGGGACAACCGCACTGTGGCACTGCCTGAAAAGCGCGTTAAAATTTGTAAACAAGCATTCATAATGATTCACAGAAGACGAGTCTCAGGAATCTTTCGGAAATGAACCCGCGTCTTCATGAAGAGTTCACTATGTCATCGCTTCACGATTCGTTCTGCTCCCTCTGTTAGGTGAGTTTGATTCATGCAAGTCCCCTTTTTCGGTAAAGTCGGCGCAAAACCGACTCGTTGGTTGTTGGCGCTCCTCGCAGCAGGCGCGATCGCAATTCCCGGTAGTGCTTTTCTGATTACACGACAGCTTACCCCTCGTCAGGAAACTGCGACAATTTCGGTTGAATCTAAAACGGTTACGGCGCGAATCTCAGCAAGTGGTGAAGTCATCCCGATTCGGACGGTGAATCTCAGCCCCAAGACTGCTGGAAAAATTGTTCAACTTTTGGTAGACCAAGGCGATCAGGTGACGCAGGGGCAAGTCGTCGCGCGGATGGAAAGTCAAGATATCGAATCTGAGCGCGATCAGGCACAGGCAAGAGTGGCGGAAGCGCAGGCGAAATTAGATCAGCTTCGGGCTGGAACTCGGATCGAAGAAGTTCGGCAGGCAGAAGCTGAGGTCGAACGAGCACAAGGTGAAATTCGACGGGTTGAAGGGTTGGTTGCAGATGCAAATTCAGCAGTTGATTTTGCTCGGACACAGACGCGACGACAGCGAGAACTCGCGAGTCAGGGCGCGATCGCAACCAATTCGCTCGATGAATTTATCCGCAAAGAACAGAGCGCGAATCAAACGTTGAGTCAGGCGAGAGCGCAATTGAGCCAGTCACAGGCGCAGTTGAATCAAGCGAATCAGCAGTTAGAACAGCGGCAGAACGGAGCGCGACCCGAAGAAATTCGGCAATCGGAGGCGCAGTTGGCTTCTGCGATCGCGGCTCTCCAACAGGTTCAGAATCGGATAGAAGACACTTACATTCGCGCTCCATTTTCGGGTGTGATTACACAGCGATATGCCACGGTGGGCGCATTTGTGACCCCAACGACGCAGGCAACCGCAGGTGCAGACGGTTCTGCTTCGACCTCAATTTTTGGGCTAGCGAACGGCTTAGAAGTGCGGGCGAGAGTGCCGGAAGTCGATATCGGACAGATCAAGCGCGGTCAGGAAGTCGATATTCGAGTCGATGCTTATCCCGAAGAATCCTTTAAAGGACGAGTGCGATTGATTGCACCGGAAGCGGTCACAGAGCGCGATGTAACTTCGTTCTCGGTGCGGGTTGATATTCTCACGGGGCGCGATAAACTGCGATCCAAGATGAATACCGATGTCAGTTTCTTGGGCGATTCGATTCCGAGTACTTTGGTTGTTCCAACGGCTGCACTCTCGACACAGAAAGGTCAAACGGGCGTTTGGGTTCCGGGTGAGAACAATAAGCCGCGATTCCAGCGGGTGACGACCGGATTGAGTTTTGACAACGAGACTCAGATTTTGGATGGGATTAAAGTAGGCGATCGTATTTTCGTTCAGCCGCCTGAAGGTCAAAAAATCGACAATTCAAATCAGTAGAGCAAATATGGATTTCGGTGAAAGCTTGAAAATGGCGGCAAAGACGCTGACCGCCAACAAACTCCGCAGTAGTTTAACCATGTTGGGGATGATCATCGGTAATGCGTCCGTAATTGCGATGATCGGAATCGGGCAAGGGGCACAGAAACTTGCCTCAGAACAGTTTGAGTCGTTAGGCCCAAATGTTTTATTTGTGTCGCCGGGAAGCGGACAGGCACGGCAACGAACAAATAATTTGCCGAGAACGTTAGTTTGGGATGATGCGAAAGCGATCGCAGAACAACTTCCGGCGGTTGGTGGTGTTTCGGCTCAGAAAAATGCTCAGTTTCCCGTCGTTTACGGCAACCGTAATTCTTCCTCGCTGATCGTCGGAGCGACACCAGAATTTCTCACTGTTCGGAGCTTTGATGTCGCGAAGGGACGCTTTATTTCAGATATTGACTTGAAGCGAAATCAGCGCGTTGTGACATTGGGTGCAGACTTGGCAACTCGATTTTTTGCGGATAAAAACCCGATCGGGGAAGAAATTCGGATTCGGAATGTGAGCTTCAAAATCGTCGGTGTATTGCAAGCGAAAGGTTCGTTTCTCGGCAGTAATCAAGATGATGCCGCTTATATTCCCTTGACTACGATGTCGAGTACGCTGACTGGACGCAGTTCACTGTATGGATTGGATCTCTCGTTTATTTCCATTTCTGCTAAAGATGAAGCGAGTATTCCAGCGGCAGAATTTCAACTCACAAACTTGCTCAGACGACGACACAAGATCGTGAGCGAAGATGATTTCACGGTGCAAACTCAGAAAGATATTTTGCAGATTGTTGGCACGATTACCAGTGGATTAACGGCGATGTTAGCTGCGATCGCTGGCGTTTCTCTCTTAGTCGGCGGCATCGGCATCATGAATATCATGCTGGTTTCCGTGACTGAGCGGACTTCAGAGATTGGATTGCGAAAAGCGATCGGGGCTTCTGGAAACGACATTCTGATGCAATTCATGATCGAAGCGGTGATTCTCTCCGCTGCGGGTGGCTTGATTGGAACAATCGTTGGAGTCGGGGGCGTGGTGATTGTCGCTGCTTTCAGTCCCCTACAAGCGATCGTTTCTCCAGTTGCAATCGTTCTTGCGGTTAGCGTATCGGGTTCGATCGGGCTTGCATTCGGTGTGATTCCCGCTCGTCAAGCTGCCAAACTCGATCCGATCGTTGCACTGCGGAGCGCTTAATCATGCCTCAATCCATCATTATCCGTTTAGAAGAAATCACTAAAGTCTACGGCATCGAGGAAACGATCGTTCATGCCCTTGCCGGAGTCGATCTCGTAGTCGAACAAGGCGAATACTGTGCAATCATGGGCGCTTCTGGGTCGGGCAAATCGACGATGATGAACATTATCGGCTGTCTCGATCGACCCACTGCCGGACGCTATTATCTTGATGGCGAGGATGTGGCTCAATTAGACGATCGCGCTTTGGCTCACATTCGCAACCGAAAGATCGGCTTTGTGTTTCAGCAGTTTCATTTGTTACCGCAGTTGAGCGCGTTAGAGAATGTGATGCTGCCGATGGTCTATGCGAACGTGCCGCCGCAAGAAAGACGCGATCGAGCAACCGAAGCTCTGATCCAAGTCGGGCTAGAAAGGCGAATGCAGAATAAACCGACTCAGTTATCGGGAGGACAACAACAGCGGGTTGCGATCGCAAGAGCGATCGTCAATCGTCCCGTTCTCCTTCTAGCCGATGAGCCGACAGGTGCGCTCGACTCCACTACCACTCAAGAAATTCTCAGCATTTTCACTAAGCTGAATGCAAGTGGAATGACGGTGGTAATGGTGACACACGAACCGGAAGTCGCTCGCTGTACTCGTCGTGTGATTTGGTTCAAGGATGGTCAGGTTCTAACGCCGTATCTTGCACCCGAAGAAGTTGGAGTGGTGACAGTGGGCTAATCGAATCGAGGCGACCATAGTTCTTCGACAGCAACTTGCCAACCGGGAAAAAGATCAGGAATCGTGAGAATATCACCGTCTCGAAGCACGATCGTACTTTGCTCTTGACGGTAGATTTCCACGGTTTGATCGTCAGGATTCAACAGAATTCCAACCTGAGTTCCTAGCTCTAGAAATTGTTGAATCTTGGCTCTCAACTTAGTAACGCTATCACTTGGAGACTTTACCTCCACCATCAAATCTGGAGCCAATTCTGCAAAGCCGCGAGGACTCTGGCGTAAACGTTCAGCGCGGACGAATGAAACATCTGGGGCGCGAGTGTCAGAGTTTGGCAAGATGAATCCGGCTGAAGATCCGGTGATTCGTCCAAGTTTACGATCGTCCACCGAAGCAAATAATTTGCCACCCATTCGAGTCGCGACCTCAGCAGACTCATAACCGGAAAGACTTGTAACAATAACTTCCCCGTTCACTAATTCCATCCGGTAGTCAGGATGTTGCGCTTGGAATTGCTCCAAATCTTTGACGGTTAACATCGCTTATACCTTGCCAATTCGATCGAATGGATAAAACCGCAGCCAAGCTCGCCCCAAAATGAACTCCTGCGGTAAAAATCCCCAAACGTGAGAATCATTACTGTTGTTGCGATTGTCGCCCATTACAAAATAGTTTCCTTCAGGAACTTGAACAGGCGACATCTGATAATTTGGCTGTTCAGCAATATATGATTCTTGCAGCGGTTGATTGTCTACAAAAACTTTGCCAGACTTAATCTCGATCGTTTGTCCAGGCTTGCCAATAATCCGCTTAATAAAAGCCTGATCTTTTGCGTATCCAAGCTCTTGAAGTTGAGACGGTGGATCAAAAACGATAATGTCTCGGAATTCGGGCGGGTGTAAGCGGTAAGAGATTTTTTCAACGACTAAGCGATCGCCAATTTCCAAAGTCGGAATCATCGAATCTGAGGGAATGAATCGCGGTTCTGCGACATACGATCGTACAATCAACGCCAAAATCAGCGCAACAAACAAAATCTGAAAGTTTTCCCACCAGACTTTCCATTTAGGAGCAGGACTTGAGGGAGCAACAGCAGGAGTTTCGACTTTAGATTCAGGTGTCATGGCGCGTTTAACGTACTTTCAATATTTTACCGAGGAATGGGAGTTCTCGGTTTTCAGCCTTTTAGTTTCAAATTGTTTACGGATTTTGCCGCTCTTTCTTATCGCAAAATAAGCTTAGATCGTTTGTAATCACGCGCATCTGCCGATTAGAAAAAGGAGCGTCAATAATATGCCAGTCACTTCGCTACAAGATTTAAGGGAAAATCTAGACGGGCTTGGATACTATCTGGGGCCGAGGGGTCTTGATGGTCTAGGAAACAGCGTGAGTTCATGCGATCGCGAAATTCTCGGCGCGATCGATTGCAGTGTGACATCTCTGCGCCAGCTTGCCAATATCGATAACTACACCCGCGCTGCCATTCTGCAATATCAAATCGATAACAACATCGCGGCGACCGGAAACGATGGAGCGCAACTCAGAAGCGCGATCGAAAAAACCGTCAGAATTCTGCAAGACAATTTGAAAACCGTTTTGAAAATCTCGATCGAGCTGTCTGGAAATTATCGCCGCACAACTTACGATGCAGTTAAATCTTATCAGCGCAGCCGAAGTTTACCGATTACTGGAATTGCCACAATCACAGTCCGTAGAAGACTAAATGATGATGCGCGTGGAACGTCCTCAACCCCTTCGCCAACGCCTTCTCCCTCTTCCGAATTAGATTCGTTGCGAAAACTGAGAAGTGACTTAATTACTTTGAAAAATAGCCTTCAATCTCGGCAAATTACTGATGAAGAATTCATTCGAGAAGTCTTCATTCGAGTGCCTTAAAAAAGTGCGATCGCTCATTTCTAGAGTGAGCGATCGCACTTTACAAATTAGCGATTCATCGTCGCGGTGAGACGTTCGATCGCGTTGGTTAAACGTTCTTGAGATACAACGACTGCATCTGGAGCCGCAGCGGGTTCTTTGATCGCTTCTTGTCGCGCAAGTTTCCGCTTTGCTTTCTCAAATGCTCGAATCATCACAAAGATTGAGAATGCAATGACCAAGAAATTGATAATCGATGCCAAAAATAAACCGTACTTAATTCCTTGATAGGAAAGATTTTGCAAACTATCAACCTGCGCCGCTTTCAAAGCAGGATTGAGAATGAGCGGCGTAATAATGTCTTCTACAAGAGATGTGACAATTTTGCCAAAAGCGCCACCGATAATGACTGCAACTGCAAGATCAATCACGTTCCCTTGCATTAAGAACTTTTGGAAATCAGCTAAAAATCCACTTCTTGCCATACGTCAATTTATCCCTCAACTTTCACGTACAAATGACTTGGTGGTCATTTCCTGATTGCACGTATTATACGGTGAGAGTCAAGTGTGTTTTCTAAAAACAATAAATTTCTCAAGCAGTAGAAAAACAAGGCGGCAGGAGATCTTAGGATTTCCTACCGCCTTGTTTTTTAACGATTCAGACGTTTAATCTGCTGCTTGCGGCAACAATTCGCGCTCTTGACCGTGTATCACCTTCACTTGTCCGCTTTCATCCACATCCATCGTCGCAGTGTCGCCATCCTTCACTCGTGCCGACAGAATTTCTTCAGCCAGCGAGTCTTCTAGCAGGCGCATGATTGCTCGACGTAATGGACGTGCGCCATAGCTTGGGTTGTAGCCTTCATCAACCAGGCGATCCTTGAATCGCTCGGTGACTTGCAGCGTAATCCCCTGCTCTTTCAAACGCTTGAACACGTCGTTCAGCATGATGTCCGCAATTTCTTTGACCTCTACCTTGTTCAACTGACGGAAGACGATGATTTCGTCGAGTCGGTTTAAGAACTCAGGGCGGAAGTACTGCTTCAGCTCTTCGTTGACCAAGGAGCGAATCCGGTTGTACTGCGAATCTGATTCGTTCTCAGTGGAGAACTCGAACCCAAGACCGCCGCCGCCTTTCTCGATCACCTTGGAACCAATGTTCGAGGTCATGATCAGCAGGGTGTTCTTGAAGTCTACAGTGCGTCCCTTGGCATCGGTCAAGCGACCATCTTCCAAGATTTGCAGCAGCATGTTGAAGACATCCGGGTGAGCTTTCTCGATTTCATCGAATAGCACGACTGTGTAAGGCTTGCGACGGACGGCTTCGGTCAGTTGACCGCCTTCGTTGTAACCAACATATCCTGGAGGTGAACCAATCAGTTTAGAAACCGTGTGGCGCTCCATGAACTCCGACATGTCCAATCGGATCATTGAGTCTTCCGAGCCGAAGAAGTAAGCGGCTAACGCTTTCGTCAACTCGGTCTTACCAACCCCAGTCGGGCCAGAGAAGATAAACGAAGCGATCGGGCGATTGGGATTCTTTAATCCAACCCGTGCGCGACGAATTGCACGAGAGACTGCTCTCACTGCTTCGTCTTGACCGATCAAGCGAGTGTGTAGCGTGTCTTCCATGTGCAGCAGCTTCTCGGATTCGGATTCGGTGAGTTTGTTCACCGGAACACCTGTCCAGGAAGCCACGATTTGCGCGATGTCCTCTTCGCCGACAACTGGGGAAGCACTTTCATCAGAAGCTTCTGACTTGCGAGTTTGGGCGATCGAGCGAATTTCTGCTTTGATTTCCATCTCCCGATCGCGCAGTTCGCCCGCACGATCGAAATTCTGAGATCTCACAGCGTCGTCTTTGTCTTTGAGGACTTGACGCAATTCGCGATCGAGTTCTTTCGCTGCCGGGGGCAGTTGGGAATTGATCAAACGCACACGCGATCCAGCTTCGTCAACTAAGTCGATCGCTTTGTCCGGCAAGAACCGATCAGAGATATATCGATCAGAGAGTTTTGCCGCAGCTTCAAGGGCTTCGTCTGAGATCTTCAGCTTGTGGTGCTGCTCATAACGTTCGCGTAAGCCTCGAAGGATCTCGATCGTTTCATCGACCGAAGGTTCGCCCACCATCACAGGCTGGAAGCGGCGTTCTAGGGCGGCATCGCGCTCAATGTGTTTGCGATACTCATCAAGCGTGGTCGCACCGATACATTGCAGTTCACCACGAGCGAGGGCAGGCTTCAAAATGTTGGCGGCATCGATCGCGCCTTCTGCTGCACCCGCACCGATTAGGGTGTGAACTTCGTCAATTACGAGGATGACATTTCCGGCGGAGCGGATTTCATCCATGATTTTCTTCAAGCGTTCCTCAAACTCACCTCGATATTTTGTGCCTGCTACGAGCAGACCGATATCGAGCGTGACGACGCGCTTGTCTTCCAAGATGTCAGGAATATCATCATTGGCGATGCGTTGAGCGAGTCCTTCAGCGATCGCGGTTTTACCCACACCCGGTTCACCAATTAACACGGGGTTGTTTTTCGTCCGACGACCGAGGATTTGAATAACTCGTTCGATTTCTTTTTGGCGACCGACCACGGGGTCGAGTTTGCCTTCGGCTGCCATTTGGGTAAGATTCGAGCCGAATTCGTCCAAAGTCGGGGTTTTGGTGCGACCTTGGCTGCCACCAGATGTCACCTCAGCGGTTTCACCCAGCATCCGAATGACCTGTGTACGAACTTTCGAGAGGTCAACGCCGAGGTTTTCTAAAACTCTTGCAGCAACGCCTTCACCTTCTCGGATAAGACCTAAGAGCAGGTGTTCGGTTCCAATATAGTTGTGACCGAGTTGGCGAGCTTCTTCAAGTGATAGTTCCAAGACGCGCTTTGCTCGTGGGGTAAACGGAATTTCCACTGCCACAAAGCCCGATCCGCGACCGATTATTTTCTCAACTTCGATGCGAGCGTCCTTGAGGTTCACTCCCATCGATTTGAGGACTTTGGCAGCGACACCCGTTCCTTCTCCGATTAGACCCAGGAGGATCTGTTCTGTACCCACAAAGTTATGACCCAAGCGGCGTGCTTCCTCTTGGGCTAACATAATCACCTTAATGGCTTTTTCTGTGAAGCGTTCAAACATGGCGTATTTCCATCACCTGCTGCGTAGGTCTGATTCTAGCATAGTGGATCTTTCCGGTTACGTTACACCGCAACAGGTAGATGGGAGGATTACCGAACGCTTTGATTCGGGAAATAAATGAAAAAATGTGTGATCTACTACCAAAGGCAGATTGTTATCGATATCTCATCGATTAGTCAAGCTAATTTTTTCAAGACTTAGTAGAGAGTCACGATCGCAGAGTATTCGTTGTTGCTGAACAAGGCGATCGCGAATTTCTAACCTCTTTTCTTTCAAAAGGTTTTGAAATTCAGCCGTTTGCAGCCCACCACGCCAAAGAATCAGCGCATTTTCGCCCGTGTCAGCGTAGTAGTTTTTACGCTGTCCCGCAACTTTAAACTGGAATTTCTCGTATAAAGAAACCGCAGATTGATTAGAAATTCTGACTTCTAATGTAGCGTGCTTCATCTGACGTTGGCAGGCGCGATCGAGCAACGCTAGCAGAATCAGTTTTCCCAATCCCTGCCGCTGATAATCTGGGTGAACTCCAATGATGGTGATGTGGGCTTCATCAACGATCTCCCAAAAACAGCCGTATCCGATTAGCTGGTCGTTAAGTGCTATCGCGATTAATTCACTATTTGGACTATCGATTTCTCGCTGATAGCCTTCGAGTGTCCACAATCCACCGAAACAAATGAGATCGAGTTCGAGGACTTGGGGGAGGAGAGAGTTATCGATCGTTTGGAGCGTGATGGAATTCACAGCAATATGAGTAGCAGAACGGTTCTGATTCTATCGGAGCATTAATTAATAGTCTGCGTCGATCTTGATTGATGTTTCTCTTCTAATTTGTAATGTAGAGAAATAATCGATGCTAACTTGAGCAAACCAATAACAACTGCTAAAAGCTGTGAAGATTCGTAATATTAAGCCCAGCGACCATGAGTATATGATTCGTGTTCTGGACGAATGGTGGGGCGGAAGACACATGAGTAATATGCTTCCTAAACTCTTTTTTGTTCACTTTTGCGAGACAAGCTTTATTGCAGAAACAAATCAAGGAAGGATTGGCTTTTTGATTGGTTTTTTGTCACAGACTCAAGCTGAAGAAGCATACATTCACTTCGTTGGGGTTCATCCAGATTTCAGAAAGCAAGGTGTGGGAAGTGCTTTATACCGTCAATTTTTTCAAACTGTTCAAAAGCTCGATCGTGTACGAGTTAAATGTGTCACTTCTCCAATCAATAAAGATTCAATCTCTTATCATTTGCGTCTAGGATTCCAGGCTGAACCTAGTGAAACGCAACAAGATGGTGTACCTTACTGTTTAGATTACGATGGTGTAGGAGAGAATCGAGTCCTATTTACTAAGGCAACTAACGACAAGTTGAATGATGTGGGAAGACGAAATCCTAGAAGAGCTTCATCGCATTCGTGAGGAACACGCAAAAGCGTTCAATTACGAACTGATCAATTTCAGGTCTGCAAAAGTTCAATCACTTTATCGATCGCTTCCGTCAACTTGTCCGGCTTCAATTGCCCTGCGGTAGAGAGGATGATTTGTCGATCGGCAGTAATCAATCGATTCGGACTGATATTACAACTCCCGCCAAGCTTCGTCCTCCCCCAGTCTAAGCCAGTCTTCCGCTAGAGCCGACTCACTCATCACACTAATTTCTAGTTTGTTCTGCAAATGTTTTGATTTCAGCAATTGAACAAAATCTAGAACTTCTTCAATCAAAAAATCAGGAATTTCGTCGATTTCATGCAGCAATAGCTCTTTGGATTGCATGGAGTTTATCGTGGTAGGCTTCATTTCAGTCTACACAGAAGCGAATAAACACAGCGTTCTTTAAAACCTCTGATGTCCACTCAAACACACCAGCGCTTGTAAACTAGATCAATGTGGCAAAATTGCCTAGTTCGCCAGAATATCGAGGACACAAAGCAAGCAATGGTAGTGACGCAAGCGCAACTCGCGCAAAATTCGGGTCGCCAGTATTTACCGGATTCCGGTTTGGATCGCTCTCCTAATCAGTTTTTGATGCCGCTGACCGCGAAAGTCAACGATCGAGATCATCTCGAAGTTGGCGGCTGTGATGTGACCGAATTGGTGAAACATTTTGGTTCACCGCTTTATATCTTGGATGAAACAGGCTTAAGAACTGCTTGTCAGCAATATCGCGATGCGTTTCGACGCTACTATCCCGCAGAAGCTCAAGTGCTATACGCCTCGAAAGCTTGGAATTGTTTGGCAGTTTGCTCGATCGTATCTCAAGAAGGTTTAGGGATCGATGTCGCAACCGGAGGCGAACTCTTTACGGCGCTTCAGGTGGGAGCCGAGCCGAGCAAGATCTATTTGCATGGGAATAACAAGTCGATCGCTGAATTGGAATTGGCGGTGAAATCGGGTTGTACGATCGTTGTGGATAACCGATTGGAATTACAGCGATTGACTCAGATACAGAGCGATCGACCGATCCGAGTCATGCTGAGAATTACTCCCGGTTTGGATTGTCATACGCACGAATACATCCGCACCGGACATTTAGATAGTAAATTCGGGTTCGATCCAAATCAGGTTGAGGAAATTTTTCAATTCATCAGCCAGAATCCGAGCGTTTCCTTGGTTGGACTTCATGCCCACATTGGATCGCAGATTTTTGAACTGCAAGCGCATCGGGATTTGCCAGGTGTGATGCTGCAATGGGTGAAAAAAGCCGCTCAACATGGTTTGAATGTTTCCGAATTAAATATCGGGGGCGGTTTGGGAATTTGCTACAACGAAAGCGATGATCCGCCTAGCATTGATGAATGGGTGAAGATCGTCGCTGAATCGATGATCAAGGCTTGTGAAGCGGAAAATATGCCGTTGCCGAAATTGCTTTGTGAACCCGGTCGATCGCTAATCGGTTCTTCTTGCGTTACAGCTTATACGATCGGTGGACGTAAAACCGTTCCCGGAATTCGCACCTATATCAGCGTCGATGGCGGAATGTCGGATAATCCGCGTCCGATTACATATCAGTCGGTTTGTCGGGCGGTGATTGCGAATCGGATGTTAGATGAAGCGAAAGAGACGGTGACGATCGCTGGAAAACACTGCGAATCTGGAGACGTTTTGATCAAAGACATCGCACTCCCCGAAACCGAACCGGGAGATATTCTCGTCGTGATGGCAACGGGAGCCTACAATTACAGCATGGCATCGAATTACAACCGTTTGACTCGACCTGCGGCGGTTCTCGTTCATGAAGGAGAACCGAACATTATCCTCGAACGAGAGACATATGAAGATCTGATTCGACACGATCGAGTCCCGGACAGACTGAAATAAAGGATGAAGGATGAACGATAAAGGGTGAGGATTGGCAAAGATGGAAATTCAGTTGCAATTCTCCGCTCTGAGCTTCGAGGAAGCTTCGATCCGCTTTGCCCCACCCTTACTTCTCCTGCCGACTGCTTTACAATCCGTGCTGAACTTTGTTCTAGAAAATTTGCGGTTTCTGCTTGACGTGGGGTTAGTCTTAGCACTCACTTACGTCATGCTGGTGATCATTGGACGAGAACGCCGAACGCTTTGGATGGTGCGCGGCTTTATCATCCTGATGTTGGCGGCGGCAATTAGTCGGCGAATGGATTTAGCGTTGCTGAGTTTTGTGCTGAATAACCTCGTCGTTGGGGCTGCGGTGGCGATGGCGTTTATTCTTCAATCGGAATTTCGTCGATTTCTCGAACAGCTTGGACGTGGAGAAATCTCACAGCTATTTCAGTCGTCGAATCGGAGTTTGCCCAGTTCAGATAGCGTGATTGATGAGATTGTCGAAGCGGTGAAAGGATTGTCGCAAAATCGAACTGGGGCATTGATGATTATTGAAACGGGAATTGCGATCGACGATCGAGATTTCTCCGTTCCCGGTGTCAAACTCAACGCCGAACTCTCAAAAGAACTTTTACAAACCATTTTCCAAACCACAACGCTCTTGCACGATGGCGCAGTTTTGATTCGTGGATCGCGGATTATTGCAGCAGGTGTCATTCTTCCGTTATCTGAAAAAACCGCCTCCCGCCAATTGGGAACGCGCCACAGAGCCGCAATGGGAATTACAGAAAAACTCGAAAACTGTATTTGCGTCGTTGTATCTGAAGAAACAGGGTCAATCTCACTCGCGGAACGAGGAATATTAAATCGTCCCTTGACGAGCAGTAAACTGAAAGAGCTTTTAGAAGAACGGTTTTCACAGTCGGGCGATCGCGAACCCGTCTCGCGCGATCTGAAATCTCTCGGTCGTCAATTCCGGACAAAGGCAGTATTCTTATACTCGCGTTTATTTAATGAAGGTAGTTTAAAGGATCGGCGCATTCCGAATGAACGAAAGCGCGGCGACTCTTAATTCTGCTAAAACCAAATTGATTTCCCATACCCTTTTCATCGGCGTTCCCCCGAAACCACCAATGACAACTGCCAAGCACACGATTTTACGAGACTTACCCGCTGATTTAGACCACGATCGCTTACCGCGCCACGTTGCAGTCATTATGGATGGAAACGGGCGCTGGGCAAAACGTCAAGGCAAGCCCCGAATTATGGGGCATCGTCGCGGTGTGGATGTGCTGAAGGATTTATTACGGTGCTGTCGGGATTGGGGTATTGAGGCATTAACGGCGTATGCGTTCTCGACTGAGAACTGGGGGCGACCGCTCGAAGAAGTAGAATTTTTGATGACGCTGTTTGAACGGGTGCTGCGTCAAGAACTGCGCGAAATGATGAAGGAGAACGTGCGGATCAAGTTTGTTGGAAATTTAGACGCACTGCCGACGAGTTTGCAGGCAGAAATTGAGCGATCGGTTTTAGAAACAAAAGATAATCAAGGCACTTGTTTCACAGTCGCGACGAACTATGGCGGACGGCAGGAAATTATTAAAGCGTGTCGATCGATCGCGGCTCAAATTCAGCAAGGCTTGATTCAACCTGAAGATATTGATGAAAGCTTGTTCGAGCGGCATTTGTACACGGCTGGTATTTGCGACCCGGATTTGCTGATTCGGACGAGTGGTGAGATGCGATTAAGCAATTTTCTCCTCTGGCAAGCAGCTTACGCGGAGTTGTACGTCACCGATACACTTTGGCCCGACTTCGATCGTTCTGAGTTCCATCTAGCGCTGAAGTCTTATCAACAGAGAGAACGCCGATTTGGAAAGATTGGAAACAAGCTTTAACGCCCTGCATTGAGAATTTGAGCAGCAGTTAGGTTTAATCCAGGAAAAGTGCGGGAAGAGATACGCGCTGCTTCGCAGATACCGCAAGGGTCGTCATTTTTAAACTGTCCGATTTCGCTATACTGTTCCCCTTCTAGATACAGCACGACCACAACTTCGCGAACAGGATCAATTAACCAATATTCGGGAATATTGCGTGATGCGTATTCTCTACGCTTCTCGACATAATCTCGATCGTAGTTCTTGCTTCCCGGTTCACCCGGCGAAACGACTTCCACAATTAGCGCCGGAGCTGGCATATTCAAGGTGATTAAAGATTGAGACTCCTGACTTAACGCATGATCTAGTTCTTCAGTCAGGATCATTAAGTCAGGATTTCGCGCCGTGACTATTCTGCTCCGAACGGCAATCTGTGTTCCTCTGGCAATAAGGTCGATCGACATTACTTGCAAAAACTGACTTAAAAGCCAAATTGCAATCTTTTCATTTAGTCGCTTCTCCGAACCCATATCTACCAATACCCCATCGACCAGTTCGTAACGGGTATCAGTTCCATCGTCGTAATTCAGATATTCCTCAATTGTTCTAAATCTCGGTTTGGCTTGGGTCATAAGCGTTAAGGCCCTGCGAATACAGCATCCTCGATATCTTGGCGACTGAGCGAATACTTAAACGATCGCTGAATATCCCGCCCATCGACATTTAAGTAGCGCACGCTGAGTTGATCAACATCGAGCATCAGTTCCGCTTGCCATTTTGAACGATCAATCGTCCAGCAGTGCAAATCCTCTGGATCTTGTTCACAGCCTTGCTCAGATAGCCAGGCTTCGATCGCAGGCAGCGCATGGCTATAAAGCGGCGTATCACCGGAAGGTAGAGTCATAAAGAGTTATCTGTTTCAGTAGATTCTATTGTCGCTCGATCTGGAGAAAGCGTGGCAGCATTTTGGGTCGATTCCATCTGCTGAGGATGTTGGGCAGTGAGCGGTTGAAACGCCTGATCGCCACGAGTAATCCCGATCGTAATTGCCAAAATCAAACAGCCGACAAACGTAATTCCCAAAATAAACAGCGCAAACACTTCTCCAGGGGACAGCGGGCGATCGGTCGCATCCAGATAAGCGGAAGAATTCGGTTCTGGTTTATCCGTTTTATGCAAACTCGGTAAAGGGCGAACGACCACTATGCGGGAATACCCGATCGACAAATCGTAAGCTGAACGACGTTCAGGATTACTTAAGGTCGCGTAAGCTTCGTTTAAGTGCTGAAACTTTCGAGTTGCGATCGCTTGTGGAAGTTCGGTTGTATCAGGATGATATAGCTTACTCAGTTCTCGATATGCCTGCCGAATGTCACGCACCGAAGTCGAAGGATGCAACCCCAAAAGACCGTAGTAGGTTGCTTCGATCGATGATTTGCCGCTTGAACCTAGTTTCTCCTCTGCCACTGGCTTATTCCTGAACGTTAAGCATTAGCAACTATTATTGTCGCCAGAAGCGGAAGTCTGCAAGTAGAATCACTCCCGCGCTCTGAAAACTCCATCATTAAACCTTAACCAAACCCCAACCTAGAAATTACCTGTCCTTGGTATTAGAGGCTTACAGTGAGAAGCGGGATTTCAGGATGGAGCAAAATCCATGATCCAATCGTTCGCAGCATCATTGATTGAGCTACCCGATTCGCGGCAGCTACTAGAGCAGCTTTATCGGGAGCGCACCCTTCAGCCGTTTCGCAGCGGTCAAATTATTCCTTTACGTCCTGATGAACTTTGGATCGTATGTCGAGGCGTGGTGGTTCTGAATACGTTACACCCTACAGGCGATGAGGCTTTACTGGGCGTGGCAACTCCTTCGATGCCGTTTGGGTTGCCCTTGACGTGGATTTCACCGTATCAAGCGATCGCATTAACCGATGTCGATTTGCTGCCCTTGACGCTGGGGGAAGTTGAACGCTCACCCGCTCTCTGTCAAGGACTGTTTCGCCACCTCAGCCGTCGATTACAGCAAGCGGAGGCATTTCTAGCGCTTTCAGGTTGTCGTCGAGTGGAAGAACGGCTGAAGCAGTTGTTGATTCTGCTTCAGCACGAAGTCGGGCAGCCCGCCCAACGGGGTACACGAATTAATGTACGTCTGACACATCAGCAGTTAGCTAATGCGATCGGAACCACGCGCGTCACGGTCACACGATTGATCGGACAGCTAAAACAAGAGGATTGGTTAGCGATCGATGCCAAACGTCACATTATTCTTCACTCGCAGCCTCTTAATAACCTGTGACTAATCGAGCTACCTGTTGCGGAGGCTTCTTGGCTTGAGCAATCACAACGGATTGCATCACGATCGCTTCGATCGGGACAACACCGCGTTCTTCACTGTTGATGATGCTGGCGGCACGTTTGGATAAGTCGAGGACGCGGTTATCGAAGTAAGGGCCTCGATCGTTAACGCGGACGACGATGCTCTTACCGTTGAGCCGATTGGTGACTTGGAGAAATGTGCCAAGCGGCAACGTGGGATGAGCAGCGGTGAGTTCGTTCTGGTCGAAGACTTCACCGTTTGCAGTTTGGCGACCGTGGAAGTAGGGGCCGTACCACGATGCCATACCGTCGATGCTGCTGCCCGTTTTTGCCAATTGATACATTTCAGTTTGAGCTGCCGCGAGTGGGATGCTCGTTTGTCCAAGTGCGATGCGGAGATTGTTCACCCATTCGATCGCAAGCAGTTCCGCTGGACGACCGAGCCGAGCTGCTGAACTATCACTGACCGTAAAAACGGTACGATCGCCTAATTTCGCTGCGGGTTGTTTGTGGTCGATCGCGGCTTTGAGCGTTGAAGCATCAAGATTTGGGGTTTCGAGCAGTTGATTAATCTGTTGGGCAAGCAGTTGTGCCGAACTGCGATCGCGAACTGTGGCAATTTGGCAACCTTTTACCCAGACCTGAAAGCCACCGGATGCGGAATTCGAGGCGGTTGGGCATTGCCAAAATCCGAATCTCGGCAAGAATGCTTCGGCGTGACTGAGCAGCGTGCCATCGTATCCGACTTCCACGATCGCGACAGATGAGTTGGTTTCCTTCGAGGCGGCAACGATCGGGAGTTGATCAAACAAAGACTGCATCGAGCCGAGAAATTCGCTCAGGGAATGCTTATCTTCGCTGGGAACTGGAGACATGAGCAATTGTTCGATCGTGCTAATCCAATTTGGATGGAGAGCGCGATCGTTGGAATCGACGCGAGGAGTATTCTGAGTCGTTGCGCTCGTCAGTTGAAGCGAGGATGAGCGCGGCGGCGTGGATTGACACACACCGCTATGACACAGAACATGAGTGAGATATTTGGGCGTGTCTAGCAGCTTGTTTCCCACGTTGGGAATACCACTAAACCACGAAGCGACCCACATAAGTCCGAGTATCAACATTTTTGGTTTGACTTCAAAATTGTAAACAGCAATACACTTTTGCCGAAGCTTATTATAAAGTTCTCCTGTCACGAAATAGATTATCCGGAGGAGGTAAATCTTCTTAACTTTGAGAAGTCGCTGACTAATTTATGTACCTTTTGGCACACTTCAAGGATTAACTTATGACGTTACCGTTTTACATTGTGGATGTGTTCGCTGAACGCAAGCTTGCTGGAAATCAGCTTGCAGTATTTCGTCAAGCGAATCAGCTTACAACTGAGGAGATGCAAGCGATCGCGAAAGAAATAAACTACTCGGAAACGACGTTTATTCTGTCTGAATCTCCGCAAAACGAAGGCTATCCTGTCCGAATTTTTACGCCTGATCAAGAGCTTCCATTTGCGGGACATCCGACCCTAGGAACTGCGTTCATTTTGCAACAGGCAGTGATCCAAGATTCAGTATCTATCGTGAGATTAAACCTTCAAGTGGGGCAGATTCCGGTGACGATCGAATATATCGATCGAGCGATTGACGTGCTATGGATGCGCCAAAACGCACCGCATTTCGGGCGGCAGTTTGAAAGTAGCGCGATCGCAGCCGTCTTAGGTTTGAGTTCGGATCAAATTGACGATCGCACTCCGATCGAGGAAGTTTCGACAGGTTTACCGTTCATCATTGTGCCGCTAAAGAATTTAGCCGCCCTTCAACAAGCAAAAGTCGATCGGGAAGCGCTCTTTAGACTGATTGAAACAACCGAAGCAAAGGCAATTTTGATCTTTTGTCCTGAAACACGCAGTTTAGACAATCAGTTAAGCGTGCGCGTTTTTGTAGAAGCATTGACCGGATCGCCAGAAGATCCAGCAACCGGAAGCGCGAATGGATGCTTGGCGGCATATTTAGTTGAGCATTCCTACTTTGGTCGAATGTCAATTGACATTCGGGTTGAGCAAGGCTACGAAATTGGGCGACCTTCCTTGCTCTTGCTGCGGGCAGAAAAACAAGACGAAGCCTTTGAGATTTCAGTTGGCGGCAAAGTCATCCTAGTTGCGAAAGGTGAGTTTGTTTGAAATACGATTGTTCTACAACTGAATCGAGACAATAATAAAAATATCGAATTCTAGTGGCTGTTTATGACTCAGCAATTTCTGGAACAAGAGTTTGAAGATGCGATCGTTCAAGAACTGGATATCAGTCATCTTGTGATTGAGGATGATACGCCCGTGGATAACTTTCAATCTGCCCAACAGCAACGCTTATTAGTCGAGTCGCTTTATAGCGCCAAAGCCGTTCCACTGCCATTTATCGCAGATGCAAATGTGGGATTGTTTTACAACTTATATGGTGATCCGATTGTTCCAGATGTTTTTCTGAGTTTAGGAGTCCAGCGCAAAGACTTTGCAGAACGCCGAAATCGATCGTACTTTGTTTGGGAATTCGGGAAAGTGCCGGAAGTCTGTATTGAAATTGTTTCTAATGCAGAAGGGGATGAATTAGCTCTAAGCCGAAAATCGCAGCAGAAAGGAAAAGAAGTTTGTAAAAAAGATATTTATGCTCAGATTGGTGTTCCTTACTATGTTGTGTTTGATCCGCTTCAACGAATTCAAACTGATATGGGTGGGGCACTGTTACGAGTGTGGATGTTGACAGCAGGACGTTACGAAGAACTCACTCCGATCGAGGGAATTGCTGAGGCGGGTCAATCCGTTTGGTTAGAAACAATCGGTTTAGGACTAACGTTATGGCAAGGATATTTTGAAGAAGAGGTATCAAGGTTGTGGTTACGGTGGTGCGATCGTTCTGGGCGCGTGATCTCAACCGGAGCCGAAGGACAAGAGATTGAGCGACAGCGAGCAGAGCGATTAGCCGAAAGACTCCGAGCAATGGGCGTTGATCCGGATGAAGTGTAATGAACTAACGGCACGATTACGATCGCACATTGAAGCGGTGGCACGCGATCGCGATCCGTATTTTGCGACTCAAGGACACTTCTATGTGCAGCAATACATTCGCGAACAGTTTGCACAGTGGGGAACGGTCGAATCTCATGCGTTTCAAGTCGGAAAGCGATCGCACTACAACTGGATTCTGAATTTACCCGGTCGGGAGAATGCAAAGCCTCCGATTCTAATTGGCGCACATTATGATGCTGTGCCAAACTCTCCCGGTGCGGATGATAATGCAACCGGAGTCGCTGTGTTGTTAGAGATGGCAAAGGCTTTTCGTGAACAATCAGCACGCTATCCGATTCGATTAATTGCTTTTGATTTAGAAGAAATTTTCACACAGTCGAATACGTTTGGAAACACTCAATACGCAATTTCGCTGAATAGTGAACCGCTACGATTGATGATAGCTTTGGAAATGCTCGGATACTGCAATCATGAACGAAATTCGCAACGCTATCCCGCAGGATTAGAGCGGTTTTATCCTGACCAGGGTAACTTTATTGCGTTAATTGGAAATATTCCAACGATTCCAGATTTGATTCGATTGAGTCGGGGAATTCGTCGCTCGAACATTGGATGTGAATGGCTTCCAGCAGGAATGCGCGGCAACATTGTGCCTGATACTCGTAGAGGCGATCATGCTGCCTTTTGGGATCGGGGGTATCGTGCATTGATGGTGACAGATACCGCGAATCTGAGGAATCCGAACTATCACAAGCCGAGCGATCGCATTGAAACGATCGATTTCGATTTTCTTACGCGGGTGTGTCAAGGTTTGATCGACTCGATTCGATCGCTGTAGTCTGGGTATACTTTCTATCAATCACAGTCGCAATCATCACTATGATGCAACGATTTATCCCGGTTTTTTTAGCAACGATTACAGGCATCACTTTCACTGATTCACAAGCAATTAGTCAAAGCAATTCATCTTCTAAAACCTGTCAGAGATCGACTGCACAAAACTTTCTCGTATTCGGGGGCGGTGGTGCGCCTTCTTACAATGAGATTGCGCTTGAAAAGAATATGCTGTACTTTCAGCGATCGCTCAAACAGCTAGGATTTTCTGCAAGCGATGCTCCGATCTACTTTGCGAACGGAACCACAGGTGAAAAAACAGTTCGATACCTAGACGAAAAAGGCGATGAACAATTCAAAGCGCCGAATGTTCCAAATGTGCAAGGAGCTTCTAACATTCCGAACTTACAAAACTGGATGGCTCAAGCCGCAAAAGAGAAAACCACAACGCCACTGTTTTTCTACTTTTCAGGACATGGGGGACACAATCACATCAATGAAGATAACTCATCAATGTGGATGTGGCGCGATCGAGAATTGAGCGTTCAGAACTTTACTACAATGCTCGATCGTTTACCGCAGAACAAACCGTTTGTAACGATGATGTCTCAGTGTTACTCTGGCTCATTTGCAAACTTAATCTACAACGGTGGCGATCCAAACAAAGGTGTAGCATTGCGAACTCGCTGCGGATTCTTTGCCACGATTAAATCTCAGCCTTCGGTCGGTTGTACAGCCGAAGTGAATGAAGCGGACTACCGCGACTATAGTTCGAGCTTCTTTGCAGGTTTAACGGGACGCGATCGCATCGGTCGAAAAGTGGCTTCGGCGGACTACAACAAAGACGGACGCATTTCTTATGCTGAAGCTCACGCCTACGCCAAAATTGATAAATTCACCACTGATCTACCTGTTTCAACTTCCGAAGTTTGGCTTCAGCGACAGGTGAGCAATCCAACAATGCAAGAACAGATTCTAGGACAGCCGATCGCGCCTTTAGCTAAGATTGCCCGACCTGAACAGCGATTCGTGATCGAATCATTGAGCCGTCAGTTTAAGTTTGATCCGACTCGATCGTTTAGCGGTAATCTGCGATCGATGAATTCCGATTTGATTAAAACGGCTGAAGATGAAGCGTATCTAGTTCGGCTATCAATGGAGTTGACGAATGTTGCAGTGGAACGACGAGTGAAAAGCTCTAAAAACACTCAGGCGATTCAAACGCTCGATCGATTAGTGCGCTGTGAAGCTGGATCGTGGGGCAAGCCGTAACTTAGAGATTTGGATCAATGCCGAGCGATCGCAATTGTTCGGCAAGTCGTTCTGCTCTTTGCTGTGCCAATAGCACCGATTCTTCAGGCGTTGGAACAAGCTCACCATTCGGTTGAAAGTATCTCAATTGATTGTTCTGAACTCCCAGAAACAACTCTAGCGACTCACTCCAAAGCTGATTTTCAGCAGTTGGCTCGATCGCTTGATACTGTTCTCCCACTAATCGAAATCCAGCAAATTCAAGATCGCTCGGTGAGAACCAGAAGTATTCAGTTGTGCGGAAACGATTTTGGTAAAGGTCTTTTTTCAAGCCTTTATCTGTGTTCTTTGTTTCATCCGAAAGCAGTTCGATGCTCACATCTGGATAGCGTCCGTCTTCTTCCCACACGACCCACGTGGATATTTCTGCGTTTGTTTGACTAGAAAGAAATCCGGCCCTCGAAAATCTCGATTTTTTAACTATTGGCGACTGAAGTAAATCGTCAGATTTGCACCGATGAAGAAATCTTCTCGCGCTGCTCCGCAGATACCGCAAGGGTCGCGCCACCACCACTCTAAGCAACTCACTAATAATGCGAGTTGAGCATAGTGCAAAGAGGTTTCCATTTCCGGCTCGTTGCTATTGAGCTGTGTCGCATCGGGCATCAAAGCTTCGAGTTCTTTTGCCGTCAGGTGCATGGGTTTGCTTCCAGATCGAGGTTTCTTTAGCGTACCATTGGCGATCAAAACTCGTCGCTTTAGATATGAACAACATCTTTCGACTACCAGAATTCTTGCTCGATCGAGAACTCTTTGAACCATTGATCGAAACTGATCAGCTCCTCATCGAACGGATTATTTCAACAGGACAAACAACACCTGAAGGCGAATGGTATGATCAACCGCGCGATGAATGGGTGTTGCTGTTGCAGGGTGAAGCGCAATTAACGTATGAGGATGGAAGTACGATCGAGCTTAAATCGGGCAACTATCTCTTGATTCCGGCACATCAAAAACATCGCGTGAGCTATACCAGTTCTGATCCGGTTTGTATTTGGTTAGCCGTTCATGCTGGGTTGAAGTGAACCCATTTATCGAAGGTCGAATTTGATCGAGATCAACCCCGATCGACCTCAAATATTCGGCGAGTTGCTGCGCGCTCTGCGGCACTTCGTGTGCGCTGCCGTTCAGCCAAAAGCGATTTCTCTTCGGGAAAGCGAAGATCGGTTGTGGAGTAAGTGTTCATTTCAGCTTCTCGACAACGGGACTTAGTTTAATTCTAAAATTATTTTTCTAATTTTTTGTACCAGTTCCAAATTTTGGCATAGGATACAGTCAATCTGTATCTGGACGAAGTTTGGATAATGAACGTTTTAGTGAATGTTGATACTGCGATCGACGTGAATGAGAATGACTTTACGACTTACCTTGATCCGACGCTAATTCAATCGGCGCGACTGATCTACGAAACTTATTTTTCGGTTCATCCTGAGATCGATCGACCCTTAGGTGTGGCAATTAATCGAATTACGCATCGTGGCAAAATTATTTTTTCGGGTAAGCCGATTCTGTTGCCTCAAGAATGTTTTGTGCCGTTTGAATTGATTGAGTAGAATCGCAAAAAATTAGGGCACGAATTTGAACTCGATCGAGTTAAATGAAAGTTGCCCTGATGTCTGCTGGATTTATGGATTTTCTCGCGGTTCCGGCTCTTATTTTGGTGTTCTTTATCGGTGCATCGATCGGGAGCTTTCTCAATGTGGTGATCTACCGATTGCCTGCTGGACTTTCTCTGATTTATCCGCCTTCTCGCTGTCCTCACTGCCTGACTCGCCTGAAAAAACGCGAGAATATTCCGGTGCTTGGATGGCTACGACTAAAAGGAAAATGCGCTCATTGTAAAAGTGCGATCGCGCCTCGTTACCCAATCATCGAAGCGGTGACAGGTATCTTATTTCTGATCGTCTTCTGGATTTTCGGAATTTCGCTGCAAACGTTGGGCCATTGGACGTTTTTCAGTTGGCTTCTAGCGCTAGCGATGATTGATCTCGATACGATGACGTTGCCGAATCCACTGACGCAATCGGGCTTAGTGTTGGGGTTGATATTTCAAGCAATCATCGGATTTTCGATCGGTGGAACCGTTGGCGCAATTCAAGGTTTTATCAGCGGCGTGATTGGTACGATCGTTGGAATTTGGCTCTTAGATTTGATCGGGATTACTGGCTCGATGATCTTGGGACAGCCCGCAATGGGAGCCGGAGACTCGAAACTAATGGCAATGATCGGGGCTTGGTTGGGCTGGCAGTTGATGCTGCTTGCAGGATTTTTGGCGTGTTTGACGGGTGCGATCGTTGGCATCGGAGCGCTGAAATCGGGGCGATTGTCTCGTCGTCAGGCAATGCCGTTTGGCCCATTTTTGGCATTGGGCGCGGGCTTGAGTTTGTTTTATGGGCAAGCGATGTTATCGCACTATCTTCGATTGTTTACGCTGTAGAATGAGGCTTGATTAGCATGGTTTAAATTCGACGGATGCGTATCTCTCTGAATTGGTTGCGGGAACTGGTAGATATTTCGATGACTCCGGAGGCGTTGGCGGAAAAGCTGACGATGGCAGGGTTTGAGGTGGAAGACATTGAGGATCGGCGCACCTGGGCAGATGGCGTGGTCGTCGGCAAAGTCTTGACGCGAGAACAGCATCCGAATGCCGATCGCTTAAGCGTGTGTACGGTCGAAACTGGCGGCGAGAGCCCATCTCAAATCGTCTGCGGTGCAGCAAATGTTCGCGCTGGGATCTTCGTGCCTGTGGCAACACTCGGAACTTATTTGCCAAATGTGGATTTGAAGATCAAGCCTGCAAAGCTCAGAGGTGTTGAGTCGAAAGGAATGATCTGTTCGCTATCAGAATTAGGTCTGACTAAAGAAGCTGAAGGGATTCATATTTTTGATGAGTCGGGTGAATTGCAGCCTGGAATGGATGTGCGTCCGCTACTGGGCTTAGATGATGCGATTTTAGATTTAACTTCGACAGCAAATCGAGCAGATGCTTTAAGCATGGTTGGAATTGCGCGAGAGGTAGCAGCTTTAACAGGCGGAACTTTGCGATTACCAGAACCCGCTGCACCCCAAGTCGAGCAAAATCGCTCACTGTCGATCAGAATTAGCGATGCTCAAGCTTGCCCGACTTACATCGGAACTGTGATCGAGAATGTCAAAATCGCACCGTCGCCTCTGTGGTTACAACGTCGATTGTTAGCGGCAGGAGTTCGATCGATTAACAATATCGTCGATGTGACCAACTACATCATGCTGGAATGGGGACAGCCGCTTCATGCGTTTGATCTCGATAGTTTGGTCAAAGTTGCGGGAACCGATCAGATCGAAATGGGTGTGAGATTTGCTCAATCGGGCGAATCGGTGAAAACGCTCGACGATCAAGATCGCAAACTTCAAGAGCAAGCCTTGTTAATCACGGTGAACGACAAGCCGACCATGTTGGCAGGTGTGTTCGGTGGTGAAGAAACCGAAGTGAGCGATAACACTCAAAATGTGATGTTAGAAGCAGCGATCTTTGATTCTGCTGCGATTCGGAAATCAGCGCGATCGCAAGGATTGAGAACCGAAGCTTCCGCCCGATACGAACGGGGTGTGAATCTTGCAGGACTTGAAACGGCAGCTCGTCGGGCGATCGAACTCATGCTTGAAGTGGCAGGTGGAACGGTTACGGCTCAGAATACGATCGACAACCGCCAAGGCACACTCACAAGAACGATCGAACTTCGGCTAGAACGAGTTCGAGAAGTTTTAGGAATGGTCGAACTCGAAGAAGAACCAGGCGAACTACAAACCAGTGATGTTGAACGAACCTTAACCGCTTTGGGTTGTGAGTTAAAGTCGAGTGGTTCAGAAACTTGGAATGTTACGGTTCCGCCTTATCGCTATCGCGACTTAGAGCGCGAGATCGATTTGATCGAAGAAATCGCGCGGCTCTACGGCTATAACAATTTCAAAGATACGTTACCTGCCGAGACAGAGCTAGGATTTTTGTCGATCGAACAATCGATCAAGCGTAAAGTTCGCGAAGCGTTCCGAGCCGCAGGACTCACCGAACTGATTCACTATTCCCTAGGAAAACCGGGAGAAGAACGGCAGATTATTCTTGCAAATCCACTATTCACCGAATACTCTGCACTCCGAACTAATTTGATCAATGGACTGATCGAAGCATTCCAGTACAACTTAGAGCAAGGCAACGGAGCCTTAAACGGCTTTGAGATTGGACGTATCTTTACTCAAGAGGAAGAACTAACCGAATCGGAAGCGATCGCTGGAATTTTGGGCGGCGATCCGACTCAGGGCAAATGGATTCGCGGCGGCAAAGATCAACCGCTGTCGTGGTTTGAAGCAAAGGGAATGTTAGATAGCGCCTTCGATCGCATCGGTTTAACAGTGGAATATCAGCCCGATCGACGAGATGAGCGCTTACATCCAGGCAGAACTGCATCGCTCTGGGTGAAAGGTGAACGCTTAGGAACTTTCGGACAGCTACATCCCCAATTGCGTCAAGAACGCGGATTACCTGATGAAGTCTATGTTTTTCAATTGGATCTTGATGTTGTGATTCGTCATCTCGAAACCGATGGAGCAATGGTTCCAATCTTCAAACCGTTCTCAACCTATCCCGCTTCCGATCGCGATATTGCCTTCTATGCGGCGTGTGAGGTTGCGGTAAGTGATTTAGAGCGCACGATCGTTAAAGCAGGCGGTAAGCTGCTCGAATCGGTGGAACTGTTTGACGAATACAAGGGCGATCGTGTACCCGAAGGACAGCGGAGTTTAGCATTTCGACTCGTGTATCGGGCAGACGATCGCACTTTGAAAGATGAAGATGTCGATCCGGTGCATCAGAATGTGCGCGAAGCATTAACTGAAAAATTCCGGGTAGACCTGAGAAGCTAAGGAGTGAAACTGTGCCGAAATATGTTCTTTGGGGAAGCTATTGCGAAGATGTTCTCGAAAAAAGAGCGCCTTATCGCCAAGCTCATTTAGATGGATTAGCGAAACAAAAGGAAGATGGAATTCTGATCACTATCGGCCCGACCCAAGACATTACTAAAGTGTTTGGCATCTATGAGGCGGAAAATGAATCGATCGTGCGGAATCTAATCGAGTCTGATCCTTACTGGCAAAATCAGATCTGGACAGAGTACGACATTAAAGAGTGGATTCAGGCGATCTAACAGCCATATCCCGCTCCAGTAAATACAGGCTTCAGTTGATTGTTCTGGAGCTTGTAAATACTAAAACTCACACCTTCATACCCATTGTTGCGAACTAATACTTCAGATTGACCATCACTATCTGTATCGATCAGTTGCAGCACATCATATTCTCGCCCTGCATCACTCGCAGGCACAAATTGAGGGAACACCTGCTTAGAGATTAACTTCGGCTGATCGTTTTGATAGCTCAACCAAACATTCGCATAAACAGATCTCACAGTTGAACGATCGACATTTCCTTGAATGGGTGTTCCTCTAGCAACTCCTTTGTGCAGTTTCGCATACACTTCGTGCTTACCGTCGCCATCAAGATCAACGACTTGAAAATCATCTAAGATGGCAGTCCCCGAAAAAGCTTTAGCTTCTTTGGTTTGATTGATCTCAGCCGTTCCAATTCGCTCCAAATCAGCTCGATATTGCTTTAACTGAGCAGGACTAACCGAAACTAATCTCGCTGGAGCAACAGGACGCTGAGATGAGATCGTCCATTTCCACACTTCATCAACTTGCTTACCATTGATAAAGCCCGACATTCCTTGCGATCGAGCTTTCGGAAGCTGATCAAACAGCGACGGCAACTTTGTGTTGTCTAGAACTTCACCACGCCCAACCAAAAACGACTCACAAGCAAATTGCCCCACTCCAGCCTTTTTCGCTGCAAACTGGGTGATCGTTTTTCCTTGTGTATCTAGCACCGCAAAGGTTTTAGGCTGATTCAAAATGCTTTTTGCGAGATTTCGTTTGACGATCGCGCTTTCAGAAGAATCTTCTCGAACTTCTAGAGTGACATTCACACTCGCATCAAGGTATTTTCCATTTTTGTATTGTGCGATCGGGTAAAGCTCGCCCCGATATTGCTGATTGATTTGGTCTTTTTTAACTAAAAATAGTCCAATTACATTGTCTTCAACGGGTTTTGGAACTGCCGGAGCCTTCAGGTTAAAAACTGCAATTGCACCTAAACCCAGAGCCGTAACAACAGAGAGAAGCTTGAGATTCAACATGACCAACTGTGTAGGGGAACCAGACTGCAATCGCTCTCGATCGCAGCTATCTTAGGGCTACAAAGTCATGCTCATCGATTCCGTGAAGCAAAATCAATCAGCCCTGATGAAGCTGCCCCGCCTTCACTTCTAAAATCTGTGCAGAATCAATCCACTGAGCATCAAATGACCCTAAATGTGTAGTGGTAATCAAGGTTTGAAAGCGATCCTGAATGGCTTCTAACAATTGATTTTGCCGATTCAAATCTAACTCTGCTAACACATCATCTAATAGCAAAAGTGGAGGTTCTCCGATCACATCTTCGATTAGTTTAAGCTCTGCTAACTTCAATGCTAGAACTAAGGTTCGTTGTTGACCTTGCGAACCATATTGACGCGCGGGTGTTTGATTGATTAAAAACTCCACTTCGTCTCGGTGCGCCCCGACCAATGTAGTTCCTTGATGTTGTTCTGCAATCGCTCTCGCCTGAATTTTCTCCAAAAACGCTTGCTGTAGTGCTTCCGGAGTATCCACTTCGGAAGTCACATTCGGCGCATAGTGAATTTCTAGCTTTTCAGTACTGCCGCTAATCGCTTGATGCCATTGTTCTGCAAATGGAGCTAATCGATCGAGGACTCTCGATCGTCGTCGAATGACTCTTGATCCAGCGATCGCTAACTGAGCATCCCACAATGCTAAATCAGGGGCTGAAACCGTTCGCCCTTCGCTTTCGTCTTTCAACCGCGCTCTCAGTAAAGCATTTCGCTGCCGCAGAACTTGATTGTATTGTTGCAGCACATAGGCGTAAATCGGCTCTAGTTGAACTAAGAGCGCATCAATCCAATGTCTCCGCTGATCGGGCCCTCCTCGCACCAAATCGAGGTCTAAGCTCGAAAATTGCACCATATTCAATGTGCCAAGAAAATCGAGTTGTCGCCGTTGAGAAACACCATTTTGCGCTACAGTTCGCCGCCCGCTTTCTCGGAGCGTCATCGTCAGTTCGGTCTCTCCGATTTCGCGCTTTAGTTGTCCGGTGATTTGTGAGGACGTTTCGCCGTCGAAGATTAGATCGCGATCGCGCGAAGTTCGATGGGACTTTAGCGAAGAAAGTAGCTCAACCGCTTCGAGCAAATTCGATTTTCCCTGTGCATTGTTGCCCAAGAGAATTGTTTTAGCAGCAGTAAAATCGATGTGCTGATCTTGATAGTTGCGAAAGTGACGAAGATGCAGAGCGCGCAGATACATATCAGGGGCGGAATGGAGAATTCGGAACTCGGAATTTGACCACCCGCCATCCGAATTCCTCCCAAGTGTATCAAATCAAAAGGAACCACCATCAAAAGAAACAGCCGCCCCCAATTTGAGAGCGGCTGAACGCTGATGAGAGGCTAAATCTAGCGCTTCTTGCTGAAATAGAAGCGGAAGAATAATTTCTCCATTTCAATCCACACAAACATCAATGCACTCACACCCACACAAACCATCAATTCGTTGAACGGTAAGAAGTGGGTTCCAAAGAAACCTCGCAGTGGCGGAACATACACCAACATCAATTGCAGAATCGAAGTCAGAATTACCGCACCCCAAACATAGGGGTTCGTAAACGGATTGAGTTCGATCGTTAATTTGCTATTGGAACGAATGGCGATCGCGTGTCCCATCTGCGCTAAACACAGCGTCGTAAATACGATCGTTTTCCAGCGATCGGCATCCAAATTTCCGCCAAAGTTCGTCGTAGTGTAGTTGTACGCCCAGACCATTGTTGCGATCGACAAAATTGCCAACACAATCCCGATCCGAATGATGTACGAACCCAATCCACGCGCAAAGATGCTTTCCCCGGGATGGTTCGGCGGACGATCCATCACATTCGGTTCCGCAGGCTCAACTGCCAGCGCCAGCGCGGGTAAACCATCCGTTACCAAGTTCATCCACAGAATTTGTAGTGGCGTGAGTGGAACACTTCCGGTTGCCGCAACTGCTGGGATTAACGCAACTGAAGCCGCGATCGTAATCACTTCCCCAACGTTGCTTCCTAGAATGTATTTGATAAAGCGACGAATGTTCGTGTAAACGACGCGCCCTTCTTCAGTCGCAGCAACGATCGTTGAGAAGTTATCGTCGAGCAGCACCATATCTGATGCTTCTTTACTCACATCAGTTCCGGTGATGCCCATTGCGACCCCGATATCCGCTTGTTTGAGTGCAGGCGCATCATTCACCCCGTCTCCGGTCATCGCAGCAATTTGACCTGTGCGTTGGAGTGCTTTCACAATCCGCAGCTTATGTTCCGGTGCGACTCGTGCGTACACGCTGACGCGATTAACGTACTGTTCAAGTTCTTGATCGCTCATGCGTTCAAGTTCGCGTCCGACTAGAACTTCATCTCCAGGTTTAGAAATTCCCAAATCTTGCGCGATCGCGCTTGCGGTAAGTTGGTGATCTCCGGTGATCATGACTGGGCGGATTCCGGCGGTTCGGCAGCGTTTCACGGCTTCGCGCACTTCAGGACGAGGTGCATCGAGCATATCTACCAAGCCCAACCAGACTAAGCCTTGCTCTGAAGCTTCATCTGAATTCTCAGGCGGAATTTCTCTTAATGGTTTGTAAGCAAAGCCCAAAACCCGTAACCCATTTCCAGCGAGTTCATTGTTGCGTTGGAGAACTTGATCACGTTGGGCTTGGGTGATGGGTTCGACTCGATCGCCAATTTGAATCTGCTGACAACGCTCTAAGACAATTTCCGGCGATCCTTTGGTGAACATCAAAAACGGCGTAGACAGAAAATCAGTCTCAGATTGCAACAAGCCCGCTGCATCTTTCACAATCACGCTCATGCGTTTACGCTCAGATGAGAACGGAAACTCTGAAACGCGCGGCAGCTTACTACTCCACTGATCTCGCTCTAATCCCGCTTTCGCTGCTGCTGTTAACAAAGCTCCTTCGGTCGGATCACCGAGAATGATCCACTGTCCATTCTCTTGTTGCAGAATCGAATCGTTACATATCGTACAAGCGAGTAACACTGCTCTGAGTTCTGGCTCATCTGCGGGAATCACTCTTGAGCCATCTCGCAGAAATTCCCCATCGGGCGCGTAGCCGTGACCCGTGACTTTTGGACTCATGCTAATGGTGTGTAGCGACTGCACCACCATTTTGTTTTGGGTTAAAGTTCCGGTCTTATCTGAACAAATGGTCGTGACCGAACCCAGTGTCTCCACCGCAGGCAGTTTGCGAATCAACGCATTTCTTTTCACCATGCGCTGAGTCCCGATCGCTAATGTCACCGTGATCACCGCAGGCAATCCTTCCGGCACAACCGCGACCGCCATACTGAGTGAGGTTTGCAGTAGATTTTGCAGTTTGCTGAAATCGCGGGTCATAATCAGACCACCGATTACGACGATCGCTACGAGCGCTAATGCTCCAGTGACCAACGCTTTACTCAGTTGATCCATTCTTTTCTGCAACGGAGTAGGTTCTGATTCCACCCCTTGAATCTGCGCTGCGATCTTTCCTAACTCCGTCCGCATCCCGGTACCTGTCACCAAGATTGTTCCACGACCGTTGACTACCTCGGTTCCTTGGTAGGTCATATTAATGCGATCAGCAGGCATCGCATCTTCTTTGATCGTCGCGTTGGCGTTCTTGTTGACCGCTTCGGCTTCTCCGGTCAGGGCGGCTTCTCGGATTTGCAGGTTTGCCGCTTCGAGAATGCGACCATCTGCGGCAATTTGGACACCTGCTTCGACCAGCATCACATCACCAGGAACGAGATACTTAGAATCGATTTCAGTAACTCGTCCGCCTCGCAATATCCGCACTCTTGGCGATGAAAGTTGTTTAAGTGCAGCGAGTGCTTTTTCGGCACGGCTCTCTTGAACATAACCGAGTGCGCCATTGAGAATGACGATCGCTAAAATTGCGATCGTATCTTTGAACGGCACCTCACCAGCCTTGAGATTGCCTTGTGTCAGCGCGAGCAGATCAAGAATCCCGGACACTAACGCAACTCCGATCAGCATCAGCAACATGACGTTTTTGAACTGATCGACGAGAATTTCCCAGGTGCCACGACCGCCGGATTCTTCGAGTTCGTTTGTGCCGTATTGTTCTAGACGGGTTGCCGCTTCTTGCTCACTTAAACCAGTCTGGGAGTCGCTTTTCAGGGTCGAGAGCGCTCCGGGAGTATCTAAGGTATGCCAAGCCGTAGTCGGCGACGGGAGGGAATGAGCAGACATAAAAAACTCAGGAGTTAGGGGATAATGACTTACAGCACTCTATGGTAGTGCCTAGGAGCAAAATATAGCACTATTAAATGGTATTAAATTTCAAATTACGTTATAAAATCTAGACATTACCGTTTCAGGGGAAGGTTGTGAAGCGTCTAAGGATACAAATCCACAGTTCTAAAGTGTTTTAGTAATGGTCAGTCATCCGTTTCTTTCACCTCAATTAGTCGGGCGACAGCAAGAACTCGATCAAGTCAGCCAAATTTTGTTGAGCGATCGTGATGTGTTGTTGGCGGGTGTGCCCGGAATTGGGCGACGCACGTTGATTCGAGCAGCAGCGCGGGATTGTGGTGCAAAAGTTCTAGAAATCGACTGCCTCCGCGCAACGAACTATGAGCGCTTTCTAGAACTACTTGCCGCTGCGATCGTGGCAACGTTTGAATCGTGCGAGGAGTTGACTTTCATTGATCGCTGGAGCAAAGAGCATCCGTTCATTCTGCGATCGACGAATGGCAGAACTCAGCTCGTGTGGCACTCGTCACCGGGTAAAGAATGGACATTGTTTGAAGCGCTGTTAATGCTGCCCCAAGCGATCGCTGAATGGTTAAACAGCCGAGTCGTGATTGTTTTTCTGAATTTTCCGCATTTGCGATCGTTCGATCGGGCAAACAAATGGGAGCAGTATTTGCGGCAAGAAGTTCAGCAGCAAAGTCGTGTCAGCTATGCGCTGATTTCAACGGTAGCAGAACGCTGGACAAAGCCGAATGATTTGCAGGTCATTTCACTCTGTCCGGTGTCGGATAAAACGATGCAGACTTGGATTGCCAAAGCGATGTTGGCGGAAGGGTTGGAATTTGAGCCAGAGAGCTTATTGCTTTTTCTTAGCTATGTTCAAGGACATTTTGGAGATGCGATCACGCTGGCGCGGCGAATTTGGCTGGAATATGGCAAACGTGAATCTGATCGAAAAGAATGTAAGCCTGTGACGATCGTGCAGCCGCATCATGTCGAAAGAAGCGCGATCGCATTAATCGAAGATCTTTCCGTAACATTTGAATCACTGATTTTGCTGTTGCCGAATAGCCAAGTCCGAGTGCTGGAAAGTTTGGCGCTTGATCCGACTGATAGCCCTCATGCGCGGGAGTATATTCAAAAGCACAATTTATCTCGGGGGGGCGGGCTGCAGGGTGCGCTGGCAAGTCTGGAGCAAAAAGGCTTAGTATACGGAGCCGAATTGGGATATCGGATTGCATTGCCACTTTTAGGTGCGTGGTTGAAGTATCGATTAGGGTAGAGAATATTACGATTAAGATAGGAACGACTCTATTTATTTGCACAGAGTTTAGAAACCTATATATTCAAAGCATCTACTGTCATTAGAACAGCGTATGTCAAAAGCGGGGAGTGCATTGAAGCAGGTGCTGGAATCTCACAGCATCACGCAGTATCAACTGTCAGCGATTATGGGTGTGAATCGATCGAACTTTAGCCGTTGGCTTAGAGGGGAACGCGATCCGCTTGCTGAAGTCGTTGTCGAGATTTACAAGGCATTAAAGTCTTTGAATCCGATTGCGGCATCGGAGTTTATCCGCTTGTATTTGGGGATCGGGACTGATGAGGAAATCTAAATTTCTACCAGCGCGGCACTTTCACCCAGGTTGCAGTCTCGTTTGATTCGTGAGCGAGATCCATGAGCAATTGCGAGTACACGCCTTCTTTAAGCGAGGGGGCGAGGGATTCTTGTCGATCGATACTCATCAGCCATTGATCAATCACGCGAATAAACGGCGCAATTCGTCCATCTGCAAACACTTGCTCAAATGCAAATTGCTTGGGAATTTCGAGTTCTGCGAGTTCTTGCCCGACGGGTGCGCCCCAAAGTTTGAATCCGTGAACGTAGTCTTTTTGATTGTCGCTGCCGAGAATTAGCGTTCCGCGATCGCCATAGACTTCGATCCAATGTCCGCGTCCCTGAGTCGTGACTGAACTAATACAAATCTGGCAAGGGGTTCCGTCTGTGAGTTCTAAGGTGAGGTTGCAAGTGTCATCCGAATCGACGGGCTTCAGTTCGCCTGTGATGGGATCAGGACGATTCGGAATTGCAGTGGTGAGGCTGGCAGTTAATCGATCGACTCCTCCAAACAGCCATGCAATGTAATCGAACGTATGCGATCCAAGCGCGCCCAATGCACCGCCGCCCTGCTCTTTTCGCGCGTACCAGTTCCAAGGACGAGACGCATCCGCCCGACTTGATACCAGCCAGTCAATTTTGATCAATCGTTTCTGTCCGACATAGTTCTGTGAAAGCAAATCCGCGAACTGCTGCCATGCAGGAACAAACCGGAACTCAAAGTTCATGCTGGTCATCGCCCGTTTTTTAAGCGATCGACTATACAGATCTTTTGCTTGCTCAACAGTCAGTGCCGTTGGTTTCTCCAGTAGTAAATACTTTCCAGCGTCTAGCACCGTTTTCGCCATTTCATAATGCAAAAAGGGCGGCGTTGAAATACTGACAGCATCGACATTTGGAAGATTGAGAATTTCTTCGATCGACGAACAAGCGCGAGGAATCTGGTGCGATTGTGCGATCGTCTGCGCTTTTTGCAAGTCTCGATGATAGACAGCGACTACTTCGGTTCGCGGATGCGCCTGAAATCCAGGAATATGAACCTTCTGCCCAAATCCCGTTCCGACTACTGCCACACCAATCTTAGAGCCTGTCATCTGTTTTGTTCGAGCGCGTCTTGCTCAGTTTAGACGATTTGGGCGATCGCTTGATGGTCAATGCAGGATGGAGAGATGCGAGAATAGACCAGACTATCGTGCAAGGTGAATTCAGTATGGTGAGTGAAGTTAGAACGATCGCAGGTCGCGGCATTCCGTTAGTTGGAAATGACATTGATACCGATCGCATTATTCCGGCGCGATATCTCCGCTGTGTTACGTTTGATGGGTTAGCGGCGGGTGTGTTTGCCGACGATCGCACTCAGCTTAAAGGGGAGCATCCGTTCGATTTGGCGCAGTATCAAGGCGCGACCGTTTTGATTGTGAATGGAAATTTTGGCTGTGGATCGAGTCGAGAACACGCCCCGCAAGCGATCGCAAAATCGGGAATTCAAGCAATCATCGGTGAAAGTTTTGCAGAAATCTTTTTTGGAAACTGTGTTGCGATCGGGGTTCCCTGCATTAGCGCTGATCCGAGTGTTACAAGCCAGCTTCAAACACTTGTGGCAAATGATCCACAGCTTGAGGTATCGATCGATTTAGATCAGTTAAAGGTGCGGTGTGGATCATTTGCGGCTGATATTTCGATGCCTGCGGGTGCGCGTCAAATGTTGACCTCTGGCACTTGGGATGCTTGCGGTCAGCTAGTTTCAAAAGCGGAGCAAGTTCGGGCAACAGCGGCAAATTTACCTTATGTTGCTTGGAGTCGATAGCAGTTTACCAACGTGTAAACGGATGTTTCGTTAAGTTGGAATTGTAGTAGCGCGAATCGTGTGAAACATCTTCCCCGATCCAGTCTGGAAGATCGATTGCTTGATCCGCGCTTTTGAGTTCGATTTCTGCGATCGTCAATCCGCGATTCTCACCCAAAAATTCATCGACTTCCCAAACTAAACCATTGAGTTCAATCTTGTGGCGGTACTTCTCAATTAAAGGAGGCTGACACAAGGTATCTAGCATTTGTGTTGCATCCTCTACGGGAATCTCGTATTCATACTCTGCGCGTGAGATACCTTGTGTCAGCCCTTTGATTGTGATGAAACCCCGATCGTTGATCACTCGAATTCTCACCGTATTCCCAACTGTCGAAATATAGCCCTGTCGATACAATTCACCGGGAGCGAGATCCCGCCATTGATCGTCTTTGACTAAAAACTTTCGCTCAATTTCAACACCCATCTTTTAACCTCCTTGTTCTTGTAGAAATAGGAACGCATCTACTTCTGAGCCTGTGGGTTGAGCATCGATCGCACCCGATCTCATGGTGGTCAATGCTCCTGCGGCACTTGCATATCGAACAATCCGATCAGCATCTTGTCTAATTTCAGATAACTGATGCTGACAAAGCTGATGCACAAATCCAGCCAAGAAACTATCGCCCGCGCCAGTCGTATCTTCAACCTCGATCGAGAATGCTGGAACTTTGCCTTCTTTCTGACTCAAACAATAGCCACATCCTTTTTCGCCCGCAGTGACTAGCACGCCTTCTAAGCTTTCAAGCCGATGAGCAATCACACCCGGATCGGTTGTTTCAAACAACCATTCTGCTTCTTCTTCTGCAAGTTTCAGAAAGTCCGCCTGCTTCACTAACTGATGAATCATTCCCGGTGCAATGCTTTGATCGTTCCAGAACACAGGTCGCCAGTTCACATCTAACACCACTTTGACAAAGAATTGCTCACAGAGTTGCAGCGCTCGTTCGATCGCGGCTCGACTCTCCGGATACGCCAATAACAATGTTCCAATCACCAAATAATCTGCGTGCTGAAACAATTCGACGGGAATGCGATCGGCTTGCAAATGGGTGTCAGCGAATTCGGTCGTATTCCGCTTGTCTCCGAATGCCACGAAACTGCGATCGCCTGTTTCTGACCTCAGAACTAATACCGTCCGTGTCGGTGCGGGATAGGTCTGAATTCCACTGGTATCGACCTGCGTTGTATTGAGCAAATCGATCAGCGATCGACCCAAATCATCCTCGCCTACACAGCCAACGAATGCGCTTGGTGTGCCCAATTTCGTCAACGCACAGGCAACATTGGCGGGAGCGCCACCAGGATACGATGTCCAGGAAGTCACGGCTTCGAGCGGCAATCCAGGTTGATTGGAAATGCGATCGAACAAAATTTCGCCTAAACAAATCACGCGCGGGTGCATTACAGTCTAATTTCTAGTGTTTCCTCTATAGTGTATTTGCGCGTGCTGTTTAGAAACCTAAAGAAATCACGATGTCTTCTTTACCCCCTAGAAGTTTCGGTCTGCCGCTGATCGGTGAAACGCTACAGTTCATTCTCGATCCGCAGTTCGTCGAAAAACGTTATCGCAAATATGGCTCGGTGTTCAAGACTCGTGTGCTCGGAAAGCCAGCCGTATTTATGGTCGGATCTGAAGCGGTAGAATTTTTACTTTCAACGGGATTTGAAAACTTTTCTTGGCGGGATGGCTATCCAGAGACGTTTCAGAAATTACTGGGTCGATCGCTATTCGTTCAAGAAGGCGAAGAACACCGCAGAAACCGCCGTTTGATCATGCCAGCGTTTCACGGTGCAGCATTAGCGCGATATTTTGAAACAATGAATAAATTGATTAATAAATATCTACTGAAATGGGAACAGAAACGAGACTTTAAATGGTTTGAGGAATTCAAGCAACTAACTTTTGAGATTGCGAGTCAGATCTTTCTAGGAATCGATTCGAGCGATGAAGCAAAACGCTTTAGTGATTTATTTGCCACGTTAACTGATGGTTTCTTCTCGTTTCCGAGCCTTCCAGGAAGCCGATTCCACAAGTCGGCGAAAGCCCGCGACGAGATTTTGGCGCATTTAGATCGTGTGATTGATCAGCGCCGAGAACATCCGACCGATGATGCACTCAGTTTGCTGATTCAAGCCGAAGACGAAAATGGCGATCGCTTAACTTCCGAAGAAATTCGCGTCCAAGCTTTACTGCTTCTATTTGCGGGACACGAAACCACAACGGCAATGTTAACCTGGCTCGTGTTGGAACTGGCGCGGCATCCTGAAGTGTTGGAACTGGCGCGATCGGAACAGAAAGAGTTCGATCGCACCATCACCTTAGACCAACTCACCAAAATGCCCTACTTAGATCAAGTACTCAATGAAGTAGAGCGATTGCATCCTCCAGTTGCGGGCGGATTTCGAGGCGTGATCAAACCATTTGAATTTGCGGGCTATCACGTTCCGCAAGGCTGGATGGCGCAGTATTCGATTCTATTCACGCATCGATTACCGGAACTGTATCCGAATCCGGAGGAATTTAATGTCGATCGCTGGAAAGACACCAAACAAAAACCATTCAGTTTAATCGGATTCGGCGGTGGTTCTCGCATCTGTATCGGTCTTGCATTCGCTAAACTCGAAATGAAACTGATTGCCGCTCATCTTCTAAGAAACTACGCTTGGGATCTCCTACCGAATCAAAGCCTTGAGCCTGTGATTATTCCCACTCGTCGTCCTAAAGATGGCTTAAAGGTAAGATTTCAGAGAGTTGATTAAGCAGATGAAATTTCCCACAATCGATCGGGTTTTAGAGTTAGATGTCAGGTTGATTTCTCATTTAGTTGAAGAAAGTTTGTCTCAAGAATTTCGATTTGTTGAGAGATTTGTACAGCAGTATTGTAGTGGAGCGAATCGCTTTGATTGCTGTGAGCTTGTCACTCAAGGAAAATTACCCAATACCAAAACATCTCCATCTAGTTGATTGATAAACGATGACCAATTAAATTCAAAAAAATTAGCCTGTTGAAGCTGGATTCTCTCATCTTTTATCAATAGGTCTTTTGCTTTAATTTCCTGTATATACTGCTGATTTACTTCAACTCTAATGATTTTTTTGGCTCGAAATAAGCGAGATGCAGCATCAACAAAATTTCCTACTCCGCACGTTGGGTCGATCACCACATCAGGGTAACACTAAGTGCAATTAACTGTTGGCAAACTTTTTCAGTAAGTTCTAGCGGTGTTTGAAAATCTCCGTATTCTACTTTCTCTTTACGAATACTACGAATCATAGATTAGCTCTGTAAACAGCAGTAATGCCTTCTTCTTGACCCGCACGATCGATGACTCTTCCATATTGAAGCCTCCACTGCAAAGCGTTAGAAATGGTTAAGAATCCCCGATTTGGAGGATTTCTAAGTATCTCATCTGCAATGTTCGAGGCTTCAATATCATCAATCGGGAGATTGCGATCGAGCATAAAAGCAATCAAGTCATCTTTATCGCAGCCTAGCAATTCAGTTCGAATCCATTTCGCGGCTTGACTGATCCGATCGCACTTGTTCAAACGGATGCTGCAATTCATCCTGTGCTTCTTCGACAAAAATCATCACCTGCACCGGGCCATATCGATCGCGAATCGCTCCTTCAATTTGCTCCACGATCCATTCACTCGCACCCAAAAACTCTGGATGCACCATCACACGCATCTCGATAAATACCTGCCGCCCGACAATCCCGCGCGATCGCACTTCATAACATTGCGTCACGCCTTGTACCTGCCGCACGATTTGCCCAATCGCTTCGGGCGCGATCGCAACCTGCCGCACCATTAACGGTAACTGCCAATTTAGCACTCGCCAGCAACTTAAGCCTGCTGCAATCACCATTACGATCGTCAAAAATGGATCAAACCACGCATATCCGCGCCAAATCCCGAACAGTCCGATCAATAAAAGCGCGGTTAGCCAAGCATCTTGTAGAATGTGACGCGCGTTTAATTTCAGAATCGAACTATCAAGCGATCGAGAAACCTTGCGCTCAAACAATGCCAGCCCCATGCTTGCAAGATAGACAATCCCTAACAATCCAATCACGGATAACCGCATTCGGATCGGTGGCATCGTTCTCAGCGTTGGATCGGTTGCCAATTGATCAACCGCGACTCCAAACAAGCTCAATCCTGCAAATCCTAACAGTGCTACCAGTAACAACGCCAGTCCTGTCTCTAATCGCCCATGCCCCCAAACTTCCCGTCCTGATTGCCGATTCGGAGACGAGAGTGCGATTAAACTTAGAACGGTACTGAACCCATCGATCACCGTATGAAGCGATTCTGCAACGATCGAGAGCGATCGAGTCGCCCACGCTGAACCCACTTTCACCACCAACATCAGCAGCGTTAGCCAAAGCGTCATCAGTAATATCTGGCGACTCACCCCTTTTTGATTTCTGACTTCAGCCATAACGCGCTCTAAAGGTAGGACGATGAAAGGAGATCAGTCTTCACCGTGAATAAATTTATGCAGCACACTGATATCCAATTGTTGGTCTTAGATATTGATGGCACGATCGCAGGCAAATCTAATCATATCCGCGAACCTGTTTTAGAAGCGATCGCTGATGCACAGAAACGCGGTGTGCAAGTTGCGATCGCGACTGGACGGATGTATCGATCTGCACTGCGATTTCATCAGGCGGTTGGTTCAACACTGCCGCTGATGGCTTACCAAGGCGCTTGGATACAAGATCCGACGAGTCAAAAAGTGCTGCGCCGCTGGTCAGTACCGAGAGCGCAAGTATTAGAACTGCTCGATTATTTTGAGCAACCGAACCTGCGTAAATTGTTGTCCATTCATTTCTATATCAATGATGATCTGTATATTCGTACCATGACTCCCGAAACGGCAGCTTATGTTCAGCGATCGGGAATTGTGCCGATCGAGGTTGGGGATTTGCGATCGACGATCGACGTGGAGCCGACAAAAGTACTGGCGTTGAGCGATGATACTGAGCTAATCGATTCGATGCTCGGCGCTCTGCAAAAACAGTACACGCCTGCTGAACTTTACTTGACGAAATCGGTTGCGACCTTTTTCGAGGCGACGAATCCGGCAGCGAATAAAGGCGCAGCGGTGAAATACTTAGCGGAAGAATTGCTGAATCTCAAGCCTGAGAACGTGATGACGATCGGGGATAACTTCAACGATCTCGAAATGATTCAATATGCGGGAATCGGGATCGCTATGGGAAATGCTCCGGAGGGCGTTCAGCAATTTGCTCAGTGGGTCGCGCCGAACGTTGAAGAGGACGGGGCAGCGATCGCGATCGAGAAATTCTTACTTTAAAGTCAGAAAGGACACCGACGACTGGCCGTGTTTCGTCTCGGTGTCCTTAGCTGGTTCGCTCCTCACACTCCAATACTATATTCGGCTTCGGGCGGTTTGTCACGTTCTGGCTGATAAAAATTCGTTATGACGATCTCGTGACATTGCTGTGACATCTTGACTAAACTTGTGCTGCCGATTCTCAAAGGGTTTCCGGTGCTAAAACGCTTAATCCTTGCTCCAAAAGCTGTCGTAAAAGCCAATGAGTAATCATCACTAAAGCTAATCGACACTGCGCGATCGACCGATCGATTTCGTCGTACTTCACGATTTGGCAGGTTTGATAAAAAGTCTGAAATGCCTGACTAAGCGCGATCGCAGACTTTAGCGCCGTTCCGTCTTCCCACTCGTCCAGCGTCCTCACAATCTGCGCGACCAGCGATCGCTCTTGATTTAATAAAAGATTTCCATTTCTTAGCCAGAGGACTGCCCCGATTTCTACCGTTTGATCTGTGTGATCGGATGGATTTATCAAGCGCAAAATTGCCGCACATCGCGCGTAGCTGTACTGGCAGAAGAAAATCTGTGAATTCTCTGAAAGCTCACCGCTCAACCGAAAAGCTGAATTAGAATCTTGCACTAAGGGGGAATTACGCAAAACCATTTGCAGCCAATGAGCGATCGCCAAATCCCCGAACTCAAACCTTAACTGCCCCGCCTCGCTGGCACTGACCGTAAGATCACGGAGAAGTATCTTTTCAATATCCCCTTCTGAAGGATTAAATGGAGAAGTTTGAAAGAACTGAACGACTTGATACGCAATGTCTTTACGAGTTTGCGTTGATTTAGCCCCCAACTGAAGTGTGATCGACGATTGATAAACTGCAACCGAGGTCTGATTTTTGACTTGTTTCAAAACGTGCTTTTGTCGAAAAAGCTCGAAATCTGGTGGGTTTGGCTCGGAATTCGGATCATCGATCGCGCGATTTGCTACTTGAACATCCGACTTTCGGCAGATTGCCTCGTAAATTTTCACCAGTAACAATGTGCGAAGCGTAGGATAAGTGATCTTCGGTAGGTTACAATTCACTGTAATTACGGTTGAAGCTCTGAAATGGGATAAATTTCAATTCCGAAAGTTCAAAATTACCAGCGATTTATGCTTAGTTCTGTAAAGATCACCGTGATCTCACGGGCAGCGAGTCGATTTCTCCGTATAATCTCGTAAAGACGCCGGATTGCAGAAACCCATCAAGCCCATTGAGCAATTTCCTGGTTCGTTTGAACTTTTTTGCAATCATGCTGCGGCTCAGCGCTTGTCAAAGTCCCACTGTTCTCCAACAGCCTATTAGATTATGTACTCAGTCACACCTCAAAATTCCGATGCGGCTCGTCCGTTCCTGACCTGGCAACGTATTATCGATTGGGCGCAAGAGCATTATCGCGTTCGCAATTTTAGTAAAGATGAACGGGTTCCGACTCGTCCGGGTCTGCTCTATCTCGTGCAGAAAGGCGCGGTTCGCTTGGTCGGTACAGCCCAGGTCAACGCCACCAGTGGAAGCACGACCCGTCTCGCTCGGATCAGTCCTGAAGAAGCATTTCTAGGGTTTGTGGGCACAGGTCAACCGTTTGAGATTGTGGCGCAGTCGCCGTTTACGCTGCAAGCTTACGCGCACGTTGATCAAACATCGGTCGTCTGGATGTACTGGCACGATTTGGATAATTGGCCCCACTTCCGCCGCGAGGTGCTGGATGCCTTCCGCTATCAGCATCAGCGCAAACTGCTGTGGCTGAGTACGTTGGGGCAGCGTCGCACAATTGATCGCTTACTCGGATTTTTGACGCTCTTGATCGAAGAGTACGGTGAACCCACGGAAGAAGGCTACTGTCTGCCGTTTCCGCTGACTCATGCTCAAATCGGTAGCGCGATCGGTTCGACTCGTGTGACAGTAACGCGGTTGATGGGCAAGCTGCGGCAAAAAGGAATGATTAAGACGCAGGGCGATAACTTGCTGTGTTTGCCGACCGATTCGGTTCTGAGCCGCTCGGAAGGAAAGCTGAACGAGAATTAGATCGGGCTGGTTGCTGTGAAGATTGAAAATTCGGGGGTCTTTTGTTAGATTCCCGAATTTTCTGTGGATTGGCTTACGATCGCTCTTTTTCGCGTGAGCTACGTCATCGATAATCAGAAGTATCACTCTCGGTTTCTCTATGGCTGTTGATGTTCTGATTTTGTCGAATGCTCCCGGTGAATTGGCAACTTGGGTTAAGCCTACGGTTCGAGAACTGCGATCGCAGCTTGGTGATGAACCGCGAATTTCAGTGATGCTTTCTCCCTGTCCGAATGCGAGTGGACAAGAGGCGGAGATTGCTTTGAGTTATCCCGAAGTCGATCGCGTTCAGACGGCAGAGCATTTTTTCGCATTTTTGCTGTGGGGAAAAACGGCGGACAATTGGGATTGGCACGATCGAGGTGTGGTGATTTTCCTCGGCGGGGACCAGTTTTTTCCGGTAGTGATTGGGCGACGACTGGGCTATCGCACCGTGATTTATGCGGAATGGGAAGCGCGATGGCATCGATGGATCGATCGTTTTGGCGTGATGCGATCGGAGATTGTCGATCGCGCTCCGGCTCAGTTTAGACAGAAGATGAGCGTGATCGGGGATCTGATGGCAGAAGTGCAAACTCAGCAGGCGACCTGTTCATCGGAAGAATTGATCGGGTTGTTGCCGGGATCGAAGCCTGCGAAGTTAACTCAGGGCGTGCCGTTGATGATTGCGATCGCAGAACAGATTAAACGCGATCGTCCTCAAACGCGCTTTGTGATTCCCGTTGCGCCGACGTTGAATTTGGAGAACTTGGCGAAGTATGCTGATCCGTTAGAGAATCCGATTTTGCCGCTGATGGGGAATGTCTCCGCGAAATTAGTGCAAGGCGATCGACCTTGTTTGGAAACAGAGAACGGATTGTCGATCGAGCTATGGCAATCTCAAACTGAGCGAGTTCCGGTTTATGAATTGCTGTCTCAATGTCGATTGTGCTTAACCACAGTCGGCGCGAATACAGCGGAACTTGGATCGTTAGCGGTTCCGATGATTGTGTTACTACCAACTCAGCAACTTGATGCAATGCGGGCTTGGGATGGATTGCCGGGATTGTTGGTGAATCTTCCGGGTGTGGGGTCGAGTCTTGCAAAAGTGATCAATTCAGCCATGTTGAAACGGTTGGGTTTACTGGCATGGCCCAACATTTGGGCGAAAGAAATGATTGTTCCAGAACTGCTCGGAAAGTTGGAGCCGAAGGAAGTCGCAAAACTTACGATCGACTATCTCGAACATCCCGAAAAGCTAGAACAAATGTGCGAGCGACTCCGGCAAGTCCGAGGAGAACCGGGAGCCGCAAAAAAATTAGTGACAATCGTGGCTGAAGAACTATACCGCTAGCTTTCACTTACGATTTGCTCGATTTTTGATCACTCGTCCAGGACTGACAAAAGAGATTCCTTGATTGCCCCCGGTATTGATCATCACTGCCTCGATCGCAGGCGTAGAAACGTTCTGTTGAGCCACCCACTCGACGATAAAAGAAGCTCCTGCTCCTCCACTCACATCTTCTTGAGCAACGACAAAATCGGTTGCAGCTAATGCTCTGAGTTCGATCGGTTTGTCTAAATACTTCCGCACGATCTCGCCATTTGTATCGTAATAGTTTGCAGAAGTCACAATGATCGGCTGAGATAAATCAGTGTTGCGAACACTCATCGTTGCAGTCAAGTTCATCTTTCGACCAGGTTCCACCATGTAAATATGCGAATAGATCGGAACATAAACCGTCTGACCTGCAACGATTTTTGTATTGTCGATCGTCACTGTTTTCAACTGCGGAACGGGGGCTTGTGATGCTTGCGGGGCTTGCGATGGAGCTTGTGATCCATTACAAGCGGTTAGAGCGATCGCAATCCAATAGAGCCATAAATATCGCTTCATTCAAGCTCATCCCTTTGCAAATCAACAGTTTCTGTCGCCGTGTCCGAACTCGGTTGTATCCAAAGGGCAATCATACCTGCGATCGGAATCGAAAGAAAGACACCGAGCAATCCCGCAATTTGCTGACCGACAAACAAGGCAAGAAAGAGCAGAACTGGATTCAACTCCAGCGCGTTACCCATTACTTTAGGATGAATATAGTTATCTTGAATTTGCATCAATACGATCGAAACGATGAAAACTTTTAGCGCGACCTCGCCTCCCTGAGACGCAAAGACCAAAAAGGTGACAAGCAACACGCCAAGCGTCGCCCCGATTCCAGGAATCGCATCAATCAATCCAATGATGATTGCTAAAACTAGCACATAGTTCACACCGAGCAATGGATAGATCAACAGCGTTGTCCCTGATAAAAACAGCATCAACAGCAATTGACCCCGAATAAAGCCGAGAAAGCTTTTCTGAAATGTTCTAGCAAAGCGATCGCGTGAACGAATCGGAATGAGCTTCAAAAACATCCGCCACAGCTTTTCGCCATCAATCAGCATATATAGACTGATAACGATCCCAAAGATTCCAGTAAAAACGCTGGAAAAGAGATTTTGCACAATGCCTAAACCCGTCGCTAGGCTCGTTCTCAGGGTATCAATGACTCGACTCACATCCAATTGATTCAGAAAATCCTGAAACGGTAAGACATTCTGCTGATTGAGTGCGCCGCCGAGTTGAGTCAGTAAGGCTTGCCCCTGATTTAAAACCTGAAATCCAACCCCGATCGCTAATCCTGATAGTAAAACAATTGCACTAATAAAAGTAATCGCGATCGCTGCACCTCTCGGCGGATAGCGCGACAGCCACGCGACCGGATAATTTAACAATGCAGCGAAGATTCCGGCGGCGGTGAAAAGCGCGATCGTGCCATAAAAATAGTTGATCAGTATCACTGTAATCCAACCGCAGCCGAATAATAGAATGAAGCGAACTAGCACAGAGTTACTTAACGTTTGCCATAGTTGGGATGAATGAGAGGATGGATGCATTGTAGTTTTACTGTGTTTTGAGCCATAGGTGGCGATGATCTTGAATGTAATCACGCAAACTACGGGATGAATGTCCTAGCAGGTTTGGTAGCGTATCATCTACGGTTTCTGCCTGTCCAAAGCGAAGTCCGACATGGAGAATCGTCAGAATCATGATTTGTTCTAGAGGCATTTTACGACGAAGCAGATGAAAACAATAGCTTGGAATACTCGCGGGCTGATGTGCGATCGCTCGACCCATCTCATCTGAGAGAATGCTTGCAACTTCATTGAACGAAAGCGCTTCGGCTCCAGTCATTGTATAAGTCTGAGCTTGGTGAGCAGTAGGCTCAATCAAGATATTCGCGGCAACTTCGCCAATGTCGCGGGTATCAATAAAGGCAACCCGACCCGTACCTGCAGGCAAAAAAACGCGATCGTCTTGAACAATGTCTTCTCGGTAAGCATCGCCTAAGTTCTGAGCAAAAAAACCAGGTCTAAGAATTGTCCAACCTTCAGAAGCCTGAGAAAGATGCTGCTCAACTGCGTAATGAGGCACGATCGGATTGTCTCCAGCACCCGCAACAGAGATAAAAACAATATGGCGCACTCCTTGCGATCGCGCGACATCTATCAAAGGGTTGAGCGTTTTTTTGGTGTTCGCGACGGCTGGAGGACGAAGCAGGAACATGGCATTACAGCCCTGCACCGCTGATTGAAAGGTCGTAGCATCAAGAAAATTGAATGGAACTACCTCCATGTTGTCTTGAGCATTGATGGAATTTGGTGATCGTGAACCGATGCGAAACGGAACTTGTCGAGCGCGGAGAGACTCGGCAATTGCGGTTCCAATGTTTCCAGAAGCTCCACTCACAAAAATCATGGTTTGCTAATGTTCAAGATTGTTCCATTGCCTGAGCTTAAAGCATCTGAATCAATTGAACCATTGATGTAATAATCTTTAAGAACTACCAAAACCTGCAAGCGATGGCAAATCGTCATTGTAGAATCTGTGTATCTCGCTACAGCATTTGATTTGTATTTGAACATTTAGCCCTCTATGTTTAATTTCCTCAGCTCTGAAGCTCCAGCCTCAACGCCTCAGCAGGTTGCTCGGTCGATGCGGTTGCTCGGTTGGCTCGGTTTCGGATTACAAGCCTTGTTGGGATTTATCCCGCTCATCGTGGTGATTGCGAATGTTTTATCAAGACCAGGACAACAACAAGCAGTGGCATTTTCTGGAGGGCTATGGTTAGCGATCGCTTGCTCGATTGTTCTTCTTTTCAGTATCTACTGGTGTTTTCGATATACATCACTAGCAAATAAGCTTGAGAGCCGGGATCAGCGTCCCGCAAAGGCTCAAGTGATTCGAGATCTGAAACTGGGACTGCTCGCTAACATTGGAATTAGCGCGATTGCAGTGTCGATTGCATTAGTGCGAGTCGGGGAAATCACACTGAATATGTTGCGGCTTCCTCAAGGTGCGACTGTGGTTTCGCCTAGTCAAATCGGAACTACGGTCGCGCAGGGATCAATGATCTCTCCCTCTAATATGATTGCGATTCAAGCGATGGTGAATTCGATCGCGGCTGGATTAGTCGGGATCATCATCGCACTATTGTTGCTTTACCAAGTTGGAAAACATCGCAACTCGTATGATTAGTACCTGAAGCGATGCGAAGTATTGGTGATGCAAAAGATGTGTAGAAATGTTCAAAACGATCGGTTTCATAGTTTCTTGCTCTAAGCTAAAGAACAATTTGTTAGACGATTTGTTAGTCTTTGAGCCGCTTCGATCAATCGATTTGTTTGCAAACGGATAAGTCCCTTTCAAACTGTGAGGCGCATATGAATGTGAATTTTCAACCTGATGTTGATATCCGAAAATCAACAGGCTGGGTGATTGCTCTAAGTATTGCTCTGATCGTTCTCGGTATATTAGCAATTCTGTTGCCAGGAATTGCTTCAGCATTTTTTACCTCTGTCATTGGGTGGATTACTTTAATTAGTGGCGGTGTAATGATCGTTCAGTCGTTTCAATCGAAGCCTGTTCGCGGGTTTTGGCTGAATTTGATCATTGGTATCTTTTACGCGATCGCAGGAATCTACATTCTGTCGAACCTGGGATCTGCATTGCTAGCGCTAACCTTTGCGTTTGGTGTCCTATTCATTATTGAAGGAATTTATACCATCATCATGGCGTTTACTCATCGAGCGGGGCATAGAATGTCTTGGCTGGTGGCGCTCAATGGAGTCGTAACTTTGATTCTCGGCATTATGGTGCTGAATCGATTTCCCTATAGTGCAATATGGCTGATTGGTCTTTATGTAGGTATTAGCTTACTGATGAGTGGTACATCTTTGCTTGCTGCTGCTCTCACGCTTCGACGTGCTGCTTCTAATCATTCGTCGCTTGGCTCTTAACGTTGAGCGAATCGATCTGTAATTTTTCGAGATTCTGAATATGACTGAGCAGTTGCTCAAACTCCTCGGCAATTTGATTGGCGGCTCATTCGCACTCAGTCAGGAAGCCTTCCGCCTAGTGGTTAGCTTACTTGAAGGACAAAAGATCGCACTTTTGGTAGTTCTCGCGGTCGGGCTTTCACTCGCAATCGGGCAAAGCATCATTCTGTTTATCAATCAAGTGAAGCCGATTCGGTTTGTCTTTAGCTTGTTGCTAAATGCGATTTTGTTTGTCTTTGGCTTTTTGTTTCTCGTGTTTAGCACCTGGCTGATCGGTTTCCTGCCTGGATTTACGCGAATTCCGTGGAGCGAACTTGTCATAGCGTTGGGGTTGAGCTATGCACCGTTACTGTTTAGTTTTCTCGGTGCTTTGCCTTACGTGGGTGAGCCGATTCTGAATCTATTATCAGTGTGGCATTTGCTGGCGATGGTGGCGGGAGTGAGCGCAGTCGCTCAAGTGGGCGGTGCGAGGGCTTTCACTTATGTGGCATTCGGTTGGTTTATGCTGCAACTGTTAAAGGGCACGATCGGACAACCGATCGCAAAACTAGGACGACGACTGACAGAGCAGGTTGCAGGCGTTGATGTGAGTGATCAGCGATCGCAGTTATCAGAAATCGCTCAGTCTGGTTTAGAAACGCGATTAAACGATCAAGCAGAACACATTGCTTCAGAGTCACTGGCTCGATCTTCAAGTCAAATCGCATCCACTGCTCAAGCTTCCAGTGTTGCTGCGCTTCAGATGCCATCTCAGCCCACACAGGCGATCTCAGTTCGGCTTGATCATTGGTTCCAAAAAGTCCCCCAAGTGCTTCGGTTGGGGTTCATTTCGCTAGGAATGCTGCTGTTATTTTTGACGATCGCACTATTGCTGCGTCCAATTCGCCTCGCTCTACTCGGTTGGTATGAAAATCTCCCGCGATTGATCCGGTGGGTGTTTGATCTCACTTGGGTAGGGGTGGTTACGCTTGTCTTTGCGGGACTGCTTGCACCTTTAGAAACATTAGGTTGGTGGGCAGGGTGGTATGGAGATGAAGTCGATACTCGTCAAGTTTCGGCGGTTCAAACCGTCGATCGAGCGATCGCGAAGCTTCCGTCTCGCTATGTGGTTTATGTAGATGGAGTCGGTCAGTCAGGAGAAGCGTATACTCCTGATGTCGCAGATTTTTTGCAAGCGCTCCAGCCCGCTCTTCCTGAAGGTGTGGAGTTTTTGCAAGGCTTGATGCTGTATTCGGTTCGCAATCAGTCTCTCGTTAGCGATCGTCCTTTGTCGTGGGTTTGGCGGTTGGCGGATAAGATGCGGTGGGACAATCCTGCTGCGCTGTTAGGGCTTTTGGTGAATCTGCGGAATGCTTGGATTGTCGCTGTCTCTGCCGATAAACGCTATGGCCCGCTCTACAATCAGGGCATTGCTCAGGTGCTTTACAACGGGTTGGTAGAACGGGGATATCAGCCGGGGAGTCATGTCCCGATTACTTTGATTGGCTACAGTGGGGGCGCTCAGTTGTCGGTTGCGGCTGCACCTTACCTTCGACGAGTGTTGGGGGCAGACATTGAGGTGATTTCGCTCGGCGGTGTCATGAGCGCGAACAATAACTTTTTGAAGCTAGAGCATCTTTATCATTTGGTTGGGGATCAAGATGTGGTTGCGGGTTTAGGCCCTTTTCTATTTCCAGGACGACGAAAATGGTTTCCGCTGTCCTACTGGAATCGAGCCTTGCGAAAAGGTAAGATTAGCGAGGCTTCTTTAGGGGCAATGGGGCATCAGGTTCCGGGTGGGATCATGGATCCAAATGCGTTTTTGCCGGATGGAAAGAGCTACTTACAACATACGATCGCATTAATTCTTTCAATCTTAGAAGGTCGCTTTCTCGTTGCTTCTCCGCCCCGCCCCAAGCAAATTAGTAACTATGAGCTTTATAAGCAAGCGGACTTTAACGATTACACGAACTATCCTCTGAGTCAGACTGTTGATCCTCAATTTTATTGCCCGATCGCGCCTTGGATAGGTCGGTTGATTTTACCTCATTCTTCAGAGCGTCGTCAGGTTCGAGGCGTTTGGTTTGAGGTACACCATGCCGCCCCGAACTATGAATCACTGATCGGAAAGCGAGTATTGCTCCGATGGGCAAATGATCCCACTGTAAAACAATGGGTGCAAACAGTGACGCATGATGTTCATTTCAGCATTGATGCTGAGTATTCTAGCGAGTATGGCGGCGCGATTCATCCAGTTCGCCTCAACCACTGGCAAAAGGTCGATCCGCTAGAATCGCTAGCAGGGGCACATCCGACAGATGATTTGATTGTGATGCTGGAAGGAGCGGTAGAGGTAGAAAAGTCACATTCTTCTACAGCGCTCTACATTCGCGATCAACCCGTAGAAATTACTGGGCGTTACTATGGTTTAGTGCAATTCAAAGCTGCCATTCCAGACACCGATCGCTTTCAAGTTCAGCATTTCAACTCTGTTTCGCGTCGATTTGATTGCTCGATCGAGATTGTCCGCTTACCGCAAGTGCTGATGGATCAGAATCAAATCTATCCATCCACAACGCGGAACCTTGAGCGATCGCCATTAAACGAAGCGGGATGGTACATTTACGGTGCTAAAGATGCTGCTGGAATCTTCGTGGTGCAGTCGATCGCGCCTCGATCTCTGTTTCGTCTCCAGCCCGATCGCGTCGTATTTGGGAGCAAAACTTCTTACCGCTATGTTCGACAAGACTCTTGGGCAAATGTAGTCGAACAAAAAGGTAAAGCTTCATCTGTGTTGTGTGTGGGGCATCGTCAGCACGAAGACAATCAAACTGCGATCGATGATTGGAAGATTGGCGATCGCGCATTGTTATTGCACGTTTACGGCGGCATCGGGGGCAACAAAAAAGAACCTGCTGCCTCAACCCCCCTATTTTTTGGTCACTTTTCTTATGGACTTGCAACCGTTGTTCTTGATCCCATTAGCAATGAGCGACGGTTTGAGATTCAATACTATCAAGTCTACAGTCAGAACACTGATGGGCTAACGACGGGAACCTTGCACTGGTCGCGGTACATGGGCGATCGACAATTCGGCTGGTTGGGGACTCGTCCAGTGTGCGATATTTTGATCAAATTTGAACCCTTCACAGGTGAATTTGACTTTAATGGCAATCGTCGATCGGCGTTGGATCGAATGCTGCATCACTTAGAAGCAATGACGGCTCGATATCGGATTGGCGACGGAACAGGCGGAACTTTTGTCGGCCCTGCGAACAATTGCGCTCAAGATTCTAACCAAGCTTTGTTTGCTAGCATTCGTTCTTTGTCGCAAGCGATCGACCAAAAAGAATCACTTCTGCAAACTTGGATGGTGCAGCATCCCGATCAGGCAAAGCGATATCAGCAGCTTGTCGCGGTCAAAACCAAGCTTTATCGAAAGCTGCAACCGTTTGGTTCTCCCCGCGCGGATTGGGAAAGCAATGAGTTTAATCTCGGCACGACCTTGGAAGATGATCCGCTGCGAAATCTCTGGACGGGTTTGGGGAGTTGGCGAACTTTGTTGCCTCGAAAAGCGAGTGATTCGATTGTTGAAGTCTTTCTTCAGCATGGAGCATCTGTCTGGGTACTTCGCACAAATCAAGTTGGCGGCTATGATCCAGACATCGCACCGATCGCACCGATGACTCTCTAAACTATGCTGCAATACATCCGGTCTAACATTCTTCCCTCGAAGCCCGCTCAACTCCTTATTCAAACCGGGATGAAGTGGGATAAAGATGATTGTCCTGGAATGGCAGCCGCTTTGTCGTATTTTGCGCTGTTTTCACTGTTTCCATTGCTCTTAGTTCTTCTGAGTATTCTGGGTGCGTGGATTAGTCCTACTTCTGAAGCCTTTCGACAGATTCAAACGACGGTACAGCGATTTCTGCCGCCAGAAGTTCATGATTTGGTCAAAGATACGATCGTTGCGCTCAATCAAAACAGTGTAGGGGCTGGAATTGTTGGATTTGGTTTGCTGCTCTGGGCGGCGAGTTCGGTGTTTGCGATTTTGAGAAACTCGGTGAATAAAATTTGGCGATCGCCAAATCGCGCTTCTCAAGTTGGCTCAGTTCCAAAGATGGTGATTTTTTTCATTCTGAACAAGCTGTTCTCTTTTGTACTGGTGCTAGGGACTTCGTTAGTCCTATTGTCTGCTTTGCTCTCCAGCATTGCGATTAAGACCATTTTGAAGCTCGTTGAAACATTCCAAGAAACGTTCTCCTTTATCCAAGTTGACGAACTGCAACTCAATCGAGGGCTTCAGGTCGGTTCGTCATTTTTGATTCTGTCTCTAACGATCTGTATTTTGTTCAAAGTTCTGCCTACAAGTTCTGTGAGTTGGGATGATGTCTGGATGGGTGCGCTTTTGACTGCGGCGCTGTTGGTCGGATTGCAACAATTAGTGAGTAATAGTGTGATCTCGATCGGGAGCCATTTTCTTTCTTATGGTGCGGTTGGCAGCGTAATGATTCTGCTGCTGTGGATTTTTCTCACTTGCCAAATCTTTCTCTTTGGCTGTGTGTTTACCTATACTTATGCTCATCTGTTCGGCAGTCGTCGTCATCGAACCTCATGAGTGAAACACGATCGATAAAGCTAGGTCAGAAAGGATTTTGGGCGATCAATTTGACGGTGTTTATGGTCGCGTACAATGTCAGCGTTATGCCTGCGATTATGCCTGCAATCGTTGCTGACTTGAATTCGAGTGTAGGATACATTCAGAGCATTCTGGTACTGTTCTCGCTGATCACGGCTGCCTTTGCGCCCACCACTGAGAATCTCTGTCGCTTTTACGGTCGAACTCCTGTGTTTTTCACAGGCTTACTGCTTTATGGTGTTGGAATTGTCTTGACGGTGCTGAGTCCAACAATGGGCGTGCTAGCCGTTAGTTTTTCAATCATTACGGGTTTGGCTTCGACTCCGCTCGTGAGTACCCCTTGGACGATCGCTGATTTGGTCTATCAAGGCAAATCGCAAGAGCAAGCGACGGTTGTTCTCATTGTGGCATCGGCGGTGGGAGGCTTGTCGGGTGGGCTATTGGGAGGCTTTCTGGCATCGCAGGTGGGTTGGCGTTGGGCCTTTGTGCCATCGCTTGCAGTGCTAATTTTAGTTTGGGTGTTAAAGCGATCGCTGCCGCAGTTGGTGATTCGCTGTGAGCAACCGATCGATTGGATCGGGGGATTGCTTTCTTTTTTCGGATTGGGTTCGATTTTGGCGGGGATCAGTTTAGCGGGCGAATTTGGCTGGTGGGAACCGAAGCGCATTTTTACGATCGCGGGTTTAGTGCTGCCGCCTTTTCCGTTGTCGATCGTGCCGACGCTGATTGCGGTAGGGCTAATTATTTTAGGATTGTTCATGTTCTGGCAGCGACGACAAGCAGAACGCTTTAAGGCTTCTTTGCTCCGAATCGGACTTTTGCGGAAACAAGGCTTTGTCTTCGGAATGCTTGCTGCAATGGTTCACGTTCTGATTACAACCGGAGTGCAGTTTAATCTCTATCAATTTGTGCCTGTGGTGATGTCGCTCAATCCGTTTCAGGCTGCCCTGACTGTAGTCCCTTATAATCTGACGATGGTGATTGTGGTGGTGAGTGTTCTGAAATTGTTTGTATTGGGCGATCGCATTTGTCCGAAATACATTGTTCAGAGCGGCATTGCACTATTAGCGATCGGGATTGGTATCCTTTACCGCAGTTTATCGATTCAGGTCACTTCGATCGGACTCATGCCAGGGTTGATCGTGATGGGTATCGGCTCAGGATTGTTTCTTGCATACATTAGCAGGCTGACGTATGCGGCGACGGCTGACCATGAGAAACCCGAAGGCTCTGGAATCTACAATCCGGTTCAGAATTTGGGTAGCTCGTTGGGACGGGCAATTCTCGGAACTTCGCTGATATTTTTTGCTTCCAGGGACGTTGTGGATAGCATTTTGAACAAGCTTGGACAAACGATTGTGCCTGCACAACGGAGTCAATTGATTGCAGAACTACAAGAAATGTTTCAAACGCTTTCACGGCAAGAGTTTAGAGAAATGCTGATTCAGAGAGTACCGCCTCCGATCGCTGCTGTAATTCGCCCGATTAGCCTAGAAGCAGCAATCTCAGGAATGCAAACCTCATTGCTCATTGCGCTGGCGTTCACTGGAATTTGTTTTCTGCTAGCGACGCCGCTTCCCAGATATCCCGGAGATCGTTAATGCGATCGTTCCACGGCAGGATCTATCGAAAGTAGTATGGTGTCTCTCCAATTGAATAGTTATTCTGCTTTGGAGGATTACCCTACATCAACCAAATTATCGCATTGCTATCAGTTTCATATTTTCTCGTTGTAGTCTTGAAAACAACTTGGGGATCAGGGTCGATACACTGGAGCATCAGCATGAAAGGATTGGCTGGAAAGACTGCTTTGATTACAGGTGCAAGTTCGGGAATCGGACAAGCGATCGCAATTCGACTGGCTCAAGAAGGCTGCAACATTGCGATTAACTATCGCAGTAAGCCAGAAGAAGCGAAACGTACCGAGGAGATTGCACTACAAAAAGCAAGTGAATTGGGCATAGAAAGCAGAGAGAGTTCTCTATTAGTGCAGGGCGATGTCTCTAAAGAAGACGATATCATCCGCGTGATTAATACCACGATCGAGAAATTTGGCAGCATTGATATTTTGATTAACAATGCCGGCATTCAAACAGAGTTCGCCTCACACGAGGTTCCCACTGATAAGTTTGATCAAGTGATTGCTGTGAACTTACGCGGTGCTTTCCTGTGTGCGCGAGAAACGATTAAGCATTGGTTAGATCAGCAAAGTTCTGGTGTGATCATCAATGTTTCGAGTGTTCACGAGGTCATCCCTCGCCCGATGTACGTTAGCTATGCTATTAGTAAAGGCGGCATGGCTAATCTCACGAAAACACTGGCGCTCGAATATGCCGATCGCAATATTCGGGTCAATGCGATCGCTCCTGGCGCGACAATTACTCCAATCAATGAAAGCTGGACAGACGACTTAGAACAAAAAGCGATCGTCGAAAGCCACATTCCCATGAGACGCGCTGGAACTTCGGACGAAATGGCAGCATCAGCGGCGTTTCTCGCTTCGGATGAAGCCGCTTACATTACCGGACAAACCTTGTTTATCGATGGTGGATTGACGCTTTACGCAGATTTTCGAGAAGCATGGTCAGCTTAATTCACTTCAATCTTTAGAGGAGATCTCTTATGGCGATCGAGAATCAGAGACTTGAGGAAAATCGAACGGGCGAAGTCGATTGGTACAAATGGGGCCCGTATCTGAGCGAACGTCAATGGGGAACAGTGCGGGAAGACTATAGCTCAGATGGCAATGCTTGGAGCTATTTCCCTCATGATCATGCTCGATCGCGGGCTTACCGCTGGGGCGAAGACGGCATCGGCGGCATCACCGACAACCATAACTTACTGTGCTTTACACTCGCGCTCTGGAACGGCAACGATCCGATTCTCAAAGAGCGATTGTTTGGTTTGACCAATAGCGAAGGCAATCATGTCGAAGATGTCAAAGAGTACTATTTCTATCTGGATAGTACGCCGACGCATTCGTACATGAAGTATCTGTACAAATATCCGCAAGCCGAGTTCCCTTACGAAGATCTAGTCAAAACCAATGCGAGCCGAAATCGGTATGAATTAGAGTACGAACTATTAGATACGGGAATCTTTGATGACGATCACTATTTTGATGTGTTTGTTGAATACGCCAAAGCCGATACTGAAGATGTTTTGATCAAAATCAGCATTGCCAATCGAGGATCTGAAGCGGCTCCAATTCATGCGCTACCAACGCTGTTGTTTCGCAATACTTGGTCTTGGGCGGACGGTGGCGCAAAGCCTGTAATGACTCAGATCGAGGGCACAGGAAGCAGTGTTGTTCATGCTCATATTACAGATAGTCTGCTTGATGAATACATCAAAGATTACTACTTTTACTGTGATGGGGTTGTTCCGCTGTTGTTTACCGAAAACGAAACGAACAATCAGCGATTGTTTAATTCAACCAATGCGAATCCCTATGTAAAAGATGGCATCAATAACTATATTGTTCATGGGCAGAAAGGTGCTGTAAATCCTGCGGAGACAGGTACAAAAGTTTCGCCTCACTACGAACTCATGGTCGAGGCGGGAGAAACCAAGGGGATTCAACTGCGGCTCTCAAAACACGCCCCTGAGCAACTGAGAGATCCCTTTGGTTCTAGCTTTGAGCAAGCCTTTACCGCCCGTCTTCAAGAAGCAGATGACTTCTACAAAACAGTGATCCCGCCTGCTGTGATGGAAGATCCCGATCGAGCAAATGTGATGCGTCAAGCATTAGCGGGGATGATGTGGACAAAGCAATACTTTTACTATGATGTCGATCAATGGTTGAGGGAACGCGGCGTAACTCCCTGGACAGTTCTAAGTGAACGTAAGCATATTCGGAACAATGATTGGTTTCATATGCGAAACGATGATATTGTTTCGATGCCTGACAAGTGGGAATATCCTTGGTATGCAGCTTGGGATTTGGCGTTTCATGTGATTCCGATTAGCTTGATTGATCCCGACTTTGCTAAAGCTCAATTGATGTTGATGCTGCGGGAAGATTATCTGCACCCAAATGGACAAATTCCAGCGTATGAATGGAATTTTGGTGATGTCAATCCTCCGGTTCATGCGTTTGCAACTTGGGAAATCTACACCCGCGATCGCGAACGCAACAACGGAGTCGGAGATATCGATTTCCTCAAATATGCCTTTTCTAAGTTGGTGATTAACTTTACTTGGTGGGTGAACCGCAAAGACGAAGGCGGTAACAATCTATTTCAAGGTGGCTTTTTAGGACTCGATAATATTGGAGTCTTCGATCGTAGTGCCCCGTTACCTACAGGTGGACATCTCGATCAAGCTGATGGAACGGCGTGGATGGCATTCTTTAGCCAGCGAATGTTCCAAATCGCGGTCGAGCTTGCACTTCATGATCCGCTCTACGAAGACTTTGCGATCAAGTTCTTTGAACATACGATGTGGATCGCGGGCGCAATGGATCGCATCGGAGAACACAACGACGAACTATGGGACGAGCAAGATGGCTTTTTCTATGATGTCTTGCACTTTCCCAATGGCAACTCTACTCGCCTGAAAGTACGATCGCTAGTCGGGTTGCTTTCGATGATGGCGATCGCTGTTTTTCCCAGTGAAGCGTTTGATCAGCTCCCTCGCTTCAAAGCAGAGGCGCAAAGATTCATCATGCAGCATCCTGAACTCACCGACAACATTCATGTTCCGAATAAGTTGGGCGAACGAAAGCGGTTAATGCTATCGATTCTGAACGAAAATAAACTGCGCCGAATTTTGGAAAAAATGCTGGATGAATCTGAGTTTCTCAGCGATTACGGCATTCGATCGCTGTCTCGCTATCATCTAGACAATCCCTATACCTTCCATCACGCCGGGCAAGATTATAAAGTAGGCTATGTTCCCGGTGATTCAACTTCTGGAATGTTCGGCGGAAATTCCAATTGGCGCGGCCCGATTTGGATGCCTGTGAATTTGTTATTACTGCGATCTCTATTGCAACTTTATAGCTACTACGGCGATGCTTTCGTCGTCGAATATCCGACCGGATCGGGGACATACCTGACTCTATTTGATATCACCCAACAGATCAGCGAACGAATTGTTAGTATCTTCCTCAAAGATTCATCGGGTCGCCGTCCGGTCTATGGTAGCAGCGAGAAGTTCCAAACCGATCCTCACTGGAAGGACTCATTCTGTTCTATGAATATTTCCACGGGGACAATGGAGCCGGAATCGGAGCAAGTCACCAAACCGGATGGACAGGCTGTGTTGCTCGTCTGATTCAAGCGTTGGGATACTTCACACCGGAAACGGTGTTGGATAGCAATACTCCTGGAGAATTTAAATAGCATCAGGCTTAGAACGCGATCTGTTCTAAGCTACACCACTAACAATGCCATGACGATTCAAACTGTATTAGATGCGCGTGCCCGTCTGGGTGAATGTCCTTTGTGGGATATTGATCGACAACAGCTATTCTGGGTTGATGTCCATAATCATCGGGTTCACCAGTTTGATCCTGCCACTGGGAAGGATCACTACTTTGATGCTGGGGATGTGGTGAGTGCGATCGTGCTTGCAGGTGAGGATCGATTGCTGATGGCATTACGCGATCAGCTTGCGTTTCTCAACACCGAAACAGGCGAAATTACTCCGCTATACCAAGCTAAATTCCCCTATCCCAACACTCGTTTCAATGATGGTAAGTGTGATTCTAAAGGGCGCTTTTGGATCGGCTCTATCAGTGAAGCCCCGCAACAAGCGGAACTCTACCGCTATGATCCCGATGGTTCTTGGCGCGTCATGGAAACCGAGCTAACAATCTCGAATGGATTAGGCTGGAGTCCCGATCAGTCCATGTTCTATTTGGCTGACTCTATTCAACATAAGATCTATGCTTACAGCTTTGATATCGAAGCGGGAACGATCCGCGATCGCCGCGTTTTGATTGATCTGACTGATGAAGCGGTCGAACCGGATGGACTCTCGATCGACAGTCAAGGCAACATTTGGACTGCGCTTTGGGATGGTTGGTGTATTGCTTGCTTCACGCCAACCGGACAGGAAATAAAGCGGATCGATCTATCTGTGCAGCGTCCAACCAGTGTGACGTTTGGCGGATCTGAGCTAACGGATCTTTACATTACTTCAGCCTCTGTTGGACTGAGCCAAAAAGAAATTCAGCAGGGGTTTAACGCTGGAGATCTGTTTCGCTTCTCAACCTCTTCGGTTGGAATGCCAGCTTACTCATTTCTGATTTAATAATAAAGCAGCCATCTTCGCGAAAGAGGTATCTATGTTCTTGCAAATTCCAGAACGTCGAATGAACTCGGTTCGATGGATACTCACGATCGGGTGGCTACTGGTGATCGCCTCACTGTTTTATGATCCTTGGAGTGTTGCACTCACTGAGCCAGATCATCCTTGGAGTCCGCTGCGGCTCTCTGGTGAGTGTGTGAAGGTGCAAGGTCAATTGTTTACCCGAACAGCCTTATCCCTTGGGCGCAACCTTGTTCTGGGGCGCGATCGTCCCTTCAGGAATTTTTATTTTGCTTGTGTTTGGGCATGAAGTCTGGCGGCGCATTTGTCCGCTGTCGTTTCTATCTCAGATTCCGCGCGGTTTGGGACGGCAGCGACAGTTCAAACGTGAGAATAAGAAAACGGGAAAGGTGCGCTATGAGTTGGCGAAAGTGAAGCCTGATTCGTGGCTGGGGCGGAACTATCCGTATGTGCAATTTGGCTGGCTATTTGTTGGACTGTGCGGGCGGATTCTCTTTTTTAATGCCGATCGCTTAGTGTTGGGTGGCTGGCTCCTGTTTACGATCGTTGCTTCGATCGCGGTTGGATATTTTTACGGCGGTAAGTCCTGGTGTCAGTACTTCTGTCCAATGGCTCCAGTACAAACTATCTTTAGTGAGCCGAGAGGTTTGGTCGGGACTAAGGCACACATGAGCGATAGTCGAATTACTCAGTCAATGTGTCGCACGGTGCAGCCTGATGGAAATGAGCAAAGTGCTTGTGTAGCGTGCCAAAGTCCTTGTATTGATATTGATTCTGAACGGACTTATTGGGATGGGTTGAATAAGCCTGAAGAAACATTAATTCGGTATGGCTATGTTGGCTTAGTAGTCGGTTATTTTGTTTATTACTATCTCTATGCTGGAAACTGGAACTACTATTTTTCGGGGATTTGGAATCGCGATCCGAATCAGCTTTCGGCGCTAATGAGTCCTGGACTGTATCTATTTGGGCAAGCGATTAACATTCCTAAGTTGTTTGCAGTGCCGTTAGTGTTGGGGGGATTTACTGCGATCGGGTATTTTGCTGGACAGTTGATCGAAAGTCGCGCAAAATCCTACGGGCAGAAGCATGCAAAGCTACATCCTGATCTGATTCGACATCGCATTTTTGCAATTTGCACGTTTAGTGTTTTCAACTTTTTCTTCTTTTTTGCGGGTCGTCCTTTGATTGGGCTGTTGCCGATATGGGCGCAAACCTTGTTTGATGTAGGTTTAGTGTTTCTAAGTACACTTTGGTTGCAAAAAACCTGGCGACGTAGCCCCGATCTTTATTCTCGTGAGAACTTAGCAAGTCGATTCCGCAAACAGCTAGAAAAGCTCGATCTCAATGTTTCACAGTATCTAGACGGTCGCTCTCTAGATGATCTGAACACCAGTGAAGTGTATGTGCTTGCAAAAGTGCTTTCTGGTTTTACACGCGAGAAGCGACACGAAGCTTACAAAGGGGTCGTACAAGAAGCGTTAGCAGAAGGTTACGTCAACTACTCCAGTAGTTTAGAAGTTCTACAGCAGATGCGCCAAGAACTCGGCGTTTCTGATGACGAACACCGTGACGTGCTAGAAGAATTGGGCATCGAAGATCCAGAATTGCTCAATCCCGATCGACAATGGACGCTCGAAAATCAGATCCGGCTCAACGGCTACCAAAAGTCTCTAGAACGATTGATGCGACTGCAACAGAGCCAACCAGATCTCACTGCAATCCGCGCCCTACGGCAAGAGTATTCGATTACTCCACAAGAGGAAGACTGGATTTCGGGTGAGCTTTCTCCGGAGGTGGGCAATGTTCAGAAAGCGGAAGTGTTGTTGGCTCGATTAACTGAATGGGTAAACCGCGATCGCGCTTTAAATCATCCCGAACTAACTGATCAAACTGCCGTATTAAAGCTACTGCGTATCAGCATTAATCGCAAACAAGAACTGATTGTGCGATCGATTTTAGAAACCTTGACCACGCTGCAAGATCATCCAAAAGCGATGTCGATCGCACAGTCTTTGAAACAGCTTGCCCCTCAACAGGTCACAGTAGCTTTAAAGCGCGATCGTTGGCAAAACTTACCCTCTGGGATAGCTCAAACTGAAGAACATTCAGCACAGAGTTCTGTAGAGCTTTCCACCTCAGATACCTTAGGCTATCTCGAACTTTTACTAGAACATTACAATCCGTTAGTTCAAGCGTCTGCACTTTATTTAATAGCTCGACTCGATTTAGAAAAAGTTCGATCGCTTGATCTTAAATCTCACCCGCCGCTGGTCAGAGAAACCGCAGAACGACTGTTATCCTTGCCGTCTTCTCCTGCACTGCCTGAGATCCCAACGCTAGAAAAATTCGTTCATCTATCGAACTGTGATTTCTTTCATCGCATTCGGACTGATACATTGATGACGTTGGGCGATCGAGCAACCGTGAGGACTTACAAAACGGGTGACCTGATCACAGAAGCCGGAGACACTTGCCGAGAATTGTTGTTGCTAATCGAAGGCGATGCGAACATCCACTATCAGCTTACGGATGAAGTTCGAGTAGAGCGTTTCCACCCTGGACAAATGCTCGATGAGCTAGAAGTTTTAACCCGAAGCAACTCAGAAAACGCGATCGTTGCAGGCAGCGAAAAGACGCGTATTATTGCAGTTCCCGTCGATGCGCTTGACGATTTGCTCGATCAAGATTCTGATTTTGCTCGACAGATTTTAGAACTCGAAAGCCGACAGCTTCAACGATTCGTAAAATCGGGGCAAAATGACGATCGCCCCGATTTCGAGCCGCCTATTCCTGCTCGAAGTACTGTGGCGTAAAGGTTCCATGCAGTCCATAAGGAATGTGATGCTTGAGATGCAGCTTTGCGACAATGCTCAAATCTTTAGCATCGACAACCACGATATTAGAGCGATCGCGTTCTGTATCGAATACGGTCGCAATCAGCCAGCCGTCATCTTCTTCCCCATTCAGTTCCGTATATAGTCCCGTTTCCGCTGCTTTCCCACGCGGAACAAACACAGGTTCGCTCACATATCCAGTCGGTGCAAAACTGCAAACCTGCCGCGTTCCGGTTTCAACATCCACTTTGAGAATGGCTTGGTGGGGCGCATTCCCCGTTTCTGCATGAGCCGCTGCCATGTAGATGTAACGATGTTGTCGTCCTGCTTTTGCGGGGTGAATAAAGGGAAACTCACAGCAACGCGCTTCGAGCAGTTCTCGATCGACCTTCCCGGTTTCTAAATCCATCCGAAAACGCCACAGTTGACCGGGTGAAAGCGCGTCAAAGTCGGTTTCTCGATAGTCTGCTCCAGGTTCAACTTCTGGCAAATTGGTGTAACAAACAGAATCAATCACAATGTTTCCATCCTGCTCGAAAGCATTCGCATGGTGGAAAACAAAGCCTGATGGTGTTTCGAGAATCTGAAGTTTTGCTTTGACCCCTGGATCGCGGGGAATGATCAGAACTTTTGTCGGCTGATCGGGCTGGAACTTGATACATTCTCCCGCCGATCGCATTCCTGCTAAAAAGGGCAGTGGATTGAACTTAACCGGATTTTGGAAAAAGATACAGTAGTTCGGAGTAATCGCAAAGTCATGAACAAAGGCAAATCCGGGCACAGGATAATCGTGGTGGCGGATGATGTTGCCGTCGAGATCAAGTTCGTAAATTGCGATCGTAAATGATAGTCCCGCTTTGATCGAGAAGTTCACTAAGCAAGGTTTGCCGTCATCAAATTTGCTTGATGGATCAATCCAAGGATGTGCCGCGAACGGTGCGCCTTTGCCTAACTTGCCGTCAAAATACTCTAAGCCCAATGTTTCTAGAGTCTGCGGATCAAGGCGATGCGGTTCAGCGGCTTCCCAGAGTGCAAGCAACTTTCCGCCCCAGTAAATCACCTGCGTATTCGCAATGTTCTTGATCCGAATATCAAAGGCATTCCCCAGCCAGCCCCCGGATTTCTGTGTTCCGAACACACCGCGATAAAGGATTTTCCCTGCTTTTTGTTCTGCGATATAGCCTTCGGTTTTGACAAAACGATTGCGAAAATGAGCGCGTCCGTTGTGAAATGCGATCGCGCTAATCATGCCATCGCCATCAAACGGATGCTGAAATCTTTCGCCGTTGACCTCGAACTGTCCAGGCCCATTTCTAAACAGCGTTCCGCTTAATTCCGCTGGCAGTTCGCCTTCAATTTCATCAATCCAGTAGTCATATTCCTGTGTTAGTGATCGATATCCGCGCTGCCATTCTTTAGTGTTGTAGGAAGCAGTCGGAACCGTAGCCGCGTGCTCAAAAAGCTGAAACCCTTGCATTGTTCTTTTATTGGATACAGTTACACTTTCTATTGAATTCAGCCCGCTTACTCGATCGAGCCTTTTGCCGCTTCGTTTCCTGCACTGACCGAAATCAAATTTGGCATAAACGCCTGTCCGATCGGTTTTGCTGGATCAGCTTCCAAAGCAGGTGGAACTTCAGCGATCGTGGTTGTCGAATCCGATCCAGGCAACCAGCCCAACAACGGTAACGGCAACAACGTACTCAAATTCGTAATCAGCACCAGAATCCAGAGGTTATCGAAATTCGTATCGGTCACGCCCAACCAGTGAGTCAGCAGCGCCCCAAACTCATACGACACCAAACCCGATAGGTTTACAACCGACATTAACAAAGCAAACAAAGTCGCTTCTACTCCCGGTGGGCAGAGTCTCGCCGCCAAAACTAACACAGGCATAAACGCGATCTGTCCCATCACGGTCAGAATCAAACTATCGCCCAAACTAAACCAACGATCGTCGATTCCCAACGCTCGATTGGCATGGGTCACCAGCAGCAGCATCGACAGCCCCAGCACCGCAGAAATCACGTTAGACCAACCGAAAATCACGCGAAATGGAACCGCTTTGAGAAATCTTTGAAACACCCAAATTCCTACGATCGCGGCGATGCTTGTGACTAACCGCACCCGTCCTAAAAACTCTGGCTCAAAGTCCAGCTCATTCGTTGAGAAGTAAAAGAACGAAGATTCTGCGGTTGGAGTCGCTTGCCAGAGGAACAGAAACGCAGTCGGCAACCAAATCGATTTCTGTGTGACTGCTTGCTTAAGCTGCTTCAACTGATCGCCCACGATCGCCCAATTTGTTCTCTCTGTCACAGGCGATTCTGAAATCAGCCACGCAACACCAGACACAATCAGCGGAAACGTTGCAGTAATTAAAAAGATCGCGCGGGTATCAAACTGCTGAAGTAGCGCCCCGCTAAAATATGCCGTAATCAAGCCCCCGACCGCAGATGCGCCCCAACTGAGCGCTTGTAACGATCCTGCGCCGCTGACCGATTCGCCCCGCGCTCGCTCAACCACCAGCGAATCGACAATCACATCCGCGATCGCAGTCGATAATGATCCGAGCGAAATCGCCAAGGTCGCCGCCCATGCAGAATGTACGACAGTAGCAAGGAGAACCCAAGCGATCGCACCGAGAAAACCGGATAGTACTAGATAAGGACGACGACGATAGCCAAAGATCGGCAACCCATCGGAGATAAACCCAAACAGCGGTTTGATCATCCACGGTAGCGCGACGATCCCCAACAGTGCCGATACTTCCGCCGGATTGAGGTGCAGCTCGTCTTTGAGAAAGAAGCTCACTGCCAACCGAGCCAAACCGAGAATTCCCTGAACAAAATAGACCAGGAGAATCGCGATCAACTCTGCCGATGGCTCATGACCGAAGAAGATCTTCTCAGTGATGGATGCCTTGATTTTGCTAAAGCCAGATTCAGAAACAATCATTGATGATTCTTTACAATTATCAATCAATCGCTTTCATCATATCGCTATATCTAAAACCGAGGAGAATTCTCATTCCAAAGTTGAGTATTTGCTGATGCCTACCAAAAAATCCGCTTCAATCTCTCATGGTCAGATAAGATTTATGTATTAATCCCTACCGTCTGATTAATACTTTGACACTTTTCGTAATATTAGTTAATATATTTACAGCTAATGCGTTTCAGAGTACTAATCATGCAAGACACACAGAAATTGACGGCAACGGATGTAGAAAACCGCAACGCTTGGAAGTTTGGCTTCACCCCGCAAGCTGAACTGTGGAACGGTCGACTCGCAATGATCGGTTTTGTCGCTGCTTTAGCTACAGAATACTTGTCGGGTGGTGGAACGCTTCACTTCCTGGGTCTGCTTTAATGTTTTTCCTCTAAATTCTGGTCAACCTTGAAAGCTAGTCTTGCGGGTATCTCATCATTGAGATGCCCGATTTTTTGTGCTGTAATTCAGAAGTTTATCAATACGAATCGATGCCGAGATCTTCGCCCTCATCCCCTAGCCCCTTCTCCCAATCTGGGAGAAGGGGAACCGGAGTCTTGCTCCCTCTCCCAATTTGGGAGAGGGTTGGGGTGAGGGCGAGAAGATTCTGCAACGATCTACCTGATTTAAGTCACGATCCTTAGAAGCTTCAGTTGCCCATGAAAGTTCTCGTTCTCAATGCTGGCTCCAGTAGTCAAAAAAGCTGTCTTTATGATCTGGATGAGTCTTTGCCGTTGCTTGCAGCGCAATCCGCGATCGAGCCTCCTGCTCCAATTTGGGAAGCGCAGATCGATTGGACAGTCCAGCCCGGAAACGCTGTGCTGAAGATCAAGGCGAACGGAACCAAGGTTGAACGATCGATAGACTCAATCGATCGTTCAACGGATACTTTGCAAATGCTGAATACGCTTTCTGAAGGTGAGACGAAAGTGATTCATCAGACTCGCGAGATTGATATCGTTGGGCATCGGATTGTTCACGGTGGGCAACACTATCGTCAAAGTGTCCGAATTGATCAGACCGTGAAAGATACGATCTCGGATCTGGCTCAATTTGCTCCGCTGCACAATCCCGCAAATCTGCAAGGTATCGAAGCGATCGAACAAAGCTTAGGCGATGTTCCACAGGTGGCTGTGTTCGATACTGCTTTTCATGCGACTTTATCGCCTGCTGCCAGTATTTACCCAATTCCCTACGAATGGTACGAAAAGGGCGTGCAGCGGTATGGCTTTCATGGCATTAGCCATCAGTATTGTGCAAATCGCGCGGCTCAGTTGTTGGGGCATGAGTTAAGTGATTTGAGGTTAGTGACTTGTCATTTGGGAAATGGCTGTTCGTTAGCCGCGATCGAGAACGGACAGAGCATTGATACGACGATGGGATTTACCCCGCTTGAAGGCTTGATGATGGGCAGTCGATCGGGATCAATCGATCCCGGTGTTCTGCTTTATCTGATGCGAGAAGGAGCTTATACGATCGACGAAGTGGAGCAAGTTTTAAACAAAAAATCCGGCTTACTTGGCATTTCAGGCATTTCGAGCGATTTGCGCCAAGTGACAAGTTCAGAAACAGAGCAATCAAAACTTGCGATCGAGACTTACATTCATCGATTGCGCTCGGGAATTGGTTCGATGATCGGCAGTTTAAGTGGACTTGATGCGATCGTTTTTACCGCAGGCGTAGGAGAGAATTCTGCATTGATCCGATCGCGCACTTGTGAAGCGTTTCGTTGGTTAGGAATTGAAATCGATCCGGAGAAGAACCAATCTTCGCCTGTCGATCAAGACATCTCAACTCGATCGTCAAAGGTGAGAATTCTTGTGATTCACACTCAGGAGGATTGGGCGATCGCGCAAGACTGCTGGAAATTAAGTCGATAGATATTTTTCGATCAAAGCATCTACGATCGTGCGTACCAAATCGCCTCGATCGTATTGGCTAAATTTAAGCCAGATGCGCGCAGATCCGTATCCGAATCTAACAAAGCTGTGACGTGCCCCAACTTGCGACCTGGACGCGACTCTGATTTGCCGTACCAATGCACAAAGGTTTGTGGAAGTTGTGCGATCGCGGCTCTTTTCTCTAAATAATCGCTTTCCGCCTGCTCAAATCCAAGCAGATTCACCATCACGACTCCTCCGCAAGTCAACGCTGCACCACCCAAAGGTAAACCGCTCACGGCTCGAAGCTGCTGTTCAAACTGTGAGGTTTCGCAAGCTTCGATCGTGTAATGACCTGAATTGTGAGTTCGCGGTGCAATCTCGTTGACCAAAACGCGATCGTCTTTCGTCAAAAAGAATTCAATCCCATAGATGCCAACCACTTCTAATCGATCGAGAAGCGTGTGGGCGATCGCAGAAATTTCTCGTGCAACTGATTCTGAGACTTCAGCGGGAGCAATCACACAACGGCAAACTTGATTCTCTTGCTGAGTTTCGACCACTGGATAAACGACAATCTCGCCCCTAATCGATCGCGCTGCCATCACTGCCAACTCACGATCAAACGGAACAAATTCTTCAGCCACGATCGGAACTGATTGAAGTTTCGCGATCGCGGCATCCCACTCCGTTTGATCTCGAATAATCAACGTTCCTTGACCGTCATATCCCAAGCGGCGAGTTTTGATCACGATCGGAAATGAAACGGGCGGTTCTTCAGGTATCCAAAAATTCGGGGTCGGTAAATCATTCGCTTTGAGAAAACAGCGCTGATCGTACTTATCTAGAAGCGGCTTGAGCGCAGACAAACTAGGACGAAAGCAAGCAGATTGAAGCTGAGAGAGGGCATCGAGATCGACGAATTCGTTTTCAAACGTAATCACATCGACACGATCGCTTAATTTCGCTGTCGCTTCAGCATCATTCACAGGTGCGAAGAGCGTTTCTTTTGCGATCGACACCGCTGGATCTGCGGAGCTTGGGGTTTGAATTACCAACTCTATGCCTAATTTTTCTGCCGCATCTGCCATCATCCACGCCAACTGTCCGCCCCCAATCACCCCAACCCGATTCATACACGCCTCCTAAGACGGGCAGCCTAGCGATTCGCGCGTGTCCACTCCGGTTTTTGAATTTGTGCCCTGAGCCACTTCGCACAGTTCTCGAATTTGTGCGCGATCGAGGATTGCTCCCGTAAAATCTGCCCCCGTGATATTAACATCCAGAAACGCACTCCGCAGCAGCATCGCATCGGTCAGATTCGCATCGCTCAAATCGACGCGCACCATCGGCACTTGATCCACCATCGCCTGCTGCAAATTCGCCCCGTGCAAATTCGTTTCTGTCATATTTGATGCGCTCATCGCTGCACCCGACAAATCTGCATTCGAGAAATTCGCATCGGTTAAGTTTGCGTTGGTAAATTCTGCAAATCTCAGCGTTTGACCCGAAAAATCTTGCTTTCTGACATCGGCATTGCTGTACGACAACGGCGGACGATACTGCTGATCGTACTTTTTCCCTACGATCGGATCAGCGACTGCACTCGTCATCATCCAAACGCTATACATCAAAGTCAATAGACCGATCGCGAATCGCTTCATGCCCTGCCGCCAAATCAACATTCCTCAGCTTATCGCATGGAGAAATTTGCGCGATCGCAATTGTCACTGTTTTCTTGATCACTTGTTTCGGTACGCGCAGAACTCCTGATCCTGCTGCACAGATTGCCGCCGCTTCCGCCACACTCGGCGTTCCAATTCGATTGATTGAAGGATTCGGGACAGCGATCGCTTGAAGTTGCTCCACTGAAAATAAAGACAAAGGAAGACGACGATCTTCGCAATATTCTAATAATCCTGTTTCGTCAGACTTGCGATCAACTGTCGCGATTCCGACGATCGCGGTTTCAGCTAACTTGTACTGTTCGAGAACTTGAGCGATCGCGTGTTCGACCACTTCTTTTGAAGTTCCACGCCGACATCCGATTCCGATCCAAAGCGTCCGCAAAATACACCAAAGAAAATTAACTCTTTACCAAATCATGATAGAACTTAAATGTTGCTCAGTAATTTAGCGAGTACCATTTTACACTTAGGTAAAGTTAGTGCAGAATGAGACAAATCAGGGTGCGGTACATACGGGATCACGGCTTGTCACTTACGTATTAAGGCACCTGCAATGCAAGTTTCTACGCGCTCGGTTCTCCCGATTCTTCTGACCCTGACGGCTGCGGCACTCACGACAGGATGCGACGATGCCTACGATGCAGTTCGCGCTTCTACACCTGAACTCACGAAAGATCTCGCCCTTGGTGATCCTGCGTACTACGTAAATTTGGGGCACGAATTTCAGCTTAGTCGCAAATATGACGAAGCGATCGCGGTATACCGAAAAGCGATCGTGCTTGACATGGAAAATGCAGATGCCTACAACGGGTTAGGTGAAGTTTTGGCAGCCCAACGGCGAACAGAAGAAGCGATCGCGTCGTATCGTCGCTCGATCGAGATTAATCCCCAAAATGCAGCAGCCTACACGGGTTTGGGAAATGCGCTTGCCGATCGCAAACGCCTCGAAGAAGCGATCGCGGCTTATCGTCGCTCGATCGAAGCGAATCCGAAACAGATGAACGCTTACGCTGGATTGGGTAACGTACTGGCACAGCAAAAGAAAATCCCTGAAGCGATTGAGTCTTATCAACGCGCGTTAGATGCGCCTGAGAAAACGGAAACGGCGCAAGCGATCGCGTTTGTCGGTTTGGGTCGAGCGCTGCAAACTCAAGGACGGGACGACGAAGCAATCAAACTGTTTCGCAAAGCAACAGAGATTTCACCCGAAAATACTTGGGCGCACATTTTTCTCGGTCATGCTTTGGCAAATCAGAATCAGTATGACGACGCGATAGCAGCCTATCGTCAAGTGTTGAGCCAACCGAGTGAGCGAAAGGGCAATCTCGGCAATAATCACGCGATCGCGCTCAATGGTTTAGGTTCAGCGCTGCAACGTCAGGGAAAAGTCAAAGAAGCGATCGCACAGTATGAGAAAGCGATCGATACCGATTTGAACTATGAAGCGGCTCAGAACAATCTAAAACGTGCCAAGCAATCATCGGCACAGGCTAGAGTGACGAATCGCGGCTAAGTTTCGATCGATCTAAGGAACGTGAATTAACGTCAGTTCGACGAGTTTTTTCGCTTCGTTGCAAGCGGCTTCTGCCCCCTAAATCCCCCATTCTGGGGGACTTCAAGCTAAAGCTTCCGGTTCAAATCCCCCCAGAATGGGGGATTTAGGGGGCTTCCTGGATTCCCAAACGGAGCAAGCCACTTCTGTCGAACTGACGTTGAATTAAATAAATCTGAATCGCTGCCTAGCAAATTCCGTTCGCCGAGTTTATTTAACGCTCTTAGTACTCATTCACATTAGCGCCCCAGATCATGGAGCGCATGAATCGCAGTCGCACATTGTTGTGTAATCGCTTCCAGTTCGGCTCGATCGCTACTTTTCGGCGCGTCGATCACTTCCCCGATCCGAATCGTAATCGGCACAGGTCGAGGAATTGCGCTTCCAGGCTTAAAAATCTCGTGCGTTCCCCACAAGCTCACCGGAATTAAAGGCGACTTCGTTTTCGCAGCAATCCAAGCGGCTCCTAATTTCGGATCAGCCAGTCGTCCGTCAGGAGTGCGAGTGCCATCGAGAAAAACTCCCGTTGCCCAACCCGATTCGATCGATGCCATCGCTGCTTTCATCGCCGATCGATCGCCTGTTCCCCGCTTCACCGGATACGCCCCGTATGCCGTAATCGCTTGCTTCAAAACTGGCACTTTAAACAGTTCTTCCTTTGCCATGTAAGCCACAGGTCGCCCGATCGCACAAGACAGCAACAGCGGATCGAAATCGCTGGCATGATTGCTCACGACTAAAAGCCGTCCCTGTTTCGGAACATTTTCTGCCCCGTCAATGCGTCCGCGAAAATAGGTATGGAACACCGGAGACACGATCGACCATTTGAACAGGCGATATAGCATCAAACTGATCAGCGGTTCTCGATCGCGAGAAATTTCGGCATCAACGGGGCGAGTAGGCGTTTCTCTCATACATCTCTCATGCGGGGAGGTCAGCAAGACTGCTCACATTTTCTAACACGAGATCGGGACAAGTGCGCTTAATAATTCCGGTGAGGACTTTGCCCGGCCCGACTTCAATCACTCGATCGACATACTCTTGCGGCAACGTGAGCGAAATTTCTCGCCACCGAACTGATCCGGTCATTTGCCGACTTAACCGATTTTTCAACTCGCCTGCATTCCGACTTGGAATCGGATCAACATTTGACAGCACAGGCATTTGAGCCGCTTTGAATTCAACCGAATCGAGAACGGTTTGGAACTGCGCCGCCGCATCCGCCATCAGTGGAGAGTGAAACGCACCGCTGACATTGAGTTTGACCGCTTTTTTTGACTTCACTTGCGACATCAGCGATTCAACGGCTTCGGGCGTTCCAGAAATCACCACCTGTCCCGCATTGTTATCGTTTGCCAGAACCGCATCGGGTGTCTCGGCTAAAACCGCCTCAAGCTGATCGCGATCGAATCCCAACAGCGCCGCCATCATGCCATCTGAGGCACTATCCATCAACTGAGCGCGACGCTGCATCAACCGCAATCCCGCTTCAAAGCCAAACACACCCGCCGTATACAGCGCCGAATATTCCCCTAAACTATGCCCTGCAACGTAATCAGGAGACCGCCCTTTCGCCATGAGCAAATCCGCTAAAATCGTTTCCACCACATACAAACAAGGCTGTGTGTAAAGCGTTTGCGACACTTTGTTTTCTGCGTTTTGGCAAATTTCTACAACTGACCAGCCGAGAATTTTTTCTGCTTGGTCAAATTTTGCCTTCGCTGCCGGAATCTCTAGTAAATCGAGTCCCATTCCGATCGCCTGAGATCCCTGCCCAGGAAACACCCATGCCGTTTTTGCCATTGTCCTAAGTTGTTGTGTGGTAAATTGAGTCCGATTACCGTCCCCATTGGAAAATCGCTGCACCCCAAGTTAAGCCTGCTCCAAAACCGGATGCCGCGATCGTATCTCCAGCTTTGACGGCTCCTTGGCGCACCGATTCATCAAGCGCAAGGGGAATCGATGCTGCCGAGGTATTGCCGTATTTTGCCAGATTACTGATCACTTTCTCGGAAGGAATTTTTAAGCGATCGGCAACCGCATCTAAAATCCGCTGATTCGCTTGATGCAGCAATAACCAATCAACTGCATCTATGCTGACATTTGCTCGAAACAGTGCTTTTTCGATGACTTCTGGCACTCGTTTCACGGCAAAGCGATACACTTCCTGCCCGTTCATCGTCAACGGCTGAAACTGCCCTTTTGTGATGTCGCAGTCTTGCAATAACGCTTTTGGCGTGCCCGAATACGCTAAATTCAAACAGCGATTTTGAGTGCCATCGCTCCTGAGTTCAAAACCGAGTAAGTGATCGACTGGATTCGCCTGAAGCACAACCGCGCCCGCTCCGTCTCCGAATAGTACACAAGTTCGACGATCGCTCCAATCCACCCAACGCGAGAGAATATCCGCCCCAATTAGCAGCACATTTCGATAGGCTCCGGTTCGGATGTATTGTGCCGCTGTCACTAGCCCAAACACGAATCCCGAACACGCCGCAGTTAAATCAAACGCCACCGCTTGAGAAGCTCCCAACGCTGCCTGCACCTGACACGCACTGCCGAACATATCATCCGGGGTCGAAGTCGCAAGCAAAATCAGATCGAGATCGATCGCTTCAATTCCTGCCATCTCGATCGCATTTTTTGCCGCTTCAGTGGCAAGCTGCACCAGCGATCCGGTTGGATCACTTAATCGCCGCTGGCGGATGCCTGTCCGAGAAGCGATCCATTCGTCGGAAGTTTCCATAATTTCACTTAAGCGATCGTTCTCGATCAGCTTTTGAGGCGCGGCTGAACCGCATCCCGTCATGGCAATTCCGACCCCTGAGTATTCCACCAAAATCTTTAACTCCAAGTGCGTAGGCTAGCTGTCAGAACGAGCAGCAACCGTTGGATCGTAGCTTGAGCGAATTCGGTCTAAAACGGTGTTGTCGATCGCGTCTTTTGCCAATCGCGCTGCGTTAAAGATCGTTGGAGCTTGTGAACTGCCGTGACTAATGATGCAAACACCATCGACACCGAGCAGCAACCCGCCACCATGCTCTGCGTGATCCATCCGCTGCTTGATCCGCTTGAGATTTGGACGCAGTAAGGTGACACCCGCTTTCCCATGCAAGCCACGGGGCAATTCTTCGCGCAGAATCTGAAGTGCGACTTCTCCGACCGCTTCGGCAAATTTCAGCAAGACATTGCCTGAAAATCCATCACAGACAATTACATCGAAATTTCCAGACAGAACATCGCGCCCTTCTGCATTGCCAACAAACGGAATCAGAGAATTATCCGTTAGCAATTGATGCGTTTGAATCGCAAGTTCATTGCCTTTATTGGGTTCCTCACCGATGTTGAGCAAGCCTACTTTCGGCTCAGAATTGCCCAACACATACTGAGAATAGATTGTTCCCATCAGAGCAAATTGCTCTAGGAATTTGGGGCGACAATCGACGTTTGCACCGACATCAAGAATTAGTACAGGCTTTCCGGCGATCAGCGTTGGCAAAACTGCTCCGATCGCAGGTCGATCGATGCCTTTTAGCCGTCCCAATCTCAGAAGCGCTGCCGCCATCGCTGCACCCGAATGCCCCGCCGATACGACTGCATCCGCCTGTTTTTTCTTCACCAAATCCATTGCCACATTGATCGAGGCTTTTGGTTTGCGACGTAGCCCGACGAGCGGTTCCTCCTCCATCTCGATTGTGCCTTCCGATGGCACAATTTCGATTTCTGAAGACTGCGTATGATGTTTCAGGGCAGTCTCCACCTGTTGCGGATCACCCACCAAGACGACATCGACATCGAGTTCTGCCTGTGCCCGCACTGCACCCGCGACGATTTCATCCGGGGCATTATCTCCACCCATTGCATCGATTGCAATTCGTACCCGCGTTGATCCCATTGGCTCTAAAAGTTTAAAAACCTTCCAAATTTTATCAGAAGCGGATGATGCCCTCACCCCGTCTTTTGATTGCTCTATTCTGCCTTACGAGGGGGACATCTTGAGAGGTCTAGCACAACACCTTTGACAATTTAGTCGAGTGGGCTTGAGAAATCGATCGCTTCTTGCTTCGGATTCACCACAAAATGACGATTTTCTGGAATGGTGAAAATTTTCGCGATCGGCTTTTTTCATCGATCCATACTGAGTACCGAACAGACATACTCTATCGCTTGGTAGAGATTAACTCGCACTTTCTCAAAACATCCTGATTTGATCTGTTGCTGTGTGTAGAGGGGAGCAGTGTTCCCAGATTGTATCGTTATATCCGTAAATACCGAAGCAGCGATATCAACACTGGATGCCAAATGATGCTAAGAGTTCATGAAAGTTTAAAGAACGCCGTCCGTGTCCGAATCCGTATAAAGCTTGTAAGAAGAGAAACATTAAACCATTGCGCGCCGCCGAAAGGTAGTGTTTATTCTACGTAGTTCCGTGCATGTCACCCGCATGGGTGAATTATCGTTTCCAAACTTTTCAGTCCACCCACGTATACATTTGCATTTGTCTCAAGTCAAATTTGTAACCTCGTAAGCCGTGGCTGAATTGAAGTTTCGAGAAGAGTCAGGTCGTCACACAGAATATTCAACGTCGTTCAACGGTTATTGCTCGGACACAAGTTATGCTAAATTTACCGCCATCGAACAACAGTGGCGATCGTGCGCTCCAGTTTTTGAGAAGCTATCCAGCGATTTCTCGATCGCTGCTTCTCGATTGCGGACACGATATTGATAAAATTTCGACGCTGGTTGAACCGATTCTCGAAGCTCCGAAGCGCTGTGCCACGTCCTACTACATTCAAGCGGTGACAACGGGACGCACTGCCTTTCTGACGACAAATTTACCCAACCCGGCTCAATCTCAACTGACTGCGATCTCGTCTACTTGGCTCATCGGTCGAAGCCGCAACTGTGCGATTGCGTTTCCCCATCCATCGGTGTCGCGCTGTCATGCGGTAATCGGTCATAGTCCGGTTGAGGGTTTTTACTTAATGGATGTAGGAAGCAGCAACGGAACGTTTCTAAACGGTCAGCAATTGCCTGTATTGGAACGTCGATCGCTTGAAGATGGTCATTCCATTTCGTTTAGTCATCTGCCGGTCGAGTTTTTCGTGGTCAGCATGAAAGATGGATTCTCGGATTGGGGAGAAACGACTTCCGCTTCCTGACTTTCGAGATGATCAGTCCCAGTATTGATCGTTTTCACCCTAGCGTTTCCCAACCAAGCGAAACGAATTGAGAAACACATCGATACTGGTTGCCAATCCTCGTTTCTGATTCTCCTGGGTCGTTGTGACATTGACAAAATAGGCTCTGCGATTCACCAAATAAACGCGCCACTTTGCCACCATGTCATCGGGTAGCTTGAAGTTCATTTCTCGACCGGGAGATCCGTTGAGTTGAATTGTGCGGAACGAAAGCAACTCTCCTTGATCTTTTGCTGCACCTTTGCGAACGCCCTCATATACTTCGTTCTGAAGCTTTTTATCGGTTCCAGGAGCGACGGGCAAATCGAGATAACCCACTGAATAGCGTACCGATTCATCGTCTCGCATCAGATCAAATAGGGTTAATCCGCTTTCTTTGCGTTCTTTGGGCGTTCCCGGCATGACGATCGAGAATCCACCCCGCTGCGAAGTGAACCGTTTCCAAATACTTTCTTGAGCCGTCGCACTCTTCAACTCCACCACGGGCGATCCAAGCAGAACCGCCACTCCCAACACCACTTGCCAAATCCGCATCTACAATACACCTTTTGAACTGGGAATTTCATGTGCCCGTCGCGGATCGATCTCGACTGCCATCCGCATTGATCGAGCAAATGCCTTAAAGGTCGCCTCAATAATGTGATGCGAGTTAATGCCGTCTAACTGTCGAATGTGTAATGTCATGTGTGCGTGATTGATAATCGCCACAAAGAACTCTCGAACTAATTGTGTGTCATAAGTTCCCACACGCTGAGTTGGAATCTCTAAGCCATAACTCAGATGGGGACGACCAGAGAAATCAAGCGCGACTTGGATCAATGCTTCATCGAGTGGCGCAACAAAGTGCCCGAAGCGAACAATGCCTTTACGATCGCCTAACGCTTTCGCGATCGCCATTCCCAATGTGATTCCAACATCTTCGTTGGTGTGGTGATCGTCGATTTCTAAATCCCCGATCGCTTGTACATCGAGATCAATCAAGCCATGTGATGAAATCTGATGCAGCATATGGTCAAGAAAAGGAATTCCCGTTTTTGCGACGCATTTTCCGGTTCCGTCGAGATTCACTGTGACTTGAACATCAGTTTCACCCGTTTTACGAGAAACCGAGGCAATTCGAGCTACCGAAAACACGGGCGAAATTTGAGGACGATCACTAGTCTGCATGAGATCTATCACATGAAAGGCAGCTTCTATTATGTCAATTTTTTACCCTGGTCTCAAATCCAAATCGATCGACGTTACACTTTCAACAAGTCCGAACAGGTTGGAAGGTTATGGATACTAAAGCTGCTGTTGCCTACAAAGCTGGAGAGTCACTGAAGTTAGAAACGGTACAACTCGAAGCGCCAAGAGCCGGAGAAGTGTTAGTCGAAATCAAAGCGACAGGAATCTGTCATACGGATGCCTACACGCTTTCAGGCGCAGATCCAGAAGGCTTGTTTCCTGCCATTCTCGGTCATGAGGGAGCCGGGGTCGTTGTCGAAGTGGGCGAAGGCGTAAAGAGCGTGAAACCGGGAGATCATGTGATTCCGCTCTACACTCCGGAGTGTCGCAACTGTGAGTACTGTCTCAGCGGCAAAACGAATCTTTGTCAGGCAATTCGGACAACCCAGGGAAAAGGATTAATGCCGGATGGGACAAGCCGATTTTCGATTGGCGGCGAACCGATTTTGCACTATATGGGCACTTCGACTTTCTCGAATTACACGGTTTTACCGGAAATTGCGATCGCCAAAATTCGTGAAGATGCTCCCTTTGAGAAAGTTTGTCTAATTGGTTGCGGCGTAACAACCGGAATCGGAGCCGTGATCAATACCGCCAAAGTAGAACCGGGTGCAAATGTCGTCGTGTTCGGATTGGGTGGAATTGGTTTGAATGTGATTCAAGCAGCGCGGATGGTTGGGGCAAACATGATCATCGGGGTCGATCTCAATTCGAGTAAGCGATCTCTGGCTGAGAAGTTAGGCATGACGCACTTTGTTAATCCCAGTGAAATCGAAGGCGATTTAGTGCCTTATCTAGTGGATTTAACCAAAGGCGGAGCGGATTACAGCTTTGAATGTATTGGCAATGTGAAAGTGATGCGGCAAGCGCTGGAGTGTTGCCACAAAGGTTGGGGTGAGAGCATCATTATTGGGGTTGCAGGCGCGGGACAGGAGATTAGTACAAGACCGTTTCAGCTTGTGACGGGACGAGTTTGGAGAGGTTCAGCATTTGGAGGTGCAAAAGGTCGGACGGATGTACCGAAGATCGTTGACTGGTATATGGATGGCAAGATCAACATTGATGATCTGGTCACGAAGATTTTACCGATCGAACAAATTAACGAAGCCTTCGATCTGATGCACCGAGGGGAAGTAATTCGATCTGTGGTGACGTTCTAATGGAATTAGTCAGTAAAACAAAATGTTTCGGCGGCTTTGTCGAGGTGTATTCGCATCGATCGACGATATGCAATGCGCTGATGAAGTTCTCGATCTATCTACCGCCTCAAGCTATTGAACGATCGCTTCCAGTACTCTACTTTCTCGCGGGTTTAACTTGCACCGAAGAAAATTTTATGGCGAAAGCGGGCGCACAACAGTTCGCTGCAAAGCATGGATTGATCTTGGTTGCTCCAGATACAAGTCCGAGAAATACGGGAATTGCAGGCGAGGACGACGATTGGGATTTTGGCACAGGTGCGGGTTTCTATGTGGATGCGACTCAAGAACCTTGGAGTCAGCATTATCGAATGTATAGCTATATCGTCGATGAGTTGCCCGATCTGATTGCAGGCAACTTTCCAGTGAAGCGTAATCGACAAGGAATTTTCGGGCATTCAATGGGCGGACATGGTGCTTTAGTGTGCGCGTTGCGAAATCCAGATCGCTATCAATCAGTTTCGGCATTCGCACCGATTTGTGCGCCGATGCAGTGCGCTTGGGGAGAAAAAGCGTTCTCAAATTATTTGGGATCAGATCGATCGAGTTGGCGATCGTATGATGCAACTGAATTAGTACAAGCTCGTCAATTTCCGCGATCGATTCTGATTGACCAAGGAAAGAGCGATAAGTTTCTTACCGATCAACTCTTACCGGAAGTATTTGGGCAAGCTTGTGAGTCTGTTGGACAACCGTTAACGCTGCGGTTTCAAAACGGTTACGATCACAGCTACTATTTCATCGCGTCATTTATCGAAGATCATATTCAGTTTCACGCAGAAATGCTGTGTCGATAGCTTGTCCTTTTTTCAAGAACAGTCAACTATGTATGTTTTAATCGGTGGCGCAGGAATGATGGGACTCGATTTAGCCCAGCAGTTATTAAAACTTGGTCATACTGTTGCAGTCATCGATATAGATCCGCTTGCGTGTCGCTTTGCACGGGAGAAAATTGGTGTCATGGCGTTTGAAGGTAGCGCTGTTAGCACGACAGTTCTGCTCGAAGCAGGCATTCGGCAAGCAAACGCGATCGTGGCAGCCCTAAGAGATGATGCGCTGAATCTAGCCTTGATTACGCTCTCTAGAAGCTATGGTATTTCTCATATTGTTGTCCGAATGCGCGATCGTGAATTTCTCGAAGCTTATCGTCTCGCTCAAGCGAGCCACATCATCAGCACCGTAGATTTAGCCGTGGCAACAATGGCAAATGCGATCGAGTATCCCCAAGTCGAGTCCATGATGCACTTCGAGCAAGGGCAAGTTGAGGTACTAAAGCTGCCCATTTCCGGTGATTGTTATGTTGCAGGTCAAACGATTGCCGAAATCGCTCAAGATCCGCATTTCCCTAATCATTCACTGATCATTGGATATCAATGTCATGCCTGCGCGAATTTGGAGATTCCGAATGGCAATACAGTACTGCAAGCAGGATCAACAATCCTAGTGGTCACTCGTCCAGAATTTGTACATCAAATCATCGACTACCTGGGCATTCAGCTAGTCATCTTCCAGCACTAACAGTTTCTCATCCAAATCCTTGATATAAGGCTGCACCAAGTCTTCTGGCAAAATTTGCTTACGCAGAGCGTCATTCACGGCTCCTTTTTCCGCCAGCAGCAGCCGTCGTCGAATTGCATCTAGCCCGCTTCGATCGCTCTGGAGTTGCCCTGCCCGGAATTGATTGTAGATATCGCGCAGAACACGCTCAGATTCGGCGACTCGCACCTGATACGATGCCCATAACTCTTCGTACACCGCTTTCGGCAGTACCCCCGATTTAAGTAAATTATCGAGTTCGTCTTGTGCTGCTTTCGCCGCTATCAGCTGAATTTGCAACGTTCCAGTTTGTTCCGCCACCTCAGAAACGCGACTAATGTTCAGTCGTTTGACTAACCAAGGTAGACTTAATCCCTGTCCCACTAGCGAAAACAAAACCGAACCAAAAACCAATGCAATGATGCTTTCGCGTCCAGGTAGCGTTAGCGGAATGCTCAGGGCAAGTGCCATCGACAAAGAACCTTTGATATTTCCCAAGAAGAGAATGTGCTGCCAGCGTAGCGGGATCGGACGATCGAACCATCGTAATCCCGGCAACAATAAATAGACTGAGAGAATTCGTCCCAATTGATACGCCAAAATCACAAGCAAAATAGACGGCAAGATTTTCCACAACGTCAGCGGATTAATCTCGATGCCGATCAACAGAAAAATAAAAGTATTGACCCCAAATCCAGCGTATTCCCAAAAACTCAACAGCGTCATACGATCGGAAGCTGATGAACTTCGAGGCAGCCCAAGACTGCCAAAAATCAGTCCAGCAATGACGACCGCCACTGCGCCTGACACGCCTAAGAACTGCCCGATCTGAAACGTTCCTAACGCCAAGGCAACGGTCAGCAAAAGGCTACTCAAGGAATCATTGAGTCGGGTAACGATCGGCAAACTCAAGTAACCTAAGACCGCTCCTACCAGTCCTCCACCCAGCGCAACTACGAGCAGTTCCCTAACTCCTTGTACAACGGTGAGAGATCCAGTCGCGTAAATCACCAGAATGAGATTGAATGAAACCAAGGCGGCGGCATCGTTGAACAGTGTTTCTCCTTCAACAATCGTGGACAAGCGCGAAGGCACACGAATTTCCTTGAACACTGCAATCATTGAAACTGTATCCGTGTTTGCCAGAATGACACCGATCAACAGCGCAGGAATCCAGGTCAGCCCCAGCCCGAATTTAATTAAAACCGCGATGATTGCCGAGGAAAAAATCGCGCCGGGTCCTGCCAATAGCGCGATCGGTTTAAAGGTGCTACGGAGACGGCTGATATCGGTGTTAATTGCTGCTTCAAAAATCAGAATGGGTAGGAAAAGATTTAGAACAAGAGACGGGTCTAACCCAATGCGACGCGATAAGACTTCTGTAATCGGTAGACCTGCTAACACTAAGCCCGTAACATAAGAAATTCGCAGTCGCTGAGTTACCAGCGCAACAACGGTCGCGATCAAAAGCAGAACGATTAAGATAGTGACCAGTTCAGGAATGGCACTTGGGGTTTGGCTTGTTACAGAATTGCTGTTCAACGGGATTTGTTGCGCTACGCTCCACTCGCTCACCTATTTTTCTCCTACACAGATCGCTCAACTGTCTACTGTTTGAGTTTAGTAGCTCTCAGTTCGATTGAGGGGTAAGTATTTGCAGAGTTGCAATATTATGCCTTGAGTCTGGGTCGCATTAACAAGATACCCGTTGCAGAACTCATCGTCAGAAAACACCTAAAATTCCTATTAATCAAGGCACAAGCGATAAATTTCTTGCCGATCAACTGTTACCCGAAGTGTTTCAAAAATCTTGTGAATTGATCGGGCAAACGTTAATGCGCTTGTGATGTAAGGATTTATGCGATATAGGCTCATCAAACCGTACTGTAGATACAAATGAATATCGCACTAGCGTGATTGCTCTTTTGCTTTGGGGTGTACTCATTTTCGTTCTACGTCTCACTTAGCGGCAAAGAGCAATCGCGCTCTTCATCTTGACGGCATTGTGCGTTGTCCTTTACTTCTCGATCTGGTAGCCAAACAGATTTGGATCAACTTCTCCCAAATTGAGATCCGCAAGTCCATATTCCGCCCAACGTCGATCGACCATCGCAGCAACATCTGGATCAGACTTGAGCGGTTCTGCCCAAGGTCGATCGGTTTCTGGGAAAACCTTCGTCGTCGCATCAATTCCCATTCGGCTGCCCAAACCGGGTTTCTCAGTAGCAAAGTCCAGCGAATCAAACGGATTCTCCGGCAGGATAAACACATCTCGCGCAGGGTCAACTTTCGAGGTAATCGCCCAGACTACAGCTCTCGGATCGCGAATGTTAATATCCTTATCCACCACAATTACAAACTTGGTGTAGGTAAACTGCGGCAACGCACTCCAAAATGCTAACGCTGCCCGTCGCGCTTGACCTGGATAAGCTTTGTCGATCGAGATCACCGCCGCTTTGTAGCTCAAAGCTTCCATCGGCAAAAAGAAATCAATAATCTCAGGAACTTGTTGTCTTAAAATCGGCGTATAGATGCGATTGAGCGCGATCGCCATCATTGCATCTTCTTTCGGAGGTCGTCCGCTAAACGTCGTGAGATAAACCGGATCTTTGCGATGCGTCATACAGTGAAATCGCAGCAGCGGAGCTTTCTCATTCACGCCGCCGTAATAGCCCATATGATCCCCTGCTGGACCATCGATCGCAGTATCTCCCGGTGTAATCGTGCCTTCTAAAACAAACTCCGAATCCGCAGGCACTTCTAGATTGACGGTTTTGCATTTCGCAAGATGAACCCCTGTCCCGCCATACAATCCAGCAAACAACCACTCTGAAAGATCTACAGGTAATGGAGTTGCAGCCGCCAGAATAATCAGTGGATCAACACCAAGCGCGATCGCAACTTCCAATTTCTCTCCGCGCTCTGCCGCTTTTCTGAGATGCCGTGTTGCTCCTCGAACTGAGAGCCATTGCACCGTCATCGTGTTTTTCGACTGCACCTGCAACCGATACACACCCACATTTGGAATCTTCGTTTCAGGATCTTTCGTGATCATCAATCCCAACGTGATCACTTTGCCTGCATCGCCCGGATACACTCGTAACAAAGGCAATTTATTGAAATCAACTTCTTCATCTCTGAGAACAATTTGCTGACAAGCAGGGAGAAAATCGCGTGAAGGTTTCGCTTGCACCACATCGTAGAGAACCTTACCAAGCTCGATTGCTTGCGAAAACTTCTTCGGAGGACGGGGCTGATACAACAACGCTAACTTTTTCCCTAGCGTCTCAAGCTCGATCGGCGACTCCATATTCATCGCCAAACACACTCGCTCCACCGTACCCATTAGATTCACCGCAACCGGATAAGGCGACCCTTTCACATTCTCAAACAACAATCCAGGCCCGCCATGCTGCAACATCCGATTCGCAATCTCAGCAATTTCTAAGTCAGGATCAACCAGGGTGCTAATGCGACGCAACTGTCCGCGTTCTTCAAGCTGTCTGATAAATCCGCGCAAATCTCTCGGCATAGCTCGGCAACAAAAAGGACTACTTCTATTATGAAGGCGCAAGGGAAATCACAGGGGTACGAATTCCAGTCTTGATCCAGGGCACTTTAGAGGCAGATATTTAACATTTCTCGCCCCTTTTTGCTTCCTCGCTCCATGTCTACCCAAAGAGTCCCACTCGAAGCCCTACAAAAGATTAGACAGCACTTTAAGACCGCCCTACTCGTGCCAGCGTCGGAAGATCATCCAGAAATGTACACCGAGCGGGACGAACCTCCCAAACCCGAATCGCTCGAAGGCTTGGGGAGCTTATTTCACTTTGGCGGCTCCCTAGAAGAAGCGATTCAAATGCCAAATCGTCAAGGGCAGTGGTTTATCAGCGCTGCAAATCCTGGCACAGCACTAATGAAACTACCAGGATTGAAGCTGAAGCCTGAATTTCGCGTGATTAGCTATCTCTACCGAATGGGTGACGATGGGACGGGCGCAACGTGGGCACTACCAGAAGCGTTCAGTACGACCTCGCATCTCGAAAAGGCTCTCTTAGCGGCGGGAGGACGTGACGCACCGCCTAAACCCGAAGGCGCACTCGCAGACTTCATGGACGCGATCGACGGTGACCATTCCCCAATGTCGTTTGTGATTGCTTCCTTACTGCTGCGCGAGTTGCTCGAATTCGGCAAAATTGGACGCATTGCAGTTTGGAGCCATCATCGCCTGATCAACGCGCTCCCTTCGCTTCCCAAGTGGCAGTGGCGCAGCGAAGCCCCAAAGGACTATTCTCCGAAAGTTCGAGCCTTTCCCGATGGACGAGTAGCAGTCGAGTTTTTTACCTGCCGTACCGTTGCTCCGATCGCAGTTTTCCAGCACGTCGATCAGTATCTTGCTGGGGAATATCGCGCTAAACATCTTGATCGAGCGATCGCGGTTTCTCAAGCTACCAACGGCGCACTTAAACACTAAGGCGTAGGCGGTAAGGTTGCGCTTTGTACTTCTCCAGTCGTCCCCATCGGTTTAAAGGGGGCATTGTTGTAAGAAAGTGCTACTCCGCCTGCATTTCCGGCATTCACGACGACTTGTTTTTTCCCGTTCCAGGTTCGCTGAGTTCCTTTGGGCAGCGTTCCTTCAAACACGGAATTGCCATCGACAACGACTTCGACCCAGCTATCCTCGATGACATTCATTTTCACCCCGACCGTTCCTGCTGGAGCCGGACTTGCGGGAGTAGAAGCCACTGGACTCGGTGGAGTAATAGGTGCTTGAGAGGGTTCTGTCACGGGCGCAGATGTGGCAACCGGAGTCGATCGCTCCGCCGGACGATTGAATAAAGTGGCAGCTAAGATGCCGATCACACCAAGTCCGATCGCGCCTGCGAGTGCAATTAAGGGCAATCGTGCAGGAGGCTGATCGACGACTAGCTTCGGTTCATCGCGAATCATCACAGGCTCCGGAGTCTTCAGCGCAGGGAGGGAAGTCATGGGCGCAGGTGCAGGCTTGGGAGGCATGGAAGACTGAACGGCGGGTTTGAGTGGCGGTTCAGGGCTGGAAGAAATCAGCGTTGCCGCAGCCGGGAGCGGAGATAAATCGACGGTGAATTCTTTCGAGAGAACGGTTCCGTCTAAACCAAGCGCATCTCCATAACGACGAATGAACCCTTGAACGAAAACGGGTTCTGGGAGTCGATCGAGGTTGCCATCTTCGATCGCATTGAGTAATCGCTGCGGAATGTAGGTTTTCGCGGCAATTTCTTCGAGCGAAATCGATTTTTTCTGGCGTTCTTCGCCGAGGCGGGTTCCGATCGCTTTGAGTTGTTCTTTCTGTGCCGAGTTGCCCATAAATCCCATTGCCTGTCCCTTAGCCTTGCGTCACGACAAAAGCACTTTAATTCAAGCGCATCCTGTTGAGTCAAGCGTATCGTGTTTCGTTCTCGTGTACAAACTCGCGATCGCCTTTCAGTATGATGGGGAACAGCCAAGCATTTGTAAAGAGAGACGGGATGCCGCGTAGACCTGATATTGCTTTCATTCCCACGCCTCAACCCGCGATCGAGGTGCTGCTAGAGTCGTTGCAGGTTGATGAGTCAGATGTGATTTATGACCTCGGTTGCGGTGATGGTCAAATTTTGATTACAGCGGCGTTGAGGGTTGGGGCGCGGGGTGTGGGGATTGATATCGATCCGGTGAGAATTCGAGAAGCGCAAACGAAAGCGGAACAGGCAGGGATCAGCGATCGACTAACGTTTCGAGAGCAAGATTTATTTGAAAGCCGATTTGAAGAAGCCTCGATCGTGATTCTTTATCTGTTGCCACATTTGAATTTCAAGCTTCGACCCGCGTTGCTTCAGCAGCTTAAACCGGGAACTCGGATTGTATCGATCGACTTTGAGATGGGCGATTGGCAACCTGAGAAAGTGATCAAGCTTGAGATCGAGGAAGAAACAACTTTGTATTTCTGGACGATTCCAGAGGCTGACGGGAGTTAAAACAGGCTCATTTGTGACGAAGGCGGCTCGATCTGATTCCAAGGTAAGGCTGGAACTGAAATAGAGTGTTGTTCTAGCAAGTGCTGAAAGTCGCGGGCATTTTGGGGCGATCGCTCTTCGAGCGGACAATGCACGAAAAAATACACTTCGGTTCCTTGCTGCAATGCTCGATCGACAAATTTCACCCATTCTTCTAGATATACTTGATTGATTGTTGGATGACTGATGTACCGAACTAAGCTAAACGGTGCTGTAATGTCAGGCTGTAGCGGAACTTTCGGTTTTTTTCGCTCACTTTGCAACTGTGGATCGTCTTCGCAATCATAAATCGGACGAGAATCGAGTAGGACGCGACCGATTTTTAGTTCCTTTAATAGTTCATTCAACTGTGTTCGATAAGGTTCTTTGAACCATTGTGCGTGACGAACTTCAAGCGCTAAATTTGCACCTGTCCAACCGCGTAGAAAGGTTTCTAAGTCATCGAAGTTTGCGGGACTATAGCTTGGTGGCAACTGAGCAAACAGCACCCCTAAGCGATCGTCTAATCGCTGCATCAACTCTAAAAATTGCAATGCTCCAGGAAGTGACGGTGCGAGCAATCCGGTATGAGTCAAGGTTTTTGGTAGCTTTGGGCAGAACTTAAATCCGGTTGGGGTTTCTGATTTCCAGCGATCGACAATTGTGCGATCGGGAATTGAGTAAAACGTTGTATTGCCTTCGACGCAAGTAAACCGCCGACTGTAAAGACGGAGAAAATCTGTTGATTTGCTTTTGGGTGGAAACAGATCCCCGACCCATTGTTTATACGCCCAAATCGCACAGCCAAGCCGAAAAGACATCGCAAATCCATCCTCTAGAAGAACAACGATTCAATCATTTGATAGAGTCCAACACCGACTGAGAATTTGATAATTAGAGTGCACATTAATAGAGCTTCTAGATTTAAATATGCGTGGTGGAAATCAGATTAGAACTGCGGCACTGCTCGGACTCCTGAGCGGAATCTTGGTATTAGCAGGCTATTACCTCGTTGGTAACGAACAAGGTCTTATTCTAGGACTAATCTTTGCTGCATTCAGTAGTTTAGGCTCGTGGTACTATTCCGATCGCGTTGCACTCGCATCTTATGCCGCACAGCCGATCGAACGCACTCAAGCTCCAGAACTGTTTGATATGGTGCAGCGACTCTGCGATCGAGCAGAAATTCCGATGCCGAAAGTGTTTCTGGTTCCAACAAAATCACCCAATGCTTTTGCAACCGGACGCGATCCGGATCATGCTGCGGTCGCCGTGACCCAAGGGATTATGGAACTGTTAACCCCAGATGAATTAGAAACTGTTTTGGCGCATGAATTAACTCACGTGAAGAATCGCGATACGCTGACTCAAGCCGTTGCGGGAACGATCGCGGGTGCAATTACGTTTCTCGGTCGAATCCTAACGTTTGGGGCGTTGTATGGCCCAGTTTACAGAGACACTCGACGAGGGGGAAATCCGATCGGATTATTGTTCTTGATTATTCTTGCTCCGTTGTCTGCGGCGTTGATTCAGTTTGCGATTTCTCGGACTCGTGAATTTGCGGCAGATCAAGGATCGGCGGAACTAACGCGGAATCCGTTAGCGCTGGCGAGTGCGCTCGAAAAACTAGAAGAAATCGGACATCAAATCCCGATGAACGGCAATCCTGCGATGTCACCGCTGTTGATCGTGAACCCGCTCTCAACCCAAGGATTGCAATCGCTATTTCGGACACACCCTTCGACAGAAGAACGAATTCGCCGCTTGACAGAACTAGCTCAGGAATTGAAATCTCCCGCGACCCTTGCGGCAACTGCGAAGCAGATCGCATCGTAAGCGCTGAAACTCTGTGCTACAACAGGATTACCTTCAACGCAAAACGGTCATGACGACAAGACGCAATCCTAACGATCCCAACAGTATCGGAGATGAACTGAAAGCTCACATTGCGATTCTTGGCACTTTAGTTGGGATCATGTGGCTTGTTGAAGTGATTGATATTGCTCTAGCAGGCAAGTTGAACTATCTAGGGATTTATCCTCGCAATGCGATCGGCTTGCGAGGTGTTTTATTAGCGCCGTTTCTGCATCGTGATTTCAGACATTTGATCAGCAACACGATTCCGTTTGTCGTGATGGGCTGGTTTGTGATGCTACGTGGCATTCCTGAGTTCTTTAAAGTGACTGCGCTGGTAACGCTTGCGAGTGGAATTGGAGTTTGGCTATTCGGCGCACAGGGACTACACATTGGCGCGAGCGGCGTGATTTTTGGTTATTTTGGGTTTCTCGTATCGCGGGCTTATTTTGAGCGCAGTGCATTATCGATCGCGCTTTCTCTCGCAGTCGGTTTACTCTATGGTGGGATTATTTGGGGCGTATTGCCGGGACAGTACGGCATCTCTTGGGAGGGTCATCTGTTTGGATTTCTCGGTGGAATCTATGCAGCACGGCAAATTTCTAAACGTCGGTGGTAAATTCTTCTGTTTGGTTCAGAATCCCTAAAATTGCTTCTTCGTTCCTCCTCTCATTCACGTAGCGTCTGACAACCTTCAAAAATTCGCGTAACACCGATGAAGTACTGTCTGGTCGCCATACCATCGCCGTTTCAACTTGTGGCGTTGCTGATTGTAGCGGTCTGTAGACAACACCCACTCGCTGAAGGTTTTGCAGTGAAGCTGGCACTAAGGCGACTCCCATCTCTGCTGAGATTAAGCCAATAATCGTTTGCATTTGAATTGCCTCCTGCATCACCTTTGGGCTGAAGTTCGCTTGCTCACAAAAGCTAACAATTTGATCGTAGAGACCGGGTCCGAGATGGCGCGGAAACAAAATAAAAGATTCATGAGCAAGTGAACACATTGAAATTGTTGTTTCAGTTGCAAGCGGGTGAGTCTCAGGCAATGCCACGACTAGCGGTTCTTGCAAAATGTATTCTAATCTCAAGCTAGCGTCCTTGAGCGGCGGGTGACAAAAGCCGACTTCGATTCGATGATGGTGTAATGCTTCTTCCTGTTGAGTTGTGGTTAATTCTTGTAACACGAGATCGACTTGGGGGAAGTGCTGGCGAAACTGGTACAGGATAGCGGGTAGAACATCATAGACCACAGAACTTGTAAACCCAATAATCAGTGTTCCGGTTTCGCCTCTGCCTGCCCGTTGAGTATCACAAACTGCCTGTTCTAGCTGAGCCAGAATCTGGTAGGCTGCCTGCAACAAAACCTGCCCTGCCTCCGTTAACTGAACTTGCCGCTTCGTGCGACGGTGAAATAGTTCTACTCCTAATTCCGTTTCTAAGTGCTTGATCTGTTGACTGAGAGGAGGTTGAGCGATGTGTAAGCGATCGGCAGCGCGATTGAAGTGAAGTTCTTCCGCAACCGCCACAAAGTAGCGAAGGTGACGCAGTTCCATTCGTTTGATATGTTTCTCGTCTTAAATCTATCAAAACATATATTGGACACGTACAAAGCGGCTCTCTATACTCCAATATGAATGAGTGATGCAGTATCCAACGAGAGCGAGAAACACTATGCCCGAAAACCTAAGAAGTCAGACGATTACCCAAGGCGTTCAGCGATCGCCGAATCGTGCGATGTTACGCGCCGTTGGATTTAGTGATACCGATTTTACGAAGCCGATTGTGGGTGTTGCGAGTGCCCATAGTACGATTACGCCTTGCAACATGGGGATTGCGCCCCTTGCCGCTCAAGCAGAATCTGGAATTCGGGCGGCAGGCGGAATGCCTCAAATTTTCGGAACGATCACCGTCAGCGATGGGATCTCGATGGGCACAGAGGGCATGAAGTATTCGCTCGTGTCACGCGATGTGATTGCAGATTCGATCGAGACGGCTTGCAATGCTCAGAGTATGGATGGCGTGATTGCGATCGGCGGTTGCGATAAGAATATGCCGGGCGCGATGATTGCAATGGCGCGGATGAATATTCCGGCGGTTTTTGTGTATGGCGGCACGATTAGACCTGGACATCTGGACGGACAAGATTTAACAGTTGTGAGTTCGTTTGAAGCGGTCGGACAATACAGCGCGGGTAAGATCGAGGAATCGATGCTGTATGCAGTAGAGCGGAATGCTTGTCCGGGTGCGGGTTCTTGTGGCGGAATGTTCACCGCGAATACGATGTCTTCTGCGTTTGAAGCGATGGGCATGAGTTTGATGTATTCCTCTACGATGTCTGCGGTTGATCCTGAAAAAGCAGAGAATACAGAACTTGCTGGAAAGGTTTTAGTCGAAGCGATTCGGAATCAAATCTTGCCGCGTGACATCATTACTCGCGAATCGATCGAGAATGCGATTTCTGTAATCATGGCAGTGGGTGGATCGACGAATGCCGTGCTGCACTTTTTGGCGATCGCACATTCTGCTGGCGTTCCTTTAACGATCGATGATTTTGAAGTGATTCGCGAACGGGTTCCGGTGCTGTGTGATCTCAAACCTTCTGGGCGCTATGTTGCGACTGACTTACACCGAGCGGGCGGAATTCCGCAGGTGATGAAAATGCTGTTGGCGCATGGCTTGATTCACGGGGATTGTTTGACGGTTACGGGAGAAACGATCGCAGAACGATTAAAAGATATTCCTGAAGAACCGCGATCGGATCAAGATGTGATTCGTCCCTGGAATAATCCGATGTATGCGACGGGACATTTAGCGATTCTCAAAGGCAATTTAGCGACAGAAGGATCAGTTGCGAAAATTACCGGGGTTAAAAATCCGAAGATTACGGGGCCAGCACGAGTATTTGAGTCTGAGGAAGCTTGTTTAGAGGCAATCTTGGCAAACAAAATCAATGCAGGTGATGTTTTGGTGATTCGCTATGAAGGGCCAAAGGGCGGCCCTGGAATGCGCGAAATGCTTGCACCGACAAGCGCGATTATTGGTGCAGGATTGGGAGATTCGGTCGGATTGATCACCGATGGTCGCTTTTCGGGTGGAACCTACGGGATGGTCGTGGGGCACGTTGCACCGGAAGCGTTTGTGGGCGGCACGATCGCATTAGTGCAAGAAGGCGATGAGATTACGATCGATGCTCATGCTCGATCGCTGCAATTGAATGTGTCGGACGCGGAACTCGATCAGCGTCATGCGGCATGGCAACCGCCTGCACCGAGATATACCAGAGGAGTATTGGCAAAATACGCCAAATTGGTGTCATCGAGTAGTCTGGGTGCGGTTACCGATCGAGGATTGGATTAGGTTTCTAGATTTACACAAGCTCGAAAATTTTTGATAGTCCCAATTTTAGAGGCAATGAGTCTTCCTTTTTGGATTGGGACTATCGTATATCTATGAGCGAGACACCGAGGAGTCTAAAACTGCGATGAAGATTAAAGCTGTAGTTTGGCAAGAGGAGGATGTTTGGTGTGCTTCTGTTCCAGCCTTACCCGGATGTCATACTTGGGCGGATAGTCGCGAACAACTCCCGGAGATGTTGCGAGACGCGATTCAAGGTTGGTTAGAAGTCGCAAGTGAAAGAGAAGAACTTGAACCAGAAAAGCAACTGGTTGAGCTTTCTCTATAAAATCTGTTTTGGGCAGGACGCTTTGTAAGATTCTGGAGCGTCAGGGTTGGACATTAAAACGCATTACAGGAAGTCATCACATCTACTCAAAAGAGGGAATAGACGCGATTCTTTCGATTCCAGTTCACGGTAATCGAGATTTACCCAAAGGAACGTTGAAAAGTATTTTGAAAGATGCTGATCTAACTGAAGAAGATTTAGAGTAGTTCAAATTTTATGCAGCCGAATTCAGAATTTCTCACGCCGGAAGAATGTATCGAAGTTGATAAAGCGCTGTTGACTTCAAAGGATAAGTTTTCGGCGCGAGTTGCGATCTACTCATTACGATCGCTCAAACAAATCGCCCAAACTTCAGGACAAGTGATCGCTGATCTTCAACCGATGCAGATCGAAGGTTGGATTTATCAAGATGAAAGCTTGCAGGGTGGGATTGATAACGAGTTTAAGAAGTTTTTCTCAAAGCTGGTGATTGCTTCGATTAATCCGTTGAACCAAATTGCACAGGCGAATGGAACGGCGATCGAGTCGCTCACGGTTCAGCAAGTAGTCGCTTGGTTTGAAGCGAAAGCGAAGGAAGCACTGCGATCGCAAATGTAAGACTTGGGAATTCGATCTTTTTCGTGATCGCGGGATTGTTTCGCCCTCACCCTAGCCCTCTCCCAATCTAGGAGAGGGAGCACGAGTCTGGTTCCCCTTCTCCCAATCTGGGAGAAGGGGTTAGGGGATGAGGGCAAGGATCTCAGCGTTGACCAATCCATATTCCTAAGTTTTTACAGAATTTCGATCGTTCCAAGCTGCCCATTGATGCGGACGCGCTGACCGTCTTGCAAAATTTCGGTCGCGTGCGGGACATCCATCACGGCAGGAATGCGATATTCTCGCGCCACGATCGCCCCATGCGAGAGCCGACCGCCGACTTCCGCGATCAGTCCGCCAACTCGTGCGAGGACTGGCATCCAGCCGGAATCAGTATAGGGAACGACGAGGATCGTTTCACGCTCGATTTCGATTGAACCATTGAGCGATCGCAACACTCGAATCGTTCCTTCGACTTGTCCGGCACTTGCGCCAATTCCTTGCAGCCGGGTTGAGGCTTGCCAAGTGGGGAGATTGGGCGTTGGGGGATCGTCGCCGTAGATCAGTTGGGGAATCGGGGAGAGTTGGTGATCGTGGTCGAATTGCGATCGACGTTGCTCGATGATTTGGGGAAATTGCGATCGGAGTTCTGGATTTGAGCTGAGGGCTTGCTGGATTTCGTTGAAGGTTAGGAAGAAGAGGTCGCCGGATTGGGTGAGAATGCCGGAGGTGAGCCAGTGATGCTCGATCGCGATGAATCTCCAGCGCAGTTCTGCTAACAATCGACTGTAGATTTCTGTAACTTTTCCCTTTAGGGTGATGCGGCGTTGAACGCCTTTATTTTTGATGTGTGGGGTTGTGGTTTCGGGTGAGGGGTTTAAGCAAAATTGTTTGAACAGTTCTTGAACGGGTTGCGGTTGTTCTCGCCAAGTGGGGACAGCGATATCCGTTCCGACCTCGCTTAGATATCCATATTGATCGAGTAATTGATCGAATTGCCTGAGAATCGTTTGTCCTTCAGTTGTTTGGGCGAGTTGGGCGAAGAGATCTTCTTGAGGTTCGGAGTTTGCGAGAATCGATCGAGCCGATGTCGCGAGAGAGGAAAGCGCTCGTAATGCGGCGACTTCCGGCGTATCTCGATTGTCTAAAGCTTCGTCTGGAACTCGAAAGATTGATTTTCTGAGTGCGGCACTTAGGGGCGCGAGAATGCTGTAATAAGTTGCACGCTCCAGCAATTCAAGAATTTGATCGATCTCTTCGGTAATTTGATGGACGGCTTCATCTGAGAGCTGGACTTGTTGAGTAAAAAGCGCGATCGTTTCTTCTTTGAGTGAGAAATTTCTCAGTTTGAGCAGCATCGGTCTAAAGAAAAGTCGATCGTCTCGTGCAAAATCTTTCTCCAGTCTCACTTCTCGATAGAGCAATCGACTTAAACCTGGCAAATTTGCGATCGTCGATTGAAGTGGGGGTTTGTTGAACTTCGCGCCTCTTGTGAGAAACTCCAAGCTTTCTGCTGGAAGTCCCATTCTTCTAAAAATTTGTCCCAACAGTGACGCATTGAAATAAGCGTGTGAATAGTGCAGGGTCGCAGTTTCGTTAAAACCTAAACCTGAAGCTCGATCTCCAAGCACGATCGTAAAGATTTTTCCCCAGACTCCACAAGTCAGCGGGCGATTAATCGACCAAGTTAAGGGACGAATCGCACCGGGAATCACTTCTGCGGCAATTTTGCGCGTCCAAATCGGAAAAAGTGTCGTAATCGATCGGGATTGCAGCACCCATAACGTTTCTCCATCAAAACTCCACTCAATATCCTGCGGCACTCCATGAAAATGCTCCTCTAAATGCCGCGCTAGATACGCTACTTGCTGAATGAGCTTCGATGGAACGGTTCCTTCTCCCTCAACTTCGAGCGTGGCATCCTCCGGTAATATCCAATCCGCCCCCACTTCCTGCACATTCACCAAATAACTTTCTGGTGTCACCTGTCCTGAAACGACTCGATCGGCATTTCCAGGCAGCGCTTCGATCAAAACTGCATTTCCTTGCCGCGCGATCGGATCGCGACTAAACGCCACACCCGAAAACACGCCCCGAACTTGTTGCTGTACCAATACCACCATCGAAGCATCGAGCAAATCGCGATCGCGTCGATACTTCACCGCCGAATCTTGCTCATACGATTCCAAACACCGCAAAATTGCAGGTAAAAGTAAGTCGCGATCGGTAATATTCGCGATCGATTCATACTGCCCCGCCGCTGATGCCGATTCGGAATCCTCGCCAATTGCCGACGATCTCACGATCAGCGGATGTTCTCGCGACGGTTGCATCGCTTGAATCAACGGTTTCGGATCATCTCCCGGCAGCAAAATCCAGGCATCGGGAACCGGATAGCCTGATCGCTTCAATGCCGAAAGCGTTGCCGCCTTTTGACCCACCTTCTCTGCTTTTAGCACTTGATCTAGCGAAAGAAGCGATCGGTCTTCCCGAAGAAACTGAAACATCGTCTGCGATCCTCTCTGTACCTGGTTCGGTTTAAGATCCAAATCATCTGGAATCTGGTTATAAATCCACCATAAGAAACTCGCAAGCGCGATCGAACAAACAATCAGCGCCGTTTCTTGCGAATGTCGTAACGCTGTGACCAACGGAAACAAAATTAGAACGCCAAATTTCCCCGATCGACGTTCGCGCAAAATTGTAAACCCAATTCCCCCGATCAGAAACACCAAAAACGACACGATCGGATCATGTACTACATAACCCCACACTACGTTCGTCGTTCCTGCCCCTTTTCCAATGAAGTACCGCCCGTAAACCAGGGCAATCAGCGCCACAATCTCCCACTCTGGACGTTCGGGAAAGAACGATCGAGCCAACAACACTGCTGCAATTCCCTTAAGCGCCTCAGACAGAACCGCCAGAATTCCGGCGACTTTCCCACCGTGGTAGAACGCGGCTGAAACGCTAACATTTCCTGTACCAAGCTGCGACAATCTTTTTCGTGTCAGCGCCCTTGTGATCCAACTGATCAGCGGCAAGCCTCCCAGAATCGGACACAGCACAAAAATCAGCAGCGAACCCCAAACTTGCATCAATGTCATAGCTCGACCGCTTATCTCAAATCCGCAGCCGCTTGTGCGATCGTGCCTAACTGCAATCCGGGCGGATAGGTTCCTTCGTCCTTAATTTGCTTAATCGCCGCATCTGAAATTCTTAGGTTCATTTTAGCCGCGATCGCTTTGACAATATCGCCTCGATCGATCACACCCGAAACCGATTCAGCCGGAGATAACACCGTGACTCGCGCCAAATTCTGATTTTCTAATAATTGAATCACTTCTACGATCGAAGTCGATTCCTGCACCGTTGGCACTTCCGTCAGCGGATGCACGATTTCTAACAACGTCTTCGTTTCCCACTCGCTCCGCTCAATTCGCTGGAGATCTTCAGTATTCACCACGCCGCGATACCGCCCATTCGATGCCGCATAGTAAATCGAGGAGCGCGTTTCATTGATCAAATAATCATCCGCAAACTTCCGCAGCGTCATCTCCGCATCAATCACCCGGAAATCTCGCGTCATCGCATCTTCGGCTTTCACTTTCAGCATCGCTTCTTGTAGCTCAGTAATGCGATCGTAAGCACTCGCATTCTGTACCACAAACCAACCGATTAGCGCTCCCCATAGCCCGCCGCCATACGGCAATCCAAGCGTTCTAGTCACACCAAATACATCCGCCATCCCCCAAAGGATCGCAAACGTGCCGAGAAATCGTCCAACTCTCGCAGCAATCCGAATCCCTTTGATCTGGCTGCCCGTAAGCTTCCACACGATCGCTTTTAAAACCTGTCCACCATCCAGCGGCAAGCCCGGAATCATGTTAAACAACGCCAGCACGAGATTAAGTGCAGCGAGATCTCGAAACAGAACGTTGAGCGGCATTTCCGCATTTGGCATGAACATCGTCATCAGCGTCAGCAACAGAAATAAACTGAAGCTCACTGCTGGTCCTGCGATCGCAACTTGAAACGCTTTGCCTGGCGTTTTTGGTTCTTGTGCGATCGCGGCAATTCCCCCAAAGAAGAACAGCGTAATCGACTGTACCCGAATGCCTTGAACTTTTGCGACGAGGCTATGCCCCAATTCATGCAGCAGCACAGACGCGAAGAGCAACATCGCCATCGCAAAACCCGTTCCCCAAGCCACCGGAGTGCCCCAGTCAGGATAGCGAATCTGCCACCGCAGGGCATTACTCAGGGTGACGATCACGAGGATAATGAACCAGGACGGGTCGATAAGCAATGGAATGCCAAAGAGTGACCCAACTCGCCAAGCAGATTGCATGAATGGTTTCCTAAAGCATCTATATTCAGCATACGAGATGAGAAGGATGTGGGGTGGGCGAAATAACCCAACCTTTTAAAAGTTCAGACTGCCGCTAATCGGTCTAGTCGATCGAACTTACAGCCTCGTCAATCCCAAGAATCGCTCCATTTGCGCTGATTAGTGGCACTTCCGATCGAGGCGCGATCGATTCTTGAGCCAGAATCAGCGCATGGAATCCACCACAGAGCAATAAGCGATCGCCTGCTTGAATCTCAGAATTGTCTTGCGGAAATCGAATCAGCTTTCCATCGCGACGAATCGTTTGAACGCTGATGTTATACCGCTGCTGCAAATCCAGTTCTACCAGCGTTTTGCCGATCAAAGGGCTTTCAGACGGCACTTGCAGCCATTGACAAGAAGAATTTGTAGAGGGAACAGCCGCTTCTCCTTTTGCCAGTTGGTTAAAGGCTGCAATCTCATCCGTTTCACCGACAATTAATAAGCGATCGCCCTGTTCTAATGTGGTTTGGCTATCTGGATAATCGATTTCCATTCCGCCCGCGCGTCGAACTGCCATCACGGTTACGCCTGTTAAACGACGACTATCCGTTTCTTCGATCGACATTCCCAACAGCGGCGAATCTTCAGAGAGCGAATACCACCGACTATTCATTTCGTTCGCAGCGGCTTTCAACTCGCGCGAAATCTGTTCAGAAGGTTGATCAGGACGCAGTTCTAAATAATGAGAGTTACGAATAAGCTGGACTTCACGCTGAACTGCGGGTGTGGGTAATCCCATCCCTGCCATCAAATGTGCAGACAATTCCAAACTGGTTTCAAATTCAGGTTGTACGACTTCACGCGCACCGAGTTGATACAGCAATTCGATATCTTTATCTTTGTTAGCTCTGACGACCAGATCGAGATCTGGGGCAATTTCTAGCGATCGCTTGACGCACAATCGCGTACTCATTGCATCTGGAAGCGCGATCGCCATTCCTTGCGCTTGAGCAACTCCGGCTTTTTCCAGCACATACGAACTCGCAGCATTGCCGTAAATGTAGGGAATTCCGGCTTCTCGGACTTTTTGAATTTGGCTCTCAGATTGATCAATCACGAGAACAGGATAATTGCGATCGCGCAAAAGTCGCACAATATTTCGCCCGATTCGCCCGTATCCACAGACGATCACATGATTTTGAATCGGCAGATCTTCAGAAATCTCTAACGCTTCATCGGATTGTTCTAAATATTTCGCCAGCCAGGGAATCGTTTCACCCCAAGCGAACAGTTTTGGTACAAGTCGCAGCACAAACGGGGTTAGCACCAGAGTCACCGCCGTTGTTCCCAAAATCAGCAGGTAAACTCGACGGGAAACGATTCCTAAAGTCTGTCCCTCACTGGCTAAGACAAACGAAAATTCTCCGATCTGTGCCAGTCCTAATCCAGCAATCAAAGCTGTTTTCAAGGGATAGCGGAAGATCCGAACGAGCGGCGTAATGATCAGAAATTTGCCGATAAAGACAAGCGCGACCAAACCCAGAATCAATTCGAGATTGTCCCAAAGAAACAGGGGATCGATCAACATCCCGATCGAGGCAAAGAACAGCGATGCAAAAATATCGCGCAGCGGTTCTACGTAAGTCAGCGTTTGATCCGCGTACTCTGCTTCTGAGATCATTAATCCTGCGACGAATGCTCCCATCTCGATCGATAATCCCAAATGCTCAGTCAGCAGCGCGATCCCCAAACACAACGCTACAACACCGAGCAGAAATAATTCGCGGCTCTCAGTTTTCGCAAGCAGTCTCAACAGCGACGGGATCACCCAAATTCCAGCGGCTATGGCTCCGAGGGCAAACAGTCCCGTTTGAATCAGCGCCCACCCGATCGCAAGTCCGATCTCTTCCACCGGACGATCCAAAGCAGGCAACACCGCCAACATCAACCCCAATGCCAAATCCTGAACAACCAGAATTCCTAGCATCACTTGCCCGTGTGGAGTGCCCGTTTCGTTCCGCTCCATCAAGCACTTGAGAACCACAGCAGTCGAAGACAGCGACAAAATCGCCCCTAGAAAAACCCCTTGGGACGGTGATGACACCCAACCCGTTGTGAGCGAAATTAACGTCGTCACCAGAATCGTGAGCGCAATTTGCAGCCCACCACCGCCCAGACTGATTACCTTAACTTTTTTAAGCTCAGAAAAAGAAAATTCAACTCCAAGCGCAAACAGCAAGAACGCCACCCCAAACTGAGCCAGCGTTTCGACCTGCACTAATTCTTTGATTAACCCCAGTCCAGTCGGGCCCACAATTACACCTGCCGCCAGATATCCCAGCAGTACAGGCTGTTTCAGCAGCGCCGCGACCAGTCCACCCGCCGCTGCCGCCGCCAAAACCGAAACCAGATCAACAATTAACCGAAAGTCTTCTTGCACGGAATTCTATAATTATTAGAAAATTATTACAGTGTATTAACATCACTTTACAAGGAATAAGGAAACTTCGGGAAGAACCGAATCCGCGAATCCGTGTGTATGACTGCACAATGCAGTTGATACGGTAATCTAGAAGGAGAAGCGACTTAAGATTTAGGTCAATTACCGTGTTAAGCGGTGTTTCAATGGCTGAAGATTGCGATCGCTTTGCTTCATGCCAGTCCTGAGAGTGCTAATCCAATGACGATGCAGGCACACCCTAACCTGATCTCTGACCCCAAAGTGCCACTTCAGATCTTGCTGTTCGTCGATCAGCGTCCAGCATCGCGAGAACAAATCCGCCAAATTCGCGATTTCTTGAAAGATCGAAGTGCCGAATGTCCGTTTGAGCTTGAAGTGATTGACGTGGGTGAACAGCCGTATCTCGCTGAACATTTCCGCCTGATTGCGACCCCGACGCTGATCAAACTCCACCCAGATCCACGCCAAACGCTGACAGGAAGCGATCTGATCGTTCAACTCAAAAACTGGTGGCCCCGCTGGCAGCGATCGGTCGAAGAATTTCTTGCCAACACTTCTCCACTTTCAGAAACTCCCGACTCTTCTAATGTTGCGTCGATTGGGTATTCCACCGAGGTAATCAAGCTTACTGATGAAGTCTTCCGCCTGCAACGCGAAAATGAAAACTTCCAGGCGCAGCTTCATTTCAAAGATCAAATTATCTCAATGCTGGCGCACGATCTCCGCAATCCCTTGACCGCCGCTTCGATCGCGATCGAAACACTGGAAATCGCTCACAAACAAGCAGACGGGCAACCTTCGCGCCTCACGCCACAAATGACCTCGAATTTGCTCAAACACGGTCGAACGCAAATTCGGACAATCGATCGGATGATTACGGACATTTTGCAAGCTGCTAGAGGGACTAGCTCTGAACTGCACATTCAGCCAGAAAAGCTGGAATTGGGTGCGCTGTGCCAGGATGTAATGGTGGACTTGCGCGATCGAATGCAGTCGAAGCAGCAACAAATCGAAGCGGATATTCCTTCAGATTTACCGATCGTCTACGCCGATGCGAAACGGATTCGGCAAGTGATGATGAATATTTTGGATAACGCGATTAAGTACACCCCGACGGGCGGAACGATTCAGATTTCGATTTTGCATCGAACAGCGCAAAAAGTTCAGGTGAGCGTCTGTGATAACGGCCCCGGCGTTCCGCCGGAGAACCGCGATCGGATTTTTGAAGATCACTACCGGTTGCAGCGGGACAAAGCGCAGGAAGGTTACGGAATCGGCTTATCGTTGTGCCAGCGCATCATTCGGGCGCATTACGGACAGATTTGGGTCGATTCGATCGCGAATCAAGGAAGCTGTTTTCACTTCACACTCCCAGTTTTCCGCTCCTAATTCTCGCCTTTTGCGGGGACTACTGAGACTTCCGTAGTTGTACTGAACGTAGAATTCCCGTCATTCTCAGCTTTATTGAAATGAATCGGTTCAAAGCTTGATGAGTTCAGCTTTTAGAGCTTCGATCGCTGATCAAAATTGAGATTTGATGGAAGCTTTCGGAAAGGAATCTAATTGCTGAAAAACCGTTCTCTCGCTACACAAAATCTTTAAACTCATATTTCAGCCAATCGGATATGCGGAGGTGTTTGAAACATTTTCTGATGAATTCCTCTTGATAATTTCCGTATTTATTTTAGTTATAAAAGATACATAACAATCAAGCTTCTACTGAGTAGGCTTTTTTCTAATAGCAATCAATTAAAAGGATTGAATTAGGCAACAAGCTGGAAAAAGCGTTTTACTCTCAAACTCTATCGATCCCATCGCGGCGAAGTCTGGACAATCAGAACGGATGATTAATGTCTCCGTATCGCTCTAACTCAATGTGTTTTCAATTACAAAAGAAATGAGAAGCCTCATAGATCGAAGCATTGGTGGTTCAATTCAAAGAATACTTCATCAACTCATCACATATGAAAATGAGAATAGAATCCAATTACAACTTCGCCTTCGTAGTTCTGGACTCCTCGCCCTAAAGTATTTGGAAAAACTGGTGTTATTACGGTACTAATTCCAAAATCACTCCTTTATAAATGAGCATAAGCGCAAGTTGTGAACGGCGAAAAACTTCAGTCTGATTCCACAACAATGCTGCGATATTTTATGTATTTGATTCAGCAATCTAGCTGATCTGACTCACTTCCTAAAAATGTTAGGTTCGAGCAGCAAAGAGTATCTTCTCTAATTTTTGCTCGATCGCTCATCAGAGCAACCTATCTGGGTGAATGTCAAGGGTGCATTAAATGGTTTTCGATACTTTCGTGGCATTCTGCCATCGTTAAGTCCAGCCTGAAACACAATCCACTATCCGCGTCATGGGACTGCTTGCGTAAATGAATTACGATCCTCTAGAGTACAAAGTCACGCATCCCGAAGTCGGGGTTTACGAGTGTGAGGTTCGCCTGAAATTCAGGCTGGTCGAAGAGAAGGGTGCATTGAGCAATCCAGAGCAACTGCTGGAACTTTTGCTAGATGCTTACTCCTGTGGTGCAGACGAGTATTTGGAACCCGTTGAGACTCATGTGAGAGCGGAAGAAATTTCCGAATTTGCGGCTTCTCCCCAAATGCGTCGTCAGTTGATTCGTCTCCGCAATTCAAAAGAATAAAAGCTCATAAAAAAATGAATATTCAGCAGAAGGAGCCGATGATTTGGCTCCTTTTTTGCAGGGCGCGTCGAATGATCGCACAATGAACAAAGTGATCTTTGAAAACGCACATGAATTCAGCATTATCCGATGCCAAAAACTTAATCTCCGATTTGATCAGCCGATATCGGCATCGCGTCGATTACTTAGCGATTCGGCTCGAAGCGGCAGAGGGCACCGATATTTTGCTGCGGGGTCACAAAATTGAGACGTTGAGCGAAGGAATCTCGATCGGGGGGCAAGTCCGAGCTTGCTACAAAGGCGGATGGGGCTTTTCTAGCTTTAATCAGCTATCAAGTTTGAAAGCGCGAGTTGAAGATGCGATCGCGGCGGCAAGATTAGTTGGAACTGATGAAACCGTTCTGGCTCCCGTTGCGCCGATTCAGGATCAGCGATCGCTTCTACTCACCGGGAGCGATCCGCGCCAGATTTCGCTAGCTCAAAAGAAAGCGCTTTGTCAGCATTACGGGGAGATTCTGCGCGGCGTTGATCCTCGGATCGCTACAATCTCGGTTCGATACGGGGATAGCGCTCAACGAATGATTTTGGCGACTTCGGACGGCAGTTTGATCGAGCAGTCTTGGGTTGATTTGGAGATGCGATTTGCTGCGACTGCCCGCGACGGGGAAACGGTGCAGACCGGACGGGAAACAGTGGGATCGCGCAAGGCTTACGAAGATTTATTGGGACTCGATCGACAAGTCCAAGAGGCGGCACAGCGGGCAGTTAATTCTCTCGCACTTCCGCCCGTTAAAGGAAATGCCTACACGGTTGTGATCGATCCAATTTTGTCGGGATTGTTTGTGCATGAGGCATTCGGGCATTTGTCGGAAGCGGATATGGCGTATGAAAATCCCGATATTTTGGAGGTGATGAGTCTTGGACGGCGGTTTGGCTCGCCGGAGTTGCAGATCTACGATGGAGCCGCCCTAGAAGGTCATCGCGGCAGCTATTTCTATGATGATGAAGGCGTTCCCGCAACCACGACGCAATTGATCAAAGATGGCGTTTTAGTCGGACGATTACATTCACGAGAAACGGCAGGCAAATTAGAAGAAGCACCAACCGGAAATGCTCGCTGTTTGAACTACCACTATCCGCCGATCGTGCGAATGACGAATACATGGATCGAGCGCGGCAAAACGCCTGTGGAGGATCTGTTCCAAGATATTCAAGAAGGAGTCTATGCGCGTAACTGGATCGAGGGCATGACCAACGGGGAAATGTTCACCTTTACAGCGGGTGAGGCGTGGATGATTCGGAATGGGGAAGTGGCGGAACCTGTGCGGGATGTGACGCTTTCGGGCAATGCGTTCAAAACGCTAGCGGACATTGAAGCGATCGGGGATGATTTCTTCTGGGATGAGTCGGGCGGTTGCGGCAAAGGTGGACAGAGCGGATTAGCTGTGGGATGCGGCGGCCCGAGTTTGAGAATTCGGGATGTGGTTGTCGGTGGAGAAGCGATCGACGATTAAGCGAAGATAGTCGGCTGAAAACACCTTCTACATCAATCCAGTTCCCTGAACAATGTGTTTCACCGTAGTCAATGTCTCCAGCCCAATCAATCCGCGTCGATGCCCCTTCTGATTCGACATTCCCAAGAAGATCGCATCGCCTCGCTTCGGATTGCGATAAAACCGAGGTGACGCATTGATATACGTTGAAGCACTATTCACCCCCAAAGCGAACTGCCGACTTTCTTGGTACGACTCGCTCACCAGACAATCCGCATGACCGCTACTGTAATGATTGATCCAATCGATCGCACTTGCCAAACCATCGACCATCCGAAAACTAATAATTCGATCGAGATACGCCTGACTCCATTCAGAATCCTCAACGGGTCGAATTCCTGGAAATTCCGAAGCTAACGTGATATCTCCTCGAATCTGAAATCCTTTCTCACGCAAACTGTCCCACAGCATCACCAGCGATGAAGGATTTTGCTGTCGGTGAATCAGAACTTTTTCGATCGCATTCACTGGATCAGGTTCGCTCAAATGACTATCGATAATCATCGATCGCACCATTTCCAAACTTCCCGAAGGCGACCAGTAGAGATAGCAATTTCCCATTGCCGATCGCAGAACAGGCGCGGTTGCTTGCCTCACTACTTGCTGAACTAAACTCGGTCGCCCGTAGGGAATCACTAGGTTTAGATATCGATCTTGAATGATCAAATCTCGAATCGGAGCGCCTTCTGCCGGAAGAAGCTGCACGCTTTCGATCGGTAAGCCTTCATCTTCTAACGCCTGCTGCAACGTTTCTGCGATCGCGCTATTCGAGTGAGTCGCCTCGTTACTGCCTTTGAGAATCAGACAGTTTGCCGTTTTGATACACAATCCAGCCGCGATCGCGCTCAACTCTGGAAATGCTTCGTAAATCAACGCGATCACACCGAGCGGCATCAACTGCGAGTAAGTCTGAGCGCGATCGGTTTGAAAATTCGCAGGCATGACTCGCCCGATCGGATCAGGCAGTTCACTCAATCGATTGAGAATCTGCACCGCATTCTGAATTCGTTCTGGGGTCAGTTTTAGCCATTCCAGCAGCAACTCCGAAATTGCCATCTCGCGGCTAATTTCGAGGTCAAGCGTATTCGCTTCGAGAATGTCATTTTGGCGACGACACAACGCCTGCGCCATTGCTGCAACCGCCCGACTCCGATCCACGCCACTCGTCGCCGCCAACATCAGAGAAGTCGTGTGAGCGGCGCGTAGGGCTGAAATTGGGTCAAATGCCCCCAAATTATCCGTCGTCATTGGGCTACCGCCGATAGGCTAACCAAACCATGAGCGCGGGCAGCACGGCTAACACCAGTGCCACGATCGCCCACAACATAATACTGGTTCCGGACGGTGAATGGAGTGCAACAGGTAGCCAAATGCTCAATAGAACGAGCAAAATACCGAGAGCCAAGGGCAGATAGCTATCGCCCAATCCCGGCTGCACAATGTTCCACTGATGTCCTGTCCAACGCCAAGATCGCTTATACGGGTAGCTGGTGGCTAACTGTTCGATCACGCAGCCGTTTTCTTCGACCACAAAAATCTGCTGACAGCGATTGCAGCCAAACGCTTCGGTGAGCGCGATCGGGACGAGGCGACCGCGACGACGGCACGGGCAAGGATAATCCGTACCTAAATCTATCTTGTGATGCTTCTGGGTATGCACAAGCGGAAGTGTGTTGAATCAGGGTTGATATCGTTGCAGCGGGATTTGTCTCCACAGCACCCAGGTCACGTTTAGAATGAATTTCTGAAGTGACTATGCTAGAAATTCTATCACTCTCAATCTGGAGACTCAGCCCCCTTAAGATTCAGTTGTGATTTGTTTGTAACATTTGGATACATTGAGCGTTTTCTATGGCGAAAAAAACCAAATCGAACGATCGTGACCGCATCGTCTATTCCGAGTTCGGCAATCCAGAAGTGTTTGAACGAGCGGTTCCTGATTTACCTCCAAATCAGCAAGAGGTACGGATTCAGGTTTCGCGTAAAGGACGCGGCGGCAAAACGGTGACGTTAATTTCCGGGTTTCAGAGCAAGCCAGAGACGCTCTCCGATTTAGCGAAAAAGTTAAAGGCGCAGTGTGGAACGGGTGGAGCCGTAAAAGAAGAAGCGATCGAGATTCAAGGCGATCACGCTCAGAAATTACTCCAACTTCTCACAGGGCTGGGATACAAAGCGAAAATTAGCGGCGGGTAAACCGTCTTGTGAGTGCCGGATCTAACGCAAGCTCTTTAAGCGGATTCTCGAATACAGTAAGATACGTGAGCCACTTTGAACCCCTGCGTTAAATCCGCCATGCAAGCCCGCCGAATTTCCCGTGAACTGGCGCTTTTAAGCCTCAGTCAACTCCCTTCGGATCTCGAAAAAGTTAGTCAACAAAGAATCCAAGATCTCGTGCTGGCATCGGTTCGGACATTGGCTACCGAGGCACGCGATGCTTTAGAAACCGCTGCGGCTGAACTGCAACGCGGCGATGCCCAACTGCTCAAAAGTCAAACCCGCGCTGCAAATGCGGATGCGGCTCGTGCAATGGTACAAGACGCGATCAACCTCGCACAGTCTGCTATCAATCGACTCGGAGGCGCGATCGAACTTCCCGAATTTATCCAACTCGCCAACCAAGCTGAAGTTCGCGCTTACACGATGGAGATCATTACGCGGCTTCAGGTCGAACGCGCCACAGTGGATAAGTTACTCAACGATATTCTGGTTGATTGGAACGTCGATCGATTAGCCATGATCGATCGAGATATCCTTCGGATTGCGACGACTGAAATGATGTTCCTTGGCACTCCGGACCGAGTGGCGATCAACGAAGCTGTAGAACTTGCAAAACGCTACAGCAACGAAGACGGACACAAATTTATCAATGGAATTTTGCGCCGTGTCACAGAGTCGATCAATGTGAACAGCTAATTTCCATTAAAGTGAGAGTATGCGATCTGGGGTTTGGGTATGACGTTTAATTGGTTCAATCGGTTTAACAAACAAGACGAAGAGAAGCAGCCTGAACCGATTCAAGCGGCTGAAACACCGATCGAAGAAGCGCAAGAAACGGCGGAAGAGACAACAGCCACCGAGGAAGACGAACGTATCGCCAACGCTAGAGCGATCGTTGAAGCATTCCGTCGCAAACAGCAAGAAAAAGCGCAGCAAGCTGTTGAGAAGATAGAAGACGTACCAGAAGAGACACCGGAAATTGCAGAATCGACGATCGCAGAAGTTCCCGAAACTGTCGAATCTGAGCCGCTGCCAGAAACGGTGGAATCCGATGCGTCTCCAGAAGTTTCTGAAACCGTAGAAGCGATCGGATCTGAAATCGAGCAATCCGAGCCCGAACCGCCTGAAGAAGCACCCGTTCCTCAGCCTGCTCCCTTGTGGGCACAATCGCAAGCCGATAGCCAAGCTCGTCTTGAACGCCTCAGAGCAACTGCAATCGAAGAAACCGTCGAACCTGTTGCAGAAGAACCCGCTCCAGCACTGCCCATTTTTACGATCGACGAAGGCTTTCTCTGGTCTGCCGATGTCTTGTCCGCGATGGGTCGCCGCGCCGAAGATGTATCGATCGAAGAAATCACCTGGCTCAAACGCTTACGCCAAGGACTTGATAAAACTCGCCGCAGTTTAGTCAATCAACTCAAAGCGATCGTCGGCCAAGGGCCGCTTAACCAGGATGCCGTTTACGAGATTGAATCGCTGCTGCTGCAAGCCGATGCAGGCGTTGGGGCGACCGACAAAATTATCGAAGCGCTGCAAGCAAAACTGAGACAGGAAACTTTGCCGCCGGATCAAGCGATCGCCTATCTCAAACAAATTCTGCGAGATCTACTCGATCAACCGCTGCAAGGCTCACACAGCGCTTTCTTTGCTCCAGAAAAAGAGGTGTTAAACATTTGGCTGATGACGGGTGTGAACGGCGCGGGGAAAACAACCACGATCGGTAAACTCGCCCACATCGCGACGAAATCCGGCTACAAATGCTTAATCGGAGCCGCTGACACCTTCCGCGCCGCCGCTGTTGAGCAAGTCAAAGTCTGGGGACAAAGAAGCAACGTCGAAGTCATTGCAAATCCGGGACAAAACACCGATCCGGCTGCCGTCGTCTTTGATGCGATTAATGCGGCTCAATCTCGTGGAACAGAATTACTGTTAATCGATACGGCCGGGCGACTCCAGAACAAAAAGAACTTAATGGACGAACTCAGCAAAGTTCGCCGCATCATCGACAAAAAAGCCGGAGATTCTAAAGTCGAATCGTTACTCGTTCTTGATGCAACTTTGGGACAAAACGGACTCAGACAAGCGGAAGTGTTCGCACAAGCGGCTCAACTGAGTGGTGTGGTTCTTACCAAACTCGATGGAACGGCAAAGGGTGGAATCGCGCTTGCGGTCGTAGAGCAGCTTGGATTGCCAATTCGCTTCATCGGAGCCGGAGAAGGCATCGAAGATTTGCGCCCATTCTCTAGCTACGAATTTGTAGAAGCTTTGATCAGCGGATAATCGTCTAGTAGACTAAAGCAAATGTACTTTTGAGGGCGCGATCGTCAATGCTGCAATCCCCTCCACAATCGAATATCGTTTACCCAGAAAGCGACGGCAAACCGATGGCTGACAATATGCTACAGTTCCGCTGGATTGTCACCATCAAGGAAAACTTAGAATTGCTGTATGCAAATGACGATCGCGTTTTTGTCGCAGGCGATTTGCTGTGGTATCCGATCGAAGGAAACAATTCGCTCTGTCAGGCTCCGGATGCCCTGGTGGTATTCGGACGACCGAAAGGCGATCGTCGCTCTTATCAGCAGTGGAAAGAGAATAATCTACTGCCGCAAGTTGCGTTTGAGATTCTCTCACCGAGTAATCGTCTCAAGGAAATGACCAAAAAGTTCAAGTTCTACGACGATTACGGGATTGAGGAGTACTACATTTACGCTCCAGACAATGTGGATCTCACAGGCTGGATTCGTTCAGAAGGTCAATTTCAAGTCATCGAAGACCTCAACGGCTGGACAAGCCCACGATTGGGAATTCGATTTGAATTACAGCCTGAAACGCTAGAGTTGTATCGTCCAGATGGCGATCGCTTTTTAACCTTTGTTGAACTTGGACAAGCCAAGGCAAAACTAGAACAACAGTTAGATCAAGAACGCCAACGAGCCGATCGATTGGCAGAACGTCTGAGAGCGCTTGGAATTGACCCGGACGCAGAATAAATAAAAAACTCCGATCGTTTAGCGATCGGAGTTTTTCAGTCCCAATTGTCAGCCGTTATCGATTCTTGTAAGAGCGAAACGACTGATAAGCGTACTCTGGATGGTAGAGATGACAACGATCAGTGATGTCCTTCATCAATCCCCAAGAGAACTTATACTGTCTCAGCTTCGTTCCCCAGATCTTAGTCAAACTGCGGTGAGCCAACCGCAAATTGTAGGACGGAATCGCGGTGGAAAGGTGATGCGGAATGTGAACATTGATATCGTGACAGAGAAACTCAACCCACTTCGGATAATCACAATGCACCGTTCCAAACAATTGTGCTTGTGCAGCATCCCATTCTTCCGGTTCTTTGAATTGAATGTCCGGTAAGGTGTGGTGAACTAGCGTAAACGTACTCATCCAGAAGTGATAGACCAACCAAGGCATCAGCCAGAACTTGACAAAGCCCCACACGCCAACCGTGAGAAACAAAGTCGGAAAGACGATCGCTGCAAAACCGACGACAACCGCGATCGACAATTTTACTTTGCCATGATCTTTCGCTTTGTAGTTTGATAGCTTGAAGTGAACCAATGCCCAGTGCAGAACGGATGCTAACCACCACAACCGTCCGCGCGTGGTTTCATAAGCAATCTTCGTCACCGGGTCGAGCGTATCGTAAACTTCTGGTCGCCACGGTTGCCACGCATTATCCACATCCATCTTATTCGTGTGGTTGTGGTGCTGATTGTGCAGAATGCGCCAGCAGTGGAACGGGTAGATCAACGGAGCCATAAAAATGTGACCGATCAGATCATTCACCCATTTACGTTTGGCAAACGATCGATGTCCGCAATCGTGCCCGATTACAAAAAATCCGGTCAGGGCAGTTCCGGTAAAAATCCAAGCAAATGGAAGCAGAAACCAAGGAGAGGCTTGAATGCTCCAGTAGCCGAGACCAACCGTCAGAACGCTGATCACCAAAGCAGTCCAAGCTTTTCGCATATCTTTTTGAAAGCACTCACGCGGCAGCGTTTTGATGATGTCTTTCAGTCGAAGTTTTGTTTCGGGACTCGTGAGGGTCGAGTAATCGGGCGTGAGCGATGCTGTCATGAACGATTCTTCTCTCCGGGAAGGATGGTAAATTGTACAGCAATTTCGGCAAATCTTGAGCCGAGAATTTGCCATACAAAAATCAGGCTCCAAGAGGCAGTAGCCCGATTTCGATTTGTTAACTTACTGTGTTTTCTATTACGAAACCTTAATTGTTATACCACGATTCGAGAATGCGACTTCATGATTCATCTTTTCCTTCAGACGGTAAGCGACGCCCTCGTCGCTTCCGCGCTTCCATCGCTCTCTCTAAAACGGTGAGTAATCCAGGTGCTTCTTCTTGTAGGGCGAGGAGTAAGCGCTCTCCTTCTTCCATATCGCCTGGGTCTTCGCCTGTTTCCATTACGGCCTTGAGGCGCGGCAGTGCTAATTCATCGACCAATTCGACTAGGCTATGCAGACAGCGATTAAACTGACGCTCGGTAAGGGTCGAGTCTTCTAGCGGAAATTCGATAATGGCGCGGATTTCTCCGTCTGAAGGATCATATTCCCACTGCAACATTTTGGTTTCCCAGGAGATTGCCAGCATCGTTTGTAGGATAGCGGTTTTGTGCGGATGATCCTTGACTCCTGCTAATACTCGCGGGGCGAACAGTTCAAAAAATTCGCCTTCTTCGTCGAGTTGGATCACGATTAAAAAATCTTCTAAATTCTCACCATAAACTCCGGTCAGAATGCGGCCGCCCTCTTCATCAATGCGATACTTCCATTCTTTTTTGTCGAGATAGCCTGCAATTTGATTTAAGGTGGCTGCCATCAGAATTTCTCTTTAAGATTCTCGCTCAGTCTAGCGGTCGAGGATAGGCGCTTGTCAACTTGTTTTCAGTAAAGCCCGATCGACGTGATGCAGTAAGGTTTCGAGCGTGGTGGCGTTGTCCAAAACGAGGTTGGCTCGATCGCGCTTTTGTGCAATCGGCATTTGGCTCTGGATTCGTGCTTGGGCTTGCTCGATACTCAGTTTTTCTCGCTGCATCAGGCGTTGAAGCTGCTGTGATTCTGGGCAGGAGACGACCCAAATTTCCGTGACCAAATCGGTCATGTTGGCTTCAAATAAAAGCGGAATCACAAGAACGATCGCGCAATGAATTTGGGCAAGGCGATTGCAGTCTGTTTTTAGCGTCTGTCTGACAAACGGATGAATCTGCTGTTCTAGCCAAGTGCGTTCGGTTGGATTGGAAAAGACGATCGTGCCTAATTTTGCTCGATCAAGTGAGCCATCGAGCCGGAGAAGCGTGGAACCATATCGATCAATAATTTGCGACAAAATCGGTGAGCCGGGTTCGACTGCCGCTCGCGCGATCAGATCCGCATCTAAAACGGGCAACTGATGCACGGTTGCGAGATAGTTTGAAACCGTCGTTTTGCCCATTCCGATTCCGCCTGTAATTCCAATGATTCGCGTTGAATCTCCCATCTGAAGTGCCCCGAAGTTCCGCGATCTAGTGTAGAGTTCAGGCTGATGTCTCGATCGATGGTTCTCTTGGCTCAGTTGCTTGGTCTGATTACGGCTCTGCTGATTGGCGCAATTTTGCGGTTTTGGAATCTCGACGCGAAACCGCTCTGGATGGATGAAGTCATCACTGCGATTTTCAGCATGGGGCGGAATTATTTTGAAGTGCCAGTTGAGCAGTTTTTTAGTGTTTCTGTGTTGGATCAGCTTTTCCAACTGAAGCCGACAACCTGTGCGAATATTGCTCAAACGGTTTCGGTGCAGTCGGTTCATCCGCCGCTGTTTTTTTGCTGGCTGCATCAATGGCTGCAATGGGTTCCGGGGGATTGGGTGTGGAGAGTACGATCTCTGAGTGCTGTGGCTGGAATCGGTGCGATCGCGGCGGTGTATGGGCTGAATCGAGTTGCATTTTCTTCGAGTGCAGGCACGATCGCAGGGTGGGTGATGGCGGTGTCACCGTTTGCGGTGTATTTGTCTCAAGAAGCGCGACATTACACGATTCCAATGTTGTTTGTGATTGTGTCACTTGTGGGACTGATTCGGATTCAGCAGGATTTGCTTCACGGAAAGCGATCTCTGAAAGTTTGGCTCGGTTGGACTGTGGTGAATGGTGTTAGTTTTTACGTTCATTATTTTGCAATTTTAGCGATCGCGGCTCAATTCTTTGCGCTGTTGGTATTGCAGATCCGGTTGCGTCATCCGTTGAGATTTTGGTGGCGGACTTGGGGAGCGATCGCGCTTTCAGGTTTGGGAATTGTTGCGATCTGCTCCCCTTGGCTTTCCACTTTTGCGAGTCATATCAGCCGACCTGAAACTGATTGGCTAGCGACTTCTGATGCTGCGTGGTGGAGCTTTTTGATTCCGCTGTATCAGTTTGCGGCGGGATGGCTTGTGATGGTGGTGTCGTTTCCGGTGGAGTATCAGCCGATTTGGGTGATCGTGCTTGCTGCGGTTGCAATGTTGCTATTTGCAGGTTGGATTGTTTGGTGTGTTCTGAAAGGATTAAAGCTTTTGTGGAACGATCCGAAAACACATTGGGAAACGCTAATCCTAATGAGTTTTGTTATCGGAGTGTTAGTTGAATTTTTTGCGATCGTTTACATTCTCGGAAAAGACATTACCCAAGTTCCCCGATACAACTTCATCTACTATCCAGCGGTTTGTGCGCTGATTGGGGCAAGCTTTTGGAAATTGCAGCCTTCTAAGTTTGAAAACCCGCTCTTTCTATACTTTGTGGGCGGATTAAGCTGTGTTTTTGTGATTTCTAACTTAGTGTTTCTCAAGCCTTATACGCCCGATCGCGTGGCTCAAAATATTTTGTCTCCCAACTGTAGCGCCATCGTTATGAGCTACAACGATTTTCAAGACATTGCGTTAGGACTCGGATTTGCTTTAGCGATTCAAACTCAGGAACAATCGCAACCCTGCCAGCCTTCAAGATTTGCGCTCGTTTCTCGAACTCAAGGATATGGAGCATTTTGGCAAAAAGTAGCGACTCTGAAGATCGAAGCTCCTCGAATTCAGAAATTTTGGGCGATCGCTCCTGGACTAAGAATGCGTGAGTTTCCCGATCGAGTAAAGATTCAGGATGAGAGTTGCGATCGCAATCCAGCACAGCAATATCGAATTGGAATTCCCTACGTCGGCTACGACTGCCGTTGACAAAATGTACAAAGCTAAAAAAGTACTCTGAAGCTATACCAACTGGGCGAAGCGGGAAATCCTCTGAGTTAAGATGTCAAGAGAGTCACGATACCTGCTAATCTCCCCACCCATCCTATGCAAATCACTCTAAATCTTGATGAATCTTTGCTCGATGAAGTGCTTCAACTGACGAACCTTACAACTCAAGAAGAATTGGTAAAATTTGCGCTGCAAGAATTGGTGCGATCGCGTCGAAAGAAGAATCTTCTCGACCTTGCAGGGCAAATTCAATTTGCCGAAGAATTCGATCACAAAGCTCTGCGTGGAACTCGCCATGCTAGATGACTAACTTCTGGCTAGGTCAGGAAACACTTCTTGCACTGCGGGATGAATCAGATGGTGATTCTGAACATTTAATCCTTTTGCTAATGCGGAATCTCGATCTAGTGCTGTCATTCCATAATTTGCCAACTTGATCACGTAGGGCAGCGTACTGTTATTCAATGCCTGTGTTGCAGTCCAGGGAACGGCTCCCGGCATATTCGGCACACCATAATGCACCACGCCTTCATCTACATAGGTCGGCTCTGTATGCGAGGTTGGGTGCAGCGTTTCAATACAGCCGCCCTGATCCACCGCAACATCGACAATCACGGAACCTGATCGCATTTGTTTCACCAAATTCCGCGATACCAACGTCGGAGCCTTGCGACCCGGAATCAGCACCGAACCGATCAGTAAATCTGCTTGCGGTACAAGTTCTTCAATCTGGCTCAAATTGCTGTACAGTAGCTCGACTCGCGACCCAAAAATCGTTTCGAGATAAGACAATCGATCGACATTTACATCCAAAATTGTCACCTGTGCCCCCATCCCGATCGCCATTCTCGCCGCCTCAGTTCCCACAATTCCCCCACCGAGAATCACCACCCGCCCCGGTTTTACCCCCGGAACGCCACCAAGCAACACGCCGCGCCCGCCTTGCTGCCGTTCTAAATATCGCGCTCCGAATTGCACCGACAATCGACCCGCAATAATGCTCATCGGGGTCAACAAAGGCAGTCGTCGATCGGGAAGTTCTACAGTTTCATAAGCGATCGCACTCACTCCAGATCTGAGCAAATGTTCTGTCAGCGCTCGATTAGCTGCCAAATGTAGATAGGTAAATAGCATCTGCCCTTTGCGAAGAAAAGCATATTCGGATGCCAAAGGCTCTTTGACTTTAACGACCAGTTCTCGATCCCAGGTATCTTTGGTGTGAGACACGATCGTAGCGCCTGCTTGCGTGTAATCCGTATCAGTGAACCCCGATCCCGTTCCTGCATTCGACTCGACGAAGACCGAGTGCCCCTGTTCGACTAGCACCCGCACGCTACTTGGACTTAATCCTACGCGAAACTCTTGATCCTTCGTTTCTTTCGGCACACCAATTTCCATAACCAACCTCGATCGACAAGCTACTTCTAGCTTAGTCGGCAATTTCCGCAAAGACTTGTTTAGAATGTAGGGTGAAGAATTGTTAACTCTAGACTTTGTTCACCATGACCCAGACTCAACCAACGACAACCCCCAAACTCGAAAATCCTAAGTTTGGCTTCAACGATTACGCGGAACGCTTAAATGGACGTGCAGCGATGATCGGCTTTGTGGCAGCGCTGATTGTGGAATACGTCACCGGACAAGGTGTACTCACTTGGTTAGGTCTAATCTAAAATATCGATTTCGGACAGACGAATCAGATCGAATCGAAAGAATGACTGAGGGATTTCACCGTCTCTCAGTCAAACGTTTTAAGATGAAAATTAGCGCCTCTTCGGAAATTCTATGAATGCTTTATGGTTTCGCCTATTAAGAACGGTTTATCGAAAAGAACCGATCACAGGGTTCATTCTGACCGCAGGCGCGATGAACGTTGCGATCGGCGGAATTGATCAAAACACTTCCCTCGTGATTTTCGGTTTAAGCACGGTTGCGATCGCGTTAGCCGTCCGCTGGTGGTCGCTCTCTCACCGTCCCGCCCCAGTTCGCGTCACTCCTGCCGATCGTCCCACACGAGTTCCAGTTCGCGCCCTACCCGAACGATCGTCAGCTCGATCGCTCCCCGATTTATCGATGCCCAGAAAACCTGAATAAGCTATGACTTTGAAAATCGGTGAAGCTGCTGCAAAGAGCGGTTTACCCGTGAAAACAATTCGTTACTACGATGATATCGGACTGCTCACACCTACGGTTGAACGATCGCAGTCAGGATATCGTTTATTCATGCCTGAAGTCGTCGATCGACTGGCTTTCATCAAACGAGCGCAATCATTGGGATTGAGTTTGGTGGAAGTGAAAGAGATTTTAGCAGTACACGATCGAGGACTTTTACCCTGTGAAAAAGTAAAAGAACAAATCCAAGATAAAGTCGCACAGATTAGCGAACAAATCGAACAGTTAAACACACTCCGCACTGAACTTCAAACTGTTCTCTCTCAATGGCAAGAGCAACCCGCAGCAGAATTGCTCGAAACTACCATTTGCCCCAATCTTGAAGTAGGAATGCCGAATAGAAACGCTGAAGTCCTAAATTAGATCGTTCTGTAGAGAGTCGCGAAGTCGGTCGCGCTTGGCTAGCTTGTGAGATAAATCGCAAGTGGTTCAAGGAGAGCAGAATGCAGCCCCCAACACAAATTCCGACTGCCGAAAATGATTCCTTATCTCATAAGTTAGAGCAGGTTGGTAAAATTCTGCGTCTAATCGGATGGGTAGGCATCGTGACCCAGCTTGGGTTAGCCATTGCCGCAGGGCTACTGTTGTTGTTTGCGATCGCGGGACGAAATTTCAATCAAGCGGCAGGCTCCCTTGCAATTCCAGGCGCACCTGCAAATAGTTTTTCTGCCACAACTCCTGGATTGGGAATCGGCATCTTTTGGGCGGTTTGCGGCATTCTGGCGTTGTTCTTCACCGCGTTTCTTGCGTTTCGTCAACTTCTCTTTGCTCGTCGGCTTCGTCACCCGAATCTAGAGCGCCACCCGAAAAAAAGCGACGTGATGCAAGTGCTGCGAATCGGCATTATCGCGGGATTTGTGGGAATGGCGTTGGCAATTTTGGGCGGCGGCGCATCGTTAGGGGTTTTGCTCGCGAAGTCGATCGCTCAACCGCAAGGAGTCGCAATTTATGATCCGACTCGGATTATTCGCCCGCTTGATGTGTTCGTCGCAATGGCAAATATGATCGCAATCACGGCTCATTTTCTCGGCACGATCGCTTCTGTTGCAACCGTGAACTGGTTACACCGCCAGTAAATGCGAGTGGCTCGGATTGAATCCTTTTAGCAACGCATTTCTCGATCGATTCGACTTCTCAGGCTCCTGATCGAGATTTGAACTGAAGCTCTCTAGCTTGGGTACTCTGAACCAGTCAGACCTCAGAATCGCCGCGCTGAAAAGGGTGTGTAACTTTACGGACTGCGGCAATTCTGAAATCTAGACTCCCTGAGTTTCTACTCGGCTTGCTCATCCATCGCGGCGGCTTCAGTATGCAGAGCATCTCTATCGTTCCATTTGTCGATCTTGCTCCTCTCCACCAACCGATCCAGGCTCAAATCGAGCAGGCAATTCATGCTGTGCTTCAGCGTGGGGATTACGTGATGGGGCAAGCAGTGAAAGAGTTTGAGCAGTCATTTGCAAAAATCTGCGGCGTGTCTCACGGCGTAGGGGTTGCTTGTGGAACCGATGCGATCGCGCTTGGTTTGCAAGCCTGCGGCATCGGACACGGGGACGAAGTGCTTCTTCCTGCAAATACGTTTGTCGCCACGCTGATCGGGGTTTTGCGCTGTGGAGCGACACCCGTTTTAGTCGATTGCGATCCAAAGACTGCGCTGATCGATTTGGTTGCGGCAGAGCGAGCCATTACGCCGCGAACCAGAGCGATCGTACCTGTCCATCTCTACGGGCAAATGGTTTCGCCTTGTTTGCTGAGAGATTTGGCGCATACTTACGAATTGATTATTTTTGAAGATGCAGCACAGGCGCATTTAGCTGAACGCGAAGGAATTCGAGCCGGATCGATCGGAATTGCTGCGGCGTTTAGTTTTTACCCTAGTAAAAATTTAGGCGCGTTGGGTGATGGAGGAATGGTCGTGACGAAAGACGAAGCGACCGCGACAAAACTACGATCGCTGAGAAACTACGGCGCACCCCGCAAATATTTTCATACTGAATTTGGCACAAATAGCCGTTTAGATTCGATTCAAGCAGCAATTTTGAATGTAAAACTGCCGCATTTACACAGTTGGAATCGCGATCGCGCTCAAATCGCAGAACAATACAACGCGCTATTAAAACCTCTGCATTCACGCGGATTAGTTCCGATTCACAACCAGAGCGGTAAGGGTCATGTGTATCACCTGTATGTGATGCGCGTTCTGAAATCGGAACCGGGATTGCTCGATCGAGAAACGCTCCAACAACGCCTCGAAGCTCAAGGCATTCAGACGGGAATTCACTATCCCTTGCCGTGTCACTTGCAGCCTGCATTTAAGAATTTGGGCTATCGAGAAGGAGCTTTCCCCGTTTCCGAAAGTCTGTGCGAAGAAATTCTCTCGTTGCCGATGTACCCCGGTTTGACTGAAGCGCAAGTGATTCAAGTTGTTGGTGCGATCGAGGAAAGTCTTGCGGCTCCTGTTGTTGTTGAAGTTCCGGTCTAAAGTTATGCAAATTCGGCGTTCGTCATTTCTCGATCGATATGGTAGCGATGTGATTCTACTCGCGTTACTCGCTGTATTGTATGTTCCGTTGGTCATTCATTGGTATGACGGATGGATCAGAAAATCGATTAGCATCGAACACGAATACTTCAGTCATGGTGTGATTGGACTACCGTTTGCTGCAAATATTGCTTGGTACAACCGAAAACGCTGGGTTCGGCTCTCAGATGAAGTCGGTTCAGCTAGATTTGTCAGCACTGGATTGATGCTAATTGCTGGAGTATTTTATCTCAGCGGACTTCCTGATCCAGTGAATCTCTCGTTTCCAATTCTGCTTACAGGTGTTTGCCTCTGGCTGAAAGGCTTACCTGGATTCAAACTGCAATTCTTTGCCTTACTGCTAATCGTTCTAGCAACCCCAAACGAAGTTCCTTACTTGCTAGCACCCTACACAATGCCGCTTCAAAGCTTTATTGCAGGGACAGCAGGATTTATTCTGAGTCAGTTTGGCATGAATGTCACTGTACAAAGTGTTTATCTATTCGTGAACGATCGCTTAGTCGAAGTTGCACCTTACTGTGCAGGATTGAAAATGCTATTTACCAGTTTGTATGTGGGTTTGATGCTGTTGTACTGGACAAATAACATTCGATCGCGCTCTTTTTCAATCACCTTCATGCTCGGTACTGTGTTGATCAGCGTCACCGCAAACATTATCCGAAATACATTACTGAGCTTTTTTCACGGCACAGGGCAAGAATCGGCATTTCACTGGCTGCACGATGGTTGGGGCGGCGATGTCTACTCAGCGGCGATGCTGGGCTTACTAATAGTGCTGTCAAACCAGATGGAAAAGCTCTTTCCCCCATCCAGCCCTCAATCCTGATGCTGACTTTACTTGCTAAATCACGCCGGGTCAAGCTCCCGAAAGTCGTTTTATTGCTGATTTTGAGTGGATTAGTTTGCCTAGGTGCATTGCCGGGATACGTTGCAGGCGGACAATGGCGCTGGACAGCCCCGCCCAAAGTTGCAGCCTTAGACACTCTCAAAATATTGAAAAAGAACGGCATTGAAATTCCAGGGTGGCAAACGATCGAGAAACAAGTCACTCCGATCGGCGAACACAAGTGGATGCGCCAAGAACTCCAAGACTCCACCCAAACTAAAGCTACCGTTCTGTTTTTTCCTCAAGCTCGATCGATAGACCAACCCCAAGTAGAATGGGCAGATCTCGACGGTTCCCAAAGCTGGAAAACCGATTCTCATCGCCAAATCCAAACGAATTCGATCACCGTTGAATTTCTACGCGCTTGGACATCAAAGCAAACTTATGCCGTGATGCGCTGGTATGCCTGGGAAAATGGGGGACATCCCGCCCCGATTCAGTGGTTTATCAACGATCGGATTGCACAATGGCAAAATCGCCGTGCGGCTTGGGTTGCGGTGAGTGTGATTTTACCGATCGAGCCTTTAGAAGACATCGAACCCTCTCGCAGCAAACTCGAACCATTGGTACAAACCGTACAATCCACCTTGACGAATCAAGTTTTGCGCTCCAACTGATAAATCTGGGCATACTGAAGCGGAAAACTCGGATGTCATTCCGGTGCATCTCAATACAATGAGCGCGATCGTGTCTTCGCAAATCTTTTGTGAAACGCTAGCGATCGAGCTAGAAACCCTGCTGGATACGGATTGCTGTCTCATGCGTTTAGTTGAACTGCATCTTTTCAAATCTGCTCCGCGTGGGTGGATCACCTCGCTCTTAATGACGGGCGTGTATTCAGTCACTCCGGCTTTATCAATGTGGCTCAGTGCCCGAAGCGCGGTCGCTCAACCTTCAGCCCCGTTGCCATCTCAGTCTCGCCCTTCTCCGCTTGAGCTAATCGAGCAAGCTCGACAAAAACTACGCGAATCCACAACTCCACCCGTTCTCAGCGTTCCTGCCACTACGCTGATTGCACCGCCTGTCAAATCATTCAATCTCTACCGTTTAGGGGCAGGCGATACCGTTTCCGTTCAGGTTCAGCGATTTGCGGATTTGAACTTTCAAGCGACGATCGACCAAGAAGGCAGCATTACTGCTCCACTGCTCGGTAAAATTGCGCTGCAAGGATTGACGATCGCACAAGCACAAGAACGCATTCGGCAAGGTGTGAATCGGTTTGTGATTGATCCGGTCGTGTTTGTCGCGCTCACAGGTCAGCGTCCGGTTCTGGTCACGGTAACAGGCGAAATCGCGCGTCCTGGGCTTTATACATTGACTCTTCCGCGTACATCGGCGGCTTTATTGTTAGCGGGCGGCGCAACCGGACAAGCGGATTTGCGATCGGTACAGGTCAAACGCCTTTTATCGGATGGCTCTGTTCTCGAAGAGAAACTAGATTTAGTTACACCGCTCCAAGACGGCACAGCACTACCCGATCTGAAACTGCAAGATGGCGATGTTGTGGTCATTCCAAAATTATCTGAGCAGGATCAGAACTACGATCGAACTTTAATGGCTCGATCGACTCTAGTAAAACCTCAAATTATAATTCGACTTCTAAGCTATGCCAACAACGGACTCGGAACATTAACACTTCCGAACGGCAGCACTTTTCTCGATGCGCTCACAGCGGCTAAACCGGGCCCAGATAGCGCAAACCTAAGACGAATTGCACTGATCCGATTTGATCCGATTCAGAAAAAAGCTGTCACCCGCGAGATTGATGCTCGTAGCATTCTCAGCGGCAACATGAACCAAAATATTGCCCTTGAAGACAATGACGTGATTGTGATCGGGCGAAATCTCGTAGGCAAAATCACGTATGCGCTCAATACGGTGACGCAACCCTTTCGGGACGTTTTAGGCTTCCTGCTGTTTTTCCGTGAACTGAGAAACGGAGCAGACAGCTTGTTTGGGCCCACTAGCGGCAACGGTAATCGATAACTTCTATTTTTAGTCAGGGCTTTCTTATGGTTCCACCGATCGTCAAACGTTATTTGCTAGCTGTGAATCGCTATAAGTGGGTGATTCCAACGGGTGTGGCTGTGGGTCTGGGTGCGAGCGGGGTGGTTGCGATTCAACCTGAACCCCCGATCGGCTACATTGGCGAAGCGAAACTGCTATCGAATGCGCCTCCGATCACGTTTTCTACGATCGGGTCTCAAGTTCGGCAACCTGTCGAAGCGTTCACAGAAGAAACATTACTCACTCAAGAAGTTGTTGAAGGCATTGCCAAAGAAGTCGGAATTAATCCTGACAAGCTGAGAAAAGGAACGAATATCAAAATTCAAGGCGGCGGCGATCCAAAAAATCCTGCTGCTGCAAAAGCAGAAGTTCATCTCACTTATACCGACGGCGATCAGAAGCGGGTAGGCGAAGTGGTAAGCCAGTTCTCTCGTCGCCTAGTGGAACAGAGTCGACTGAACAATTCAGCCCGACTCCGATCGATTATCGGCGCAATCGACCAACGCTTACCGAAAGTCAAGCAAGAACTCTCCGAAACTGAGCGCACCTTAGAACAATACGATCGCGTCGAAGGCCCGCAACTCTTCGCGGCTCAAGACGGCAACATCATTAAATCGATCGCAAGCAGTCAACAACAACAGCAACAACTCCGATTGCAGCTAGAAGGCATCAATGCTCAAATCGCCAGCATTCAGCAAAAACTTGGACTTGATCCAAACGAAGCTTATGTTTCATCTGCGCTGAGTGCTGATCCAATCATTGCAAGTTTACGCGCCCAACTTCAGCAAATCGAGTCGCAAATGTCGATTTTGCTCAAAGATTTGCGCCCCGAACATCCGCAAGTTGTAACGCTGCGAAAACAACAGCAGGCGTATGAAGAAGAAATTCGCAAACGAGCCACTGAAGTCATCGGCGGCAATGGTGAAGTTGCGCCCTTTGTCGCAAATGTGAGACAAGATAGCAGCCTCGATCCAGCGAGACAACAGTTAGCAAATACGCTGGTTAATTTGAAAACGCAGCAAGAATCACTACAGCAGCAGATTAGATCAACGATTCGATCGGAACAAGACCTTAGACAGCAGTTTTCTACCATTCCCAACAAGCAGCTAGAGCGGACAAGACTTGAGGATCAAGTGAAGCTGAAGAAAAATCTCTACGATCAGATGCAGCAAAAGCTTGTAGATGCAAGAGCGGCTGAGGTTGAGATTGTCAGTAGCTTAGGAATGTCTCAATCCCCCACAGTTTCTCCCACGGCTGTGAAAGCCCCAAAGAGTATCCCAATCACGCTAGCAGTCGGCGCGATCGTCGGCTTAGTGGTCGGCGCAGGTGTGATCTTCTTGCTCGACACGCTCGAAGGCACGATCTACACCGCTGAAGACTTACGCGAAGCAATTCGACAGCGCGATGTGGCAGTTCTGGGCATCTTACCGCTGGTGAAATCCTTTATCCCCAATGACTCTCCAATTCTCATCAAACCCGATTCGCCTTATGCTGAATACTACGAGCGGTTTCGCAGTAATCTTCGACTGACGGAAACAAAGAATTTGCGTGTGATCATGATGATTAGCACGATCGAGAACGAAGGCAAAACAACCACGGCTTATAATTTGGCGATCGCATCAGCTCGTGCTGGAAAACGAACTTTATTGATCGAAGCGGATCTACGATCGTCTTCTGCGGCTCATCAAGTCAATCTCAGTCTCGATTCCGATAGCCAACTCGAACCGCTCCGATACTTCGGACAGATTAGCGATTGTATTCGACTCGCTCCCGATGTCGAAAACCTTTACGTTGTACCAAGTCCGGGACCACAGCCTGCCGCCGCTTCACTACTCGAATCGAGCGAACTTCGTCGCTTACTCGAAGATGCACGCGGTCGCTTTGATCTAGTGATTCTCGATTCTCCCCCATTAAGTCAGTGCAATGATGCTTTACTGCTAGAGCCTTTCACCGATGGAATGGTCTTGGTCACTCGTCCAGGTGTGACGCAGCAAAGCTTACTCGAAGAAGCGATCGATCAACTGACCGAAACGGCAAGTCTACGCTTACTGGGTGCAGTCACCAACGGCGTTGAAGTGCAATTACCGCGTACTGCCGAGGATGCTTTGATGAATGATGCGAAACAGTGGTTGTTTTCCTCGATTCAAGAGGCGGAAAGTGCAGTAATGAGCGATCGGAACTAAATGCGACCAACCCCAATCAGCTTCATATTCGTACTTCTACCTTATCGATGGAGATTATGAGTGAAATTTCCTGCTGATACCTTTATTGCACCTGCCAAACTCACTGAATACTTATTGAAGCCGATGCCATAGCCCTACGCAGTTACGTTAGGACAATGCTTGAATGCAGCATCGACACAATCGCGAAAGCGCTCAAATTCCTCCCAGCGTTGCTGCATCCAATTCTTCAACACAAACCACCAATGCTCGATTTTA